>JAWKPB010000035.1:0-1917 GCA_041390885.1 Anaerolineae bacterium | reverse complement strand
GGTTTGACGCTGGCAGTAACGATTATATTGTTCTTCGGGGTGCAGATCACCAATATTCCCGGCTGGCAGCAATGGTTCTGGTTGGTGTTGGGCGGGCTAGCGGAGGGGGCGTTTATCGCCTCCAACCTCTCCGACCCGAAAGCGGCGACACAGGCTGTCGCGCGGGAGTTTGATGCCAAATATGATCTGGGGCAAATTCACAATTCAGTGTCGCGCCAGCGGTTACAGAGCGCGCTAGAATATCGCCGCAATATGATCACATTGGCAGGACGGCATGATGGGGCCATGCGGGCCAATATGCAGCAGACGATTGCCGATATTAATGACTGGATCGGGCATATGTACGATCTGGCACTGCATATTGACGCTTTCGACAATAACGAGCTGGTGGAACGTGACCGTAAGATGGTTCCACAGCAGATCGAAAAGACTCAAATTCGGCTGAAGAACGAAACCGACCCCAGCGTGAAGAAGGATCTGGAAGAACAGCTTAAAACGCTGACGCAGCAGCGGGACAATCTGGACGCGACCGTCAACAGTGTGAAGCGTGCCGAAATCCAACTGGAAAGCACGTTGTCTTCGCTGGGTACGATTTACGCCCAGATGTCGCTGCTTGGCACAAAAGAAGTGGACAGTGCACGGGCACAACGGCTACGGTTGGAAATTCAGGACGAGGTTGCCAGCTTGCAAGACACCATCTTTGCAATGGACGAAGTTCAGTCACAACGCTTGCAACTCCGTTAGCCGGTACGGATATTCCAATCCCCACTCAAGGGATGGGCAGTCTGATATTGGTCACGGGTGATGGCGTAGAGGGCAGTATCTACAAATTCACCCCATTTGAAATAGTGACCGCGCAGTGTACCTTCGTAACTCATGCCGCACTTTTCCAATACGCGGACAGAGGCCGGATTACGAGTGAAGGCGCTGGCGTGGATGCGGTTCAACCCCAACACTTCGAAGGCAAAGGCAACAAGACGACTGGTCGCCTCTGACATGTAACCCTGTCCCCAATATGGTTTGCCTAACCAGTAACCCATTTCAGCGCGGCGGTGATCCGTTCGCAACCCTAAACCTATCGCGCCAATAAGACGATCTTCAGCTTTGAGGATAACACCAAAATTATACCCTTCGCCGTCGTTGTAAGCTTGCTGGGTACGGCTTATCCATTCTTCGGCAGCACCTGCCGGATAGGGGTAAGGTATCAATAACGTGTTGGCTGCGATGTCCCGTTCCTGCATGTGTTCGTAGATGGCAGGCGCGTCTTCCATTTCTGGACGGCGCAAGATTAAACGGGGGGTTTCAAGTATGGGCATGTTGCTCATATTCTGACTGCCGCTCCGGGCGGCTGCCTTGTATAAAAATCATATGGCCTACGACATCGTTCGGCCTATTTATGATTTTATGACGAATGTCTACCTGAAATGGCTAAAGGATTTTGATGTAGGACTTCTTGACCAGACTAGCGGTACAGTGGGGACACTGTGGGTATAGATTGTGGTGCTAACCCATATCCGCCAGCAGTTCATCGAGCCGCTGCGCCCGCTGGTCATAGGTGTGGTGAGCGTAGACATGTTCGCGTGCCCGCTGGGCAAGCGCCACACGCTCGGTCTCATGTTCGAGGTAATAACGTGCTCTGGCACGCAGATCGTCGTGATCGCTATAGGTGACGATATTTTCGCCGGGCGTGAACCATTGATGTACGCCGGGTACATCATCCACCAGTTGCAGCGCCCCTACCGCAGCCGCCTCAAACAAGCGCATGTTACCGCCGTAGCGCATGAAGTCGCCATTGGTGTTGATGGTCAGGCGGGCGGCGGACAATACTTCCAGCATATCTTCGCCCAGCGCACGTCCCCGCTCATACGCTTTGAGCGAGGCGGGAAGCTCATGTACGCTCCACACACCCAAATCGAA
>JAWKPB010000034.1:0-3059 GCA_041390885.1 Anaerolineae bacterium | reverse complement strand
AGCCGATTTGCCCACTATCGCCTATGTGCGCTCCCAGTTGGGCTGGACAGCGCTACGTAACGGCAACTACACGCAAGCAATTGAATGGTTAGAGGAGGGATTGGCACTCTATCAGCAGACGGATGATCTGCTTTCAGTCGCGCTAACCTTTTCCGGTCTGGGTGAGGTCGCCCTACGCCAGAATAATCTGGACAAGGCGACGATCTTGCTAGAGAAAAGCCTCAAACTGCGGCGCGAGTACGACCATACGTGGGGTATCGCAGCCTCGCTCGGTTCACTGGCTTGGGTTGCAATGCGGCAGGGGCAGTACGATCAGGCGCTGCGTTGTTTGAACGAGAGTCTTTCCATCCGCCAGAATATCGGTGACATGGGGGGCATAGCGTGGTGTCTGGAAAAGCGCGGCGAAGTTGCCCGGATACAGGAAGACCCTGCCCGTGCGGTCCGCCTTTTGGCCGCTGCGGCCCGCATCCGCGCCAGCGTCAATTCCATTGTTGACCCATCCGACCAGAACGCTTATGACACCCTCATCGAAGGCTTGCGGACCGAACTCACTCCTACAATTTTCGACGCCGTCTGGGCAGAAGGTCACGACATGCACTTGGAACAACTTAATGCCTATGCGTTCCCTGCTTAAACCTCAAAATTAGGTAGGTAATGATTAGCCACACAATGTCACAATAATATCGCTTCCGCTATTGACATAACTGAACATTTGTGCTAAAATAACCAAATCTAAGATACCACTAAACATCTCCCCCCATTTTCAAGGTCGTATTGCCGTTCCCGCCGCTGTCGCCGCCGTTTTTTTGTGGCGGTAACGGCGAAATGGTATGTCGTCGCCGACATAAATCATTCGTCTGACATTGACGATTTTGACGACATTTCCGCCAATTCCCGTAATATAGTGTAATGTTGAATACCAATTAGAAACCGGGCACGGCCCGCAGTAGTTGGCGGAAGGCGTAATGCTTCTGCTTGGAGGCTGGATTATTGCGGGTCAGGTAATACAGTGCGCCCGGCCCAACCCGCACCAGCGCATACAGCATGATGATGACCTTAAACAGAAAGGCTTGCAACCGTCCATAATGTTTGCGGAAAAACTGAACGCGGGCTTTGTACAGGCGTTGCAGGGTTTCGACTTTGACCACCTTGCTGCTCCCACCCCACAGATGCACCGTCTCCACATCCGGGCAGAAGTACACCTTCCATCCGGCCTGGATGAAACGGTAGCACCAGTCTACTTCTTCGGAGTACATGAAGAAGGATTCATCCATCATGCCGATCTCAGGAATGAGTTCCGCCCGCACCAGCATGAAGGCCCCCATGATGACATCCACCGTGCGGACATCGTTGTAGTCCCAGTCGGTCATAGCGTACTTGCCGAAGACTTTGCTCTTGGGGAACAGGCTGTTCAGCCCCAGCGCGATGTACAGCTCAGTCGCCAGCGTGGGGAATGTGAAACAGGAGCGTTGCAAGCTCCCATCTTCGTACAGCAGTTTACAACCCGCCATTCCAGCGTCGGGATGCTCGTCCATAAACTGCACCATGTAGTCGAGCGTGTTTTCCTTAACGAACGCATCGCTGTTGAGGAGCAGCACATAGCGCCCCTGCGCGACCAGCATGGCCTGATTATTGGCGCGGGCAAAGCCGAGGTTTTCGGTGTTAGCAATCAGCTTGACGTTGGGGAATTCTTGCCGCACCATGTCCTGGCTACCATCGTTCGAATTGTTGTCCACTACAAACGTTTCGTAGCTGATTTTCTTGACGGTGGATTCGACGCAGCGCAAACATTTAGCGGTGTATTCGCGTGTATTCCAGTTAACGATGATGATGGACAGATCAAGCATGGGCAGGCTCCGCAACAGTTGAGGCAACACAGCCATATTCTACAACAGACCTTGCCTCGACCTTACGGGTGTATAGCCTTTATCAATATGCCACAGGAAAGAACAGGGTGGATCATTTAGATGTCCTATTTCGTAAAATTTAAGATCCTCCATTGAATTAAGAGACTGCCCCTCTCTTTATACTTTACTCATGTAACATTGATGGATAATCTTCGTTATAGCGTATGTAACCTGTGTTCACATACTATTATGAGGAGAATTCCAACGTGAAATTTATGACCCGTCTCAACTTCCTGGCTGGGCTTATAGCAGCCTTTGTTCTCATCGCTATCGCAGTATTGCCCGGTTTGGCTCAGGATACGGTTGTCCAGACCGATGAGAACCTGACCATTGTAACCGGCGCAATTCACTTCACCCCCGAAGGCGATATTATGGTTGCAGGCATCGTCATTGCTCCAGCGGGGGCGTTCAATCCGTCCGGCCTTGCAGAAGGCGACATTGTCATTATCACCGGCGTGATGCTCAACGAAACAACGCTGCAAGCAACAGCCTTGGAGTTTTTTGATGACGAAAACACACCAGAGGCAACGCCTGAACCAGAAGCCACCATGGAAGCAACAGCAGAAGCAACAATGGAGGCTACCGAAGAGGCCACTCCCGAAGCCACACCGGAAGCGACTGAAACACCTGCCCCTGTAGCAGACTGTGGCACACCCAATCATCCAGTTGCCACGCATATCGCCGAAACCTTCGGTGTGGATTACAACGAAGTCATGCTGCTGCATTGCGAAGGCAACGGTTTTGGAAACATCATCCGTGCTTACGCTCTGGCAGAAGCTGCGGACGATGCCAGCACCGCCCGTGATTTCATCGACCGTCACCACGGCGGCGAAGGTTGGGGACAAATCATGCGTGACAGCGATGTTCACCCCTCTGATCTGGCACCCGGCAAGGTTCTCAAAAATCACGGCAACACCGAAGACGATGGCACCACTACCGATGGATCAACCACAAATGGATCAAATGGAAACGGACACGGAAATGGTGGTAATGGAAATGGAAACAATGGTAACGGCGGAGGTAACGGTAACGGGAATGGCAATGGTGGCAACGGAAATGGAAACAATGGTAATGGCGGAGGCAACGGTCACGGGAATGGCAATGGCAAGAACCATTAAGATTTCCTAGCCCCTTTTAGCCAAAGTAAAAGCG
>JAWKPB010000033.1:0-4376 GCA_041390885.1 Anaerolineae bacterium | reverse complement strand
TTACCGACGGGAGCATTTATGGCAGCAAGGAGGGCGCGAAAATAACATAAAATACCGAAAGAATTCAGATTGCGTAATTCGTTACAGATATTATTTATATGGAGTAGATATACAATGAAAATCTTAAGAGTTTCAAAAATACTACCGGTAATCGCCATCTTCGTCTTGGGTATGGTAATTTTTACCCCGACAGCGGCGCAGGAAAAGACCCTTACGTATTGGGGCGGGCTGATTTTCTCTGAGACGGCAAACAACGCGCTGGTCGCCCGCATCAACCAGTGGGGCGAAGAAAACGGCGTCAAGGTTGAAGTGGTCATGATTAACCAGAATGAAACCGTCCAAACCGTTTCGGCAGCAATTGAAGCCGGAACGATGCCGGATGCGCTCGATCTGGGGCGCGACTTCATGCTGCTGCTCAGCCAGCAAGACCAACTCGAAGTCTTGAATGATCTCTATAAGGAGATTGGCGAGGCACACGGCGGCTGGCTGGACTCGGCGGCCAGTCTGGTTACGGGAGATGACTTCGGCGGCAATGTTTACGGAGTCCCCTTTGCCACCGGAGGCAATGTGCTGTACCGTCGCAACGACCTTCTCGAACCAGCAGGATACCCGGACGCCCCGAAGACATGGGAAGAACTAGGCGACATGGCGCGTGCCATCAATGACCCGCCCAATGTGTATGCGATGTCGTTCGCGCTCTCAAACGTGGGTGACGGCAACCTCACGACGACCATGCTGCAATCGTGGGGTGGTCGGGTGGCTGACGACGAAGGAAAGGACTGTACACTGGACAGCCAAGCAACACGTGATTTCCTAACCTGGATTACCACAGCTTATGCCGATGGCTTGTTCCCACCGGGCGCAACGACGTGGGACGGCGCGGGTGATAATACAGCTTATCAGTCCGGGCAGGCGGGCTTTATCGCCAATCCGGGCAGCGTTCGCAATTATTTGGTGGAAAATGACCCTGAATTGAGCGACGCAACCAAATACTCGGCGCTGCCAGCAGGTCCGGCAATGCAGATTTCGCCAGTGAATGTTCAGGTTCGATCCATCTCGGTCAGCAGCGACCAGAAGGAAGAAGCGGCTGCGCTGCTCAAGTATCTGGCAGATGATGACTACACGGCTGACTACTACACGACAGCCATTTACGGGCCGGCGCTGCAAAGCCATGTTGAGGCTCCGATCTTTAGCGAAAGCGCGGTTCATGCCGGACTGCTTGATCTGGCGCTGCACGGCACAGCGGGCGCTTTCCCGGACATCAACAACGCGGCGTTCGCCGAATACCAAACCAATTTTCTGACGCCGCGCATGATCCAGCGCATCGTGGTGGACGGACTGAGCCTTGACGATTCGATAGCTGAAACTCAAGCCGCCTGCCAAGCGATTTACGACAAGTACAAATAAATAGGCGATGGTTTGCGGGAGTGCGCTACAAACCAATGGTGTTCGTTCCGAGTTGAGTGAGAGCTTTCGCAGGGCGCAGCATACGGTGCTCGTACATGCCTCATTCTGACCGTTGAAATACCTCAAACAAACACCTTGGGTTGCGGAGTGCACTCCTATCATGTCCTGACAACAAGAAAGGCGGCGCTCTATGTCTCAAGAGGCCATCGCGCGAATTGCACCGCGTCAGGAACCGCGCATCAGTCTACGTCAGTCAGAGAGTATCCTAGGGTATTTGATGGTCGCACCACTAGTGGTTTGTATTCTGCTGCTGGTGGTGTATCCCTTTTTCTTTGCCATCGCCATAAGCTTTACAGACCGGGTGGTCGGCAGCGACGGTCAGTTTGTAGGGTTCACAAACTATGTGAATCTGGCGCAAAAGCCAGACTTCCAAGCCTCTATCCGCAATACCGTTGTGATGGTCAGCGCCATCCAAATCATCAAACTAGGGATCGGGTTGGGACTGGCGGCGCTGCTCAACCAGAAGATACGGGCGCGCCAGTTCTGGCGGGGGTTGATCCTCATTCCATGGGCCATGCCGGCTTTTGTGGCATTTATTACGTGGAAACTATTATACGCACCGCAAGGCGGCGCCTTTAATTACATTCTGATCAATCTCGGTCTGGTGACTACCCACGTAGACTCTTAGTACCAAAGAACTGGCTATCCCCCAGCATAATGTGGCAAGCGTCTGGCGCGGATTCCCATTCTGGGTGATCTCGTTTCTAGCGGCAATGCAGAGTGTTCCGAGAGAACTGTACGAATCGGCGGCGCTGGATGGGGCCGGTGCGTGGCAGCGGTTTTTAAATGTCACGATGCCGGGTATTCGCCATGTAGTGCTGGTGGTGATCCTGATTTCGACGATTGCCACAACCAACAGCTTTGAAGCAGTGTGGTTGTTAACTGGCGGTGGGCCGTCTAATGCAACCATGACGTTCCCGGTGCTAGCTTACTACGGCCTGCAAAGTCTGCGGATTGGCGAGGCGGCGGCAGTGGCGGTGGCAATGCTGCCAGTATTCGCAGTGTTGGCGCTGATCGTGGCGGTACGATTACAGAAAGAGGATTGACGATGTTCGACAAACCGACGCGCATGCAAAAAGTTGTGTACTATGGTCTGCTGCTCGTTGTGGCGCTGCTTATTCTCTTTCCAGTGTACTTTATGTTTCTGATATCGCTCAAGCAGCCCAAGGACATTTACCGGACACCATCGCTACTGCCTGTCAATGCCTCGTTGAGAAATTATCAGGAACTGATCGTTGAAGATCATTTTCTTGTTAATATTGGCAACAGTGTGTTGGTTGCCAGTGCTTCAACTTTTGTATCGGTATTGTTCAGCAGCATGGCGGCCTACAGTTTAGTCAGATTAAAGTATCTATACCGCAACTGGATAGGACGGTTGATCCTGTTCACCTACTTGACGCCTAGCGGATTGTTATTCATTCCGCTGTCCGTGATGATCGCGCGCTTGCAGCTTGGCAACACGCTGCACGGATTGATCTTTGTGTATCTGACATTTGCGGCACCGTTGAGTACATGGCTGTTGATGGGATATTTCAGGAGCATTCCAGTTGAACTGGACGAACAGGCTCTGGTGGATGGTGCAACCCGCATACAGGCATTTGTACGGGTGGTACTGCCCTTAGCTGGGCCGGGACTGGTGGCGGTGAGTGTGTTCACATTTACGGCTGCATGGAACGAGCTATTATATGCGCTGATCTTCATCACGTCACCTACTTTACAAACGGTGCCAGTAGCCATCAGCCGACTCATTACTGGTGATGTATTCCGCTGGGGACTGATCATGGCGGCTTCCGTATTCGCGGCACTGCCCGTCATGATTTTGTACTATCTGGCACAGCGGTTTGTGGTGCAGGGCTTAGCCGCCGGTGCGGTGAAGGGGTGATGTGGCTGATGCCTGCAAAAAAACAGATGAACAGGACGCGCCCTGTCTCTACAACACATATTGTTTCCGTAACTTCAATTCATAACGGATGACTGTAGAAATCATTACAGGTTTAGGAGCAAACATGAGCGAACGGATGCGTGTGGCTCTGGGGCAGTTCAATGAGATGACCCACGAGCGTCTAACCTATGCCAAACAGATTGGTGTGAGCGGTGTGCAGATGAACACGCCTATGCTGCCGGACGAAGATGGCTACTGGAAATATGAAGACCTGAAGCGCATCAAAGACCGCTGTGACAGCTACGGGCTGCGGTTGGAAGCGCTGGAAAATACACCAACCCGCTTCTATATTAAAGCCATGTTGGGGTTACCGGGGCGGGATGAGCAGATTGAGAATTATCAGAAGACCCTGCGCAACATGGGCAAAGCGGGTATCCCGATGCTGGGTTACAACTGGATGCCGAACTGGGTGTGGCGTACGCCCAATAAAAAGGGGCGAGCGGGGGTGACAGTGACCTCGTTTGATATGGCGGAGATCGACAACGCGCCACTGGTTGCAGGTGCAAAAAAGGTTGACCTGCTGGAGGAAGGACGCACCATCGGCCACGACGAGATGTGGGAGAACTACCGTTACTTCACGCAGGCCGTGCTGCCGGTGGCGGAAGAAGCGGGGGTTAAGATGGCGATCCATCCCGACGACCCACCCGTGCCAGAGTTGGGTGGCATTGCGCGGTTGTTCCACAGTGTAGAGGGTTACAAAAAGGCTATGGAGGAGGTTGCGCCCAGCCCCAATCACGGCATAGAGTTCTGTATGGGCTGCTTCAGCGAAATGCCGGGCAGTCCGGTGCTGGAAGCGATCCGCTATTTTGGCGAACATAACAAGATTTTTTATGTGCATATGCGAGATGTGCAGGGCTGCGTGCCAAACTTCCAGGAGTGCTTTTTGGGCGAGGGCAACTTCGACCCGGTGGAGGCGATACGGGCGCTCAAAGAAGTTGGCTTTGACGGCTTCATCATTGACGACCAT
>JAWKPB010000032.1:0-42010 GCA_041390885.1 Anaerolineae bacterium | reverse complement strand
GCCTGGCAGGAAGGAAGTTGCTTTGCCGGGCAAAAGAAATTAGCAGAAGAATTGGGCGTGAGCGAAAGACAGTTACAACGTTACCTATACGAGCTAAGAGACACACACTATATCGAAGTAGAGCGCAAGGATAAACGCTACAACAACACCTATATCATTCTGGATCAGAATAAGCCGTTTAAGTTGAAACAGGGTAGAACAAAACATGTGGAAAAAGCGGCTTAATGTGAGGATGACACGACATGGGTGTCGTGTCGGATACGACACCGGTGATGCCCCGGACACGACATGGGTGACGCATCCTAATATATAAATAGACACAGGAGAATAGACCCAAAGCAATAGACGCAGTAGGGAAGGCAATTTAAAAAATTGTGGATAACGGGTTGGCAGAAGACCCCCTTTTGACCCGAACACAAAATGTGAACGAACAGCATTATTCTTCAGGCATACACTACCAGACACCACCCCAGGCGCTTGTCTGGGAGCTGAAAGAAACCCGAAATGCCCCTACCCCATTGCATATGGCGCTCCTCATGGGGAAACGGCCTGGCTGACAATCCCGCTCAAAAGCAGCAGGATTGAGCAGTCCAGATCCCCAATCGTCGCACCATGCCGTCGTCGCCTTTTTGGTCTTCGTGCCGAAGCCACAAAAAAGGCGACTGAACCCCCCGCCACCGTCTGTCCAGCATCCCGCACTGCCGTGCAGCCTGCCTGCGGTGGAAACGGCCACGCCCACCCCTGCGTACAGGGGCGGGGTGGCACGTCGGTTGGTTCAGTCGCCTTACGGCGACGACGGCGCAACGCACCGCGGCACGACCAATTGCTCAACACACATCAACTCCATACATCGTCTCCACACCAAACAACTACAAACTAACAGCAGCACCCCCAGCCGGCGCATCTCCCTCCTTTACTGCTTACCCATCTCGCCTCAACTGGCTGTCCCAATAATGCACTATCCACAGCATAAAATAAACTCTAAAGATATTTAGAGAACTACTATAGACCTCAAAGTACCACTTTTAATCAGAACTTACCCTGCGAAAAGCCCTGCGAAACGATTTCAGAAGGTATTTGTCTGCCCTCAAAAGCGGGTTACAATTCCCGAAACGCCCGATCAGCGAGGTGCAGCATGAGTGCCATCAGCTTTTTTGAAGTGCGTATCCCCCAACCCCAGAGCCAGTCACCGCCGGCGGCTACAGCGGTGGTGACGGCTATCACCCGCCTCATGAAAGACGATGTTTTCTCCTTTCGCATCACGGCCACCGTGGAAGGTTTGCGTTGGGGGATAGCCACCAACACGCCCTCTCCCATCACCATTCGTGACCTGGAACAGATTATCACGCCCTACTATTCGGGAGCGGAGATAGCCATGTGGCAGGCAGCAGCGAGCCGCTATCCGTATCATGAACGGTTCAGCTATCTGGCGCGGGTGGGGGATAACTGGCTCAACAATTTAGCGCCGGTCAGCACCAGCCGCAGTCATGATCCACTGGCGCTGCTGACGCAGGCCATGCAGGAACTGCTGCCGGGCGAAGAGCTGTCGTATCAGGTGGTGACGGAGATGTACCAGCACAGCCAGGCGGAGATTGAGAATATTTTGAGTGTCTCGGCCTATGAGGCCGGTTGGCGCGCCGGGGGTGGGCCGCTGTTCCGCAGCGATCCGGCGGCCGTGGCGGGAGCGATTATGGGCACCCTGATTGGCAATCTGCGGCTGCGGGGCAAACGGGTGCTGCGTTACAGCGAGGCCGAGACTGAACACTATCTGGTCAAGCTGCGGCAGCCGTTGGGCATCTGCCGGGTGCGGGTGATCTTTGACACGCCGCACCCCAACCGATTGGGCCGGGCGACGGCGGTGACGACGGCTGCCATGAACTTGGTGGGACCGGGCGGGCTGCGGCTGGGAGATGGGCTGACACGCGAAGTACACATGCGCTCGGCAGCCGACGAAGAGGCGCTGAATGCCGGCACCTATTTCTGGCAAACGCTGACGGCCAACGACAGCAAAACCAAAAAGGATTCGCGGCTGCCGTATACCTGGTGGCTGTCGCCGGAGGAGATCAATCTGTTATGGCATTTGCCGACGGAGACCTTCGCCGGGCAGTCGGTGGTGTGGGCTTCGGCACTGCCGGCGGCGCTGCGCCAAACCAGCACGACCGAGGACAGTTATGTCATCGGGCTGGATGAACAAACAGCGGAGGGCGCCATTCGCCTCAAACGGCGTGATCGCAGTTATCACGCCCTGGTCACCGGGCAAACCGGCATGGGCAAATCGACACTTTTGCACAACCTGATCCATCAGGATATCGCGGGCGGTCAGGGGGTAGTGGTGCTGGATCCGCACGGGTCGTTGATCGGCGATATTCTCAAGCACTCCATTCCAGCGGCGCGCCGGGATGAGGTGGTGCTGCTGCCGTTAGGCGATGCCGCTTATCCGGTGCCGCTCAATCCGCTGCGGGCACCGGCGGGTGTTGAGGCGCAAACGGTGTTTAATACCATGCTGTGGACACTCAAGTCGATTTATGCCGACAGCTGGAGCGCGACGCGCATGGAACTGGTTATCCGCAATGTGTTGCAAGCCGTGCTGACGGATGCTCAGGCTACCCCGCTCGATGTGCAGGAGATGCTCTTAAATGCCCATTACCGCCGCCGGCGGCTGGCAGCGGCACGCCAGAGTGGTTTGCTGACCCGCTCGTCGGTGAATTTCTGGGAGGCGTTTGAGCGAGCCTCGCCCAGCGAACAGCAGAGCCAGACGCAGCCGGTATTATCGCGTCTGAATGCCTTTTTAGGATCGCCGCTGGTGGAGAAGATGACCTGTCATCCGCACACGCTGGATTTTGAAGCGCTCATGCGCGAGAAAAAGATTGTGCTGGTGAATTTGCAGGGGAATGGTATTGCCACCGAAGTGGGCAGTCTGGGGGCTATTTTATTCGCCCAACTCTTTCTGGCCAGTCAGCGCTTAGGCGCGCAGGACGGCAGTCTGCCGCCGCGCTGTTACCTGTATGTGGATGAAGCCCAACGCTACATTACGACGGCCTTTCCATCACTGTTTTCGGAGGCGCGTAAATTTGGTTTGTCGCTGACCCTGGCCTGCCAGTATCTGGGACAGCTGGATGAGGAGACGCAGGACGGTGTGGTCAACAATGTCGGGACGACGGTGAGTTTTGAATGTTCTCCGGATGAGGCGCGGCAGACGGCCAAATTATATGAACCGGCGGTGTCGCAGGAACAGCTCATCCGGCTGGGAAAAGGCCGGGCAGCCGTGCGCACCCGCTTGGGCGGGCAGACCCTGCCGGCCTTTGTGGTGAAAACCCGACCGCCGCCGCCGGCTGAAGCGCAGTCTGCGACACCACCGGCTGAACTGGTGGAACGGTCGCGGCGTAATCTGGGGCTGTTGCCCTTAGCTGATGTGGATGCCTGGCTGGATCGCCGGTACAGCGGCGACGCCTATCAGGTGCCGCCGGAGGCCAGCGGTTTACATGACTTCGAATAACAAACGGCGACCGCGGCATGAGCGGGTGGATGAAGCTCAGCGCCCGCCCTTTCGTCTCAATGACCGCGATGCCTTGATCCTCAAATTCATCAATGACTGCCGGGCGCTGACCACCCAGCAGGTGGAGATGTTGTTTTTCAAATCGGCCAAGCCGGCTTACGGGCGGCTGCACAAGTTGTATCATCACGAGTATGTCGAGCGGCAGTTCATCACCCAGGTGGTAACAGCGCCAGCTGCCAGCCGGGTGGTGTACACCATCGCCCCGCTGGGGGCAGCGGTGCTGGCGCAGACCTATGGCTACAGCCCGGAGGACATCCATCCGGCCAGCCGCCAGGTGCGCAGCTGGGAGAAGTTACAGCATCTGCTGGCCATTAACGATGTGCGGTTGGCGCTGACGCGGGCAGTGTGGGATACACCTGACATGAGCCTGAAGGACTGGCGCGATGAATTTGTGTTCCGATCCGCGCCGCGGTATGTGACAGTTACAACCGCGCGCGGCGGCGACAAACGCCAGCCGGTGTATCCGGATGCCTATATCCATCTGGCGACGCCGCGCGGCGAGGCGCGTTTTTTTCTGGAAGTCGATCTGGGGACGGAGGGACTGGAACAGGTCAAAGGGCAGATCGCCATCTATCAGGCCTATATCCTGAGCGGACGCTATCATGAGGATTTTCAATCGCGTTCGCTGCGCATCCTGATCGTGGCCCCTTCCCCACGCCGATTAGAGAACCTGGTCAAGGCCGTCGAAAGTCAGGGCGGCGGCGAACGTTACTGGTTGACCACCCGTGAGCAGATCACCCCTGCCCTGCTATTGACGGCTCCCATCTGGCGCAAAGTGGGCAGCGACGGTTTGTTTCCGCTGATTGGGTGAAGCGGCAGAGGCGATATGCTATAGTGCGGGCATGGCGCTGACCCGACACCCTATCCTGACGGCCCGTGACCGCCTGTTACTCAACGGGCTTTTAGATTATGGCCTGCTGACACTGGCGCAGGTGCAGGCCTGTTATTTTCCCACCTCGCAAACCACAATCCAGGCCGGACAGCGCACGCGGCGTTATGGGGTGACAACCACCGTTCTTAACCGCTTGTATGCCCTGGAAAAGGCCGGTTGGGTGGCGCTGTCCACTCATGCTGAAACCGCCCGTTACCCGGACACCCGCGTGGTCTGGTTGGGACGCGGCGCGGCTCAGGTGATGGCGCAGGAATTAAAGCTGCCCATCCAGGTGCTGCACTGGCACAAACCGCACAGCCGCCTCATGCAAATTCCGCACGATCTGATGGCGACCACCCTGCGGCTGCGGTTGGAAACAGCCCTCCGGCAGCAGCCGGAATGTGAACTGGTGGAATGGCTGTCCGGCCGGCTGCTGGCCGCCGACAGTGACAGCATCGCCTACACCCTGCCCCTCGATGGCCGCCAGGTCAAGAAAACCCGGCGGATTGTGGCTGACAGTTTTTGTGTGCTCAGCTGCGGCGGCAGCATCTCGCGTTTTCCGATTGAGACTGATCATTCCAGCCTGAGCCAGACGCGCATCCTGAAAGAGAAGATTCATGCCGGGTTGGCCTACATCCACAGCCCGCAGTACCGCAAGCGCTATGGGGATAACCAGGGACGTTGGTTGTTCGTGATGGAGAGTGAAAAACGCCTGAAGAACTTACAGGCGCTGGTCTTGCGCGAGCTGGGCAAAGTGGCTGCGTCTGCTTTTTATTTCACCTCGTTTGAAGCCGTTAAGACCCAAAATGTGCTGACCGATCCCATCTGGTGGTTGGGTGGTGCAGCCCAAACCCCGCAGGCGCTGTGGTATGCCCTGAAAAACCGGGTCTGAGACGCCCCGTACGCCCCTTGGTGGGCTGTTTGGGATGAAAACGGATGAATGGGCTGGTTGTGGCCAACGAGCGGCATTAAAGGCCATATACGAGGTGCTATGATGGTAGTCTCTGTATGGGGAGCGTCACGAGCCGAACTAGCCTGCTCATGGTCACGGGTGAAAAGGTGTCCTGCCGTCCTGTATCCAGGGCTTGAGGGATACAGCCAAGGGCGCTGTTACAGGCAGAGTCTGCGGGTTACATCCCTCCATTGTGCCTCCCCCTTACAGAGGTACTTATGCGATCGCTGCTGGATGGCATAAAGCATTGCCAGCTTACCTATGTTATGCTCTGAACTATGCAAAAACTATATGCGTATGTGGATGAAACCGGACAGGATACAGCCGGCGCTTTTTTTCTAGTGTCGGTGGTGGTTACCGGACAAGAGCGCGAGCAGCTCCAAACCATATTGGAACAAATTGAGAGTCGCAGCGGAAAAGGCAAGGTCAAATGGATGAGCGCCAAAGACGGCGCGCGGACTGCCTATATCAAAGCGGTTTTAGAGACTCCTTTATTGGCTGGTAAATTGTGTTTTGCCGCCTACCATAACACGAAAGAGTATTTCGCTAAAACGGCACTAACCACAGCACGATCTATCTCGCTGCATGTCACACAGGAGGACTATAAAGTAACTGTGATTGTGGATGGACTACCCCTGCCCCAGGTGCAGCGGTTTGGAACCCTGTTACGGCAGTTAGATGTCAAAACCCGCAAGGTGCGTGGGGTACGGGATGAAACTGAACCCTTGATCCGCTTGTCGGATGCGCTCAGTGGATTTGTGCGTTCAGCCTATGCAGGGCGGGCAGATTTTCGGGTTTGGGTTGAACGGGCTAAGGCCAGTGGGTTTATCCGTGAGTTGTAATGAAGAATGACGAAGGGGTGGCTTAAAACCACCCCTTCTGATTTGACCAACATGGTTAGTTGGAACAGCCTATTCCTTGCGGACACCCGCGAGTACTCGCAGTATTCAGCTGCTATTTGATGGTGATTATATCATAGGTTATGAAGTAATAGAAGCGGCCTGTAAAAGCTTCAATCCCCCAGAACTACCCTGCTCTTATTCCTCCAGCTGCACAGCCCATAGGTGAAATGTATGATCTGTACTTATTGCCGCTTGATTTGGGCTTTTAACTCTGCATTATCTTCAACCAACTTCACAATTCGCTCATCGCGTTGGTCAAGTTGTTTCTCAAGCAGCCTGACTTGACCTTTGTATTCGTCACGCTCACTCTCAACTTTTTTTATGCTTGTTTCTAGGTCTGTAATTTTGTCACGCAAGGATACCAAGAGAGCCGGTGGGGGTTGATTAACGATATCAGTTTCTTGTGGAATTTCACCTACTTGGCCATTCACTAAGGCAAGATGGGCATCATCCCACCGAAAACCTCGCTTGTGGTAGTCGGCCACCAATGCCAATACTCGGACATCGTTGAGAGTAAAAATGCGTTTTTTTCCATCGCCAGGTGTGGCTGAAGAGGAAAGGTATTTAGCAAATTCATCACACCAGTTTTTCACTGTCTGAGGAGAGATATTGAATAATTTTGTGACATTACCTGTCGTGAAAAATTGCTCCATTATTTAACTCTACCTCGCAATCAAATGGTTCGCTACCTTGATCAACCTAGCGTCAAGAAAGGGAGATGTAACTTAGAACTAAATGTTGTTGCACTATAGTGCAACGTGCACATAGCGCAAAGGTTGATATATTGTATGATAAAAACTCATCAAAAAGGTTGTTACATTGCGCTAATTAGCGTATACTTGATGTAAATCATACACCTCTTTGTTTTTTTCGGATAGGGGAGGGGAGAAATAGAACAAGATGGCACGCCCCAAAGTAGAGTTTTGGCTCAACACGAACAAGCCAGATGAACAGTGGCTTTTAGAGCAGATCCCCATTCTGAAAGCAAACAATCAATTTTCGCGGTTTGTCCGCGATGGATTGACTTTCTGCATTCAACTTCAGGAGTTGAAGCTGGATGTTGCCAGCGTGTACCATCTGTTGGTTGATCTACGAAATGGCAACACGGATCGATTGTTTGCCCTGTTCCCCCATGTTCGTACCATGTTTGAGCAGGGCAGGGTAAACGGATGGACGGGAGTTGAGACACCCCCTAGGGTACCATTTGGAACGCTACAACTTCCCCAAGCAGCGGCAACAGAAGCGGAGCTAGATCTAGAGGCAATCGGTGAAGATTTCCTGGATTTCATATCGTAAGGGAAGGAAAACGCCACTGAGGAAGCAGTGGCGTTGTAAAACAATCAGCCTAACGAGGTAGGCTAATGATGGGACATTATATCGCATCTTCAGATACGGGAAACGGCAACACCAACGTTATTGTGCGGCAGGAAGGGGGACGAGAAAAGTCCCTGTGTATTGCCAGCATCCGGGCGCGGGTATCGTCCCAAACCCTGGGGTTAGGCAAACAAGCTGAGCTGGACTATGTATGGGCAGAAATATCCGGCGTGCGCTATGCCTTTGGGGATGACTGCCTGGTGGTCAATCGGGCGGAGATTGACCGGCATATGGGGGAGAAACGATATCTGCATGAACACCACCGGTCGCTGACAGCCTATGGTCTGGCGCGGTTGGGTGTGAAAAGCGGCAGTGTGGATTTGACGCTGATGTGTCCACCGAAATTGTATGGCGATCTGAAGGATGCCATGATTGAAACGTACCGGAGTAACCCGGTCGAGATTATGCTGAGAGGGGATAAGAAACCCAGAACATGGGCGTATTCAAATGTGACGGTGTGGCCAGAAGGGTTTCCGGCAGCGGCCTGTTTTATGTTGGAGAAAGATGGGAGCGCCGGGGTGGCGCGCGTGATGGCAGGTGACGTGCTGATAGTGGATACTGGCGCTCATACCGCCAATGCGTTTATAGCCCACAACGGGAAATTCAATTCGAGCCAGTTGGTGCACAGCTCGATTGAACATGGGGGAGGGGATACCCACATCAGAACCCCGCTTTTGGAGTGGGTGAGAGGGCAGGGGGGTGAACTATCTGCTGTCACGACGGATGACATCGATCGGGTGCTGCGCCTGGCAGCGGCCAGTGGGGATTACACGCTCAAGTTTGGGCTGGCATCGGTTGATCTGCTGCCCGCCCTAGAACAGTTGGCTTTGCATTATGCACACTGGCTGGCGAATAATGTCATCGACAGCCGGTTTGATGGACTGCGCGGGATTAATCGGGTGCTGGTGGTCGGCGGGAATGCGGCCTATGTTATGTCGCATTTTGCCGAGTGGTATCCGGGCAAAGCCATTACTGAAAAAGAGTGGGCGGGCTTAAATGGCTGGCATCCGGCAGATTTGAACGCGGTAGGCGGCTTACGGCTGGCACTGGCCCGGTTGAATAAAGGGAAAGCGTAACAGCTGCCACCCCATTGAATGTCAGTCGAACCGTGGGATGCGTATCAGCAGTTTTGAGAGCGATACGCATCTCTGATGAGGTTTAGAGCAAGCGTATGTGAATAATTGACCGGGGTGATGGGATTTGCTACTCTGCACAGAGTTAATCAAGGTTGAGTAACATGACTACCAAAAATTCCATCGCTGTAACGATCCCTGCCACCACCGCTCAGCGCCAGTTTGGCGACCTCATCCGGCGCACTTATTCCGGCAAAGAACATTTTATTGTGGAAAAAGATGGACTACCGGTGGTGGTGATTTTATCGCTGGCAGAATACGAGCAGTTGATGAGCGAACACAAAGAACGCCGACGGCGCTTAAACATCTTTCAATCGTCCGCTCGGACTATCGGTGAAGAAGTAGAGCGACAGGGATTGAGCGAAGAGGAGATGGAGGCCGAACTGGAGGAGAGTAAGCGCCAGGTCTACGAAAAGCACTATGGCAGTAGCTCAAACTGGGGCAAGACCATTAGCGACTAAAAGCTCCTAATAGATGATACTGGTTAAGATAGACATGTAAGGATGACCGAAAAAGACCAATCCTCTTTTTTGTGGTTGGGCGATTAGTAATTGGATAAAATTATACACTACACGTTCTAATTAATTTGTTCATAATAATTTTGGTATATTACTTTGCCGATCTTCTTGAGTTTATTTCCTTACCAAGACATAGCGCTTCAGCTTTTATTTCAAGATCGGAGCTATCACAACCCAAGTATTGTGCCCATGGGGGAAGGATTTTAAAAAAAAGATCAGGTTCTAGGATTCCGGATTCGGCATAAAAGCAGTCATCGACACTCATCTGTAACTGAATTGCAAGTACATTCAAATTTTGTTGTTTGACGTTGATGCGGACAAATTTCAAATAAGTACTAATCACATCCATGATTTTTTGCTCTGCTAGTGCATCGCCACCTTGGCTAATGCGCCAGTTTGCTTCATCAATCAGGCATGCCAGCCGATACAACTCCGGTGCAGCGCTGGGGTTAATTGTATCTTGGAAAAGAACACTTTTTGTTGTTGTGCGGTTTTGCCACCATCTTGAAAATCGTTCCAGCATATCAGGACGCATAGTATCACAAATGAGCGGAGGACCTCAATGAGTGACTTTGATACAGATGCCATTCGCCCACCACATATCGAAGAAGACGGTAAGACGCCATTGGATCATGAGGCAAACGCCCTTTCAGTGGCGTATGGTCATGTGACGACACACATCACAGAGTTTGCAAAGCTGCAATATCAACTAGTAGGAATTGCATATGCCTTGGCTGGTGCAATTTTGACGTTTCTTGGCGGGGGAACGGCCAAGCCTCAGTTGATACTTTTTTTCCCTGTGATTTTCTGTGGAATAGTTTGGGTTCAGTTGTATTTGCATTCAAACATTAAATCTTATGGACGCTATCTCAACTTCAGATTGCGGCCGCGGATGGAGGAAGTCATCAATAGTGGATTTCCTACTACGGAGTACCATAAGGTTTGGGATTGGGAAGACTATTACGATTCGCTTCTTGCTGCTACCCCTCATGAGACCACGTCAATTCTACGAAGAATCGTTAGATTATTTACCCCGAAAACAGCAGTGCGTCTTTTGAGTGTCATTATTGTTATTCTCCCGCTTTTGCCAGCGGGGTTGACTTATGTGCTTTATCCAACATATGTGCCAACGGCAGGTGTTGAATGTATAAGCCTTCCAATAATGAATTTCGCGTTTTCGACAGCAAGTGAAAATGAATGCACTGTTGTGCGTATTGACACGGTAATCATCGTATTAACAATTGTTCTGTTTCTTCTTGTATATATTGCAAATATGCAATGGTCAGCAAAAGAGAAAGTACGAGTAGATACTGAGCGAGGTGAAAAATTGATCGAACTAATAAAACAATTACAGAGAAGCGGACGTTTTTCCGAAGCAGATGTGGTTGTGCAAACCATTAAGCGTGAATATCCGGAAGAAGAATTACTGGTTCAACGGGCAATTGACTTAGCTGATAGCGAAAATCTAGTTCCCAAATAGTAAGCATGGCTGTAAATCGAATGGATGACAATCAAAAGAAGTTTTTCCGTTGGGTCCAAAGACTAACTTCTAACATTCTGGTCAGTTTCGATTGAAGACTGGTTGGATTTTGAGTACAAATGGTGACTGCACAGATTCGGTGTCTAACCCAAAAGAGGTCTGTAGCACCCAATAAACAAGGACTTGAGTGAGCAGGCGGGACTGTGATACGCTGACGGTTCCCGATGCCGACATACCTGTCAAACAATCACATACCATTGACTGACCCGGAGGGCCGTGGAGCGGTATAGAGCCGTTCCCCAGCCGGAGGTTGTGGTCTGTCCGCCGCCCAGGGTGGCGGACTGGTATCGTGAACAGGTTGCTCCGGTAAAAGCACCTGTCTCGCCCCCTGTATTTTCTTCTGTCCTTCTATACGAACGAGACCCGGCAGCCCATGAGCCGGTCAGTCAGATTGACCCCGAACCAGACATCTCTTCTTCAGAAACTAACCATAGTACCCCCGCGCAAATCCTTACCAAGGTTCGTGCGCCGTACGATGCGGAGCAGAAGCCGTTAGCGCACATGCTCAAGCGGCTGCGACGAACCGATGCAGCCGAGGATCAACCACTTGATGAGCTTGAGGTGAAGATCGATTCACTCCCGACAACCCGCTACGTGACCGCTTTTGGAACCTTTTCGTTTCCAGAATTGTACGAGCGCGGGCGTAAGTACGCTGCTTATGCGCTGCATCACACCTATCATCTGCCGCCGGACGAGCTAGAGGATGGGTTACAGGCTGGTGGCATCACCCTTTGGGAGTGCCTGCAACAGGAAGTAGATGGCTTACAAGACAAGAACATAACCTGGGTGGGACTGAAGATGATTTACAGTGCCTTGCACGCTACACGAAGGGATTGGAAGCATCGCCAAAAGACCCAAGCTGAAGGCGGTGCAGGTTCCAAGAGTGGTTGGGGCACCCATTCGCATGAATCGCGTCAGGCAGACAAACGAACGGATATTCATCAGGCAATCGTCACCGTTGCCGAGCAGATCCTGACGGCGGAAAAAGGAAAACGCCAGCAGCACGATCTCTGGGCACTGTATGGACTGACGATGCTTCAGATGGGAGCGGGCGAAGTGAGCCGTCTGTTTGGCGTGCGCGAACAATCCATGGGGCAGGCCTACAGGCGTGTGCGTCAACGCCTACAAGCATCCCTGCCGAATTATGCGCCAGCAGGTGATACCCGACTTTGCCGACGGCATGGGCCGGAGGCGCTGCCAGAACAGGATATGCAGGTTATTCGCCAGGGGAATGGTACTGTTTCCGAAGCGGTGCTGGCAGCCGTACATAAACGCATTGAAGACTTGAATGCAGATACACGAATACTGGACGAAGTGGCGCTGGCCGGTATCCGGGAGGGCATTGCCATCGCAACTCAGGCCAGGCAGCACGGTATTCCGCAGTGGACGATGCAGCGGGCCTATCGGCGAGTGCATCTGCTGATTGCCGCTGAGCGCGATCCGACAGTGCGGATGCTGCGGCTAGAGCGGCGGGTCAAGCCCGTTTTCACCCTGACAGCAGAGAGTGCAGTTGCGGTAGAGCAGTTGGCACAAGATCTGCTGGAGCAGCCCAGGAGTTATGAAAAATTGGTAGCGTTACATGCCCATATTGGCAACCTGGGGATCAGCACCACAGCCAAACACTTCAACATTCCTACTTCAACACTGCGTTATTACAGCCAACAGATCGGTAAGCGGCTTCAGACTCCAACCCGACCTGCGCGTGAGGGGAGGGTAGTGCCGAAGCGAACAGACGAACGACAGCCAGGCGAAGGGACGATTTACTCGTGGTAGAGTGCTGCGGATTAATTTGATGTTGAGAGCGAGCAGCCCTATGTGATAGGGTGGGTAGAGGGCCATCATTTATTGGGATGGCATCTTTGTTTCGAATATGAGTTGGCATTTCAAAGAACAGGAAACAATATTTGACCAGACGCCGCTGCCGGGGTTGTTTTTTCTGGATGGGGATGCCTACAGCCGGGTTTTGGAACGGGATACCACTATTGGGATGAAGTACCCCAAGGTCAGTTTTCCATCCGGGTTGGCCTATGAGGTGTATGAACGAGGAGATAAACAGGTTTGGGTGCATTTGTTTGGTGAGTTTGAGGTGCCGCTGTTTTCAAATCGAGATACAGCTTACCAGCATCTGACGACCCTGATTACACCCAGCGAATATCTGGCCTATTTTGTTCATCCTGTGGATTATGACGGCGTGCTGATTTGGGGGAAAACCGAGCATGAACGGCTGCTGGTCAGGTATGATAACGCGCTGCATATGGTTCGAGATGTTGAATCAGTGAAGGGGCAGCGTAACATTTGGTAGTTCCCATGTGATAGGTAAGAGCATTCTGGATTAGTTCCAACCGGAAATTGAAGTCTTAATACCTCGTAGTTTCACCCAGAAATACATTACTGAGCGGCACCCAACGTCAGAAGTCAATGTCAATCGATGGATTAAAACCGCAAGGGTTAAATAAGCATGTTGGAAGTTTCTCGTCTTTATGAGTAAAAGTACGGGCCTTAATACTGTTACTAGAATATATTGTGTTACGCTGATGTTGAGGTTTGCATGTCCTCAAATAACTGACTCACTATCGCCTCTGAAATCGCTAGGGTAGGGTGCGATGGTAGTTCAATAGGCCTTGCTCTTACCGTTATTAACTTTTCCACGTTCAGAAGTTTTCGTAGAGGTTCTGAGATGTTGTGGAGTTCTTCATCATCAGCGAAAACCACTTTGATGAGAAAATCAAAATCCCCTTCGACTTCAAAGAAGTCATGCACATTTCCTAATTTGCTTACAGTTGCCTGGAAACTATCGAGACTAGATCGAGCGTTGGATGATAATTTGACGTGGATAAATGCTGTTTTATATTCAATGAAAGCTGCATCCACCATAGTTGTGTATCCAGTAATAATGTGTTTTTCTTTAAGCTTTTGTACTATTTCACCAACTAAGTGGCGTTCAATATTTGTTTCTTCTGCTATTGATTTGACTGTTGCTCGCGCATTGAGTTGCAGATTTGTAAATACTGAGTTAACCTTTTCAGTCAATTCTGACCATTTTTTCATTTTACTTGAACCCATCATGGAACCAAGACTACCGAAAAATTTCCATAGTGGTTAGACTATAACAATATACTATACCAATTAGGTACTTAGGTTTCAAATTTGTGTGGTATACTGGCGTTTGATGTTAGGCTTTTGCAAGGTGGTCATTTTAACAGCTTTAGTTTGGAGTAAGGGATTTAGTTTTAGGCAAGTCTGATACTTCAATCTAGCCAAAATGAAACGTCGCCAATGCCGTTAACATGGGCGACGTTCCTAAAGCAACCGCAGCTATGAGGGGTGCTACTTTGTTGCTTTTTTACCGCTTCAATACCTTACTGATCCGCGCTTTTTTGCAAAGCCGGATGTTTTTTTGTGTTGATTTCCCTCAGAAATCGTTTTCACAGAAATTATACCATAAAAAATCTCTCCGTCCCACAAAATTGGTCATATTTGGTGTGAAAATAATACCAGGGGTGCTCGAATGATGAATCATGTCGGTGGCGATTGGCTACGTCGATATTGAATACCTGTAGCCTAAAAGGAGATGCCGCTTGGTCGTACAAGCGGCATATACGAGTAGGACGAGAAATTTGAGAACGCTCCCAAGCCCACTCGAATTAACGAGATTAACTCGATTGTCTTTTCTAGTCAAATCTTGCCCCCAAAGCACAGATCAACTACCTAAAGAATTGTCCGTTCGTTTCCATTTTGATAGTGACAAATGGTACTATGTCTCATTAATCAATTGTGATACACTTCACAATGCCGTTGGTTTTGTTGGTAATTGGCAGCCTACTGATATGGCAGTAATCAATGAGGGATTGGTAGGGAAATGACACTCAGAGAAAACATTGCCTTAGAGAAATATAAGCTCATGAACTTTCTTGAAAGGCTGTTTTACTACATACCAGGAATCAAGTATTTGTTTTATGCAGGCCGACCTATGGACAAGCAAGCAACACTTGTTCCCCTTGTTGAACAAAGCAACGGTGGAAAAGGGGGAACTATGTGGCCTGAAAGAAAACCTAAGCTGGGGCGTTGGGTTGTTACAGAGCAGTATCAAGTTAAAGAAAATGATGATACTGAAGGCAAGGCAGGTAAGATATTTGACGCCGATGTCGTATTCGAACCGGATCTTCCAACGCTCTCTGATGAACTTGCTGAATTGATGTTTAAAGATCCTTTACTTCGGCAGAAAGCCGAGGAACAAAGGCCAGATTTGATAAAAAAAAGAAGTGAGTAGTGTGATCTCACCAGAGTGGAAATGGAGCGTGTACTGAAAATACACGCTTTTTTTTGTATGGAGATAACTTTATGTTGTTGGAACAGACAAAACGCTTTTGGATACAAAGACTATTTTATTTATCAGTGTTTGTATCAAGTACAGGAGCGGCGTTACTTAGTTTCGGTACAAAAGGATTGTTGGAAAACAATGATGTTCGCATTTTAATTGGGATTGTTACAGTTATTTCTTGTGCTGTAAATGCAGCAATGGGATGGTTGATTTTCAAATATGACGAGCATGGAATAAAGGAAATGGCTCGAAAAGAAGGTGTTAGAACTGTTTTGAAAACAGTAATTGAAACAGGGTTTGTAACATCTAGCTCTGCAACAAAAATACGAGGTGCAGTGTTTCTTTTTGATGAAGGGTCATCTGAGTTGTATATCTACGCTTGTCACGGTTATCCAGATTATTGGAAACGGTTGAGGTTTGGTGAACATCAAGGCTGTATTGGAAATCATTTTTGGCAGCGTTACGGAGTCCGAACAAGGGGGTATGATCTCAGTTATGAGAATGATAAAACATTGAAAAGTGTTTGGCGTCTTGATAAGGGGCAAGTAAATTTGTTAAAAGGGGTTAGGTCTGTTCGGACTGTTATGCTGTGGGACACAAAAAAGGTACGAGCCATAGGAATGTTGTCTTTTGATAGTGATGATCCATATCCTGTATCAAAATTGAAGGAGAGAGAAGTTGCTAATAAGGCACTCGAGGTAGCTGGTCAGGTATTGGAATTTCTTACTTCCTGACGGTATTTTATTTACTAATCCTTGAATTCCTTTTACCAATTTCAATGCTCATTTACCTCATGCTAGAAGAAGTAATCTCTGGTGAGAAAATCACGATAGGATAGGCTGCAAGGAATGTCATAAATTCAGCCTTCTTACGACATCGGCCAGCTCGTCATCGGTGATGCCCAGGTAACGTTTGGTATAAGCCAGCGAGTTGTGATTGAGCTTGTGCATGATGAGAGCCAGATCGACACCACTGAGCCGGGCATGATAGCCCCAGGTCTTGCGGAGGGTGTGGGTGCCGAAGTTGCCGCGCAGTCCCACGTCCGCACAAATGCCGGTGATGAACTTCCAGGCCTGACCGCGTTTAATGGGATCGCTGAAATCATTACTTTTGGTGTTGAAGAATAGGGAGTGTCCAGGATCATCAGGCAGGGTAGGGTAGGCGGCCAACACTTCCCCCAGCGCCTCGCGAATGCTGGCATTGATGATGACCTCATTGCGTTTGCCGCGTTTAGCTTCACGCAGCCAGAAACGATCCTGAATGGTTCCCTGCGCATCGACGAAGTCCCCGACCTGGAGGGTGAGCAAGTCGGAGACGCGCAGGGCGGTATTGATGCCAACGACAAACAAGAGCAGATCGCGATAACGTTTTTCGCCGCGGAGCTGGTTCTTGATCTGGGCGATCTTCTTTTTATCGCGGATGGGTTCGACGAAATTCATGATGGTTTGCATCTTTCGAGACACCGGAAAAGATATAAACACAATAGCATTTATGCTTCAATATGTCTACTAGGAAGGTGGCCTTCAGAGGAATGTTCGTTGAAAAAGGGGTATTTTGAGGGAGAAAGGGTGAGGATAGTGAACACAATGAATATTGTGTCTACTATCCCCTTTTCCCCGATGCAAAATAGAAGTGATTTGATGATTTTGATTCCCCAACGTTATGCCTATAGCATGTGCCACCGATTTGCGGTAAGGTTGCAATCGGCATAAAAGCAGTTTACTGAGTAGGTGGATGACACAGCACACAGCCACAAAAAACGAGATGTGGACTTTTATCAATACCCTGGCAGATCAACTGGGTGAAACGGAACGCGGGCCACGGTCGCAGATCGCCCGTATTGTCCGAGGTGTCGGGGTAGAGTTTGCCCGTGAACTGTATCAGCGCACCCTGGAAACAGAAGGACAGGGTGGGTTGATGCTGCCCGATGGATCACGACGGCGGACGGTAGGCGGGGTGTTCATCTACCTGGCGCGCGCACAGGTAAGTGCTGAACTGCGCCTCAAAATCTTTCCGCCACGACGTAAAAAATCACAAAAGGTAGTTCGTCAGTCGCCACCAGCCTCGGCTGCCAGGCCACCGCTGCTGTGGAATGAACGCGGAGAGCTTATCGAGGCACTGCGGGCACAATCGGGAGCCATTCACAGCCTGAAAGTAGTGCTTATCGGCCGCCCCGAGCGGCTGGAACAGACCCAGGAGCAGGTGACACTATGGATAGCGGATAGCGTGGATCGGGTGACACTGCCCAGAGGGGTGCCCACACCGCCGAACGGAACGACTATCTACAAAGTCTATCTGGGGATTAAACACTGGAAACGGGTGGAAAGTGCCCTGGGTAATCCTGAAGACCAGCTCATTATTGAAGGCGTGGCGACTTTCGAAACGGCTATTCAGGCAATGGTGGTGTACGCGACCCGGGCCAGCAGCAAATTACTGGAAGCGCAGCGGCGAACGGAACGCCTTCCCATACAGACATAAGCCCATTTCTGAACAGCAAAACAACTCATGCAGGTCATGGCAGGCAAGCCCAGACCTGTCACCTCTTCGCAGCAGATTCCCCACCCCAAATCCCTAAAAGTTTGTTTTTCGTTAGTGAAAAAAAGGCGCTCACGGCAGCAGCGAGCACGCTTGCCGCCGATTTTATAACCGAACTATAACTTGACTCTGTTGAAAATCGTACTAGAATTTATGTGCTATAGGTTTACTTTTTGTTACAACATGCAGAAAAAGAGGAAACATCATGACCAAGCAGCAGCACTTACGACCGCAGGGACGATCACGGCAGCCCCCATCACCTAATCCCAATGTGCGCCATCTGCACATCCTGTTGTTTATCTATGACTACAGCCAGCAGCAGGGGCGTGCCCCTACCATCCGCGAGATTGGAAAGGCAGTTGGTATCGGCTCAACCTCCCTGGTCGATTACAACCTGACGAAACTGGAGCAGTGGCGTTATCTGGAACGCTCGCGCCACAGCACACGCGGGGTGCGGCTTTTGGAAGCAGGCTACCGGCTGATTGACAAATCCTCACCGCAGGCGGTGCAGGAAGAACTGGCACGGCTGCGCCGCGAGAACCGGGACTTACGTGCCGAGTGCCAGCGGTTGCAGCGACGCCATCCGGCAGTGGCGTAGAGTCGGATTGATCATTCTCTCTCACCACCTATCTCACCATCCCGTTTAGATGAACTGATGAACAAATGAATAACTTGATGCTGTATGCAGGCAGCCGGAAGGCTGCCCAGAGGCTTGCGCGTCGCAAGTCACAGGCCGCTCGGAGCGGCAGGAGTAAGGGTGTGCGCGACCAGACCACACGCGATGTGTACCAATTTTTATGGAAATACTTCCAGGAGCATGGGTTTGCGCCCACTCAGCAGGAGATTGCCCGGGAATGTTATCTGGCTCAATCCAGTGTTTCCCGACATCTGGACAAGTTAGCCCGCTGGGGTTGGCTGGAGCGCGAAGGTGGCCGGTCGCGTGCCTTGCATCTGCTCAAGCCGCTCGATGACAGCCGTGAAGGTTAGAAAACTCTAACCGAATTATCCGATAATATTATCGCCTTTTGTCAGAACTTTTGTGTTATTGTGGGTGTCAAGTGTGAGGCGCGTGTCGTTCGCTCCCTGAAAAACGAGTGAAGAAACACCCCTGGAGCTAGATCACGGCACGCCTGCCTGGCACGGTACTTAGATTTCTTGGGAATAGATTTATTTTGAAGGCCATGAGCCGAAAGGAGCGTTAATGCGAGCGTTGGGAAAACACCTGGCCGATATGGCCCATAACGCCGAAATCCAGCATGATCTGCGCGCTATTCGGGACGAGTTTGCCCAGACGGAGATGGATGGCCTGACCGATAGACGGCGCTCGCTGTGGAGCAGGCGGCATACGGTCAGCCTGGCACTGCTGGTGGCCGGACTGGTCGCTCTGGAGAGTCTGCTGCCACCGGATCTGCGGTTTGAGATGTGGCTGGTGACGATGGGACTGCTGGCAGTGTTTGCTGTCATCGCCGGGCATGGGGTGACCGGTTTGTGGAAGGGGCTCTTGATCGACACCCGCAACAAAATCAGCCTGGCCCGTTTCCAGATGGTGGCGTGGACGATCCTGATCCTATCCGCCTTTCTGACCGCCGTTATGGTCAATGTCGATGTCGGGCAGGCCGAACCGCTGGCTATCTCCATGCCACCGGAATTGTGGCTGCTGATGGGTATCTCGACCACCTCCATGCTGGGATCGCCGCTCATACTGAGCGTCAAAAAACGGCGCGTGCCCAAAGCCGAGGAAAAGGAGCGGGCGCTGAGTGCCCTGGCGCGGCAGGCAGTGGATGTCGCCCGGATCGCCATTGTCGGACAACTGGTCATTAACCACGAACCAGAACAAGCCCGCTGGTCGGACATGTTCAAAGGCAGCGAAACCGGCAATGTCGGCCAGCTCGATCTGGGCAAGGTGCAGATGTTTTTCTTCACCCTGATCCTGGTGCTGGCTTATGCCTCTGCTCTGGCTGCCTTGTTTCAACAGGGCAGGGGCGTGGTCACGGCCTTACCGGCTGTGGACAGTGGCATGCTGGCCCTGCTGGGCATCAGTCACGCCGGGTATCTGGCCAACAAAGCTCTGCCGCACAGTGACCGTGAATAATCATTATTTCCGTCCCAGGCCTGGAGGGCCTTTCTCCCGCCTGGGCATCTTGCTCAAATCGTCAAACACAGCCCTTCCTCACCGATAGGGGTGGGGAAGGGCAGGAGGAAAATCATGTAGGCAGCAGTCGATAGCAACCGTATGCACAACAAGTTTAGTCTGTTTATTTTTTGAAAGAAGAGTTTAGGAGAACAACATGACACAACAATTTAATGACAACGTTTTTGTAGATGGTGTGCAGGACATCCAGCAGCTGCGGGTGCAGGGACATGTGACGCAGGCTAACCCACTTCAGACCTGGGAGAACAGTGCCGGCACGATACAAGCTCAGGTGACCGGCGATGGGCGGGTGGAGATTGGCGACTATAACCTGAGCACAGGCGATCCGAACGCGCCCGAATCCCTGCTGGAAATCCATCGGGCAGAAACTTCAACGAGCAAACCCAAACGTGGCCTGCATTCATTGGGGCAGTTAAAGGATGCTCTCACTTCTGTGGTGTACTGGATGGTATGCGAATTGGAATTGAGGGGTTCCAACGCAATAAGTGCTGTACATACGGCATTCCGAATTCGCGCTTCAAATTTCAATACCGGTACGGGCGCCATCACTGGCGAGCTGTTGGGGGGTGACATCGAGGTCATCAACGAATCAACCGCCGGCGCGAATGCGCTACCTAACGCGACAGGTCTGCAAGTAGCGGTGAATAATGCAGCAGGCAAGACCATCGCCAACGCAACCGGGTTGCGGGTGAATATGGCGAAGGGCAGTGGGACGATCACCAACCCATTCTCGATCTACACCCAGGGGCCGGGTCCGTTCCATCTGGAAGATTATATGGAGCTGAAGCGCCCTGCGGTCGTGCCGGGCACACCAACGGACACCGATTTTGTGCGGGTGTATCCCAAGTCAGATGGCAAATTGTATGCCAAAAACTGGAGTGGCGTTGAATTCGATTTAACAGCCGGCGGCGGTACGGTTATTGATAATCCGGGTATCAATAATATCCGCTTGAGCATGTCGAGTACGGATCCTAATCCAGCACCAGGTGCGAACGGTACAACGATTTATGTACATCCCTTCGCAGGTGAGCAAATATCCCTTTATGATACGGCCAGTGGGAAATTTATACCACGCTCTGTGACCAGTCCCATTGCGCTGGATATGACCGCTGTTGGCGCGCTGGGCGGGAATCAAGTCCCCTTCATGCCACAGGACATATTCCTGTATTGGGACACCTCCAGCGGCACCATCAAGGCAGTGGTTGTGCCCTGGGCTGCCGCGCCGATCGCGAAAGCCGTCACCAATATTACCAATGCCAGCCCGCCAGTGCTGACGGTCGGTGCCAGTCACGGTTTTGTGGTCGATGACCTGGTGGTGCTGCAAGGAGTAACGGGTGGTGCAGCTGGGCTGAACAATGCCATGTATCGGGTGATTGCCACCACTGCCACCACAGTATCTTTGGGGCAATTGGATGCCACCAATGTGGCGGCACCGGGCGGCACCTCCACCAATGGCACCCTCTACAAGATTACCAACCAGGTGACCCGCACGACGGCTCTGGGAACGCTGCGTGGTGTGAAAATCAAGGCCAGTGACGCCAACAACCCCAAGTACATCGGCACAGTGGCTTATGGCGAAGCCAAAGACACCATCTATGATACCTTGAATCGACCCTTCATCTGGAATCTATACAACCAGGTTGACCGGGAAGTCACCGATCAGGATGCCAACGATACCACCGTCAGTTGGACGTGCAATACCACCACCAATACCCCTACCAATTCCAGAGCAGCCGGGAATCGCTATCAGGAGCGTTTCTGGTTCCTGATTGGGTTGGGTGCATTTTCCCCCAAACTGACTTATCGCGTGACTCCAGTAGCACCTCTCGTCGCGTCACTCAACTCGGCGTACACCGCCTACTTATCTTTGAATGCCATCGCCCAGTATGCCAACGCCAATGCCAGCTTTTCACGCACCAAGATGACTGTGCAGTTGAGCAGCGCTGCCTCTGGAATGGATCTTTATCTAACGGATAAAGATGTTGGGTTCGACAACTCGATAGCGCCGGGTCTGCACTACGTTCAGTTTATGGAGTCAGTGTTTGGTTCAGGCAGCAACAATTGGACAATGTATCGCAACTATTTCTCCAGTCCGCCCCAGGTAGGGCACAAGGGTGGTTTTACTGGACGGTATCCACGCTAAACAAACCAGCATGTCAACCAATCGGGGGTGGGTAGTCCAGCTACCCACCTATATGGAAAGTTTCTACTCATTCCCAATACGCCAAAATCAGGGAAGAACTGGATTTTATGAGTAATAGATCGATGTTGGCATCAGTATAAGGTTATTGAGATTGGCTATATAGCCGATGGATGACAGATGTTTGGCGAAATGAGAGCACTAAATCAGGAGGAGGTGTGCGGTGAAGGTCAACCTGACAGTGGTGCAGGCCACGCTCACCAAATAGAAGTAGCGGGAAATGATCGCAGGAAGGTAATCAGACACCTATCTGGATAAAACATTTTTGCCGCTTCTAAAGAGAAGTAAAACAACCCAGTCTTGTCAAAATGGCTCATCAAACCATGAGCCACAGGCTTAACATTCGTTCATGAAAAGAATTATTGAGGACAAAAAATGGCAACACAATTTAGGATTGTACAGGTCAATTCAAGAGGTAAAAAACTAAGTGGTGGCGGAGCAGATCCGTGGATCGATACCGGGCTGACAATCAGCAGTAACCAACGGCTGACCATCGCTGCTGGCGGACGGGTTCATTTGTACGTAGTGGGCGCGACCTGGGCTATGCCCTGGGTAGGACCAGAAGGCTGCGCATCTTTTGGTCCCGGTGGAGAATGCTCATTATTTGGAAGTTGGAATGGTCAAACACTCGTTGGGCAGCCAGCGGGTCGATTGATCGGGAAGATTGGCACTGGCTCGCCCTTTTCGGTGGGTAAGTTCCACGATAAAACTGTAACAGGTACAGGTAAATTATATCTGGCAGTCAATGACTTGACTGGATTTTATTTTGACAACCGCGGTGGATTCACCGCCTTGGTTGCGATTGATGCTCCTGGTGTCCCACTGCATGATGGCGATTGTCCGTTCTGTCATGATGCCAGCCAATCCACGATCAATCCTATCAAGCTGCAAAGCGGCGATAAGGTGTGGTCAGGCACCGATTTGAAGGTTGAGACACCAGCCGGTAGTCTGGCCTTTACCCGTTCCTATACCCAGAGCAAACAGAATCACTCTGAGTATCAGTTTATGGGGTTGGGCTGGTCGCACAACCACGCCTATAAACTGACCTTATCCGGGACATCCCCAGCACGCAACGCAGAGGTCTACCTGCCGGAAGGTGGCAGCCTGAAACTGATTGAGACCAGCGCCAATCATTTTGATGCCTCGGCAGGCTCGACATCCGTTCTGGACTATAACACTACCAATGCTGAGTACATTTTGACCGCTCAGGATAAGAGTCAATTGGCCTTTGACGGGACAACGCTGCGGTTGAAGCGGCGTGCCTGGCCGACAGGCGAGAGCTGGACCTACACCTATTATGTACCCGCCGATGGTGCGGATCTGGATGGCAAGCTAAAACAGATCGATGATGGCTACGGACGTTCGCTGCAATTCGGCTACATCCGTGACACCGATCCCAATCCCTTCCAGCGCCGGCAGTTGTGGCGAGTAGGGGATCAAACGGCCGCTGGTCTGAATACTGCCACACCCAGCGGACGTTATGTCCAATTGCAATATGTCCAGGAGAAATTGAATGGAGCGGCAGTTAACGGGGCACAGGCTCTCTTGCAGCGCGTGACCGATGTGCGCGGCAAGAACTGGGATTACGATTATTATGGGCAAACCGCTGCCGTAGGTCAAACCGATGTCAAACAATTGAACTTTCTGTTAAAACGCCTGTCGCCAACTGTCGATACCAGTGGTGATCAAACAGATGATGGCAGCCTGACGCTGGAAGAAGTCAGCTATACCTTAAAGAGTCTCTCAGCAAGCTCAACGCCTCCAGAAATAATCAACCCCGATATGGAGATTGATGCCAACTGGAATGGCGTAGGAAGCCCGCCAATTAACCAGCGTTCAACCGCCCAGGTGGACAGCGGGACCTATTCCCGCTATGCCGAAAGCAGTGCCCTGGGGCAGGGGATTGAAAGTGACGACTGGAATCTGATTCCGGGGCGGGTGTATGTCATCACAGCGCGCGTGTATCCGCTGGCTGGGCGGGTGAAAATGCAGATCCAGAACACGGTTGTAGCTGATGAGAGTCAGAATGGGACGGCTGCCTGGGAAACGCTGCGTTTGGTGTATAGTCCGAGTGGCGAGAAACAAACCCGGCGTATTCAATTCATCACCTCAGCCATGCCGGGGAGCGGTAATGCCAAAGTGTATGTCGACAGCGTGACGGTGTCGCGCATCAAGACCATGCAGCAAAAGCGAGGGGATGCCCAGCTGGTGACTGATCTGGTGTTTGCCCCCGAAGACGCTAACCTGATCGAAATCAATCAGACTACCGAGACGGTGCAAGGGAAAACCACCACCCATTATTTTGCCAACGGTGTCTATGTAGGGCCAGCCAATCCAGCCAACGAACTGAGTGTGCAGGCCATCGGGACGGATTATCGCCCGGCCAGTGCCGCCGATGGCAGGGGGAATACCACCCAATTGGATTGGGTCAATAATGGCAAGTTATTGACGGGTCTGGCCGATCCACTCGGTCAGGATACTTCATTTGGTTATGACAGCAGCGACCGTTTAATCAGCAGCGTGGATGCTCAGGGTCGAAAGACAATCTATGTTTACGACGCAGCCAACCGGCAACCGACGATGGTGCTGGTGGATGATGTCAATAACCTGGCCGTCAACGGCAGCATGGAACTGGATAGCAACTGGACGAATGTCGGAACCCCCACCAGTAACCAGCGGACGCCGGCTGCTCAGACGGGCAGTTACCTGCGCCATGTGGTAGCCGCAGCCGCCGGACAGGGAATGGAGGGCAATACCTGGGACCTGGAAGTTGGCCATACCTATACTATAACCGCTCAGGTCTACCTGGTGGCAGGCAGCCTGAAAATGCAAGTGAGTGGCACCACAGCGTTTGATCAAATTGCCAGTGCCACGGGTGTGTGGACGACCCTTAAAGCCGTGCATACGCCCACCAGCGCGTTGAGCAACAACAAAGTGCAATTTATTGCCAACGGTGCTGCAGCTGAGTTTTATGTGGACAGTGTCTCGATCATCAAATCGGGAATTGATCTGGCCGTCAATGGCGGTATGGAATTGGACAGCAGTTGGGCGAGTGTAGGAACACCCAGCACCAATGAACGGTCAACTGGGCAGGTAGACAGCGGGATATATTCTCGCCACATCGTAACCAGCGCGCTTGACCAGGGTATTGAAGGGAATGCCTGGGATATTGTCAATCTGACGAATGGACAAATTTACACCATTACTGCCCGGGTCTATCCCGTCAGTGGTGTGGTGAAGATGCAGATTCCCGGCTTGACGGATGCTAATAGCGAGAAAAAGACCAGCGGCACAGGGAACTGGCAAACCCTCCAATACATCCATCTGGCATCCGCAAATGGCACTGGTTACAAAGTGCGCTTTGTGTCCACCGGCGCTGCTGAGTTTTATGTCGATAGTGTCTCTATCGTCAAAGCTGATGCCGAGTTGAGCCAGAACGGCGATATGGAAGCCGATGATACCTGGGCATCCATTGGAACACCAACCATTCAGGAACAGATGATAGGTGCCAATACGGGCAGCTATGCGCGCCGTCTCATCGCCAGCGCCGCCGGACAGGGTATCGAGGGTGCCGCCTGGAACATGGTGGCCAATCGCACCTACTTCATCACAGCCCGGGTGTATCCAGTCAGTGGTACGGTCAAGATGCAGGTCACTGGCACCTCCGCTTTTGACAAAAGCACCGTGGGTACCGGGAGCTGGCAGACTTTACGTGCTACCTATAAGCCAACGGCTGCTGCCGCCAGTCAGAAACTGCAATTTATCGCCAGCGGTGCTGCGGCTGAATTTTATGTGGACAGTGTAGCCATTACTGAAGTCGGAGCCGATCTGGTGGTCAATGGCAGCATGGAACTGGACAGTGATTGGACGAATGTGGGAACACCGACGACCAATCAGCGCTCAACGACACAAGTGGACAGCGGGACCTATTCCCGACGTCTGGTAGCCAGTGCTGCTGGGCAGGGTATTGAAGGCAATGCCTGGGACTGGGTGGCTAATCGCACCTATGTGGTGATGGCGCGCGTTTACCCTGTCAGCGGTGTGGCCAAGATGCAGGTTACGGGCACCACCGCTTTTGATAAAAGCACCTCAGGCACTGGCAGCTGGCAGCATTTGCGCGCTGTCTATACACCGACCAGCAATGCCACCGGCAAGAAAATTCAATTTATCGCCAGCGGTGGTGCGGCCGAGTTTTATGTCGACTCAGTGCATATTGTCGATGTATCCAAACTGCTGCAATGGCAGGAATTCCGCTACGACAGCAAGGGACGCAGCCTTCTGGAAGCGCGGCTCGATCCGGCCACGGCCAGTGTTCAGCAGCAAACCAGCCGCACCTACGGGTTATCCGGGACCAACAACGGATTGCTGGAAAGTTTGGTGCAGACTGATCCGCTCAATCCAGGCAACACCACCTCAACCATCTACACATATGACAGCGCCGGACGGGTGGTGAAGACCCAGCAGACCAGCCTATTTGGGACCTGCCAGTTTTTCTACACGGTTTATGATGCGGCCGGCAATGTGGTGGCTACAGTTTGCAGTCTGGAGAATGTCACCGCACCCACTACCGTGACAGCGGCTAAAGCCATGTATGTGCCAGCCGATCCGGACAAAAACAAGGTTACGACCTACGACTATGATGCGTTAGGGCGACGCATCCAAACCACTACTGACGCTGGCGCTGGCTTTCTCTATACCGTACCTGGAACTGGCTTTGCCCAAGCTACGTTGACCTTCTATGATGCGCTGGATCGGGTGAAGCGAACCATCACCAACTATCGTAATCAAAGTGCTGGTGCTAATGAGTCCTCTGGTGATTGGGTCTGGAGTGTTCTCAGAAAGCGCTGGGAGAAGGGCGCTTCTGACAGCACCCCCATTACCTTTGGTGCGGATAACACTCAGAACATCATCAGTGATACCACGTACAATAAACGGGGTATGCTGAAAAGCCAGCGTGATGCTTTAGGTCATCTGAACCTTTATGGTTATGACGATGCTGGGCGGCTTGTGAAGACCATTCAGAACGCCAGCCAGGATCCCTATAACAACGACTATGATGGCGATCCGTCCCTGGCTAATTATGTCCCGATCCAGAATGCTGATCAGGACATTATCACGACCCAAAGCTATGACGCGGCGGGCAATCTCATCAAGTCAGTCGATGCACTGGGCAGCGTAAATTACACCATCTATGATGCGCTCAACCGTCCGGTCAAGACTATTCGGGCGGCCAAGGATACGGCCACGTTGGAGCTGGGTCCGGGCGAAAGCAATTATAGCGCAGCCTTTGATCCGCGTTCAGATGGTTATGTCCCCAGCAATAGCCCGGATCGCGATTTGATCGAAACCACCGAGTATGATTCACTGGGGCGAGTGATCCGCAGCAAACGGCTGTTGGACAGCCGCGCCCTCAAAAAGTGGGAAACCACCTTGTATGGCTATGACACTCTGGGACGCCAGGTCGTGGTCATTCGCAATGCCAGCAGCCCTGACTACAAAGTGACGGCTGATCCTGGTCTGGCAAGTTATGTCATCAATGCTGATCCTGACCGGGATATGGTGACGCGCACGGCCTATGATAGCGCCGGGCGGGTCATGTATACCGAAGATGCGCTGGGTGCGCGCACCTGGATTGCCTATGACGGTCTGGGACGCCAGGTCAAGACCATTGCCAGCGCGGTGGGCACAGCCACCGATGGCGGTGTTAATGATCCGCGCAGTGCCAGCTACGTTCCCAGCAGCGCCGCTGATAAAGACCTGATCACCACCACCGTCTACGATGTGGATGGACGGGTGCAGTCCACTCAGGATGCGCTGGGTCGCGTCAGCCGCAATGTCTACGACTCGCGTGGGCGTGTAACTCGCAGCATCTCTAATTACCTGGTACAGGGTACAACCAACCCTAAGGATTGGGTGTGGAATGCCAGCAGCAATCGTTGGGAGTATGGCGCAGCCAACACCACCCCGGTCAGTCATGGAACCGACAACGACCAAAACATCATCAGCGATACTTTGTATGATGTTCGCGGGCGTGTGTCTCAAACCATTGATAATCGTCACAACACCACCTGGCAGGTCTATGATGAATTAGGCCGTCGCCTCAAGACCGTGGTTAATGCCAGCGCCGATCCGACCAACTGGGTGTGGGACGCTGTCGATGGACGTTGGGAAGATGGTAGCAACAATGCCATTTCCTTTGGTGCCGACAAAGACCAAAATCGTATTACGACCACCAGTTATGATCTGCTGGGGCGGGTCACGAACAGCCGTGACGCGGCTGGTCTGGAAACCTATCTGGTCTACGATGCACTCGGACGGCGGCTGAAAACAATCGAGAACTACAAGGTGCAAGGTAGTAGCATTCCAGCCAACTGGCTGTGGAGTACCGCCAACCAGTGCTGGGAAAACGGGGCAGGGGCAGCTATTGACCATAGCGGCACTGGTTCCATCAATGACCAGAATCGCATCAGCAGCAGTGACTACAACAAGGCTGGACAGATCTTGGCTACCCGCGATGCCCGCGGCACCCAGACGACCTTTATCTACGATAAGGCTGGACGTCGATTGATCGTGACCCAGGCCGCCAACAGCCCGTTGGTCAGTCTTGCCTATACCTGTTATGACAAAGCTGGACGGGTGCTGCGTACCATCCAGAATTGGAGCAACAACCTCAATAAACCCATGCCGGATGCCATGGACACTAAGGGTAACTGGTTGTTTGTGCCGGATCACAATGGGCAATATAACGATCGTGATTTGGTGACAACCTATCTGTTGGATAATGTCGGACGTCCGGTGCAAATGCTGGATCCCATGGGCAATCAGACCTTGATGGGTTATGACAAGGATGGACAGGCACGCTGGACGATTGATCCGGAATACAGTGTCAGCCAGTACCGCTATGACAGTGTTCGCCGCCGGACACGGGTGGTGCAGGGGTATCTGCCCGTACAAGCCACAGCTGATGCCAGAATCATCTTCTCGACAAACCGTGATGGCAACTACGAAATCTATAAGGCCAATACGGATGGCACCTCGCCCGTCAATCTGACGGCCTACCCTGGTGCTGATGACCTCAACCCGGCCTGGTCGCCGGATGGCAGCAAGATCGTCTTCATGTCGGTTCGCACCGGTCTCAACGATCTGCATACCATGAATGCCGATGGCAGCACTGTCCAGCGCCTGAGTACGTTGACCAATGCCTCAGACAACCAGATTTTGTATCCGGATTTTCCGGCCTGGTCGCCCGATGGGGGGCAGATTGCTTTCCGCTATCAGGCCTTGAACGGAAAATTCGCGATTGGAGTTCTGAATGCCGACGGTACTAACTTCCGGGTGGTCTACAACGATGCTGTTCTAAACGGCGGTGCGCCCGCCTGGTCGCCCGATGGACAGCGGCTGGTCTTCCACGCCGGGACAGATCTATCCATTGCGGGTGACATCTACGTCATCCGGGTCGATGGCAGCCAGTTGGCCAATCTGACCAATAACAGCGCCGGGCTGAACCTCTTCCCCTTCTGGTCACCGGATGGCAGCAAGATCGCCTTCCAGGCCAAACGCGGAAGTAACCGCGAAGTATATGTTATGAATGCCGATGGCTCTAACATCGTCAATCTATCCAACTATGCCAGTGCGGATGATTTCACACCTAGCTGGTCGCCCGATGGACAGTTTATCCTCTTCCATTCGGAACGAGATGGCGATGCTGAAATCTTCCGCATGAACGCCGATGGTTCTGGACAGACTCAACTCAGCACTAACACCGCCATTGATAAGATTGCTCGCTGGTCGCCCAAGGTAGTCAACCCGGCAGCGTGGGTGTGGAATGACACTGTGGGTTTCAAACGCTGGGAAGACGGGAGTGGCAATGCACTGCCGCATGGGGCGAACAATGACCGTAACATCATCGTCGATGTCACTTACGACAAAGGCGGACGGGTGCGTACCCAACGCGATCCAGGCGGCAATGTTACGCTCTACGACCCCGATCTATTGGATCGGCGCAAAAAGCTCACAAGTCCTCTGAGCACCATCGCAAATCCGATTGAATGGAAGTCTACTTATGCCGATTTGACGAATGGCCGTAGCCAGATGACCATGAGGTATCCAGGGATCACCGGATCACCTAACTATGACGTAATACGCGAATTTGACCGTCTGGGACGACCCAAGAATATCCAGTATGGCAGTCCTGCTGCCACTCCAGATGTGGTCTTCGGCTACGATGATGCCGGCAATCGCGCCAAGATGAGCGAGTACGCCGCCGCTGGCTTCACCAGCCGCAACCGTGAAACCAACTTCACCTACGATTCCCTGCATCGCCTGGAGAGTGTGGTCTTTGATAACAATGGCGATGGCACTCCTGATGAGACCGTATCTTATCAATATGACGTTGGTGGGCTGCGTACCAAACTGACACTGCCGGGCAGCCTGAATGTGGTCTACAGCTACGATCAGCGCGGGCAGCTCCTCAGCCTGACCGATTGGGACAACCAGAAAACGCAGATGGCTTACGACCTGGCTGGACGGCAGATCGCCACCGACCGCGCCAACGGCTTACGTTCACGTTATCACTTCGATGCCGGCGGGCGGCTGCGTATCCTGCGCCATACCCGCGAGGGGCGCATTCGTTACAAGTTCCCCAATCTTGGCTATCTGGATTTCTTCAATCGCGCCAATGGTGCGCTGGGGAGCAGCTGGTCCGGCACAACTGGCGGCTACAGCATCCTGAGTAATCAGGTCGATGTGGGTACAGGCGGCGATATCTACTGGGCGGGCAGTTCCTTTGGCGCTGACCAGGAAGCTTTTGTCACGCTGTCCACCATTGATGCCGCCAGCACCGAGATTGACCTGCTGCTCAAAGCCCAGAGTGCTTTGTGGAGCAACGGCGTCATCAAGGTTATGTACAAACCCTCCACCGGCAAGGTGCAGGTCTGGACCTACGATGGTACTTGGGTGCAGCGCGGTTCGGACATCACCGTCACTTTTGCCGCTGGCGACCAGTTTGGTGCACGAGCACTGGCTGAGGGTAAGGTCGAAGTCTATAAGAACCAGGTGCTGTTGGGTATTTGTGATACCAGTGGCTGGACACTCAACGCCAATGGCGGTTCGATTGGGTTGTGGCTGATTGGTTCCAGCAATTCCGTGCTGGACAATTTTGGTGGAGGCACTTTCAGCGCACCCGCCAAGCTTTCCACTACAGCGGCTCATTTTGAGTATCAGGTGGACAAGCGTGGCAACCGTACTCAGGCTTTTGAAGCCATCGCCAACCCGGCCACCCTATCCAACACCGTCATTCCCTACAGTGATAAGAGTCTGGTCTTGAATGGCTCCTGGGCGACGGTGGGCAGCTTCAAGGAAAGCACGCAGTCGGCTGCTTCGCTTAAACTGGCCTTCCTGGGCGATGAGGCTACGCTGACCATGGGCACCGGCCCCGATCACGGTATCTATGATGTTTTCATCAATGGCGCTCTGTGGCAGTCCTTTGATGGCTATGCCGCCAGTGCTGGGCAAACCAGTATCCTGATCTCAGCCGGGGTAGACAGCCGCCGCCTTCAGAGTGAAGGGCCACATGTGCTGGAAATCCGCAATCGGGCTGAGAAGAACAGGACCGCCAGCGGTTACAAAGTGCGCTTCAATCAACTGGTTGTGTCGAGCCGCACCTGGCACATGCAGACTGTTTCCTACAGCTACGATAAGTTGTCGCGCTTGCTGGAAGCCCGTCATGCGCCGGGAGTGAATGCCGCTGCGGTCGATGCTGATCTGCTGCGCCGTTACCTCTACACCTACGACCGGGCGGGTAATCGTTTGTCGGAGAGCCTCGCCATCAATGGTGCTGCGCCAACGGTCGTCAGCCGTACCTACAATGCCGCCAACCAGATATCGAGTGCTGGGTATACCTACGACAACAATGGCAACCTGACCAATGATGGCACCAATGCCTATACCTGGGATCGGGCTAACCGCATGACTGGCGTGGGAAGTTACAACTTTGCTTATGATGGACTGGGTAATCGCTTCAGGCAAGTCGCTAGCAGCATACCAACCGATTACTTGCTCGACCTGCAACCCGGGCTGGCGGTGGTGCTGCGCGATACCTATTCTCCGGGAAATGAGAAACGTTATTATGTCCACGGGCCGCGTGGCTTGATGGCCGAGAAATACCAGACTTCACCCTGGGAATGGACGGTGCAGGATGGTCTGGGCAGCATTCGCACCCGCGTTAATTTTAACGCCTCCGATACGGTGCTCGATAACCGCAACTATTCGCCCTATGGCGAGACTTACGATGACGCCGGCTATCTGTCATGGTACGGCTTCACCGGTGAATGGCAGGCCACCAACTATAAACAGGTGCATCTGCGAGCGCGCAACTACAACACTGGTATGGGTGCTTTCACCAGCCAGGACTTACTGGAGTCGCTCAATCGTTATGTCTATGCTTCCGGTAACCCAATCAACCGTGTTGATCGGAATGGATTGCAGGACTTTCCTGATAACTACTGTATTCCGATATTCAATTTTGACGGGACCACAAGTTCAAACTGTATAAATAACGGTCAGGGCGGTAACAATGGCTTTGGAGGCTTGATCCTACAAGTACCCGGAAATAATGATTGGAAAAGGTTGTTTACTATTGGCGGTTCTGGAAACAGCGGAAACCAAACTGTAGATGATTATTTCCGCAAAAGCTATCCGCAACCTGGTGGTTTTGTGGGGCTAACTGAAACTTGTCTGACCAATCCAGACTTCTGTGATCTTGCTAATGGTATCCCGACAACTCTGAACCCGCCAATCTCAATACCCACCAATGGAAAGATAGGAGGAGGGATAGGGATTCCAGAATGGTTACTAAAACTCTTGGGAGGCTGCCTTGAACTGCTGAAGTGGTTGCAGTTGATTAAGGCGCTCACAGATGCTATACCAGCGGAGCGTGATCGGGATGATGAAGATTGTAATAACGGGATGCTGGATGCTGCTGCCGCAGAGGAATATGCTAGAATTGCAAAGTACGAATATTATGACCAAATCGCTTTAAATCAAAAAAATCCACCAATTACTGTAGCCGTAACGAGAGCAAAGGATATTTCTGGCAATTGTGTTGAGTTTGTATCGGCAAGCAATGCCTCTGGAAAGGAAACTGTAAGAAGTAATGGGGATCTAAGAATGAGAGGAATTCGAGCGATAAATGCTTTAGGAGCTGTGGTCACAGTAGCGGGTTTAAGAGGTGCGATACCTGTTGGTTTTGGCTCTACTTTAATAGAATATATAGCAGGTATACAAGGGCACGCTGAAACAAATCTATATTACAATGTACCTCAACCGCAGAGTGTACGAGCAATTGGCGTTAGTCAATTTCCTTGTCCTGATTGTCAGACTTTTCTCAATACTGTACCTGTTGTAGTTGCATATTATGATGTTCTTGCTGGGGGAATCAGAGTCATTTCTAAATAAGTTATCAATCTAAATTCGTTTGAACTCTTTTGGGACATGGCAAACATGTCCCAAAAGAGTCTCAATAGAGCTTAAAAGGAATAGGAGTTCATAGATATGGAGAGCAGAATATTAGATGAGTTAAATGAAATTGATTGGGGAAACTTTATGTACCCAGATGTTCCTATCTGGGTGCGAAACCTAGCATCAGATGATCTTGAAGCACGAAACGTTGCCTATAATAATTTGGAAAAAATTCTGGCTTACGCAGGCTCAACTAGCTGGGAGAACTACGGCCCTCTTTCTGAACTACTAAAGACCGATATGCCAATAGTTGTTGTGCCATTTCTTATTACACTACTAAATTATGAAGGTGTAAGAGATAAGGAGTATATACTTGAGCTTTTGCTTGACATAGCTACATATAGAACTTTGATAAAGGAAGACGATGAGGAAGTTTATAAGGATCGGGCACATCGTGCTTATAATGCTGTGCAAAAAGGAATAGACATTTATGGACTGCTTTCATCGGATCATGATCCAAACATTAGAATGGTGGCGTCTTCATTGTTGGACGAGTTTAAGATGATATAGAGAAATGATTTGTATTGAGGTAATGGTTGGCGCACCGTACAAACTCCGCCACTTTTGCCCCTAATATATACTTCTTTCTGGACTTACTGAGCCGAACTTAACTCTTTAAACTCATTTGATCCTTTTCGTCCTCCTGTTCTCCGCTGACGCGGAGATGGGGCACAGCACTCAAGTTTAGTAAGTCATAGGCTCAGTAGGTCACTATACAATTCCAATCCGTCATGTTATAAGTTTTCCTGTGCCGTTACATAATGGGCATTTCGCACCAGATGGCCCAGCTACTACCTCGAAGCTTTTTACAGCTTCTCTAATTCTGACTGATCTAGTTTTTCTTGCCCGATAGACTATTACAACAACTTCCTCATCTGGTGCATTATTGATGGGCCATGCTTTTACGTAGTTCCGATCATTGGTTTTTAGCACTTTGTTTGCTAAATCAAGTGCGAGTTTTTCCATTTCACTTTGTGCCATTCTTAATCTCTTTCAGCTATAGATTGGTCAGGGGATTTTCTGCGATTCTGTTTGTTTTTCAGATGGCTGTATAAACGAGTTGCATACGGGCAATCTGATAACATTTCTTCACCATCTTTTGGTATGTTTTGTGGTGGATTTTTGCACTGTTTTATACTCTCATAAGTTTCAATGATGTACTTGCCAAATACACGAAAAAGAGTTCTCTCATCTACTGTTTCTCCCTCCCAGGAGACCCCAAGTAGTTCAAGGTAATTGACGGCATTTATAATATCGACCCAAACCGGATCATTTGGGTCGATGGTTGAGATATCTTTGAACTGTTCAAATAACGGGAAGAATGCTTGTTGCTGTGCAAAGAGTTTTTCTTGGCGGTGAATTTTATCACTTAACTCTTCTTGCTTAATAAACAATTTTCTGGTTTGAAAGAGCGCGTAGAAGGCAATTGTCGCAGCAGCTAGTGTTGAAAGAGCTTCGATTATCGGAATGATGTCTGTGGAAGGTTGATTTGGTTGCATACCCTCTAATCTATGATATATTACTGCATAATAATGTTCGTTGTTTTTGTCAGCTATTTAGTACACATGATAGAAAATGTTATAGTTGATAACTCTGATAAGCGCAAATGACTAAACCCTAAAATTTAAGGCGGGCTGGCTGAGAACTGTGCCTCTGCGCGTAGCGCCGTGACTAGAAACCCTGCTGGATTGGTCACCTTGCGTTGCTGAAGGATGTTGAGTGCCGCGCGAATAACTTCCTCCGAATAGGTCGTCACCAGCCTGTGGGCGTTCGCCAGGCTAAGGCATTTGGTCTTTTCTCCCCCAAGTTGATTTACAGCCTGATAAATCTTCTGTGCCAACGCCTCCTGCTGGTCATGCGTGAGCGGTTTAGGCAAAGGTTGAACCGACGGCGGTTTGGCTGCCGCATCTCTTGCTGACTGATCAGTAGATGACACCCGCACAGACGGCGGTTGAGCAAGCGGTTGTCGTGTAGAGGGTTCCAGCGCCTCCTGATGGGTTGTTTGCCGCTCATAGGCAGCAAATGCAGGGGGTTCGATATCCCCGTACCAGTAGAGATTAGCAGTCCGTTCTTTGAGGCGGAGGAACTTTCCTGTGGTCAGGAGCCGAGCCGCAATGGTGCGAAGTGCTGGATAACGTGTTTGTGCTAGATCTTCCAGAAACGCCCCAGCCAGCGGCTCGTCTAGCGGCAGGCGTTCAATGTTGCCCCAGTTGAGGGAAGTTTCGTGGTACAAGGCGCGGCTGCGGATGGGTATAAGTTTGTTGTAAGTATCAACTGTGCGGCGGGTGACGCCCAGCCGGCGGGCCAGCCAGCGGCGGGGATAAACACCGGGACGGCGTTTGATGAGTTCGCGGTGCAGCGCCATACGGGTTTGGCGGGCACTGGCCAGATCGGCACGGTCGAGCGGATCAGCACTGGAAGCCCGGACACCGAACAGGCGGCACAAATCGAGGTTGTGCGGCATGCGATACCAGTGCTGGCGGCGTCCTTTTTTATTTATTCCTGATTTTTGCTCACTAACAAAAAAGCATTTTTTTGTTTTCAGTGTCCATGTCTGTTTAGCAGACGCGTAAGCGTCTTTTAGGGGGCTTACGGGGGAAATTTGCCTAAAAAGTGCCCTGCCCTGCTCATTGGTTTTGAGGGCGTTGTAGACCGAGTCTCGACCAACTAGACCTTTGAGCGCATGAATGGCCTGATCCGCTGTGAAAACCTGCCCTGGACGCAGACCAGCCTGATACAACCCCTCGATAGTACGAACGACATAAGTCATTTTGCGCTGTACCAGGGCTTCGCGCACGTTGTTGGCAAGCTGCGCGGATGTGGCGCGGCGTTTATGCGGTGGACGTGAGAAGGCGCTTTTCAAGGTGGCGACGGCTTCTTTCCAGCGCCGGGCAGCCGGTTCGGGCTGGGCAGATGGCTGCTGGACGTGGAGTTCGACCAGGCAGCGCTGCGTCTCAGGTTCGTTCCAGCCGGTATCACGGGCATAGAGCGCGGTGCGGAAAAGGGCTTCATTGCGGCCACCGTGTTTGCAGTGATAGTGATAGAGCGCTGTCAGGTCATGGTAGCTGGTCTTTTCTGTCTGAGGTGGGTCAAATTCGCGCGTGGGTGGCCTAAATTCTTTTTGACGGCTTGTTTTAGTGTTACTTGGAGTGTATTCGCTCAGGAACGCTCTGATGCGGCGTAGATCGCGTTCTGTGAGTATTCTGGGCATGCCGCCACGATTGATGGTGTAGGACTGTCCAGCTATAGTCGTTGGCGGCGCGACCACATAGCGGCCATCCGAGAGCAGATCTATGCCCTGCCCTTTCTGGCTAGGAAGGCTCAGGTGTGCTGGGAGGTGAAAGTAGAGATGTGGAAGCCTCCGGCCAGCGGATAGTACAGTTCGCGTAGCCATTAGATCTGGGAAACGCAGGCGAAAGGCGTCCAGAATGTTCTGAGAGTCGAAGTCGAGGACGGCGAGGCTGCTGACACGCCCGGTGACGATACCTAAACCAGCAAAACGCTCTTCATTAAACCACTGGCGCAGCTCGTCGGGCTGGGGACGGCGGTGCTGGAAGGCCGACCAGGGGACAGCTGGAACTTTGGGACGGGACGGATCACGGTCGCCCAGAAGTGGAATGACTGAATAACCGAGGTTGGTGTAGGCCTCGGCAGCGGTGAGTAAGCCCAGACAATCATGAGAAAAAGACAAAATAAAACCATTCCTCACCGGAATGGCTTGCGTCCACGAGACATTTCCGTTATCATCAGACATGAATACGGATCAGTCCGCGGGCGCATTTATCAGCCGCCCCGGCGGTTTGATGAATGCCTTCTGAGCAGCCGCCAAGCACGAACAGAAGGCATTTCGCATTTATAAACACTGTTTAGGGTGCTTTCCGCACCTTGTGTGTCCCCTACCCTACTGGTTCAGGACACCTTCTCGACTTCAGTCCATAACGCTCCTACACAAACAATAAAAAAGGCGTCACTCGCTTGACCGAGAGTGACGCCCATTGATCTTATGGTGATCGCTGGTTGTTTGCCGCCGACATGTGGTATAATCGGTGGTAATCGTCGAACTCGGTACTGCGAGTTCGGCAGTCCCTTGAAACCCAAAGGCGGGCTTCGGCAGAAAGCGAGGTGCAAACTCGCTTTTCTGTTTTAGAGGACTGTTAAGGATTGAGTATAATCCCCTCTTTGAAAACACGCAACTGAAAATATCCCCCTTCGGATCGTCCCCACGCTCCAAATGGTTTTGGGTGTCCAGAAAAGCACCACTTTCAGACTAGATACCCCCAACACCGGTTTCAGATCGTCCCCAGAATGGTCTCCTCAGGTCGCTAAAACCGCTAAAAAGCCCGATACCAGGTTCAGTGGCAATATTGACCGTTCTGAATAAACGCAGGCGCTACCGGGCATTGCGTGACGTCACAATCAGCGTGACTGGTTCTTATCCACCCGAAGCTCACCTCAGAATCGAAAAATTGGTCTATTCCTGGCCTTCAACTGGATGGACTCTTTTGTATCATCATATTTGGTTATATCACGCGTGTTGTGAGGAGTGTTGAAATGCGGCAAAAAGACGAAAAGAGCCGAATAGAGTTGTTAACGATCATCCGTCAACAGCAGCAACAAATAGATGGGCTGCAAGGAAGAATTGCGGCATTGGAAGCTGAGGATGTGGGGCAATTACGCCAACAAGTTCAAGAACTCGAAATATGGAAAAACTCTGCGGAGGAACGCATCCGTGAGTTAGAGGCCAAAACGTCAATGACACAAGGATTGACCATATTTGTTGGAACCAGCGCCATTGCCTTGGTCCTTGAAAAAGTGATTGAAGCCCTCAATACAGTTCCTTTGGAACAGCTTGAAGAGAAGTTTAGTGAACTGGCAGTGGATAAACAGAAAGAGATTGAGGAGCAGTTCGGCGATTTTGCCAACCGCCTCATTCAGACAATCCAGCGAGTAGACAATATATCTCTCCAGACCTGGGAAAAACAGCGGCGGATTTTAGAACGACGAGCAGCAACGCTCCCACCACTCAAACGGGCGGTGTTTGAAGCGCTCAATCGTTTCGCAGCACCATCAAAGGTGGGGACACAGCTGATCAATACTCTGCTGACTTCAGATGAATTTGGCGAAAAGTTGACTCCCGAGGATAAACACAAAATTGAACTACTGGTTCCGCTGTTTGATACCTTTAGTAATCTGTGGCCGCTGACAGTGACCAATTCACTAGCACCCATGCTGAAGCATGTCGGTTTCGATGACGCCGCCGAGGCAGCCGGGGAGATCCTGGATCAGCTCGATGTAGATGGAACGGTTCCCCGTAACCAGATTCATAAGGTTCGCAACGATTTAATCGCTATGGGGGCCATAGAACCCTATACGAAACCAAACACGATCATTGAATATCTCACTCACGGGATTCGTTTGGAAGCGTTGGGGATTTCGCCGGATGAAGCGGCCAGTTTTGGTCATATTCCATGTTCCTCAACCCAACTCAAGCGGGCAAAGCGTGCTTATGAGGGTTTACAGGCATTGTATAACCGGGTAAGTGACTATCCATCTGACGTCAATCTAGAGCAATTGGAAACATTTGGACAGTCGTTCAAACGGGCGGCAGAGGAAAAAGTAATGGAGTTGCGCGATTTGGTGGCGGCAGAATTGGTTTAGGAGACGTGTGGGCGTAGGAAAGTGGTAATCCAGAGGTTTCGGCAAATCCTCATACGCGGGTTCGATTCCCGCCGCCCACTACAAATAAAAAAGCCCGTTGCAACGGGCTTTTTTATTTGTGGATAACCCACAGGTTTCGGCAAATCAACCATACTGTAACATGGTATCGTTTTTTTGTATAGTGCAGCGGAATTAATTGAAGCGTTCAACGAACATTCTCTTGGCTGTAGTGGTGGCCGCGCATCTGCTACACTGACGCGATATGAAGGGGGAAATAGATCGGTACCTGGAACAGAACCCGGAGACATTACGGGCCTTCAGCGACATCTTCATCGCCCGCCAGGATACCTACCCCTACCAGCTCCCGGATGGTTCCTACACGCGGGCGCATCACAGCCATCCAGATGGCAGCAAGACTTACTACCCATTCACGATGCAGCTGCTGGAACTGCACCTCAAAGGCGAACGAACGTTAGGTGCCTATATCCTCAATCCGAAGAGTTACACCAGCCGGATCATCCTGGACGATGACAGCGATCAGGGTTTAGAGCGGCTGCATAATCTGGCCCAGCTTTGGCAAACCCAGAACATTCCCTCGTATCTGGAACAGTCGCGCCGGGGCGGTCATTTGTGGTTGTTCACCCCACCGCTGAGTGGACGAGACGCACGGCGGATCGGGAAACATCTTTTAAGTGAACAAGGACTGACCACCCGGGATATCGAACTGTATCCCAAACAGGAATTTTTGCATGGGGATCAGGTGGGATCGCTGCTGCGACTGCCCTTTGGCCGACACCGTCTCACGGGACAGGTCTATGGTTTTCTAGACTCCGACGGTCATCCACTGGCACTGCGACTGCGCGACCAGCTGGCAATTCTGTCGCGTCCAGAGCGCGTACCACAACTCATCATCGACAACCTGTTGGCTGCCGCACCGGCAGCCGCCCGCCACTTCGGGATTGACCGGCAACGGCTTAAAAGTTACTCCCCTACGCTGTCACCGGATGAGAAGATCAAACGGGCCATGTCACCGCGGGATTTCATCAGCCAGTATGTGGAGATTAACAGCCAGGGACGGGGTTTGTGTCCCTTTCACGATGACCACAAAATGAGTCTGGCAGTGTACGAGGATGGCTGGCACTGCTTCGCCGGCTGCGAAGGCCAGACGATCATTGACTTTTATATCCGCTGGCAAGGTTATCCCAGCCTGAAACTGCCAGCAGCGGAATGGAAACAGGTGCTGGCCGAGCTGCTGCAGCTGCTGGGGTTTTAGGGTCTTCTATCCCCTACTTGACTTTGTGGCATGGAAATGGTTCAGTGGTAATGAAAGTCCAAAGACTTTCGTACCCTATGACGGCTTCTCCCTTTGATAGACCCGCTTATTTAGAGAAATTCGGCTTAAAAGAGCCGCCCTATTCGACCAACCCGGATGAGCGGTTTTTGTTCCTGACGGATAACTACCAGGAAGCGATTGCCATGGCGGCGCGTGTCATCACCCAACACGAAGGTGCAGCCGTCATTTATGGGGAGAAGGGACTGGGCAAAACCACGATTATGCGGCGTTTGGTGACGGAAATGACCAACATGCCCGAGCGGTTTCACATCGCCACGATTGAGGCGGGCGAACATTGTCCGACCCCCTTTCAGCTGGTTGAGGAAGTGATTGAGGGATTTGGTGGGGTGTGCCACGCCAACAATCGAAAAGGACGGTATGACCAGTTAAAGAAAATACTGCTCGACGATTATGCCAGAGGAATAACTCCCGTCTTGTTGATAGATGAAGCCCAGCAGCTGGAAGCGAAAGCGCTGGAGAGTTTGCGCGGGTATCTCAACTTTGAAACGGGAACCGAAAAGGTACTGCAAATCATTTTGTTTGCCCTGCCGATTATTGTGCGCAAGCTGGCATATGCGCCCAGTCTGCGCAACCGGTTGGTTCGGACCGAACTGGAGCGCATGAAACAGACTGAAATGATGGAAATGCTGCGATGGCGTTTTATCCAGGCTGGTGGCAAGGTTTTCCCCTTTGAAACACCGGCATTAGAGGCATTGTATCAGTTGACGAAAGGACATCCGCGATCGGTTTGCGGGATAGCTGTTTTATCTCTGGAGGTGGCATCGGCTCGCAACACGTTTGTGACGCCTGAGATTATCCAGGAGGCTTCCGGTAAACGGTTCGTCGATTAGGACATATGAGTAATCTTTTTTCAGATTTACAAAAGGCGAAGGCGGAACAAACACTGGCGTTGTCCGGCAGCACCGCCTTGCTTGAGAACGCAGAGAATTCATCGCCAAAACAGGATGCTCAAAAAGTTGCTCATAAAGTTGAGCAAATGAGCAAACCACTGAGCAAGGGTATGAGTAAGCCCCTGAGCAGCGCTTTTTCTCAAGAGGCGGTTGAGGAGCTGGCCTTTATGCTGCGCAAGCGGCAGCAGGCAAAAATCAATGCCACCATCCCGATTGAGTGGAAAGACAAATTGGATCAGCTGGCCTTTCGGTTGAAGGTGGGGAAGTATGAACTCTTAACGTATATGGTGGGCGTGTTTCTGGGAGAAGTAGAAGAACCCAGACGCTAGGTGTATGGAACCGCTTTCGAACAGTTTATTGCAGTCGCGTTTTGACCGGGTGGTCATCCAGAGCGAAATCATGCGCAGTGGTTTTGCGGCTTTTCCGTATCTGGTGATGCGCGACAAAGCACTGTCCATTGGGGCACGCATGACCTATGCCTTTTTGCTGATGTACGCCTGGCAGGAAGGAAGTTGCTTTGCCGGGCAAAAGAAATTA
>JAWKPB010000031.1:0-72489 GCA_041390885.1 Anaerolineae bacterium | reverse complement strand
AAGTGGTCTATGTTGACCGCTTCTTCCAGTCGCTGCACGACCAGTACAGCCGCGTCACTTTGCAGAACATGCTCTCCCACCTGCGGAAACTCGTCGAAGCCATCGCCGCCAGTTCCGACGACACCGCTGCGTTGTATGTCCGCCAACTGCAGGCGCTCAAGCAGTATCGCATCGACCCAGCGTGGGGCGGCAGTAACAGCCGCAAACGCGGTGGCAAACGCATTGACACCACCACCGTCTGGGCGGCCATTCACGCCGATGCCCCTACCCCACTCATGAAACTGCGCAACGCCGCCTTTTATGCCCTGCTGTTCTTCGCCGGTCTGCGCCGCGAGGAGCTGCGCCAGTTGAAGTGGGAGCATGTCGACTTCGGACGCTCGGTCATCCGTGTCATGGGTGGCAAGAAACGCGCCAGAAACGAATATGATGATGTACCGATGCTGGGAGACTTGAAGGCTATCCTCAAGGGCTGGCAGGCGGCGCAAGGCGCGGGCCGTGTCTACGTCATGTGTGCCATCCGCAAAGGCGGGCACTTAGGGGCAGACCGTCCACTGGCCTCCGGTGCGGTCTACGAACTGATGCGCCCGTGGGATGCCATCCCCCACGATGCCCGCCACACGCTGGTGACCAATCTGCTCGACAAGCAGGTGCCGGTGCACACTGCCCAGAAGATCGCCCGCCACCGCCGCGGCGAGACTACACTGCACTACGCCCACTCGCTCGAAGCCGAAGAACTCGCCAAAACCGTTCCGAATCCCTATGGGTAATAGCTACCCCTGTGAACAATTCAAAGCTGATAACAGTCGCACTGGCAGCGCGGCCAGCGCCGCACGGTCTGTGAACGGCTGGTGTTATGCTGGCAGTTGTTCCCCGGCCGTATTCGCCATTATCGGTGTCAAATTACTTCAATTTGAGCCGTAATTGGAAAATGTATTCATTGGCTTCTGCAAGTTGCTGTTTAAGCGTATGCTGTGCGCTCTCTGCCCTATCAGCCCGGATATTGGCAGCAGTTTGCCTGATTTCTAAATCTGCAATTGTCACTTCGCGTCGTTCGCTCTCAGCGAGTAATAAAGCAATTTGTTGCTGCCCATCAATATGGTGTACTGAAATGATACAACTCTAAAGAATGATCTCAAATTTCTGGCAGAACATATTCCACAATTGTTGACAGTCATCGCAAGTTATGTTCTACTATCTTGAAATCGATTTCAAGATATTGCTATATTGAGGGTTACCGCTTATGCCGCCGCACAAAAAGCGCAGCCCCAATCTGAATATCGTAGCCGTGGCAAAACAAGCTGGTGTCTCACCTGCCACTGTGTCACGTGTCCTCAACAACTATCCCCACATTCGAGAAGAAGTACGCACAAAAGTACTGGAAACCATCGATCAACTGGGTTATGAGCGCAACCGAGTCGCACAGCGCTTGCGTGCTGCCAAGAGTCATCTTATCGGCATGATCGTGACCGATATCACCAACCCGTTTTTTAACACCATTATGGCCAGCATCGAAAATGTTTTTTTCGCCGATGGCTACAGCTTGCTGATGAGCAACACCGCTTCCGCGCCGGAAAAAGAACTCGCCTACTTGAGCATGATGGAAAATGAAGGTGTAGCGGGGTTGGTCATCGCGACCACCAGCGAAAATGTCGATGAAGTGGCCGAGTTGGCTGACAAAGGCATGCCGATTGTCATCATTGACCGCCGCATCGCAAAGGGCCGCGTGGACATGGTTTTATCGGACAATATCGCCGGAGCCCGCTCCGCAGTGGAACACCTCATCGGGCATGGTCACACCCGGATTGGACACATTGGCGGGCCGATGCACCTCACCAGCGGTCGTGAGCGCTATAAAGGATACCAACAAGCCATGGCCGGCGCTGGATTACCGGTAGAAGAAGCGTGGGTGCGCTTCGGTGACCACAAACATCAAAGCGGCTATGAGCAGACACACGCGCTCCTTTCCAAACATCCGGAACTGACTGCCCTATTTATCGAAAACAACATGATGACCCTAGGTGCTCTGAACGCCATTCATGACCTGGCGATGCGTATCCCCGATGATATTGCCATCGTCGGCTTCGACGACATGCCGTGGGCCGTGTCCCTCAACCCTCCGCTGACCACCGTCGCCCAGTCTACCCATGAAATTGGGACACGGGTGGCTACCTGCCTGCTTGAACGCATTGCGCAGCCCGATCTGCCAGCGCGCATCGAGTTGGTTCCCACCATGCTGATTGTGCGCGCCTCTTGCGGTGCGGCACATCAACATACCATTACCGAAAACGAGAGATAAAGGAGGCTGCCCGGAACACAATGTCACGACTTACTGCTTCGCATGTTTCGTTAGGATGTTTCAAAAAGGGGAAGAAGGGTATGTCTCAAAAATCGCTACACAAACGAGTTACCGTCTTGGCCGTGCTGCTCATCATGTTATTGAGCATCGGCCACATTTCATCTGCCGTCTTTGCCCAGGATTCGGTCACCTTAAACCGTGACGATCCATCATTAGTCACCTACTACACCCACGATGGCGACCTCAGTGTCGAACGCGACCCGCAGCTCGCGGGCAGCACCATTTCGGTGCGCTGGGTAGATAATATTTTCCTCGGCCTCACCGACCTCTCGCCGGAAACCGCCGAAGTCCGTCCTGAATTCGCCACCGAATGGTCAGCCAGCGAAGACGGTCTGACGTGGACATTCAAACTGCGTGAAGATGTGCCGTGGGTCAGTTGGAATCCCACCACGCAGGAAGCCAAAGTCATGCGTATGGTTACCGCGCAGGATGTCGTTACCGGAACGCGCCGCGCCTGCAATGCTACATTGGGTGGCAGCTACGGCCCCGTGACCGCCAGCTTCATCGCCGGCTGCTCTGCCGTGTTAGCCAGCGCCGCACCCACACAGGATCTCTTTGAAGGTGTTGGTGTAAAAGCTGTTGACGATCATACAGTCCAGTTTACCCTGACCTCGCCCACTGGTTTCTTCCCGGCGGTTGCCAGCCTGTGGACTCTGCGTCCCGTTCCCGCCGAACAGATTGATACCTTCGGCGCAGCATGGATTGAACCGGAAAATGCGTGGTCGAGCGGTCCGTTCCTTGCCGATACGGTAACACCCGGCGTGGGGCGCACTCTCATCCGAAACCCGTTTATGCCCGCCGACCTGCGCGGCCCCGGCAACATCGACCGTGTGGATGTCATTGTCATCAATGACAACAGCACCCTGCTGTCACTGTATCTGAACGGTCAGGTAGATATGATCCGTTCCGGTAACATCCCGACAGGCGAAACTGAAGGACTGCTGAGCAACGATGCCCTCAAAGATCAACTGCTGTATATCAACGGCATCGGCATTGATTACCTGAGCTTCAACAACGGCAAACCACCGTTTGATGATGTCCATGTACGCCGCGCCTTCAGCGCCGCCATTGACCGCGAAGCGATCATCAAAGATGCAGCCGGCGGACTGGGAACACCCACCAGACATCTTATTCCACCTGCCATTCCGCTCGCGCCCGCCGTTGACGAAATCGGTGTCGGCTACGACCCCGAATATGCAGTGGCTGAACTAGCGCAAAGTCCCTATCCCGGCTGCGAAGGATTCCCTGAAGTTCATTCAGTATCCCAGCCCGGACGCCGCACCAATTATGTTGAATTCCTGATCAAAGCATGGTCAACTGTTCTGGGCTGCGATGCATCGCTGTTCCAGAACGAAGTCATCGAAGACTTCAGCAACATGATTCCCGTCATCAGCATCACCAACGACATGGACAAGCGTCCTGAATGGCATCCGATTGGCTGGGGGCCGGACTATCCCGATCCCAACAACTATGACGGCGACATCATCAAATGCGATATTGATAACGCTTTCACCTCACGCCCCTGCTCTGAAGTTGATGATCTGATTCAGAAAGCGCGCGAGGAAACAGACCCCGCAACCCGCAAAGAGATGTACGCCCAGATCGAGGAAATGTTCTTCGGCAAGGATGGCATTATGCCAATAGCGCCCATCCGCCTCGCCTCCAATTATGCTCTCTACCAGACCTATCTCTCCGGCCCGATTGAGACCGATGGACAGGTCGGCGGTGAGCATTGGGACTGGTACAGTGTGGATATAGAAGCACAGGCTGCTGTACGGACATCTGGCTAGCCATTGATTTGCTTTCGTATGCACCGCGTACATAACGCCGGTGAAGCCGGAAGCAAACCCTCATTTTCGTAACTGAGGCAGCGGCACAAACACCGCCGCTGCCTCTCCACTGCTCGGAGGTTCACACATGCGCTTGAATGGTCGCGTCGATACCCCATATCTCCAAAGTCAAATCCTGCAGGGAAACTTGCCCGGCGACCCCACCGAGCGCATGCTGCCTGTTTACTTACCGCCCGGTTATGACGACGACCCTAACCGCCGCTACCCGGTCATTTATGTGCTCGCGGGGCACGGCGGCAGCGGCCCGTTGATGCTGGGGGCGGTGGCGTGGGGAGAGTCCTTCCCCGAACGCATTGACCGTCTCATCAGCAGCGGCGCGATGCAGCCTGTGATCGCCGTACTGCCCGACTGCTGGACGATATTCGGCGGCGCGCAGTACATCAATTCATCGGCGCTCGGCCAATATGAAGATTATTTCATTGAAGAACTTATACCTTATGTAGATGCCACCTACCGCACCCTCCCCTCCCGCCAACACCGCGCCATCACCGGCAAAAGCAGCGGCGGCTATGGCGCAATGGTGCAGAGTATGCGCCATCCGGAGATATTCAGCGCCGTCGCCTCTCACAGCGGCGATATATATTTTGAGTTTGGCTACCTGCCGGATATGGCAAAACTTCATGCCAACTTACAGCGTTTTGGTGGCCTGGAAGGCTATATTGAGCAAATTCCCACCATAAAACCCAAATCGCATGATCCCTTCTTTTCGGTACTGGGAATGCTGTGCTACGGCGCGGCCTTCGCCCCTAATCCGGCTGCCCATCGCGGTTTCGATATGCCCATTGATATGGAAACCGGCGCACTGCGAGAAGATGTCTGGCAGCGCTGGTTGGCGTGGGACCCGGTACGCATGATAGACCAAGCCGAAAACAGTGCCGCGTGGCAGCAAATGAGTTACATCTACCTCGACTGTGGCCTGTGGGACGAACTCAACTTTCAAATCGGCACACGCATCATGTCCAATAAACTAACCGCGCTGGGTCTGAAGCACGATTTTGAACTCTTCAACGACGGTCATATCAATGTGCCCTATCGTTATGATGTTTCCCTTCCGCGCCTAGAGCAGGCCATTCGCCAGAAATAGGGGATACCCGTGTCGCAGGCTAAAGCTGCCCAACCTGCCGTTCTTACCGATCCTGAAATTGCAGAAAAACCGCGCTCTGGACTGGCGGAAGCATGGTTGCAACTATCCCGTAATCGCCTTGCCCTTATCGGTTTGGCTTTCATTATCGTTCTCATCGTCGTTGCGCTTTCTGCCGACCTGCTGCGTAACACAGGCTTGATTGAAGGCATCAACGACCAGCATCGGGGTTCGTCCCTCGCGCCGCCCCTCTCCTGTGCCACCCTCCAACCCAACCAGCAGCCCTATCCTCCCGGTGCGCCACAGTTCTGCTTCGTCTTCGGCGCAGATGCTTTGGGGCGGGATGTTCTCAGCCGCACCATCTTTGGCACGCGCGTATCGTTAGCGGTAGCCCTCGTTGGCGCGACCCTGAGCCTAGGAATCGGTGTCATCTATGGTGTCGTATCCGGTTACTACGGTGGGCGCATTGATAACCTGATGATGCGTTTCATTGACTTTCTGTACGGCATCCCCAGTCTGGTACTGGTCATCCTGTTCCAAACGTTCTTCAAATCATTGGAACAAAGCAGCACACCCGGCCTCGCCCAGACCTTGATCGGCATTGATAAGAGCATGGGCGGGTTGTTCTTTTTGTTCATCGCTCTCAGCGCCCTCAGTTGGATTCATATGGCGCGTTTGGTGCGTGGCGAAGTCCTTTCTTATAAGAACCGCGAGTTTGTGGATGCCGCCCGCGCGCTGGGGGCGAGTGATTTCCGCATTATCTTCTTCCACCTGCTCCCCAACATCACCGGCCCGCTCATCGTGGCCGAAACGCTGGAAATCCCCGGTTATATTTTTACCGAAGCCTTCCTCAGCTTCATCGGCTTAGGGGTAGACCCACCCACACCCAGTTGGGGCAGTATGATTAACGCCGGACGTGAAAGCCTGACTTCCTTCCCCAACCTGATTTTGATACCGGGCATTGCATTAGCACTCACAACTTTGGCTTTCAACTTTTTAGGCGACGGACTGCGGGACGCCCTCGACCCGCACATGCGGGGACAATAGCGTATGCTGCGGTCACTTCACTCTCGTTTGATACCCGCTGCAGTCCTTGGTCTTTTGTGTCTGATGAGCCTTGCCTGCTGGTCATCGGATACACTCATCATCCCCGCCACCGCAACCATTGAAGCCACACCAGTGCCGCCCACTCCCGACTTCAGCAGCAAATACGCCATCGGCGAATCGGTCACTGTGGTGACGGCGGGCATCGCACCGTTGTATATCACCGAACGTCCCGAACCACCGACCCGCGGCAACCGCGTCGCCAACGCCGCCTGTTACGCCGGTTCGACAGTTCAGGTTGAAGCTGTTCAGCGGGTGGATAACGTCACCTATTACCAGATTACCTGTAATAACTTGCCCGGATGGGTATCTGAAGAGCTTTTGGGTGGAGGGTCATAAGCATGTCCCTTGTGCGTTCCATATTCGGCATGTCCGGCATCATCAGCTACATCGCCCGCCGCGTACTCGCCAGCCTGCCCGTCCTCTTTATGATTGTGCTGGTGTCCTTTTTGATGATCCGCGCCATCCCCGGTGGCCCGTTCGTCGCCAGCGGTCAACGCGCCCAAACCAAAGAGGTTATTGCGGCTCTGCAAAAATACTACGGTCTTGACCGCCCCCTGCTGCTCAATCTCCCCGGCTCTTCGCCAGATTGGTCGCTGCTTCGCTTCGTGAACGAACCTATCGACGAACGGGTCGAAGTCATCCGTCTATCACCGGACATACGTGCCGCCTTAACCGCGCTCAACGACGAAACCGTCAAAGCCCAGCTTAACGGGCGTTTTGCCGACCAATTGGGACGCATCAGCTTTTATCTGGAACAGGGTATTCAAAAGAGTGAAGTGCCGGAATTATTGAATGATCTGGATGTCATCACCCCTGCCTTCCAATCCGTCGCTCCTGAAGTGGCTGCCCAACTCCAATCTGTTGTATCAGCTTTCAAGAGCATGGATTTAGAGCGCGAATCGGTTACACCTACTATTCGCACCAGCACCCGCCGCGTTCTGTACTCCGACTTGTTCCAGAGTCAATTTGGCAATTATCTCTTTAATCTGCTGCGTTTAGACTTTGGCCCGTCGCTGGGCATCACCAATCGCGGGCGGCTGGTGGGCGACATCATCGCCAGCAAACTACCCATTTCCATAGCCTTAGGTGTCATGGCAGTGTTTATGGCGATCATCATCGGCATCCCGTTAGGCGTGCTGGCCGCTGTACATCACAACCGCCCTGCTGACCACATCGCCATGTTCTTTGCTGTCATCGGGCGCGCCGTTCCCAACATCGTCATTGGCCCGGTGCTCATCATCGTCTTTGCCGTGCAGCTTAAATTATTTCCAGTGGTCAATCCGTATGTCTGGATTGCGGGTCCGCAGGCCAATCCGGGGCAGTATTTTTCAACAGCTTTTCTGCCGGTGGTCACGCTGGCAATGGGCATGGCGGCAGGCATCGCCCGCCTGACCCGCGCCAGCTTGTTACAGGTTCTCAATCAAGACTATATCCGCACCGCCCGTGCCAAAGGGCTGCCCGAACGCAAAGTCATCTACGGGCATGGTCTGCGCAACAGTCTCATTCCGGTTGTAACCATTCTCGGCCCGCTGCTGGCGGCGGTGCTGACCGGCACGTTCGTGGTCGAGTTAGTGTTCGCCATTCCCGGCCTCGGTGATACCTTCGTCACCAGTGTCACCACCCGCGACTATAACCTGCTGGTCGGCGTGACTGTCTTGTATTCCGTATTCCTTGTGGCTGCCAATATTCTCGTTGACATCCTTTACACATGGCTCGATCCGCGTATTCAATACCAAAATTGAGGTGAGACTATGCACACAACTTATCAAGGGCCAGCCGTTATGGGCGTGCGCGATCAAGCGCGTATAGTGAACAGCATCCTCGGCGAACGATTCGAAAAACTGCTGCCTGCTATCATGCGCGAAACCGGCTTCGATATGTGGATCATCGTATGCTACGAAGACAACCACGACCCCGTTTTCAACACCATCATCCCGTGGGAATGCTGGGCACCCATTTTGCAGATGGTCGTCTTTTATGACGCAGGCGCGGACAAGGGCATTGAGCGCCTAAATATTTCCCTCACCAATATGCAGGGATTAATGACCACTGTCTGGGGCTTAGACAGTGCCGAAGATCAATGGACAACCCTCCGAAAGATTGTGGAGGAGCGTAACCCGCGCCGCATCGGCATCAACCAATCAGATGTCATCTGGGCAGCCGACGGACTGACCGCCGCACTCAAGGAGAAATTGGTCGCTACTCTCGGCGAAACCCTCTCCGCCCGCCTCGAATCTGCCGAGCCGCTGAGCATCCGCTGGCTCGAATCACGCCTGCCTGCCGAACTGGAACTCTATCAGCATGCCTGCGCCATTGCCCACCACGTCATCAAAACCTGTTTCTCACGGCAGGTCGTCACACCCGGCGTCACCACCTCGGAAGACTTGCGCTGGTGGTACTGGCAGGAAACTACTGATCTTGGTTTACCAGTCTCCTTCCCGGCCTTCTTCCGCTTCATGCGCGGCCCGGAAAACCGCGCCCGCTGGGGTGAAAAAGACAACATTATCCGCCCCGGCGATATGATTCACTGTGATGTCGGTTTCAAATACCTGCGCCTCATCACCGATCATCAAGAACTGGCCTATGTGCTGCGCCCCGGCGAAACCAGTGTGCCTCAGGGCTTGCTGGACGGCATGAAGCAGGCTAACCAACTACAGGACATCTTTACATCCACATGGGAGCAAGGGCTAACGGGTAATGAAATTTTGACCCGCGCACTGACCCGCGCCCGCGAAAGTGGCATCGCCAAACCCAAAATATACTCGCATTCCCTCAGTCACTATCTGCACGAACCCGGCCCGTTGATGGGTCTGCCGTGGGAACAGGTCAGTTGTCCGGGGCGCGGTGATGTGGTCATGAACTACGACACCTGCTATACCGTCGAACTGGGTGTGACCTGCCCTGTGCCGGAATGGGGCGGTCAGGAAGTGGCCTTCCCGCTGGAGCAGGATGCCGTGTTCACCCGGAATGGCGCGGTTTATCTCGACGGGCGGCAAACGACGTTCCACATTATCTAACGTCAGTTTGATACTGTCGGCGAACCGGGATTAAATATAAAGTGAACAGCGGTCTGCCTCCTGAACTCTCCCAACTGACGTCCCTGCTCGGACGCTGGAAGCGGAGGAACTGACCAAAACTGTACCCAATCCCGACAGGTAAGGTCATACGCCGCTAAACAATTCAAGACTGATAACACTATTGCAGTGTCAGTTAAAGTCACCTCATGTTCTGGTATGTAGTTCACAAAATGTGTGAATTTAGCCAACTAAATGATGTTGTACTTGCGGGCGGTAGCAACAACTTGCGTTCGGCTGTGGGCGTCGAGTTTGAGGAAAATGTTGTTCAGGTGCTTCTTGACCGTGCCGACGCTGACAACCAGCGCATCGGCAATCTCGCGGTTGGATGCGCCGTCGGCGATCAAGCGCAGCACTTCCAGTTCGCGCTCGCTGAGCGGTTCGATGTCACCACTAACCGCTTGCTCAGGCGTCCGGCTGACGACGGGTGTTTTCTGGTCAAAGGCCGCTAGCAGCCGCGTGACGTATTCCACTGCAACACCTCGTTTTTGCGCTTCCTGCAGCAGCGCAGCCATCGGTGCGCCTTCATCAATGAAGGTGCGGACGTAGCCATCGGGTTCGCCCAGAGTCAGGGCATAGGTCAGTGCTTCCAGTGCCCGCTCAAGATCGCCCTGCAAATGGAACGTCAAAGCCTGAAGGGTACAAATTTCAATGACCCGTCCCATGCGTCCCGCACCATCAGCCGACGGCAGCAGCCGCCCCAGCAGGTCTTGGGCTTGGTCATACCTGCCCTGCTCCAGCCAGATATGCGCGAGCGTGATGTGCGCGAACTCGCGGGCAGGATTGAGGTTTTCGTGGATGGTCGCTTCGATAGGCTCTGCCCATTTCGCGGCGCGTGACAGGTTGCCGGTCTTGAGCCACAGCCATGCCTGCCACACATCTTCATCAACCAGCGTGAGTGCCAAATTCGAAGCGCGGGCGATCTCGACAGCCTGCTGCATCAGTTTGTGGGCTTCGGCTTCGTCGCCGAGTACCCACTTCAGGCGCGCCATTTTTGCATATCCGTCAATGGCAAACCGTTTTAGCTCATAACCTTCGAAAACCCGGCGGGCTTCGATCACATCTTCCAGTGCGCCCGCGACATCATTGCGCTCATAACGTACCTGACTGCGGTCAAACCATGCCTGTCCCCATGCTCTTGGGGCCATCTTCGTGGTTAATAACTGCTCAATGACCGCCTCCGCTTCACGCAGCCGTCCGCAGATGATGTACATGCGCGACAGTTGGGAAAGCGTGACCATGATCGTAAAGGTGTCATTCAATTTTTCGCACAAGAGGATGGCTTCTTGAAGGCAGCGTTCAGCCTCGCGTACATCGCCGTTAGAAATGTAGTAAGCGACACCCATATTGAAATAAACCCATGCCCGCCAGAATACCTCGCTTTCGGGCAAGAGGTCATGTGCCTTTTTACCTGTAGCAATGGTTACATCACCACCATGTCCCAGCAGCAGAGACAGCGTGGCGCGAATGGCCGCAGCCCGCCCCAACAAAGCGGTGCGCTTCGCTTCATCCGCAACCACATCTTGATTAAGAAGCGCCTGTTCAACTGCCTGCACATGTTTTTCCGCTTCGGTATCAGCATCAGTCATGGTCAGCATGAAGGCGTAATCCAGCTCCAGTTCGGGGTGCAGCCGGATGACGGATTCGGGCAGTGCTTTCAGCCAGCGCAGGACGGTAGCCAGTTCGCCGCGCATACGCACCTGTGCGCCATATTGGGCAATCAACTGCGCGGCGCGGTGTTCATGGCGTCCCGTGAGGGCATGCTCTATCGCCTCGCTGTACCATCCATTATGCTCAAACCACTCACTGGCGCGGTTGTGGAGTTCCGGCACGCTGCTCCGGTTGACCATTTGCAGGTGACGCTGGAGCATCTCGCCGAACAGGTGATGATAGCGATACCAGTGCCGCTCGTCATCCAGCGCAATCAAGAACAGATTGCCATGCTCGATCTGCTCCAGTACGAACTGGCTGTCACTCCGGCCTGTCACCGCATCACATAACGAACCACTCAAGCGGTTCAGCACCGATGAGTGCAGCAGGAAGTCTTGAATATCGGCGGGCTGGCGACTCAGCACCTCTTCCATCAAATAATCAAGGATGAAGCGGTGGCTGCCTGTGAATGCCGCGATGAAGCCGCCCACGTCTTCGCGGCCTTTCATCGCCAGCGCCGCCAGCTGCAGCCCCGCGATCCAGCCTTCGGTGCGCACGTCCAGATCGCGTAATTGATCGACGCTCAATGCGACGCCCAGCATCTGTGACAGAAATTGACTGGCTTCATCCAGTGTGAAGCGCAGATGATCAGCACGAATTTCGGATACCTGACCGCGACCGCGTAAGCGGGAAAGCGGAAACGGCGGATCTTCGCGACTGGTGATGACCAACCGCATCCGCGCGGGAAGATGCTCCAGCAGAAAGGTCATGGCTTCATGAATAGGCGCAGCGCTGATGAGATGATAGTCATCCAGCACCAGCACAAACGAGTCAGGGTAGGTTTCCAAGCGGCTGATGAGTCCTGTCAACAGCACCTTGGGCGGGGGCGGCTGTGGTGAGCGCAACTGTAACAGCACCTCATCCATATCCAGACTGCCGATATTGGTAAGGGCGGAAACCAAGTAGGTCAGGAAACGGGTCGGATCGTTGTCATCTTCATCCAGTGACAGCCACGCCACACCTATTGTGCTGCCCACCGCAGACGAAAGCCACTCGCCTAACAGGGTGGTCTTGCCGTAACCGGCAGGCGCACAAACAAGCGTGAGCGGTCGTTCGAGACTGGCGCTGAACTGCTCTGTGAGGCGGGGGCGCAGAATGAGATCGCTACGAACGAAAGGCAGAGACAGTTTCGTTTGCAGTATGTCGGTTTCGAGGACAGCCATGGGCTATTTCCAGCCTCACTCAATTGGATCGCGGACGATCTAACAGTACATCACAGACACGTTCTGAATACGATACGTTAGAGAATATTGTACTTACGGGCGTTTGCAACGACCTGCGTTCGACTGTGGGCGTCGAGTTTCAGGAAAATGTTGTTCAAGTGCTTTTTGACAGTGCCGATGCTAACGACCAGCGCATCAGCAATCTCGCGGTTGGATGCGCCATCGGCGATCAAGTTTAGCACTTCCAGTTCGCGCTCGCTGAGTGGTTCGATGTCATCACTGGCTGCATGTTCATGCGGCATGGTTACGAGCTGCGTCTTCCCGTCAAAGGCCGCCAACAAGTGTGTCACATACTCCACTGCAATGCCGCGCATTTTCGCGTCCCGCAGCAGCGCGGCCATCGGCGCGCCTTCATCGACGAAAGTTCGCAGATAGCCTTCCGCTTCGCCCAGTGAAAGAGCGTGGGTTAGTGCTTCCAGCGCACTATCAATATTTCCTTGCAACCTATATATCAGCGCCTGAAGCACACGGATGGTAACAACCCGTCCCATACGCCCGGCTTCGCTGACTGACAGCAGCAACCGTCCCAGCAGGTCCTGCGCTTCGTCATACCTGCCCTGCTCCGACCAGATGCGGGCGAGTGTTATGCATTCGAAGTCAAAGGCTGGATCAATGGTGGTTGACAGCGATAACTCAAACTCATGCCCCCATTGTGAGGCGGATTCCAGGTCGCCCTGAACCAGCGATAACCACGCCATCCACGGGTACACCCCAATGCTTGCCGGTATTAGGTTATCGGTTCGCATCATCGTTACCGCGTGCTGCATGAGTTCGTGCGCGGCGGTGGCATCGCCTTGAACCTGTTTTATTCTTGATAACAATACATAGCTCGGCAGCGAGACCCGTTTTAGTTCATAGCCTTGGGCAGCCTTATGACCCTCAACGATGTCTTGATAGGCGCCATCCAGATCATTATGTTCGTAACGCACCCAGGCCCGGCTCATCCGGGCGACGCCTATGGCCGGAAGCCCTTTCCAGCCCGATTTGCTAGCTTGTTTCAAGAGCTGTGCTGACGTGTTCTGGATACGGTTAAGCTTGCCCTGTATTAGATGAACCTGCGTTAGGTAGGCCAACGCCACCAGCATCGTGAACATATCATCCGCCTGTTCACCGAGCCGAATGGCCTCTTCAAGGAGCGCCATCGTGTTCCGTAGGTCGCTGTCTATTGAAAAATGGGAATTACCCACAATCATCGTGACCCAGGCACGCCAGCGCACCAGCGAATCGGGCAACTGAGCCAGCGCTTGTTCACCGGCGGCAAGCGCCAGATTCACATCGTAACCGAGTTGGATGGCGACGGTGGCACGAATGGTGGCGGCCTGCCCAGAAAGGCTGGTGTATTCATCGCTATTTTCATCCACATAATTGGCTAAAGCGTGCTCAACACTAACTAGACACTGTTCAGCTTCGACAAACCGATCAACGGCGGTCAACATAAAGGCATAGGTCATGCCCAGCTTCGGGCGCTGTTGGATCACCGTTTCGGGCAGCGAGGACAACCACTGGAGGACAGTAGTGGCGTCACCGCTCATCCACACTCGATCACCATAGGTTTCAATAAGTTCCACCACTCGCTCGGTGTCCCCGGATGAGATGGCGTGCTTGACCGCCTCACCAATCCATCCGTTGTGCTCCAACCAGAAACTGGCGCGATAGTGGAGTTCTTTCAATGAACTACTGCCGATGTGGTGCAATCGCCGCAGCAGCATTTCGCCGAATAGGTGATGATACCGGTACCAATAACGGTCATCGTCAAGAGAAATTAGGAATAAATTGCTATGTTCGATCTGTTCCAATATGATCTGGCTGTCTGTTCTGCCAGTCACCGCATTGCAGAGTGGCGCGCACAAACGCTGCAAGATTGACGTTTGAAGTAGAAAATTGGTGACTTCTTCAGACTGGCGTCCAAGGACCTCCTCGGTCAGGTAATCCAGTATGTAGCGATGACTTCCAGTGAAAGCTGAAATAAAGGCCGGAAGATCCTCGCGGCCTTTCATCGCCAGTGCTGCCAACTGCAATCCCGCAATCCAACCTTCCGTCCGCGTGTCCATATCATTGAGTTGTTCGTCACTCAATAATGTGCCCAGATTTTTCTCCAGGAACTGGCCTATCTCTGCAGCAGTAAATCGCAGGTCGTCTGCGCGAATTTCCACGAGATGATCACCTGCGCGCATCCGTGCCAACGGTAGTGGTGGATCTTCGCGACTGGTTATCACCAGGCGCAGCGCTGCGGGAAGGTGATCGAGCATAAACATTATCACCTGATGGACCGCCTGCGCTGTAATGAGATGGTAATCATCTAGCACGATGACAACCTGATCCGGAAGGTTCTCAAATTGGGCAATCAAGCTAGTCAAAATAACTTTTGTAGGTGGACTTTGAGGGGACTGAAGCATTTCGAGGACTTCATGTGCAGCGAGGCCGCTGGCCCGGGTAAGACTAGCCACCAGATACGTGAGGAAACGCTTGGGGTCATTGTCATCTTCATCGAGTGACAGCCACGCAACTCTAACATCCCGCAAGGCTTCCGTAGCCAGATATTCGGCTACCACAGTAGATTTGCCATAGCCAGCAGGAGCGCATACGAGGGTAATCCGAGTGTTCTGATTAATACTGAATCGCTCTGTGAGGCGGGGACGCAAAACGAGATCGCTACGAACGAAAGGCGGAGACAGTTTCGTTTGCAGTATGTCGGTTTCGAGGACAGCCATAGGCTATTCCCAGACTCATAAGATGGGGAAGTTTAGCATCTGATTATTGGCGGCGCAAAAAATCCCCCTCCAACAATCAACCCCTAAATACGCCTTTTGGCGACCTCGATCAACCTCTGTGTCGGCTAGATTAGCGTTATCGAACGGCCACAAATTAGGAGGAAACGCTTATGAACTGGATTTCAGTATCCCGTAAAAAAGCAGTTTGTATAACACCCGGCATAATAGGACTTATTTGTTTAATTGTGTTGTTGAGCATGACAGGGGCGCAGGCTCTTGCACAGAATGTGCCAGAGGACGGACGCTTCGAGGAAACGAAATGTCCCATGATGCTGCCCGGTGATGTGAATGTTACCTGCGGCTTTCTGAGCGTGCCGGAAATTCACGGCGACGCCAACAGCCGCACCATCAAGCTGGCGGTAGCGATCCTGCACAGCCACAGCGACCAGCCGCAGCCCGATCCGGTGGTGCATCTGCATGGTGGGCCGGGACAGGGCGATTTGCTCCGTGTTTTCGGCTATTTGAACGCGTCGTTCCTCGACGAACGTGACCTGATTCTGGTGGATCAGCGGGGCGTGGGTTTCTCCGAACCGGCGCTGCACTGCCCGGAGGTGGACGATGCCACACTGAACAGCCTGATGGCAGGAAGCAGCCGGGACGCCCTGATCGCGAATGACGTCGCCGGGGCAGCCGCCTGCCGTGACCGCCTGCAGCAGGAAGGCGTTAGGCTGGAAGCCTACAACACACTGCAAAGCGCCGCCGACTTTGAGAGCCTGCGCCTCGCACTGGGTTATGACCAATGGAATTTGTATGGAACTTCCTATGGTGTGCTGCCGACGCTGACCATGATGCAGCTGTACCCGGAGAGCATCCGCAGCGTCACGCTGGAAGCGACCATGCCCTTGCAGCAGACGGCAGAGGAAAGCGCCATGTTCGGGCGTGCCCTGAATGAAGTGTTCAGCGGATGCGCCGCTGATGCGGCCTGTAATGCAGCCTATCCGCAGCTCGCGGATCAATTCCGCGCAGCAGTCGAACGGCTCAATACACAGCCTGTGACCCTGAGCGTACAAATCGTTCAAAACGGCGGCCCCGTTGATGTGTCGATGGATGGGCAGTTGTTCGCCAATATTCTGTTCACCCAACTGTACGCACCCGACAGCATCGCTTTCGTCCCCTTCATGATCGCTCAGGCCGCCGATGGCAACGGACAGGTGATGACCATCCCCGCGTCACAAATGTTCCGGCTCCTGCGCGGTGGGATTAATACCGGAGACCGGCTCGCCGTCACCTGTCAGGATATTTTGCCCTTCGCACCTGTGGAGGACGGGTCGCAGACGGCGCAGGCATATCCGTATCTCACAGGCGTCGAAATCATCACTTCGTGGTCAATCCACCCGGTCTGCCAAACACTGGATCTCCCGGCAGCGAACCCTGATTTCGCGCTGCCCGTGAACAGCACAATACCCACGCTCTTCCTGCACGGGCAGTACGACCCACGCCTGACAACCGAATATGATGTACAGGTCGCACAGACCTTGCCGAACAGCTTTGTCTACGTCGTTCCCGGTGTCAGTCATCAGGCGCTGCTGGCCTCGCGCTGCGCCCAAACAATCGCAGCGGCCTTCGTCAGCAATCCCGCACAAGAACCTGCCTCAAACTGCCTGACCGAAGTGCCTGCGCCCAACTGGGTTCTGCCGGGCGCGGTGTATGCCACGCCGGCGATGGTCAACCTGATACAGGCAACTATGGAGCCTTTGAACCCGCTGACACTGCTGCTCATTGTGATCTGCTTGGTGGTCTTTGTCATTGCGCTGGTGAGTGCGGTTCGTGGGAAAACACAAGCACCTGTGACACGCGGGCTGACGGCGCTGGTCGCGCTGTTTGGCATGGTCACGCTGCTGGCCTTAATCGCCATCATCCTCACGACCCTGAAAAACGGCGCACTCATCGGTTTCGGCATTCCCGGTGGTATGGCCTGGATTCGCTTCCTCCCGTTGTTGGGGGGCGTGGCTGCCGTCGCATTCGCCCTGCTGGTGGGGCTGCACTGGCTGCGGCGTGTATCGGATTCAACCCGCAGTCTCATCTTCACAACAGTCGTTGCTGTCGCCGGGTTGTTCGTCAGCGGTTGGCTGCTGACACTCGGTTTTCTGCCATAAATCGTGACGCATAACCTGTGAGGGAGCATGAACGTGCCTATGCTCCCTTACACAATCAATCCATAAAACGCCGCTTTACCAAACAATCAACCACTGGAATACGCCTTTCGGCTATCTGTAATCAACCCACTGTGCCGCTAGGCTGAGACTATCAAATGATCGAGCGAAGGGGAAAGCGAGAATGATGACAACAACCTACACAAACAATGTGATGGCAGAGAAAGTACCGAGTCGGCGCGGTTGCTTATTCTATGTCACCCGTCTGCTAAAGTGGCTTGGTATTGCTTTAGTGACCCTAATACTTTTAGGGGTCATTTACCAGACCGTCGCCACTGAGGCTGACAAACGCGCCTACTCCCCCGCAGGTCAGCTCTATGCAGTGAATGACCACCAGATGCACCTCTACTGTACTGGAGAAGGCAGCCCGACAGTCATCCTAGATGCCGGTGCAGTCGCCATGTGGGCCTGGATTCAGCCCACTGTCGCCCAGTCAACCCGTGTCTGCTCCTATGACCGTGCTGGTTATGTCTGGAGCGAACCCGGCCCGGAACCGCGCGATGCCCAGCACATCGCTGCTGATCTACACAGCCTGTTGGAAGTAGCAGGAGTCACACCGCCCTACATTATCGCCGGACACTCTTTGGGTGGCCTCTACGCGCGTGTGTTTTCCCATTCCTACCCCGGCGAAGTAATTGGCATGGTGCTGCTCGATGCTACCCACCCTGACACATGGGAACGGCAGGGCGAATCCGTTTCAGCCCTTCAGATGGCATCCTCGGTTTCCACTGTTTTGGCGCGGGTTGGGCTGATGCGTCTCTTCACAGCCAGTCAGAATTTCGACTTGCCGGAAGCCGAGAACGCACTGCTCAAAGCCGATGCCTCCTCCAACCAATATTGGGATTCTCAGCGGGCGGATACCGCAGCGCTTCCCGCCACTCTTGAACAAGGGCGCGCCGCTGGCAGCCTCGGTGATGTACCGCTGGTTGTTTTAGCTGCCATCACGCGTACCAAAGATCAAGGGCAGGACATCGAACGTGCCTTGCAACAAGAACTGGCTGCCCTGTCCACCAACAGCGTCTACCGGGAAATAGAGGGAGCCGGGCACATTACCCTCCTGACGGATAACCACTACGCGTCATTCGTCAGTGAAGCGATTGTGCAGGTGTTGACAGCAGTTCGCACCGGTAATCCCCTGGGATAGTAACTGAACTATGGCGGGGCGACGCAAGAGTCGCCCTGCCATCAACCAAGCTCATACACCTTTATTGGAGGCATGCTGATGAACCGTGTTATTTCGAAACCTGTCAGTTCCACTGATACACCCACCGAAAGCCGTTCCCTGCTGAACGCAGCCTGGGCGCTGGTGCTGCTGCTGACCATCCCTGAGATCATCCTGCGCGCTTTCCTGCGCGTGGATACGTCATGGATGCTGCCAGCACGCATCGGTCTTCTAGGGGGTTTGGTGGCGTTGACCTACATCTGGGCTACTGTCCGACCGCTGCGGGGCTTCACGCTCATCTTTCTGGTTATTTACGGCGTTGAAGGCTGGTTTTTCGGGACGCTCCTGCCACAAAGCCAGTTCTACGCGCAGCTGTTCGGCAGTGATCCGAACCTCGCCTTCTTCGGCGAACGCCTAATGCGCATCGGGGCGTCGGTGGTCATGCTGCTGGTGCTGCTGGCGATGGGATTGAAACGCCGTGATTTCTTCCTGACGGTTGGCGACCTCAACGCAACGGCTATACCGGAAAAATACGGCGTTCCACGCAAACCGGAAAAGTGGCCCGGTTTCAGCATCCGCTACGCGCTGATTATCACCACCATGCTGCTGGTGTTCATGGTTCCGGCGATGAAGCCCTCGCTCAACAATCTATCCGTTGGGCTGGTGTTGTTCGCCGCCCTGTGCGCCCTGCTAAACGCCTTCGCTGAAGAATTTCTGTACCGCTCGGCGCTGCTGCCACAGGTACTGCCGCTGTTCGGCAAAGGTGCGTCACTCATCCTCGTGGCTTCGTGGTTCGGGATGGGACATTACTTCGGTGTGCCGTCGGGCATCACGGGCGTAATTCTGACCACAATTGGGGGTTGGGTCTTTGCCAAGAGCATGGCCGAAACACGCGGCATGGTCTGGCCGCTGTTCATGCACGTTGTGTCCGATTTCGTCGTTTACGTCGTCATCCTGCTCGCAGGCGGTTTCTAAACCGCTCATTCACAATCTATCAGGAGAAAATCACATGAATGTTAGAAAAGTTTCGGTTCGCGTGATGGTGTGGGTTGCTATTCTGGCAGCGTTGTTTGTCGCGGGGCAGCCCGTGACAACCGCCCAGTCCGGCACACCTGATTTTGATGCCATTGATGCGTTCGTCGAATCCAGTATGAAACAGTCCAATCTACCGGGTGTTGAACTGGGCATCGTTCAGGGTGACCGCATCGTCCACCTGCAAAGTTTTGGGCTTGCTGATCCATCGGGGCGTTCTGTCACCCCGCAGACGCCGTTCATGATCGCCTCGCTCACCAAGTCATTCACCGCTGTGGCGATCATGCAGTTAGTAGAAGCAAGACAGGTGGAGCTGGATGCACCCGTTCAACGCTACCTGCCGTGGTTCCGGCTGGCCGATGCGGAGGCATCTGCGCGCATCAGCCTGCGCCACCTGCTGAACCATACCAGCGGGATTTCGCGCCTGACGGGGAACACCATTCTACCGACCAATGATCCGCGTGTGCCCACTCCGGAAGCCTACATTCGCGGCTTGAGCGATGCGGAATTATCGCACCCGGTTGGCGAAGTTCCGGAATACAGCAACGCCAACTACGCCATCCTTGGACTGGTGATTGAAGCCGTGAGCGGCGTACCCTATGACCAGTACATCCAGACCCATATTTTTGCCCCGCTTGAGATGCAGCACTCCTTTTTCTCCGAGGCGGAAGCGCGGCAGCAAGGTATGGCAACCGGCTACCAAATGCGCTTCGACAATCCGGTTCCGGTTGACATGCCCTTTCCTTACGCCTTCGAAGCGGCTGGCGGAATCATTTCGACAGCCGAGGACATATCCCACTACCTGATTCCCTACCTCAATCAAGGGAAATACGGCGACAACGCGCTCCTTTCGCCCGCGGGCATGGCGCAACTGTGGGAGCCGCCGTCCTATATACCGCTTGACGAACACAGTAACTATGCGCTGGGCTGGACGACGAATGTGCCCTATGAAGTGCCGGGCAACGACCACAGCGGCAGCAGTGGCAGCTTCCACAGCCACATGGCCGTTTCACCTGAAAACGGTTGGGGTGTGGTCATTCTTACGAACGCCGATCATCTGCTGCTGATGTCACAACCCATTGAGTTAATGACATGGAAAGTGATGGGTTTATTAGTCAACCAGCCGGTTCAGGACAGTCTCCCTATCACGCGAATCCTGTTCTGGGCGACATTTTTCGTTGCCGCGCTCCAGTTCGTGACGTTGATACGGGCAGTGTCTCGCCTACGGCGCTGGAACCACACTCCCGAAAGCCGCCCGCAGGGTGTGTGGCAGGTGCTGGTACGCATCATCCTTCCCGTCGCGCTCAACCTGCTGGTCGCCTACATCTTCTTAGTTGGACTGCCCCAATTTGCGGGTTTGTCCTTTACCGCGCTGCTGGTCTACATCCCTGACTGGGGACTGGGTTTTGTGCTGGGCGGTCTGCTGGCAGCGGGTTGGATAGGTTGGGGGATTGTGGTGGTGGTGATGTTGATAAGTCCCTCACCATCACATGCTGTGACCAAGTCGTTGCAAGCCGCTTAGAAGTGAAGCAAGAGGGCGCGGAGGGACGGGCATTGACCTGTCCCTCCTAACAATCAACCTCTATATACTTCTTTTGGCTACACCAAATCAACCGCATTGGCATCTATAGTCGCCATATCGAACGATTTGTTATCGCGTTCAGCGAGAAAGCGTAATGAAAAACCATGCGTGAAATAGTGAAACGGTATCCCGTCGTCGCCTTCTTCGGCCTGACCTACATCTTCTTGATACTGGGGTGGGTCGTCTTCAATGCTCAGATTTCCTTCGGCCCTCTCTTGGCGGCCTTGATTGTTGTTCCCATCATTTCGGGCCGCCAAGGGCTAAAGGATTGGGCTGCTCAGATTGTCCGCTGGCGTGTTGGTGTGCGTTGGTACGCAGCGGCTATCCTGCTGCCTTTGCTCACAACCGGAACGGGCGCACTGCTGACTGTGTTACTCGGAGCTTCCGCAACCCCCATTCAACTCAGCGCCTTACCTGAATTGATTCCGGAAGCCATCTTCGTGTTGTTAGTGGTCGGGTTGGGAGAGGAACCGGGATTTCGAGGCTTTGCCATTCCGCAATTGCAGAAGCGATTTTCAGCGATAACAGCGACGTTGATCTTAGCCGCGCTGGGCATTGTGTGGCATATCCCGCTGATTATCACGGGTGACAGCTCGTGGACTATCGTTCCGGTCATCGTTGCCGGTTACTTCATCTTTACGTGGTTGTTTAATAATACCAACGGCAGTGTCCTGATCGCCATGTTGTTCCATACGGCTCAGGCCATCTTCGGGCCGCAGATATTCGGGACTATGTTCAGTGGGGCAGACCTTGTCACCTATACACTGCTCATGTCGCTGGTCTACGGAGTAATGGTGGTCGTGATATTCGTCACTGCACGCAATCGTTATCTCATCTCCACGACAGCGGAGCACCCGATTGCGCCCCCTAAGTCAGCCACAGTGATGGGTTAGCCGCTAAACCCACGCAACAAAGTAGCCTGTGTCGGTCATTCGCGGGGATCGCCTGCACACGTTGGAGAGGTAGGCCACGCCACTCTCCAACAATCAACCTCTAAATACATCTTTTGGCTACCACCGATAAACCACTTGATCGCATACAGTTCAGTCATTAAACGAGCACCCATCAAGGTGCAATAGAGGGAAGGATTAAGCATGACCGTACAAGCACATGATAAAGCGAGCTACGAACTGGCTGAGATCGGGACACGCTTCATCGCATGGTGTATTGATGGAGCAATTCTTTTCATCATCGAGGGTGCGGGGTTCTATGCCGCGCACAATCCGGGTTTGAGCATCGGGTTTATTTTTGGACTGGCGTATACCTGGTTTTTCCTGACCCGCAACAATGGGCAGACACCGGGAATGATGGTCATGAAAATCCGTGTGCTGAAGGCCGACGGCAGCCCGATCAGTGATAGTGACGCCGTACTGCGTTTTATCGGAACCATCATCAACTTCATCGGCTGCATTGGCTGGTTGTGGATGTTGGTTGACGCAAACCGGCAGGGCTGGCACGACAAGCTGGCCAATACCTATGTGGTCAAAACCGCATAACAACCTGTTCAAACTGATTTATAAGGAGACGCAATCATGCGTAAATTACTGGCTCTCTTGATCTTACTCGTCGTGTTTTTCCCGCTGGCATTTGCAACGCTGACCATGATCTCGATCCGTCCGTGGATATTGGATCGGGGTTTCTATCAGCGGTTGGTAAGCGATGAACGGCTGTACGAAGCCCTGTGGACAGACGACCTGCCCACCCAATTCGATAATCAAGTCTTTACCGCCGTTGACCGGCTGCCTCTGGACGCACTGGGTATCGCCTTGCGCGAAGTGGCAACGCCCGATTATCTGCGGACGCAGGCCACGAATGTGATCAACGATGTGTTCGACTTCATTGATGGGCAACAGCAGAATTTCCAGTTGGTGCTGGATATTTCACCGCTCAAAGCTGACATTGTGGGAGAAAAACGAAATGCCTTCGCTGCCGCGTTGGCCTCCGCCCTCCCGAATTGTGACGCTGGACAGTCGCCCATTGCGGCTGGTGGCAGGCTGACACGCTGCATCGCCCCCGGAGCATCGGTCGCTGAGGCTGCCGATCAAATAGCTGCTGCGTTGCCCGCCGCGCTTGAAGCGGCACCGGCTGAGCTTGTCATCAGCAGCACAGGGTATCTGCGCACCAACTGGTACGACTATGCCTGGTTCCTCGGCAGCGGTGTTCACGTTGTGCTGGATATGGCGATCCTGATGATGATTGTCACAGCAGCCGGCACTGCTTTCGTGGCGTCATTTTTGGGTGGCGATACTCTGCGCGGGCGGCTGCAATGGCTTAGCGCGTCGCTGTTCGCGCCGGGGGCGCTGATTTTGCTGACGGGTCTGGCGCTCAGCTCATCTGCGGTCATCAGCTCAATTGGCATCAGTCTATCGTCCAGTCGATCGGTGGCGCTGCACAGCGCTGCCTATCAGGAAGCCATAACGCAGTTGGTCACCTACATCGTCCAGCACGTCGGCAGTGGATTTCTACTCACAGGTGTGGTGGTTTCGGTCATCGCCTTAGCATTGTTCATCTGGAGTTGGGCTGCGCCATCGGTCGGTAAGGAACAATCTAGAATCGTACAAATCCCCGTACCAAGCCCCCGGTAAGTTGTGAGAACTGAAACAGGGCATACTGCGCAGTATGCCCTGCCCTCCCCTACAACAATCAACCCCTGAGATACGCCTTTTAGCCACCACCAATCAACCGCTTCGCTGCTTACATTTAGTGTATCAGACGACCAAAAACAGTTGGTACAACTCAAAGGATGAACAAAGATGATAACTGCTTCATACGAAAATAGATCAGCGGTAAATAAACAATCAAAACGTGGATGTCTCTTTTATTTTAAGCGGGGTGTGCTGGTTCTGGTTGCGCTGCTCGTCGTCATACCTGTGCTGGGTATGGCTTATCAAACAGTGGCGGAAGCCAGCGACAAAGGCTCCTACCCACCGCCCGGCCAGATGGTGGTCGTCGATGGGCATCAGCTGCACATCAACTGCACCGGCGCGGGCAGCCCGACCATTATTTTAGAGGCGGGTGCTTACAGCTTTTCATCGGAATGGTACTGGGTGCAGCGCCAGCTCGAAAGCACTAACCGTGTCTGCTCCTATGACCGGGCGGGCAACGGCTGGAGCGAAGCGGTCAGCGGGCCGCGCGATGGTCTGACCATTGTTCACGAACTGCATGCCTTGCTGCAGGCCGCCAGTGTGCCGCCACCGTACATCATGGTCGGGCATTCGCTGGGTGGCGTCACCAATCCCATTTACGCCAACCAGTACCCCGGTGAGGTGCAGGGGTTGGTGCTGGTGGATTCAGCAGTGCCGATTGGCTTGAACTGGTCGGATGTTGAGTTTCAAGCCTACATGGACGCCAATGCCAGTGCCTACGGCATCATGATGACCTTAGGCAGGGTCGGTGCGCTGCGCTTCATCATCCGCAATGAATTTCGAGGCTACGGTTACCCGCAGCAGATCGTGGATGAACTCACGGCTTTCAAATCCACCCTGACCGATGTCAATACATGGGATGCTGAAGTGCGCTTAGCCCAATGGGAACTCAGCCAGCAGGCTAATGCCGTCAAAGATGCGGGGGAGATGCCGCTCGTCATTCTGTGGGCCGGACATCCTGAACTGACTGCGCCCGAAGACCGTGCCAAGCTGGAATCCATTTGGGCGTTGGTATCCGTTACATCCAGTAACAGCGACACGCGCGTTGTAGATGGTTCAGATCACGGCTCAATCATTGGCAATGAAGCCTACGCCGCGCAGGTCACACAGGCTGTCCACGATGTGCTGGAGTCCGTTCGCAGCGGCCAGCCGCTGGCACAGTAATCCAATCGGCGAGGAGCGATGAATATGCCGTTCCTCTATCAATCAATAACCTGTATTAAGGAGTTGACAAATGCCTACGAAATTGAATCGCCCCTACCTTAAACTGACAATCATCGTAATTGTCTGGTACGTGGCACTAGCATTCTTGCCTCAGTTAGCTGGAACATGCATGGATGGTGAGTGCGGCTTTACTACCGGTGAAATTATTGTGTCCTTCACGATACCGCTGACGGTCATCGCCCTGCCCGTACTGCTAGAAATGTACTTATATAAGAAGAATATATCACAGGCGCTCAGTGACATCGGTGTGTCCCGTTTTAGTTGGAGGGGAATCCGGATGGTGGCTCTCTGTCTGCTGCCGCTCGTATTGTTCTTCCCGCTGTTTGCGCTGCTTACAGGCACACCTTTGGAACCTCGACCAAATTGGCAATGGCTCATCATCAACGTTGTGCTGGTCAACGGTTTGGCTGAGGAACTCATGATGCGTGGGTTCGTATTCCGCCACCTGCGTGAGGGCCGTTCATTCTGGCGTGCGGCTGCACTCTCAACGGCATATTTCGCCGCCTATCATATCGTCTTGATATTTACGGCAGGCCCGCTCATCGGCATTATCGCGGTCATCATCGCAGTTCCAGCCGGACTGCTCACGGCATATATCTATGAGCAAGGGAACAATACTATTTGGGGTTCGGCGGTGTTTCACACGGTCTACAACGCACCTGCCCTCTTGCTCGTCCTTCCTCTCGAAATTCAGCCAATCGCCAATTCCCTTTATCTCGTCATCGGCATCGCGGTATCAACTCTGGTTGTAGTCCGGGCTTATAGGGGGAAATATGCAGGTGGAGATTCCGGTGCTCATCGCGCCAACATGATTGAAGCGCCAAATCTGAGCCATGAGTTGGGTCGGTAGAGTTGATCTGATAGGCAATAGTCCAACAATCAACCACCTGAATACGCCTTTCGGCTAGCACTAATCAACCCTTTCCATGCCTAGATTGGATGTATCGAATATCGTTCAAAACGAGGAGGAGTTGGATATGAGCACCATAACCACATCTGCTGAAACCACGTTATCGGAGACTACCGCTCGCAAGCGTGGCTGCCTGTTTTATGTCAAGCGTGGGCTGCTGGCCGTCGTTATCCTGATTATCGCGCTGCCCCTGTTTGGTTTTACCTACGAGAAGATAATGGCCCCCGGAGATGCCGGGCGCTATCCACCCATCGGGCAGATGGTCGATGTCGGCGGACATCGCTTACATATTTACTGCGAAGGTGAAGGCAGTCCTACCGTGATCCTGGAGGGTGGCGCTGGCGTGGCAGCCCTGTCCTGGTATTTGACCCAACCGCTGATCGCTGAACATAACCGCGTCTGTGCCTATGACCGCGCTGGCCTCGGCTGGAGCGAACTCGGCACCCCGCCGTATACCCCCGAAAGTACGGCTAAGGACTTACACACGCTGCTGGGCAACGCGGACATTGAGCCGCCCTATGTGCTGGTGGGGCACTCGGTCGGTGGGAAGCATATCCGCATGTTTACCGAGTTGTATCCCGATGAGGTCATTGGGCTGGTCTTTGATGATGCCCGGCACGAATCGGCAGATCCGATCAGAACTCAAGAAGAGTTCGAAGCGGATTCGGCTGCCTACGAAGCGGGTCTCGGCTTCTATCGTGTCCTGCGGGACTTGGGCGTGGTGCGGCTTTTGGCTGTTCCATTGAGCCGTTCGATGTCTCCGTCGATGAATTACTTACCTGATGATGTGGTTTACCGGCTGGCATTGTTCGAAGTCGAAGAGAAAACGCTGCAATCCAAGATTGATACCCATGACATTTTCAGCAACGAGCAGCTAAGCAACGCACATTCTCTGGGTGATCTGCCCGTCGTCGTCCTGACTTCCACTCAAGGGCTGGAAAAGCAAAAAGACTGGGACGCGGTGCAGCAGAAGCTGGTCGTGCTGTCCACAAACAGCCAACAGATTATCGTCGATAGCAGCCACGACATTCACATTGACCAGCCGCAGCAGGTCGCCAATGCAGTTAGACGTGTAATTCAAGCTGCCGAGACGGGCCAACCGCTGGCGCAGTAAGAGATGATCTGACTCGTACCGTGAGCTTTGTCTGAGGAGATGGAGATAAATCATGAACAATTCAACTGATCTCGTCATCAGTACCGAAAACCTGACCAAATCATTCAAAGGGGTCAATGCGCTCAAATCGCTCAACCTGAAAGTGCCCAAGAACTCGATTTTCGGCTTTTTAGGGCCGAACGGGGCCGGCAAAACCACGGCGATCAAACTGCTGCTGGGGCTGGCACGCCCCACCGATGGCCGTGCCACCATCGTCGGTTTAGATGCTGTTCGCGATAGTGTTGCCGTCCGTGAACGGGTCGGCTATCTGGCGCAAGATCCGCGCTACTACGAAAGCATGACTGCCCGCGAAACGCTGCGCTATACCGCCGATTATTTTTACAGCGGGCCAGCCAACGCTATCGAAGAACGGATTGACGACACGCTGGAACTGGTGGGACTAGCGGACAAAGCTGACCGCCCCATCAAAGGATTTTCCGGTGGTGAACGGCAGCGGTTGGGTATCGCACAGGCCCAGATTAACTACCCTGACCTGTTGATTTTGGATGAACCGGCCGCCGCGCTCGACCCGATGGGACGCCACGACGTGCTGGAAGTGATGGAACGGCTGCGCAAGCACACCACCATTTTCTACTCGACACACATCCTCAGCGATGTGCAGCGGGTGAGTGATACCGTCGCTATTCTGGATCGGGGTGAACTGGTTGCACAGGCTCCCATTGAGGAGCTTCTGGGCGGGGGCAAAAGCACCACGTACTCTGTAGTCGTCAAAGGCAGTGCCGACGCGCTGCGAACACGCGTATCCAACCAATCGTGGGTCACGTCCGTCAATGTACTGCCCGGCTCGAACGGCCAGACGGCCATGCAGGTCAGCGTGAGTGATGAAGCCACTGCCGAGGCTGAATTACCACCGCTCATCGTGGATGACCGCGATGTGACGTTAATCGAATATGGATTACAGAAGCAGGACCTTGAAGAGGTCTTTATGAGTATGGTGGAGGGACATCAAAATGGCAGCTAATGTGGTTTTACAACGGCGCAAAGAACCGCTGTGGCGTAAGGGTTTCGTCAATATGCTGCGGAAAGAAAACCGCGATTGGTGGCGCACACGCCGCTGGTGGTTACATCTCATCCTGTGGCTGCTGCTCCTGAACATGGCAGTGGCGGCTCCGTTATGGTTACAAAATGCTGAAGTGCCACCCAGCATCAAATTGACAGAAGAGCAGCGGCAGCAGTTGATCGAGCGTAACAGTTTGGACAACCGTGTGCAGGATGCCCTCAGAACCTTTGTCGATATGAGTGCCATCGTGGTTCTGCTGGGTGTAGTCATCGTGATGCAAAACAGTGTCATTGATGAGAAGCAGACCGGAACGGGCGCGTGGGTTATGTCCAAACCCGTTGCCCGCAGCAGCTTCATTCTTGCCAAGTTAGTCGCCAATGGCGGAGCCCTCATCCTTCTGGCTGTGGTGGTGCAGTGGATACTGGCCTATATCCAGTTTTCGCTGGCGAAGGGGGCGGCACAACCCATCGTGCCTTACCTGCTGAGTATGAGCTTGATCGCGCTGAACCTCCTGTTCTGGCTGACGCTGACGCTCATGCTGGGAACACTGTTCAACAATCGCGGTATGGTCATTGCCATCCCGCTGGCGGTGCTCTTTGTGATGTTGGTGATAACGCCGCGGGTGCCTGCCCTGCTGGACTTCACGCCATTAGCATTCATTACAGACATGCCGACCAAACGGTCATTGGTGCAGTTGGCCATGAGCGGCCAACCGCTGCAAACGGTACTCCCCATTATTGTGACCACCGTATGGTGTGTAGTGTTCGTTTTCATCGCTATCTGGCGCTTTAGCCGTGAGGAGTTTTAAGTCGATTGCATAAGGCTTTAGATTACTGAACCGGGGATGACTCATTCGTCATCCCCATAAATCAACCACCTGAATACGCCTTTCAGCTACCACCAATCAACCTCTCCCGCAGTTACAGTAACCATATCGAATTGAATTCGAAGCTTCAGGGAGGTTGAAAATGAGTACGTTATCTGTTGCCAGTGAGACCCATGCTCCATTACAAGCCAGCACCCGCAAACGCGGCTGCCTGTACCTTATCCTGCGCGGACTGAAATGGCTGGTCATCGCCGTCGTCGCTATTCTCGTATTGGGCTTTGCCTATCAAGCTGCCGCCGTAGAATTGGACAAGCGCGGCTTCCCCCCACCGGGCCAGCTTTATGCTGTCAACGGTCACCAGATGCATATCAACTGCACCGGCACGGGCAGCCCGACAGTCGTTCTGCAGGCCGGTGGAGCGTCCGACTCTACATGGTGGTACTGGGTTCAGAAGCAGTTGTCTGCCCACACGCAGGTCTGCGCCTTTGACCGTCCCGGCACGGGCTGGAGCGAACCCACTTCTGAACCGCGCGACGCCCTGACCATGGTTAGCGAACTGCACACCTTGCTCGGAATGGCAGCCATTCCCACGCCCTATGTCATGGCGGGACATTCCTATGGCGCAGTCCTTACCCGAATCTACGCCGCCCAATATCCAGACGAGGTCGCGGGCATGGTGGCGGTAGATAGTGCGGTCATGATACCCGATCACTTTGACAGCCAGAGTGAATTTGACCAGTGGTTAGCACAGTGGCAGGGGACACACGCCCTATTTGGGTGGTTAACGCGCTTAGGTTTGACCCGGCTGCTTGATGCCGGTCAATTTCAGAATTCGGGTTATCCACCAGAAGTCATCGCGGAAATGACCGCGCTGCATGCCCGCAACCAGACGATTGATACCGACTTCGCGGAATTTGTAACCGGGTATTGGGCGCTCACCAAAGCCGCAGCTAATGCCGAAAACTTCGCTAATTTGCCCTTCGCCATCCTGTGGGCGCGGCAGAGTATGGATGCTTACGATACCCACATAGAAGGTTTCAAAGCAATGCGTGAAAAACTATCGACCTATTCGTCCAACAGCGTCACCCGCGTGGTCGAAGGGGCGGATCACGGCTCAATCATCGGTAACGAAGCCTACGCCGCGCAGGTCACCGATGCTGTGCTGGCGGTCATCAACGCCGGACAGACCGGCCAACCGCTGGCGCAGTAAGAGGAGATGGCGGGGCGGTGAGCCCTGCCCTTCCCTACAACAATCAACCACCTGAATACGCCTTTCAGCTACCACCAATCAACCCCTTTGCCACTTACTGTGAGGGTAGAAGTTACGTTCAAGTGGAGTAAATCATGAACATCTTAACCATCATTTTGATCATCATCGGCGCAGCGGCAGCCGGATATGTCTATCAGACCCTAGCCGCGCGGCGCGACCAGCGCCTCTTTCCGCCACCGGGCAAGCTGGTGGATGTGGGCGGTCATCGTCTACATCTCAATATTCAGGGTGAAGCTGGCGACAAGCCCACCGTTATCCTCGAAGCTGGCATGGCTTCTTACTCCGCCAACTGGGCGTGGGTACAGCAGGAACTGGCAAAAGAAACGCAGGTCATCGCCTATGACCGCGCCGGCCTCGGCTGGAGCGATCCCGGCACACTGCCGTTGGACGCCGCCAAAAGCGCCAGAGAGCTGCACATCGCGCTGCGAAATGCGGGCTGCCACGCGCCTTATGTACTGGCGGGTCATTCCTACGGCGGGCTGGTGGTACGCATGTTTGCTGACCTGTACCCCGATGAAGTGGCCGGATTAGCACTGGTTGATGCCTCGCACCCTGACGAATGGATTCATATACCCGCTTCACGGGGCGGACAAACCGTCGAACGAATCAACCGGGTAACCGCTTTCCTGGCACGCTTTGGGGTCATTCGGATTTTCCGGCTGGAAAAGGGCTACATTAAGGGGTTGCCACCACAGCAGTATGCCGAAATGCGCGCCTATCTGGCACAGCCCGAACCGTGGATTGTCGGTGCGGACGGACTGGTGGCGTGGCGCGACATCTCACGCCAGCAGGTCAATCAGGCCCAACCGCTTGGCGATCTGCCTCTGATGGTGATTAGCGTTAGCGAGCAGGCTGTCTACGCTGACGAGTTGACGGCTTTGCAAAATGAACTGCCACACCTTTCCAGCAACAGCCAGCACATTACAGTCGAGGGCGCAACGCACTACACACTGGTTTCGGAGAAGCAATACGCCGATATCGTATCCAACGCCATCCTGAAAGTGATCGCGGAGACGCGCCGGGCTTCGTTGACAGCCGAGGCAGTATGAGAGCAGAAATCATGACTCAACACTACCAAATCCGTATCAAGGACCATATTGACGAAAGCTGGGCAGACTGGCTCAACGGGCTGGCGATCCACCACGAGGACAACGGCGAGACCCTGTTAACAGGCTCACTGCCGGATCAGGCCGCACTGCACGGTGTTTTGAACCGCCTTCGCGACTTAGGTATCGAATTAATCTCCGTCAACCCGCTTGACGATGGACACGCAGAGGGAGGAGAGACTGATTAATACAAATGACCAACAACCCGCACCAACACGTGAATTTCGCAAAGTATGCAAGGAGGTAACCAACTATGAACGATAACAATACGCTCGTCATCAAAACACAAGATCTCACCAAGACTTTCAAGGGGGTGAATGCCCTGAACGCGCTGAACCTGACGGTGCCCAAGAACTCCATCTTTGGCTTTCTGGGGCCGAACGGCGCGGGCAAAACCACCACCATTAAGCTGCTGCTGGGACTGGCACGTCCCACCGGCGGCAGCGCCTCCATCTTCGGGATGGACGTCGTAAAGAACAGTACCGAAATCCGTAAGCGTGTGGGCTATCTGGCGCAAGACCCCCGTTACTACGAGGGGATGACCGCCCGCGAGACCCTGCGCTTCACCGCCCGCTTTTTTTATCGCGGGCCGAATCAGGCTGTCGAAGAGCGTATCAACAATACGCTGGAATTGGTTGGGCTGGTGGACAAAGCGGATCGCCCCATCAAAGGGTTCTCCGGCGGTGAACGCCAGCGGCTCGGCATCGCACAGGCGCAGATCAATTATCCTGACCTGTTGATTCTGGACGAACCGGCAGCAGCGCTTGACCCGATGGGACGGCACGATGTGCTGGAAGTGATGGAACGGCTGCGGAAGCACACCACTATTTTCTACTCCACGCACATCCTGAGCGACGTCCAGCGCGTCAGCGACACGGTTGCCATTCTGAAACACGGCCAACTGATCGCCCAAGCGCCGATTGAAGCGCTGCTCAGCGGGAATGAGGGCGTGGTCTACAACGTCACCTTCAAAGGGACGGCGAACGGCACACAGGCTCATGTAGCCAGCCAACCGTGGGTATCGGCGGTCAATACGCTCGCCAACGGTGGTGGCACAACGAGCTGGCAGGTCAGCGTCACCGACGAGGATGCTGCCGAAGCACACCTGCTGCGCCTCCTGTTGGAAAATCAAAGCCTCAAGGTGACCGAGTTTGGTCGCAAGAAATACGATCTGGAAGAAGTTTTCATGAGTATGGTAGGAGAAGAACAACATGTCCGCTAATACAACATTTCAACTGGTCAACGAACACGGCTGGCGCAGAGGGTTCGCCAATCTGCTGTGGCGCGAAAATCGGGTATGGTGGCGCAGCCGCCGCTGGTGGATCAATATGCTGATCTGGCTGGTACTCATCAACGGCATGCTGCTGGCGATGCTTTCAACAGCAACCGAAGAGATGAGTGGGTCTCAACGGACTGTGGAACAGATTCTGGCAGAAGCCCGGATGGTCTTCGGTGTGATGGCGGGCATCTTCGGATCTGTCGGCGGAATTATTGCCATGCAGGGGATTATCATTGACGAGAAAAAGAACGGTACGGCGGCATGGATCATGTCCAAGCCTGCCTCGCGCCCGGCCTTTATCCTCTCCAAACTCGTGGCTAATGTCCTCGCGCTGCTGGTCATCGTCGTCGTGGTTCAGGGTGCAGTTGGTTATTTGCAGCTCGCGAATTATGGCGGAAGCCTGCCACCGCTGGGGCCGTTTATCGCCGGCATGGCCTTAATCGCCCTGCATATGTTGTTTTACCTCACGCTGACGCTGATGTTGGGCACGCTCTTCAGTGACCGTGGGCCGGTGATTGGCATCCCGATTGGTATCCTGTTCAGCGCGATGTTCTTGATGGGCTATGCGGGTCAGTTCGCCTATCTGATGCCGTGGATGATTATTCCATCAGGCGGCTCGCAGGGGCTTGCCATCCAGGTTATGCTGGGTCAGCCGCTGGCTACAACGATACCTATCTGGGCAACCATTGTGTGGATCGTCCTTTTTGTCGGGGTCGCCCTGTGGCGGTTCGGGCGCGAGGAATTCTAATTCTGATATTGAGGATCGGGTGCAGTAATCCCGCACCCGATCAGAATCACAGCAGAATATGTTAACGTAATTGCTGGTTACATCTGTTTACCCCTCCCCCCCCTCCCCCGAATTCAAGAGCTGAGAGGCTAGAACACCCACAATGTCAGTCCTCGCATTCAGGATGGGAGCGGGAAGCGTCAATAAAGGCAAAACCGCAAACTAGCAATCACGGTAACGTAATGACTATAAACAGCCTCCTCAAGAAATAATGAGAAGCCTGTTTGAATGCTTCAATACCTACCATTCAGCCGCAGGCGACGGTATGGCAATATTGTTGCTGCACTGGCGGGCGGGAAGACGGGAGCGAAACGCTGCAATGACAAATTTGACGGGCGGGAACACGGGAGGCAGGCGCTGCAATGTCATAAGTGCAGCGGTTGGCTCGCTCATATCTGCCGCGTCGTCGTTTTGTGCCTGTTCGGCGGGAAGACGGGAGCGCGGCGCTGCAACAACACCGTATGGATTAGGTGGTTGGTCAAGGGGAAGTGAAGAGAAGTAAACATAAAACCAAGTATAGCACAGATGAGCTATTCCGTGTCCCCCAAAAAAGTGGGGGCCTTTATCATAATCCCCACCCCCAAACCCCTCCCCAACGCATTAGCTGAGGAGGCTTAAAAAACAGCCCACAGTGGTGTTCCCTTCTCGCATTCAGGATATCGTCGGGAAGGAGCAATCAAGGCAAAACGCCAGACTAGCAGTCAAGGTCTAAGGAATGCAAGTCACAGCATCAATGCGTTCCAACAGGTTTTACGATGCAGGCTTGTTCGCCAAAACGCTGCCGTTCATATGTGGTTTTAGACAGGCGTAAATAAAATCATTGACCGCTGTAGCAATATTGAGGTCTTTACCCAGACGCGAAATGAAGCCATTGGTGGACGCAATCTCTAAACGACGACCTTGCTCCAAGTCCGTCAATAAAGAGGGTTTGTAAGTTGCAGGGGCATTCACTATAACGTTGACAAACTTATCGGGCAGCGCGTCATCTAGCAGTATTTGTTGGGATCGGGCGATAGCCACAACTTCCGAGATCGCCCCATGGAAAAGCGCTTGCGTTTCCGGTATCCACACTTTGCTTTTGTCCCCCCGTGCAACGGCAAAAACGCCTGCTCCACAAATTCCAGCGAGCTTCCACCACATGCGTTCAGCAATGTTGGATACGGCGATACCCTTTACATCAGCCTGTTCCCATACTTCCTGAACCTGCTGGCAGCGCTGTGAGATAGTTCCCTCCCATTCGCCAAATTCAATCTGATAGTGATCTAAGTCAGCCAGATGATGAACCACGCCGGGCTCGCCCTTACGGGCAAACGTCATTGAGATGCCGCCGAGAACATGGCTGTCACCGAGCACGGCTTTCATCTTAGCAATATGCTCAAAGCCATTGAGCAGCGGGATAACCGTTGTGTGAGGGCCGATCAAGGGTAAGAGGGACTGCAAAGCACCGTCGAGATCATACGTTTTGACACAGAGCAGAATCAGATCGACAGGACCAATCAGGTTCGGGTTGTCAGTTGCCTGAATCGATTTGATGGCGAAATCACCCTTTGGACTGTGCACCTTGATACCGTTCTGACTGATGCTGCGCAGCAATTCGCCTCTGGCGATAAACACCACGTCCATGTTAGCAAACGCCAACTTTGCGCCGAAATAACCACCCAGCCCACCTGTACCCATGATGGCAATTCTCATGGCTGTTTCCCCCAAGAAACGGTATGCGAAGCCTGTGGAGTATCTAGATATACCGGAGTCAGGTAAAGCTGTCCTGTGTTATACCCAACCCGAAAGGCATTCGAGATGAGTCTACTAGAACTGTTTTATCATGTCGATGATTTCAGGCAAGTATTTGCGCCCTAATGGGAACAGGGCTGCTGACCCTCTTACGTCCTGCGAGCCTGTCATCCCCGACTGCCGTTACTTTATTCTTTTATAGGCGGGTACGTCTCTTCAATGATTTTTAGTAACTTTGTGGTGGTGTTCCAGTTGCGGATGGTCATGGATTTGTAGGCCGGTGTTGACATGACTTTATTCAGCCGGCTCTTGGTCCGCTGGGCGCTGAGGCGCTGGGAGTAGACCACACCATCCCCCGGCCAGACGCTGTCAACTCCCTCGCGGGGATTGAAGGCCGACATGGCTTGAGCCGACTCAATGCCCATCAGAAAGATGGCATCACTGTGATATTTTTCGGGTTGGTCGCCGAAACCGGCGGGTTTGTTTTCGATAACTGCCTGCAACTGGGTGCGAGTCAAGACCAAGACTTTGATGTGTTCGCCAACCAGTTTGAAGTTCTCCGGCAGCGCCGCTTCGATTTGCGTGGTTATCTCATCGGGGCGTTTGTCCGATTCTAAAATGACGTTGCCGCTGGCGATATAGGTAGAAATGTTGGAAAACCCCAGATCTTCCAGACACTTTTTCAAGTCTGCCATCGGGACTTTATTTTTGCCGCCGACATTGATGCCGCGCAATAGTATGACGTAAGTCTGCATCATCTTTTATGTTGCCCTTGAATAACCTGAGATAGCGTCCGTGCACTATGATGCCGTTATTTTAGCATTAGCCCCGGCCAGTGGTTTAGTCCCCTGCCCTACTCATCTTCTAGCGCGATGAAAAGTAGTGGGGAACACGGGAGCGACAGACATATAAAGCGCACACCCGGATTGAAATAACGTTCTCAGAAATTGAGCATAAAGTGAACATCTTTTGATCTGTTCCGTACCTGCTGTTCACCATACACTGTGATTATTGAAGGATTTGCTACCGACGTGGTCAAACTTTCCGGTAAGCAAACCTCAAAAGCCCGGCAGAATGTTGTTGTCGGGTTTTTAATTTGCTGAGTGAAGTTTCCCGAATGAACACCGGCCTCCCCTACAGTCCAAATCCCGTTAGCTGCTCACGGCTGCAAGCTGGTAACGATATACATTCGAAAAGGTGATATCCATCATCCGGCGTCCAGCGCTTTTAGTGGTAACCCTTGATTGGAATAGAGATGAAGTAGTCCGGGGATGACCGCATGACATCATCTAAAAAACAAAAACCTGCTCTTGCTCATATTGAAAATGACCATATCGGACTAGAACGCTTAGTCTTTTTCAGTGACGCGGTTTTTGCCATTGCCGTCACCTTACTGGCGTTGGAGATTCGCTTACCTTCCGAAAAAAGTGCGCTGACGGATGCCGAGCTCCTCCAGTATCTATTGGCACTCTGGCCCAAATACTTAGGTTATATCCTCAGTTTTTTGATTGTCGGTTCATTCTGGTTGGGACATCACCGCCGCTTCCGCTACATCCAGCGCTACGACGCGACATTGATTTTTTTGAATTTACTCTTACTCATGATAATCGCCTTTATTCCCTTTCCGACCGCTGTTCTGAGCGAACACGGAAACCAGGTTGCGACCATCTTTTATGCGCTGACCATAGCCGCAACGGGCTTATTATCCACAAGCATTTGGGTCTATGCATCGCACAAGCACCGTTTGATCGACCCGCATTTGCCCGCACCAGTCATTCAGCGTGACACGCTGCGCCAGTTGGCTGTATCGGCAGTCTTCTTGTTGTCGGTTGGGTTAAGTTTTGTCAACTATGATCTCGCCAAAATGGCCTGGATTCTGGTCGCGCCGGTGGTGCTGTTTATACGCTAACGTGGTTGAGGATAAAGTTCTGGACTCTTGTATAGTCATCGTTCAAAACCTTACTCGATGTCCTGATTATAAAAAACCTGTCCCCTGCCCTATTCGCTTGAAACTGAACAGTTGGCGAAGACCGTGCCGAATCCTATGGATCATTGATTCCGGAGAACAGGTTCAGGGAACGTTCTAGACTTCCCAATCTTCGAGTTTAAGGCGGGGAATGCGACAAAATTCGTTTGTGTTGTGGGTTACTACAATGAGGTTTTGAACCAGCGCGATAGCAGCGAATATTTCACGTCAGCTCATCCCGCAGGTCGGGGTGAAGTGGCTGGTTACGTTCGATGGGATTATCGGCAAACATGCCGTAAGTTTCGTCAAAGTAGCCGACGGGATAGCCCATAGCATCGAGAGTTTCATCCTCTACCGCCTGCATAACGAGCACAATTTCCAGTTCGCTATCGGCTTTATCGGTAGGGATTTCAAGCCGAACGATACCATCTTTACCGGTGCGGGTTTTGAGGGTTACAGTTTGCATGGAGTCCCTCCTATCTTTTTAGTGTGTATTCATTCTTCCGTCTAAAAACTTTTGTAGGCTAAGCCGCCAGGATATTCCCCTGCCCTACTCGACTTCTAGTTTTGCCTCCATTTGGTCTGACGAGCTCCATTGATGAAACCCATTTTGCGATGTCAGTCGTTATATTGAGCGCGTAAAAACGTTCTGAAAAATATCCGTTTTTCGTAAATAATTTACCTAACTCACTCCCTTATGCTGTAATGTTCAGTCATAAATGCAGGATTTGATCCTTATGTATGAAGTAAATATTGACTGGATAATCGTTAATCGCATTGTTCTGGTCGAACCGGTGGGTGATTTTGAATCTTCCATTGCCGTTCATGCTATTCGGCAAGTCAAACACCTATTGGATCAAGCACATCATCCTCTACATCTTGTTATGCATATGTCCCGTGTAAGGACTGCGGTGAAAGATCCTAGAGATATGGGCCATGCAATCAAGGGTTTGCGATTTCACCGAAACATGGCTGGTCTCTATTTTATTGCCTCCAATTACAGCAGCTGCATTGGCGGGATACTGCTGGCGCGTTTTCTTGGTAAACCGTTTAAGATCGTCCACTCCTTCGAGCAGGCACTCAAAACACTTGCGAAAGTCGACCCGACACTTGATCTTGTTCACGCGGATGAGATGAAGGCATCCACTATGAAGTGGATGGAAATGAACTCAATACGATAACCTGAGTTCGCCGACAGGTTCAAGTGAGCGGCTTCACCGAACTCAGATTTTTTAGGGTGTATTCATTCTTCCGTCTAAAAACTTTTGTGGGCTAAGCCGAAAAGATATTCCCCTGCCCTATTCGTCATTATCCCGCTGCTCTTTCAGCATCTCGTACATGGCCTGCCACTTGCCGATCTCGCGGTTCAGCCGTTCGATCTTCTCGTCCTTCTCCTTGCCGTCGGCGCGCAGGCGGTCTACTTCCTGCGTCAAGCTCTCGATCTGTATCTGATAACCCTTCAGCTCCGAATACACCGCGATGGCGCTCTCGCCTTCGATTGAGGTGAACTCCGGCGGTAGATTGGTGTCAATATCCCCCGCCGCCAGCTTGGCCGCGATCTGCTCGAAGGGCACATTGCGCGTCCGTTCGATCTTGATGGTGTTCAGCACCCACAGGTCTTCCATCTGGTAATCGCGCTGGGTTCTCCCCTCCCCGCGCGCGCCTTCACTGAAGTGATCCGGGAACGTATCCGTCCACATCTTGATAGTCTTCTGATCCAGATCGAACCGTTTGGCGACTGTTCCCGTTTTCATTCTCATTTTCCTATTTTCTTAGGACTACTTCTTGCATCCATCATCGGATAGTAGTATTCTTACAGTATACACGTATTCCGTAGATTTGCACACTATAGTGTGTTACACATTAAAAAGGGTACACCGATGCCGAAAGCGGAAAAGCAAAAGAAACCCGCCAATCGCCGCTACGTCCCGCGCCAGACGCGCAAATTCCAACTGCGCCTCGAGCATCCAGTAGACCGTCATGTGGGCGATATCCTCGACTTTTCTCGCTCACAGCGCCGCGAAGTCACCTTGATTCGCGATGGCGTGCGTTTGCTGTGGGCGCTTGAAAATAACGACCTCTCGGTGCTCTTCGAGCTGTTTCCGCACCTCAAAGACCAATTCGTTCCCGGCGGTCTCGACCTCCTCGAACATGTCCAAGCTCTTTTCCTAAAAAGTCGGGAATTCGCCATGCCGTCCGCACCTGTGGGGCAGGGCACACTGCACGCTGGCGGTCCTAAACCGCTGAACGCGCCAGCCCTCGCCATGCCCACCTTTGACGACGAGGACACCATCATCATCAGCAAAAGCGCGTCATCCAATGCCACGCTCAACTTTCTCAACAATATGAAAAGCCTACAGCACTAATCATGCAAAAGTCCCGCGGTGGAGCGCAGGACTTTTCGCATCACTCAACCCATCGGAGGTGGGTTTCTTATGAGCGATTATACCGCAAGTGTCGACGCCGGGAACGGCGGTACCAATGCCGTCATGGCGCAAGGCAAGGGCTACAAAAGTTTTTATTCCCCCAGCGTGCGCGCGGCGGCCACCGGTGACAGCCTCGGACTGGGTAAGGGCTGGGAGCTGGATTATGACTATGTTGATTGGGGCGGCCACCGCTACGTGGTCGGCGATGATGTGGTGCGCGTCACCCGCCGCCAGCTCGAACACCATCTCGGCGCCAACCGTTACGGCAACGAAATGCACCAATTTCTGGTCGCCAATGCTCTGGCTCGCCTGGGCATCAAGTCCGGCACCATTGACCTGACGCTGTTCGCGCCGCCCGGCCTGTACAACGACCTCAAGACCTTCATCCACGACCGCTTCACCCAGCGCGGGGGCAAGGTGGAGATCGCCCTCAAAGGCGATAAGAAGCCGCGCAAGTTCCAATACCAATCCGTCACCGTCTGGCCGGAAGGCATCGGCGCGGCGGCCTGCTTCGTGCTGGATGACAAGGGCGACATCGTCCCGTCTGACATCCTCGATGGCGATGTGGTGGTAATTGATCTGGGCGCACACACCCTCGACGCGCTGCAACTTACCAATGGCAACTTCAATCCCGAAAGCCTGCAGCACGCCACGTGGGAAGCGGGCGGCGTCCATGTCCACATCCGCGAACCCATGCTGCGCACCGTCAAGAAGCAGATCGGCGACGATGCGGCGAACCTCACCGTGGACGACATTGACCGCATCATCCGCCTCGGCAGTGTCAGCGGGGATTACACCCTGACCGTCGCCGGGCAGGAAGCTGACCTCAAACCGCTGCTGGACAAGTATGCCGAGCGCTATGCCGAATGGGTCGCCAACAACATCGCCGACGGTGTCTTCGACGGCTTCCGCGGCATCCGTTCGGTCATTCTGGTGGGCGGTGGGGCAGGGCTGGTCGAACCTTACCTGAGCAAGAAGGAATGGTACGGCGGCAAGATCCTCGACCGCCGCAAACACAAGACCACCGCCGACCTGCATCCGGTGGATATGAATGCTGTCGGTGGCTTACGCTTCGCCCTACACCGGTTGAAAAACGGGGAGTAGGGGAGGGGGAATTGCCACCGTAGGGGCGCAGCGCAACAGATTATCTTCGCTCAGGCTTCGTCCTTGAGCTTAAAGGCCAGCAAAATTTGCCATTTGGTTTTACGCGGCTCAATTTTGGGATCGGTGAGAAATTGCTCGTAGCGCGCCGCAAAGTTGTCGCCTTTTTCGCTGTCCCAACGATCAACCGGAATGTCGTTTTTCTTGTTCCATTCGACAAGGGTCTTATTGCCCTGATAACCGCCGCCCGAATAGATGATGCTGACGTAACGTCCGGCGGGAATCGTCCCGGCTTTGATACGCCCCTCTCCCTGTAGGGCTGCTTTGACAGGGATGCCATATTCCATATCCATTTCGCCCTTCATGTCGATGCAGTGATAGCGCAGGAAGGGCGGCTCAGAGGCTTCAATGTTGTTCTTTTTGAACCACGCCTCCAATTCTTTCTGTATCTTGTCAATGTCTTTACGCATCCCGGCATAGGGTGTCTGGATGCGAATGCCCATATAGGTTTTTTCGGGGCGCTGTTCAATCGTCGGTTCAGTAGCGGTGTTGACGTTTTTTGCCATACGTTCCTCTTTTTTCTACCAATATGGGGCTTTTGTACATTATAACCTTATTCGAACTTTAGAGCTATACACAAGAAAAGTGGTTGTGACTCGGTTTGGTGAAGAGTGGGGCAGGGGCGAACCGCTGGTTCGTCCTCATTCATTTTCTTGCTCTGGAAACTGACGAACACGGCATATGATTCTGCTATAATCTTCTTACACACAAATAGAAAGGTTGGTGTGTTATGCTCGCCATGCCAACGGCGGTCAACGTCCCTTTGCGTTTGGACGCGGGTGATGTGATCCGCGTCGGGAATACCCGCGTGACACTGCAAGCGGTGGTTGCCGATTTTCAACGGGGTGCATCACCTGAAGAAATCGCCCATCACTATACAGCCTTGAATCTATCCGAAGTCTATCTGGTCATCGGCTACTATCTGCAAAATCGGGGAGAGGTGGACTCGTACGTCCGCCAACAATCCCTGCTGGCGGATGAGATGCGGCGGCATTACGAAGCTGACCATCCCCATGATGCCCTGCGGGAACGACTTCTGGCCCGTTTAGACGAAGCGCACAAGTAATGCGTCTGCTGGTTGATGAGAATTTCAATGGGGATATTCTGCGGGGACTGATGCGGGCAGAGCCTAAACTGGACATCAGGCGTGTTCAGGACACTAAGGTGTATCAAGCAGCCGATGAAGTTGTGTTGGAATGGGCGGCGACCGAAAGCTGCATTCTGTTGACACATGACGTGCACACCATGACAAAACATGCTTATGACCGTATTCGATCCGGCTTGCCCGTGCCCGGCGTGATCGAAGTGCGGGATAGTCTCCCCATTGGGCAGGCCATTGAAGAACTACTCATTGTGTTGCAAGTGAGTACAGCACAAGAACTCGCTAACCGCATCATCTACATCCCACTGCGCTAGAGCGTGTTTGAAAACTGAATGGGGAGATGGCAAACTGAGTGAATGAGCGAACGGAAGATCTACCCAAGTGATGTGACGGACGCGGAATGGAGCGTGCTGGAGAAGCTTGGACCTATATCGCGATGGCCCGCTTGCTGTTTCGAAGGTTCGCCATTTGAGTTTTCAAACACGCTCTAGGAAGCGGACATGGCCGTATCGCCGCGCTTAAGGTTGGCTTCGGGAAGGTCACGCACGAGGGCGACGCGGGTATACAATTCAGATTGCATCGTCAGTTTTCCTCCACGGCTTCAAGGTCATAAAGCGATAAAGTCCATCTTCTCCGGTTCGCATGATCCAGACGGTGACGACCAACAGATCACGCTCATTAACACCGCGCAGCGTGCCTTCCACCCGGTAAAAGTCGCCATACCGATGCGGGAGAGTGGTTACTCAATGGGGTCTATTATAAAGTGACAGGGAACGATGTGCCTGAAAGGGCGTAATCATGGTGTGGGCAGGGGAGGGCAATATGTTCGCGTAGGGCGCACGGCTGTGCGCCCCGCCAATTAGCACTATCAGACGAATTGGCATTGCACCTTACCGATGACCTTAGCGATCCGCCCCCGTAGTGCACACCCCCTTTTTCACGCCTATTTCTCAGGCTGTTGTCTTTTTTTATGGGGATACCGGTCACCGTTTATCTAGTATCCGTATTGCATAAGGCAAGACCAAAATTGTAACGTGGTTGAGAAATCGAAATACGTTCCGGTGTGGTCGCACAGTAATTTTCAATTGGCTCAACATACACCTCGAAACTTGTTTCCGGGCAACCGGCAGTGAAAATACGCAATGTCGTTTTTCCGTCGGTATCGGTCACGCCGGTCTCAACTTTAACCTGGTTATTTTGCACGTCGTCCACAAGGATTGAGACATTTGGCAGCGGGGCTTCGTCTTCATCAGGCTTACCATCCCGATTGCTATCATTCCACACATAGGCTTCGCCTCTCCAGCCACAATCCGAACTGGAAGCCGACTTAAATACATCGTCTATAGCAGGTCTCAAAAGTGTTATGCCTACAATGAAAAGACCGACCACCATGATAAGCCCAATAATAATAGGATTAAGTCTGACGCTACTCTTCATGAAAACGGTCTCCATTACTCATCCCAATAGATGCAGCACTGGTTGCATTTGTTACCCGCGTGTTCTCCGACAATTGTCTTCAGAAAATGGGTGCTTGACAATCTGCCACCGTCCTGCCCCATCAAACCACTCCCTAACCGTTTGCCTACCGTCTTAACAATCATTTTCCCTCAAGATGCTTCTGCACGGCGGTGCGCGAGAGACGAAGCACGGCACTTGTTTACTTGGCGCGGATAGGTTCGGTAGCAGAAATCGGCACAGTGACCATTGCGACACTTTTACCGGGCGTAGATCATCTTTAACCACCGACCTATTATCGGGTTCACACTCTGTAGTTTTGTTTGGCACTAATGATGGGCTAGCTAACCGCTCAACTGGGGTAAGGGCAGGCCAACCCCCTTTTTATTGGGGGCATAAATTACCCTATAAAGATATAATCTCTCATAGAAGAGTAAATCTAGGCTCAAAGAATGGGAAGTAAAACTACCTCACTCAGTGTATTGGCTTTAATGGGAATCGCTATTGTTGCCAGCCTTCTCTATGTAGATACAGGTATACAACAAACTAAACCTCCAACCACTACCCCAATATCTACAATTACCTCATCTCCCGCAATTACACCTACAAATGCATCCGCAACAAAAAATAACGAAACATTCTTCCTAGCATTTACGAGGCAACAATCTCAGGTTGTGAGAGATACTTCAGAAATCTACATCATAGCTCTCTCAATTGGGGCATTCGTGTTTCTATTACGAATGCATATAGTGTATTTATCCCAGGTTTTCAAGTTATTTGACGATATTGACACAGCACAAACCATACTTGAAGTTGGGCTTGACACTATAAGAACAATAGTTGATTTTATTAAAGGAATAACCAAACACATTATCATTGCAATTATTATCTCAACAATTAGCCTTGTGATATATGTCTGGATGCTTCTAAGACCAGAACTCTGGAAAACTCGTGCCATGATGATCGTTGGAATTGGAGCAATCTGGTTGAGCTGCTCTTGGTTAACTACCCCCAATGTATTAGAAGGTTACGAGCCTTACATAATTCCTTTGACAATAGCAGTGATAGGACATATTTACTTCATCACAACCGTAATTCAACTCATTATCGGCGGTAATAATAAAACCTATTTTGCTGATGTAAGAGAGGAACTTAAAAGCCAGCAAAAAGAGCAATTAGACACGTTACTTACTATACAAGCTCGATTAGATAAAGAGCCAAATACACCTGAAAACCTTAAAATAAGTCAAGCACTTGAACGTAGCATTGCTAATACACACAGGCAACTGATAGAACTCGAACAGGCAAATTAACTCTATCCCGAACTATCTTAGCTACCCAACCCTTCTCAGACACTCGTCTTCAAATAATGGGTAACTGACAAGTTATCTAGTAAATCACCATACAGACTATAAGCCAAATTCACCTTGATAGGGTAGGGCAATACGCTCGCGTAGGGGCGCACGGCTGTGGGTCCCGCCCCATCAAACCATTCTCTAACCGTCTACCTACCGTCTTAACAATCATTTTCCCTCAAAATGGTTTGTCATGTTGCCCTGAAAAAGAGACCATTTGGTCGCCCCAAACCTGAACTTTTGTGCTACGATAATCTCTACCATTGAGTGCTTAGCGATTGGCGGCCTGCTATCAACCATGAACCATCAACTTCTCTTTGCCTTTTGCCTTTCCTCAGCACTCGGCACGCAGTACTTCTGCACGACGACGACGACGACGACAACGCGGCAGCCATGAGCGAGCCAACCGCTGCACATGTGCCAGTGCAGCGCCTGTCTCCCGTGTTCCCGCCCGCCAATTCCGTCAATTCAGCGGCATCACGGGAGCGTCCCGCCTGCCAGTGCAGCGGCAATTTCGCCATATCGCCACATATTCACTTGAGTCAAAAACCGGAATTCAGTTGCACGACTCGCAAGAGGGGGATATACTAACCACATAACAATCCCAGAAAACAGAAAAGCGAGCTGGTCACTCGCTTTCCTGCCGAAGCCCGCCTTAGGGTTTCAAGGGATTGCCGAACTCGCGCACACGAGTCCGACGATGTACCAGATTATACCACATAATCGGTGCAAAAAACCAGCGATCAATGAAGATCAAAGGGCGTCTCTCTCGAATAAGCGAGTAGACGCCTTTTTTTATTGACCTGAATGGGAGAACAATGGGCTGATTTGAAACCGTGTCCCATCAAAGAGGCTAGGGGACACAACCTAATTTCATAGCTTATAAAAGCAAATGCCTTCTGTGTATGCTTGGCCGCAGTTCAGAAGGCATTCCCTAACCGCCGGGGCGGCTGAGAATGCACGCCACACGGGCTTCACAGACCTTTTAGGTTGTAGTTGTAGCCTGCAGGCCTGCTTATCTCTAATCATAACCAGATTAGTTGATACATGCAAGCCATTCCCCGTTTGGATTGGCTTTGTGTTGACAAATTTTAATGATATTCCCACAATTTTAACCGCTGCCGAGGCTTACACCGCCTTCGGATACGCCGTTATCCCACTGCTGGCTGACCGTGATTCATCCCGTCCCAAAGTTCCGGCTGTCCCGTGGGCGGCCTTCCAGCACCGCCATCCCGACCCCGACGAGCTGCGCCAGTGGTTTTTGCATGATGCCTTCAGCGGCATCGGCATCGTCACCGGTCGCGTCAGCCATCTGGTAGTGCTGGACTTCGATAATGAAGAGGTGCTCAACCACTTCCAACTACGCTGTCCTGATCTTATGGCTACGCGAAGTGTGCGCTCGGCGGGACGCGGGCTGCTGCATCTCTACTTCCATCTTCCACCGCGCCTCAGCCTGCCCAGCCAGAAAGGGCAGGGCATAGACTTGCTTTCCGATGGGCGCTACGTGGTCGCGCCGCCCACCACCATTAACGGCCAGGCCTATACCCTTGTGCGCGGCGGTATTCCCAAAACCCTCAGCGAACGCGATCTCCAGCGCCTACAATCGTTCCTACGCCAGCACGCGCCCACGACTCGCCCGGTGCTATTACCCGAACCGCAGCAGCAAACTACCCATACCGTAGGGACGGCATTATTACCGTCCGAGGAATTCCCCAAACCTAATCAGGCCGATGTAACAGCCCTTTACCGCTACCACTGCCAGCACGGTGGCCGCAACGAAGCCCTGTTCCGCACCAGCCTCTTCGCCCGCGATAACGGCTGGACACAGACAGAGACTCATGGCTGTCTCGTCCCGCTGCACGCCCACCAGCCCGCCGGGGATTGCAGCGAAAGCACCACCCAACGCCAGCGCGAAGCCGCAGCCACCGTCCGCAGCGCCTTCTCCCGTTCCGCGCGGCACAAGCAGCGGCGCACCGCATCACATCAGCTTTCCAATTCCGTCCGCGAAGCGCTGGTGCAGCGCAAACTCACCTACGTCGTCCGCACCATCGAAGGGCTGCTGCAGGCCGGTCTGCGTCCGGGTCAGGTCTTCACCACCGAACAGGCCATCACATTGCTCAAAGGTACGGTTGGCCGCGATTCGATTTACAATGCCCTCAGAACACGGCAGCAGGGTAGGGCGCTTTTTAATCATTCTCCCCCCGCCGCCCCCCATCAAGACGCTAGCGCGTCTGCTGAAAACACAAAATTGTTGAAATCAAAAAAATGCTTTTTTGATACTGAGCAAAAATCAGGAAAAATAGTTACAGGCCGTCATCAGCGCCGCTTTATCCTGCCCCATAACCTCGATCTATGCCGCCTGTTCGGGGTGCGGGCGTCGGCCAGCGATCCACTCCAACCGGCTGACCTCGCCAGCGCCCGCCAGACGCGCATGGCGCTGCACCGTGAGCTGATTAAGCGGCGACCCGGCCCTTATCCCCGCCGCTGGCTGGCGGCACGGCTGGGCGTCACGCGGCGCACCATCGACGCTTACAACCAGCTTATTCCTATTCACAGCAAGCCGGTTTACCTCGAATCCTCCCTCAATTGGGGCACAATCGAGCGTTTGCCACTCACTGAAGCCCTGCAAGGCGCATTCGTGGAAACCGCCGCTGGCAAACAGTATCCCGCCCTGCGTTCCATCGCCGCACGGCTGCTGGCTGCGGGGCAGCGTCTGCGCCTCAAGCAACGCACGGTCAATTATTATTGGTACGGGGATGCCGAACCCACGCCAACGGTGGCTGCAACGTACCAAGAGGAGCCGCACACGCCGCAGGCACACCGCGAAACCATCAGCCAGCCGCCGCCCACCATCAGGCCGCAACTACCTGTACCAACTGTTAATACACGACCAGCGGTGCAATGTGCCCACAAGCCCGACTTCCACCGCCCGCTGCCGGATACAGCGCAGGAGGGCAGGGCAGTGCAGCTTTATAGCACCTTCAGTCAAACGTCTGGCAAGCAGCTCAGCATGGCGAATGCCCGACGGTTAGTACATCTCCACCCACCACAGGCCATTTCAAACGCATTGAACCTGACTGAAAAGCGGAAGCAGGTCACCAATCCGGTGGGCTTCTTCATCACGGCGCTGCGCTCAACACCCTAACTCTCACCGACACATTGGTGAGAGTGCGTGCTTTCAATTGAAGTTTGGTCAACGTCTTGCGACCAACGGCTACCTGTTTTGTTTTGTTGCCTTGTTGTCATTCGCACGCTGCTTGGCTAAGTACTGCCTGAACGTCTCTAGAACCTGTTTGATCAGCGTGACATCATTGATTACGCCCTAGTTAATGAGAGGCACCATTTCAATGCAGGTAAAAACATGGAAGATATAAAGAAAGAAGTCGATATGAGACGGGTAATTCACCTAACACCCGTTTGATGAATTACTTTCCATGGGCGATTGGAGGGAAACATACGATTTGTTTGATGAGTGGTTAATTGGATCACCAATCCCCGGAATTGAAGGGCCGTTCTGCGGCATTTTGGCCGGTACACCCCAAAACTGGCTCTGGTGCATATTTCGTGCTGTTCGTTGGAACCGATACTAGGATTGCTAAATTAATGGCACTTATAGGCGTGAGAATTTGCGCTAGTAGCGATACGCGAATGAATGTTGAGCGAGTAGCACGGAAATTACACCAGAATCAGTTAGGGGAGCCGGTCAGCTCAGATTACTGAATTGTTCATAGACGGCAGAGACTGATATTGAAATTCGGGTGAAGAATGGCGAGTAGGGGAGGGCAATCCTCAATTTCTCACACAGGGCAGTAGTCAAATTGCCTGGCCTTCGGCTCCCTTGCACAGGCTGTAGTCCGAGCGTATGACTTGACTTTTGGGCATATCTTAAAGATAATTCGATTTAGTAAATCGAATTAGTGCCTTTATGAAAAGAAATAAAAAACGCCCGACCATGGGGGATGTCGCCCGTCTTTCTGGTGTGTCGCAGACCACCGTTTCTTTTGTCATCAACGATGTCCCCAACACCAGCATATCCGAAAAAACACGCGCAGCGGTGATGAAGGCTGTCAAGGAATTGGGCTACACACCCAACGCCATGGCAATCGGTCTCCGCACCAGCCAATCCCGCGTGCTCGGTCTGGTAGCGGACGAAATCGCCATCACCCCGTTTGGTGGCTATATCATAAAAGGCGCGCAGGACGCTGCCCGCGAGCATGGCTGGCTGCTGATGTTGATGAATTCCGGCAAAGATGCCAGCATCGAAGATGAAGAAATCAGTATTTTGTTGAGCCGACAGGTAGACGGCATCATTCTGGCCACCATGCGCCATCGCATCGTCGAACCGCCCCAACTGCTCTATCAAATTCCATCCGTTCTGTTGGACTGCCGTGACGAAGGCAACACACTACCATTTGTCGTTCCCGATGAATTCTTAGGTGGTTATCAAGCAACTGAACTGCTCTTGAAAAAGGGACACCGGTGCGTCGGCATGATCAACACGACCGAAGACGTTCCCTCGGCCAAGCTGCGCGAAAAAGGCTTCCTTCAAGCATTAGCCGACTACAACGTACCTGATGCAGATGACTTGGTCGCTTATGGCGACGATGGCAACGCCAAAACCGGCTACGACGGAACCAAAACACTCTTTTCCCGTTACGAAGACATGACAGCCCTATTCTGTTTCAATGACCGCGTGGCAATGGGCGCATATGATGCTCTGCGCCTGATGCAGAAACGAATCCCGGAGGATGTAGCGGTCATCGGCTTTGATAATTACGAAATCATCGCTGCCAATCTCTATCCCGAACTCACCACGATGCACCTCCCGCTCTATGAAATGGGGAAATGGGCGGCAGAGACCGTTTTGCAAATAGCCCAGAGCACAGGGGAAACGGAAGCTACTCCGCAAGCGATGATACCCTGTCCGCTCGTGATGAGAAATTCTGTTTAGGAAGGACTGAAAGGAGGCGATATGTATGAATAGCCACAAAAGAAAAGGATAGCCATACTGGCAGGCATGACTATCCCAAACAATAGTGCTGACATTTGGCATCAGGCACTATCCGGAACCATTATACCGAATGTGATTACTAAAGATTGATTCTGTCCGGATAGATTGACAGCAGCATTATTCGTTCTTTATGGCAAGCGTCGAACATTCACGTTCAACCAACACTTACGAATTCCTTTTAAGGAGAATGATAATGTTTAGTAAACGGAAGCTCATTTCGATACTGGTGGTGCTGGCGGTTCTGGCACTTAGCGCGCCAACGCTGGCGATCGTCACCGCGCAATCCACGCCTGACTGTGGCACCGATCCCGTAACACTCAACGCCTACTTTGAGACCGGCTTCGATCTTCCGGTCAAGCTGTCAGAAGAATTTGCAAAACAGTTCCCCAACGTAACATGGGACATCAAGCAAGATCAGTTCACCAACCTCATCAATTCCACACCGCGCCTGCTGGCCGGAGATAACGCGCCTGATCTGATCCGCCTGCCGACGATGGTTTCCTTTGCCAAAGACGGCCTGCTCAAGAACCTCGACGATTACGCCGCCTCGTTCGGTTGGGATCAGTGGCCCGTGCCGCAGCTTAACCAGAATCGCGTAGGCGAAGATGGTACGCGCGGTTCAGGTTCGCTCTATGCCATGGGGCTGAACTACAGCCTGACGGGCATTTTCTACAATAAGGAACTGGCTTCGCAAATCGGCATGACCGAGCCGCCCAAGACGCTCGCGGAATTTGAAGACCTACTCGCCAAGGCCAAAGCAGCAGACCTGCTCCCCATTATGCAGTGGGGAAGTGCCAAAAGCGGTATGGGATTGGCATTCCCGCTGCAAGCATTAATGGCATCGCTGGGACCAGTCGGGCCGATCAATGACTGGATTTTCCAGAAGCCGGGCGCGACCATCGACACACCGGAGAACCTCGCAGCCGCCCAGCACCTCGAACAGTGGATTCAGGCGGGTTACTTCCCGCCGGACATCAACGCCATTGAATATACCGATGCCAACGCTCGCTTTGGTAAGGGCGAAGGTGTGTTCATCTTTAATGGCGACTGGCAAAATGCCGGTTATGACACCGACTTACCTGGTAAGGCCGGATTCTTCCTCATGCCGCCAGCCGAAGCCGATGGATCGCCTGCTGCTATGTCGGCCCCATTGACCTTCGGCATCGCTGCCAATGCCAAGAACGCGGACTGTGCGGCCTTCTTCCTCAATTGGGTTGCGTCCAACGATGAAGCCCGCAAGATCGATGTCGCCGTTGGTGGTTCCAACCCCGGTGGGCCAGCCGATGCCACCATGCCGGCCGTCACCGAAGGCTCGGTCACGAATGAAACTCTGGCCGCAGGGCCAGTGGTCGGCAAGGCAGGTACGTCAATGGACTTTATCGCCAATGCCACCAGCGCCATATTCGCGCAGGGCTGGACGCCTGAACTGCAGAAGATGGTCGGTGGCAAGCAAGACGCCGCCGGATTGCTCAAGGCCGTTCAAGCTGAATACGAAAAAGAACTGTCTGAGTAGTACACTCGCGTAGAGAGGCGCAGGAAAGTTCCTGCACCTCTCTCATTCATGGTAAGTATCATGATCAAATCAGAAAACCTTACTGTTGCTCAAGACAGCGCCGCTAAAAAAAGAATTCGTCGCGATACGGCCATCGGCTGGCTATTTGTGCTGCCTGCCCTCATCATGTATGCCGCCTTTGTACTGGTACCGCTTCTCATGAGTGTTCAGTATTCGTTCTTTCGCTGGAACGGCATCACGGCGATGACATGGGTGGGGCTCAGAAATTACGCCAGCGTTCTGGAAGACCCGGACTTGCTCGGCACGATCTTCAATGCCTTGCGGCTCATCATCTTCTTTAGCTTTATTCCAGTAGGCCTCGGCCTCGTCGTCGCCAGTGTCATCCACCGCGTAGCCACCGGACGCCTCGGCGCACTTGCACGTACAGTGCTGTTTCTACCGCAAGTTATCCCGCTGGTTGCGGCGGGCATCATTTGGGGTTGGCTGCTCGCACTCCCCGGCTTGATCAACCAGATTCTTACTGCTCTTGGCCTTGGCGCTGTCACCCGCGCCTGGCTTGGCGATTTCGATTGGGCGCTTCCCGCTGTCGGTATCATCGGGGTATGGGTACTGCTGGGCTTCTGTACGGTTCTGCTGTGGACGGGCATGACCAAGCTCGATCCCGCGCTGTTTGAGTCCGCCAGAATTGACGGCGCAAGCTGGTTCGCCGAGTTTACCCGCGTCACGGTTCCACTGCTCCGCAATGAAATTGGCGTGTGCCTGACCGTCACCATCATTGCCGCGCTGGCCGCGTTCGACATCGTCTACGTATCTACCGCCGGTGGCCCCGGCAACTCGACAGCAGTGCCCGGCATCCAGATTTACATTCTGGCTTTTACCGAGCAGCGCATCGGTCCGGCGTCCGCGCTGGCCGTCATACTTATGCTCTTGGTGTTGGTCATTATTCTGCCGATTCAACGCCTGAGCCGGGAGACACAATCATGAAGATTGGTCGCGGCGAACTCTGGGCAAGCCGGACGCTCCTTATCGGGCTAATGGCTGTTACGATTTTGCCGTTCATCAGCATCTTCACGACAGCCCTGCATCCGTCAAACACCGTACCCGGCGGGTTTGACTGGCCTGCCAACCCGCAGTGGGGCAATTTCATCCAAGCGTTCAACGCCGCCAACATGACCACGCTGCTGGGCTCCAGCTCCTTCATTGTTCTGGCTGTTGTGCCGGTGTCGTTGGTCATCTCCACGATGGCCGGCTTTGCCATCGGCCACCTCCGTATCCCCGGCTCGCGCATACTGCTCCTTCTGTTCGTCTTCGGTCTGACGCTGCCCTTCGGCGGCATCATCGTCCCACTTTATTATCTGGAACGCGCTATCGGAATCTACAACACGCGCCTCGCCATCGTCCTGCCGCTCATCGGCCTCTACATGCCGTTCGCCGTGTTCTGGATGCGCGCCCACTTTGTCAATATGCCTGCTGAGATTTCGGAAGCGGCGCGTGTGGATGGGGCAACGACATGGGATCTCTTCTGGCGCATCCACCTGCCGCTGGCACGCGCGCCCATGGCGTCGCTCGGCATCCTCATGTCGGTCTGGACGTGGAATCAGTTTTTGATTGCCTTAGTGCTGGTCGAAGACCCGACCCAAAGAACTATGGCGGGCGCGCTTGGCGCATTTCAGGGGCATTACGCCACCGATATTCCGCTGCTCTGTGCCGGAACCATCCTCATTCTCTTACCCACGCTCATCATCTTCATTCTGTTCCAGCGCCAGATCATCAGCGCGCTGCTGCAAGGTTCGGTCAAAGGATAACCACCGCCTCAAAAATGGGGAGTAGGGGAGGGCGGAATTGCCGCTACAATGACAAGCGGGAAGATCACGTATGGCCGCTGAATTGTCATAAATGGCAGACGGGTACAGGGGAGCGTGGCGCTGCAAAGTCGCCACCTATTCAAATACAACAGCCACTTTGCCACTCTTACCACTCGCCATCAATGAATAGGCTTCACCGGCCTGATCAAGACTGAACTTATGAGTTACCAGAGTTTCCGGATGAATACCCCATCTTACAATTCGCTCAACTAGTTCTTCCATTAACCATATGCTGGTCACCCATGAGCCATAAATTGTCTTTTGATCATGAATTATATCCCGGCTCGGCTGAAAATTGACGCTCCCGCCTTCACCGATGAACACAATCTTCCCCCATTTTCGTGTTGCCTGAATCGCAGTGAGGCGGGCACTGTCGTTGGCGCTGGCATCAACGGCTTTTTCTACCCCTCTACCGTTGGTCAGTGCCTGAACTTGCGCCACGTTATCTGACCCGGCCTTTAATGCGTGATCGACCAACCCTAAATCGCGTGCTAGAGCCATACGTTCATCAACCACATCAATCCCGATCAATTTATTCGCGCCCATTGCTTTTGCTAGCATGAGCGCAGCCAAGCCAACCGGGCCAAGCCCTGTGACTAGCACAGCATCATTCCCTGAAATTCCGATGCGCTCCAGCCCTTCATAGACTGTACCAAAGCCACATGCAATCTGCGCGCCATCGAGGTAGCTCAATTCATCCGGGAGCAGAATAAGGTCTTTTTCCTCAGCTAAAATATATGGAGCCATGCCACCATTTCGCTGCCAGCCATATGCAGCCCGGTAGGGACTGGTGCAGCTAATCATGTAACCTCGACGGCAATCGTTGCATACGCCACATCCCGAAATGTGGTAAACAATGACACGATCCCCCTTTTTGAAGCGCCGCAATCCCGGTCCTTCTGCTATGATCTGTCCTGAGGGTTCGTGTCCAGCAATAACACCCTGATAACCCTCTGGCCCCTTGCCAAGGTGTTCGCGATAAATCGCCCGGATGTCGCTGCCACAAATGGTTGAAGCTTTGGTTTGAATGAGTACTTCGCCATGACCCGGTTCTGGTATTGGAAAATTCTGGTACTCAACTGTGCTGTTACCCGGTAGAACAGCACCCTTCATAGTATTTGTCATAATGTAATCTCCCCGTGAACATCCCATAAATCTTCCCAAGACTGGTTTTCTCTCCACAAGAAAACCTGACCCTTAATAAGACGATTGTTTTTGTCTATGCTCGCTATTTCTTTCATTTCGGTATCGGTCAAGGGCACTGAGATTGCCGCATGTAAATTGCTCACAATTTGTTCGCTTTTAACGGAAAACGGTATTGGAATCTGGCCGCGTTGGACAGCCCACGCCACACACACGTAAGCAGGATGAACACCTAAACGCTGCGCGATCCGAATGATAACAGGGTCTTCAATATCCACCGTGTCGCTCTCTGTTCGATCACGGTCAGGTCTCCGCGGCGAACCGATGGGTGAATACCCAATTGGCACGATGCCGTTATCAACCACGTATTGGAATAATTCCGGCTGCTGGAAATGAGGATGCAGTTCCATCTCATTGCAAGCTGGTTTAATTCGAGCATCGCGGAGGAGTAGTTTCAACTTGGGAATGGTCATATTTGAAGTTCCGATGTGGCGTACCAATCCTTTGTCCACCAGCAATTCAAGCTGACGCCACGTCTTCATAAAGTTCTCGTGAATGTAGGGTTTGGCGTGGGTATCGCGAGAGGATACATCTACTCCGGCGGCATGGTGGTTGGGGAAAGGCCAGTGTATGAGATAGAGGTCCAAGTAGTCCAGTTGAAGGTCTCGCAGTGACTTCTCACAGGAAGGAATAACATCAGCCTCACTGTGCTTATCGTTCCAGAGCTTTGAGGTAATCCACAGATCTTCACGTTTAGTTGCACCTCCAGTTATTACATCGCGCAGAATCTGCCCGATCAAATGCTCGTTACCGTAGACTGCTGCGCAATCAATGTGTCTGTAACCAGCTGAAATCGCAATTTTTACTGCCTCAGCAATTGCTTCACCCGAAAATCGATCCGAGCCGAAGGTTCCAAGTCCAATGGCCGGGATTCGGGCTCCGGTATGTGTAGTTTGATAGGGAACTTTCGCAGCATTTAGGTCATTCTTAATTGTGTTGGCTGAGTAGCTGATCGGTTTTTCCATGATGAGTAAGCCTGTGTTTAGCCTGTAATTTTGAACACAAATGCGTGTTGTCCGGGCGGCTGCGCGGGCAGTTGAATTGTCAACCCATCTGGATTGCGATCCCAAACAAGCTGTCCGGCATGTCCGAGGAGTTGAACCTGTGCAATATTGCCGGTCCATAATCCCACGTTTCTGCTTAGAGACTTGATTGTGAGCGACTTGCCAGGCCACGCCAACGCAATTGCGTACAAGGTATCACCCTTAGTAGTGAATCGAATATCCTGCCCGGTGAAGGCGGAACGATTGGTATCGGTGAACTGACCTTCACTGACCTCAGTTGGGCCTTCGCCAAAGATTTTCCAGGGCCGGGTTCCATAAATCGCCTCGCCGTTCTGGGTCAGCCATTCTCCTATCCCAAGCAGAATTTTTTCCTCTGGCTCAGGGATAGTTCCATCTGCGCGAGGACCGATGTTCAGGAGCAGCGCTCCGTTTTTACTGACGATATCAATCAGGTCATCCACTATGTCGTCGACAGTCTTGTAATCTTGATTGTTGACATATCCCCATGAGTTTTTGGCGACAGCGGTATCAGTTTGCCAGAAGGGATAGCGAATACCAGCAAGTTGCCCCCGCTCAATATCATAGACTGCTGTTCCTTCAGGGAAGGCAGAGTGTTTGTAGTTGATAGCTACTCCACGGTTCCATTGCTCAGCCTGGTTGTAGTAATAAGCAGCAAATTTCTGGAGATATGGAGCAAAGCAGTTTTGCTCAATCCACCAATCAAACCACACCAATTGTGGCTGATATTTATCTATCAACTCACAATTTCGAGCCAGCCAGTCATTAAGATAGGCTTCGTCCGGAGTAGGAACCCAATCCCGGCTATGCCACGCTTCGGCTTCGACCTCCCAATTTTTGGGACCGGGCCTGGCAGGACCATAAAAGTCACGGTAGCGTTCATCTTGAACATCCGAGTCAAACTGCATCCCTCCGTTCATGAACCACCAATGCTCGGCGCGATGATTCGAAATTCCAAAAACCAGACCTTGTCTGCGTACTGCATCCGCAAGCTCGCCAATTAAATCTCGTTTGGGACCCATTTTTGCAGCAGTCCAGTCGGATAAGGTCGTTTCATACATCGCAAACCCATCATGATGTTCAGCTACAGGCACCACGTAACGCGCTCCTGCCTGCCTGAATAACTGCGCCCAATGATCAGGGACGTAATTTTCGGCCTTGAACAGTGGAATAAAATCCTTGTATCCAAAACTCGTATGTGGGCCATACGTTTTAACGTGGTGTTTGAATTCGTCTGATCCCTGTAAATACATATTGCGAGGATACCATTCATTGCTGAAGGCTGGAACGGAATATAAACCCCAATGGATAAATATGCCGAATTTTCCATCCTGATACCAATCTGGTACAACATATTGTTTGAGGGAATTCCACGACGCTTGAAATGGCCCGTTTGCGATTACCTGATCAATTGAAGTCATTTTATTCCTATGTTGAAACTCATGTTGTGGTTCAAATGCAGTTGATAAGTTGGTTTCCGCTTCAATTCAAACATGGGCTTTACCAGTAAATAAATCAAGTGGGCCGGCCAACTCGATTTTGATAACTGTGGCAATGGGATCAAGCGCAGCTTCCGGCACATCAATCCACAACACCCCGGGTAAGTTTATCCACGGTGCACCGCCCATCCTGGAATATGCCAATGGTTGCCCCTGAATAGTAATCGACTTAATGTCATTTCGAATGCCCTTAACAGCTACCTGTCCATTCGGGCGATCAAAACAAATCAGATAGAGGATCTGCTGATCTTTGGAGAGTGTACTCGCCCCATAGTGATACGCATGGGGGAGTCCTGCTTGGGTGCCGTATACGGCTTCGGCATGATGGTTGATCCAGTCGCCTAACCCTTCCAACCGCTCAATTTGCTCCGGTGGTATCGTGCCATCGGCCATTGGCCCTACATCTAGCAGCATATTGCCACCCATCCCAATACACTCGGCAAACATGCGAACCAACTGGGGCACCGATTTATAATTGTGGTCGTTCGGTTTGTATCCCCATGAATCATTAATAGTCGTGTTGAATTCCCAGACGCCTTCAGGCCGTTCGATTGGTATCCCCTGTTCTGGTGTCTTAAAGTCACCGAGACCGCGCAAGCGGCTGTTCAGAATGACATTGGGCTGCCATGTTTGGAGTTTGTCCACCAGCGCGGGCATTTGCCAATACTCATCATCATCCGGTGTCCATTCGCCGTCGAACCACAAAATATCAATCTTTCCGTATTTGGTGCAAAGTTCACGCAATTGAGATTCATGAAAGGCTCGAAAACGCTGCCATGCAGGCGTATTGGGACCCAATTCAGACCAAAATTGATGATAGGGATCATTGCTGTGATCTGTCAAAGGCATAGGGAAATTATCTCTCGTGCGCTCTGCAGGGGGCAGGGGCGCATAGTCAGGATGAGACCAATCTAGGTGCGAGAAATACAGTCCCACTTTTAAGCCTGCTTCACGCAAAGCAAGAGCATAAGGTGCGATTAGATCGCGCTGTGCTGGAGTTTGTTTGACTACATTCATGTCACTGACTTGGGTGTCCCATAAGGCCATTCCATCATGGTGCTTACTCGTCAGGACGGCATACTTCGCGCCTGCTCGTTTGAAGAGGTCAGCCCAAGCGACAGGATCGTATTTGGCTGCAGTGAAGCCATGCCGTTGGTTCATGTAGGATTCATAGGTTCGTTCTTTGCTAAAGATCGCCCATGATTCAGCCGTTCCCTCGACAGCATAAATTCCCCAGTGAATGAAAATACCCAGTTTGGCTTCTGGAAACCACGGTTGCATCATGTCATTTTGTCCTTTACAAGTAATCGTCTCGTTGTAATCGCAAAACTGCGTACCGGCTTCCAAACGAGCGCCGAACTCATGAGAGAATTAAAGTTCAATACGTATTGCCCGGCCTTCATAAAGCACAGTTCGGAACGATAATCCATCTGGCACGGACTGACCATCGGCAATAACAATCCTAAACTCGCGCGAAATCGGCATCCCTGCATAGCTTCCCTGCCTGTCATGAAGTGTGAGATGTCGGTTTGCCTCATCCCACGAGAGGGTGATTGTGGCAAATTGTCCCTGCTCGTAGTTGTAGTTATCGCCTTCGTCGTCATATAGAGTGAAATTGCCGTTTTGTCCCGGGTAGATGCGTAATTCCAGTGGTGCGTTGGGCTGCTCATCGGCATAGGTAATATCTGGGCCAATAGGCACAATTGAACCGCTGGGCACATAGAGCGGCAAGAAATCCAGAGACGCATGTGCACAGAGAGTTTGACCACCTGTATATCGCTGCCCTGTCCAGAAATCGTACCAATCAAGCCCTTTTGGTAAATACACGTATCTGGAATTACTCACATCCTTGAGTGGAGTGGAGCGGGCAGAATAATACATGGGTTGTGTGACAGGATTCACAAGCAGCGCAGGACCAAACATGAATTGATCTGTAATAGCGTAGGTGTCAGGATCACCGCGAAAATCAAATGGCAGGGCGCGCATCATAGTGTAATCTTCGTGTGTCACCATTCCTGCTACCGAATAAATATAAGGCAACAGGCGATAACGAAACTGAAGAGCCTTTGCCAGGGCATCGTAGAATGGTTCGCCCGGTTCTCCGAAACGCCAGATTTCACGCGGGGTATCTGTGCCATGTGCGCGCATCATCGGTAGGAAAGTGGCGTATTGGAACCAGCGCACATACAGTTCGCGGTAACCCAAGTCCTCGATGCCGAGATCGAAGTCCCCATTCCAGAACCACAACTTCGGGTCATTCTTGACAAAGAACGCACCAATATCTGTCGTCCAGTAGGGAAGCCCTGTCGCACAGAAATTCAGCCCATCGGCAATCTGTCGGTGCAGAGTATCCCATGTCGCTGAAACATCACCAGACCATGTAATCGTGCTGTAACGTTGCTGGCCAGCATAGGCTGAGCGAGTCAGATTGACAACTCGTTTATCGGCGTTAGTTTTACGCTGTCCCTCATAAATACCCTGAGAGTGGAGCAGGGAGTACGCATTAATATACTCCGGATCGAGATAGCGTTTTGCTTCCTCCGTATTGATTCGCAGCCGTTCCTCCGGTTCGGGCTTAAAGGTTCCTGTCCAGTCGGCCTGAAATGGCTCGGTGCAGTCACACCACCAGGCGTCGATGCCATGAATGAATAAGCCTTCATTGGCTTGTTTCCAATACAGATCGCGCGCTTTATCCTGAAAAGCGTCGTAAGTTCCTCCGTTACCAAGCAGAAAGTTTTGCTCCTGCATCTCACGCCAGTTATCTCCGCCCGGGTTCATGTTTGGCCAGATCGAAATCATTAACCGGGAATGCAAGGCGTGAAGTTCGTCCACCATTCGACCAGGATCTGGGAATCTTTCCACATCCAATGATTTCTGTCCCCATAGATCTTGCGGCCACGATTTCCAATCTTGCACGATGCAGTCGAGCGGAAGACCGCGTTCCCGGAATTCCTTTACCACACTGATGAGTTCATCCTGCGTGACGTAACGTTCTTTCGATTGGAGATAACCAAACGCCCACCGAGGAAGCAAGGGGGCTTTCCCAGTAAGCTGCCGAACACCCTGAACGATTTGATCAAACTCTGGCCCGTAAATGAAATAGTAATCGAGTTCATCATCGACATCTGTCCACAGATAAGAACCAAAGGCATCGTCATGAAAGGTCATTAAGGAATAAGTGTCCAAGAGAATGCCGTAGCCTCTGGTCGAGAGGAGAGTGGGGATAACTACCTTCATATTCTGCTGATACAAATACTGGTGCTGACCCCGCAAATTCATCATTCCTTCTTCGTGAGAGCCGAGTCCATATAATGCCTCGCCCGGCATCCATTCAAATTCCAATTTTGTGTGGAAAGCTTTGCGGTCAACGACCTGTTTGGTAGATGGGATATGGGTGTGGACACCGTCGGCATCCTTGCGCACTTGCGCTTGCACATTATCATCAAAGACAGATTTGAGAACGTCAACAGGTATTAGGGTTTTGCCCTTTTTCCTGGTTCCTTCGTCAGATCCCATTTGAACTGTCAAGGTACTTGAATGCACCAGTCCGCTTGTTGATTTGAATGGACAAATTCGGCGTGGAGAATATGACGTCATCCGGGGATTCACTGACCTTAATATTAACTTTCTCGTCAGGTTCCCGCTGAATTATTAAGCTTTCTTTTGTGCTGAATGCCGGGTTCAGTGCATAACGCACGCGAACAATACTGTCTGAGTAGGGGGTCAGCCTAATAAATCCTTTAGGCATTTCGATAGTTACTATGTTGTTATATAAACTGTGTTGAACTGACTGCAAGGCTGTACTCCCTAGTTGAAAGGATATCTTTTGTTTACTAGACAGACCAAGATTCATGGCCTACATCTTCTATAAGATTTACGGATCGTTGTTTAGGACACTTAACCTTTGACCGCTCCTGAGGATAATCCAGAGAGAATGAAGCGCTGTCCGGCCAAATAGATCAATATTACCGGCAAAATGGTGAGTAAAATGTCCGCTGACACCAGATTCCAGTCCTGCTGATACTGCCCAAAGAAGTTGTAGACGGCCAGAGTCATCGGCCAGTGGGTGCTGTTATTCAGAAAGTAAAGCGGCAGCAGGAAATCATTCCAGACTCCCAAAAAGTTCAGGATGCCTGCTGTCACCAGTACAGGCGTGAGCAGCGGCAGGACGATACGGAAAAAGAGCTTAATCGCGCCGCAGCCATCAATGACGGCGGCCTCATCTAATTCCCTCGGCACCGAGTCGATAAAGCCATACATGAGAAAAACAGAGAAAGGGATTTGTGTAGCTGAATAGAGAACAATGATACCCACCTTCGTATTGATCAGTTGGGTAATCTGCATGATTTTGGTTAGCGTGAAAAAATTGATCGGCAGCGCGATACCCATAATGAGAAAGAAGTAGAGAAACCCGTTCAGCCGCGTTGGGTTGCGCGACAATACGTACGCTGTCATGGCTGCAAAAAGTGTCGCCATGACGGTCGAGGCGGAAGCGTAGAGTACACTGTTGACGAAACTTGTCCCTAATCTTCCCCGTTCAATCACGGTGGAAAAGTTTTCCCAGTATAGAGTGGTAGGTAATTCAATACCCATTGAGCTTGCCTGCACCGACGACTTGAACGAATTCGTCAGGATCAAATAGACCGGAATGACCATAATCAGACAGACAACCATCGCAACCAAATGGGTGACACTTCGTTGAAATAAATCGGGTTTCATAAGAAAGAATCTCTTTCTCGTGCTTTAGACTTCTTTTATTCTCTGGCCGATCCGCGCTGCAACAGTCGTATCACAAAATACCCGGCAACGATCAGAATGACGAACAGGATACTGTTGATTGCCGTACCAAGACCGTACAGTCCTTGCGAAAATGCTCTAAATATGCCTGTCGAAAGCACCTCAGTTGCGTAACCGGGACCACCATTGGTCAGAGCATAAACAATGTCAAAGACACGCAACCCGTACAGAACATTGAGTACCGTCACGACCACAATCGCCGGCATGAGCATCGGCCACGTGATGTGCCTAAATCTTGCCCAAGCATTCGCGCCATCCACCTCGGCAGCCTCGTAATACTCGCGGGGAATGGTCTGAAGACCGGCGAGCAGAATGACCATGATATAGCCGACCCCTTTCCAGGTGTCGACCCCAATTACTGACCCCAACGCGATGCGTGGATCAACCAACCAGGGTCTTGCCAGAGCATCCGCGCCGACACCACGCAGAAACGTATTCAGCAGACCGGTTCCTGGATTCAGAATCGATCTGAAGATCAGCGCAACGACGAGAGTGGGCAGTACAGCGGGTAGATAGATCAGCGTCCGATAGACATGGACGAACCGTTTTACCCCCTCATTCAACAGCAGTGCCAGCGCCAACCCTAAAACCAACTTGAGCAAACTGGTATTAATGGTGAAAATGAGAGTATTCGAAAAATAGTTTAGGTAAGTTTCGTCCGACGAAAATATCTTTTGAAAGTTCTCAAGCCCCACGAAATTCACTTCATTGTTATAGCTGTTCCAATCCGTAAAGGCAAAGCCGATACCGCTCAGACTGGGAAGAATGAAAAACACGATGTACAGCCCAAGAGCAGGTATCGCAAAATATAAGGGATATCGTTTTCCCAGTTTCATTGCGTGGTTCCCGTTGGTAAATGTTCATCCCCATCTCGCACAACACGAGATGGGGACTACTGAACTGCACTAGTCGAGACGCTTAGACAACTCAGTTTTCCCAGGCTGGGTCTTGGGCGGCTTGAGCGAAATCGGCACGGCGCTTGTCGATACTTTCTAGCACATCTTCCGGTTCCATAGCTCCGGTCACCATGGCGGTCAAATCCCTGCCGATGTCCATCCACTGAGGATTTACGTAGTTGACGGCTGTCTGGTATACCGTGCCACGATCGGGATGTGCATCTAGGAAGGCTTGCTGGTTAGGAAGCAGTTTGGCTTGTAGATCCAGACCCACGAAAGGAAGCGTCTGCATGGTCGGCGTATTATCAATCATATATTGCAGATTTTCGGGCTGCGTGAGGAAGTCGAAATACTGTTTGGACTCCTCAATATACGGCGATCCTGAATAGATGAACTTCGTCGGGCCAGCGGGATTGATATTCAAGACCTGATTGTCTGCCAGAGGCATAACGAATTGCCCAAAAGTCTCCGCTGGTACCTCTGGAAAATCGGCTGCAACCTCTTGGGGGAATGTCAAATTTGCCAGAATCATGGCAGCCTCGCCATTGGCCATGACGCGCGTGCGATTTGAATAGGCATCGGAGAGGGCATTTTGGCCCATGCACCCCATGTCGTACAGTTCCTTGTACTGCTGTAAGATGGTGAGCATGGTTTCGTTGCCGGCAAAAGTTGCTTCGTTGGCATTCAGCTCTGCCGCCAGACCGGGGGTAACCTGTTCGTAACGAGGGCCAAGCTCAGGGAACCACAGCACATGGTGCCAACCGTCCGAGAACGGCTCAAACAACGGCTGAATTCCGGCATCGAGCAGTGTCTGGCAGACGGACTTGAATTCGTCGTAGGTCGTGGGTGCGCTCAGCCCATGTTCCTCAAAGATGGCTGTATTGTAGCTCACCACCCATGTCGTTGCCGTAGTTGCCCACAGCGTCAGCCCATACAGTTTGCCGTTGACCGTCGCTTGTTCGGCGACCAAGGGATCAAAGTGGCTGGCCCAAGATTCGCCCGACAAATCAACTGCGTTTGTCTCGACATCATATTGGAGCACTAAATCCGAAACGCCGCTTTGCCCGCCAAAGATGTCGGGACCTTCGCCGGAATTTAATCTGGTTTTCAAGACGGTGAAATATTGATCCGCCGGGATGATCTGGTAATCGACGTGGATTCCCGTCTGCTCTTCAAATTTCTCCCCTAATGCTATTTCAGAATCGAATATCCAACCTTGGCTTGCCATATAGGTAAGGGTTACATTTGACTGGGCAAGTACTGGTATTCCACTTAGTGTTGCGATAGTCATCAATAAAACGGCAATCAGAATGAGTTTTTTCATGACAGATTTCTCCTTATCATTGCGTAAGTGTTAGATCTTTTTGCAGAAGTAAAGTGCCTGGAACAAGGAAAATTAAACTACTGGGATAAAACCATAGGCTAACCCCCTTACAAACGTTAATTAATGAACTGGCAAAAAGTTATTGGATAAAAGGAGAGATTAAGTCACTGCTTTTGTACTTTCTCTAACCACCAAACCGGGCGCGACAAGAATTTGTTGCGGTGGTAAATCTTTTTGTGTAAGTTTTTCTGTCATCAGAATCGCTGCTTGGTAACTGATCTCGTATGGTGACCATTCAAGTGTGGTCAGGGAAGGTGTAACAACACTGGCGAAATCACCACCAAAGCCGATACTCATTACCGAACAATCCTGAGGAACATTGCGACCTCGTGTAGCCAATGCTTTAATGCTGCCAGCCGCTGTCAAATGGCTTACCGTAATGATGGCAGTCAGCTCAGGGTTCTCGTGTAGTAAGTCAAGAGTTCCCTCAAATCCTTCTTCAACGCTGTTTAGCCCGATTTCCCGATAACTACTAGGAAAACCATATTTGCTCTGTGCGATCGTGTATCCGTCGAGTGAGCGCATTGCAGGGCCAATCTCCATTTTGCGCCAAGATCGTGGGTACGTCAGAAATGCTATGTTGCGGTGTCCCAATTTAACTAAATGATCGAATGCCTGAAGCATTGCAGTCTCAAAGTCAAGATCAATGAAAGTTAAACCGTTCAAGTCGGCGCAGCGACCAATCATAACGAAGGGGTAATTGTTTTCTCGAAGGAGATTGACACGCCAATCATCCATACGAACTTGGAGCAAGATGATCCCATCAATCTGGCTGCTCCGGTACATATTGAGCAATGATTCGGGGGTTAGTTGTGATACGAGGAAGTTAATAAAATATTCTTTTTCACTAGCCGCCTCCGCTATACCAGTAAAATAGGAGGTTTCGATAACATTACTAAGATCATGCGGGGATTCGATCGGGTGATGCAGTGCTAAAGTCTTACTTATACCCCCACGCAACCGCCGAGCCTGAGTATGTGGTGTGTACCCTAATGTGCGAATGGCTTCATGAACACGCTGGCGTGTTTCTTCGGCTACATATTCTTTGTCGTTAAGGATGCGCGAAACAGTAGGAACTGAAACGCCTGCGGCTTTAGCGACGTCCGCGATAGTGACAGCACGATTTTGGTTGGGGAAAAGGGTATTCTTTTTGGGCATCTGCAACAATTTTCTAATAACGATTTCTGATAACGTTATCAGAAATCACTTTTGTTGTCAACAGACCCACAAGATTTCGGGCTATTTAGCTCCCTTAAAAGCGATAAAAATGCCGAGCATTGTCGAAAAAGATATGCTGGCGGGCGGCTAAAGATAAATGAGCAGTCAACGGTTCGGCAGTTAATTGTGCCGCACACAAATATCAAAGCCGTATCTATAAACCGCCAGCGCATTTATCCTTGAACAAACATGGACTGCGCTGCATATCCGAGCGCTTCTGTCGATAGATCTGTGAGCAATTTCCACAGAGGCTTATCAGCCACTTTTGCCCACAAATCCCAAACCGCGTTGACTACTGCCGCAGTCGCAAAGTGAATCACACCTTTTTCGGGTCCAATCCAGCGTAGCTGACTGTCCGATGTTACATAGCGCCAGATTTCACCCATGTTACCGATAAATTCATCCAAAGCGTGGCCCATAATCATTGGGGCGAGTGTCTTCACTGCTGCAACACACAACTCATTCCTACGCCCGATGGTAAACGACAACCCACGAAGTAGGAAAGCGAATGTCATGGACATCGAGGCGTTTGATTTTAATCGAGATAGTGTCTCCAGATATATTTTAATAGGATGATTACCTATTCAAAAAGCGCTGCATCCGCCCCCCGACCCGCTTAATATGGTGACTGAGACGCTGTACAGCTGCTTTCTTATCGCCCAGTTGCAGTGCATCCCAAATAGCCTGATGCTCACTGGTGGAATCTGCCCGATCAAACAAACCGATCCCAGTATATAAGCGTGAAAGATGCAGATGAACATGCAAATCTTCCCATGAATCCAGCAAAAAACGATTGCCTGAGAGCTCGACTATCAAGTGGTGAAACTGGTGATCAAGCGCCAAATAATCCCTAAAATCACTGTACACAGTTCCATCTCCTGTTGACTTCATACGCTCTATCAGATTAGTTGCAGTTTCAATGGCAGTTGGTGTGATCTCGCCAATCGTCAATGCGTGAGTCTCCAGTAGGTAGCGCACTTCAAACAACTGCGACATTTCGTCGGGCCTCAGAATGTCGGCTACTACAAAACCGTGATTCGTTCTCTGTGTAACTAGTCCTTGACCATTTGCACGCATCAACGCTTCGCGCACCGGTGTATTACTCATATTTAGCTGCTTGGCGAGGCTATCAATACTGACAGGTGATCCCGGAGGAAAGTCTTGATTAATAATTGCTTCCACCAGTGCATTGTAGGCAATATCAGTCAGGGAAAGATACTGTTGCTGTCGTTTCAAAACACTATAGTTAGCATTCTTATTGGACTCAGTCATTCAATAACTCCAAAGATGGGAAAAACATCATTGGCTCAATTATTCATGTTTTTGGGTTTGTAGTACAGCCGAATTGATCCGATTTCCATATTACTCATCACTTCAATTAGGAAAGTTTTCTCAATGTGACTGAGTTTGACAAATAATTTAAGACGTGCTATTTTTCATGCATCATGCATGGTACATCATATACAAAAAAGTAAATTTTGTCGAAAAGTGGACTAACAAGAGTGAGTTTTCTGTCTTTTCTCAATCAAACCATGCTTGGGCAAGATATTCAAAGACACCTCATTAGGCTGTTTTACTCCAATACAGTTCAGCTCGTTTCTCGGGCAAATACCCGACGAAAGTTCAAAACCAGCGACCTTGACGACTATCGTCCTAGGTAAGAGGAGGTGTTCTAAATAAACAAAATAGTGGTGATACAGAAACCAATATCCGAATATTAGTGTGTGTGAGGTTAATCGCAATGAAAAAAGTCTTTTTATTAGTCCTCTTCGTACTGCTCAGCATCAGCGTTATGCCAGCAGCTGCTCAGGACAAACCCTTTGATGGAGTTACCATTCGTATTCTCAGCTTCGTCGGGCCAGCCGTAACGGAGCCCATCCTGCGCCGTCAGCCCGACTTTGAGGCTGTCAGTGGAGCCCATCTGGAAATTACAACCGTACCTAATGCAGAACTGTTCGACGACATTGTCAAAGATCAATCAACCGGTACGAACAGTTATGATGTTTTCATATTGGCGCCGCAGTGGAAAGCTGATCTGGTTTCAGCCGGCTACCTTGACGACTTGACCGACCGTGTTGCGGGCGACGAGGCAATTCAATGGGATGATGTCGGGCCATTTTTCAGAAATTACATCACAGCCTACAACGGAAGAACCTACATCATTCCGCTGGATGGTGATTTCAATATGATTTACTATCGAACAGATGTGTTTGCCGATGCTGGAGTCGAACCGCCCAAGACATGGGAAGAATATCTCCAAGTCGCCGCACAGTTCAATGGAAAAGATTTGAATGGCGACGGGGAAGCTGATTATGGGTCATGCATTCCAAAATCTCGTGGTGGTCAGAGCTACTGGTGGGTGCTCAACGTTGCTGCTCCCTATATCCAGAGCAAGGGAACAGGGCAGGGCATGTTTTTCAATCCGGATGATATGACACCATTGGTAAAAAATGATGGTTTCCTTCGGGCTTTGGCAATATATGGAGACACGACACAGTATGGCCCTCCGAATGAACTTACAGCCAATCTCAACGACACCCGCGATCTCTTTCTGACAGGTCGCTGCGCCATGACGATTGACTGGGGTGATATTGGCGCGCTTTCGATTGACCCAGAACGTTCACAGGTAAAGGATAAAGTTGGTACCATAATCAATCCCGGCTCGACAGAGGTTGTGGATTGGTCCACCGGCAAACTGGTACCGTGTGATGCCACTACCTGCCCATATGCAGTGGATGGTGTCAACTATGCCCCGCTGGCCGCATGGGGTGGTTGGGGTGGTGCCATCAGCGCCGCTTCTGACCCGAATGTAAAAGATGCCGCATATGCATTCCTCTCCTATATGTCCCAACCCGCACAGGCGAATGTGGATGTGACCATTGGGGCTTCGGGCTACAACCCGTACCGCATCTCGCAATTCGAAAATCTTGACGCATGGGTGCAGGCCGGCTTTAGTGAGAGCGCCGCTCAAAATTATCTGGGCGCCATTAAGGACAGCGTGAACAGTCCGAATATGGTGATTGACCTAGCTATACCGGGCGTCGCTCGTTACCAGCAGACAGTACTGGACACCGTCATCAGCCAATTTCTGGCCGGTGAACTAAACGCTGAGGATGCAGCACAGCAAATCTACGACCAATCTGAAGAAATCACGAACGAATTTGGACGCGACGCCCAGAAAGCCGCCTATCTGGCGATGCTAGGTACTGAAACGAAGTGACCGGGCGTCGGTAACCTGCTTTCAGTATAAGTTTTGACGGACTGATAGAGGCAGCTATTTGAACTGCCTCTATCAACAAATCTAATAAAGTAAATTTCACTCAAAAATGGTATGCTCCTTTCAAAATAGTTGGACACCTAATTGACATGGAAAATATGAACCGGTCTAGGGCGATACAATCCAGCATTTTTGCTCAAGCAAAGTCCTACATCACAAGATCCAGAACCGGGCATCACGATAATACGGCAAGAATGGCGTTCTTGCTGCCGACTATTTTGATTATCCTTTTTCTATCACTTTTCCCGTTAATCGTTTCCTTATATCTGTCATTTGCAAAAGTAGCTTTTGTCAAAGGTGGTGTTACGATCACCTTTGTTGGAACAGCAAATTACCACAAGCTGTTCTTTGGCAGTAACCAACGTCACCTCCTCGGCGCATTAGGTGAGATGTCACTCATAGGCTGGCTCATCTGTCTAGCAACTACTGCTTTCATGGCCTATTGGTTCTATCGCTATATGACTAGCCCCAAGCGCAAATTGCTTGGGGTATTTTTCCGTCTTGTTGCCGCTCTTATGACGAGTGGTCTGGTATGGCTCACGGTCAGTACTTTGAGCGACAAAGGCGTGCCTGGCACACTCGTGGTGACCTTGGTCTTTGTGGCGGGTGGAGTCTTTTTTCAATACACGATTGGTCTATTATTAGCCCTGCTGCTGGTCCAAAATCTGCCGGGCAAACGTTTTTTTCGGGTCGTCTTCCTACTGCCTATGATGATCACGCCGGTCGGCGTGGGCTTTCTGTTTCGCATGATGGCCGATACCTCTGTAGGGCCACTAGTCCCCCTGTGGGTCAGCCTAGGACTGAAAGACTTTTCGTGGGCGCAAACCGGTTCTGGTGCTCGTACTGCTGTCTTGGTCAGCGATATCTGGCAGTGGACGCCGTTTATGTTCATCATCCTGCTGGCAGCGCTGGAGGGGGTCTCTCGAGAGCAAATCGAAGCCGGGTTGGTTGATGGCGCAACCCGACTGTCGCTCTTTCGCTATATCATATTGCCAGAGATTGCTCCTGTCAGTCTGACACTCATTCTCATTCGCCTCATCGAGGCATTCAAAATAATTGACCTGCCGCGCATTCTGACGGGCGGAGGGCCGGGAACGGCTACTGAGTCGCTGACATTGAATGCATTCAATGAATGGCGGACACTAAACTTAGGTGGGTCGGCCGCATTAGGTTATGTGCTGCTGATTATTGTAACGTTTGTGGCGGTAATGTTTGTCAACACCGTTCGCCAAAAGATATTGGAGTGGCTCTAATGCGCCGGTTGTTATTACGCTCGTCCAATCCTTTCCGGTTATCGCCGCGATGGATGCTCATATCCTACGCCATTCTGGGGCTGTGGGCGTTCATCGTGCTTTTCCCGTTGTATTGGCTATTCGTTACATCCTTCAAATTACCGATTGATGTGAGCTCAGGCCCGAAATATATTCCGTTTGTTGATTTCCAACCTTCGCTGCATGCTTGGGAGGAAATGTTAGTGACCAATGGTCCTGACTACGTCGGACGTCCTTATACGATGACACTCATTGTGGGGTTGAACAGCGCCCTGGCATCTCTTGTGATCGGATCTGGAGCGGCTTATGCCTTGACCCGTTTCCAATACCGGCCCAAACCGGGCCTCATCGTGACATTTGTTGGATGCATCTTTGCGATGGCGATCCTGATGAGTCAGGGCATCCCATGGCAGTTTGCAGTAGTTCTAGGATTGGTGATCTATTTTCTTTTGGCTCAGACGATTGGGCGCCGCTTTAGAGGCACGATGAACAACGACGATATTGCCTTTTGGTTGATATCTCAGCGTATCCTCCCACCCATAACCGTCATTATTCCAATATATATATTGTTCCAACAACTGGGGATGCTCGACACGCCGCAGGCGCTCATTGTCAGCTACAGTGCAGCCAACATCCCGATTGTAGTCTGGTTCATGCGTGATTACTTCCAGACACTACCGCTTGAGATCGAGGAAAGCGCGTTCATTGATGGTGCAAACCGCCTTCAAGTTCTGGTCAGGATCATGTTGCCTTTAGCTATCCCTGGGCTGATTGCCACCTTTCTCATCGTCTTGGTTTTCTCGTGGAATGAGTATGTGATCGCACTATTCTTATCCGGCTCCCAAACACAGACCATGCCGCTGCTGGTTTCCGGCCAAAATGGGGTGCGTGGCCCGCAGTGGTGGAACATGTCGGTTTTGGTCGGCCTGATGATTGCCCCTCTGATTATTCTGGCAGTTGTCCTTGAACGGTATATCGCTAAAGGGCTCTTGATAGGAGCGGTGAAGGGCTAGTTCGAAAAATTCACCATTACCTTGATTGCACCACTCGCCGGATCAAGCCAAGTCGGAAACTGCTCTATCATTTGTTCAGGTGTGGCGTGATGAGTAATCCAAGATTTCACATCTAAGTGTCGATTCTCAAGAGCAGAAATCACCTGATTAAAGTCTTTAGCAGTTGCGTTTCGGCTAGCCAATACCGATAGCTCCCGCTTATGAAATTCTGGATCGTGGAAGGAAATATTTCCCTGAACCAGACCAACAAAGACGATTTTGCCACCATGGGCAACATAGTTGAAGGACTCCATCATTGAACTTGCATTTCCAGTAGCGTCAAAAACGACGTTTGGAAGATCGCCATCTGTAAGCACATTCAACTGCTCTACTATGCTCTGTCTCGAATCGAGGCAGTGACTGATGCCGTTTTGCTCTTTGGCAAAAGCCAGCCGAGCGTCGCTGATATCTGCTACGATCACCTGTGCACCAGCCAACCGGGCAAATTGTGCCACACCCAAACCAATGGGACCCATCCCAATCACCAGCACGACCTCTCCAGATGTCATATCAGCACGCCGAACAGCGTGGGCACCAATGCTGAGCATTTCAATAAGGGCCAGTTGATCGTCCGAAAGCAGGGCAGAATGATGTATTTTGTCAATTGGGACATTGATAATTTCTTGCATTCCACCATCGCGATGGACACCTAAGACCTGCATATTAAGACAGCAGTTATCCAAACCGCGCAGGCAGGCGCTACACTTGCCGCAGTTCAGATAAGGTCGAACGCAGCATCGATCTCCAACCTGCAGCGAATGATCAAGCGTTGTATCGCCAATATCTAGCACTTCCAGCGCGAGTTCATGGCCTAGTATACGAGGATATCTAAAAAAGGGTTGGGTTCCAGTAAAAGCGTGTAAGTCAGTACCGCAAATGCCAATACGATATACACGAACCTGCACTTCGTCCCTGCTAGGAGGAGGGGGCACGGAACGATCCATTAGCTCAAAATGCCCCGGTTCCGTCAGGGTTATTGATTTCATCATAGTTTCTCCTAGCTGACTTACTTATTTTTCATGCATCATGCATGATATATTATCAGAGTTATTGAATTGATTCAAATTCTGTACCCACCCGGCTGTTTCGTTTGGAATGTCTGGTTAGCCCTCTTCGAGAAGCAAGTTATGAGTAAACTAAACGGGGTTTCTTTACCAACCCCACGATCACCAATTCTGTTGTTTTTGCCCAAAAACGAGGCAAGTTACTCAGTAAAACAATCTACATAAAAATTCCCAAGCATATGCTTGCACTTGTTTACTGAAATGGAAGCAGCGTGCTGAAAAAGTGCCAATGAGAAGAAGATATAGCTAAAATCGGCGCTCAAAAAGGGTTGAAGTCGTGCTGGGTTCAAAAGAGCGTCTATTCAAAAGTCACCCTGACTTATCGCTTGAAAGGCTGGTTCCTCAAGACAATTTCTATCGCCAGGTGCACAGCAAACTGGATTTGGATTTTGTTCGGGAATTGGTAGCTGAGTTCTACACGCCATTCGGGTAACCTTCTATAGATCCAGTGGGACGGCGAAGCAAACGGTGATAGAATTGGCCACACTGATTGTGTATTGCCAGTTCCGCAAATCAACGATCACCTCTTTCCAGAATAAGGCTTGTTAGCACTACTCATGCCAGTACGTCCCCATCTCATTAAATGTGGATGTTATTGATGCGCCACAACCTGATAACGTTATCGGGGTAAAAAGGAGGGGGTTGACGGGGGTAAATAACTGACTAAAATACAGTTTATAGTCAATTACATACTTTCTAAACTATGCCCACTTCAGACCTCACCACTCCCGAAAACTCCTCTGCGCTCGCCGCCCTCACGCCGCAGGAAATCGCGCAGGCTAACTTCGCCGTCCTGCGCCGCGCTGGCCGCAAAGCCTCCACCGTCCACCAGTACACCCGCACCGAGAAACTCTGGCAGGCCTTTTGTGCAGCCCACAGCCTCAACCCCGCCGATTTCG
>JAWKPB010000030.1:0-73766 GCA_041390885.1 Anaerolineae bacterium | reverse complement strand
TATACGATAGTCAGTTTATCTGACGATTATACAACGCCGAACTTTTTCCATGCCTACCGTGGCCTGAGTTTCATGCTGCTGCTGCTCATCGAAGGGCCGGTGTCCGCCTTGTTCATGGTCGCAGCAGCCAGCGTGCTGGTTTTTGTTGTACGTGTACTCTTGGGTCAACGCACCACTCCACAGGATAAACAGTTTCGAAAACAAGCCGAGTTCATTGCCAAATCTGTTTCCCATACCGTATTGTCATCACTTATCGGCTGGGGTGTCTATCGTCTTTTAGGTGGTCAGCAGCCACTTGTGGAATTGGCAGCAGCCAACTCAGCAATACTGGTTGTCATGCTGGTCAGCTACACCATATCCAGTCTCGTCATTCGCTATTACGTCTTGGCGCGCTTTCAGCCCGCTTCTTCCACCTTGTTCGGCGTGAATCAACAATATCCGATCTACTTCACCGAACTACTCATTCTGCCGCTCATTGTCGTGCTGCCTGTTATTCTCTACAGCAGTGGTATCGTGGCCTTTGTGGTGCTGATGGTCGTCGCCATTGCCTTTGCTATTTACCAGTATCAGGCCGCTGTCACCGCGTGGCACAGCCAGCAGATTTATAAGCAGAGCACGGAACTGGTGAGGAAGTTGGCCCTGGTCAACCAATCGGCCCAAAATGCGATGTTCCGTGTTGATCAGGAACTTTCCCTCCAGGCAGCGTGTCAAACAGCAGTGGAGGTCACACAGGCGGACAGGGCAGCCATTTTTGTTACTGACCGCGAAACCGATAGTATCAGCTTGGCCGAAAGTCATGGCCTAAACGAAGTAGAACGTTCAGCGGGCTACCATCTTAAATTTCCCAAACAGCAGTTTGAGGAAACCGGCAGCATTGTTGTTCACGATACCCAGCTAGCTACGCCCCGTGACCCCTTGGAGGTCTTTAACCGCCCGCTGCGGTCGCGTGCTTTTGCGGAAGTGCCACTGCGCTCTGGCGATGCGTTGCTGGGTTATCTCGTGGTTTACCATTATCAACCTTACCCCTACAGCAAGACCGAGCTGGAACTACTGGATATTCTGGCAAATCGGATCGCCGCGTCACTCGACAACGCATATCTGCTCGACACGCTTGAATTCCACGCCTTCGAAATGGCTCACCTCGTACATTTGTCACGTATCTCTACGGCCAGTCTGAAGCTGAATCAAGTAGCTGCGGATGTGACCGGTGTCCTGCGCCAGATGAGTGCCATGGACTGGGCCATGATCGCCCTGCTGGACGAAAATAATCCCATGATGGAAATCATCGGCTTCAGCGGCCCCACGGGATTGAGCGAAGAAGATACGTTGCAATATCACTTGCCGCCCTTCCCCGAAGTGGTCACCATCAGTTCCAGTGAAGACCCCCGTCTGCGTTCACTTAGGCTGGATGAGCCCGGCATTTCCCCTGCCCTCAGAGACTACATGTCGAATCTCACCCTGCGTTCGATGGTGATTGCGCCTATGGTGGTACAGCAAAAGGTGTTTGGCGTCGTATTTTTGGGAACAACCGCCACCCGCACGCTGAATGAAAGTGAATCACAGTTGGTTGAAGCCGCTACCAACCAGGTCGCGACCCAGATTCACAATGCCCAGCTTTATCATGAAACATACAACACCCTACGCCGCCAGCTTGAACAAATTGCCCTCATCCGCGATATTGTCCAGCGCATCTCCAGCTCGCGCGATTTCGCCAGCATCATTCAAGATGTATTTGAAGCTGCTATCAAAACTACCCTGGCAGATCGGGTCGTGCTGGCCTTACTCACGGAAGACGACGACTTCTGGGTTATTGATCAAACCTTCGGTGAGAAGCCCTCTGAACGCCTCGCCTACGCCCGCCCCAAAGATGGGTCCGAACTGGCACAGGTAGTACAAAGTGGCGATGTCCTTCTCCTGAACAATCTCGCTGAATCAGCGACCTACAGCTCGCTGCTTGCCGTGCCTCTGCAATGGGATTCGGCAGTCGTAGGTGTATTGAGCGTGAGCAGCCAGCACCCCGAATTCTTCAAAACCGAACAAGTGGATTTCTTGAAGAATTTAGGCAGCCACACCATCATCAGCATTCAAAACGAGCGGCTCCTGAATGAAATGGAATATCAGGTTGATGTCCTCACCAATCTACGGCAACTCTCTCTTGATCTTTCAACCGTTGTCGAAACAAGCAGCGTAACACGCAAAGTGATCGAAACGGCCATGACACTGCTCGGCAGCCAATATGCCGCCATCTTCCAGAGTGGCACTGTTCCAAATCGCCCGACCATGCCCCTCGATCAACTGTCTGAAAATCAAGAGCCCACCACTGCCGCCCAATCTATGGCCGTGGCAGACTTGGCACAGAAGGTCATCATCACCGGAAACCTCCAGGTTGTAGAAGATACCACCAGCACCTATGGTGAGGGATTACCATCAGGCTTACAATATCTAAGCCTGGTAGCCGCCCCCATCAAACGGCGCAGCGAGGTATATCAGGTTTTATGTCTGGGATTCCGCGACAAACGCCATCTAAGCAGCCGTGAAATCAATACCCTGAGTCTTCTCAGTTCGCAGGCGTCAGCTCATCTCGAAAATGCCGGTCTGCATGAAGAAATTCATGATGTCAACAGTCGCCTGCGTGCCATCCTCGACTCAACCCGTGATGGAGTCATCATGCTCGATGACCGCGGGCGCATTCTTGAGGTCAATCCGTCCGCTCAGCGCCTGATGGGGATTAATCTGAGCGAACATATCTACGAACCATTGGCGAACGTACTGCTGCACTATCTCGAAGTCAGTGAAGACGGTCAGGCTGGATATTCTCGCGAAGAACTCACCCATCTAGCACGCATTACACGCCTCAGTCCGCAAGGCATTACCCGCCGTGAATTCACCCGCAAACTTAATCCCACCCAGTCCCTTTACATCGAAGAAATCGGCTCGCCCGTCATTGATGAAACGAACCACATCATCGGGCGGCTTATGGTGCTGCGGGACATTACCGAAGAAAAGCGTTTAGAGGAATACCGTACCGAAATCGCCAGCATGGCCGTTCATGACCTGCGTGCACCATTGGCTTCCATCATCAACGCACTCCAAATTGCGATGGAACGCATTGATGCGCCTAACGGAATCCCGGTTGTCAAACGCACTATCAACCTGAGTTTGACCAATGCCGATGAAATGATGGAACAAGTTAGCACCTTGCTGGATATACGCAAGGGGCGTGAAATGACGCTCGAACGCTCGGCTACTTCTATGGAACAGGTCGTTGAGTTAGCACGGTTGCGTTTGATGCCCTCGGCTGAGAAGGCCAACATCATCTTAGAAGTGGTCTTGTCACCCGGTCTACCAGATGCCTATGTCGATCCGGGTAAAATCGGACGTGTGCTCCAAAATCTAATCGACAATGCCATTCGTTTCACCCCTGCTGGAAAGATCGTACGAATTACAGTGGAACATTGGGCGTCCAAGCAAAAACTGTTGGTGCGTGTGGCAGACAGCGGTCCCGGTATTCCCGAAAAAGACCGTTCTAAGGTCTTTGACCAGTACTGGCAGAGCAAGGAAAATAAACCCCTGCGCGGCACCAAAGGCAGTGGTATCGGCTTAGCATTCTGCAAATTAGCGTTGGAAGCCCATGGCGAGCGCATCTGGGTAGAACCGATTAGCCCGTTGCCCGGCGCATGTTTCGCCTTTACCCTGCCCGTTGCATAAATACAATCACATGAAAAATATCCATTTTGCGCTACAATAGGCGCGTATTAATTCATATTGACCAACAGGAAAAATACCAATGGATCGCTCAGTCCGAAATTTTTCTATTACCACCTTGTTGGTGATCGCTGTCTTTAGCACTCAATCACATCGTTCGTCGCGCCGCGCGGGCGGTGGTGGCTGGTGCTGCTCCTACTGCTAGTCGCACTTTTCTTGTGGGCGTATGAACGCTTCGGACGCGGCAGTGCATCTGAAGCGCCTGAAGCTGAAATCGAACCCATTATCTACGAACGACCTGTGCGCGCGCAGCCGCGCCGGGCTTAGCACCTATTGCGGCTGCCGCGGCATCGCACCAATGGCTGCACCTGCGCCCTCCTGAACCGGTTGTTGAAGCTGTACCGTCGCCCATTCGATAAAGGTTGATACCTGTTCCCGAAGTAAGAGCCGCCAGTGCCCAACCGGATGACTTAAAGGTGATCGAAGGCATTGGGCCAAAGATGGAGAGGCGCTGCACGCAGCGGGCATCAAGACTTTGCCCAGCTTGCCCAGACTGGCGAAGAACAAATCACTGCCGCCATCAAAGCCGCCGGAATGCGTTTTGCCCCTAGTGTGCCAACGTGGGCCGAACAAGCCACTTACGCCGCCAAAGGCGATTTTGCCAGGTTGGAAGCCTTCCAAAAGACACTGACCGCCGGACGGCTGACCTAATATCCTATTTCATTGAATAACAAAACGGCCTGCGCGATATGGCAGGCCGTTTTTTGTTACTGCTTTTAGAAGCTTATTGGGTGATGCTCAGCGGAGCGACTACCCCGTTTTCTGGATGTAGGTTAAGTGTGCTTGCCTCAAATTTCCCCTTCGGAAGTTCCATCATTAGGTTATGGTTTTCGTCAAAGGATATTGTTAGCTTGGTATGAGCTTGTCCTTAAACATTACCCCATCATTCTTGTTTGAATAAAGCTTAAGAAATGTGATTGGTACAGATCATATGGCCCAACACTGAATATGGTCGATTGTGATTTGGTTTCAAGTTCGGATGTAAATACCTGAACTTGTTTGGCAAAGCCCCACAATAAGATACTTCACGCCATCGGGAATTCGCGGTTCATCAAGTATAGGGTGATATTGTTGGTTATCGACATCAAATGGGTAGGGAATATAAGTAGAGGATGAATAATGTCGATGCTATAGATTCAATTCCAAATTCAAATTAAAATAGCGGTATGGGAGGAACTAACGATCAACAGTTTCTCTTAAATTCATAGCATGTCATACGGTGACTATCCCTAGATATGAACGGGCATGGAGCCGAATAAGTGCGGAAGTATTACGCTAATAAAATTACAGCCTGAACTGGGCGAAACTTCAACTTCCAGTAGTATTTGCCCACAGAACAAAATCTTGAATCACTAACGCCATACAGAAAGCGCCCAATGCCAACGTTAGATATAAATATCGAGGCCAAGGCAGACTAACGAAAATATATGTAACTAAACTTGCCCCCGCAAAAACCGGTAAGACGATGGTCTGTAGACTTTCCAAGAGCGTTCCCTGCTGCGCCACGAATATAAATAATTCCAACAAACAAAATTAACCATTGTCACTTTTGAACAAGAATTTCAGATTTTCAATCCACCTATTGAGACTTACATGGAGAAACGCAGCATTCGTCACAAGTGATTGAACATCAAGATACAGTTGACGATGATCGGCATCAATCAGTTGTGGCGTGATAATTACACAGATGCCATAAGAAGCAATTGTACCGACCAGAGAGCACAGTGCACCCAACGGAGTTTGTGATAATAAATCCGGTCAATAACTAATATCGCGCCTAAACTCGGCACAAGCACAATAATGATTTGTGCTTTGGTGATGACTGCCGGTGTTATCAACAATGTGCTCAAGAATAAATATTACGACCCTTTATGCCAGCTCTTAATCCATGCCCACAAACCCCAAACTAAAAACACCAGCGCTGGAATTTCCCCATTACCCTGCCTTCCCGTCCACGGTGTATCAAAAGTAGTATGCCCAGCCATGAGAAAGAGGAAAATACTGATGATCGCAGTAATTCCCCAAATACCCGTTTCACCAGTGCATATACCTGCAACAGCGGCCAACAAATATAATGCAGCAACTAATCGTGCCCCCACTAACGAATACTGAGTTAGTGAAAGACCTATACCAAGCGGCAAAATCAGCGTCGGCGACATCAGATTCGGGTAAAGTCGCTCAAATGTGGTGCCATTCGCGTAGCTAATTCGCCGTATTGGGTCCAATTACGCGCAAATTCCAGATATACCCCTTCGTCCCAGCCACTAATTACCGGATAGTTAGGAAGATTCCAGAAAATTAAGAACAGTAAAAAGGACCATATATAATGCCGATTTTGATTTTTGTGTTTCGGCTGAGGAGTGATGGCAATTTTACTTACAGGAGGTGGCGAGACAGATTCAGGTTGTGACATCATACTTAATGCCAATCACTAAATTTTGTTGATTTATTGAAATGAGGCTGAAAATAGTTAAATCAAACAGATCAACCGACGATCAACGCATGAAAAGACAAAGTTTTGAGAAATTGAACTCACGATCTATTCTGGGAATAATGAATAAGCGCGCTGCTGAGTTGGCAAAGCAGCATTGAAGTTGACAAGCTATAATATGTTGAAACAGCGACTGCTAGTCGCACTTTTCTTGTGGGCGTATGAACGCTTCGGACGCGGCAGTGCATCTGAAGCGCCTGAAGCTGAAATCGAACCCATTATCTACGAACGACCTGTGCGCGCGCAGCCGCAACATGAACCAGCACCTATTGCGGCTGCCGCATCCACACCAATGGCTGCACCTGCGCCCACTCCTGAACCGGTTGTTGAAGCTGTACCGTCGCCCATTCCGGAAGTAAAGGTTGAAGTACCTGTTCCCGAAGTAAAGGCCGCCAGTGCCCAACCGGATGACTTAAAGGTGATCGAAGGCATTGGGCCAAAGATGGAGAAGGCGCTGCACGCAGCGGGCATCAAGACTTTTGCCCAGCTTGCCCAGACTAGCGAAGAACAAATCACTGCCGCCATCAAAGCCGCCGGAATGCGTTTTGCCCCTAGTGTGCCAACGTGGGCCGAACAAGCCACTTACGCCGCCAAAGGCGATTTTGCCGGGTTGGAAGCCTTCCAAAAGACACTGACCGCCGGACGGCGCGACTAATATCCTATTTCACATTGAATAACAAAACGGCCTGCGCGATATGGCAGGCCGTTTTTTGTTACTGCTTTTAGAAGCTTATTGGGTGATGCTCAGCGGACCAACCACTACATTTCCTTGTACGAATACGGGAGCGTCCGCGCCATCAACACTGCCGAACTCGTAAGTTCCCGGTGTGTTGGTGTCATAGTGCAGCATCGGGAAAACTTTTGCGCCAGCCGCAGCAGCGTCTACCGCGATTTTCACGTTCCAGTTCGCACCGGTGTGCAGCAGCGCAGTTGCAATCACCGGACCGGGAGCGCCATTGTTATCGCTGTGAATGGCAATCCAACCGGGAGCGTCCATAATCGCGTTCTTGATGGTGATTGTCCCGTCGGCGCCAATCGCCTGATCGGCCATCACCAGCGCCGGAGCGGCATTGGTAGTGAAGGTCACCGGCTGCCCGTCAGCGGAGGCCACGCCATCCACATCCAGACCGTCATAAACACCAACTGTGCCAGCGTCAATGTGGAGCATCGGCCAGACGATAGGGGTCAGCCCACCGCTGGTGTCCAGCTGAACATCAACATTATTGGTAACACCATCTTCCACGAAGGCCGCACCCAAAATTGCGCCAGCGTTGCCATTGTCATTGGCGTGGATAACCACAATGCCGGGGCCTTCTGAAAGAACAGACTTGATACGAATGCTCGGCCCTGCCATCTCCATGCCTTCCATCTGCGTCATATTGTCGCCATGAACAACCGCTTGGTCGTTGACGCGCAGATGATTGACCGTCCAAATCGGGAATGTAGCGACAGCGCCGTTTAGCACGACAGGCGCATCAATTTCTCCACCTGCGAATTCATATGTCCCCGCCACACCGTCGTCCACGTGCAGCATCGGCCACAGAACGCTGGTTAAGTCGCCGCTCAGCGCCACTTTCACGTCAGCCGCCGTACCTGCCTTGACGAGGGTCTGCCCAAGCACGCCGCCGAATTTTGCGGCATCGCCGCTGTGAACCACTACCCAGCTATCTACTGGAACTGCTACCGACTTAATGGTGATGCTGTTATCAACGACCTTCTGGTCGCCCGCGTCCAGCACCTGAGCATTAAAGAGGGTGTTGACGATGGCATCACCCACCTTGACAGGGCCATCCGCGCCTTCCACCGTGCCGAACTCATACGTGCCAATGGCGTTATCATCTACGTGCAGCATGGCGCTCATCTGCGCTTCTGCAAGGCTGGTATCCAGCGTGATACGTAAGTTGTTTGTCCATCCAGCGTTGAGAGGCTGCGACACACCTACCTGAGCGCCATCTGAAGCGCGGTGAATAACCACATAACCCGGACCTTCGCTGTAAATGGAGTCAATTGTCACAAAACCGCCAAGAACCAATTGATCGCCCACGTTCACCTGCGGCGAAGGCATGTCCTGCGCTTTCACGCTAACAGCAAATAGAGCGAGCACCATTACTAACGATAGAACCAACACTATCCTGCGCTGCTTCATATATCTTTTCTCCCTTTTATGAAGGTTAAAAATGGAGTGCAGAAAAACTTCTAGAATAGAAGTGAAGTTGCACTATATACAGATTACGTGTCCAGAGTGTCAATTCGGATTTTAACGGTAATCGCTTCTCATGAATTTCTCATAAGTCGCTGACCGTAGCTCACTAGCTCAATCTCAACATAACGACAGTGGTCACACCAACCATAAACCCTGTGATTTCACAGTCCCTTATGCAGAGTATGAGAAATTGTGGTACTAAATGATTTCGCAGGGCTGTGTGTAACGAAGGGTGTTACAATCAAACTAGCCTGCGAAATGCCCACTATTTTGTAGGTCAGGGGGTGGACGCTGACTTCCGCTCAAAGAATACAGCGCCCTCCTCCGTCCTCAACAGTTGGCTAGGTTTCCCTAACCCGTTGAAAATTACATCGCTGCAAAGGGTTTGACGGTGTTGTCGTAACCAATGGCTCCTGCATCGGCACGTACTTTGGCGATGTCATCGGCGCTCGGCGGCATGACGGGGCCAATGAACTTGCCGAGGCTGTCATCTGCTGGCTTGCCGTCAAGGAAGGGTTGCAGCACCGGCACAGCATCCGAAACATTGTGCAATGTGTATTGGGCGTAGCTAATGTTGTTCGCCAGCCGCCCCCCTATCTGGCGTACCAGCGCACGGTGTTCCGCTTCGACAGCTGCGATTTGAGCGGTGGTTACAGCGAACTTGGTGGTATCGGCGGATTGTGAAAAGACACGGGTAGCGGCCAGATACGCGCCGACGAATGCCGTTTCCGCGACTTCGCTCACTGCCGAAAACAATGCTTGGTCGCTGAACAATTTCTCCGGCACATAGAACTCGGTCACCACCGGCTTCGCGCCTAACGACATCAGCAGTTCAAGGTGATCCTGCTCGGCGAGGAAGCCTGCCTTCATATACTTGATCTGCCCTTCAGCCAGTCCCAGATTGCCATTGATGGCAGCCATATAATGGGTGCTGGCGAATAGCTCGGCAGTGGCAGCCAGATTGATGATGGTTTCCAGATCATCATCTTTCATGTCCTGCCCCAGCACGCGGCTGAAACCGAAAATCTGGTTGAAACCCAGCAACGCGCCGCTGCCGAGAATCGCGCCACCTTTTAGCAGCGCCCGGCGGGATACCTGTTCCTTCAGTAAATCAGACATGTCGTTTCTCCTCATAAATATTCTCAAACCATTAGCATGTATCACGTTCACCGCGATACAGTCCATAGTTCGTCTATGAGGAGCAAATCGGATCTATATGATTTTAGGTTCTCATTATTCGCTCATGTTTTAAGTTGCCATTGCTCTAATGGTATACACAGGGCATGATCGCAAAAAATCATCTATGATGGCTTTATCTGAACTAAGATAATGCATTACACAGGTCGCTAAAATAAGTGAAAACTTTACCCTATCGTCTAACGATAGTGCTCGGCCCTAAATAGCAGCGCCTCGGATTTAACACCCTCATAGCAAACGCCTTGCAAATTAGCTAACACACTGACCAAAGGTTGCACACGACAGAGTGGCACACGGACAGGAAACTTCATATTTCCGCAATTATCGTATTGCTCTTCTTGCTCACGCTTGGAATTACTTCTGCGCCTGTTTTTAGCAATTCCGGTGATATCACGACCTTTCCCGTTGGCCCCGGTTTCGTGGATGTCATTCCCCGTCAACTGGTGCGGGCTAATAATGACCGGCTTTACGTTTTCGCTGGTCGGCAGGAAAACACAACTGCCATTTCCGCTTATTGGACGACCACCCCCGGCCTACCGACTGCAAGCACCGACTTCAGCGGTCAGGCCACCCTTCAGGATACTGCCGCGCCCATCTCGGTGGAAGCAGTCTACGATGGGGCTGAAACCATTCACGTGCTTGTGAACAATAACAACGGCATCCTCAATGACTATCCCTTCAGCACCGCCACCGATAGCTTTCTGGCTCCAATCACCATTGCATCAGGCAACCCCACAGTAAGTGGCGACTATATCGGCACCTCCGGCGTGTCGGGTATGGTTGACATGAGCGGCGGGCTGCACGTTGTTTACTGGTCGGCAGGTAACCATATTACGCACAAATTATTGAGCTATGACCCCGTTGCCAACACCCTTACCCAACTTGGCGAGGATACGCAGGTCGATACCAACGGGCTTGCCAATCACCCCTCGGTTGCAGTCTCACCGCTTGATAATTCCTTAACCGTCGCATGGGTGTCAGAATCGGTTGGCCTGCCCGGCATCGTAGCGCGTACCCGCAGCGCAGATGGCAGATGGGATGCGCCACAGCTCATCAGCACGTCGCCTGTTTGGACATCAACCACTGCCGGCATCAACATCGATCAAGGCCCCAGCCTGCTCATTACCAGTACGGGCGTCAAATATCTGACCTACATCGAAAATTGGGATCGTTCCGGCTTCTACGGTCATATTCATCTCGTAACCAATTTTGGCGCAGGTTGGGTAGATACTGCCGTGCCGCATTACAGTCACGATCCCGCGCCTGCCATTAACTCCGACGGAGATGTTTACATTATTGGGCACGGTGCAGAAAGTGATGGCACGAACATCAATATGTATGTCATGAAACAGAGCGTTGGAGATACATGGGAACCGCTGCAACTGGTGGCCGCCCCGCCCGCCGGCAGCTCGTTTGACTCCGGCCCGTCCGTGAAGTGGTCAGCAGTGGGCTATAACCGTCCTGATACCATCGAGTTCCTGTACTTTTGGCAAACAACGGCAGCTACCACCACCGTCTACTACGGGCGCGTTGATCCCTTTGTACCCACCCCAACCGCCACCGAGACGCCAACTGCAAGTGAAACACCGGCAGAGTCTGAAACGGGCACACCCTCTGTCGATATTACAGCTACGGCTTCTGACGTACCGACCTCCACCCTCGCAGCCGATGAAACACCGGTGGATACCCCCGCTGGCAGTGAAACGTCAGCACCCTCTGGAGCGCCAACCAACACGCCAACCTCGACTGCAACGATTTCCCCGACCACCACCGGGACATTGACCAGCACACCTACGTTGACGTTAACCCATACGCCAGATAACACACTGACACCGTCACTGATAACTTATGTGGGTCAGGTGCTAACTGGAAACGATGATGTCAATCAATCGGGGCCGGACTTCGAGCAATTTTCACCATCAGTGTGGCTTGGAAACACATCCAGCGTCCCCAACAATTACACCGCTTTCCGTTTTACAAACGTTCAAGTGCCGCGTGGTGTAACAATAACAAGTGCTCATGTTGAGTTGTATTCAATTGACTTCAACCAGTGGCTGCCCGTAAATGTGCAAATTGCAGGGGACGCCGCAGATAACAGCCTCCCATTCACCGCCAGTACGCCGCCGTCGCAGCGCGCACTGACAGCCGCTCGCGCTCTGCATAACTCAACCTACAGTTGGATTGCCAACAATTGGTATCAACTTTCGGACATGCGGGTGGTAGTGCAAGAAATTACAACTCGTCCCAATTGGCAGCCCGGCAACGCGATGTCCATCATAGCCATTGGCACAGGGATATCCCGTGGCCGCATATTTGTTTCATCGTTTGAACGCGGAGCAGCTTTCGCCCCACGCTTGGTTATCACGTACACATCATAAGTTGGCGTGCTGGCTACTCGCCTGTCAAATCCTCACCTTGTTCACGCTGCTTGCCCAGTTTGACAGCCCGCATGACTTGGGTTTTAGTCAACATCACCGAGCTATCTTGTTCCAGTAATAAATCTTTCGGCACGGGGATTTTGCGCTCGGCCAGAAAGTCCACCAGTGCGTCACTGAAGCGCCGCGCCGTTGCGGCATCGCCAAATTCTTCCCGCACGTCCCGCAAATGGTCAACTAACCACAAATACAAATCGCCTTCGGTGCGGTCTGGCATGTGTTCCAATATTTCATATTTACGGATGAGTGTCACCGCCGGGCGGTACACGTTGTCGTACCAGTCAGCAGCCGCATCTTCGATACTCATCGCGCTGCCTTTCTGATGCTCAAGCACTTTCTGGTGCAGGTAAATATGCCCCAGCAGATCGCTGTAGCGTGACGCCTCGCTGAGTTCGAGGTTTTGGTGATGTGGACGGGTATTTTCTAAACCACTTTCTTCCAAAAATGCGGCATAGGCCCCCGCATTGTCAAGGTCTTCCAGCGTCATGCCTGGTTCGAGCTTGACCGATGTGGGCAGTTCAGTGACGTGCGCTTCTATAGTCTCGCTCCCCAACTGCCGCGCCACCGAAACCCGGTGATTGCCGTCACGCACGAAAAACACATCCCCAATCTTATATAGTTCGATGGGCGGCACACCCTCCATACTATTGACTTGCGCGTAAACCCGGCTCCAACGGTCGCGTGAGGTGCTGCCGCGCGGCAGAAAATTATTGGCAAAATCTTTGTAACGTCCCACGCTGCCAACGATCTGTTCTAGCGGTACATTCTGCAAACCCCGGTAACTTTCCTCCCGCAGTCGTAACCGCGCTTTTACATCATCAAAACTGAGTAATTCCGCCGACTGACCACGCAGTAAACTCAGCGCGTCCTGCCAGAACGCTTTACGGCGCGCGCTCTGAAATATGTTCTGCCCTTCGGCGTAATAAGTGGAAAATTCAGGATTATCGGACATGGCGTAACCTTCTTTCAACCGCCCATCCTAATGGTGTTCTGTATCAGTCATCAATTGTCAAAATATACAAAACTAATTTGGCGGTTTTGTGCAATGGCAGTTTGGCGTGTCCCCGCCTAAATTGTAACGCAATTCAGCCTATTACAGGATATCCGCCGCCGATCATCACAACCATTTCACCTTTAACTTTCGACCACCTCCAACTATCATATGCCCTGTAGCAAACAAAGGGTAGTAATCCATGTCCTATATTCTCATTACCAATGACGACGGTGTCCACGCGCCCGGCATTATGGCGCTAGCACAGGCCATGCGCGCATTGGGCGAAGTCAAAGTCATCGCCCCGGCACAGAATCAAAGTTCCAGTGGGCACAAGAAGACGCTCTTTCAAGATATTCCCATCGCCCGCACCACGATGGCCGACGGCACACAGGCCATAGCCGTCAGCGGTTCACCGTCCGATAGTGTTGCCCTCGCTGCCTTGGGCGTGCTGGAATGGCCGCCGCGTATGGTCGTGTCCGGTATCAATCGTGGCCCAAACATGGGGCAGGACATTACCTACAGCGGCACGGTGACCGCAGCATTAGAAGGGGCGATTATCGGCGTGCCAGCCGTTGCCGTTTCGCTGGATCATCGCACCGCCGACAAAGTCGAAGATTATCATCAGGCCGCCCAAATCGCTCTGAGTGTGGTCAAGCGCGTGCTGGACAAGGGGCTGCCCCCCATGACCATTCTCAATTTGAACGTGCCCAATCACGCCGCCGTCAAAGGGCTGCGCCTGACCCGCCAGGGTGTGCGTCAGTATCACGACGAACTGGAACGGGTAGGGGACGTTTGCCGGATTGTAGGTGATGAACCGGGCGGCGTCACTGATGAAGAAGGTACGGACCTCTGGGCCGTGCATAATGGCTATGCCAGCCTCACGCCCATCCACCTTGATCTCACCGCTCACCGCTTTGTGGCTGACCTCGCCGCATGGGACATTCATATTTAAGCTCAAACGATCATCTTCATGATGTTTATCTGGATAGTACAGGGTGAAACAAACCTGCACTACGCCTCCTCCCTCGAAACCGGGGAACTGCTAAAACTGTGCCCGATTCCTGTGGTAGATACCGATAGTGAAGACTAAAGATAAAGGACAAAGCATAAAGCTATTTTCTTTAAGCGCTACTGTCGCTCTGCGCTCAGTTCCCCCTCACCTAAACGCAGAAAACAACGAGCACCTCAGGCCAGTGAGTAATAACGCTTTTAGGTACCCGACTTTCCGCTTAAGCCCCGCCCAAAAATCGCCGCATATGTTTTCACAGACTAAGCTGTACCCCTAATCCCCCACTAAACGGTGGATGAGTGATAGTTCGCGGAATGTGTTGTTAATCAGCATACGATTTGGGTCACAACGGTTCGTCAGCAGTCTTTAAGCCCCCTCCCTAAGGCTTGTGCGAAGCCTCCCTTCGGGATGGGGAGGGCTACGAGCGGCGATAGCGAGTGTGGGGGTGGGGACAAGGAAAACTACAGAACAAACGTCTGGTGTCCGGTAGCTAGTCCCCCCACTAATTAGGGGGCATAATATAGCTCTTTTGTGCTATGATCAATTCACATTGTCTCACCCGATATAAATTTCCTCAATTCTCTACCAGAGAATTATTTTTGGGGAGGATTAGCGCGTCCATCGCACAAATCCTCCCACACCATATCGCAGAATGTATTGCGGAGGTGCATCAATGCCTATTACCCATTATGCCCATTCGGCGCTTCCCTCCCCGGCTCCCACTGCACAGTCCCCAATGACGATTGACGTGCGTGGGCAGCCATGAGCGAGCCAACCGCTGCACATGTGCCAGTGCAGCGCCACGCTCCTCACTCCCGCCTGCCAATTCTGTCATTGCAGCGGCTGACACGGAGCTTCCCGCCGGTTAGTGCAGCGGCAATTGTGCCGATCCCGTCATTTCCGCCATAAAAAGAGCGGTTTGCGCCACAAATTGCCCTACCCGTCCTTACGCGAAGCCTCCCTTTGGGACTGCGGTGCAATTGCATTTGCCTTTCCTCAACACTCAGTCTTCAGCGCCCAGCACTTTCGGGAACGCCTACACGCCCACTGGTGTATAGTCTACAGAAATAACGCAACTGCATCGGGGTATTGTGACCGAAGGCGACACCATCCAGCAGGCACGCGCCGGCCAAGCTGCCGCGTGGGAAACACTGGTGCAAGCCCATCAAGAATCCGTCTTCCGGCTGGCCTATCTGCTGCTGGGCGACGCGGGCGAGGCTGACGACGCCGCGCAGGAAACCTTTATCCGCGCCTACCGTCACCTCGACCAATTTGATGTGGCCCGCAGCCTGCGCCCGTGGCTGCTTGGAATCACCGCCCACGTCGCCCGCAACCGACGCCGTTCGCTGGGGCGCTACGTCTATCACATCACGCGCATGGCACGCCTCACCCCGCCCGCCGTCATCGACCCCGAACAGGAAACGGCTAAACATGCAGACGCTGCCGCCCTGTGGCAGGCAATACGCCGCCTCGACCCCGACCATCAGGAAATTATTTACCTGCGCTTCTTTTTGGAACTGTCCGTAGATGAAACGGCTGAAACACTGGGCATCGCCGCAGGCACCGTCAAATCCCGCTTGTCGCGGGCGCTCGACAAACTGCGCCATGTCGTCCACCACGAATTCCCCATGCTGCGGAGGGCTGCCGATGAGTGAACGACCTGTCAGGCCGCAGGCTGAAGATCACTGGGAGCGAACCGTGCAAGAAACAGCACGTCACTTGGTCTACCCCCCCACGCCGGATATTGCCTCGCGGCTGCGTGGGCGGCGTGTGGGTGCTCCCCGCAGGAAATGGCGTGTAGCACTCGCATTCTTACTGGCCTGCGCTGTCGTTACCCTAACCGTCCCGCAGGTGCAGGCCTTCGTACTGGAGATCATTCGCATCGGCGCGATTCGCGTCTTCCTTGTCGAACCAACGGCCACGCCCACGCGTAGTCCGGTTTCTACCCGCCCCCCGCTCCCCACGCCCGTGCGCTTTGCCTCGGTGCTGGACATGCCCGGTGAAACCACCTTCGCCCGCGCTCAGGCCGTCATGAACAACCGCATTAAACTGCCTACCTATCCGCCTGATCTGGGCGCGCCTGATCGCGTCTTTTTGCTATCGCAAGAAGTACCGTTGGTCACGTTGATATGGATGAAACCCGATGATCCGCCAAGCGTGCGCCTCAGCCTTGAAGTCATCGAAAATTCCATTGCAGGCACAAAGATGTACCCGGCTGATGGACAGCCGCAGGAGGTATCGGTGAATGAGAAGCGGGCGCTGTGGCTGCCCACCCTCCACGAACTGCACTACTACGGTATGGGAGAGGAAATCACCCGCTTGGTGACCACCCCCGTTCTGGTGTGGCAGGCCGCAGATGGCAGCCTGACATACCGTCTTGAAGCTGATATTCCACTGGAGGAAGCCATCACGATAGCTGAGTCGCAACCCTCTCCTTAAGCGGCTTTTAGTGGAACATATTCCAAAGTTGTCTACAATTCCGCATAAATTGCCGCAGGGGAAAAATATTTGTTATACTAATAAAAATTTCGGTTCTAGGACTATTCCCCCGCATGGCAGATCGTTTTGTACTCTCCAATGCCCGGCGGTTGCCCATCTTCGCCCGGTTAGATGCCCAGCAGATGGACTGGATCGCCAGTGTGATGCAGGTGTTACGTTATCAGGCCGGAGAAGAAATCTTCCGGCAGGGTGACGCGATAGCCGGTCTCTTCATGTTTGTTTCCGGCAGCGGCCTGCTCACCCAACGGGCAGCCGACGGCGTTGAGCGGCCCTTCGGTAATGTGACTGAAGGCCAGTTTGTCAACGAAGCGGCTCTGTTTACCGATACGCCTGCCACCACCACCCTGCGTGTCAATGAAGAGTCACTTGTGCTCTTTTTGTCACGCCAGCAAATGCGTAATGTACTGGCCCACCATCCCGAAATCCGCAGCGCGCTCAACATATCAGCGGCCGCAGCTCAAACACAAGCACCTGCCAACAGGTTCGAACAGCAGCGCGCTAACGAAACCGTCATTATGGAGACACGGCGGCATATCGGTGGATTTTTGTCGCGGGCAGTAGGCTTAAGTATCATCATCATTCTGGTATGGATCATGAGCATCATACTGGCTGGCACGCTGACCGGCTTCCCCATTTTGATCATCACCTTACCGGTCACTGCTTTTTTGCTGCTGCTCATCGCCTACCACTACGCCGAATGGCATAACGACCAGTTCGTCATCACCGACCGTCGGGTGGTTAACATCCAGCGCACCATCCTAAATTTCAACACGCGTATCAATGAAATTCCGCTGGACAGCATCAAAGAAATCAACGTTAAACTGCCGCCCGTGACCGATATTGCGGGACGCCTGCTCAATTACGGCAGTATCATCATCAAAACGTCGGGAGATACCAACAACATCCGGCTGGATGAAATCCCTGACCCCAAAGGTGTTCAGCAGGCAATTTTCACTCACCGCCAGCGTTTTCAAGAAATCCGCGCCGAAGAGCAGCGCAAAGCTATTCGCGGTGAAGTCGCCCGGTTGGTCGGGGCAGATGCACCCGGTAGCGCTGCGGGTGGCGGTGGAAATTTGCCGGGCATGAATGCGCAACCCGGCCTTTTCAGCATGGAATATACCAACTCTAATGGAGATACAGTGTACCGTAAACATTGGCTGGCATGGGTTGGTCATGTCATTCTGCCCACGCTGCTCATACTGGGCGGCATGACCCTCCTGCTGGTCAATCTCGTACCGCCGCTTATCCCCTTTGCCATCGTCGGTGTCGGGGTTTTCTGGTTCTATTTGGGTGACTGGGATTGGCGTAATGATATGTATATCGTGGGCGATCAAACCATTACTATCATCCACCGCCGCCCTCTTTTCCTACAGGACGAAAAAGACCAAATTTTGTTAGCGCAGGTGGATAACGTCGTTTCAGACACACGCGGTTTCGTCAACAGCATCTTTCAGGTTGGCGAGGTCAAGCTGCTATTGACCGGCACCGACGAAAAGAATGCCAAACGCTTTACGATGGTGTATGCGCCGCAGCGCATCCAGCAGGAAATTTCGCGCCGCCAGGACCGTGCCAATGCCTTAAAACAGGAAAGTGAAGCCCTACGCCAGCAGCAGGCCATCAAAGACTATTTGGCGGTCTATCACGAAACCACTGCGCCCCAACAGCCTGCCGGTTCGCCTTTACCCGGCGCTCAAAATGCTACCCTTCCATTAGCCTCGCCACCCGCTTATCCGGGATATAGTCCACCCGCCGAAGATGACCAGATGCAGCCGCCGCGCGTGCGCGACCGTTCTCGTCCGCCCGGCATCCCGCGTGTTATTCGCCGTGACCAAACTTCGGGTAGCGATTAAGGAATGACTTAGGAATTCACAATGACTGTGACCACCCACTGGGTTAACGAACCGTGGATCTTCGCAGTAAATCTGAGTGAGTATGTCACTATGGATGATATTCGCTCGGTCATTGGTGAATGCGTTCCATTATTGCGTGAGCATCCGATCTATTTCTTGATTGATATGAGTTCGGTTAGCGGTTTTGACAGCCACATTCTAGAAATGTCCTCTTTAAGCGAATGGATTTTTCACCCGAACAGCCGCTGGTTTGTTTATGTGCGTCCTACGGGCTTATTCAAATCGATCATGAAAGCCCGTCAGCGTGGTAACTTCAAAGCCATTGATGACCGCGACGCAGCACTGGAATTTCTGCGCAGGGCAGCCCATGCCGAACAGTCCAATGCCCAACTCTTTTAGCCTACTGGTTCATGTGTATAATGAGGGGTATATGCAAATTGGTATAACTGAGCAAATTTATTATGACAGTTCTCAACATTATCCAGCCGGATAATCCTATTCTCCGCAAGAAAGCCACGCGCGTCACATCCTTTGATAAAAAGCTGCAAGCTCTGATTGACAACATGGTCGAAACTGTGTTGGACGCGCCCGGTGTAGGTTTGGCCGCGCCGCAGGTGGCCGTTAGCCAGCGCTTGATTGTGGTACGCCTGCCGGACGACGAAAAAAGCAAGGAAGAGTACGGCGACGATGCTGGCAAGCTCTATGTAGTTGCTAACCCTGAAATACTCAAACCCAGCAAGGAAATGGTGGAAGGCGTAGAAGGCTGCCTCTCTATCCCCGGCTATCTGGGTCTGGTTGATCGTCACGAAAAAATCACCGTGACCGGACTTGACCGTCATGGTAAATCCTTCCGGCTAAAAGCCTCCGGTTGGCTGGCACGGGTCTTCCAGCACGAAATTGATCATCTGGATGGGCGTTTGTACATTGATATTGCCAAAGACGTTTGGGAAGCCCGCCCTGAAGACGAGGACGAAGCTGAAGTCGCAGAGTGACCTAAGGTTCTCACGTACCATGCCGAAACGATATATGAATAGGCAGCTCCTGCCTACTTTTTCATGTAAAGAGCGACTTTTACAACTGAGCATCAACAATTCCGGGCATATTGTAGCAGTCATGTTATTACTGTTTACGGTGATGATTGCAGCCTGCCAGCCGCAGGTGACAACGCTTGATCCTGCGCTGGAAACACGCATCCGGGACGAACGCGCCACCCTTCCCGCTGTCACGACCGTTGAAAAGTGGACACTGGCTAACATCATTTCGAACGCCGACAACAGCGCCCCTAGCATCGTGCCGCTGATTGATGGCGACTACCGCATATACTGGACAGCGCCATCACTCAATGGCATCGGTAGTGCTACCACGCCTGATGGGGCACTGTTCAATGTGGATGACGGCGCGCGCATTATCAACGCTCCCAGCGGCCAACCGGACTGTACCATCGGCAAACCATGGTTGGTGCAGTTAGCGGATGGTTACCGCATGTATTTCGAAGGGCGGCCCGAACCTTGCAGTGTCAAGTCCCCTGACGCACTCACACCCGGCACACGCATCTTCAGCGCCACCTCAACGGACGGGCGCAGCTTTAGCCGGGAGGCCGGTGTACGAATAGACATCGACCCGGCATCCGGACTCAGCGCAGCGGGGCATGGCCGTGTCATCCAAAAGGATGACGGCAGCTTTTTGATGTATTTCACCGTACTCCGCACCGGGCAAGAAAATCTGCCCGTAATCCTGAGCGCCATTTCGATTGACGGGTTGCTGTGGCAGATTAACCCTCAACCCTTGTTGGAAAATGCCCATGATCCCACAGCCCTGCAAATTGACGATACCATTTACCTGTATGTCAATTACATGACCGCTAACGTGCTGGTTCTGACATCGGGCGACGGCATCGCTTTCTCACCTGCCAAATGGCTTGAATTCTACAATGATAAAGGCCAGCGTCTTACCAATATTGCAGATGTAGATGTGTTGGACACTCCCGATGGACAATTCTATTTGTATGCCAATGGGGATGGCACAAACGGCGTGGCGGTTTTTAAGCAAACATCTGCATCATAACCTGCTAGAGGACATATGCGTAAAGCCAAAGCCGAAGGGCGCATCATGAATATAGGGCCGAAGACCACAGTGTGGTTGAATGAGATTGGCATTTACACCCTGAAAGATCTAGAGGCTATTGGCGCGGTGGAGGCCTACCGTCGGCTCAAAGCCTCGCGCCCACAGGAAGTCACGCTCAATGCGCTGTGGGGGCTGCAAGGGGCGATCCTCAACCTTCACTGGAATGCTCTCCCGCCGGATATGAAAGCTGAACTCAAAGCACAGGTCGAAGAATAATTCGCAATTGAAAAGGCGCACGGTTGTGCGCCCTAAAAATCTTCGTCGTTTGCAACAGCTTACCCTTCTTCAACATAATCGCGCCGCACACGGTCAACAATCTCAATGAGACCGTCGGCAGTATAGGGCAGTTGGTGAAGATCGTGCCACAGCGCGGCGAAGGTCATGCCCATGCCGTAGTCAAAGCGTGGGCCGGGCGGTTCGTTACCCATCATCACTATGTTCAAGCCAGTCACGTCCAGCCCGTCTTGAGCGAGTATTAGTGCCACACCCGCCGGATAGCGTGCCCAGCGCGGCAGGGGACGCCGCAAGACAGTAATCTTGCTTTTGGCGCTCTGCAAACTGAAAGTTACTTTTCCGTCCTGTTCGGGGGAATAGACAGTGAACTCAGCACTAGGAGACGAAGCAGCGGCCACCCACATGTCGCGTCCCGGCGCACATGTCAGCCATTCCACTACTTGGTCAGGGAACATATCGTTAAAAGCCGCCAATAGTAAAACAGGCGGGTTGCCGCGTTGCACGATGTTATCCAGAATGGCATCCTCAAACAGGTGAGCGTTCATAGCAGAACATCAAGGGTAACCATAACAAAACAACATTTCAATCCCATTATAGGTCATGCGGATTGAAAGATTCGTAAACGCTCTAGATGTTGTTGAATGTCGTTTGTATCCTATAAAGCCTATTTATCCGCTTTGATGGGAGGTGACGTGGTAGATCTTCACGCCATCTGCGTTGTAAACCTCGCTCAGGAAAGCCGACTGTGCGGGGTCATAGCTGCCGAGTCGTGCTTCTTCCGGGCCAAAGATCACATAACTCACATTGTATGTATCCAGTATGCGCTGCCGTTCGGTGTCCGGGGTAGCAGCATCGTAGAACGATTTGACCATCGCTTCTTTGCCGTAATAATCCAGCGTTTGCGCCCAGTGTCCGATAAAAGCCCGCGCACCAGTCAAGGCCGGAACGAACTGCCCCATATCCAGTGTTGCCAGCACCACATCAGTACCCGTCACCTGCTGCGCGAGGTAATCCAACGCGGCGGCTTCCGGCTTAAAGAGGAAGAAACGATTATCGGCAGGCACGACTTCACTGCCCGCCGCCCCTGCGTCATTGTTTGCACGGCGCAGGTCGAGGAAGCGCTGGGCAAACAAATAGACATTGGTCGGAACAATCAACACGAGGAGCAAGATCGTCGCCAATTGGGTAACGCGCTGGCGTGGCATGTTCCTGAACCAGCGCGACAGCAGCGGTATCACTCGTGTGTAGAGGCCGATGGTTGCCAACACTCCACTGACCACGTGCCAGCCGCTCAAGAGATGGATTTGGAAATTCAGTGGGAGATAGATCAAAACGAAATGGGAGAGGAACCATGCCAAGATGAACAAATGAGTGTCATCCCGGTCTTTCCACGCCGTGCGGATGTCCAGCGCCCACAGTGCCAGCAACCATGCTACACCCATCAAAATGGGCAGCAGATAGGGAGCAGGTGTCCACGCTCCAGCATTGCCGAACTGCGAGAGGACACCCTTCCACACTTCGTCGGCCTGCGTGATGTAAAAGGCTTGCAGCGCCGGCCACACCGCCAACAGCACGATAATCAGCCCCACCTTAAGGATGTGCAGCGGGAACTTACGATCCCGCAGCCATAGGAACAAGCCATACATGGCGATCACGCCACAGGTGGTAAAGAAATCATAGGAATGTTGCAGCGTAAGGACGAGGCAAATCACACCGCCCAGCCACGCGTAACTCAGCTTCTGTGTCCGCTGGGAGAGCAGCACCATGCCGAACACCAGCGTGATAAGTCCGGTGGCAATGGTGAAATGCGGGAAGGCCATCATCGTATAAAAACTATTGGGTTCGGAGGTGTAGATGGTGAACGGGAAGGGAGCCGCATCCGCTTTGGTCAGAAACTTGACGACAATCATCGCCCAGCCGAACCCGGAAGCCAGCACCGCCACCAGAAATGCCGTCCAACGTTTGGCGCGGTTGGTGAAGATCAATCCACAGAACCAGAAGATCGCCACCATAGCGAACACCCCGGCCAGCAGGCGTGTAATCTGATAAAGGGTGACGTAACTTAAACCGGTCACACTCTCAATCCGTCCCAGCACCCACCACAGCAGGTTGAATAGTAGCGCTGTGCTGGTTTCCGGTGTGAGTTGGTTGGGGACAAGGAACTTATCCTGTGATTCGCGCATCCACGAAAAATATTGAAAATGATCAGGGATATTTTCTACCACGCCCATAAACTGGTTGTTGGGCTGGGCGATGCGTTGGGCATAGAAGTAGGGAATACCCGTAATCAGGAGCATCACGACGATGAAAACTGCTAGATATACCCAGTCACGGCGGGTCGTTGTGGATGCGGTCATGTTCATAAGTTTAGTTTGCCTTTTTCGTCTCAATAATGTCCGTGGCTGCGCCCTTAGACTGGCTGCCGCCGTGCCGTAATCTGCTCGATTAGTTCAACTAATTTCCCGGTCAACTTGCCCCAGTCATACTGCTCCTCAACCAGCGCGCGACCCCCTGATACCAGCTTCGCTCGCAGCGCGTTGTCCTCAAATAAACGGCTCACTGCAGCAGCGACTTGCTGCGGTGTATTGGCAATCAGAATATTGTCGCCATCCTTTACAGTCAAACCTTCAGCACCTTTTGAGGTGGCGATCACCGGTATGCCGAGTGCCATCGCCTCTAGAATTTTGAGCCGGGTGCCGCCCCCGGTTCGTAAAGTTGCCAGCACAGCCCAACTTTGACGCACTGAATCGGCGACGGAGGGCAAATAACCACTAAAGGTCACACCGGGCTGCGCTGCTAATTTCGAAACATCTACCTTACCCGTCCCGCCCGTGACGGTGAACCGCGCCTGCGGGTAGCGTGCCCGCACCAGCGGCCAAACCTGTTTGACGAACCACTCTACCGCTTCATAATTGGCATCGTAGGTCACAGCGCCGGTGTAAATGAGCGTGTGCGGAAGTGGTTGAATTGCGGGATCGGGCCGGTTAGCCTCGGTATCCACACCGTTGGGAACAACCGTGATTCGCTCGCCGGACGGTGAAAGGAAGCGCAGATAATCTTTCTCCGCCTGCGAAACCACAGTTAAGGCTACTCCGCGCTTATGCAATCCGGCCAACGCATTGTTCAGCTTGCTCAACGTGAGGTTGGAACGGAAACGTTGTGCTTTTCCAGACGACTGTTCGGCGGCATTACGAAAGGTGGTTGTTTCAACTTCCTCTAAAATTGCTGGTATCTGTGGAGCAAGTTCTAGATAGCGCATCGTTTGGATTTGCAATCCCATAATGACATCTACAGTGCTGCCATTTAAGGCAGCCACTACCTGTCTTGCCATTTCGGGACTGTAAGTATCCACCAGAGAGCGCGGCCAGCGCGATAAATAACCAGCGGTGGCCTTCATCGTGGCAGGGCGATATTCGGGTTTTTGAATACGTTCGACCTGTTCGCACAGGGTTTGCATGTGGGCTATTTGTTCAGGTGTGCCTTCATCCGCCTCGGCAAAGGAGAGCAGCGTAACACGGTACTGTTCGCTGAGATGACGAAGCAGATTGTAAGCCCGGATTTTGGAACCGTTATTAGCAGGATACGGCCACCACCACGAGATGAAAAGTAAATGCTTCAAAGTAATTCACCCGGTATTTAAAGGATGTATGACAAATTCTCCCCCACATATTGAGGGAGAATTATTCATCATCGCATCGCTTGACAGAACAAGAATATTTATTGGGCTTCAACCAGTTTGCGCCAACTTGGAGGCAGGTTTTTCATGACCTCAATTGCACTAAAGGGTGTGCCCTGCATCGGGCCGTGACCCTTGGCCCAAGCTGCCACCCGTTCCAAGCCTTCACGCAGCCCAACTTTAGCTTCTAGCTTCAAGATTTCCTTCGCCCGTGTGTGGTCAGAATAGGCTACGTGCACTTCTTCGCGTGCGGGCAGATGCACCACGTTGTTGGGGACACCCATCACCTCACAGGACAAGGTAGCGAGTTCATTGACGGTGTATGGCGTATCCGCGCCGATATTGAATATTTGATTGCGGGCTTCGGGGATATTGGGGGACTCGCCAATCGCGCCCACAATATCACCTACGTAGGAAAACGCGCGCTGCTGCGAACCGTCACCAAAAATGGTCAGCGGTTTGCCCTGCATGGCAAGGTTCATGAAAATGCCTACCACATTGCGATACGGATCGCCCAAGTTCTGGCGTTCGCCATATACGTTATGCGGGCGGAAGATGACGTAGTCCAGATCAAACATTGCCTTAGAGGCTTTGAGTTCCTGTTCAACGGTATACTTGGCAATGCCGTAGCTGTCGCTGGGCATCGGGATCATATCTTCGGTCATCGGTGAACGGCCTTCGCCATATACCGCTATCGAGGAGGTGAAGACGAAGCACTTGACGTTATTATTGACTGCTTCGTTAATGAGGTTGACGCTGCCAACCACATTGTTCATGTAATTGAAACGCTTAATGAAGTGGCTTAACCCTTCGGCTGCATAGGCCGCCAGATGGTACACATAGTCAAACTGTTCTTTCTGGAATAACGCGCTCAACACCTCATGGTCGAGGATTGAAGCCTGCACAAAACGCACACCCTGCGGCACATTTTCTGTATAGCCACCGCTCAGGTCATCCAATCCCACGACTGTGTGACCTTTATCCAGCAAGCTCTGGCATAGATGTGAACCCAGAAAACCAGCAGCGCCTGTTACTAAACACTTCATTATGCTCAATTCTCCTTCAGTCACATGCACCCTTAATACATGAATTGTGTTGGCAGCACCACTTCAGCCGGTTAAGAACAGCTGGAGCTGCATGTCGAGTGACGGTCTAAACAGCCGCCTTGCCGTATTTACCCATCGAATAGTCTTTGATGGCCCGCAGCATGACACCCCGTAAGTGACGGCGATCTTTCCACTTTGGCCGTACCGACCAGCCAAAAAGGTGCGGGTCAGTTCGGTGGTAATTCCCATCCACGAACGCATTCCGGCGCGCGTCTTGTGGAGGAACAGCAGCCGGTTGCGCGTCATGTAATAGTAGTAACCGGGTGTGGTCGCACGAGCATCCAAACCTATTTTATGCCACATCATGGCAGATGGTACGTAAACGATTTTGAAACCGGCACGGGAGGCCCGTACACACCATTCGGTCTCTTCATAATAGATGAAGAAGTTTTCATCCAACCCGCCTACTTTTTCCCAGACTTCACGCCGTGCCAGCAGTGCACAGCCGGTCACGAAGTCAGTGGTTTGCGGCAAGTCCCCATACTGGCCCTTGTCCTGCTCGTTCAACCCCACCATATGGGTGAGACCGCTGCGCCAGTCAATCTTCCCGCCCACCGACCAGATAAGATCAGGCGCATCGTAATAGTAGATCATCGGGCCGACGACACCGATGGAGGGGTCTTTTTCCATCGTATCAATCAGGATGTCGAACATATCGGGAGCGACAATAGTGTCATTATTGAGGAGAATGATGTAATCAGCACCATTGTCGAGCGCGTACTTGAGACCGGCGTTGTTACCGCCCGTGAAACCCAAATTCTTGCCTAGTTCTAGCACGATGGCATTTCCGGCTGCTGCTTTGACAGCCTGTATGGACTCCGGCTTGGAACCATTGTCAACAACAATAGGCTCCAAATTCGGATAGGTGACGTGTACCAGCGAATGCAGGCAGTCTACCGTGAAATGCTCGTTGTTGTAATTTAACAAAATGACGCTAATTTTGGGTTTCATTACTTCTGTCGTCCTTCTATTGTGGAAATTCCCACACTGAGATGAAAGCTCTGTTCCGGTTATTGCCACAAACTCTATTAGGACGCCCTTGCGTAAACCTTAAATATTGAGATTGCAACTTAACAAGGCCGGATTTTACGTTTACTATCCGCCTTTCAATTGACGCAGCAGGTGTACATGTTCAAGCAATGGCGACAGACTTTTGACCCCGGTTGGCTGGTGGCGGCAGTCTTGCCGTTGATTGCTATTCTACCGACGCTCATCGGTGAACAGGTCATTGCAACAGCCGATGGCGTTTTTCACGTCCACCGCATCTTTGCTGCCAGCACCCTCATGCAGAGCGGGGATTGGTATCCCCGCTGGATACCGTGGTTTCATCTGGGCTACGGTTATCCCGTTTTTAACTTTTATGCGCCGTTGGCGACGAATTTAGGCGGTTTGTTAGGCGTGCTGGGTATCAGCGCACCCGTCGCCTACTCGCTCATCATCACTCTGTTCTGGATGGTGGGCAGTGTAGGCGTGTATGCACTGGCACGGCGCTACCTGCCACTTGCGGCAGCGCTGCTGGCCGCCCTGTTGTGGTCATATGCCCCGCCCGCCTTGCAAGCTGTATGGAATATAGGGAGCATCGCCCAGATCGTGGCGACGGCCATCGTACCGTGGTTGTTTCTGACGCTGCTGCTGGCGCTCACTGCGCCGAGCATGCGCCGAGCGGGTTGGCTGGGGCTGGCGTTTGGGGCAGTGCTGCTGGCTCACCAACCCACAGCGGTACTGGCGGCTTTGTTCGTGATACCCGGAATACTTATCAGCTTGTGGATAGCTGCACGCAAACGATTGGCGCTCAAGCCGCGTGTGCTGTGTGTAGGCGGCGGGCTGGTGCTGGGGGCTGGTATGGCCATGATCTTTCTGCTGCCCATGCTGCTTGAGCTGCGCTATATTCAAATCTTCAACGTCGCTACCAATACACGGAATGTGCTAGTGGCCAGTTTCCTGCAACCGTTTCAACTGTTCCAACAGCCTACCGCTCCGGATTTAAGCGATCTGAACCGTTCGCTGCCCGAAACCATCGGACTGGTGAACGGGATACTGGCGGCTCTGGGATTAGCCGGACTGCTGTGGAAACGGCGCTGGCGTTTGGCGCTGCTGTGGGGGCTGGCGTCGGGGCTGGTAATCTTCCTCGTTCTGGACGTTTCGATTGAGTTCTGGCTGCGCGTGCCCCTCATGAGCCAACTACGCTTCCCCATCCGCATCCTGCAAATTGGTGCGCTGTTCTTCGCGCTGCTGGGGGCATCCAGCCTGCTGCTTGTACCCCGTCGCTGGGTGGGGGGCATGGCGTTGGTGGTGGGCGTTATCGTGGTGATTGCAGCACTGCCCACTATTTATCCCAGCCGCGATCTACTGGATTTTTCTAATCTCTCAGCAGCGGATTTTATTCGTTATGAAACGGATACTTATTCGTTCGGCGGGACGAGTTACGATGAATTCAAGCCGAATTGGGGCGAAAAAACGCCTCTTGATACACCTACCGATATCGACGACTACCGCGACCATCCCCTGCGACTGCGTGTGTACAATCCGCCAGCGCCCGATGTGGTCGTGCAGGTAACGGACACCAGCTTTGATACCCATGCCGGACAGGACTATGACCAGCGCTTCCGTCAATTTTACTTCCCCGGTTGGACCGCAACCCTCGATGGCGCGGCAGTAGAAGTATTCCCGGATGCCGAGTTCGGATTGCTAACGGTACACATCCCGGCGGGCAACCACACACTGGTGCTGGCACGTCCCGGCACGCTGGTGGAAAACGTCGCACCATTATTAAGTATTGTCAGTTTGATCGCCGCACTTGTCTTGATATTCCGCGATCGACACGCACTTCCAACGCCTGAAACGACATCACGGTTTTCGTGGCAGGTGGCGGTTTTGATAAGCGGTTCAGTCGTGGTTTTTGCGCTCGTCAACCGCTTTTACATTCAAACGCAAACGCTGTGGTTCCGGCAGCAGTCGCCCATTGACCAACCTGCTGCGATGCAAACAGAGGTCAACCAGCGTTTCGGCGACGCCTATGAACTGCTGGGCTATACACTCCAACAAGACAACGTTGCACCGGATGAATGGTTGAACATCACGCTGTACTGGCGGGCGCTGCGGGAGATCGAACGCTATTTTGCTTATCCACCAGTTGTGCAGTTGGTCAGCCCGAATGCCGGGACAGCGTGGGCGACGACCGGCGACTTCTTTATCGGCACAGCGGCGGTTAAGCACGAGACGGATGAGTTCATCTCAGATAGTTTCAAGATGCGGGTTTATGCCGATGCACCGCCTTACATGGGATACATCAGTGTGCAGTTGGAAGACGGCCAAACCCACCAACCACTGCCTTTAGCCGATGGCTCGACCCGCCTGCTGCTGCCCTCGTCGGTGCGGATAACAGGCAGCGGGCCATCCATCAATAATGAGCTACATTACCGGCTGGGTGAACAGGTCGAGTTGTGGTGTGCCTCGGTCACGCCTATGGATAATAAGCTGGAAGTAGCACTTTACTGGCACACGCTAGGCTCACTGCCGGAAGGTGTACAAACCTTTGTGCATGGTGTGGACGCGACGGGAACACTGGTGGGACAGGGCGATGGGCCGCTGCTGGGCGGGCAGTATGCGCCTGCGGACTGGTTGGCGGGGCAAAACTTGGTTGATCGCTATATCGTTCCAAACGGGGCAACGGTGAACCATCTAGAAGTGGGGCTGTTCCTGCCGGATGGGTCACGACTGAATGTGACACAGGACGGCCAACCAATAGCCGATAATGTGATTACCCTGCCGGTTGAAGAACAAGAATGCAGTCCTTAACTGCTGAAAATGGCTTCTAATCCCTGTGCTAATTCATCACGCCATGCGGTGTAGTTGTGCCCGCCGTTGTATTCATGGTACCCAACCGTGTATCCACGCTCTTCAAGTTCGCCGCGCATTCTGCGATTAAACGGCAGCAGGTATTCGTAAACACCTACATCCATCCATAATTTGAGGGAACGGGGCGGCAGATTACGTACTAGATCATAGATGACTGTTTGCCGTTCGTTGACATCGAAAGCGAAAGCCCCCGATTGGCTGATGACATGCCCAAAGACTTCCGGCATTCGCAGTCCGGCATAAAGCGCCATCAGGCCACCCATTGATGCGCCCACGATGCCATATGTACCGGGATTTTTCGCAATATCAATGAGGTTGAGGTGCTGCTGTGCGAGCGGCAGAACAAAAAGCATTAAGAAACCGAGGGTGCTGTCGCTGCACATGTATTCGAGGAAGCGTGCCTGCCCGCCGTGCTGGGGCATCGCTAAGGCAATGGGCGGAATGCGTTTTTGGGCGATGAGGTTATCCACAATGGTGGTCAGCTTCGCGCGTTTGTAGTAATCATCACCATCCAGTACGAACAGCAACGGCACAGGTTCGTCGGTGGGCGGGTGATATAAATAGACAGGACGATTACCGCCCGCGATCAGGTACGCACCATCTAGCCTATGCTGTGTTACCAGCCCGCGTGGGACATTTGCTTTGCGCCTCACCAGCGTGGTGTGCTGGGCTGTGGGCATATCAAACCAGTGGTTCATCTTGCCCATGCCGTTGGTTATAAGGTTTTTGTTATGGGGATCAACCACCCGTTCATCACCATCAAAGTAGGCATATTCAATGTAAGCATCGGACGGCAGAGTCACGGAGTGCATCCATATGCCGGGCGCGGCTTTGGTCAGCGCGATTGGCTTCTCGTCCCAATTGCTGAAGTCGGCCTGTAAGCTGGGGGCTTTCTTGCCCTGCCATACAAAGGTAACCATATCGCCATCTATTAGCGGTGTGCCTTCCTGTTGAGCCCGCTTGAGTACCTTATTCATGTGTTGGTCCTTATGCTTGAGTCAGGCGCTGCGCCACCTGCTGCACAATCGCTTCGGCGATGCGGGTTTTGCTGGCAAGGGCAATGGGCAACTGCCCACCGCTGGAATCCAGAATAACCACGCGGTTGGTATCCACTTCAAAGCCAGCATCAGCGGCGGTGATGTCATTGGCGACTAACAGATCCATACCCTTACGCTTGAGCTTTTCGGTGGCGTGTGCCAGCAGATGTTCACTTTCGGCAGCGAAGCCCACGACCAGGCGCGGAAAGCCGCTGCTGCGTTGATTTTTGACGCTGATGAGAATATCCGGTGTGCGGGCGAGTTTGATGGTGGGCGCTTCGTCCGAGTCATCCTTCTTCTTGATTTTCTGGTCGGCCATGTTCTCAGGCCGGAAATCGGCTACCGCAGCAGCCATCAACAAGGCATCCGCCTGCCGTACCTGTTCCAATACCTGCTGTTCCATGTGGGCTGCGCTGGCAACGTGAATACCGGTAACGCCAACCGGAATAGGCAGATCACTGGCGGTAATCAGTGTGACCTGCGCGCCAGCATCTACAGCGGCCTGTGCCAGAGCATAGCCCTGCTTGCCGCTGGAACGGTTGGTGATGAAGCGCACGGGATCAAGCGGTTCGCGCGTGCCGCCCGCCGTGACCACGACCTTGCGTCCAGCCAATGCGCCGTGCCTCCCCAGCACACGGCGGATGTGTCCTATTAAATCGGATGTTTCCGGCAGGCGGCCTTTGCCTACCAGCCCGGAAGCGAAACGACCTTCATCCGGCTCGATAACGTCCACACCGCGCTGACGTAAGGCGGCGAGATTGGACTGCGTGGCAGGGTGCTGGTACATGCCACCGTCCATAGCGGGAGCGACCAGCAGCGGACAGCGGGCAGCCAGCGCTGTGACACTGAGTAGATCATCGGCTAAACCGTGTGCAAGTTTGGCTACCGTGTTCGCAGTGATGGGGGCTACGACCAGCAGATCCGCCCCTTCCCCCAAGCCCACATGGGCAATGTGGGTAGGCAGCCCGCCGCTGCTATCGGCTTGCCACATATCGGTGTAAATGGGACGCCCGGTCACAGCCTGAAAGGTCAGCGGGGTGACAAACTGGCGAGCAGCGGCAGTCATAATGACATCGACCTGCGCCCCAGCCTGCGTGAGTTTGCTGACAAGGTCAACCGCTTTGTAGACGGCGATGCTGCCGGTTACACCTAATATGATCCGTTTGCTTTGAAGTATGGTAATGGGTTCGGACATATGGACTGTATTCCCTAAGCATTATTTGTCCATTATAGCCGCTGCCCCAATCAAACTACAGAGGATGCTCGTCCAGCCGCAAGATATATTCGTCCACCGGTTGATCGTCGGCGTCGGTCAGGCCCTTATCTATTCCAATGATAGTGAAACCACACTTTTCCAGCACGCGACGCGAACCGATGTTGCGCTGGGCAACATGGGCGTAGAGCGGGCGGGTGGTTTCGATCTCCAGAAAAGCGGACAGCGCACGGGTGGCAACACCTTTGCCCCAAAACTCTTTGCCGATCCAGTAGCCAACTTCGCGTTGGCCGAACATTTCAAAACTGACGATATTGCCTGCTATCTGTTCGCCGTAGAGGATGGTACGCAAGGTGACAGTAGGGTCAACCATAATTTTGGCCCAATGTGTCATGAAAGCTTCGCGGGAGCGAGGCGGGAAAGCAGCCATGTAGATCGCATCCGGATCGCGCTGATGCTCAAAGAAAATGGGAAGATCGTCATCAGTGACGGGACGCAGTTGGATTCGTTCTGATGAGGGCAGGGACTGCATGAATTAACCTTTCTTTCTGTGATAAATTACCTGCGATTTATCCGATTGCAGCGTCGTTCCTGTTGTTGATCTCGCCATATCACTTCTACGCGAACAACCCAATAGTACCCACGCAAATCTGTCCGTTCAAGAGGCCTTGATGCACGATTTGAGCTACTGAAGCAGACAATATTAATACGGAAATTAATTGATTAAAAATTGAAATACCATTAAAATATGACTATCTGTTAATTATATTGACAGGAGTTATTGATTATGCAGGGCGTGCAACAACAGGAAACCGAACACAAGAAGGGTTCACCAGTTCGAATGTTTATCGGGCTGGGACTGGCACTGGTGCTGGCGATAGTTTGTTGGGTAGTGGCACCGTCGGTCATTCCAAACCTCACACGGGGGAGCAGCATTTCGCTGACATCGGATCAACTGCGGCTTTTCATGACCGCTGGCAGTTTCGTTCTTGGTCTGGTTGTGGTGGCGCTGCTAATGGCTTTTGTCACACCTCGCGACTCGCGTAATGTTAATGAAGCGAAGCTGGCAGAAGAGCGCGAAGCGCTGCGGCAAAAGCAGAAGATGGAACGGCTGCGCGCAGCCCGTAAATCCTAACGACCTTTGGGCGGGGACGGGACACTCCGGATTTCGTCCCATACCCCAGTTTTTATGGCCGAATTGGCGCAATTGGCGAAACTGCCGCTGCACTTGCAAACGGGAACACGGGAGCGAACCGCTGCAATGACAGAATTGGCGGGCGGGAGTGAGGGAGCGAGGCGCTGCAATGTCGGGAGTGCAGCGGTTGGCTCGGTCATAGCTGCCGCGTCGTCGGAAGGCAGTACTGATAATTCTTAACCGCCAAGGCGCCAAGTACGCCAAGACCATGAATTTGAACCACAGTCCCGAAGGGAGGCTTCGCGCAGAACACGGAGAAAGACTCAGAGAGTTGGGTCAATATTTGGTGATTCATGATTAAGAGCTAATCGCTAACAGCTTAAGGTAGGACTGCATAAAGTGGTGGGTGGCGACCTCATCATACTCCCCACCCCCAACCCCCTCCCCATAGCGATGAGGAGGGGGCTCAAAAACTGCTATTGAACTATTGTGACCCCTAATTCATGATACGTGACAGTAGTTGCAAAGAAGAAACAGGTTTCCACTGTTTAGTGTGGTGCTACCCAACTTAACACTTAGGAATATGGTAGCACAAAATTTCGGTTTTAGGGTGACCATTTGGTCTCTTTTTGGAGGGGAATTCACTAACCATTTTGAGCGAAAATAATTGTTAAGACGGTTGGTAGATGGTTAGGGAATGGTTTGGTGGAGGGGAAACAGGCGTATACACAGGTACACCCCTACGGCTGGTGAGCGTGGGGCGCACCGAAGTACGCCCGTGCGCTATATGTGAATTTACCCCTGTGGCAGGGTGACTGTCAGATCGAGGTGATATAGGCCGTCGGCGTCAATATGGGTACTTGCCGCCAAACGCTGACGATTGCTTTCACTGACCACAAAACCGCCGGTCAGCATTTCTACCGGGAAGAAGGTGTTGTAGAACATGAAGGCATCCACATAGAGGCCGGGCGGGGTACCCTCTGCGAACTGTTTCCAGCCCGGCAGATTGACGAGTCGATCATCACCGCGCCCGGCATCCAGCGCCAGTTTGGCTGATGTGCCGCTGGCGACCATCAGGCGGTCAGCGGTGTGAGCAACAGTAAAAATGAGATCACCGTTATTGGTTAGTGGTGTCAGCGTCCAGTCACCTACGGTTTGCTCGGCCTCCGCTTTTACATCCAGCACGGTTTCCAGAAGTGTGACGACACTCTTGCTAACCGTCGCGCCGTCATCCACCTGACCGACCAACAGAAGATCGAACGGTACATCCAAAACCGGCAGCCGATTATTGGGGCGAGGGAGCAGCGCCAGCGCGTAACCGCCGTTGAGGTGCGCCAACAAATCCGTCTCTATGTCGTACCCACCAACCGTTTTGAGCGTGTCGAAAAATGTTTTCACAGCGCCCTCAATATCGGATGCTGCGGGTACGCTCACCATCGGGCTGGTTGTACCAGCTGTGGTAAAGGGCAGTCCACTCACAATTTGGCCCGCAAAATTGGACAGCGGCAGTGCGTTGAATGAGCCGTTGACGAAGCTGCGGAAATCCGCGCCGCTATGAACTAGCAGAGCATTCTTAGGAATCATTTCCAACAGGGCGGGATCGACGACTTCCGGTGCCAACAGCGGCGTGGTTTCATCAGTGTTGGCATTGTGGAATACAGCCGCCGCACGGATATTGCGCCCAAATCTGTCGCGCATCAGGCTGACTTCCGCGCCATCAAAACCGCCATCCAGCAGCAGGCTTTCAAAACTTTGACGCTGGGTGGCTAGCGCGCCCCCGAAAGCCTTCAACAGCGGCTGCGAGTCCCCGTTTCCGTTCAGCAGGCCGTTGACAGCGGGCAGGATATAGTCTGAGGTGATATAAGCCGTAGCAAATGCATCCTCCGGCGTGCTGCTGTGCAGCGCGGCGTAAGCGGGTTGTGCCGTCAGGGCGGGAGCAGTTCCTGCCTGCACATCGAGTGCGGCCTTGACCAGCTCCGTCGGACCGATGAAGACAGCTTCTTCCGTGACCGCAATGGTGGTCTTATCGCCAATGTAGAGCGTGATACCACGGTAGGAGTCGCGTTCGGGTATATCTTGTCCACGAATGATCGTCCCTAAGTCACTGATTGCCCCCAACATGTCGTGGGTAGATAGAATGATGAGCATATCGTCGGGATTGGCTTGCAGCGCGCCGTCAAAGGTGCGGTAGGCCAGCACCAGATCGTCACCGAGCCACGGTAGGATGTTGGCGGCAAAGGTGGCGGTTTCGACATCGAACAAGGGCGCGAAGGGTATGAAATCAAAATACAGGCGGGCTGAACTGCCCAGATCAACGCGGGTGGGCTGCATGATGGCGGCGGCCAGCGTCGCCTCGTTCATGCCCTGTAAAGGCACACGGGCGTCTGTGGTATCCAGCCGAATAAAACCTGCAAAATCCGCCGGAACCAGATCCGCCGCTGCGTGCGGGCTCTGGGCGGCAGCCGGAAGGGCTAAAGCGAACAGAAACAGGCTGGAAACCAGCAAGAGGATAAAACGTTTGGACATACAACTACTACTCCGAGTGCGGGTTCGGCCTCACCATAGGCGCAGCCCGTCCCTGTGTGAGAATTAACAGCATATTGTCATCTTACACTGTAATCGAATTTCAGGTTCAGGCGCAATGGTTGTTCATGGTGCGCTCATCCAGCCGTGAGCTGGGCGGCGTTGCGGGCGTAGAGCGTGGCGGCGAAGGTCATCAGGGCGCGTGTCAGCAGGTAATTGACCGCAAAGCCGATGATGAGTCCCAGACCGGGGATGAGCTTGGCAAAGGCTTTTTCGCCCACGACCACCAGCAGTTCGCGCACGAGGTAACGCGAAAGCCGCCCGCTGCCTTCTGTGATGACCAGTTCCAGCGGCAGTCCCATGCGGGCTTGCAGCACTTGATCGAGCGCTAGAACGGTTCGCGGGGCGTTGGCCGTGCCGTAGGTCATGGCGATGAAATGCAGCGTGTCAGTTTGAATGCGGGCGGAGGTAAACAAATCAATCGCCAGACCAAGTGGCAGCAGCGGCAGCCCGCCGACGCTGGTGATGGCACCGATGATGCCGGAGCGTAGAGACTGCTGATGAATGATTTTGTGGACGAGTTGATCCTGCGAGAGATTGGGATTGGCCGCCTTGAGTTTGGCAAAGCGCTCTTGAAGTTTGGGAACATCGGCGGTTAAGAAGGCGCGGCTGCGGATGATGACCCACACCGAAAGACCGATAAATACCACAAACGGCACGATGCAGCACAGCAAAAGCCATAGGCCAAGATTATTGATTAGGTCATTCATAAAAGGTATTCGCCATGGCCTGAGGTCATTACTGCGACTCCCAGCGCATGTGGACAACTTCGCGCCGCATATTAAAGTGGTAACGTTTAAGCAGGGCACTGGTTACGGTGCGGTCAGAGGGGTGCTCAATCCCCAACGCGCCCGTGCCGAAGCGGCGCACAGCGCTATTGATAAGCAGTTCGTCGTACACCCCTTCGTAATCCGGATGCACCATTAGCGTAAGCTGGGTGGTGCTGCCCAAACTGGTTTCAATCCACATGGATGCCAACAAAGATTGTTCATCGGTTGAGCGAATGATGAGCCGTTCGGTACGGTGAAAGCTGAAGAGATCGCCTAACTGCTGCCACAAGGAACGGCGGAAATAACGGGGATGAAGCGGGCGCATCCAGCCCAAGCCACCAGCAGCGGCGGGACGGGTAAATTCCGCCAGTTCGTATTCGGCGCGCCATTCGTTGGCGCGGCGGTGGGTGATGTGGACACGGGGTTGGCGGTCAATGGGTGCCGGTAAGGAGTAGGCGCCGGTGCGCCGCCATGTTGACCATGACCGTTCCTCGACAAAGCCCAAACGGGTATACAAGCGGCGGGCGACGGGATTATCAGAATCTACCTGTAACAATGCCGTTCCCGCGCCGCGCTGGGCGATCATCTCCATCGTGAGGGTCATCAACTGCTGGGCGATGCCGCGCCGCTGATAATCGGGGTGGGTCGCCACATTGACGATCACCCAAGTTTTGCCGTCCATGCCAAAATTATTGGAGGGATAAACCGAGACATTGCCCACCAGCTTTCCGTCGGCGACCCACACGTAACCGAGCCCCAGCCCTTGCATGAAACCACTCATGTTGCCCAGCAGCCCGATGCCCGGCATACTGCTGACCGTTCGCATTTCGCGCACGGCTGCCCGTCCGCCACTATCCATACTACTGGCGAAAGCGATCTCGATGAGGTCAGCCAAGGAGGCTAAATCAGTGCGTAGATTCACCGGACGCGGGCCATCTTTTGCCAGCGCCGGGGCTTGGACTGTCTGGCTGCTAACCACTACAATTGTTCCTATTCGTTAATAACTCCAAGCGTAACGGTTGCGAGGGGGACTGTCAAGCACCCAATTGGACAGGGAAATGGGGGTATCAAGGCGGAAAATTTATCCTTCGTCAAGTGAAGGTGGGGCGGGGTTCAATCCCGCCCCGACGATTTGTCGTTGCATACTGGCGTTCTAGCCGCCCACATCGCGCCGCTGGAAGAACCACACTGCACCACCCACCAGCACCAGCGTAATCACGGCCAGCAGGCCGATGTTGCCCCATGCCAGCCCGTCGCGCATCACGCCGTCGTTGTCGTAGTAGTTGAAGAACGACACGACGCGCAGTTGGTTGATGAACGAGTCGCTGGCGGCCCGCCCGATGAAGTCCACAAAGTAGCTGCCGATGACAAAGATCGCTGAGACTGCTGTCGCTGTACTTTTGCGGCGGAACAGCGCACCCGCGAGTCCAGTAAAGGCGATGATGAGCAGCACGCTAGGCAGCACATTGAAGGTGCTTTCCAGCAGACGGCTGATACGGACGTCGATGGCCGTCGCCTGCTGCCCGAAGAGCAAACCCAGAAATCCAATCGCCAGAATTCCCGTCGTCAGCACGGTATAGGCTGCAAACTTTTCGACGATCAGCCGCCAGCGCGGCAACGGCAGGCTGAGCAGGACATCCAATATGCCTTGATCTTCCTCATTGGCAGTGATGTTCAGCCCGCCAATGATGCCGAAGACGCTCATGATGAGGATGACGCGCCCGAAGTAACCGCCGCCCAAAAAACCTTCCGGCGTGGCGAGCTGCGACATATCATCCATGCCCATCGCTTTGATGAGTGCGGGGGGCAGCGTCTCCATCAACTGTGCTACCTGCTTCAAGGCATCAATATCCCCGATGAGGGACAGGATAAGGATGCCCAGCAGCGCCAGCCCAATTCCCCAGTACACCATCCCGCGCCAATTCTGGCGCAGGGTTTCTTTGAATACGACCCCTTGCATGATGTTGCCCTCCGCAAGCAGAAAGGTAATCGATCATCTAAATGAAGAGCGACCCGCAACGGGCCGCTCTGATTGACTATGTTCAGAATGCGAACCGATATCACACACCTACATCCCGCCGTTCAAACAGCCACAACGCGGCAGCTACACACACCACTGTTACCACTGACAGGATGCCGATGTTCCCCCACGACAAGCCATGCTGGACCACGCCATTGTGATCGTAGTAGTGGAAGAACGACAGCTGGCGTAGTGGTTCGAAAACTGTGCTGCTGGCCGCCTCTCCCAAAAAGTTGAGGAAGTAGCTGCCCACCACAAACAATGATGCCACCGCTGTGGCCGTACCTTTACGGCGGAAGAGCGCCCCAGCGAGGGCGGTGAAGGCCAGCATCAACAGGGATGACGGGAGCATGTTAAAAGTTGATTGCAACAGCTTGCTACTATCCACTTCTAGTGCCGAAAATTGCAGACCGGCGATCAACCCGACATACGCACAGGCAATGATGAAAACAGTCAGCAGCGTGTAGGCCAAAAACTTTTCCAACATGAGCCGCATGCGTGCCAGCGGCAGACTCAGCACCACATCCAGAATACCCTGATCTTCATCATTGGCGGTAATGTTCAGGCCGGACATGATGGCATACACCGCGAAAATCAACAGCAGGTAGCCAAAGAAGCCATAGGCTAAGAATCCTTCAGGTGTAGCCAGCGCTGTCACATCGCCGCCAAACAACTGCATCAATGCAGGGGGGAAGGCTTTGGCGATTTCCCCGTACTGTTTGAGGATGTTGGCGTCCTGCACGACCAGCATCAACATCAGCGCATAAAAACCGAAACCCAATCCCCAATACAACGCCCCGCGCCAACTGCGCCGCAGGGTTTCCATGAAGACTGTCCCGTTCATTTCACGACCTCCTTCCCCTGCTGTCCCTGAACCCGGCTGCCATTGCCGTAATAGGTCAGGAAGATTTCTTCCAGCGACGGTTCGGCCACTTCCATCTTGGCGACGTAGTAGGGATTTAAGGCGCGCAGCAGCGGGTCAAAATCACCGCTCAAGCGCAGCTTCAAGCCGCCGTCCACTGCGCTGACCTCGCTCACCCCTGCCACACTGACGAATTGATTGGCATCCACCTTTTCGCGCAACTGCACCGTCACCCAGCGGAAGTTGGCATGGGTCAGGTTGGTGACGGTTTCCACCGCCCGTAGTTCGCCAGCCCGTAAGATGCCTACCCGGTCACAAATGGCCTGCACTTCGCTCAGGATGTGCGAGGACAGGAACACGGTGCGCCCGTCCTTTTGGAATTCCAGCATCATTTCATTGAAGATCTGCTGCATCAACGGATCGAGGCCGTTGGTCGGCTCGTCCAGAATTAGCAAATCCGGTTTGTTCATCAGTGCGATCACCAAGCCCAGCTTGCGCTTGTTGCCGCTGGAGTAGCTGCGAACCTTCAGACTCAGATCAAGTTCCAGCCGGTTCGTCAACTGGCGCACGTAGTTCAAATCCACGCCGCCGCGCACCTTGCCGATGTAGCTGACCACCTGCTGCCCGCTCAGGTTCTTCCACAGGTTCAGCTCGCCCGGCAGGAAGCCGATACGCTTATGCAACTCGACGCTGTTCTGCTGCGCGTCCTGCCCGAAGATGGCCACCCGCCCATCGGAAGGACGGATGAGGTCGAGCAAGATGCGGATGGTGGTGGTTTTCCCAGCGCCGTTTGGCCCAAGATAACCAAAGATTTCACCGGGCTGCACGCTCAAATTGAGATTCTTGAGCGCCTGCACTGTCTCACGCCGGTTTTTCGCGTAAGTCTTTCCCAGATTTTCTGTCTGAATGACAGGGTTATTGGCATTCATAGGCCTTCCTCCTTCAAATAGGTTTTATTAGACTGATCTAAAACAATTTTAGACCAGACTAAAATTCGCATTCCCCTAATTATTGGGGAACAGGAACACTCATTTCGGGTTTAGGTGCGGTTTGCAGGAGTTCTTCCAGCACCGCAACCGCGTTTGCAACGCCATTTTCTGCTTGCAGCTTTGCACCAATTTCCGCAGCCCGTCGCTGCATAGACGTATCGCCTGTCGCCAAGCGGATGGCCGCTGATAGATTTTCCGCTGTCATTTTCTTCTGCGGAATCGGGGCTGGCCCTGCGCCTAATGCAGCAACACGGCTGCCCCAGAAGGGTTGATCAGCTATAAACGGGCAGATCACCGAGGGTTTACCCGCCCGCAGTCCGGCTGCCGTCGTCCCCGCCCCGCCGTGATGTACCACCGCGGCCATGCGCGGGAATAACCAGTCATGCGGCGCTTCGTTGAGCAGATGGATGTTCGGCGGCAGATCAGCCGGACGCAGCCCGCCCCAACCGCTGGCGATGACACCCCGCTGGCCGGACTGCTTGAGCGCCTCTATGACGGTGCGCGTCGTCACTTCCGGTGATTCGGCGATCATGCTGCCGAAGCCGACATACACCGGCGGCGCACCAGCGGCTAGGAACTGCTCCAACTCTGGTGACGGCTTCCAGTCATTCTTTTCTTCCAGCCACCAGTAGCCAGTGACATGCGCCGTGTCATCCCAATCGGGAGGCACAGGCACCACATGCGGGCTGTAGCAGTACAGTACCGGAATCGGTTTGCCCCGCAGTGTGTAGCCTTTGACCACATCGGACTTTTCCGGCAGTCCCAGCACATTGCGCCGCCACTCCTTCAACATGCCGTTGAACGAAACAGTTGTCATGCCCAGCGCCGAATACGACAGGCGGTTGATGACACGCCCCATGTCACGGTTGAGCACACCCGGCGCCGGAAAATCACCGGTTGGCGTTATCATCGGCAGGGTAGCCGCAGCGATCACAGGGATGTTCAACTTTTCGCCGATGTGCGGCGCGTTGAACATCTTGGGATGAAAGATAATGGCATCGGCGTCCTGTGCTGCGGGCCATGAATCGTCGAGCATGTAGCGCATCAACGGAAAGACGCTCTTGCGCATGTGCTGCATGACCTTGATCGGATTGCCTGACTTGAGCGCCTGTCCCTCCGGCGAATCCAGCAGCTTGTAAAAATCTGCCCGCAGCGGCGCAAACTCGACGCCGTAGCGTTCGACAAAAGTGTCAAAGTTGTTGGGTGCAGCCAGCCGCACACGGTAACCGGCGGCCTGTAAGCCTTTGGCCAGCGCCACGTAAGGCTGCACGTCGCCGCGGGTTCCAGAGGTTAATATCGTAATTCTCATGATGTAATCCCCCTATCTTGCCGGAGCATCTGCCGCATCATGAGCAGCAGATTTTCCAGTACCTTCTTACCTGCCTGTCTATCCCCGCCGCCCTCCGGAGCTAGTCCCCGTTCGAGGATTGCCCCCAATGTCCGGCCGACTTCTTCCAGCGGCGGTGCCTTTTCGGGCGGGATAACTTCGTGAATGGTCAAAAATCCATAACGGATGAGCGCCAGTACGTAACTCACAATGTCTACATTCAGATCACGCCGGATGACGTTAGCCGCCTGCAACTGCTCGACCAATTCAGTCCGGAACAGGTTGTAGCGTTCGACCCTGCCATCTGACGACCAGCGGCGCGTAAAGTCGCCGATGATTCGCATGTCACTGGTCATCAAGGCATGCACCAGCGGATTGCCGATGGATGCCAAGATGGCATGCTGATATAGACCAAAGATCGAGCCTGAATCCGGATCGCTGTCAATGCGCTGCAATAGGTCATCCAGCACCTTTTCGCCTTCGTAGTAGATGAGGGCCTCGAACAGGTCTTCCTTGCTTTTGTAGTGCAGGTAGACCGCCCCTTTGCTAATGCCTGCTTCTTCAGCAATGTCGCTGACGGTGGTCTTGTCAAAACCGTAGTGAGCGATCAACTTTGAGGCTGCTTCCAGAATGCGTATTTCACGGTCACTGTTCAGTTTGTCGGGTGTCAATTGGCGTTATTATCCTTTGCGTTTGACCGTATGACCAATTTTGTATTATTGGTCAAACAGTCAAATCGTACGCCTGTTTTGCTTGGAAGAACCCCCCAGTTATTGGGGGAGCGGCGTCAATTTCGGCTAATCGCCAACGTTTTATTACTGCGAAAAATGATGGATTTTTCTCTCGCCCTATGGAGTATTGGTTTGAGATACAACTGCCTGACAGGACGAGAGGTATGGTTTATCTGAATGCGGACAGAACCACAGCCATTACGGTCTGCCCTTCTTTAAGCCCGCAACGGGCATCAGCAGTAGAGCAACGAAACCGGACTGGATGAGGGGGCGGAGTGGTATTCGGCGAGGACCGACACCAAGTGCTGCCTATTAATTTGTGAGAGTGGAAAATCCTACCAGAGCGGAAGCATGGATAGACAGCGCAAAAAGTCAGTGGTAGAATGCTCACTATTCGGGGCGTGGCGCAGTCTGGTAGCGCGCTTGTTTTGGGTACAAGAGGCCATGGGTTCGAATCCCGTCGCCCCGACATTAACAAGTTACAAATTCATGCTATAATGGCTTCCATGCGGGCATAGTGTAATGGTAACACATGACCCTTCCAAGGTCCTATTACGAGTTCGAATCTCGTTGCCCGCTCTTAAAATAACTTTATTAACTACGCGGGCGCGTAGCTCAATGGCAGAGCTGTCGGCTCATAACTGATAGGTTCTAGGTTCGAGTCCTAGCGCGCCCACAAACATCCTCCAATACTTGGAACTGCCCTCAACGTTCATCCATAACATTTATTCAAGTTGCATCAGAACACGGGACGTGGCATTAGGCGTTGACCTTCGCCACGTGTTTGTTCTGCGTCTTGCATCCACTGGATGTTGTGGTTGACACGCGAGTGATGGATGACGCAATGTCTTCGCGAAAACCATTTAGCCCTTGCCTAAGTCGCTCTCCAAACCGGAGAAGGACTGCTAATGAAGGCAGCTTGTTCAAGCTGGCGTTATGCTAGACAATCGGTACGGATGACGATTAGTTTGTCCACACCCGACTCTGCTCCCCATATTTCACCGGGACGCCCCAAAATCTGGCGTACTGCTCCGTTGGGGCTGGGGAGTGGGAACACTTCAAACGACTCGTCTTCGGGATCGAACTTGACAATCGCATTGCCGCCGAAGTCGCTCAGCCACACTTTGTCACAACCATCAACATATACGGCATAAGCGCGCGGCGCGCTGCCGGGCAGTCTCCACTCCTGCCACGTTTCGTCGGCAGGGTCATAAACCGCGACTTGTCCCGCGTTGTACTCGCTCACCCAGATGCGGCCAGTCGAATCCGTCCAGACGCGCCGCGCACCTTGTCCGGCAGTGGGCGGGTCAATGGGCGTAGCCTCACCTGTCGTGCTGTCTATGCGGGCGATGTGGCTGCCCGCCAGCGAAGCGTAGTACACCACGCCGTCGGGGGTGCTGGTAATGCCATACGGGCCGCGCCTGCGCGGGGACTCATGCAGCGTCACTGTGCGGCTGTTCGGGTCAACCGAGCCGTAAAAGCCGGTTTGTCCGGTGTACCACAACATACCTTCAGCATCGAAAACGGCGGTGTTCAAATTGGCATAGCTGGTGGTGGGCAGCGCATACACATCCACCGCCTGTGTATCGGGGTCAACCCGCACGATTGCATTCTGGCCGCCGTCGGTGACCCACGCGGCACCGTCCGGCCCGACGATGACACCGTGCGGGGCTGAACCTTCACCCAGTTTCACCACTTTAATCTCACCTGTTGCCGGGTCGAGCCAGCCCAGTTCACCGGTGTGCTGTCCGGTGTACCACACGCCGCCATCCGGTGCAGGCGCAACATCGTGCGGGTGCGATCCGGCGGGCACATCGAACTCCTCAATTTGCGGCGGATTATCTTGCGCCAGCGTCAGCCCTGCGCTGAGCAGGCCGAGGAAGGCTACACTCTTTATGAACGATGTGATTTTCATGGGTTCTCCTTTCAATCGCGGGACAAATGGTTGTTCCTTTTTGGAAGGGGATTGAAATCAATGTGAATTCGCCAGCTTTTCAATGATGGCGACGGCCTCTTGAATACCGATTTCCGCGCGGATTTGTTCACCGATGTGGCGGGCGGCGGCTGTGATGGATGTGTTGGTCACCAGTTCATGAATGCCTGCCGCGAGGTTATCCACATTGAGTTTGTGGCGCAGCACGGGTTTGACGCCTGCGCCCAGTTCTTGCACGCGCCGCCCCCAGTACGGTTGATCGCTCATGTGGGGGACGATCATGGTTGGCCGTCCCGCCCGCAGTCCGGCGGCTGTTGTGCCCGCGCCACCATGATGTACAACTGCCGCCACCTGTTCAAACAACCAGTTGTGCGGGGCTTTGTCCAGCAGGTATACATGGGCGGGAAGGTTGGTCATGTCCGCGCCACTCCAGCCACTAGCGATAATGCCGCGCTGCCCGCTGCGGCTCAGGGCTTCGCTGATGGTTTGCACCGTCGTGGCTGGATCGCTGGACGACATGCTGCCAAAGCCGACATAGACGGGAATAGAGCCGCTTTCAAGGAATTGGCGCAGCGCATCCGGTGGCTGCCAATCCTGCGCTTCGTCCAAAAACCAATAGCCTGTCTGGTATACACTGACGCCCCAATCGGCGGCGCGCGGCATGACATGGCGGCTGATGCCGTAAATAACGGGAATAGGGCGGGCTGCGCTTCTAAAGGAGGTGTAGTTATGCGGCGGCAAGTTGAGCTGACCGCTGCGCAGCCGGTTGACGGTGTCGCGGCTGACACCCCAGATGAGCCATTCACCAAACAAACCCATTCCATAGTTCAGCAGGCTATCGCGTTTCGGCAGCACGGGCTGCATGGCTGCTGCTCCACTGCGGGTGGCGCGGAAGGGTTGCAGGGCAATGGTGATGTGGCGCACGCCGGTCTTTTCGCTCACGGACTGGACAAAGGGCTGGGAAACAAAGCCGCTGAGGAGCAGGTCGGTGGAGGCGGCGCTCTGTACGATGGGCTCTACCATTTGTTCGCCATGATCATCCAGCATGCGGCGCATAATACCCAATTGTTTGAACGGGTTCTGGCTGCTTTCGGCCCAGGCGATGCCATCCGCACTACGCATCACGGCTTCCATGTCTAGCGAAGGGCTGAAGTCAAAGCCGAACCCGCGCACCCAACTCTCAAAATTGGAACCGGCAATGATGTGTACGTGATGGCCTGCCGCTTGAAGCCCTTTTCCCAGCGCCAATATGGGCTGCACATCGCCCCGTGTGCCGAGGGCAGCAATGGTGATGTGCATAGGATTAGCCGATCCCCAACGGTTTCAAAATCAGCGGGATAATCAACCCCAGCATGAACAGACCGCCGTAACCCCGGTTGAGGTGCATGGCGAAGGCCACATACCACAGCGGCCAGACCGGCCAGTTCTCCGGTTTCTCTTTGGGCTTGGGCTGCGAGTAGGCTTTCCAGACGTTCAGCAAGCGCGGCGCGGCAAGAAAGGTCAGCAGTATCCACGGGGTTGCCACCTGTGTGACGACCAGCGCCACCACCAGCACGTAGAAAGCGATGAAGGTGATCTTGTTGAGCAGCAGGGCGTTGTGTTCGCCCAGCAGCACCGGCACCGAGTTGACCCCCACCGGACGGTCATTTTCAATCTTGTCGGTGTGCTTGCCGATGAGCACCGACGCTACAATCAAACCGTAGGGCAGTGTCATGAGCAGCGTGTTGAGGTCAATTGTGCCTGTGATGGCATAGACTGTGCCACCTGTCATTAGCGGGCCCCATACCAACAGCGCCGTCAGTTCGCCCAGCGCATAGCGTTTTAGGAAGGCGGTGTATCCCAAACTCAACACCAGCCCCGCCACCGCGAACACGATTACCAAAACCCCGCTGACTGACGCCAGATACAGCATAATCAAGCCGTCCGCCAGCGTTAGTGCGCCTGCCACCTTGAGCAGCATCCCCGGTGTGGTCAGCCCGCCCAATACCGGATGCACACTGTACTGCGAGCGCGGATAATCTTCCGTATCCACTCCTTTCCTGACGTCCGTCCAGTCGTTGATAAGGTTGTTGGTGGCATGGGCGAAGATCAACCCCACCACGCACAATAACGCCAACCAGAGCTTGAACAGAGTGTTTTCGACAAATGCGCCCTGCGCCGCTGCCAGCAGCACCCCGATTAAACCGGAGGTGAAGGTCATCGAAAAAACGCAGGCTCGCGAAATCACCAACCAGCGTGCGAACCAATTGGCATTGTGCACGTCCGGACAGTTGCAGGTGTTGATAGCAGCCGCCCACTGCTGCACCAGCGGCATCGGGTGGGCTGTTGGGTGGGTTTGGGTCGAGGTGGTCATCTAAACCCCTTTCAAGTGAGTACTCCAGCGAGTTGAGATTGTGATACGATATGAATGCAGGCATTATACCTGCAATAGTTTAGTGGAGGGTGATAATGGACAGCCAATGGAAGATCATTCTGGAAACCAGCAATATGATGGAAGCTGAAGTTGTCGCTGGCCGTTTGCAATCTGAAGGCATTGAAGCGCGCATCCATCAGGAACCTGCCGGACAGGCGCTGGGGCTGACGGTCGGCCTACTGGGCGAAACTGTCGTCCTCGTGCCGGAAGCAGATTACGAAGCGGCGGTTGCCATATTAGAAACCCAAGTGCCGCAGGAAGATGTCACAGAAGAGTAAGACACGTCACCGGTAAAAGTTCGTTTGTTCGGTGGAGTGGAGTAGCACATATATTGTCTCGCCGAAAAGGCAATGGTCGCCCGGATTGGTTGTGAAATAATGACCTGCCAGTCAGTGCGACACCCTGCCCCGCTCCGCTTCATACACGCTTACGGCTACGGCCACCGCCAAATTGAGTGAGTCCACTGCCGCGCTCTGCGGGATGCTGATTGTTGTGCCGACGTTGTGAAAGTTGGCGGGTAGGCCACTACTTTCACTGCCAAAGATGAGCGCGTAGGGTGAGGTAAAAACAGCATCAGGCAAGCTGCATGCACCATCGGTCATGAACGGGTGGAGGTGGTGCTGTGGGAACTGATTACGATATGTCTCAAATGAATCGTAATAGGTGGTGTTGACCTGAAAGAGCGCCCCCATGGAGGCCCGCACGGCGCGTGGGTCGAAGATATCAGCGGCAGGTTTGATGAGCGCCAAATCACGGCGCCCGAAGCCCAACAATGTGCGTAAAATCGTCCCCAAATTACCCATGTCAGACGGGTTAACCAGTACGAGGTGGTTCACGGCAGGGTCAAGGGCAGTTTCATATTTACGGAACACCCCAATGGCGTAGGTGTCCTCGCGCGCTTCCAGTCGCTCAATCAATTTATCATCATGTGTAAGAGGAATAGTGGCTGCTTCACACAGAGCACGGATTTTGGCGACGCCCGCATTGCGAACGCCAGAACTATGGAGCAACACCTCGACGACGCGCCCCGGTTGGTGTGCCAGTAATTCGAGGGTGGGGAACACGCCAAATGTATAGGCGTGGGGCGCATCGCGGGTGTATTTCTTGTAGCGCATGGTGGCGTGTGCTTCTAGCTAGCGTCTTCCTTAGGCTTTTCCTCGTCACGTGGGAAGCGCATGACACGGTAAGTTTCGGCATACTGGTAGCCATACGGTTTACCCGCTTCCCGATCCCACTGGCGTACCATTTCCTCTACCTCCGGTCCGACCTGTGATTTGTGGCTAAGCAAGGCTTTGATCTTGCGGTCTATCTGGGTGGTAATGTCCACAACTTCATCGGCTTTTTCAGAAAATTGCAACCATAGTTCGGTGACATGGTGGGGTTCATAACCTTCAGCCAGCAGTTCCGGGAAAATGGGACGGGTTTCGGCGCTGGGGAAAACGGCGTAAAGCGCGGCTTCACCAGTGGCACGGTGGTCGGGGTGGTTAATGTAGAAGCTGCCAGCCAGTATGAGTGTGGGGTCCTGGATCATGACACGATCCGGTTTGAGGTCACGGATGAGGCGGGTCAGGTCACGGCGCAGTTCCATCGTGGGCTGCAAAGCGCCATCCGGGTAACCGAGGAAGCGCACATCAGTGACGCCGACAATGGCCGCTGCTGCACACTGTTCTTCCTGCCGTGAGCGGATAAGGGCGTTCAAATCGGCGTCCGGGTCATTGCTGCCAGCCGCACCGTTGGTGACCATACAGTAGACAACTTGAATGCCAGCATCAGTCCAATTGGCAATAGTGCCAGCGGCGCCAAACTCTATGTCGTCAGGATGGGCGACGATGACCAGCGCGCGCTGCGGAGTGGTTTGAGTCATGTATATGTAGCCTCTAGTTGGATATTTTTGTTCTATTGTAGCGCTGAAAAGGGCACTTTGCAGCCTATGATTTGCTATAAAAAGGTTATTTGATTTCTAAACATGAGGACGAGGACAACCGGACGAAAACGAGGATCCGCCCAATAAACAACGCACTCGCTCAGACAGTTTTGAAGCGATTACCCTAGACGGGTGATTAGAAGTGCAAGAACAGCCGCTTGTTCCTTGCTCGTGGCGCGTTATCATTTATCAGAAAATGAGACGCTACATTATTCTGAAATGAGACCTTTCGATTATGACTAAAACATATGAAATGCTCAATATGGGGCGGAGTTCGATTGATTTGTACTCCAATGATATTGGCACGCCCTTTATCAATATCAATAGTTTTGCAGCCTATGTGGGCGGGTCGCCGCTGAATATCAGTGTGGGGGCGCACCGGCTGGGGCTGAAAACCGCGTTATTGACGGCAGTTGGGGATGATCCGGTAGGCGATTTTGTCCTAAACTTTCTGAATAAGGATGGTGTGGATACACAATTCATCCCCCGCAAACCCCACCACCGTACGAGCGCAGTTGTGCTGGGCATAGAACCGCCGGACAGTTTCCCTCTCACTTTTTACCGCGACAACTGTGCCGATAACGAGCTTTCGATTGATGATGTGCTGGCTGCACCCGTCACCGATTGCAAAGTCTTTCAGTTCGCGGGGACGAATTTGAGTAAAGACCCCAGCCGCAGTTCAACACTATTTGCCGCAGAGCTGGCTAAAGAGGCGGGGGCGACGGTGGTGTTGGACATCGACTTCCGACCGGGCCAGTGGCACGATCCGCGCGCGTTTGGGGTGGCGGTGCGTTCGACGCTGCGGTTCGTGGATATCGTAATCGGTACCGAAGACGAAATCAACGCGGCCACCCTGACAGCCGCCGAACAAATGGAGCGCACCCATTCGGAAAGTGACACGCATATAGAAGGCGATGTACAAGCAGGTATTCAACGCTTGATGGCGCTGGGGCCAAAGGTGTTGGTTGAAAAACGCGGCTCACACGGAGCGCGTATTCACGAGGCAGGCAAATCACCTGTGGATGTACCCGGTTTCCCGGTGGAGATTTACAGCATTTTGGGGGCAGGTGATGCTTTTGGCGGCGGCTTTTTATACGGCTATGTACAGGGGTGGGATTTGTACCGCTGCGCGCGATTGGGAAATGCCTGTGGTGCAATCATCGTCACCAAGCATGGATGTGCGAATTTTATGCCCACCATGTCTGAGGTCGAGACTTTCACAGCAGGTTATGGCGGGCTATAAAAAATAAAATTGGCTGCTCAGGTTGGAAGCGGCTCATTTTCTTTGACAACTGGCAGCGTGAAGATGAAAGACGAACCGCGTTCCAATTCGCTTTCCACCCAGATGCGTCCCCCGTGGGCTTCGACGGCCAAGCGGCAGAAGGCCAGTCCTAGACCCACCCCTTTGGGGGCGTTGGTATATTTGACACGGCTGAACTTGTCGAAAATCTGACGCTGCATATCCGGCGGAATGCCTTGCCCGGAGTCGCTAATGGATATTTTTACCCCGCTGGTCACAACACTAGCGCTGAGGGTGATGGTACCACCCATCGGGGTGTATTTTACTGCGTTCTCCAATAAGTTAATGATGACACGCAAAATCATATCGGCATCGCAGGTGACGAGCGGCAGCTCGTCTCCTACGCCCACTTTCATCTTTTGGTCAGATTCGCGGACGAGCGGATGTACGAGCTGGGCTGCTTCTGCCAACAAAGCGTGAATTGAAATCGGCTTGGGATCAAGAACGGCCTTGTTTTCCTCCAGCCGTTGAATATCCAGCAAACTTTCGACCAAGCGGCTGAGCTGTTTGGTACTGCGCGAACCGACCTCCAGCAGATCGCTAACGACAGATGATTGTTCGCGGGCAAGCAACTTGCTCAGTGTCACGATGCTGCTGTATATGGTGTGCAGCGGGCCGCGCAAATCGTGGTACACCATCGCCGTCAAGTCCTGCCGCAGTTGTTCCAATTCCATCTGGGCAGTGATGTCTTGCTCGACCCACACAATGACATCGTTGTTGTCGAAAAACAGACGGCGTGCTAAGACCATTACCTGAATATCGTCGCCCGTTTTCGGCCATGCCGTGGAGCGAAACACCACTTCCTTGCCTTCTTGCAGCATACCAAAACGGTTCTGCCCGATGGGGCCAGTGCCCATGCGATGGACAGCCGAAATACTCTGATTGATGAGATCCGCCCGTTTGTAGTTCAGGAACTCGCAAGCTTTACGGTTGACATCTACGATGTAGCCGTCAAGGTTGGTGATGAGAATCGGGACAACAGAATCTTCGAACAGCCATTTGTAGCGATTTTCGTCTTTTGGTGTGGTGTTCATGATGACAGCATTGCCCACAGCCGTGGTTACGACATCCACCAACGTGTTGAGGAAGGCTACTGTTTCCGGCTCGAAATAATCGACTTCGCTGTGGATAAGTGCCAGCACACCGTACATATTGCCATTTTTTTCCATCGAAAGGGCAATGGCAGAACCGTTTTGAAGTTCATCTGGTATGTTTGGCAAACGCGGCCAGCGGGGATCGGTACTGATATCGTGAACAATGATGGTGCGGCGGGCGTGGTGTGCCGTCCCGACGACTCCACGTCCGATTAATTCCTGCCACAAATTATATGGGCCTTCGAGATTTCCCTGTGTACCAAGTATCAGTTTGTTACTTACACGGTCATCACGGTGGAAGGTGATGAGGCAGCCATGCTTCGCGCCGACCACTTCCGCAATGAGCTTGAGGGCGGTTTGCAAAACAGTTTGAACATTATCTTCTTGATCGCGGAGCGCACGGGTGATTTTGTAAATGGCATCAAGGCGCTGGCGTTCAGTCAACATAAATCCCCCAACAAATCCGATGTCCTATTCCAGTGTACAGGATAAATACCGATTCAGGATTTACGTTTCTCATTCAGGAAGTAGCAAGCTTGTTAGCGGCGGTAACGGGCGAGAAGGCGTTCAGCATCGGTCACATCCCATATTTTAAAGCAGTCTTGATCGGTTTCGCGGAAGTGACCGAAAAGCATTTCTGCCATACTGAGGTTATCGGGCATGGGCAGCGGATTAAAGCGCACCAACTCAAAAAAATCGCCGAGGAAAAATACCCGATCCGCAAAGAAATTGAACTCCACTTTCGCCATGCCCGGCACTTCGATGCAGATGTAGCCTAACTCCTGCGCGGGGGCGGCGTCACGCTGCTCAATGCTGGTGCTGTTCCACACCTGTTCAAACAGGGCGTAATCTTCCGGCGTGAGGCGCGGCTGCATGAACTGCGGATAGGCTTTGTAGAAGGCTTCGTGCTGGCAGAAGATGTTCAACCCTTTAAAACGGCGCACCTGCTCCAACCGCAGCGACTCAACATTGGCGATCTTGGAGGCAATCCCGAGCCGCATATCGAAAGCCAGATCAAAGGCGCTGGTGGCGTTGAGGCCCATGTCATCAACGGCCTGCTGGCTGCCGACCAACATGGTTGCAGCAGGGTTAGCGACCCAATAGGTGAAGCCCCGATCCAGAATGTAACTGGGATAGGGGTTGGCGCGCAGAATGTCCATGAGCGGCGCGAGCTGGGACTTTATTTGGGTGAGGCTGGGTACTTGAACAGGAGGCAAATAGCCCGCCAACCCCAAGAGCAAACATTGGTCAGAGAATGTGCCACCCAAACACTCGACCAGTTTGAGAAGGGTTTCCTGATCGGGCATCCGCCGTCCCTGTTCCGTCAGGACATAAGGACTATCGCCCGACCAGCCCATACACAGGCTCACTTCGCGGATTGATTTCTGGCGAGTCGCACGCAGTTCGCGCAGGGCTTCCGCAAAGGGAAGATAATCGGTTTTGACGCTGGGGACTTTGCTCATAAGGAGTTACCCGTTAGCAGTTTTCGATTACCAGTTTAATACTATAACAAGGCATTTACTCGCAGCGCTATGTATACGCATTGAAAATGAGGCGCAAAGTGGGTGACAGTAAAAAGCCCCAATTTCAGGTGGGGTACGCAAAAAATAATACTGCATGTGTGCAACTTGCGTTATACTGTTAACGTACAGGAAGTTATTCTGTGTAATCATGTTCCAACTCAGGAGAATAATGCGTTATGGCTCCCTCCCTCTTTGAAAAGATCAACACGCTTATCAGTGCCAATCTCCACGCTATTGTGGACAATGCCCTTTCCAACAATTCAGTTCAGGTAATGGATGAATATATCCGGCAGGTGGAGCGGAATCTGGAAGCTCTCGAAGATTCGGCGGCGACTATCGGCGGTACGGTGCGGACATTGAAGCGCAAGTACGAAGAGTTTGCTTCGGCAGCCGAGAAGCTCGACCGCGATATTGATACCCTGATTATCAAGGGGAAGGATGATCTGGCTGCGGCGGCACAGGCCGAACTCAACACGAAACAACAGCTTTCTCAAGAGTATTACCAGCAGTGGCAGGATCAGGACAACCAGTACCAGAAGATGCTGGATATGCGCCTTAAGTTGGAAGGCCGCTTGACTACTATTAAGCAGGAACGCGAACACCTGCGTGCGCTCATCGAACTGGCAGAGGCCAAGAAGGTCACGACCAAGACGGTCAAGAGTTTGGATGCGTTGGCGAACGTGGGCGACGCAGAAATCAGCAGTCTGAGCGACCAGATCCGCCAGCGGCTGGATCAGGAAGATGCGCGGTTGGATATGGCAACGCAGAATCTTTCCGAGCAGGTGGAAGAAGCCGTGCGCGGCAGCGAAGTCGAACGGCAGATCGAGGAACGCAAACGCCGTTTGCAGGAGGCGGTTCAGGCGGGCAGTCAGCAAATTGGGTTGAAGCACAGAGCTACAAAAGAAGTATTCGTATGGCAAATGAAGCAAGCAACTCGGTACGGCAGCGGGCGTTTGGCGCGATACTGCGGAACGCGATATTAAGCTGGCAAACTGGTTTGACGCTGGCAGTAACGATTATATTGTTCTTCGGGGTGCAGATCACCAATATTCCCGGCTGGCAGCAATGGTTCTGGTTGGTGTTGGGCGGGGCTGCGGAGAGGGGCGTTTATCGCCTCCAACCTTCCGACCCGAAAGCGGCGACACAGGCTGTCGCGCGGGAGTTTGATGCCAAATATGATCTGGGGCAAATTCACAATTCAGTGTCGCGCCAGCGGTTACAGAGCGCGCTAGAATATCGCCGCAATATGATCACATTGGCAGGACGGCATGATGGGGCCATGCGGGCCAATATGCAGCAGACGATTGCCGATATTAATGACTGGATCGGGCATATGTGCGATCTGGCACTGCATATTGACGCTTTCGACAATAACGAGCTGGTGGAACGTGACCGTAAGATGGTTCCACAGCAGATCGAAAAGACTCAAATTCGGCTGAAGAACGAAACCGACCCCAGCGTGAAGAAGGATCTGGAAGAACAGCTTAAAACGCTGACGCAGCAGCGGGACAATCTGGACGCGACCGTCAACAGTGTGAAGCGTGCCGAAATCCGAATTGGAAAGCACGTTGTCTTCGCTGGGTACGATTTACGCCCAGATGTCGCTGCTTGGCACAAAAGAAGTGGACAGTGCACGGGCACAACGGCTACGGTTGGAAATTCAGGACGAGGTTGCCAGCTTGCAAGACACCATCTTTGCAATGGACGAAGTTCAGTCACAACGCTTGCAACTCCGTTAGCCGGTACGGATATTCCAATCCCCACTCAAGGGATGGGCAGTCTGATATTGGTCACGGGTGATGGCGTAGAGGGCAGTATCTACAAATTCACCCCATTTGAAATAGTGACCGCGCAGTGTACCTTCGTAACTCATGCCGCACTTTTCCAATACGCGGACAGAGGCCGATTGAGTGAAGGCGCTGGCGTGGATGCGGTTCAACCCCAACACTTCGAGGCAAAGGCAACAAGACTGACTGGTCGCCTCTGACATGTAACCCTGTCCCAATATGGTTTGCCTAACCAGTAACCCATTTCAGCGCGGCGGTGATCCGTTCGCAACCCTAAACCTATCGCGCCAATAAGACGATCTTCAGCTTTGAGGATAACACCAAAATTATACCCTTCGCCGTCGTTGTAAGCTTGCTGGGTACGGCTTATCCATTCTTCGGCAGCACCTGCCGGATGGGGGTAAGGTATCAATAACGTGTTGGCTGCGATGTCCCGTTCCTGCATGTGTTCGTAGATGGCGAGCGCGTCTTCCATTTCTGGACGGCGCAAGATTAAACGGGGGGTTTCAAGTATGGGCATGTTGCTCATATTCTGACTGCCGCTCCGGGCGGCTGCCTTGTATAAAAATCATATGGCCTACGACATCGTTCGGCCTATTTATGATTTTATGACGAATGTCTACCTGAAATGGCTAAAGGATTTTGATGTAGGACTTCTTGACCAGACTAGCGGTACAGTGGGGACACTGTGGGTATAGATTGTGGTGCTAACCCATATCCGCCAGCAGTTCATCGAGCCGCTGCGCCCGCTGGTCATAGGTGTGGTGAGCGTAGACATGTTCGCGTGCCCGCTGGGCAAGCGCCACACGCTCGGTCTCATGTTCGAGGTAATAACGTGCTCTGGCACGCAGATCGTCGTGATCGCTATAGGTGACGATATTTTCGCCGGGCGTGAACCATTGATGTACGCCGGGTACATCATCCACCAGTTGCAGCGCCCCTACCGCAGCCGCCTCAAACAAGCGCATGTTACCGCCGTAGCGCATGAAGTCGCCATTGGTGTTGATGGTCAGGCGGGCGGCGGACAATACTTCCAGCATATCTTCGCCCAGCGCACGTCCCCGCTCATACGCTTTGAGCGAGGCGGAAGGCTCATGTACGCCCACACACCCAAATCAGAAGTCACTCAGGGCTTCCAAGGCACGGATGCGTTTGCTATAGAGGTTATCGGTATGAGTGTACCGACGAAGGCAATATCGCAGGTAAAGTCACGGCGTTGTTCGTCAGTCAATGGATAGGGGTGGTGGAAGTCCGGATCGCAGGCCGAGAGTGGTAAACATTCCATACGCTGCGCGCCGAGTTCGAGCCACTGGATGCCGTGATAATAGTCATTGACGAGCACCAGATCAAAGAGGCGGGCGGCTTTGCGTTCGATGGGATGTGAAAACACAATCGGTGATGTGCCGGTGGCGTAGATGATTTTGCAGCCGATTTCGCGCTTCAGGGCAGCCAGTGTCTCCGCCGTGATGACGGTATTATCACCGACCAGCCACAACCATTCCGGCTGGAAAGCGCGGGCTTTTTCGATTAGTCGTTACGCAGGCGGAGGTCTGGATTGATGTCCGGTGGGACACGGCGCAACACGGCAGAAGCCATGCGGGAGGGTGTCCACTGGTTGGTATACCGTTGAAACTTGCCTTCACCGCCCCATACGGGCAGATTGCGATAAAACACATCCATAACGTATCCGCGTTTTTGTAGCGCCTTGACCCAGAAGTGCTGGGCGGCACTGGTGGGGAAAAGTGGTGGCTGTTGGCCGGGTGGGGTAGCGGCAACGGCAGCCTGTAAGACTTCGGGATGATGCAGTGTGGCGATAAAAAGGATGCGAGTCATCGGGCGTGGCTATCCGGGTTGGTCATGACGCTCTCAATTCGTCTAATGGCGTTAATTATAGCGGAAAGTCCTACATTATAGAGTGTTACGCCCTCCCCCATGGTCAATAGATTTTTTGGATATAATCAAAACATAGATTAACAAAGGACGGTCATCATGCCCCGTTTTAGAAGCATTGTCTCCATGCTCGTGCTTTTTTATGTGTCGCACCGGTGTTGGCGCAGGCTGACGACTGTCCGGTGCTCGTAGACGCCGCGTTAAAGTCAGTGGGTGATGTGTGTGCAGTGACCGGACTTAATCAGGCATGTTACGGTAACTTCAGCGTGAAGGCCGAACCCCAACCGGGCATTGACAATATGGTTTTCAACTCGCCCGGCGATGTGACGCGGGTAGCGAACTTGAGTTCATTGACGATAGACCCGCTTGATGTTGCCAAAAAGAGTGGGGTGTGGCGTTGATGCGCCTGCAAGCCAATATCCCGGACACGCTGCCGGGGCAGAGTGTGACCTTCCTGATGTTCGGTGATGTCCAACTGGAAAACAAAGTTGATATGACTCCTTCACCGCGCATCACGCTGGCTACCGACACTATTCTGCGCGGCGGGCCACTGGATGACAGCCCGATTGTGGGGGCGTTGACTGCCGGTGATGGCGCTTTTGCGCTCAGTCAATCCGGTGACGGTCAGTGGGTGCGGGTGGAACTCGATAGTGGGGATGCCCGCACGGGCTGGATACCCGCCAGTTTATTGGCTGAGGCGCGGGAACTGCCTGTTTTTGACCCCGAAGCCCTTGCTCCGATGCAAGCCTTTAGCCTGCGGACGGGAGTATCCGGCGTGAACTGCGCGACCGCGCCAGAGGATGGCATACTGGTGCAGTCGCCGGGCGAAATATCAAGATCGATTTGACAGTCAATGACGTACATGTCGAGCTGGGTTCAACCGCGTTGTTCCGGGCGCAAGCCAGTAACGAATTGACTGTTTCGGTGCTGGAAGGGGCAGGCAAAGTGGAGGCACTGGGACAGACCATTGATGTGCCCGCCGGAACGTGGGTGAAATCCCGATGGATGAAAACCTGGAACCCACTGGCGTGATCGCTCCGGCGACTGGCTACAAGAGCGACACCCTGCAAACCTGCCCATTTCCCTGCTGGAGCGCCCGATAACCATCGCACCTGCACAGGATGCCGTCGGGCAAAAGCTGTGCGTCAATAACGCAAACGGCGTGTGGCTGCGGGCACAGCCCGATTCGGCCAACCAGACCATTTTAGAAACACTGACAGACGGCGCAGCGGTAACGGTAACGGGCGCTGAAGTGAATGACGGTCAGCAAGACTGGCTGCCGGTACAGGTGAACGTCACTTACGGGAGTACTGGATGGGTAGAAGCGACCTCGCTGAGTGAGTGTGACACGCCAGTTGTGGTCAACTGTACGCCGCGCAGCGACTGGACGATCACTTATGCTGTGCAGCCGGGTAACACGCTGGCGCAGATCGCGCAGGCAGCGGGGATTTCGCTGAATGAGCTGGCGGAGGCCAACTGCATTGCCGATGTCAATCGGATTATATCCGGACAACAACTGCGCGTGCCGCGAACCGTTGTGCTGCCGACCGCTACGCCGGGGGCATCTCCGACGCCAGCGCCGAGTGCTACAGCAACTGTAGATAATGGCCCGAAGATCAGCACTGGAACATGGACATTTGTATTTACTACCCAATACGTTGACTGCCAGACGGCGGCTCCGCCACCAGCAGAAGTCACCAGAACTGATGCATATGTCGATGTTAGCCCGGATGGTCAATCTTTGACGTGGGTGGTGTCTTCTCCGGGTGTCCAGATGCAGCGCACCGGGACGAATACTTTTTATGGCACGAACCCTAACATACCCGGTTACACATGGACGCTGACCGTCACCGGAACGAACCAAGGAAATATGTATGTGACTGTGCCATGTGATCAATACACGTCGGCATAGTCGTGAGTCTTCGTTTGAACTTGTCCCGATTCAGTGAAGGAAAGCAAAACAGCAGGAAGACTGAGTCGGGCAAGTTGGAATTGGCAACATAGCCGCTGTACTGGCAGGCAGTACCTAATATTGAGTACCGAAAAACGGCAACATGCAAATACAGATTCACTGCTGAGGCGCAGAGGACGCGGAGAAAGATGTGAAGGCGGTGGATTAAAAGACCAAGCATGATCATTTTGGTCACTATTTTGATCCTTTTAGTCACGATCTTTTAATGTGTTGTTACCGGATTTGAATGCTTTTACCCTGAGTGTCAGTCTTTGAGGCGCAGTAAACCGGCCTGTGTGGGCTGGAAGCCGCACTGACGGTAGAACGTTTCGAGGTGCGGTTCATAATCCACATGCAGCCAGTGGATGCCACGCTGGCGGGCTACTGTGGCGGCCTCCTGCATTAACCGTACCCCGATACCCTGCCGCTGAAAAGCGGGATGGACGGTGGTATCCAAGATGAAAGCGTGAATACCGCCGTCCCACGCCACATTGACAAAGCCCACAAGTTGATCGCTTGAGAGGGACGCGATATAGGTCAGGCTGTGTTTGAGTACAGGTTGAAAATCGGCTTCGTTATGATCCGACCACGCGGCGGCGAACAATGTATTGAGCGCGGCGTTGGTGAGGGGTGGCGCGACGGCATAACGGATTTGGTTCATATGTGATGGGTATTAAGGCTGAAAAGCGGAAGGAAAAGGGCGAAAAGCTGTGCTCCCGCGCGGAGCATTTTCCCTTTGTTAGAATGAAGTTTATTATAGCGCGCGACCCACCGCCGCGCCACACATTGGGGGAATATGGGAGCAGAATATGTGGCATAGTGTTAGCCTCTGAAACAAGTAAAAGGAGAGCACAATTGACCACTTCTGATGCGTTGGAATTCTATGCCGAACACAGTCCATTGACCGACCCCGGCCCATTTGCGCCGCTGCTGGATGATTTGCCGCGTGATCTGGCGGGGCTGCACCAGATTGTCCAAAATGTGTACATCCATGTGTGGAAGATCCGGAAGTATCACCCCGACTGGTTGAAGGGGCGGACACATGAGTATGAGTCACGTTCGGTGGCGCACTCGCTGGCGCTGGTGATGAAACACAGTGACCGCCCGCTGAACGAGGCACGACCTGAGGCGAAGAAGCTGATCGTGGACTGCCGCCACCATGCGGTGCTGCTGTGCGCTCTGCTGCGGCAACAGGGGGTAGCGGCGCGGGTGCGGTGCGGCTTCGCCACCTACCTTGAAAAGACACACTATCAAGATCACTGGGTTTGTGAGTATTGGGACGGTGAGCGGTGGCGGATGGAAGATCCCGATCTGGTCAAGCACGATGTGACGGCGGAGGAGTTCATAACGGGCGGACGGGCGTGGCAGATGATCCGCAGCAAGCAGATCAGCGATATGCAGTTCGGGTTCGGCCCGGGCGCTCTGGGCGAGTGGGCGATGCGTTATGACCTGCCGCGTGATCTGGCAGCGCTGAACAAGTATGAACTGTTATCCGGCGATAGTTGGGGGTTGATGGAGAAAAAGGAGCCATTGGTCACCAGCAAAGATCGCGCGCTGCTCGATGAGGCGGCGCGGTGGTCAACCGCCGATAACACCGACTTCGCGGCGATGCGCCACTTTTATGAAGGGACTGAAGGGCTGCGCGTGCTGGATGAGGTGAACCTGTACAATTACATTGAGAACAAAACAAAACGCGGCGCGTGGGATGACCGCGCCAAAGGTGTGAGCGGGTGACGATCAGCTTTTTGGTCAGTCATATAAGAACTGTTGATTACGACAATTGGCGGAAATTGCGAAAAATATTCCCTGATGGAGGCTTCGCACACAGATTCTTCAATTACAGTGGTGCGATCTATGCTCATTCTGAAATATGAGTCGGAAATGTAGCTAAAAGTATTGCTTCGCTGATCGACAGAGTCGTCAATGTCTGACAATACTTTCGCCCTCTATCTGTCCCTAAAGAGAGGCCTGGCACTAGGCGTTGGGATGACAAATGGGAAAGTTGGCAAAACTGGCGGCAATTTCGGCACTGGCAATTGGCATTTTTATGCCAATCGGTTCAGATGGTGGACGGGTGCTTGGTAGCACTGCACTAAGCAGTGGATGTGGGTTTAACCCTCACCCCAACCCCTCTCCCTCAGGGCGAGGGGCTTTTAAGACCCTTTATACACCATTGTGAACACAGAAAAACAGACTATCGTGTGCGACAATCAATCTCCACCGTTTAGTGTGGTGCTACCGGGTGCTTATACGAGGGATATTATAGCACAAAAGTTCATATCCGTCAATATGAATTAGGGTTGAAATCGATTAGAAATTGGTTTGGAAAGTGCTGTGTTCAGGATTTCGGGAGAGGGACGGCAAGAATGCCGTCCCTACAGTGGGTAGGGGTTTTGTGCAGCAGCGCTATCGCCGCGAGGCTGACGGGGTGTGCCAAGCTGTGCAGTGCGCGCCAGAAGGCGGGGTTAGCGCGTGATTGGTTCATGGGTTTGTTTCCGCTGGTGGTTTGGGTGCGGGACTGGGCAGCACGGGCAGGACGCGCCGTAGATACACCGCTGCCGAAATAACCCCGCACAGCGCCAGCAGCAGCGCGAACGCCAGCGCCGTGGTGTAGCGCGGAATTGTGCCCTGCGTCCACGGGATGAAGGGCAGCAGGAACAACAGACCGACGCCGACCGCCGCGCCCGCGATCTTGCGCCACACACTGAGAAAGTTGCGGGCGATATCCCACACTGCGCCGATGCTGAGGGGAAGGGCGAGGAACACAAGTAAAGGCAGGCTGATGATAGCTATTTGACCCCAAGGAAATTCCATACTGCCGCCTCTTCCCTTACTTTCCGGAAGCATCAAGTTCAAAATAAACCACGAACCCCATCCCGCACAAAGCAAGACTATTGTCCCCCATCTACGGGTGTACTGCCTCATGTAGGTGGTTGATGTAGTTACAACAAGGAAGGCAAGTGCCCCAGCTAACCATAGCTCAAAAAATAGAATGGATGTGAAGTGCCTAAAGTCAATTAGGTTAGCCAGACCATAGCCCTGTCCCACACTGACCCATTTCCATAGACCTTCAGAGGTTCGTACCAGCACCCCATCCCAACTCATGGCAAGTACAAGGTTTCCAGTTTTGCGATCAACAATGCCACTTACAGGTCCGATGTAGAATGATCGAATGTAGCCGCCATAGTTGTCTCCGTCCCCATAATGATTGTAATACCCCCGAACATCTTGTTGCATCTCCACTAACTCACGATCAAGAATCCAAGTTGCTCCTCCGTCCGTTGATCGTTCAACCCGTTCACCGGCTTCCCAACGATATTGAATTTGTGAGTTATTTGGATCAATCGCAAATTTGTCAGTTGAACAATTATCTTCAAATGTATCGAGCTGACTAACACGGTTGGAACCCCACGTCAAACCACCGTCATTACTGGAGTAAACTATGTATTGGGAGGTTATTTCGAAGTTCTCTCGACTATCCATATTGTCGGGATTTGGAAGTGGGTCTTTGGACATAATAATGGGCGAATCTTGAATTGCAGTAATCAAACGCCCATTTTCGTAGCAGATTTTTACTATGCCGGAATCTACAATCGTATATAGCGCCGCATCACTCGCCAGCGTCGCCACCACGTCGAGCCCCAGCGCCGCCCATGCCAGCGGGCGCAGGTTGAGCGGCGTGTTACCTGCCCGCTGCCACACCCACCAGCCGAGCAGCAAGGCGGGCAGTGTGAGCAGGTCGCTGGCATCCATCCGCAGCGTGCCGCGCCAGCCGATGACCGCCTCCCACGCCTGCACGGTCAGGCTGTGTACCGCTGGAACAGTCTTCGCCAGCGCGAACCACAGGCCGATGCAGGCGAAGGCCAGCAGTCCGACAAGGCGTTCATTTTGTTTCCCGCGCGGAACGACCCACGCCAGCAACGCTGCCGCGATGAAGGGGGCGAAGACCAGCCATGTAAAATCGCCCAACTTGCCTGTCAGCCATGAAGGATAATGCCAGCGCAGCCAGTGGTCGTTGAACAGCAGCAGCACCATTGCGGCGAGGCTGACGGGGTGTGCCAAGCTGTGCAGCGCGCGCCAGAAGGCGGGGTTGGAAGTAGTTCGCATCAGGTGTCCTTTAGTTCTCAGGTGGCACATGCCAGCCAACCCGACTCCAAATTATCTCACTCGCGCTCTGCGTACCAGCGAGGAGTTGGGTGCTGCCTTCGCTCCAAACTGTGATGCCTTCGTCGGTCAGATACGCGATCTGCGAACCGTCCGGCGAAAGCTGCCACATCTTATCGCTGAAATAGGGGAATGACAGCGCATCCAACACTGTGCCGTCCGGCGCTTCAATAGTCCACACCGCCCGCTGCGATGATGCACTATCACAGGTGTATGAATGCACACGCAGCCGATTGGCGCTTGGCACATCGGCTGCGAGGCCGAAGTAGGGAGTGGCAGCGGGCGTGGTGGTAATGGCGTTATCCCAAACCGAGTGTTCCATATCCACCTGCTGCCACTGACCGTTACAGTACAGGAGATATATTTCATCTGTTTGCGCTTCATCCGCCGCCAGGACAACATCCACGAAGGTGGCTACTGGCTTGCTGCTTGCAGGCTCATAAATGGTTTCTGGGATATAGGTTTGAAAGACCTGTTCACATGTTTGGGGATCATACAACCGGATAGATGGCGTGCCCGAACAACAGCCAACGTATACCGCATCCCGGAACAGGGCGTAGTCATAAAAGCCATAATTCCCGGCGTCGCCTGTCGTCAGGGGCAGTGAGTCCGAGTGGCGGCTTTGCCCGCTGGCAAGGTCATATACCACCAGACTTGCCCCACGTGTTTGCTCAGTGTCAGTGAAGGCGTATTCAATCCATGTCAATTGATTATTGGACTGCCACTGCAAGAAACGCCGCAGGGTGATGGCATCCGTCTCGCGAGTGATGCAGCGGGGAGTGCCACCGTTCCACAAACAAATATGGCTGGTCTGTAAGGGGTCGCCAATTTCAAAACCGCCCGTGCCGGGGTACTCGCGCGACTGCTGGATGAAGGCGAAGGTTGACCCGTCGGGCGCTAAGGCCAAATCGCTGGCATACTGCTCGGCGCTGAGCTGGCGGATGCCGTTGGTTTGTGTCCACGCATAGATATAACCATGCTGAATGTAGAGCAGCGGGGCAGTTGAATCCTGGGCTGAGGCTGTTCCGGTCAGCGGTATGAGGAGTAGGGCAATCCATAGCAATCGCGTCAAGGTGGTTTCCTCGTTCTACAGCGGCACAAGTCGGGATGGACGGTGTCGGAATTGGGACGGCGCGGGTGTCCTGTGCTATACTTTCGCTCATTATAGGGTGAATTCCTCGTCACTCACCCGACGCTTTCCCTATTGTTTTATAACATCGAATGCACCTATGCCTACACCCCTGCCCGCTTCAAACCTCGACTTTCTCGGCTGGACATGGTCACAAATCGAACCACTGTACGCCGCGCTGGAAGCCCACCCGCTGACGGCGGATACGTTAGAAGACTGGGTGGCGGATTGGGGGCGGCTGGGCAAGCACGTGGACGAAGGCTACTGGCGGTTGTGGGTCGCGCCCACACTCAATACGCTGGATGAAGCGGCACAGACCCGCTTCCAGACGTACCTCAGCACCATTCACGAACCGGCGATCGCTGCTGAATCTCGTTTGAAGGCCAAGCTGCTCACCAGCGGTTTGCATCCCAAAGGGTTTGATAACCCGCTGCGGAACATGCAGGCCGAGGTGGATATTTTCAGCGAAGCCAATCTGCCGCTGCTGACCGAAGAACACCGCTTAGGCAATGAATATGACCGCCTCCGCAGCCTGCAAACGGTGATGTGGGAGGGGCAGGAAACGGCGCTGGTGCAGCTTGAGCCGGTTTACCGCGACCCGCAGCGCACACGGCGCGAACAGGCGTGGCGCCTGGGCATGGAACGCTGCCTACAAGACCGGGACGCTATGAACGCCCTGTGGGTTGACATGATGCAGGTGCGCCATCAGCTTGCGCTCAATTCCGGACTGCCGGATTACCGCGCCTACAAGTGGCAGCAGCTTTTGCGGCTGGATTACACGCCGCAGGACTGCGAGATGTTCCACGACTCGATTGAGCAGGTGGTGGTACCAGCGGTGCAGCGCATCCTCACCAAGCGGCGGAAACATCTCAAGCTGGACACGGTGCGCCCGTGGGATCTGGATGTGGAAATTGACGACTTACCGCCGCTGCACCCCTTCAGCGGCGTCGAGCAGTTGCAGGACAAAGCGGCGGCTGTCATGGAGTCGCTTGACCCGGATTTGAGCGCCTATTACCAGACTATGCGGCGCGAAGGGCTGCTTGACCTCGACAATCGCCCCGGAAAGATGCCCAGCTCGTACTGCGCGACCTACGCCGTAGTGGAACGCCCGTTTGTGTTCATGAACATCACCGGCACGCATGATGACGTGATGACGCTGTTTCACGAATGTGGACACGCTTTCCACACGTTTGAGTGTACCCACCTGCCGCATCATGAACATTTGCACATCGGGCTCGAATTCCACGAGGTAGCGGCCACCGCACTGGAACTGCTGGCCGCGCCGCATCTGGTCAGCACCGGCTTTTACAGCCCGCAGGATGCCGCGCGCGCCCGCATTACGCACCTCAAAGCCTTCCTGCGCTTCTGGCCGTACTGCGCGGTGGTGGATGCTTTCCAGCATTGGGCTTATACGCACCCCGACGACATGCTCGACCCTGCCCGCTGCGACGCGCAGTGGGCGGCGCTGTGGGGACGATTTATGCAGGGTGAGGACTGGAGCGGGCTGGATGAGATTATGATGACGGGCTGGCAGCGCAAACTGCATGTCTTCCGTTCGCCGCTGTATTTCATCGAGTACGGGTTGGCACAACTGGGTGCGGTGCAGATCGCGCAGCGGGCGCACGAAAACGAAGCCGATGCCATCACTCATTACCGCAAAGCGTTAGCGCTGGGCGGCACGGTATCGCTGCCGGAATTGTTCACGGTTGCCGGGGCTAAATTGGCTTTTGATGCCGATACGCTGGCGCAGGCTGTAAACTACATTGAAGACACGATTGCAGAACTGGAAGCGCAAGCTGACGTTTGACACTGGCACATAAAAGCAGTATTCTTGGTAGAACATAATAGCTACTTAAGGTGATATTCATGACAGATCAAACGGCGTTACTCATCATTGATGTTCAGCAGGGTATGATTGACGAAAAGCCCTACCGGCCCGATGAATTAATTGCCCATTTACAGACGGTTATCGAGAAGGCACATGCTGCCGATGTGCCGGTTATCTACGTCAAACATGCCGCCCGTGATCCACAGGATTCGCTGCACCCCGACAATGCCGGTCATGCTATCGTCGCAGCCATCGCGCCCCAACCGGGCGAGCTGGTGGTAACGAAACACAATCCCGATTCATTTCAAGATACTGTACTGCAGCAGGAACTTGAAGCGCGTGGAATCAAAAAGCTGATAATCGCCGGAATGCAATCTGAGATGTGCGTGGACACTACAACCCGCGCCGCGTTTTCGCGCGGCTACGATGTCACATTGGTGAGCGACGCCCACAGCACCTTTGACAACGGCATTCTCAGCGCGCCGGATATCATCAAGCACCACAACCGCACGCTGCGCGACTTTGCGGACACCAAGTCCAGCGACGAAGTGCAATTTGCATGAGGGAAACAAGAGGGAGCACCTGCGGATGCTCCCTTTCAATTCATCCACCCGACGTCACCGAGCCGATAGCGATGAAAATAAAAATCACCACATCCTGCCAGAAGTGGATAAACCATGCCCAGAACAGCCCTCTGGTCTCCAGCATGCTCTTACCCAGCAGCCATCCCAGAAAACCGGCCATCACCACCCCCAGCACGCCATATGGAACGCCGTAGAAATGCCACAGACCAAACAGTGCCGCCGTCATCAGCAGCGCCTGCGACTTACCGACTACATTTAGCAGCGGCGCGAGTAAGCTGGCGCGGAAAGCCATTTCTTCGCTGAAGGCATTCATGGCTGCTGCGAGAAACACGATGGGCAAGAAGGGAATGACCTGCCCCAGACTATCTAGCGCAGGGTGGCTGAATATGAAGACGAAGGCCAGCACACCCAGCGCGATGCACAGTGACAGGATTAATCCAAAACGTTTCCAACCCGTTGGTCGAGCCATGCCGATCCAGCGCACGGGCTCGGCAGTGGCATTGATTTCTCCGCGCGTCAAGAAAAAGTCCTCTCGCCGTTTGAACACCAGCCACAATACCGCGACCATCACCACCGCAGTTGCCAGCCGTAACAACTGACCGCTCATCATGCTGAGGTTGAAGGAGCTTTCAGCACCCTTGAACCAACCCTGCCAAACGGCTGTTGTACCAATCCAAGTAAAAAAAGCATCTGCTAGATACAGGCAAAGGAAGAGGAAGAAATAAGCCCGCAAAGGTCGCGCTGCTTTCCACAAAAAGGTGACCCCCATAAAAGCCACCAACAGCACGATGCGCACGGGCAGCATCGGCATGGCTGGTTGGATATGCAGTTCCTGCCATAGGATGGCGGGCAAGCTGGAAACCAACAGCGTTGCCACCCATGTGAAGACCAGCAGACGCGCATGTGCCCCTGCGACTGGACGAGACTGATCGGCAGGAGGAACTGCCCTCAACGAAATGTCGCTCATAGTTTTCATGTCCTCAAACAAAAAAGCACCACTGGTTGCGCCAGTAGTACTTCATTCAATTAAGCGATTTCAATGTATGACCACCGATGGTTTTTCACCCTGTTGGCAGCCATCACCAGAACCTGGCACCTCGCATCAGTGTAGATGAACAACATGCCACCCTCACAGTGACGAATGACACCTCATTTCCGCCTTCAGCGCCAAAAAGTGATCACAAACCCGGCGTAACAGCCAACGGGTCGGGTTCGGCGGTGGCTTCTGCCGCCGCAGCCTGCGCGTTGCTGCGCATGACTTGCCCCAATGTCGTACAGGCCCGGCAGTCACCGTTGGGACGGCGAATGGCCCAACCGGCCTGCGGGTCGATATCGTAGCGCGGCGAGTCCAAGTTCCAGATGACCATCATCTTGATGCGGCTATCGGTTCTGGCAATGGTGGCGGCGAGTGCCAGCCAATCGGCCTGATTTTGCAGTGTGGTATTCGCCCCCCATTCAAAACCGGGTGGCAGCGGCCCTATGCCCTCACTCGTCAGGTAGCCGATTTCGGTGAAGCACAGGGGTTTGCTGGGGAAAGTGCCGCTGTAGAGTGCGATCATGGTCTTGAAGTAGCGCGAATAGTGGCTGGAACTGCCACGCGGGTCGCCACTGGTACGGTCAGGCGGTACGATGCCGTCATTATAGTGCACACCCACGCAGTCCATTGCCGTACTCGCCCCTGCTTGCTGCATCTGCTGGATGAAGATGTTGTCGTCGCAACCGCCGGTAGCACACTGCCCGCCGAAGAAGCCCGTTGGTGCGGGCGCGGCACTGATGACCATTACAGCGGAGTTGGCCTGCTTGATAGCGTTATAGGCTGGAATGAGCATTCCAGCATAATTCGCTCCGCTGATCTGCCCGGCAGGCCATTCGCGGTCAATGTTGGCTTCGTTCCACACCTCAATGGCATCCGGGTCGAGTTTGGCTATAGAACCCAAATATTCTGCAAACTTTTGGATATATGCCGCACGGTCAGCACCAAGCTCATCTTTACTGCCGACGACACTCAACAGAATTTTGAAGCCACCGCCATGGGTGATGTCAATTAATGGTTTGACGGCACTGGGAAGGCTGATGCCATCCCAACGGACTTGCAGCTTGAGCCACGACATGCCCGCGGTATTCATGTAGGACAAATTACCGAAGCCGAAGACATGCGCGCCCAAAGCGAAAGTCTGGGGCATCACAGTGGGTTCTAAAGTTGGCGTAGCGGTCGGCGTGTGAACAGCGGTTGGGGTGGCAGTGGGTGTGGGTGTAGCAGTAGGAGGCTCATTCACACGGCAGCCCGCCAGTGCGAGGCCGAGCAGCACGAAAACCAATGCCGCCTGTCGTGACTGAAACAATCGTTTAATGTTGAAGGCATCGGTGTTCAAAGTCATGTGTGAATTAACCTGCTGCGGTAGGTAAGGGTTGGGTGGGCGCGGATTGTGCGGGCGAAACGGCTGCCGGTGTCAAGGTTACGAATGGGGTAGCCGCTGCGGGCGCCGATGGGCGCGGCGTGAAGGTCAACGACGGAACGGGCGTGATGGTGGGCGGAGGTAGCGTTGGGACGTTCAATTCTTTGACGAGATCAGCCGGGTTGAAAGTCCGGGCACAGGCAAACTGCGAACGTACCCCCCAACCCGACGACCCACCGGGAAGCTGCGCCCGCAGCCAACCACCGCTGCCGTCTTGAGCATCCACCACCACCATCGCACCCGTTGGCACTGTGCCAACCACCTGAAATCCAGCATCGGGGCCGACATACAGGGTCACGGGCGGCCCAGCAGGGCTGCATTCGGGATTAATAACAGGCACATCGAGTGTCTGTTCCTGCTGGTTGCCCGCTTCATCTTCCGCCATTAAGGTGAAATGGAGCGTTTCGGACGGGATGCCGACCAAACCGCTCACGCTGGCCTGTGCGCCGTACTCGGTATTGGTGGGAGTGTTGGTGAATTTCTCCAGGCCGCTCAGGCGCGTTTTGACCGCGCCGGGAATGTCCCACATGATGGTCAGGTTTTGTACGACATAGCGTACCAATTGTGATGGTGAGGAGGTGAAGCTGCCCGCACCCAGCGGGAGATAAACATACACTGTTTGGTTGGCACTGGTTTGCTGGTTGCCATTTCTGCCGACCAATTCAAGCACTACATTGCCGTTCAAACCGCTGGTGTCCAACGTCAGGCCAGTGGTTTCGTTGCCGATGCGCTCGATCACCGTGTTGCCATTCAAGCGGAGGCTCAGACTGCTCACATCCTGCGCCGTCCAGTTGAGGTTAATCGCCTCCCCCTGTGCCACCTGTGCTGTGTTCACCGTGAACGTGCTGATTTGTGGCGGCGGAACGGGGCGCAGCAAGGCGGCGGCTATGACGATGAGGAACAACAGCCCTACAACGGCAGCACCCGCCAGTGCCAGCGGTGTCCACGATGGCAGCATCGGTTTTTCGAGGTAATAGGCCCGCGCTACGGTCACAAAACGCGCGGCATCCTGCGACGTGACCTGTATATCGAAGGGGTGCTGGCGGGGTTTGCCCCACAGCGCAGGTTGTAACGGCTGTACCAAGCCCTGCATCACAAAACGCGCGCCGGGCGTGAGCGTTACCTGATTTGATGGGTAGGTGTAGCGCAGTTTGTTGTCGCGGTTGCGGCAAGTGACATTGACGGACAGCGAACCACTGCCCTGATTATGCAGATGTAAACGAAAAGGCTGCCCACTGGTGATGAGCGGCTTTTCGAGCGCCATGCCGAAGCCGCCGTAGGGCAAAATGCGGACGACCATTTGGGCGTCCAGTTTTTGCTGCGGCGCGTCGCGCAGCATCACCCGCACCAGCACGCGGTAATCGCCTGGGCGGCTGTCGCTCTGGCGCAGCGGGCGGAAGTTGGCTAATACCTGTTCGCTCTGTCCGGCGTCAATCTTCAGTTCAGGGCGGTCAATGCGTATCCAGTTAGGCGGCATTCCCGTGACTTCGACACGGTACGTTTGTGTTTCGGCGCTGGTATTGGTAATGGAGATTTCAGCCGACATGTGCGCGCCGGGCGAAAAAGGCGCTGCCGGGCCGATCACATCGAGGCGAAAGGCGGGCGATACCGCTTCGATGCGCTGGGTCGTTTCTTCAATGATCTTAATAGGCTGCGTCGGCATCTCATCTAACTGGTGGTAGATGATCCGCAGGTCGCCGATCTGGATTTCTTCACCGCCACCCAGTGAACGTGGGGTGTTGGCTGCGAGGCGCACACCGTCCACAAACGTGCCGTTGGCCGATTCCATGTCGGTGATATAGGTCACTTCGCCTTCATGTGTCAGACTGAAGTGATAGCGTGAAATGGTGGTCGTTTCCAGCGCAATGCTGTTGCCTGTAGAACGCCCGACGGAAATGTTATTTTCGACCAGTTGAAAGGTCTTGAATTGCCCATCCGGCCAGAATACATCCAGCCGCCCATATGCCATGCGCTTGCTCCCTGCCTAACGTTCAATGGCACACATTGTAACCGCAGGGGCGGCATAGTCAAAGCCGGACGTGGGTACTGTTCCCCACCGTTCAGGCTACGGCAGAGGTTAATCATCGGCAAATGGGTTCAGTTCTATAACCTGCACACAACACCCCAGTAGCTGTCCCCAATTGCCAACTGATCGTTTTCAAGCGTCACATAGAGGTAGCGACCAGTGCTGCCCGTCAGGGCTTCGGGCATGATGTTTCTGGCGCAGGGTATATGAGAAATATTGATGCGAACATCCCGCCGCAGGTCATGCAGATAGAAATCATAGCCTTCGTTATTTCTGTGCGGCACATGATACACGATGTAATCGTTCGCATGGACAGCGGGAGCAAGAAAGTGGCCGGACGCGACCACGATTAAATTTGCAATGAGAAATAAAACGGTAAACTTCCAGAGTATGGCGAACATATTATCCCTCCTGCCCGGCACAGATCACTGCTTGCAGGATAGGGATCAACCCGGCGGGCGGTCATGTACCCAATGGCACATTCAGGGGTTGAAATTGATAGAGAGGTTGAGAAAAAGTTGAGCGCTAGTCGATCAGATGCAAGGTGCGGGCGCGTTCCACTGTCTGTAGGCGGTTATGGGTGCCTAGCTTGGCACCGATATTGGAGACATGCCGTTTGACTGTGCCGGTAGAGAGGATAAGCTGGGCGGCAATCTGGCGGTTGGAATGCCCTTCGGCCACCAGCTCCAACACTTCGCGTTCGCGTTCACTTAAGATTTCGCTTGATGATTTATCAGGCGACTCAAGATGGTGCAGCAGGTGCTTGCAGGTGGTCAGCAGATCAAGCGACTGACCGCGTGACCAGGCGGCATCATAGGCAGCACTGCCCAGTTCAGCTTCCAGCTTTTGGCACAGACGACCAGCCAGCGGTGAGCGTGTTTTCCAGACGGGTGCGGTGCCGGGATGGGTGAAAAATAATGCCAGCAGTTGAACCGCTTGCAGCTTATCTCCCGTATTCTCCAGTAGATGGGCGGCTACCAGCACACTATTGAGCAACATCCACGGGCTGCGGACGTATCGGGTGTAATAATGCAGTGTGACAAGCACATGGTGGCGGGCCAAATCGAAATCACCCAACCCGCAGGCCGCCAGCGCTAAGATCGAGTCAATCCATGCACCCCAATCTGGGCTATGATGTACCCAAGTTCGAACAGGTTCGCATAACTGAGGGCACTCTACATAATGTGTCTCAATACAGGCAATAATGCTTAGTGCATATAATCCATATTCATCATAAGTCGTTCCATCGGAATTGCGACATTCTGCGTCTATCTGGATATTGGCCTGTTCCAGATCACCTCGATTGATCTTCCCACTAATATGCCAAAGTTTATACGTACCGATTCGCTTATGAAACTCAAACTCCAGCACTGCTGATTGCTGAAAACAGTGTTCCGATTCGGTATATTGACCGTTAAAGAAATGAATTATTCCCAGGTGCCCCAGTATATTTACATGAATTCGCCTATCGCCTGTTGTCTTCGCCAGCGCGTAGCTTTCCTGAGCATGGGAAATCGCTTCCAGTTGAAGACCAAGGCGATAGGTAACAAAAGCCATTATTAGTAATACTAAAGCAGCGCCGCGATCATTGGATAGATTGCGGTAACGCCCCAGACTGGCTTCAAGGTGCTGGACGGCTTCATCATAAACCTCACGGTAGTAACCGGAATAGCCCATAACAAAGTGAGCGAAAGCGATCTCTGTAAGTGCTCCCGCGTGATAAGCAATGTTCAGACATTGCGATGCTTGCTCTCGGTTGGTAGTTGGGACATCGTCGGGAGTCGCTGAATCATGTAACATGCGGAGCCACAGCCAGCGCGCCAGTACCCGCCCCCACACACGTTGGGCTTCTTCACCTGTCACCGAGAGTAGACCATCGTGAGTTTGATTGAGAAGCATTTTGGTTTCGTAAGAGCGTCCGCTTCTCAAGCCAAACCAGAGCAGACCTTCCAGACCCACATCAATGTTCAGATAATGCTTTTCTTCTACAGCATAGAACCATGCCAGCCGCACATTGTCAAAGTCTGCTTCGATGTGAGAGATGGCTTCTTCCTGCCGCAGTCCGCGAATATGGGGTTCCCACTGTGCCAGAAAGTCGGTGAAGTAGGTGGAGTGTGCGTCGGATATAGCACTGTTTTCCCCCGCTATTTCTAACTGGTTTTCGCCATATTGGCGCAGCAGTTCGTGGCGGATGGCGTATCGTCCACTCGCCACCTTGGTCAGGATGGATTTATCAACCAATGCGGCCAAAGTATGCAAAGTTGTACCCGCCACCCGCGCCGCTGCTTCCTGTGTAAAGCCACCCCGAAAGACAGACAACCGCCGCAAGGCAGTACGCTCGGCTTCATTCAACATATCCCAGGTGTGTTCAAACACAACCCGCATGCTGCGATGGCGTTCAGGGATGTTGTGCAGGCGGGTCTGTAAGAAATTCATGTCTTGCGAGATGGCGTCGGCTATTTCAGCACAGTTCAGGGACTTGATCCAAATGGCAGCCAGTTCCAGCGCTAGCGGCATTCCCTCCACTATGCGGCAGATATTGACAACCTGAGTGTATTCGTCTGCCAACGAAAATGTTCGCCTTACCTGATGGGCACGCTCGGCAAAAAGCTGAACAGCGCTGTAGGTTTCCAGCGGCGTAACGGCATCGTTCATCGGGAAATCCAGCCCTGCTACGTCCCAGAGCCATTCTTCCTGAATATTGAGCGATTCGCGGGAGGTCACGATGATTTTGACCCGTGGGGCAGCAGCCAGCACAGCCGCCACGACCTCGACACCATCCAACAAATGCTCAAAGTTATCCAGAATCAGCAGCAGTGTCTGATCATTCAAATAGTCCAGAAGTCCCTGAAGATTATATCGTTCGGGACGCAGACCGGGGAGGGCGTGTGCAATGGCCGAGGGAATATTTGTGGCCGAATGGATGGGGGCTAGTGAGACGAAATGAACGCCTTTGATAAAGGCTGATTGAGCTGCCCGCGCGACCTCAAGTGCCAGCCGCGTCTTGCCGATGCCGCCCGGTCCCACCAACGATAGCAGGCGGCACATCGGGTCAGCTAGCAACTTCTGAATGTCGGCTAGTTCCTGCGTGCGTCCCACAAAGGAGGAATGTTCGTGACTAGTCAGCATTTGCGGCCTCCGCTAGTTCACATTTTAACCAGAGGTACAGCATAGTCAAAACGGGGAGGCGGGAGCTATGGTTCACCACAGACTGTAATCAGGCACATGAAAAGAACACGCTGGCTCATCGAGAACCAGCGTGGTAAGTTTTTGCTGCGGTTTATGCTGCGTAATACAGGCGGGCGGCTACACCGCCTTCTTGCGCCAGTTGTTCTGCCGCTGCGCCGCGCACGATGACAACTTCGGCGCCACGGGTTAGCGCGTCCAGTGCCAGTGTCTGCATTGGTTGGTCATTCAGTGTGGGTTCGGGTAGGTACAGTGTTTCAACTTGTCCGCGTTCCAGTACATGCTCTACAGCCACCGTACCCAGTGCGCCGCGTCCACGCGCCTTGGCTGTATCAATGATGTGATTGACCTGTTCCAGATCGTGCCTCGCTTCAAAGTCCGCCAACACGGTCCGCACGCGGTCCAGCAGTTCGGTGGGCGTCAACCGGCGGGGCAGTGCCACTACATCCAACGCGATGTCTTTGTACAAG
>JAWKPB010000029.1:0-124691 GCA_041390885.1 Anaerolineae bacterium | reverse complement strand
CCAACTTCGGTGTTACGATAACCCCAATCTTGTTTCAGATTTTTTAATGACTCGATATATGAATGTTCAATCTCCCCCAGTTCGCGGCATAACGCTCCCAGACTCATATTGCTGCCACCCGGATTGAACGCCAGATCAGCATCGCTAAGGCTGTCAAGTAGGGCTGCAATCTGTGTGTGTGTGCCATCCACCCATGTCCAGCGATCTTGCATGTAGCTGTTCATAAGATTCTCCACGTAATAGAACTAATGAGCACATCATAGCACAAATAAGCTACGGGCCGCAATGATAGGATTGTGTGGTTATGATGGGGCTTGCTTGAGCGCTAGCACGGCATACAGTGGGAAATGGTCAGAACCGCCTGAATCCGGCAGTACCCGCGCTTCCAGCGGAACAAAGTTGTTGTCGTGAAAGATGTAGTCAATACGGGCTAAGGCTGGCACAAAGTTGACCCGTGCGCGAGTCGCGCTGAAGTTGGGATAGGTAAAGCCCATGCCCCAACCCACTTCCCGGTAGACATCATGGTATGATGCCGTCAGCCGCGCATAATCGTCCGTCAAGTCGGTCAGATTGAGATCGCCTATGATAAGCAGCGGCGCACTTTCGCCCTGAAAACGGACGAGGAGTTCATCAATTTCTGCCCCGCGTAGACTTGAATCTGAACCCGTCAGACTGAGGCCGGGTGGCGCGGGATGAATGTTATAGATGGTGATGGGTTTACCACCAACCTGCAATACAGCGCGTTGATGTCCTCGTGAAAGCTGCCAATAATCATCACTTGTAATAGGAAGCTTGGATAAAATACCCTGACCAGCGTAGCCGATCTGCGGGTGCATGGCTTGATATGGATAATCAGTTTTCAGTCCATTAGCAAGATAATCCGACGCCTCGTTCGTAAGTTCCTGAAAGGCAACCACGTCTGCATCGGCTTGTTTAATAAGTGCTAAGCGCGCGGCATAATCATTGGTATCAGCATAAACGTTATGAGTCAAAACTATGAACACTGGCATATCCCGCATGGCAACAGCCGAGCGTGGAATAAATTGTATACCATAATTCCAAAGGAATACGACTACGGGCATTGCCAGCAGCAGCGCCAGCCAACCCCTCCTCAGGACAACCACCACAGGCAGTAGTAGTAAGGCAGGCATAATAAGCCAGTGTCCGAAGCTGTTGAACAAATTAATCAATGACCACTGCTCACCCACAAGCGCCCGCAGCATCAAAATCAGTACAATACTCACGCTATAGAGATTCGCAAGAGCGATAAACAAGTTAAGAATGAGCTGGCGTAAACAAGGCTTCCAGTTGGTCAAGGTAACGATTCTTTCAGTCCCAGCACCGCGTACAAGGGAAAATGGTCAGAGCCGCCTGAATCCGGCAGCACCCGCGCTTCCAGTGGGATGAAGTTCTCATCATGAAAGACGTAGTCAATACGGGCTATGGGCGGTAAATGATATACGCCAAAAGCACTGGCAAAATCGGGGAAGGTGAAGCCCATACCCCACCCCACCTGCTTGTATGTGTCCGCATACAGTGCGCTCACACGGGCATAGTCACCTGCCAGTTCGGTCATATTGAAATCACCCACCAGCAGCAGGCGATTCTGTTCCTTGCTCATACGCTGCAACACGTCGCGCACTTCCATCGCCCGCCGTTCACCCTCATAGCCCAGCCCGTTTAGCGGGTGCACCGGATGAACATTGTATAGAGTGACCGGAATGCCGTTCCAGTCAATTTCTATTCGCTGGTGGCCTAGATTAATCTGCCAGTAGTCATCCACGAGGATAGGGAACTTACTTAAGGCGCCCTGCCCGTTAAAACTATCTTGTGGGTGAAATGCGCGATAGGGATAGAGTTCCGATAACTGTGCCAAGAACGCTTCTGTCATCCATGGGCTGAGTTCTTGAATCAATACCACATCGGCAGCGGCATTTTTGATGTTCTGGATGACAGATTCAACTTGCCTGTTACCACGATTAATGTTGTAACTAAGTAAATGAATGCGAGGGATATCACCCAGTGCTGCAACTGTACGTGGTAAGAAAGACGAACCAAAAGTGAACACAAAAAACAGAAATGGCGTGGCTAATTCCACAATGAGCAAGCGCCGCCGCAGGAAAAGACACAGCGGCAGCAATACAATCGCCGGCAGGAGCAGCAGATAGAGGTATGTATTCGCTAGCCCGATGAGCGACCAACTTTCCCCTACCAGTGCCCGCAGCAACAGCAAACCGCTAACGCTCAACCCGTAAGCCCCAACCAACACCACGAACATATTGACCAGAACCCGCGCCATGAGCGCCAAGCGCGACGGCTGCGAAACTTGTACCGTAATCATCATTGCACCGCCTGCAGCGCCAACCGCGCAATCACCGGACGGTGGTCAGAGCCGCCTGATTCGGGCCAGACACAGGCTTCAAGTGGAATAAAATGCGCGGTGTGGAAGATGTAATCCAAGCGCAAAAAGGGCGGTAAAGCCAGTGGCAGAGGCCAATAAGAGGGCAGTGATTCAAAAGTTCGCAAATCAGGAAAGGTGAAGCCCATGCCGCGCCCCACCGCATCAAAAGCGTCGCTGTAACGCGACCGCATTCGTTCGTATTCATCACTCTGGTCACTCATGTTGAAGTCACCAACGATCAAGACAGCGCCCGTTTCCTTTACTGCCTTTTCGAGTACAGTGTCCAATTCACGGGCGCGGGCAGCGGTATCAAACCATGTCGAGCCCATGCCAGGATGCAGCGGATGAGCGTTGTAAAGCGTCATCGAGTTACCGTTCACATCGAGTCCAACCCGTTCGTGTCCTAGCGAATTAGGGGATATGTGTGGATTACGCCAATAGTCATGGTTGGTGATCGGAAAGCGGCTCAAAACACCTTGCCCATTGTTGGAAGGACTTTGCGGATACAAGGCTTGAAATGGGTAGCGTTCACGCAAAGCGGTTTCAAAACAGCCAGCAGCTTCGTCACTCAACTCCTGTAGGGCTACTACATCGGCGTTTGCCGCCTCGATGAGCCGCAGCATCGGTTCGAGGTGGTGCGCTTCGCCGTGCAGGTTGTAGGTCATGATGGTGACGTCCGCCTTGCCCACCGCTGCCGATGAATTGCGGGTCATGCGCCGTCCGTAGGCATTGATGAAGGTAAATGCTGGAATCAATGCTGTTAGGCCCAGCGGGCGGTGGCGCAGCAGAATGCTCAAGGGCAGCAATGCCAGCGCGGGCAACATCAAGACATGGGCAAAAGAGTTAAATATGCCCAGCCACTCGCGGCGTTCACGCAACGGTCTGCGAGCCATCAAAATGATGGAGAGCAACGCGCTATAGAACGTGGTTAACCCTATTACCAGGCTGGTAAGGGAACGGCGGCGTTGAGGGACATTGCTCATTTTTTGTACCTGTGAAAAATTACCATGTGCATCTTTATACTCGCGATCAACATAGTTTACTCACTTGTCTCCCTGCGCTTTCCCTACACATCGGACCATGAATCCATTACACTGTGCGCCTTGAAACAACCTTGCCTGAGGGAAATATGACGAGCCACACTGACATGATACAAGCACTCATCACCAGCTTGAGTGATGATAATCACATGGTACGGAGCGCCGCTGCCCGTGCATTGGGACGTACCAAAGACCCAGCAACCACCGCCCCTCTGTTAAATGCCCTGCGTGACAAAGCGGGACTGGTATATGACTTCGCGCTCAACGCTCTGCTTGAACAAACTGACGCAGCTGCAATCCCTACTTTAATGGACATGCTGAACGACCCGGATGGTGACATTCGCCGTGCCGCAGCCGGGCTGCTGGGCGCTTTGCATCACAAAACTGCTGTACCTGCCCTCATCGAACGGCTAAATGACGAGGTGCTGGCCGTCGGTCACGCTGCTGCTGAAGCGTTAGGGAAAATTGGTGACAAGGCTGCTGTTCCGGCATTGATCGAAGTGCTAAGCAGCCTTCATGCCGACTGGGCGATGTGCATCAATGCGGCACAAGCGCTGGGCGCGCTGGGTGACCCGCAAGCCGCGCCAGCTATGATCGACATCTTCCGACGTCGCTGGGACAACATTCCCGGTTTGAACACGACACCCCCTGTGCGTAAGAATGTAGTTGAGGCGCTGGCGAAAATGGGAGAAACTGCTGTGCCGGCATTGTTGGCAGCACTCAGCGATGCCGATGTCAAAGTGCGTCACGGAGCGGTGGAAGCATTGGGGCATATCGCCGAAACCAAAGCGGACTAACCACAGGCCGCGCAACCTTTCCACCCAAACGCTCGTAATAAAGCGTAACGTCAGCTTGTTCACACGAGGACTATGCCCCATGAATATGCGCCGTTACGCCGTTTTCACTTTTGCAAGTTGCATCGTATTTGTTATGACCTTATCAGCCGCCACCTTGTCCGCTCAAGACGTACCACAGCATATCCTCGCCATTGCTAGTCTGCCGCCGCTTGACCCACCGTTAACGGATGAGAATTTCATTGAACGTGCGGTCGATACACTGCAAACAGCTGCTGACGCTGGTGTTACCGGTGATGTCATCACGGAAGTGTGGAGCAAATTGGAACCCGCGCCCGGCGATTTTCAGTTGGAGGACATCCGCAATAACATAGCCTACCGTACTGCTATGTATGACCAGCACTTCATGGTCGGATTGCAAGTGTTGAATACCACCACCAAAGAAACTCCAGCTGACCTACTTGATATACCATTTGATTCGCCACAGATGCTAGAACGCTTCAAGGCATTATTCGACGCCTTGCTGCCTCATCTAAATGAAAATGTCACCTATGTGTCCGTCGGCAATGAGGTTGATGTTTACTTAGGCAATCACAATGAATGGCAAAGCTACCAGACATTTTACGAGGCTGCGCTCACCTATGTGCATAAGACTGCACCGTGGATCAAAGTGGGGGTGACAACCACTTACGGTGGTGCGCTGGATTACCCGGATGAAGTCGCTGCGCTCAATCATAACAGCGACATCATCATCTTCACCTACTACCCTCTCAACCCGGATTTCAGCCCACGCTCACCGAACGCGCCTTTCATTGATTTTCCGAAGATGGTAGAACTGGCAAATGGCAAGCCATTGATCTTGCAGGAAGTCGGTTATCCCGCCGCCGAATCACTGGGCAGTTCGGACACCGATCAAGCCGCTTTCGTCACCAATGTTTATAAGGCATGGGACGAGACGGGTAATGCTATCCCGTTCCTGAGCTTTTTTGCGATGGGCGATTTCTCTGACGAAATGTGTCAGGACTTTTTGATCTATTACGGGCTGCCGAATGTGCAGCAATTCTACGACTTTCTGTGTACGCTCGGTTTGCGCCATGTGGACGGCACGCCGCGTCCGGCATGGCAAGCGTTTGTAGATGGAGCAGCGGCATTACCCTAGCTGCCTCAATTGGTACGCGGCCCCAATGTGTGGAATAATGGAACAGCCACCGGTTCTAGCTACTGAGGTTGAAGCATTATTAGCGCCCGTCCTTTCGCTTACACTGTCTGCCTATTGTTTCTACTGCTTGGTGTGTTTCCGGCTGCCGGGCAAACATTTGACAATGCACGCCACATCTGGCAAGTGTTTTTACAGCGCGATGTAGACGCGGGCGGCGCAGACCGCCTAACATTTGTTGATCTGGTTACGGGCGACGAAACACCGATTTTGGTAGCGGGCGAGCATTACACCCTGCTCGACCAGTCGGTTCTGTATTTTGACCGGGTCGCCAACCGCGCCCTGCTGGCAGAACCCGATGGCAGCACGCACGAACATCCCTTTATCCAGCCCAGCCCAGATACCCGCCGGGTGGATTGGTTAGTGTCGCCCGACAAGAAAATGATTGCGTGGACACTCACCGAAGGCAGTAGCAATGCCCTGACTACTATCACAAACATGGCACAAATTGACGGTGAGAACGCACGAGTGGCATTCACTGATGGCCCACGCGATTCGATCCGCGCTCTACCCGTAGCCTTCAACGCCGACTTCACTATGCTCTATATGGACTTCCAACCAGAGGGCTTCAGTGATTTCCTGCCGTTTCCACAGTATGCTGGATTATTCGCGGTTAATGTTGCGGATGGCAGTTGGAGCTATTTACCAGACGAACCAAGCTGCTTTTGCGGTGCGGGATTCGGCAGCGGGTTGCTGCTGCGCCTGAAACTTTCGGATAATCTCAACGCTTTTGATTTACATGTCTATAATCTGGCAGGGCAAGTCGAGCAGACTATCCCAGCTCCTCCCCTTGCGAATTACACGCAAGGTGGTGATGTTGTTATTTCGTCAGACGGTAAAAAGGCAGTCTATGCTCTGGCACAAGTCCAGAACTTTGGCCGCCCTGACCAATCGGTTCGCACTGTTTTCATGCTGGTTGATCTGGGATTTATGACTCAAGCCGCCATGACAGAACCCATTACAACGTATGTCGAGCCGCTGCAATGGACAGAAGATGACGGCGCTGTCATCTTCACTAGCCGCCAACAGGATGGCACTTGGAAGATTAGCTTGCAAGATGGCCAGTTGGCGCGCGTGGCCGACGCAACCTATTTGGGAAACATAAGTGATGCAACTCCTATAAGCTAGCAGAGATATACTTTAGCCTGTATTGTTGTGAGGCGATGATCCATACAGCATGTACTGAAATACATCAGGGATTATGTAAGGGAATAACGTAGGTTTTCTTCATTTTTCTTCGTTTGACCGGAATGACATAAACCCTTAGAATAGAAATTGTATTCATTTCACTTTGTAGTTCATTCGTAATTATCGTAGGGGAGGTCTGCCGTGGGTCGCTGGGCAAACAAGTATGTAATTGGCCTCACGGGGAATATTGCCACCGGGAAAAGTGTGGTGCGCCAGATGCTCCAACATCTGGAAGCCTACACGATTGACGCCGACAGCCTCAGCCATCGGGCTATGGCCCCCGGCGCGCCCGCTTATAAACCGATTATTGACACCTTTGGTCAGTTTATTCTGGATGCGGACAAAAATATCAACCGCGCCATGTTAGGCAATATTGTATTTTCCAGTCCGGACGCATTGGCACGTCTGGAAGCTATCGTCCATCCAGTCGTGGGGGGCGCGGTGAATGCACTTATCACCCGCGCACAACAGAAATTCATCGTCGTCGAAGCCATAAAACTGCTGGAAGGTGATCTGGGTAAAGGCGTTGATGAGGTATGGGTGGTGGATGCGTCTCCAGAAACCCAAGTCAAACGGTTGATCGAAAAGCGCAAGATGAGCGACGCTGAAGCCCGTCAGCGGGTGGCAGCCCAAAACGCGCAGGCTGACAAGTTAGCCAAAGCCAATGTTGTCATCAAGAATGACGGCAATATTGAAGATACATGGAAGCAAGTACAGGCTGCCTGGACTGCCATTCAACGCAAGTTAGCGGGAACTGCACCTGCCGCACCGGCTCCTGCGGCAGCAGCACCTGCCCAACCTGCTGCGGCTACACCAGCTAAACCGCCACAAACCAAACGGCTTGACCCTAATACACCCATGCCAGCAGCACCTGCGACTGCTGCCCCCGTAGCGGCTGCTCCAGCGGCTAATGTAACAGTTACAATCAAACGGGGTATGCCCACGAATGCCGATGTTCTGGCCGAGTTCATCAGCAAAGCTTCTGGCAACACCGTGAGCCGCATGGACATCATGATGGCATTCGGACAGAAGAGTTACTTGCTAGCACAAGATCAGGCCGATCGAGTTTTGGCAGTCATGGGCTGGCAGGTGGAAAATCTCATTACGCGTGTTGATGAATTTTATATTGCGCCCAATGCGCCAGCGGCGGCAGTCATCGAAAGTCTAGTCACCGCCGTCGAAGCGGCTTCCAAAGATTTGCAAAGTGAGGTCGCCTATTTCTTCTTGCCGGAAGCAGTGGGGGCGCAGTTAGCCCCGGCGTTTGAACAGCATGGTTATGAAGTTACGGTGGTCGAACAGATCAAAATTCCGGCATGGCGCGAAGCAGTGCAGGAAATCATCACCGAATTCAAGGCTGCGCGCATCTTTGGTAAGAAACTCCGCGAAGATCGTGTCTTAAAGCCAATTTAGACATCTCACTACCGGGAGGAGCCGCATATCCCACATTGCGCTCTCTCCCGATAGTTCACCACAGATGTGATCCAAACCCGATCTTTTTGATTTACATAAATTTATGTTCCCGCAATGTAACATTTTGGATAATGTATACAATCCAGACACTCTGTAGCGGTAAATTTCTCGCGCAAATACGCGAGTACCAACTGTATCTGACATAGGGTTTCAGGCATTGTGCTCAGATTAGTTTTATTTGGTTTTTGTAATTTCCTTGCGTGATATTCTAATGGGATACTGATAGACTCATAGATATACTCTCTGGCAACCCTTGATATAATGGATAAAATAGGGAACTAGATTTCGGGTTGTGATGTAAGTTCAGGTCGTTAATGATGGTGGTCTATCCAGACCATAGGCGGCGGAGGTAAAAACCGTGCCAAACAACAAAATGGAACGTTTTACGCAGCGGGCGCGCCGGGTACTGAGTCTAGCTCAGGAAGAAGCCGAGCGTCTGCGCCATAATTATATTGGAACGGAACATTTATTATTGGGGCTGCTGCGCGAAGAAGGTGGTGTGGCGGGGCGTGTTCTGCGTGACCTCGGTCTGGAACAACGCCGTGTAGAAGACCTTGTCGAAGAACTCACCCGCGCGACTTCCCGTATGACCACAACACCAGCAGAATTGTCGCCGGGCACGAAACGGGTACTGGAATTGGCGGTAGATGAAGCCCGCCGCATGGGTCATCACTACATCGGTACGGAACATTTGCTGCTGGGTTTGGTGCGCCAGTCGGACGGTGTGGCCATAGATGTACTGAAACGGCTGGGCATCAGTCCGGAAGAAGTACGGCGGCAAACACGGCGTGTCTTGCAGGAAAGCCCGGTGCAAAGCACACCACAAGAACGCAGTGAAGCCAGAGGGGGAGCGAAAGACAAGTCCAAGACCCCGCTGGTTGACCAGTTGGCAACTGACCTAACTGCACTGGCGCAGGAAGGTAAGCTCGATCCGGTGGTGGGGCGTGAAACTGAAATTGAGCGCGTTATCCAGATTTTGAGCCGCCGCCGCAAGAACAACCCTGCTCTCATCGGCGAACCCGGCGTCGGGAAAACGGCCATTGTCGAAGGACTGGCACAGCGAATTGTTATGGGCGAAACACCCAAACCGCTGCTGGGCAAGCGCGTGCTGCAATTGGATGTCGGCTCGCTGGTGGCCGGGACGATGTATCGAGGTCAATTCGAGGAACGGCTCAAGCGCGTCATCGAGGAACTGAAATCATCTGACAGCATTCTGTTTATTGACGAAGTGCATATGCTGGTCGGCGCGGGCAGCGCGGGCAGCAGTGTGGATGCAGCCAACATTTTGAAGCCCGCCCTTTCACGCGGCGAACTTCAGTGTATTGGTGCAACCACGCTTGATGAATATCGCAAGCATATCGAAAGCGACCCGGCGCTGGAACGCCGCTTCCAACAAATCATTGTGGATGAGCCGACGGTGGAAGAAACCATTGAAATCCTACAAGGTATCAAAGTGCCGTATCAGGAACATCACAACGTTGAAATCACAGACGAAGCCATCGAAGCAGCCGCGAATTTGTCTGCCCGGTATGTACCGGATCGCTTCCTGCCCGATAAAGCAATTGACCTGATTGACGAAGGCGCAGCCCGCCTGCGCATGTACAAGAGTCCCGAAGCAGCACAAGTTCGCAAAGCAGAGCGCGACTTGGTTCAGGTGGATGAAGACCTAGAAGTGCTAGAAAAAGATGACCCCAACAATGAGGAAGTCTTTAATCTCCGTTCCCAGCGTGAAAACTTGACCGAACTGCTGTCCATGTTTAAGGCGAACTGGAACGAAGAAACCAGCCAACCGCGTCTCGGCGAAGAAGATGTCGCTGAAGTCATTTCGATGTGGACAGGCATCCCCATCATGCGTATCGCGGGTGAGGAAAGCGAAAAGCTGATGCAGATGGAAGAAGCCCTGCATAAGCGCATCATTGGTCAAAACGAGGCCATCGTCGCCATCAGCAAGGCCGTGCGCCGCGCCCGTGCTGGCCTCAAAGACCCGCGCCGCCCGATTGGTTCGTTCATGTTCCTCGGCCCGACGGGTGTCGGTAAAACTGAACTGACCAAGACACTGGCTGAATTTCTGTTCGGCAGCGAAGAAGCGCTCATTCAGCTTGATATGAGCGAATTCATGGAGCGCCACTCGGTGGCGCGATTAGTGGGTGCGCCTCCCGGATACGTCGGTTACGAAGATGCCGGACAACTGACCGAAGCCATCCGCCGCCGTCCGTACAGTATCGTGGTATTCGACGAGATCGAAAAAGCCCATCCTGAAGCGTTTAACATGCTGCTTCAGGTGATGGAAGAAGGTCAGCTTACGGATGCACGTGGACGTACCGTGAACTTCCGCAACGCCATCATCATCATGACTAGCAATGTTGGTGCGGATACCATCAAGCGCGGGCCGGGACTGGGCTTTGATATGCCCATTGATGTCCAGAAAGAAGACAAGCAGTTCTATGACGAAATGAAGAAAAGCGTCATGGATCAACTGCGGCGGGCCTTCCGTCCTGAATTCCTGAACCGTGTGGACGCCAGTATTGTGTTCCGCGCCCTAACCCGTGAAGAGATCAAGCAAATTGTTGACCTCGAACTACAAAAGGTGAGCGAACGATTGATTGAACATGCCATCACGCTGGACGTTACGGAAGCGGCTCGTGAGTGGCTGGCCGTCAAAGGCTACGATCCGGAATTCGGAGCACGCCCACTGCGCCGCCTCATTCAGAATGAGGTTGAAGATGCCCTCTCGGATGGTATCCTAGCAAGCAAGTTCAAGCTGGGTAGTGAGGTGCGGGTAACAACGGGCGAGGATGGTGAACTCATCCTTGAGCCGGTGGAGATGGAAGTACCCAGCGCCGAATCATAACTGGTTCTGCTCGTTGAAAAGCCGTCCGCAGATTGGACGGCTTTTTTATTTTCTCAGCACCAGCAATGGATGAGCAAAGTTCCAGCTATCGTATTTCACTCAAGCCTTTGGGGGCTAGATCACCGATAGATGCTGCCAATTCATCCACAGCGCTATCAGTAAGTGGTGTATCGCCTGTGTAGCCGGGTTTCGCTGTAGCGGGCAGGGGTGTATCGAACACATAATCCGGTTCAACTTTCTGACGATTCCATACCATACGCATTTCCCGCCACGCACTGAGCAATGTACGGGGCTGCGGCATATCATCCGCAATCTCTTGATACAGTTTCTTGAGGTTATAGCAGGGAACGCCAGCATACATGTGGTGTTCGGTGTGCCAGTTCATACGCCAATACAAGAATTCGGCGATGGGAGGCAGCGTCATAGAACGTACACTTTTACGGAAATCGGGGATGTTTTCCATAAGCCCGCAGTGTTGCGGCAAACCCACCAAGTAGGCGAGCCAGTTCGCAATGAATGGCGCGACAGGGATAATCAATATCATCACCCAATAGCCCGTTACGAGTGAGATTATGGTTACTGCTCCGTGAAAGAGGAGCAAAAAGCGCGACCACATGATGGACTTGCGATACTCCTCTGGTTGATCATCATGCAGCGCTTGTATCCACTCATTGATGGGAATATTGGGATCGCCAACACGCCCGAACGCACCCAATAAAGTCAGCCAGATCGTTGAAATAAGGCCACCCTTGCCGAAGGTACGCCCGCGCTGCGTGAGCAGGTTCACCGTCAACAATTGAAGCACGAAAGTTGATCTTAGACTGGGTTCTAGTGGCAACAAGTTCTCGCGATCACCCTCTGGATGGAGCGTGTAGCGGTGATGATAGGTATGGCTGCTGGCATAATCAAAGGGATCCCACCAGCTCAGGAGGCTGAATAGATATAAGAATAGACTGTTTAGCCACTTGGTTTGGAAGACTGAACCATGCCCTAGCTCATGTGGGGCAACCCCCACGAAAAAGCTGGCAACCGTTCCATGTAAAAAGAGGGCGACTAGGAAAGCAATCCAGCTTTGCTGTGACCAGAAGTAGAATACCAATGAACCTGTCAAAACATATAGGGCAAGATGTCCACCCGCCTGGAACCATGCCTGTGCATCGCTGCGAGTAGATAATTCTTTGAGCTTCTTGGCGTCTATTTTGGTGCGATACCATTTCACTTTGAGCGTTTCGCGGACTTCCGAAAGCGGTTGATAAGTACTCATCGTGGAGATTCCTTTAATTTCTTCATAAGGTCAATTTTAGTTAAGGGACAATTTTATAGCGCCGTTCAAGGCAGTGCCACACGGTTCACGTGCCGCGCTGAGGGACGTTCTGAACTCCCCACAAGCTCACCGGAACTTTTTGGGTGCAAAATGAGTCATATAGGGTAGACCGAATTCGAGCCGGAGGTTATGTCGCGCATGAAAGCCAAATCACCCCGCACCTTCCTCCTCATCTGGACGGCCTTAGTTATCATATTTCTCGCTGGTCTGGTTGTGGCTTTTATCCTTTCGCAGCAGATCACCACTACGGCAAAACTGGATGCTAGTGTCACGGCTCGCTACGTGACGACCAATACAGCTTTCGCAGAATTGTATCAAACGCAAACAGCAAACGACATCACCCCTACCGTCCTACCTTACACCGCTGATATGTCACCAACTGCTTTACCACTGCCATCATTTACCCCCACTATCCCGCCTTACACGGCAGATATGTCACCTACATCGCCGCTGTCACCTCAGCAACTCACGCAGTGGTCGGCAACCCTGACTGCGCGTGTGCTCATTACACCAACAGTCACCTCCACGCCTGTTACGGCTGTGAGTTACCCAAGCTGTGCGTTTATGTGGGCACGGCAGGATTTGCCCATAGTAACGGAAATCGTGCAAACGGCATTGAAGGACGCAGGCATTGGCTATGTTACCGCCCGCGCGGAAGCCTACGGAGAAAACTGTGTGGGGCAAGATCAGAGTATTAGCTATTTTGCAGCCATGACAACTGACTTTTATCTGACGATACCAGTTAACACGTTGGACGATGACCAGTATCTAGGGGAAATTGTAAGGGCTGCATACCATATGTTAGTCGCCATCCCTGAGAAGTCCCTGCCTGCGAAGCTCGGCTATCTCGACATTACCTTCGCCGCAGCGGAGCAATCCAAGCACTTCCGTACCATGTTTCCCAGCCTGCGTCCTCTTATCGAAGGTGAGGCTAATCCTGAAACACTACTGGCGGCAGGAATGGATTAATTTAACCCAGTCAAATCAGGTATGAGCGGGTAATATGCCTTCGGTTTCATATTTCAAAATGGCTTCCTCTGGCAATTGACCTCAGTTGGTACTCATGTATAATCCGCTTGTTGTATTAATCACAAACGGACAAGAAAGCATGAGCAGACGCCCCCCGGTATATCCCTTCACGGCCATCGTTGGACAGGAGCGTATGAAACGCGCTCTCATATTGAACGCCATTGACATGCGGATTGGCGGCGTACTCATTCGCGGCGAACGCGGTACAGGGAAGTCCACTGCCGCCCGCGCGCTGGCTGTCCTCCTCCCGGAAATTGATGTGATCGCCGAGTCGCCGTTTGGTGACGACCCTGCTCATCCGGATACATGGTCGGATATTATCCGCGACCGCAGCGAGCGCGGCGAAAAGCTCACCACTGAAAAGCGCCGTATCCGCTTTATAGATCTACCCGTCAGCGCTACTGAAGACCGGGTGGTGGGTACGCTGGATATCGAAAAAGCCATTCAAAAAGGTGAACGCCACTTTGACCCCGGTGTGCTGGCGAATGCCAACCGCGGCATCCTGTATGTGGACGAGGTGAACCTGTTGGATGACCATGTGGTTGACCTGCTGCTCGACTCGGCGGCGATGGGTATCAACGTGGTCGAACGGGAGGGTATCAGCTTTAGCCACCCGGCGCGTTTCATCCTGATCGGTACCATGAACCCGGAAGAAGGCGACCTGCGCCCGCAACTGCTGGATCGTTTTGCGCTCTCGGTGGAGGTGCGCGGTATTGCCGATGCGAACGAGCGTATGGAAATTCTCCAGCGGCACATCGCTTACGAAGAAAATGCCGAGAAATTCCGGCGGGATTGGGCGGGGGAAGAAGAGAAACTCTCTGACCAAATCGCCGCAGCCCGTGAGATTGTGGATGATGTGGAATACGGCAGACGCGATTTGTATTCTATCGCCTCGCTCACCAGCGGATTGCAAATAGACGGCCACCGCGCCGATCTGGTCATCCTGAAGGCAGCCCGCGCCCACGCGGCGTGGATGCAGCGCACGTATCTGGAAAACAGCGATATTCTGCTGGCGGCTGAACTGGCACTGCCCCACCGCCTGAAGCGCGGGCCGTTTGCCGACGCGCAGATGAGCATGAGCGCGCTGGAAGAGAAGATGGAACAGGTCAATTCGGAATGGGGCGAAGGCGACGAAATGACCGAGCCCAGCGAGAGTGACCAAGAAACAGCGGTCAAAAAAAAAGCCAATCCGTAGCCTCTGATTCGGAAAAAGAGCAGCCCGATCTCGGCCAGACTGACCCCACCCCGCAGAATGTCTTTGACAACAACGACGCTTACTGGTGGGATGGGGGTAAGAAGGTCGAGTCGGGCGAACAATTTGCTCCACGTAAGCTACAAACCAACCTCGACAAACTGACGCGCAAGCACGCCGGACGCCGTTCGCGCACGCATACTGACCGCAAGCGCGGACACTACATCCAAGCGCGACCAGCCGGTAATAAGACCGATGACATCGCGTTCGATGCCACCCTGCGGGCGGCTGCCCCGTTCCAGAAGCAGCGGGCGCAGCAGCTTAAAGAAAGCGGGATGGCCTATGCCCTACGTAAGAGTGACCTGTACCGCAAGGTGCGGGTGCGGCGCACGGCTAACTTGATCCTGTTCGTGGTGGATGCTTCGTGGAGCATGGCGGTTTCCGAGCGTATGCAGGCCACAAAGGGCGCGATTATGTCGCTGCTAACGGACGCATACCAGCGCCGCGACCGGGTGGGCTTGATCGTCTTCCAGAAAGACCGGGCCAGCATGGTACTGCCGCCTACCAACTCGGTGACGCTGGCGAAGAAGGCGCTGGCGAACATTCCAGTGGGCGGGAAGACACCGCTTTCAGCCGGATTGGTGCTGGCGTTTGAAACGATCAAGCGGGAAAAGACGCTGCACCCGGACATCGTACCGCTGATGATTTTGCTAACGGACGGGGCGGGCAATGTTTCGATGAGCCAGCTTCCGCCGCAGGAAGAAGGTTTCCGCATCGCGGAGATGTTTAAGAACGAGCATATTAAGACCGTGACGATCAACATGGAACATGTGGCCTTCGATCAAGGGCTGGCAAGTAAGCTGGCAGAGCGGATGGGTGGGCCGTGCTACAGTCTGGGGCAACTGCGGGCGGAACTGCTGTACGAAACGGTCAAGCGGGAGATGGGGGATCGGTAGTTGGGGTTAATGGTTGATAGTTCATAGTTTATAGTCTTTAGTCAATAGCTGACAACCAGAAAACATTACGGAAGATTACGGGTATTGCGTCCCTAAAGGGAGGCTTCGCACCAAAATGCGGCACAGGCGGCACGCTATTTTGTGCAATTTGTGCTTTTATGTCGTAAAAGTCGGCGAAGTCGCCAATGTCGGACAATCATTTTATGTCGGCGAAGTCGTCGTCGTCGTCGAAGACGACATCACCCTGTTATGTGGCGATAGTTGAGTATGGAAATTGTGAGATGAAGGTAGACCGTGAACCCGGACGCCAAGAATGGCGTCCCTACAAATACCTGTATAGTCCTTATTATAGCACAAAAGTTCTTATCTGTCAAGCCCTCGCCAATTTCGGGTGCATCCAAGATTGGGGGCGAGTTGGTTTTTGCCGCCAGACGATAAACCGTCTGGCTATCGGAATAAAACCTGCTGAAGCAGGCTGCTTAGAAAGCACGAGTATAAAATGAGGAAGAAATTTATTCGTCGCCTAATTGCCGCCGCGCTAAATCAGCACTTCAGTATGCGGACACGTGATTCAGTAAATTTTACAGAATTGTACTTAGTTGCGGCAAGATCTTGATATGAGTCCAGAGTCACCAGCCTTTATCTTTCAGTCGTCGTGCACTTTCCAAATGATTTCTTGCACGAGTATGATTTGGCTTTATTCGAAGCACTGATTCGAAATCAGTTACAGCCTCTGCATAGTCTTTCTTTTGAACACGCGCAATTCCCCGGTTGTTGTAAGCAGACGCAAATTGTGGGTTGAGTCGAATAGCTTCATCATAGTCTGCTATCGCTTTGTCAAATTCCTGAATATCAGCGCGCACATTCCCTCTGTTGTTGTAAGCAAACGCAAATTGTGGGTTGAGTCGAATAGCTTCATCATAATCAGCTAATGCACCATAATAGTCCGTATTGGCAGCACGAGCATTACCACGTCGAAAATAGGCATCATCATAATCTGGATTTAGCTTAACACCAGCTTCAGCCTCTGCGAGTGCCTTGTTCAGATCACGTTCTGCACTAGCAATCGAACTGCCAATGATATTGACGCGCTTGTCATCAGGTGCTAGTCGCATAGCAATTTTCCAGTCACCAAGTGCCTCTATTTTGTTTTCAACACCATAGTAGGCATTGCCACGTCGATAGTACGCTTCGACATAATCGGGCTTGAGTTCGATGGCTCGCGTGAAGTCTTCGATAGCACCGTCATAGTCACTCATCAGACGTGACTTGCGGAAACCGCGCTCAAACAACTGCTCGGCCTCCCTTTGCTGCGGGGTGGGAGGTGGTGCAGCGTCGGCCTCTCGCTGCCGGGAGAGGGCTTGGGATTGGGTGTTAGGCGCAGCAGGGTGCAATACCGTTTCCAACGCTCGATCCAAGTAACGAGTGCCACGCAGCCGTTCCATCGCCTCGTCAAAATACTCGTCAGGAACGGGCAGGCCATTGTATTTTGGTAGCAGCTTCAGCTTGTCCGATGCTAAAAAATGACCGACCTGCTCGAACTTAAATCCTTCAAACAGCAGCGGCACAATGTTACGCTGAGTCTCGATGGCGTATTCAATCTCCTGCCGCACCCAGTCGTCAGGGCTGGTGCAGCGTTCCAAGGCGCTGGGCGTCAAGATGAGCACAAAATGGGCACGCGCCGCGATGTGTTCCAACAGACCTTGTGAAAAATCGCCGCTGTCTAGCCGTTCCATATCGAGGAAGGCGTCATAACCATGCGCTCGCAAATCCAGATAGACAGCGCGGGCCATATACATATTGGTACGGCGGTAGCTGATGAACACTGTGCGTTGAACCGGCATGTGGAAGACCCTGAGGAAATACGGGACGACACATAGGTCGTCCCCTACGAATAACGGATTGCTAGAGATATTATCGTGCGGGAGACGAGGGGTGTCAAACAAGGTTAGGAAAGACGGGAGCACACATAGGTGCTCCCCTACGAATGACAGAATGCGGAGGCAAAAGAAGAATGCCAACAAGGATGATTAGGGAAAGACGGGAACACACGCAAGTGTTCCCCTACGGGAGACCGATTTATTGAGTCATATCAAAGCGCGAGGGGAAATGGTGGATTTTCACCCGTATTGCCGTATCCCTTGATGATAGACAATTTGAGTACGGGAAAATCCCCCAGAATCAGGGCGCTTCGGTGCGCGTAATCCCCTTACAATAAAAAGTGACGCCCGATCACTCAAGGAGGAATGCGATGCGCCGCAGGATGTGGATATTCAGCGCTGCCCTGTGTCTGTTGTTGGCTGCACTGGTCGTTCCGGTTCTGGCTCAATCGGGTTATCCCAGCCGCGGGGATACCTATATCAACGACTTCAACACTATGATGCCATCTGATCTGGAAGCCAAACTGCGGGGCTGGCTGACCGATCTTAAAACGCAAAACGGCATCGAAATGACGGTGGTGACGATTAATTCGATTAAGGACTACGGCACGCAGAGTTCAACTATAGAGCAATTCGCGACAAATTTATTCAACCGCTGGGGGATTGGCGAGCGGGCTACCAACAAGGGGGTGATGCTGCTGGTGGCACGCAGCGATCGCAAAGTGCGCCTCGAACTGGGTTCGGGTTACAGCAGCAGTTATGACAGCCGCGCCAAAGGGGTGATTGACGAATTTATTCTGCCGTCGTTCAAGCAAGAGAATTATGAAGCGGGCATCGAAAAAGGCGTGCGGGGAACCATCTACATGCTGACGGGCGCATGGCCGAGCGGCGGCGCGCCGACTTTCTTCGAGCAGGTGGGGGATAAGATGGCGCAGGTTGATCCATTGGTGTGGTTAGCGGGCATCGGCGCATTGATTTTGGGCGCAGGGGGCACCGTGTGGTATCGGGAAAGCCACCGCTGCCCGATGTGTTCGCAAGTCAGCCTGCAAATAAACTCAACCGTTCTCGTATCCCCCACTGAGTATTCGGAAGGGGAAAAGGAAGTCCACAAATACTGCCCCAACTGCCAATACACTACCACGGCGATTGTCGCCATGGCGCGAATTAGCAGCAGTGATTCCGGGAGTTCGGGCAGTTCCGGCTCATCGGATTCGTCGGGCGGAGGCTCGTCGTCGGGCGGTGGGGCGACGGGGAGCTGGTAAGAAATATGGGGTGATGTTCCCCGAGAGAAAAGGCGGGAGCACACGTGGATGCTCGCCTATGGAGAAGAAAAGACGGGAGCACACATAGGTGCTCCTCTACGGCTATAACGTGGGTTCGGGGGCGGCCTCGGCAGCGGGTTTGCGGAACTCGGCCCGCAGTTGGTTCATGCGCTCGTCGAAGGGTACAGCGTAGGCGTCGCTAACCACAACAGTGCGGAAGAGAGTCATGAGGTCATCGTCATGCTGGGCGGTGCGACCTGTTCCCAAGTTGACATAGGTGAACTCAATCCACGAGGCAGCCTTGATGCGCTTGCCAGCAGCATTGAGCATGACACCTTCCACCACCAGATTATTCTCCGACATGTGAATCAATTGGGTACGAATGATGACCTGTTCCTGCATCATGGCAGGGGACATATAGGCGATCTGGGTTTTGGTCACTACCCAACCGTAGCCGGTTTGCTGCGCCACATCAAAGATGCGGAAGTCATAATATTGGGCGAGGTGATCTTCGCGGGCGTTCATGAAGTAGTCAATGTAGCGGGCGTTATTGAGGTGGCGGAAGGGGTCGCAGTCGTGAAAGCGGATGGTGGCGGTGCTTTCCAGCACCTTTGGCAGGGTGTCTTGCAATAACATGGGTTAAGCTCCTCCTAATTAAGACCAATCAGTCTTTTTTCTGACGAAAAAAAGACCACGTTTAAGCACGGACATGGTCTTCCAGATAATCTTCCACATACTGGACGGCGCGCGTGACGTGCTGCATGTCATCATACAGCTTGGTCATCATAATGCCGCCTTCGACGGTGGCGATAATGAAGGTCGCTAGTTCGTCGGCATCCACCGAGGGACGCACCTGCCCGCGTTCGATGCCCCTGGTGACGATGCGGACAATGGACTCGCGCCATTCGTCCATCGCGCGGCGGGCGTGGTCGCGCAGGAGCGGGTTGGTGTCGTCGGATTCGATAGCGGTGTTCAACACAGGGCAGCCGCCTATGATCGGCTGGCCGTCAGCCTGGGCGCGGTAGACGCCGACGACGGCACGCAAGCGGTCAATGGCATCACGCTTGTCCTTGAGGGCCCGTACAAACTCCTGCCGCACCAGATCAACAGCATAATCAAAAGCCGCCAGCGCCAAATCTTCCTTGCTGCCGAAGTGATTGTAAATGCCACCCTTTTCCAAGCCGGTGGCCTGCATGATGTCCGCCAGTGACGCGCCGTAGTAGCCTTTGCGGTTAAACAGCTCAGCCGCGCGATGCAGGATCATCTGGCGGGTTTCATCGCCTTTGCTCACGTGAAAACCCTTTCAGACCGAACGGTCTGAAAATAATATAAGCGATTTGTGGAAGATTGTCAACTGCTTGACACATCAGAACAAGCGGGCTATAGTCACTATTTGAACAAATGAGCTAGCGTAATGGTTTAGAAAGACAAACACGCGCCGAGTCCATCTACGAAATTGTGCTACGGTAGATTTCGAGGACGCATGACAATCATTTAGCGTGGTGGGCAATATCTGTATCTATTAGTTGTAAGGAGAGTGCCTAGTGAGCACTGAACCGCAAGTCAAAGTTCTGGTCGGCACGCGCAAGGGTGGTTTTATTTACACCAGTGACAAAGACCGCAAAAAGTGGTCGGCCAGCGATATACTATTCAAGGGCTGGAACATGATGCACATGGTCATGGACCCGCGTGATAGACGGCTGCACGCCTCGCTCACCCACTTTGTTTTCGGCAGCACTACCCACTACTCGGATGACCTCGGTCAGACATGGACACAGTGCCCCGCACCGCCAAAATTTACACGGCCTTCGGCATCCGGGCGTCCCGGTGGTACGCCGGAGGAAGCCTATTCCGGTGCGCCTATTCCGACCACGCCTGAGCAGGTGCTGAAGGTGTGGAATATCGAGCCGGGGCGGGCTGACGAGGCGGATGTGCTCTACGCCGGAATCCAGCCAGCGGCGCTGTTCAAATCCACTGATCGCGGTGAAAGTTGGGTGCTGAATGATAGTTTGTTTGACCATCCCCACCGCGGCAAATGGAATCCCGGCGCGGGTGGGTTATGCCTGCACAGCATTGTGCTTGACCCGCGTGACAAGAACCGCATGTATGTGGGGATTTCGGCGGCGGGGGTGTACCGCACCGACGACGGCGGGCAGACGTGGCAGCCGCGCAACAAGAATGTACTGGCGGACTTTGGCGCGAAAACCTACCCGGAATATGGACAGTGCGTCCACAAGGTGGCGCTGCACCCCACGCGGCCCGATGTCCTGTTCCAGCAAAACCACTGCGGCGTTTACCGCAGCGATGACCGCGGCGACGACTGGATTGATATTGGCGAAAACAAATTACCAAGCCGCTTCGGCTTCCCGATGGTCATCCATCCACATGACCCGCAAACGATCTACATCATGCTGGAAGAAAGCGACCAGTTCCGCATGAGCGTGGACAGCCAAGCGGCGGTCTGGCGCAGCCGTGACGGCGGGGAAAATTGGCAGCGCATCACAGCCGGTTTACCAGCCAACGCGCATGTGGTTGTACTGCGTGAGGCGATGGCGGCGGATAATCTGGAACCGGCGGGACTCTACGCGGGCACGGACACCGGACAGCTTTTTTACAGCCGCGACGATGGCGACAGTTGGGAAGTGCTGGCGGATTATTTACCGCCCATCCAATCTATCGAAGTGGCGGTGGTGTGACGGGGTGAACAAGACCATTCATCAAGTAGATAACCAAGGCGGGTGATTTATGGCATGTGGGTAGAAAGGCTCTGGCGGTGACAGCAGGTCACCCCATCAACCGCGCAATTTGCTGTACGGGTTGGGCGGCTTCAAAGATTTGCCGCATCTCCTCGTTTGGCAGGGCGGCGCTGATGCGGTGCGCAGCCGCGGACGCCTCCTGTGCCAGAGCATCGTCATCCTCAAGGGCGAGTAAGGCGGCAGCGATCTGAAAGAACAGTGCAGGATCGCCGGTGAGACGGGCGACATCCAGTGCATTTCTCAGGTCAACGATCGCTTCGGGCACATGTGCAAGCGCGGCCAGTGTCTGCGCGCGTGTTTTCAGGGCGAGAACCTGATATTTGACGCGACCGACCTCGCGACTGAGCTGGATGGCGCGCTCTGCCAGACGTAAGGCTTCGACCCAATCGCCACGCGCGTAGGCAAGCTCGGCACGAGCCTGAGCCAGGCGAAGCCGCCACAACCACGCGTGACTTCCACGGGCCTTTTCGACTGCTGCGGCGACTTCAGGCATCAGTATCGCGGCGCGTTCAATTTCCTTGCGCCGGGCAAAGTTAAGCAGCAGATCGAGACCGGCGCTCACCTCGGCTAACACGAAATCCGCCGAACGCGCGATGGCGCGGGCTTCTTCCGCCAGCGCCTCATTCCCGGCGTAGTCGAACACGTCAAGGTGGAATCCAGCCAAATTGGCAACTGAGCGCGCCACAAGGGGCCACACCTCGTGTTGGTGACTGAGGCGCTTCGCCTCCTCAAAGGTGCGAACTGCCTCGGTGTACTGTCCGGTGGCGGCCAAAACCAGACCCAAATCCTGCAAAGGGAAAATCCGGTCGATCGCATCGCTGTGCCCCAAGGCGACGGCTTGACGCAGATGTGGCACGGCGTCCGCGTAACGACCGAGCCAGTAAAACGTCCTCCCCAGTGAATGCTGTGCCTCCCTGTGCCCACCCTGCGCTAAGGCGCGTTCATACAGGCTCACGGCCTCGTTGAGGTTGCCGTCGTTGGTTTCAACAAAGCCCATTTTGACAATAACGGCAACCACGAGATCGGCGCGCTGTGCAGCTTCGGCGTGCGCCAATGCCTCCGTCACATGCTGCCGCTGGCTCGCTGCATCGTGAAGGAAAAAGTCTATATCCCCCAACTCCAGCAGCATCTCGACCAGCTCGTCCAGATTCTCGGAGTCTGCTGCCGCCAACGCAGCTATGATTTCGGGGCGCGCTTCCACCCACAAACTCACGCGCAACAACGCCTGACCGCGCTTGTGGTGCAGTTGGCCGAGCAGCGCAGGCTTACCAACTTCTTCGGCGATGGCAATAGCCTGACTCAATAACCCAGCCGCGCGGCGATGGGCAGTCTCACGGCTGGCGCGCTCCGCCGCCTGAGCTAAATAGTCGATCGCCCGCTCGCGGTGTCCAGCCTCTACCACCTGATAGGTGAGTTGATCTGCCGCATATTGGCGAAGCAATTCGTGCAGGGCGTAACGTCCCATCCCGTCTGGATGGACTAATGACTTATCCGCCAAGCTTGCCAGCACAGACAACGATGCTCCGCCCACCTCCTCAGCGGCTTGGAGGTAAAAAGCACCGCGAAATACCGATAATTTGGCGAGCGCCATTTGTTCAGGGTGGGAAAGCAAATTCCATGAATGGTCAAAAACCGCTCGAAGGCTGCGCTGACGTTCCGGCAGATTCCGTAGTGGCGAAGCAAGGAAGTCGAGGCTAGATGTCAACTTCTCGGCAATCTGCGAGCACGGAAGCAGCCGAACCCAAGTGGCGGCCAATTCAAGGGCGAGCGGCATCCCCTCGACCAGTTGGCAGATGCGCAAGACATCACGCGTATTGCCTCGTAGTGAAAAGTCCGGCTGAACCCGCTGCGCGCTCAGTACGAACAACTGAACAGCCGAGTAGCTCTCAAAGTCATCATCGTCAGCGTTTAAGGGATAGTCCATGCCCGTGATGGGCAGCACCCACTCGCCATGCAGGTTTAGTCGTTCCTGTGAGGTTATAAGCACTTTCAAGTGCGGCGCACCGGCTAACAGGTTGACCAGAAGCGGCACACTGTCCAATAAATGCTCAAAGTTATCCAGCAGGAGCAGCAGAATTTTGTCACGCAGATAGGTCACCAATTGGACGATGGGCGCTTCTTGTCCAACAAACGAGAAATCCAGAGCGTCGCCGATAGCAAAAGGCAATAAGTCAGCCGACGCGACTGGAGCCAGCGCAACAAAGTGCGCGCCGTCTACAAAGTGGGCACTGTGGCGGAGGGCTGTTTCGACGGCCAAACGTGTCTTGCCAATGCCGCCCGGCCCGACAAGCGTCAGCAAGCGGCAGTCGGGCGCATCCAACAGGCGCTGAAGATGAGCAAGCTCGCGGCTCATACCGACAAAAGTCGTGGACGGTGATGGCAAGTGATGAACGGCTGCTGACCATGATTTGTGAGGTCGTACAGCCGGTGGGTTGGCGCTCAATCCCCGTGCAAAGGCCACAAAGGTTGACTGTGTTGACGGCTCGATTTCTAATACCGCAGCGAGGCGTTCGGCAATTTGCTTGGAGGGACGGCGGCTCCCCATCTCGATCTTTTTCACCGTCACCGGGGCGCAACCAACGCGCTCAGCCAACTCTGTCTGCGTCAGGTCAAGGGTTTTACGTCGCTGTTTAAGCCAGTTGCCAAACGGGTTATCGGGCTGCATCGTTCTTCCCTCCAAACGGCAACAGTGTCAGACCCGGAAACGGGCCACGCATGTATCCCTAGTTGTATCCCTGACGGTATGTGTAATTGTATCCCCGCGCGTCTTTCAGCGCGAAACATTATATGGTTAACTGTTGCTGCATAAGCGCTTATAACTTTTCAATTCAGGTGGTTTATTCAATGAGGAGCTCGATCATGGCTAAGACAATTTTACAAATTAACTACAAGTTCAACACATCCCGCGCTGAGCATACCACGTTGGTGACACCCAATGCCGAATACATCGCTGGAGTGTCGGGATTGGTATGGAAAGTCTGGCTGATGAATGAGGCCGAACATGAAGCGGGGGGAATTTACCTGTTCGAGAGCCGCGAGGCCGCTCAGGAATTTGTGAGCAGTCCGGCTATCACGAGTTTCGCTGCACATCCTTCGCTCAGTGCTTTCAGTGTAAAGATATTTGAGGCCGTTGAACCGCTCAGCAAGATTACGCGCGGGCCGCTGGCCGCTGTCAAGGCGGTCAATTAGGCACAATCCGATTTCCTCGCCGCCCTTCGCGCTGGTTTAGTGCACAAACGAAGGAACATGCATTGCCACGATGAGGGACGGTATCACGAGAAATTGGCCTAAAGACAGGAGAGGCGCGGTTATTCTTCGTCGATGCTGACTTCAACCGCGCCTGCATCACCATCCAGTGTATGGCTGAGCAGCAAGGTATAAGTCCCGTCAGCGGGGATGGTGAAATCAGAGATGAGGGCATCCAGATCGCCACCCCCATCGTCGTCGCCATCCAGCGCGTTGCCATCCGGGCCGATGAGCACGATGATGGGGTCCACATCGGTTTCGTTAGTAACAGCACTCAAATTGAGTGTTTGCCCGTTTGCGGCCTCAAAAGTGATGCGGTAGGCATGGTGGCTGAGCATATCGACCTTCAACATGTGGTCAATGGTAGCGTGAATGGTTTCGGTCGTGCCATCGGCTGTGTTAAGCTGTATCATGATGTGAAAATCGGAGGCAGCAGCCTGACGCTCTCCGCGTTCCAGATACAGGTGTCCGCGATTGCCGTAGGCATAGGGAAAAGTTGGATCAAGTTCAATGGCGCGATTGTAATCGCTCAAGGCTTCGTCCAGCCTGTCCAGATCGGCATAGGTTAAACCTCGCCCGTTGTAAGGGACTGCATTCTGCGGGTCGAGCTCTATAGCGCTGGTGAAGGCTGTGATAGCGTCTGCAAGCTGTCCCTGCTGGTAAAACAATGTACCCTGAGAGATGAACGCGCTGGCCGAACGCACGGCTGTGGGGGCGTCCGCAGTCAACAGCACCCCGCCCGCCAGCGCGGTATCGATAGCCGTGGGAGCGGCTGGTGCCAACCGCAGTATCCCTGCAAAGATACCACGCAAACCGGGGTTAGCGATGATGATGACACCAACCATCAAAGCGGCCACCACGACCAGCGTAATCAATCCTCGCAGCCGCATTTCGTGGCGATGCTGCCCGTCTTTCAAGCGCACCAGATCAGCCGTGACTTTTGCCACTAAGTCCTCTGGCGAGGTGAACAAACTGCGCACATCCTGCAATTCAATTTTCTGGCGAAAGGCAGTTAATTTACGCTGGGGTATTTCACCTGCTTCTACCCGTTCTTCCGGCCAATTGTAAGCTGGATCAAGCAGATACATGAGGCGCGGCACATTGCGCCGCACCGCTTCATCGTATTCTTGTTCAGTGATGGAATGTGCGCCCTCGTTCGGCACGTAGCCATAGCGGCGGGCGACAATGCCAACGAACATATCCGCCTTGCCCACTTCGCGCAGGCTGACGCCGCTGGCTCCGCCCGGTTGGCTGCCAAAGTCATCCATATTGATGGGGCGCAGTTCCAAGCGGCGGATGGCTTTATCCACCGCTTCCCGATACTCACCCAGATCACGCGAGGTCGAACTAATAAAGACGCTTTTGGTCACAGGCCACCCACAGACTATACATGCGTGTATGCCGCTGATTATACCCCTACAGCGCTAGCTCGACCCGCATCAGGCCGTCGCTGGTGTTCACCAGCGTGAAGCCCAACCGTTCCACCACGCGCAGCATGTTGGCGTTGTCGCCCAAGATGTTGCCGAAGATGCGTTTGATGCCTTCCTGCTTGCCGATATCTACCAGCCGCTGCAGCATCTCGGTGCCCAGACCGTACCCCTGAAATGCATCGCTCACCAGAATGGTGAACTCGGCATCCTCACCGCCATAGAGCTTAATCAACCGGCCTGCCGCGATAATTTCTGGTTCGCCCGTCCGCCGCCCCTTGACCTCGGCCACCAGCGCCATCTCACGGTCATAGTCGATGAAGGCCAAGCGTGACAGACGTTCATGCTCAACACGCTGGTTGAAGGCCATCGGGTAGAAATAGCGCAGTAGGACGCTGCGTTCACTCAGGGTTTCGTGGTACTTCGCCATCAGCGGTTCATCTTCGGGGCGGATGGGACGGATGACCGCTTCGGTGCCGTCCTTCATCGTCCAGTTCCCCACGTACTGCGTGGGATAGGGGCGGATTGCCAGCTTCGGTAATTGTTCCTCTTTGGTGTCCTTGTCGTACAGCACCACGCGCGCATCGAGCGCCAGTATGCGTTCCGGCGAGGCCAGCAGCGGGTTAATGTCCAACTCTTTGATCCAGCGCTGCTCGGTAATCAATTGGCTGAAACGCACCAACAACTGCTCTAGGCCACCCATATCCACCGGCGGTCTGCCACGTACACCCATTAGGGCTTTGAAGATGGTGGTGCGCTCCATCATGCGACGCGCCAGCGTGGTGTTGAGCGGCGGCAGTGCCAGCGCCCGGTCCTTGAACACCTCGACCAGCACACCGCCCATGCCGAAGAGCATCACCGGCCCGAACTGCGGATCAGGGCTGCAACCGACGATCAGTTCATAGCCTTCCAGCTTGACCATCGGCTGTACGGATACGCCCAAAAAGTCCGCAGGTTTGGCCTTCTCATTGACCGCCTGCTGGATGGACTGGAACGCCGCCCGCACCGCGTCAGCATCGCCCAGATTGAGCTTCACGCCGCCGACATCCGACTTATGGGTGATAGTCTCTGAATGCAGCTTAAGCACCACCGGATAGCCCAGCGTGCCTGCCGCCTTGACCGCATCCTCTTCCGTTTCGGCGATGTGCATCGGGATAGTCGGGATGTTGTAGGCTGCCAGAATTTGCTTGGACTCGGTCTCGGTCAATATCGTGCGACCTGTCTGGCGCACGGCGTTAATCATTTCCTCGACTTTGTGGCGGTTGTCGGCTTCGTCCGGCGAGGCGGGCGGCATGACTGGCGTTTCGTAGATGGCGCGCAGATTGCCCGCGTAGCGCCACATGTAGTTAAACAAGCGCGTCGCCACATCAGGGTACGGCAGCGTGGGGATGTTGGCCTGATTGAGCAGTCGTTCACCCTCCGCCACCACCTCGCCTCCCATCCAGCTTGCCAGCACGGGCTTGTTGGGAATACGTGCGTAAGGCTTCAACAATTCAGCCGTACCTGTCGGGTCAGTCATATCCTGCGGAGTCATAATCACCAGCAGGCCGTCGCTATTGGTGTCCTGCGCCGCGATCTCCAGCGCTTTGGCATAACGGTCCGGCGCGGCATCTCCAAGGATGTCAATCGGGTTGCTGTGGCTCCACGCGGCGGGCAGGAAGGTGTTCAGCTTCTCAATCGTTTCCGGCGTAATTTCCGCCAGCTCGCCGCCACCTTCGATGAGCGCATCGGTTGCCAGCACGCCCGGCCCACCGGCGTTGGTCAAAATCGTCAGGCGGTTGCCCAGCGGACGCGGCTGCTTAGAAAGCGCCTCTACCGTGTAGAACACATCGGCGATGCTGTCCACACGCAGGATACCTGCCCGCTTGAAGGCTGTATCGAGCACAACATCGCTGCCTGCCAGTGAGCCAGTATGCGACGCTGCGGCGTGTGCCGCCGCTTCGGTGCGCCCGGCCTTAATCACGATGATTGGCTTGTCCCGTGCAACCTCGCGCGCCGCGCTCAGGAAAGAACGGGCATCACCCACCGTCTCCATGTAGATGACGATGCTTTCGGTCTGCGGGTCGTCGCCGAGGTAGGAAATCAAATCGCCCCAGTTCACATCCAGCATCGAACCAATGCTGATGAAGGCGCTGAAGCCCACATTCTCCTTGAAGCTCCAGTCCAACACACTGGTCAGCAGCGCGCCGCTCTGGCTGATGAAGCCCACGTTGCCGGGGCGGGCGATACCTTTGGCGAAGGTGGCGTTCAGCCCCTTGTGCGGCATCATCACACCCAAACAGTTGGGGCCAACGATACGCATTTTGCCTTTGGCCGTCGCCAAAATTTGCTGCTCCAGCGCCACACCCTCCGGCCCGATCTCCTTGAAGCCTGCCGAGATGATGATCGCGCCGCGGATGCCCAGATCAACACAGTCTTCAATGAGCGCCGGCACGCTCTTGGAGGGCGTTACGATGACGGCCAGATCAACCTGATCCGGCACATCGCGGATAGACTTGTAGGCCTTCACCCCCAGCACCGAGGGGCGCTTGGGGTTGACCGGGAAGACTGCGCCGCCGAAGGGGTTGGTGATGAGATTCCACATGATGGTGCGCCCTACGCTGCCGGGGTTTTCGGTCGCGCCGATGACGGCGACATTCTGCGGGGCGAAGATGGCGTCCAGCGCCTTGAACTGCTGCTGCACATCGGCGTGCGTTACAACGGGTTTGCCCGTAACCTGTGCCATATCAACCATGACTCCTGAATATGTTGTCGGAATAGGTGCCAGTTTACCCTATTTTGGCGCATTTTTCGCTGACAATGTGCGGGGATAATTGAGGCTTAATGTAAGGGGGATTCACTTCAGCCAGAAAACTTTGCCGACAACTTCTTTAGCCGTGTATTGCGCTGAGAAATCAAGAAGTACCCGCACCAACGTGCCTATAACACCCGGCTTGCCGAGCCAACAAATTAGTCCCGCATGGTCTGAGTGTTGAGCGGTATGGCCTGCAAATGGTTGATCTTGTGTAACCAACATCAATTCATGTTGAGTAGCGTATTGGAGATGTTCAGGGTCGTCTTTTTCCGTCATTCCGACATCAATTGCCATGACAACGTCATAACCCTGTCTCCGATTTCATTCGCCGCGGCGCGGGGCATCATTTCGTCGAAGTAGTAGCGCGTCTTCGCCATATTTAACCCAATCCTCAACTGGCACAGCCGCGTATTCTGCTTCTTGTGCGTCTATCTCTGCCGCATGTTCATGATAATAAAGCAGCGCCGCCAGAACCTGTTCTTCTGACAAGCCGTAATTTTCGGCCACTTCGGCACTGTTCCAATTATTTTCACGGGCACTGTAAGCAATGGTCGCTACTGACACACGCCGGTCACGGACGTGGGGGCGTTCTTCAAAAAAGTGCCTGTCAATATACTTGCTCAGGTCAACGGTTACAGGTGCATCACTCATCAGCCACCTCCCGACCACCATTATACGCCAAGTGTGACAATTTTCTGCTCCTTGCCCATAGATTTTATGCTCAGGGCCTACCTTTTTCCGGTTTGAGAAGCGTAATCCAGTTATCGGCCAGCCAGCCCACCACATCCGGGCGCGAGAGAATTTGTATCTGCCACCAGTTGTAGCCGTCGGCGCACACCGGCCCGCCGATAATGGTGAAGCCGATGCCGTCCAGCAGCGTCGCCTCCACCTCTGAATCCAGATCGGGCGCCTGGCGCATGTTCTTGGGAATCTGGTCAATATACTGCACATAGCCCTGCCCGCCCACGCGCAAATTAGCGGCTGGCCCACACTCCGGTTCGGGCGTGGCTTCGGCGTCAATCACCAGCGTCACGCCTTCAAAGCCGTCAGCGACCCAGCCGGTATGTACCACATCCAGCACACTGACGCGGATGCGCCACCAGTTGTAACCACCGGCGCAGGTCGGCCCTTCCAGCACATCGGCCAGCGAGCCAGCAGGCGCAACGGTTAACACCAGCCCCCCACGCGAAGCCTCCGCCCGCACGCGCACGCCGGTCAGCAGGCGCATTTGTGAGCCTACTGTCAGCACAGCGGGTTCGGGGCAGGCAACGTTGGCAGGCAGCGCGCCGGGACGCATAAAATACTGCTGGGGTGTGCCTTCCGCCACCCAGCCATCGTTACCGGGGCCGCGCACCCGCCACCAGAAGAAATGCTCATCGCACACTGGCCCTTCAACAATTGTCACCGTGACCGCTTCTTCATAGTAATTCACAAAGGGGGTCGAAGCGCTGGGGCCGTTGCGGACATAGGTTCCCCCGCGCACAGTCGCCTGCTGCCCGATCACCATGCCCAATGAGGCGACAGGACAGCCGGGTGTAGGGGTCAAGATGGGCGTGGTGACATAAAAGATCGTAGGCGCGGCTGTGGCCGAATAACCAATGGGTGTCAGCGTGGGGATGGGGGTAATGGTGGCCTGCGCCATGACCAAGCCGGATGTCGCCAACGCCAGTGCAGCCAGCAGTGCCAGAGTGAATAGAATAAGCAGACGTTTGAGCATCGCATCTTCTCCTGAATTGTTTCACATTATAGCTTGATTTCAGGATATGCGGTTTAGATGGGACTTATGGGCGGAGGCGGAAGCGCTGCGCCCAGAGTTCCAGTGTCAGCAAGCGGAATATCACTTCGACCTGCCGCGTCTTGCCCCAGAAGTGATCGTGAAGCATGGCATCCAACGTTTGGCGGTCAAACAGCAGGCGGATGTAGCTGTTGGGATCATCCAACACTTCGCGCAGGCGCGGGCTGAGGTCACGTTCGAACCAGTGGTGAATGGGCGTGCTGAAAGGCTGCTTGGGGCGTTCCAGCGCGAACTCCGGCAGGAGCGGGCGCAGTGCTTCGCGCAGGACGATTTTGTTGCTCTGCATACGAATAGCGGCGGGGATATTAGAGGCGTATTTGAGCAGCGCGGGGTCAAACAGCGGCACGCGGGCTTCCAGCGAGGAGGCCATCGTCACCTTATCGGTGTGCAGCAGTGCGTTGCCCGTCAGCCATGTGTTGATGAACAAAGCCAGTACGGTGTCCGCAGGGTCGTCGCGCCAGCTTCTCTGGATAATGGCTGAATAGGTACGTTCTTTGTGCTGGGCTGTGCGCCACGCCTCTTTCAATTCCGGGCCGTAAAGGGAATCGCGCAGGCTGTCGCTAAACACCAAGCCATCGAAGGACATCAAGCGGCGGATGGCTTCGTCGCGCGGCAGCATAGCCTGCTGGAGGGGGGGCAAATAGGTGGGCAGCGCGCCAATGTAGCGGAAGCGTTTCATGGCGGGGTAATAGGGTTCGAGGCGTTGCAGTAAATCCGCACCGCCCGCGCCCAACCGTCCACCCCACCCAGCTTGACGGGCTAACAACTGCGGCAGAGCGCGATGCCCCATATAGCCACCAAACAACTCGTCGCCGCCCAACCCCGTCAGCACCACTTTGACATCGCGGGAGGTGTGCTCGGCCAGCAGGAGCAGCGACACGGCCGACGAGTTGGCAATCGGTTCGTCGTGATGGTAGACCGTTTTGAGCAGCCCGTCCCACCAGTCGTGAGCGTTGATCACACGCTCGTGGTGATCGGTCTTGAAGTGTTCGGCGATTTTGCGGGCGTGCAGCAGTTCGTTATCGGCGGTGTCGGCATCGTAGCCTACGGTGTAGGTCTTAATACGCCCGCTGGCCTCTTTCGCCATCATGCCCAGCACGGCAGCCGAATCGATACCACCGCTCAGGAACAGACCTAGCGGCACATCACTGCGGAGGTGGATATGCACCGAGTCGGCCAGCAGTTCGCGCGTTTCCTGGTAGACCATACCGGCTGTTCGGGCGCGCACATGAGTAGTGCGATTGCCATCTGAGTCAAGAGTGGGGTTGGGCCTCGGAAATTCCCAGAATGGATGCAGATAGGTTTCGCGTCCCAGTTCGGCCACATACACATGACCTGGCGGCAGGCGTTTGATGCCTGCGAACAGGGTTTCTTCACCGATCATATAGCCGAAGCTGAGGTAAGTATCCAGCACATCCAGATTAAGCTGGTGCGGTGTGGCGGGGTCGGCAAACAGGGCTTTCGTTTCGCTGGAAAAGAGCAGTTTGCCATCGCGTTCGTGCAGGTAGAGCGGCTTCATGCCGATGTGGTCAACAGCCAGCACCACCCGCTGGCGCTTGAAGTCATACAGCGCAAAAGCGTACATGCCGCGCAGGTGGCTGAATAAGTTCAGCTCAAAATCTTCGTAGAGGTGGATGATGGTCTCGCCGTCGCCCTCCGTCCAGAGGGTGTGGTTGCGACGGCGCAGCATCTCGCGCAGTTCGCGATAGTTGTAAATTTCGCCTTTGAAGACCATCGCAATGCTTTTGTCTTCGTTGTACAGCGGTTGGTCACTGCCTTTGACATCAATGATGCTCAGGCGGCGCATACCCAGCACAGCGTTATGATCGCGCGAGTCGTAGAAGCCGTCGCCATCCGGCCCGCGGTGGCGGATGAGGTCGGCCATGCGGCGCACGACATCCGGCTCGGCTCGCCCGTGTTTTCGGAGGTCAATTAGCCCGCAAATACCGCACATAGTCAGTCGTTAGTCTATTGCTGATAGTTGATCGTTTCATGATGTAGTGTAGCGGAGGGCGAGGTGGGATGCTATATGAGAGATTGTGGTCAACGATATTCTTTAGTGTTGTTTTCAGAAGAGACGTCATTCGGAATTATTTACATGACGGACGAAGCAAATCCCCCCATGAGTCATCATAGTCGTGCCACAACGCTAACGCTTCGTCACTATTAATATTCGTAAAGACTAGAATCACGTTGTCGTAGTAAGTTATACGAATTTGCTCACCATTACATGGGTTGTAAACAAATATGAGAATTCCCGTGTCTGTATAAGCAGTTGAACAAACCTAATATCTACGTCCTTCAATTTCTCCGACTGAAACATACTGGAATGGTGATCTACCCAATATCAATTGCACTTCACGAACGGAAAGGCTTGTATCTAGCGCAAAAACATCAACGAGATTGCTTGTTACCCGAATTGAAGAACCGCCACACAAATTACCCGCTAACCATGTAGGGCTATTGTTATTCCATTTCACATAGTAGAACAGATTATTGAGTTGAATATCCTCGACCCACCCGCTCGCCTCCAATATCTTCACCGCTTCATCCACCGTCGTTACACCGGGGCGGATGCCCATGAAGCACGGCGCGGGGCAGCCGGGAGGCAGCAACAGGTCGCGCAGTTCGTGGTCGTCGTAGGGTTGAGTGCGGATGAAGATGAGAGGGATGCACAATATCAGAATGAGGTATAGAGCAAGACGTAAATAGCGGACAGTGTTATGCATTCGTTTTAGCCCAAAACGCCCACAGTTGTCTTTCGTCAGTTATAGATACATTAAAAGATGCGTTGACAGCTCACGCCTAGCAGTGTGTAATCCGCAACACCATATTCAATTACCCGAAACTGTCCCCAATCCTGCATGATATTGGTTGGACATTGGACAAAGGTATCGATCAAAATGGATAATTTCGGGTAGTAAACCAGTATGCGACCACTTAAACCCAACTCATCCACCGAAAAGTGCTGGTGATTTTGATCATCGCCGAGGATTAGCCGCAACCTGCCGAAAGGAACGGTGGTGAACACCCCTATCGTTTTCACCGTTGCTTTAGGATAACTGCGAGAATCACTCTGCACGATTGTCATCATACCCCCTCTTGATTCTCGCAGCAGTGGGATCTGTCCGCCGTTCCACTCCCAAGAAATGTCGCTCGTTCTTCGGGTAATCCTGCTCACCCAATCGTGCTGTTCCAGAATCTTGGCTGCTTCATCCATGGTCGTTACGCCGGGGCGGATGCCCATGAAGCAGGGCGCGGGGCAGCCGGGCGGCAGCAGCAGGTCGCGTAGTTCGTGGTCGTCGTAGGGTTGGGCGTGGATCACCACCAGCGAAATGCTAAAAATGCTAACCAGAAGCACAGCGCTGCGCAGCATGTGGTACGTAAATGGCATCGTACAAAAATCTATCTACTCGTGTCTTCGGAGATAGGGTGCGCCACTAATCGATCAGTCGCGCTGGCAATTCACGCGAGTAAAAGGCGCAAGGTTATGGTCGCCCATCTTAACTGAAACAGGGGTATTCCAATAATGGTGTGTTGTAACCGGATAACCCTGAATATAGCCGTAAACAAATATTTGAAGATCGCGGTATGTACTACCGATGTATAAAGGACGCGGTTCTCGCCACTTGATGTAGTTGTGATAATTGGTGTCTTCCGAGCCGCCACCGAGCATTAAGTGAATGAGTCCAAACGGAACGCGGGTTGGGATCGTTATGTTGTCAACTATTATTTCCGGCGCGTCTGACATGTATCCAATCAAAGATAAGGGGTCATTGACTTCATTAATGGATGACTGCGTATTCTTCCACCACCACGACACAATCACCGCCTGGCGAAGATCATTGATGACGATTCTCACATCGGTTACAGCGTTATTCTCCTTGAGGCGCTTCACAGCATCATCAACAGTCGTTATACCGGGGCAAATGTCAATAAGGCAGGGCGGAGGACAACCGGGCGGCAGCAGCAAATCACGCAGTTCATGATCGTCATAGGGTTGGGCGCGGATGAGGATAAGGGAAGCTGTAAATAGCAGGATGAGAATTAATACTGGACGAATGAAGCGTCGAGCCATTATGGATAGCGTCCCGCCCCAATCAGAATCCGGCGACGGTCAACAGAATCAGGATCATTGAAGCGCAGTAAGCGGGCAGTGACACGACCTGTTGGGGATATGCCCTCAATCACACCTTCCAATAATTGGAAATGATCGCTCCAGCGCGTGTTGCGGGGATGAAACAACGGCACAACAGAATTTGTCACAATATCTAGTGAGCATATATCACTGCCTTTGTAACGATTACATTCACTGCAAGCTAAACAAAGATTATCCGAAGATGTCTCGCCGCCATGTTTTTCAGCATAAATATGGTCAATCTCATGGGCAAATAGACGATCATCTTGATGAACACGACAATATTCACCGCGGTGGGCTGCACGCACTTCGGTTTGCCGCCGCAGCGCATCTGGAATATGCGGTGTCATGCTTTGTTGGCTAATTTAAGATGGGCGCGGGCTTTCAACCGCGATACCAGATTATCGAGTTGAAGAAATGTATCAAGTTCCAGACGTTCAGCATCATTGAGAGTATTGTTTCGATTGCCATCCAGCAAATATCGCAGTCTTTCTTGTGCAGTTTGTGAGCTATGTAGAGCGATAACCTGTTCAGGCGTTGGCTGAGAAAGCAAAAAATCTAGAATTTCGTCTGCCGGATTAGCGAACTGTTGGGTCGCCATATACACACTCCACAACATCTATCTGCTTCCAACTCATTGTATCATGACTGGAATTCAGATTGGGTCTTCAACACTCGTATGTCCGAAAGATAGGCAGTAAATCGCGTAAACCGGTGCTGTCCCCCTCCAAAACATTGGTCGGGCGGTTTGACCAGACAATACTACCTGCTGCCTGCCAGTAATTCATGCCGTTGACAGGACAATCCAGGCGGACGGTGGCGGTGAACTCACCGTCTTGATACGGTATCACCAATTGAATGTGGTCGCCGATGTAAATGGACATGTTGCTAATGCGGTGCGGCTTGCCTAATAACAAATATAAATCGCCCAACACCAACTGGCTGGACAACGTGACACTTCGCACCGTTTGCCCGGTCAACAACATTATCCCACCCATGAGACCGGTACGCGGCGAATCCGAGTTAAATAAGAACGCTGGTTGTTTCCCGTTCCACAGCCAAGTAATGGCAAACTCACCAGCCTCTATTTTCTCTGTCCAGTCGCTCAACGTCAGCCGCTTTAAGGCTTCACCGGCGGTAGTCTGACCGGGAATAATGCCGATGAAACATGGGATGGCACAGCCATCCTGCTCCACTACCTGACGCAGTTCGTGGTTATCGTAAGGGAGCGCGTGAATGAGTAATAGTGACCCACCAAGAAGTCCGCAGATAATAAAGGCACTTTGCAGCCAACCCATGATCCATGCCATCAGTTGTGACTCACTATGATTATCACAGTTCACACTTTTCTTAAACATGGTTATTATGTGACGAAATGGAAATCCGTGACAATCCAGAGGTAGATATGACGGCTAATTCTGATCGCCTGAACGAAGCACGCGCGGTGTGGGATGCCGAGGCAGCGGTCTTTGATGAACAACCTGATCACGGCTTACATGACCCGCGGGTGCGGACGGCCTGGATAAATTTACTAAAAACCGTACTGCCTCCAGCGCCTGCCACTGTTCTGGACATCGGCTGCGGGACGGGGTCGCTCAGTCTCGTCTTAGCCGAGTTGAGCTATGCTGTCACAGGAATAGATTATTCACCGAAAATGATCGCCGCCGCCGAAGCTAAAGTGACAGCCGCACAGCTAGCAGTCACATTCGAGATCATGGATGCAGCATTCCCGCAGCTTCCGCCGCAGCAGTTTGATGTGGTCATGTGCCGCCATGTTTTGTGGACGCTGCCCGAACAGCAGCAAGTTCTCCAACGCTGGGCAAATTTGCTCAAACCGGGCGGAAAGATGTTGTTAGTTGAAGGACGCTGGTTCACGGGCGCGGGGCTGCGGGCAAGCGAGGTGATGGCTGTTCTGCCACCCGCAATCACAACCGTATCTGTTCGCGATCTGAGTGACCAACCGGATCTGTGGGGCGGCCCGATCAGTGATGAACGCTTTGCCCTGATTGCCACGCTGTAAACGACAGTAGGAAACAAAAATCCCACTTCGGGTCAGAGTGGGATTTTAGGCAATAGTCGGGGCGGCGGGATTTGAACCCACGACCTCTTCGACCCGAACGAAGCGCGCTACCAGACTGCGCTACGCCCCGAACTGTTTGCGAGTCTACTGGAAATGACACCCTAACGCAAGTGTGGGGTTGTAATACATGAGAAGTGGGGGCGAGGCTGCCACCTACATATTCCATTCCCCCAATACCCAACTTATAATCCTCCCGCGGAGGCCACATGCAACAAGATTTTATCCTTACTGAATGGGTTCGTGTCCAAATTCGAGATCGTATGGGCGAATTGGGACGTACTTTACACCGCCTCGGTATTCACCCTGATATGATAACCCTGATGGGCCTGGTGATTGTCGCCATTGCGGCCTATTTCATCGCCCAAGGACAGTTCCAACTAGGCGGCATCATTCTGGTGCTGGGATTACCGTTGGATGCGCTTGATGGGGCTGTGGCCCGTGCTATGGGAAGGAAGAGTAACTTCGGCGGCGTACTGGATTCAACATTAGACCGTTATGCAGACGCTTTCATTTTTGGGGGTTTGAGTTATTATTTTGCGGTGCAAGATCGTTTCGACTATATGCTGCTGGCTCTAGCAGCGTTGGCGGGTGGGTTCGTCGTCAGCTACGTGCGGGCACGGGCGGGTGAGGCCGGACTTTCGGTCAAGGTCGGTCTGCTAGACCGTTTCGTGCGGGTGATTATCATCGTCGCCGTGCTGATTGTTCCGCTACTGATGCCGTTAGGGTTGTGGGTGCTGGCTGTGGGAACCAATTTCACTGCGCTCCAACGCATATGGTACGTTTATAGAAATACCTAGAGAGGTTTTTGTTACTATGAAGTTCGAGCAAGAAGGCATTCGTATATTTGACCAGCTACAAATCCGTTATTACGGTTTGATCATCGTGTTGGCGATGCTGGTGGCTGCGTGGGTGGCCGCCCGTTTGGCCAAACGAGATGGTCGCGACCCGGAACACATCTGGGGCGCACTGACATGGGCCATTATTCCCGGCATCATACTGGCACGGTTATGGTTCGTATTCTTCCCCCCGATTTCGCTTACGGCAGGCTGTGTGACGGCGGTCACCACCGATGTATGCCGTGATACGGCGTGGATGCTACAAAACATCACGAACCTACAGAACGGCCCGCTCGCCATCTGGAGCGGTGGATTAAGCATTTTCGGCGCAGTGGCGGGAGGTATGCTGGGCGCATACATCTACATGCGCCGCAACAAGCTGGCGGTCGGTGCGTGGCTGGATATTGCGGCTGTGGCGCTGCCACTGGGTCAAGCTATCGGGCGTTGGGCGAACTGGGTCAACCAAGAGTTGTACGGTTCAGTCACCAATTTGCCGTGGGGCATCAGCATTGATGCTGCGCACCGTGTCACGCCGTACGGCAGCACAGTGGATTATCCGGTGGCAACCACCTTGTTCCACCCCCTGTTCCTCTATGAATCATTCTGGAGTATTCTGGCTTTCATTCTGCTGCTGAATATTTTCCTGCGCTACCGCAAGCGGTTGTTCCCCGGCGACATCTTCCTGTTCTACATCATGGAGTACGCCTTCATACGCTTTTTGCTCGAATTTCTGCGCGTGGAAGTTACGCTGGTTGGAGCCATCAATCTGTCGCAGTTGGTGTGCATTGTCGCTTTTGTCGCGGCGCTGGTGTTCTTCCTGTACCGTCATCGCCCGGGTTCAGTTGCGGTAGCAGCGCAGGCTGACCCACCACGCCAATCGCCAGCTACTAAAGCTAGCGCCGAAGAGCAGCCAGTCACGCAGTAACGGTTACTCCTCCGCAATAAATGGCATAAGCCAAGAGGTGGAACATATTTCCGCCTCTTTTCATTTCTGCCTGATTCTTGATTTGTGACGCTCGTGGGAAATTTCTACCAAAGCTGGTCATAACAAATAATTAATATTCCGAAAGACTGAACACAATCAATTAACGCTACAATAAGATAATTACCCTTTCACAATTAGAAGGTGGAATACCTATGGGCATACGACATGAGTGGGCTGATGAAGAACAGATTGTCATGAATATTTACATTGAATTCCCGTGGACGTGGGAGGAATTCAACCATATGATAACCGTCGTTATGCCCATAGTACGCGATACTAACCATCCCTGCGCGACGACCGTAAATTGCAGCCAATTGCGACGCTTCCCGAAAGACGGAAATGTTCTCCAAACCCTCTTGAATGTTGAGAAGGCGCTTCCGGAAAATGTTTTTGCATCCGTCGTCATCGCCGCGCCATATATGGTGAGCATGTTTATGAATATGCTGATGAAACTGCGCCCGCGCGCCAAGCGGCTGGCATTGTTCACCCAGACTGCGGAAGAAGCTCAAGACATCATATATGCCCGCTACCACGAGCTCTATTCCGCCAACACGGATCAGGCTTCATAGGATTTAGCGGGCAGGCTCAGCCGGCACAAAGCTTGCAGTTGCGCCCCGTAACCGCAACAAATAATCGAGATTTGCGGCATCCGCCCCCGGCAGACGAAGGGTTACGGTGGAGCCATCGGTTACATTCACTAACTCCGGTCGTTTGAAGCGGAAATAAAGGGTATCGCCGTTGCTGGAGAAGGGTACGTCGTCAATCGCCCCCGGTAAATGAATGAGCATAAATCCTTTGTCGGCTGGCACATTGACGATTACATCAAACAGGAAATCTAGCAATTCCGCATCAGAAATAACGATTACAACATCCGCGGGCGCATTGTCCAAGGGAGCAGGAGCAGGGCCTGTATGCAAACGCAGCGCATAGGGCGCGCCGCTACGATACAACCACGCCAAAACGCTTGCCTGCCACGCTGGCGCGGCAAAGGTGACGATACCTGACTCCGCCTTGGTCAGCACCACATTGGCAACAATCTCACGAATCTCACCATCAATTACCGCCAAAACATCAACCCGATCACCAATCGTCAATCCCTGTAACGTATCGGTTTGCAGCGGAAATCCCACAGACTGATAATCCTGCGGCACATCCACACAAGGGGCGGTGCAATCGCTCAACGGATCAAATATTAAGTTAGTTTCAAGGGGTTGAAACCAGCGAATGGCAACTGAAGCTCTCTGACCGATAACCGACTCCACATTTGAAAAGACATTATGCCCGGACTGCATCAAGCCAAGCTTCTCGCCATCGGGTTGAGGGATGGAAATTACGCTTACCATCGCCTCTGTGATGACGGTTCCGGCTGGAATAGCTTGAGTCGCAACCACCACCGTCACCGGTTGGTCAATCTGGGTGGCTGTTGGCGGAGTCTGAGCAGTGAGAGGCAGCCATGCGCGATTGAGGTTAGCCAACATAATGCCGGCAACTGCCAGCGCCACCACGGCGAGCGTCACTGTCCATGTAAGTGGCGGACGTAGGGCACGATAGATGGACTGGTTTACTTTTGGCATTTGACGTTCCCAGTTGACTATGGGCTGCGGCTGAAGATGGGCCATTAGTGCGACTTCCAGTTCCTGTTGAAACGCTTGATCGGCTTGGGGGAGAATGTGCGCTAATGTGTTGACGAGCGGATCGCTATGTGGGTGGCCCTTCTCTAGCAAGCGGTCAAGCTGTTCGATATAAAAATCATCTTGATGGTCATTCTGGTTCATAAGCGGCCTCCTCACTTTCAAAAAGCTGCTTCAAATCTTCTAAGGCGCGGCATAAATGACTGGCGACAGTCCGTTCGTCGAGCGCTAGAACAGCCGCAATCTCCTGATTTCTTAATCCAGCAAAGAAACGTAAGCTGATTATTTCCTGCCGGCGCGGAGTCAAAGTCGCCAGCATGTGCTGAAGGCGCACAAATTGTTCTTTACGGGCAAAGGCTTCATCGGGCAAGAAATCAACACTGGCAATCTCCGGTACATCATCCAGCAAAACTGTAGGCCGCCGCTGACGCAGACGATAAAACTGCTGTACTTCGTTATGGGCGATACGGAAAATCCACAGGGCAAATGATCTATCCCTGCGATATTCAAACCTGCTAATCGCTTCAATCACTTTCATAAAGGTGGTCGCCGTCAGGTCTTCGGCCTCTTGTTTCGTGCCAACCCGGTAAGCCACATAGGCAAACACGCGCGGGAAATAGTGCTGGTACAGCTGCCGAAATGCGTTCGGATTCTGCGCCAATTGCGAAATAAGGATGCGCTCCTCATCTGGCGGAATAGGCTGAGAGGTATCGATCAATGAATCTCCTTCTCGGCTCTCCAGTTCACTCATAAGAACGCACAACTGCTCCAATTACTGCATTCCAGCACCAAACTACTTCCGGTCACAGCAGAAAGGCGTTCACGTCATAGACACCCAACCGTAACACTTGTAGGAATCTTGGGTACAATCGGAATTTATGTATCGGTATCGCCATTTTCCAACTGGCGCTGACAATGGGTAAGGTTGTCATGTCTCTTCTACTCGGCATCGATCTCGGCACTTCTAGTATAAAAGCTGTCTTGTTCGACTCGGATATCAACCGCATCGTGGGGGTGGCCGGACGTGAATATCCGATTAACCACCCCGCTCCCGACCGCGCCGAACAAGACCCGGATGCGTGGTGGCAGGCTACGGTGGAGGTGGTACGGCGGGTAACGGCAGAAGCAGGCAGCAATGCTGTGACGGCTATCAGCTTCAGCGGGCAAATGCATGGCACCGTACTGCTGGGAAATGATTCAAAACCGATTGCCCCCGCCATTATCTGGGCTGACCAGCGCACAGCAACTACTGTCAATGATCTCACAGCTACGGTGGGCGCAGAACAGTTCGCAGCTACTACCGGTACACTGCCTGCCGCAGGATTTCTTGGCGTGACTCTGTTGTGGCTCAAACAGCATGATCCGGCACTGCTGGCGCGCACACATAAGGTTATTTTGCCCAAAGATTATGTGCGCCTGCGCATGACGGGCGAAATCGCTACTGATCCCAGCGACGCCGCCAGCAGCGCGGTTTTTGATGTCAGCCGCCGGGATTGGGCAAGCGAGATTATCAACAAAGCCGGACTGCCGCTGTCAATTTTCCCGACTGTACGCGCTTCCGTCGCTGTAGCGGGCTATTTGCGAGCCGAGGCCGCGGCAGAACTGGGTTTGCCCGCTGGTCTGCCAGTCATCACCGGCTGTGGCGACCAACCCGCGCAGGCTATCGGCAACGGACTGATCATAGCGGGACTGGCTTCGGTCACTACGGGCAGTGGTGGGCAGGTATTCGTTCCTCTCAGCCGCGAACCGGGTCAACCGCTGCCCACTGATCCGCGCCTGCACGTTTTCAACCACGCTGTACCCGATATGTGGTTCGTGATGGGAGCCATTCTCTCAGCCGGACTGTCCCTGCGCTGGCTGCGTGGGCTGGTTGGATTGGAAAACGACCCGCGGGCCTATCCTAAGCTGAGTGCTGAAGCGGCAACAATTCCACCGGGCGCGGAAGGCTTAATTTTTTTGCCCCATCTTTATGGAGAACGCACACCACATATGGATGCGCTGGCGCGTGGCAGCTTCATTGGGCTGAGCGCACATCATACGCGCGGACATCTGGCGCGGGCTGTGATGGAGGGTGTATCCTTCGCGCTGCGGCAAGCACTCGATATCAGCCGCACACTGGGCGCAAGCGCTGACACCATTATCGCAGCTGGAGGCGGGGCAGAAAGTGATGTATGGCGGGGCATACAAGCCGATGTGTTCGGCTTACCCCTGCAACGCACACTGTTGACCGAACAGGCAAGCGTCGGGGCAGCGCTGTTGGCCGGCGTGGGTGCCGGGGTGTACAAAGATTTGGGCGAAGCCTGTGCCCGCACTGTGCAGTATGGCCCGATCACCGAGCCCGATATGCAACGTCACACACGCTATGATGCGTTGTACAGTCAGTATTTAGAGTTGTATCCGCGTTTGAAGGAGGACTTCCACAGACTGGCGAGATTCGCGACCAGCAAATAGTAAGTGCATAGATAAACCATCAATGTACGCAATCCACTCCAACCGCGTTACAATACGGCAAAGTTTGCATAAGTGAATCGGTATTTCAAGGAGCTTTCTTATGGGAACGCTATTCAAAAATGGCACAATCGTCACCGCATCTGAAATGGTGCAAGCTGATGTGCTGGTCGAAGGCGAACAGATAGTCACCATTGGCAAAGACATTTCGCGGCGCGGGCATGAGGTGGTCAATTGCAAAGGGAAGTACCTGATGCCGGGCGGCATTGATGTCCACACCCACCTTGACCTGCCCTTCGGTGGCACTTACAGCAATGATGACTTCGATGTGGGGCACAAAGCAGCGGCGTTTGGCGGGACAACTATGCACATTGATTTTGTCATCCAGCCCAAAGGTGGCAGCCTGCATGATGGCCTCAAAACATGGCGCGAAAAATCTAAGCCCGCCCAAATTGACTATGGCTTCCACATGGCAATTACGGATTTGCGCGACGATGTCATGGAGGAAATTCCCACACTGGTCGCAGAAGGTATCACCAGCCTCAAGTTGTTCATGGCCTATAAAGGTGTCTTCCAGATTGACGACGCAACGCTTTACCGCGCCATGAAACAGGCTGGCAAGCACGGCATGATCGTCATGGTTCATGCTGAAAATGGTGATGTAGAAGAACAGCTTCGCAAACAGCTATTGGCTGAAGGCAAGATGGACCCCGTTTGGCATTACTCGTCACGCCCGCCGGAAATCGAAGGCGAGGCGACTAACCGTGCCGCCATGATGTCCGGCATGACCGGTTGCCCGCTGTACGTGGTGCATGTGACCTGCGAACCTGCTGTGAATGCCATTCGCCGCGCCCGTGCGCTCGGTCATCCCGTGATGGGCGAAACCTGCGTCCAGTATTTCTATGTCACCCGCGACAAGCACCTCGGTGCGCCCGGCTTTGAAGGCTCAAAGTATGTCTGTTCGCCGCCCGTTCGTAATCCGGAACACCATGCTGTGCTGTGGCAGGCCGTGCGTGACGGTTCACTGCAAGCGGTCAGCACCGACCACTGCGACTTCTGGTACGACGGCGGCAAGGGCCCGTGGCAGGAATGGGGCAAGGCGCACAACGGTGGGGATTGGATTGGCTATGAAGCGCAAAATCCGTCCTACCGCCGCCCCGGCAAAGAATTGGGCAAAGGTGACTGGTCGAAGATTCCCAATGGTATGCCTGGCATAGAAGACCGCCTGATGGTGATGTGGCATCTGGGTGTCAACAGCGGCAAACTTTCACCGCAGCGTTTTGTCGAACTCAACAGCACCAACCCCGCCAAGATTTTCGGATGCTATCCGCAAAAGGGTACGATTGCAGTTGGGACAGATGCCGATATTGTGGTCTGGGACCCCAACAAGCGACACACTATCAGCGCCAGTACCCACCACATGCGATGCGATTATAATGTCTACGAGGGCATGAAGGTCAAAGGTGTTCCGACACAAGTATATCTGCGCGGCCAGAAGATCGTGGATGGGGATGCGTGGCACGGCAAGAATGGTAATGGCCAGTTCGTGCGCCGCGCTCCACACGCGCCAGTGTTATAGAACCTAGATTTCAATAAACGGGAATGTTTATGTGTGGGCGGCTTTACGCAGCCGCCCATTTTCTTTACCACCCCTGCTTTCCTTCCGCTAGTAAACATGACATTCCCCACTCCCATTGTGGCCTGTGCAGACCTAGATTATTGATACTGGCAACATATGAGGGAGAATTGCATGATGAACCAGCATCAACTCACCGAAATTAACGAACATGAATTTCCGCGGACCGGCAGCCAAGAACAAAAATTGAAGTTTCTCCTTCAATATGCGGTTCTCGCCCCGTCACTGCATAATACACAACCGTGGCGCTTCACAATTCATGACAACACCATTGATCTATTCGCAGACACAGGCCGCTGGCTAAAGGTGACCGACCCTGATCAAAGGGAAATATACATTAGTTTGGGTTGCGCGCTAGAAAACTTACTGATTGCGGCCAGTCACCTTGGATATGAATACAAAGTGACCTATTTCCCCAATGCCAGTGAACGCGAGTGGATCGCAGCGATCCAATTCACTGAAACACAGAAATCACATGGGCTGGCAGACAAAGAACTTTTTTACGCCATCGGACTGCGACATACCCACCGCCAAGTGTATGAGATGACTAAGCCGAGTGAGCGCGACATGCAGCACCTACAGGCCAGCATTGATGAACACGATCTGGCCCTTCAATTCACGGACGATGCAGACATCAAACAACAAATCGACGCGTTGATGACTACTGCTGATGCCATCCAGTTTTCGTTTGATGGCTATCGCAGCGAATTGGTTGAATGGATGGAACAGGGGACATTTGGCGCGCGCTGGTTGATTAATCGCACCGGGCAATTGGCTACCGCGTATCTCAATGTCATCAGCAAACAGACCGGACTTCAGCTTCCTTCGCCTGTGAATATGCCGTTATTGGGGTTCATCAGCACCCGCACAGACGATCTCGAAGCCCGCGTCCGGGCAGGTCAGGCCTTTGAGCGGCTCGCACTCCACGCCACCAGCCTCAACATTGCGCTCCAACCGCACACACAGGTGTTGCAAGTTGCTTCTACGAAACGCGACGTTGCTCGCTTGTTCCCGATCAAGGAAACACACCCACAAATGATTTTCCGGCTCGGCTACACAGATCTGGCACAATCCGGCACCCCGCGCCAATCGGTTGATTCTGTAATCAACCAATAGCTGCAACCAGAGCGTTACGGTAATATCTCAAGAATTACTGACCAAGCGGCCTGTACGGGTCGCTTTTGATTCAATCGAGCGGAGCATATCTTGGAAAACAATTTACCAGCTACCATCACATTTGACGATTTCCTCAAAGTAGATATGCGGGTTGGAACTGTTTTGGCGGCTGTGCCCAACCCCAAAGCACGAATGCCTGCCTATATTCTGACAATTGATTTTGGCCCGCTGGGCATCAAAACCAGTTCGGCGCAACTGACCCGCAATTACAGCGCAGAAGAATTAGTTGGAAAGCAAGTGGTGGCGGTGATCAACTTTCCGGTCAAGCGAGTTGCGGGGGTGGCGTCCGAAGTGCTGGTGCTGGGGGCGTATTCTGCTGAAAAAGATGTGGTGCTGCTCCAACCGACCTTGACAGTAGAAAATGGGTCGCGCATCGGGTAAATAAAAAAGGACAGCAGTTTGCTGTCCTCATAACTGTCGCCTACAGCTGATGGCTATGTTGTACCGGCAGGATTCTCGCCTTCGGCTTCAGCTTCCTCTTGCGGGTCTTCCCAGCTAATAATCCACACGCATGCGCCTGCCACCAACACCGTTGCTACGACTAAAGCTGCCCATTGAGTTGCCAACAGACCAACATCACGCGCTTCAATCACCAGCAAGATAACCATGCCCAATGACAGGACAATCCAGGCCGCTAGTCGGGGATGACGGCTGGCCCATTTTACAAGTGGTATATTTTCAAGTTGTTTTAACATATGCGGCTCACCACTGATCTTCACTTGACTGTTTCTATAATACCGCATCCCAATAGAATAGGGAATTGGTGAGTAATGTGTGATCTACAAAAAAACAGTGGGTTGAAGCCCACTGTTTATCATCAATCGATTGTTCACCGGCTATTGATCTAAGTTTAATACCAGCCCGCATGGCTCTTCAGGATAATCATGATCGATGCCAATACCATAGCCAGAATGGTCGGCGGAACGGCGTACAATAACCAGCGTCCCCACCCAACTTTACCATGATTGCGTTCCATGAAAGAGTACGCCACGACATTGGCTGACGCACCAATAGGTGTTAGGTTGCCGCCGAAATCGACGCCCAATGCTAAAGACCAGACCATCAATGCTAGTGCAGGCATTTCGGGATGTGCTGCTAAATCCTTTAAGACATAGCTCATCGCCAGCGCCATCGGCACATTATCCACAAGCCCACTGAGCAAACCGGGACCCCAGTGGAGTGCCATTACCATGCCGTTATGACTCAAATCGTTCATGTTAGCCAGCGAATTTGCCAGCGAATCAAAGATATGAACCTTTTCTAATCCACCAATGAGCACAAATAAACCCGCGAAAAACAAAATGCTTTCGCTGTCTTCACGCATCAACTTATGGAACACCTTTGTACGGTGGGTGTGGTGAAGGGCGACTATCGCCAAACCAGCCGGAACAAGCGCTGAAACCGCTGCGGTAATCGGCAGGTGAGTCAGCTCGCTTAACCAGTGATGCGTTACGAGCAAGAATACTGCCGCGCCAAAGCCCAGCAAACCAATGCGTGTCAGTTCTACATGCAATGGATCACTGTGCAAAGCTTCAATCTCTCGTACGACATCATCGGTCAAGGCTGCATGAGCGTCCCGCAGCTTCTGGCGGTTAATGTAGTAAAAAACGCCCAGCATCGTTAAAGCTACAATGACACTGATAGGGCCAGTGTTGGTGACAAAATCTGAGAAATTGAAACCGAGTGTCGTTCCCAAGATAACATTGGGCGGATCACCAACCAATGTAGCAGCGCCACCAATATTCGCAGCGCAGACTTCGGCGATGATAACAGGGATCGGGTCAATCTTGAGCAAATAGCACAATTGGAGCGTTAACGCTGACAGGAACAACATCACGGTGATGCTGTCCATAAACATGGCTAAAAAGGCTGCCAAGAGCATGAGCGCCACGAATAGATAAGTCGGGTGATAGTTGACCTTGCGTACGGAGGTCATCGCCAGCCACTTGAAAAAGCCCGCTTCGTTGAGGATGGAAACCAGTATGAACATACCCGACAACAAGCCCAGCGTTTCCCAGTTGATATAGGTCAGTGCTTCTAGCGGACTCAATACTCCAAAAACGATGAGCATTGCGCCCCCCAGGAGTGCTACCCAGTGGCGGGGAAATTTTTCGGTGGCAATGGCAACGTAGGCGATTGCAAAAATGGCAAGGGCGAGAACCATAATTACCCCCAGACTCTAAAATTCAGCAACACACGCTAACATAGTAAAAAAATAGGGGAGAAATGGTGAGGAAATAATGGTATGAAAAATAAGACCGCTATTTGTTCAATATAGGTGAAGATTGTCTATTTAGTTCAATAACGGATATTTTGGCATCTACATGGGCAGGGTATTGTGTAAATTGCCCATAATCGTTGGATACTTTTTTACAGACCGTTACTTAGAAAAACAGGCCTGCACAGATTTCCTGACAGTGGCAAACTGCATCCGGGGTGTCCAACTCCCAGCCAATTTTGGGCAGCATTGTCTGAAGTGTACATAACGGTAACCCTACCACGTTGCCATAACATCCAGCTACGCGCGCAACAGGTTGGAAGATTGGGTGCTGGATGGCGTAACTCCCCGCTTTGTCGAACGGGTCACCAGTCGCAATATAGGTATCAATTTCGGCGTCGCTGTAGTCCCGCATGGTAACATCAGTGCGCGTCACTTCGGTAAGGATTAGAGGAGCCTGCTTATCGGACTTCAAAAGGGTGATGGCCGTGCACACTTGATGAGTCCGCCCACGCAGTCTTTGTAACATTCGGCGCGCATCACTGGCATCAGTCGGTTTGCCTAATATTTCGCCAGTTTCATCAACCCCCAGTGTATCCGCGCTGAGAATAACCACAGTATCGGCAGCTAACACCGATCCCCCAATTGGCAACTGGGCTGCAATACGGGACGCCTTTTCGCGGCTCAGGCGCTGCACATAATCAAGCGGGGGTTCAGCCGCGTACTGGCTTTCGTCAATGTCAGGTTTGTGAATGGAAAAAGGAATACGTAGTGTTTTTAACAGCGCCTGGCGGCGGGGGGAACTGGAGGCGAGGACAAACTGAGTCATGATGAGAAACGGCAGGCGATTGTAAACAATCCACAGCTCTATGAGCCGTTCATTGTCAATCGCCCACAGCTATCCGTCGCTTATTCTTCGTCGTACTCTTCTTCGAACATCCCCTCCAGTGAGTGGGGGTGTCCGTGATCGAGTTCTTCAGGATCAGCTTCACGCAAGGCAACAACTGTCACATCAAAGTCAAGCGTTTTGCCTGCTAATGGGTGGTTAAAGTCTACAAAAATGCTGCCGTCAGTCATTTCAACGACTGACCCTTCGTAGATATAGCCATCTTCATCTTCAACCTCGACAATCATGCCCAGTTCTAGATTTTCCGAACCGGGAATTTCGTCGCGGTCAAATTCATCCACTTCTTCTTCGTCGTATTCACCATAAGCCGCTTCAGGTGGCACGCTGATCTGTACCCGATCCCCCACCTGCTTACCTTCTAACGCGGCTTCCAGCCCGGCTACAATATTTTCCGCGCCATGCAAATACTCCAGCGGTTCATTCGCATCAGCCCGTCCAACTTCTTCACCTTCTACATTCAGCACATAGGTCATGCTGACCACGATACCTTCTTCAATACGTTCAACACTCATGAAACTCAATTCTCACTTTCAAGGCCGGGTTATTCAGGCCAAATTAGGGGGCATTATAACGGCGCACGGGAGGAAAAGATAGACGAAAATAACAGAATATGATCAGATTTTAACTGACTGCACCAAACTATTCTACAATTCGGAAGTTACTGAACGCACCCTTTACACACGCATTATGAACCTTTATGATCTCATATGACACAAATCCGAGGACTATCTTATGCAGACTGAAATCATTCCGGAACTGAGCGCAGACTTTGTGGTTCGCCCATGCACTTTGGACGACATCGAACCTGTAGTGGCATTGATGAACACGTGTGCGCTGAAGGTCATTGGCAAAGCAGATGAAGTGGTCGAAGAAATCCTCACCGACTGGAAAAAACCGGGCTTTGACCAGGCAGCAAACCAGCGCATTATCTTCGCTCCAGATGGTCGAACTGTGGGCTGGATTGAAGTTACCAATTCACAGTCCGTTACAATCTATTTTGATTTATACATACACCCTGATTTTGAAAGTAGTGGCATAGGGGAATATCTCCTCAATTGGTGCCAATCCCGCGCACGTGAGATGATGCTAGATGCACCCGCGAACGCCCGCATTGCTCTCCGGTGCTACACGTACGAACAGGATGTGTGGTACCGGGATGTACTGGAAAGGGCGGGAATAAATGCGATTCGTTACTTCTGGCACATGGAGCGCAAACTGAACGAACGACCGCCAGAACCTGAATGGGCGGATGGCATCCGGTTAGAAACATTCAAAGCGCACCATGACCGAAAAGCGGTGCTGGAAGTCGTGCGAGATGCCTTTCAAGATCATTTTGGCTATGTAGATCGCCCCTTTGATGAGCATTATGCCGAATGGTCGCACATCTGGGATGCCAAGTACGAACCCGGCTTGTGGTTGTTGGCACTAGATGGTGACAAAATTGCTGGTGTAGTCCTGAATCAATCTAGTCATGCCACTGACCTCGATCTGGGATGGGTTTCAACATTGGCTGTGCGCCGCGAATACCGCCGCCGTGGTTTGGGGTTAGCCTTGCTTTACGCCACCTTCGAGGTGTTTTACCAACAGGGCAAACCTCGTGTTGGTTTAGGTGTAGACGCCAGCAGCCTGACCGGTGCAACTGAACTCTACCGGCGAGCAGGCATGAGCGTTACCAACCAGTACCGGTTGTATGAGAAAGAGCTGCGCGGCGGCCTGGATCTAACGACCACCGACATTTAAACACTGCCCAGTTTTCAATCTAAATTGGTCCCCATGAGATCAACGTAATGGGAGAGACACTATGAAAATCAGCGATATCCTATTGCTCTACGATTACAACTACTGGGCCAACCAATTGATGTTGACGAAGGCGGCTGCCGTGTCATGGGAACAACTGACGCAGCTCACCGATTACTCGTGGGGAAGTTTGCTCCGAGCTTTGATCCACACGATGGATGCAGAATACTCATGGCGCAATTTATTGCAACATCAACGCCTTACCTTTGACCTTATCGAAACGATGACTTTCCCAACTCTCGACTCACTCGACAAGTACTGGAAGAACGAGGAACGTGAGATGCGAGCTTACCTCAACAGTCTACAAGACGGCGATATGGAGAGTACTATCCGCTATGAAATTCCAGAAGGGGTAAGGGAGCGGGTATTGTGGCATTGTCTGGTGCATGTGGTGAATCACGGAACACAGCATCGGAGCGAGTGCGCCGCCATGCTCACGAACTTTGGTCAATCACCGGGTGACATTGACTTGACACGTTATTTGAATATACGGGCTGGAATCGAATAACCCCAAAATGGAGAAGAGGAGAGCAGCCGTAGCTGCCCTCCACAGGTTCTTTCCGAAGAAAAAAGTGGTTATACAAACAGGCGTACGACTATCGGCAAGCCAGTCATCAACGCCCCTACATATGCGATTCCAAATAGGGCCATTAGTCCTACGAAAGCCACCAGTTTACGCTGCAAAGTTGCGTCCCACATTCCTAACATTTTCACAACTCCTGCTGCCATGAAATAATTATCTAGACTCAGCATACAGCAGGGTGAGATGCCATTTGGTTAAGGCCGCACATCTTCATACAAGATCGTTTATTTTGCACGAAGACGTGCCTGATGTAATGGATTAATCGTTGTCGCCTTCTCCGCTTTCACCGCCTTCTCCTTGACCGCCTTCGCCGCCTCTTTGACCGCCCAGACTTGCTTGCAATCCGGCAATCAGTTCATCTTTTTGCTCGGCGGTCAATATGGCGTCAGGATGCAATATCGTATAGATTCGGGGTGGCATGCTGCCGTCGCGGATCTTTTCCGCCGCTTCGTCCATTTCGCCACGCCCTGTGGATAAGTTGAGCTTTTCCCGACCTTCGTCTACATCATGGACTACGAGCCACGACATTGGCGCGATCTGGGAATACCACGGCCAAACCGTTTCATTGGTATGGCAGTCATAGCAAGCGGTTCGCATCAGTTGTTCAGTACGTGGCGAATCCCATTGAATCTGGTTGGTGACAGGCGGATTGGTACGGGCAAAACCCGGTACAAATTGGATAGCGATAAATCCAATCACGACAATCCCTATGACAATTAACAACGTTCTGCGCGCATTCGCCATATTTTGTTCTCCTTTGCATGCAAAATGCACTGAGGCACAGTTCAGTTTAGGTCAGATAGCGATCAAATTTGAAGTTAGGGGCGTCAGATTAACAATGTGATCTTCGTCAGGAGTTATAACTTGTATGGCCTATGATGAACGGGAGTAAAAAACAAACCAGCTAATTTCATTCGACCACACGGCCACTTCTTGCTTGTGGCCGAACACTTCAATACGGCGCGCTAAGTGGCGGTTGCTATCCATTACCCACACTTCGCGTGTTCGCGCCGGGTTGGCGGTGAACGCTGCCACACTGTTACCCGGTCGAAACGCCCCGACCAGCAAACACAATAAGACACAGACCGAGATAAACAGCGTCAATTCAATAAAAGAGCGCGGCGCGAATGGGGTAAGCGTTTTCGTCATCGCGACTCAAACTCCCGCCGCAGCAGGCCAAATTGTTTGATGTTTACAAAGCGCCCATGCTCCCAGCAGCTTTCCCGCCAGACGCCTTCTACAGTAAAGCCGCATTTCAGCAGCACCCGTTCTGAGCCTATGTTGCCGTCCGTGCAATCGGCCTGTACACGGTGAACACCCAGTTGCTCAAAGCACCAGCGAATTACTGCATGGGAGGCTTCAGTCGCATAACCCTTCCCCCACTCTACTGGCAGGATGTGGTAGCCAATGTCAACATGGCGATTAGACTCATCCCATCCATGTGTTCCGCATTGACCCACGAAGCGGTCATCCTCTCCGTTCAGAACAATCGCCCAATTCACACCGTTCTTGTGGTCAAACTGGTCATTGAGCCAATTGATTAGGTCTAACGCTTTTTCATCGGTGTCAGTCGGGGAGGAGTTTAGATACCGTAATACTTCTGGCGCGCTGAACAAGTTCCGCATAGCCGGAACATCGGCGCTAGTGAGTTTGCGTAACTCTAGTCGTGGAGTAGCCAATTCAGGAAAGGTGGAAAAATCAAACAAAGTGCGAATTTCCTTTATAAACAACAAGGGCAGCACACTGGTGCCACCCTCGTTTCTATCTATTTTTTGCCGCGCGTTCCCGCTTTACTTCGCGAAGTCTACCGCGCGCGTTTCCCGGATAACCTGCACCTTGATCTGACCGGGATATTGCATACTTTCTTCGATCTTGCGGGCCACTTCGCGCGCCAACTGCAATGACGAATAATCGTCCACCGTTTCGGGCCGCACGATGATGCGGACTTCGCGTCCTGCTTGGAGTGCATAACTCTGTTCCACGCCTTCAAAACTGTTGGCAATGTCTTCCAGTGTCTTGACGCGCTTGATATAGGTTTCCATGCTTTCGCGTCGTGCACCGGGACGCGCGCCGGAGATAGCATCTGCCGCTTCCACGATGTACGACTCTACAAATTCCTGTTCAACTTCGTGGTGGTGGCTGGCAATGGCGTTGACAATCTTGGCGTTCACACCATAGCGCTTGGCAAAATCCGCGCCGATTATGGCATGCGTACCCTCAACCTCATGGTCAATGGCCTTGCCGAGGTCATGCAGCAAACCACCTGCCTTCGCAATAGCGACATCAGCTCCCAGTTCAGCAGCGATCATGCCCGCAATGTGGGCGGTTTCAATAGAGTGGGCATGCTGATTCTGGCCGTAACTGGTGCGGTATTTCAGCCGTCCCAGCAGCTTGAGAATTTCGGGATGCAGGCCGGGAATACCTGCTTCGTAAGCAGCGCGTTCACCTTCTTCGCGGATGCTTTGCTCAACTTCGGCCTGAGCATCTTCCACCAGCTTTTCGATTCGAGCCGGATGAATACGTCCGTCTACCACCAATTTCGCCAACGCCCGCTTGGCAACTTCTCGACGCACCGGGTCGAAACTGCTGATGGTGACGGCTTCTGGTGTATCATCCACTACCACGTCCACACCGGTTGCCAATTCAAACGCACGGATGTTACGTCCGGCGCGCCCAATGATGCGCCCCTTCATTTCGTCGCTGGGGAGCTGTACCACGCTCACTGCAATTTCGCTGACATGCTCGGAAGCCAGCCGTTGCACTGCCAGCGCGATTACATCGCGAGCGCGGGTATCGGCTTCTTCGCGCGCTTCCGCCTCGACCTGCCGGATGATACGTGCCATATCGCTCCGCGCATCCTTTTCGACAGCGCCCATCAACTCTTTACGAGCTTCATCTACCGTCATCTGGGCGATGCGTTGGAGTTCAGCCATACGCTGTTCTTCCAGCTTTTGCAAATCATTCTGCTGCTTGTCCAGCTTGCTTTGCCGTTTATTGAGATTTTGTTCGCGCTGCTCCATCCGTTCAAAACGGTTGTCGAGGTCTTCACGCCGTTTCTGCAACCGTTCATCTTCTTTATCCAACTCACGGCGGCGGCGCAATGATGATTGTTCACTTTCGTCAAGCAGTTTCTTCGCGCGCTCATCCGCATCTTTTAATGCCGCATCTGCCTGTCCCTGCGCCTTTTCAGTAATGCCGCGTGCCTCTATTTCAGCTTGGTCGAGGCGACCTTTACCACGCGTAGTCTGGAGATAATTCAGGATAAAGGCGCCGCCTCCAGCGCCGATTAGTAGAGCTGCTATCAGGCCAATAATGGCCACCGGTCCTTCCATAATATTCAATCCTCATCGTCAGTTATCGCTCGGTTGAAGTAGTCCCGGTCGTCCGCCCCTAATTCTTCGATAATGCGAACAACCACATCCTGTATGGTGCTGTACATGAAACCGCGCCGTTGTAAAAACGCCCCGAGTTTGGTTTTGAACTCGCGCATGGTACGTCCTCGCAGCTTGCGTAACTGCCCGGACGCCGCCCTGTAAGCCAGCTCAAACTCATCCTGTTCAGCCAATGCTTCCGTAATAACAGCATCGGCTACGCCTTTTTGGCGCAGTTCTTGCCGCAGTGCCCGCTGGCTCAGCGGCTTGAACTCGTCACGGTTCTGCACCCAATAGCGCGCAAAAGCTTCGTCATTCAAGTAACCCATCGTGATCAGGCGGGAAACAGCCACCTCGACCACATCGGCTGGTAGTTCTTTATCAGTCAGGTTGCGGCGTACTTCTTGCACACTGCGGGGTCGGTAACTGAGAAAATTGGCGGCGCTATCGACCGCACGCTGTATCTCATCTTCATTTCGCAGGGTACTAATTTCGGTCTCTGAAAGTGCCTGCCCTTTTCGCAAACGGGCGGCTTCGATCAGGCTAAGACCGAAGGCAAATTCACCATCTATATACACATTGACGCGCTGCTTGTCGCGTTTCTGGACTTGCAGCGCCGTGATGATTCCTTCGCCCAACGACGCATCTCCCAAAAAACAATCAGCCATGGTTGACGACTGCGACCACGGCTGGAAAAGATGCTAAGTTGAGAACGGTAAGTTGTTGCGCCTGACAGGTGCGGTGATAAGATATTACATTTTCCACACCCGGCAAAGCCGTTGCGGAAGATCAAATCGTCCTGTTCACAAGGATAGGCTAACGTAAAAAGCCATTTATATATCGAATAAGATCATTCATCTATTATGGCTCATTAGCCGGAAAACTTGATTTTAGCGCCTATAGTACAGTCCGCCCGAATTGGGGGCGGTGCATCATTCACAAATTTATCGTTCTTACGTTGTCAGCCGTGGATACACATGTTTTTACAACACCACTTCCCATATTATGCACATTTTAAGGATTTTGCACAACCAGCAACATCCATATATATAAATTTTATTCTAGCTCAACACATCGAAACTGAATTATCGACCTAGCTTATGTTACAATTTATTTAGTCATCCGTATTCCTGATTAGCGGATGTTTTGAGTGCGACCGGGCAACTGAATGACGACACGATTGTCTGAACTTGAGACCAAACTCAGCGAGGCTGAGACACCACAACAGCGAATAGAAGCCCTAAATGGCCTTGCCGAATATTTGGGCGAAATTGATTCGCACCGGGCATTGACTATTGCAGAGGAAGCAGTACAACTTTCCGAAGAACAGGAATACTGGCATGGTTATGTGGCTGGATTGCTGAATCAGGCATGGGCTTACTACAGCATCTCAGATTATGCCGAATCGGTCAGGCGCACGCTCGACGCTCTAAAGTTGGCCCATCAACACCAGCAAAACCAGCATAAACTCGACGCACTTAATATCCTTGGCAATAACCACAATGTTGTTGGCAATTACGCCGACGCGATGGACTGCTTTGCACAGGCGTTGAGGATCGGTGAGCAAATCGGGGACAACAAGCAAATCGCAGCCGTATTAAGCAACATTGGCGCTTTGTACAATGCACAAGAAGATCACCAAAAGGCCCTCCAGCATTTTGAGCGCGCTTCCAAGCTCTACTTGGAAATGGGAGCGCAGGGCGTTTTACCGGGAATCGCTCTCCTAAATGTTGCCGAAACCTACAATTTTCTGAAAATGTTTGATGCGGCCATCCGCTTTGCTCAAGAAAGTTTAGATATGTTTCAGGCCGTGCAGTACACCATTGGTGAGGCGCACGCCTTCATCCATATCGGTACGGCGTATCAACTACAGGGTATCTTTGACCAAGCGGTAGACTATTTTCAACAAGCTCTAACCAAAATTCGCACCACCGATGCCAAATTCTATGAGGGGAGAATTCACAAGCAACTTGCTGCGGCACTGGTGGAACAAGGTTCACTCTCGGAATCTTTAGATCACCTCAACAACGCCCTCACCATTTTTACAAATTTAAACATCAAGCCTGACGTTTTTGCCACCCACGAGCTTTATGCTAAGGTCTACAAATCACAGGGAGATTATAAAAAGGCAGTCGAGCATCTTGAACTATTTCATGAAATTGAAGGACAGGTCTTTAACGAAAAAGCAGACAGCCGCCGGAAGACTATTCAAGTCATTTATGAAGTGGAAAGAATGCGGCTCGAAGCCGAAAGTCAATATCACAGGAACGTGAGTCTGCAAAAAACTATCCAGGAAAATGAGCAGATGATCGCCCAACTGGACTCGTATGCCGACAATGTAGCCCATGATCTCCGCAACCCGATTGGCGTGATCGTATCCTATGGGGCATTGATGGAAATGACGCTTGAGGGTCAACTGGACGATGAAAGCCTGCAATATCTGGCGCAAATTAATTTAGCTGCTCAAAAGTTAGATGATATCGTGGGAGCGTTGCTCAGTCTGGCAAAAGCGCGAAAAGCCGAGATCCTACCCCACGAAGTCGACATGAGTGCGACAGTAAGCGAAGCTCAAAAGCGCCTCGAACCGGTCATTCATAAACGTAACGCCGTAATACAAATCGAAAATCAACTACACCCCGCCATGGGACATGCGTCCTGGCTAGAGGAAGTGTGGGTCAACTATATTGGCAACGCCATCAAATACGGCGGTGATATTCCAATAGTCAAGGTCGGTTCAATCCGTGAACCGGATGGATTCATCCGCTACTGGGTTTGCGATAATGGGGTCGGACTAAAACCTGAAGAACAGGCGCAGTTATTCACGAAATTTGAGCGCCTCGGCCAAAACAAAATTGAAGGTCATGGTCTGGGATTAACCATTGTCAAAACGATTGTCGAAAAATTGGGTGGGCAAGTCAGTGTCTCAAGCGCAGGCGTTGCCGGGGAAGGCTCTACGTTCGGTTTTACACTACCAGCCGCCTAACAAATCTCTGTACAGACAGCCGATATTTTCATAATCCTCTCAATTGTTACAAAAATTTACGAAGAATTCACGTTTGAAAAGAGAAGTTTAATTTATAATGACTATTAGTTTTCCTATTATCGGATTAGAAAGCGGTATCCATGAAGAAATCATTCAAGCGCCTTTTCATCATCGCAATCATCGTCGTTACACTCGTCATCACTGCTTTGCCTGTGAGCGCCAATTGGACAGCTTCCATTACTGGTGGCGACACGACCAGTTCATATATGACCAACAGCCTTCCGTCGCGCTGTGGAAGCTCGTGCTAGATTTTACGGACTCCAACTGAATATGATTAAAGCCTAAATGCCTGTGAGCCATTAGAACCGCAGGCATTTTTGTATCCCGCGCTGTCTACCGTATTGCTCCTCTCCCGACCTACCGTTACAATCAACCCCATGAACCCAACCTTGCACAGGCGGAACACTATTCATGACAGATAAGAGCCGGCGCGTACTGGTGACCGGCGGTGGCACATTTTTGGGTGATAATATTGCGGCGGCCCTGCTGGCGGAAGGTGCACAGGTTACCCTGCTCGTGCGCCCCGGAAACGAGAATAAACTCGGCCCGCTGGCCCAACGTGTGCGCTGGTTCACTGCAGATGTTTGGAATCCTGCCAGCCTGCGCGGTCGGGCACGCGGCCACGCCAGCGTAATCCACACCGTTGGCAGCATGGTAGCCGATCCATCACAGGGATCGAACCATCACTGGCTGAATTTTGTTTCTGCCCGCAATGTAACAAACATGTGTGTGGGCGATGGTGTGCCACATATGATGCTGTTAAGCAGTGTGCGCGCCCCGTGGGTCAATGGCAATTATCTGCGGGCCAAACGGGAAGCAGAAGAATACATGTTCCGGGTGGGGTTGCAGGCAACGATCATCCGTGCGCCCATCGTTTATATACGCGGTGAGCGCCGCCATCCTTTTTATATGCTGATGACACTTTTTGGCAGCACGCCGATCCTGTCATGGTTCTGGTTTGGGCGTGCCGCCCCCATGCCAATTGATATGTTGGCGCGCGGTGTGGCACGTATCACGCTTGACAAAAACCGCACCAAGCAAATTTATTACGCGCCGGATTTGCGAAAGCGCAACACAGCTCGCGAAGCGCGTCGTGCTACGCCTGTACTCCCACAAGAGAATCCGCCATCACCCCGGCAGGTTCATCCCTTTGAACTCCTTGATGAGGACACGCCTTTTGCGTGGACGCCACCGGAGCGTCGTGACGAAAATTAACCGCGCTATTCTTCGTCCGGCTCACTGCTTTCAAACGGCTTAGTTTCAGCCTCGGTGGCAGACAAATTGTTATAATCCAACTCGTCGGCCGCCGAACCAGTGGCAGCTTGCATGAGCAGTGTAAGGCGATTTGCCATCGCCGCCGGATCGGGGTGAATCCCCTCTTGCAGCAGCGCCGTTTCAAAAACTTGCTCTACCACCGCTGTAATCAATGGATTTTGGGGTGTGGATGCCAGCATCCGGCTCAAGTTATGGATGAGCGGGTGGCGTGGATTCAACTCCAGCGTTTTCACAGGTAGTTGATAATCTTTGTCCAGCAGGCGGTTGATGCGGTACATCTGGCGGTTCACACCCGCCTCGTCGCTTACGAGCCGCGCCGGGCTGCCCGCCAATGTCTTGCTCTGGCGCACACCCTTTACTCGCTCTCCCAGCACCGCTGAAAAGCGTTCCCGTACATTCTCAAAGGTGTCATCCGGCAGGCTTTCACGGGCGGGTTCATCCGCTTCTTTCACCTCACCGATACTGCTCAGGTCAATATCAGCCTCATCCACGTTGCGGAGCTTATGCCCCTTGTATTCACTCAGCCCCATCAGCATGAAGGAGTCAATCGGATCAGTGAAATACAGCACCTCAATGCCGCGCTGGCGGAAGGCGTCCAGATGCGGGCTGCGGCTGGCACTGTGAATATCATCGCCCAGAATGTAGTACAAATCGTCCTGCCCGCTCACCATACGCTCGACATATTCATCTAGTGAGAATAGCTCTTCAAAATTAGCGCTGTGAGTGGTGGCGAAAAACAGCAGCGGTTCGATGTCCGTGCGGTCAGCGGGGGTGACAGCTAAACCTTGCTTGATAAAACGACCGAACTGTTCGTAGATTTTGAGGTAATCGGCGCGGTTCTTCTGCGCCATCCGCTTGAGTTCACTCAGCACTTTGCCGGTAACCGTTTTCTTGAGGTTCGCCATGACCTTATTCGCCAGCACACTTTCACGGCTAACGCTCAATGGCAAATCCTCGCTGTCTACGACACCCTGCACAAATTGCAGGTATTCGGGCAGCAGGTCGGTAGAATATTCCTGAATCAGCACTTTACGCGCATACAGCTTCAGCCCTACTTCCTTACGTGGGCTCATGATACTCCGCTCGGCGTTGTTGGGAATATACAGCAGGGCATAAAACTGAAGTGGCACGTCAGCACGCATGTGGATGCGGTGCAGCGGTTTTTCCCAATCGAAGGTCAGCATCTTGTAAAAATCGTCGTACTGTTCTTCGGTAACTTCTTTGGTGTCCTGCCGCCAGATTGCCGTCTGTTTATTGGTGGCCTCTTCGCTCTCGCCCACGTAGATAGGGAAGGCAATATAATCCGAATGACGGCGGATGATGTCTTTGATCTTCCAGTCGCTTAGAAATTCTTTGGCATCCTCTTTGACATGAACAATCACATCTGTGCCGCGCGTTTCCCGTTCTGCCGGTTCGATTGAGTAGGTCGCGCCGCCTGTAGATTCCCAGACGTAGGCTTGCTCGTCCTTCTTGTGCGAACGTGAAACCACCCGCACCTTGTCAGCAGCCATGAATACCGAGTAGAAACCAACGCCGAACTGGCCGATCACATCGGTGGCTTTCTGACCATTTGACGTGCTTTTGGCGGCTTCCATAAAGGCTTTTGCGCCGCTGCGGGCAATCGTCCCCAAATTGTTGACAAGGTCTTCGTGCGTCATGCCAATACCGGTATCGCTTATAGTTATCGTGCCAGCTGCTTCGTCCACCTTGATTTCAATGGCAAGCTCTGCATCGGCATCCTGCACATCATGATTTGTGAGCAGTTCGAACTGCACACGATTGAGCGCATCGGATGCATTGGAGATCAACTCGCGTAAGAATATTTCGCGCTCGGTATACAACGAGTGAACGAGAATATCCAGTAACTGCTGGATTTCCGCTTGAAAGGTAAAAGTTTCCGCCATGACCAAACTCCCTAGAAATGAAGCTGATATTCCATCAATTGTGTATGAATCGGATTTTTCGGAAAATTTTATAACATGCTTGCGTTAGAATCGAGTAAGCAGATTCAAAATGTCCCCAATTTCAACAATCGTAGCGCCGGAAGATCAGCAATAGATCACGCCAATTAGTGCTGTTACCGTCGCCAACATTGTCTTTCAACCACATCATTCTACCGCTGCTTTGCCAATAAGTGGCGGTCGCCACCGGACATTCAATAGTGACTGACGCCATAAAAGCTTCGTCTCCGAAGGGAATGTTCATCTGGACGTAAGCACTGTGTTGGATAGAAATGCTCCCGATTTTCTGCGGTGGCCCCAATGCCAGATACAAATCACCCAACTTAAGTGGTGACGAAAGAATAATATTGACGACAAGTCCATCCGCAAAAGCAATGACACCATCATACTTTTCGGACGACACCGGATATAAATTCTGAAATGCGAGTGGCTGGCGACCATTCCAACGCCACAGGATGCCGTAAGGCCCTACCTGAATCTGCCCAACCCATTCACTCCCCTCCAGAGTACGTACAGCATCAGCCGCGCTTGTTAGGCCGGGTTGAATGTTCATAAAGCAAGGAGCAACGCAATCGGGAGTGAACAGCAAATTCCGCAGGTCGTGATCGTCGTAAGGCTGAAAGTGAATAAGAACAAGACAACCGACAAATAACAAATTGAATGAAATTGCGAATCGCTGGAAAACGCCTGTCATAATTCCTTGAGGCGTCTACAAGTTACAGCGATAAGACGACGGGCCCTGTTTAGCCCATATGTAATGCGGCCAAAACCTTCCAATGAGCGAGGTCTGAGGCTCAAGACCAGATTGGCAGGTTGATCCCAAAAATTGCGGCAGCTCACTGTTGCACTGATTATATAACTACTGGCGTTGTAAAACACGTCGCCGCGAAAATTACTTACCAGCGCATTGCTCCGGCTGACTGCCACGCGCCGTAATCCGGTAGTCCCGCCCAGTTCCAGCAGCAAATCACCCAGCGACACATCCGTGTACAGGCGTATCGCCCGCACCGAATCGCGGTCATAAAAGAGTCCGGATAGTTGGTCGCTGTCCATCAAACCTATACGCATATCACTCCAACGCCACGCCACAGTTTGCAATTCTTCGCTCACCCCCACCTTGCCCACCCACTCACTGTTCCGCAGGCGCAACAGTGCCTCTTGCGGTGTCGTCACTCCCGGCTGGATACCCATAAGGCACGGTTGGTTGCAGTCTTGTGGCAGCAGCAAATCATGAATGGGATGGTGGCGGTACGGTTGGGCGTGGATCACGAGCAGTCCACCGCCAAAAAATACGGCCAGAATGAGGGATAAGCGCAGAATGATTGTTGACATCGCGACCGTTCACGCTATTTGCCGAACAATAAAACAACCTGAGCAAATCAATCACAACATCTAAGGAGAGCATCTGTTGATACCCTCCGTTCATCGCACTGTGTTACGTCTTCACAATATGATCGTCATAATTCACAACCCACGGCCCGGTTCCCTGAATGAACGGTTGCATCAACGCCCGCTCCGCCTGCACCAGATGATTGAGGTCATGCCCCGCCCAGTGATGCAGAAATTGGCGCATGGTCACCATACCGTATTCGGCGTGGTGCGCCTGCTTATCTAAATCTGACTCCTGCACGATAGCCAAAAGCTCCAAATTAGTCTTACGCAGCGCAGCGAATTCTTGCGCCAATTCGTCCGCCGAAACCTGCTTGGGCGGATGATCGTCGGGGTTGAAGCCGGGGAAACTTTGCTCCGCTAGCAGGGCTTTAATCCGCACCGGATATGACAACCGGTCCACATCTACCAAGTGCTGCAAGCAGTCCAGTGCCGACCACTCGTTAGGCGCGGGCCGCATGGTCAGCAATTCCGCTGGCACTGAATTCACAAGGTTAAGCCAACGGGCAGGTGTCGTCACAATAACCGATTTACACCGTTCGATAATGTGATCCATGCCTGCCCCCTATGCCTTGACCGCTTCGAGCCGGTTACTTTCGACCACCCGCAGCGCCTCGGCAACCACCCCCATCGCTTCATCCACCTGCTCGTCGGTGATATTCAAGGGAGGCAGAAAGCGGATGCAGTTGCTGTACAATCCACTGCGGATGGCGATTAATCCCCGCTTAACACATTCGGCTGCGATCTGGGCGGTTTCATCCATCGCCGGCGTTTTTGTGTTGCGATCTTTGACCAGTTCTATCAACATCATCGGTCCTAAACCGCGCACATCACCGATCAGTGCAATCTCAGCCTGCAAATCGAGCAGGTGTTGGCGGATACGATTGCCAATCTCCGTCGCACGCGCCAGAAATGCGGGCTGGCGTATCATGTTAATGGCCTCAATCCCGGCCACACAGGCCAGCGGATTGCCGCTGTAAGTCCCGCCCAACCCGCCGGGGTGCGGTCCATCCATAATCTCGGCGCGTCCCGTCACCGCCGCCAGCGGCATTCCCGCAGCCAGTGACTTGGCAGTAGCGATCAAATCCGGCACGATACCGTAATGTTCGACAGCAAATAATTTACCGGTACGTCCAAAGCCACACTGCACTTCATCTGCCACGTAAACAATGCCGTGCTGGGTACACAGTTCACGGATGCGCTGCAAGAAACGCGGCGGTGTGGCGATGAAACCACCTTCGCCCTGCACCGTCTCAATAACAACTGCCGCCACCGCGCTGGGATCAATTTGCGCGATAAACGCATTTTCCAGCCGCGCAATCGCGTCATCCACAAATGCCTCTTCGCTCATCCCGGCAGGGCGACGGTAGACATTGGGAAACGGCAAGCGGTAAATTTCAGGGGCGAAGGGGCCAAAACCTTTCTTGAAGAGACCATACTTACTCGTCATCGAAAGCGTCAGGTTAGTGCGCCCATGATACGCACCCTCGAACACGATCACGCCCGAACGCCCCGTGTAGCTGCGGCTGATTTTGATGCAGGTTTCGAGTGCCTCCGCGCCGCTGTTGAGCAGCACCGATTTCTTGGGAAAGTCACCCGGTGTGATCTCATTCAGCAGTTCTGCCACCTGCACATACGGTTCGTATGTCCCCACAATGGCGCACATGTGGATGAGATCAGCCGCCTGCTTTTGCAGCGCCGCTACCACATTGGGCGGGCAGTGACCCACCGCCAGCACACCGATACCTCCCGCAAAGTCCAGCAGGGTATTGCCATCCACATCTACCACTGCCGCGCCTTCCGCCCGCTCGATAGCGACTTGTGTCAGTTTAGAAGCGCCACGCGCGGTAGCGGCTTCACGGCGCGCCACCATCGCCTTGCTCTTTGGGCCGGGAATTTCGGTAACAAGATTTATAGTTGTCATGGTTTTGTCCAAAGCGTTTATCAGAAATGATGGTGTGATTGTAACACGCCCGCCGCAGCTTTTCGAAACCGCTTGACACGCCACAAAAACAGGCGTACTATTCAATAAATGAATATTCATTCATTTTTATGAACAGTTATTCACCCGAAGAGGATTTATGCCTAGACGTAGCAATGACGCCTTACAAGAGCAGCTAGCCGAAGCACGTCGTCATCAAATTCTGGATGCCGCCGTGACCGTCTTCGCAGAAAAAGGGTTCGCCCGTGCCACCATCAAAGACGTGGCACACGCAGCGGGTATCGCTGACGGCACGATCTACATTTACTTCGAGAACAAAACCGCCCTGCTTCTTGGCATACTCAACCGCTTGAACGAAAGTGACCAGCGCCCGGAACATTTCGAGCAAGGTGGCGACTTGGACATTGAAACTTTCGTACGCGTCTATCTCAGGCGGCGTTTCAAGGTAATGTCTGATAGTTCAGCCGTCTTCCAGATCGTACTGTCGGAGGTGCTGGTGAACAAAGACCTGCGCGAACTCTATATGACGCAGGTCATCGCACCCACCTTCGCTGTTGCAGAGCCGTTTTTCCGCCAGTTGGTCGAAGAGGGCAAGGTTAGACCCCACGACCCGGCACTTTCGCTGCGCGCCATTTCCAGCATGGCGCTGGGCCTGCTGCTGCTGCGTATTATGGGCGACCCTTATCTTGAACAGAGTTGGGACGACATACCGGACTTATTAACTAACTTTATCCTGCATGGACTGGGAATCGAGGAAATATCATGACTGTAGCGATCAAATCATTTGAAAATGTCAAAATTTCCAGCGGGAAATTCAAGGCCAATCCCTACCCATTTTACGCCTATATGCGCGAAAGCCAACCTCTATACCGCACCAAATACATAGACGGGCGTCCGGTGTGGTTGGTAGCACGGTATGATGACGTCTTACGCTTGCTCAAAGATGACCGCCTTGTGAAAAACCGTCACAACGCCCTGCTGCAGAAGCAGCCTTCAAAGTTTGAAGTGCCAATGCCAGCCGTATTCCGCGCTATGGAGCGCAATATGCTCGACCTCGATCCACCGGATCATACCCGCTTACGGGGATTGGTTCACAAAGCCTTTACACCGCAGCTTGTCGAAAAGATGCGCCAGCAGGTACAGGAGTTGGCTGACCAGCTCGTAGATTCAATGGTACGGAAGGGACAGGCCGACATTATGGCTGATTATGCTCTGCCCATACCGCTAACCATCATTTCGGAAATTCTGGGTATCCCGGCGCACGATCAGCATAAGTTCCACAACTGGACAACCCGTATCGTCTCGGTTCAGTCGCCATCTCAAATGATCTTCGTCATTCCAGCACTGCTGTCTTTTGCCCGTTACATGCGCGCCCTTTTGGAACAGCGCCGCACCGATCCGCAAGATGATCTGTTGACTGCGCTGGTACAGGCTGAAGAAGCAGGCGATAAACTGAGCGCCGATGAATTGCTGGCAATGGCTTTCCTCCTGGTGACGGCAGGGCATGAAACCACCGTCAATCTCATCGGCAATGGCACACTGGCGCTGCTGGAAAATCCCGACCAATTGGAACGACTGCGTCAGGAACCAGCCCTCATCAAGCCCGCCATTGAAGAATTTGTCCGTTACTACAGCCCGGTGGAAATAGCGACAGAACGCTTTGCCAGTGAAGATATGACGATTGCAGGGGTGGATATTCACAAAGGCGACATGGTAATGGGTGTCATCGCTTCAGCGAACCGTGACGAAACGCAGTTTCCCAACGCCGATAGGCTGGATATCAGCCGCGAACCGAACCGCCATCTGGGCTTCGGACAGGGTATGCATTACTGTGTGGGTGCGCCATTGGCCCGTTTGGAAGCACAAGTTGCCTTCCAAACACTCATCAACCGCTTGCCAGATTTACGCCTGGCCGTCAAGCGTGACGACATCCGCTGGCGTTCGACATTTGTGATTAGGGGAATGGAATCGATGCCGGTTCATTTTTGAGGAAAACCAAACCATGCTAATTTCGATTGTAGCCTCCGGCTCCCGCGGTGATGTCCAACCCTACGTGGCATTGGGCAAAGGGCTTAAGCAAGCAGGATATAACGTTCGCATCTTGACCAGTGAAGATTTCGATTCGCTGGTCACAAGTGCGGGGCTTGAATTTCGTTCTACGGGTTCAAGTATAGAAGAAATGTTACAAACTCCAGAATGGCGAAACACCACTGAAAGTGGAAATTTTCTGGCTATTTTATCGCGAATGACTGGCGAGATGAAACGGCGGGCGCATGAACTGGCGCTCAACATACAGACATTGTATGAAGGCACTGATCTCATACTAACCGGAATGGCCGGCATGGGGGGCGCTTTTTCAATTGCTGAGAAGCTAAATATCCCTGTCATTCAAGCCTATGTTTTTCCCTTCACACCAACCCGCTCCCTTCCCAGCCCGGTTGTACCCAACCTATCGCTAGGCGGGACGCTCAATCGCATCTCTTTTCACATAACGCGGCAAATGTTATGGCAGAGCGTAAGAATAGCTGATTCGAGCACGCGCCGTGAATTGGGGATGCCTGCTGCATCGTTCTGGGGGCCCTTTCGTACACTGAAGCAAAAACAATCCCCGGTCTTATACGGCTTCAGCCAATATGTACTGCCACGACCTGAGGATTGGGACGAGCATCAGACAGTAACCGGATACTGGTTTCTAGATGCTGCTGACGATTGGCAGCCACCGTCCGATTTGGTGGAATTCTTGGCAGCGGGCAAGCCCCCGGTTTATATCGGTTTTGGCAGTATGAGCAATCGAAGCCCCGAAGAGACAACTGACATAATTTTGAAATCACTACAACGCTCTGGTCAGCGTGGAGTGCTGGCGTCCGGATGGGGCGGTCTAAGTAAATCTGACCTTCCTGAAACCGTATATATGATTAAGGCGGCGCCGCATAGCTGGTTATTCCCCAGAATGGCTGCTGTCGTTCATCACGGAGGAGCCGGAACTACCGCAGCTGGCCTGTGCTCCGGCGTACCGTCCATTGTCGTGCCATTCTTTGGCGATCAACCATTTTGGGGACAGCGTGTAAACAAGCTGGGTGTTGGCCCAGCACCTATTCCACGTCGAAAGCTAACCGTAGACCGGCTGACACAGGCCATAACTCAATCGCTATCAGATAGCGCAATGCAGCGGCGAGCCGCTGAACTAGGTGCGAAAATTCGGGATGAAGATGGAATCGCTCAGGCGGTTGCCTTGGTTCAACAACATGTAAAGTAGAAAGAGCAAATTTAGAGGACTAGGTAGATTACGACAGGGGTGTCGCATGCTGCACCCCTGTGCGTGTAATTGTCATTTACTGTGCTACCCGCAAACACTGCTATTCTGCCAGCGGCGCATCACCCTCCTAGCGCTGATTTTGCACCGCAACTGCTGGATGCTGAGGTTGAGGCATTGAAGCTGAAGCCGTCATAAACCGCAGCGCCTTTACCAAGAACAGTCATACGATAACTTTCGGTGCCTGTACCCTGAAACAGACCCCAAAATTGGTACGTGGCAACATTGGTCACGTCTATATAAAATTCCAGTCACACAGTCTGGTTGAATCTCATCGTTCATAGGGATCTAAGTCTACCATCACAAAAGGCCTTCAACGGAAACATCTGACCACATAAAAGTAGAAATCAAGCTATACTACCCATACAAAAAAAGTCAGTGATCATAATTATTCGATTCGATCAAAAGGAGGGAAGATCGAAACTTCATTTATAGTTTTTGTTATAACCATTTTCATCAAATTTCATCAAGCGTTTAACTGTAGGAGTGAAAGTCATGTCCATTCGTAAATTAATTAAAATAGTTCCTCTTATTCTGATCGCAACTGTGCTGTTGGGCGCCGCAGTGCCCGGTATGGCACAGGACAAGAAAATTACCTTTTTGACCCCAGCGTGGGGCGTCCCTCCAGATGAAGATGCTTTGAAAGCCTTTGAAGCCGAAGCGGGCTTCACCGTAGAAATTCAATCGGTACAAATGGCTGATCTCTTCACCCGCGTCCAAACTTCCGCCGCCACCGGCCAGCCCGCTGCCGATGTCATCTTCCTGACTGAAGAAGCACCATCGAATGTGGTAGCCACTGGCAATATGCTCGCACTCAACGACCTAATCGCCGCCTCTGATCTTGATCTGGCTGATTTCAATAAAGTGGACTTCTGGACGAGCGAAGATCAAACCTATGGCATCCCAGTTTATCTCCAACTGGTCATGATGGACTACAACAAGGCCAAACTCAGCGCAGGCGGTTTTGACGCCCCGCCAACCACGTGGGCTGAATTGAAGGAACAGGCCGCTGCCATCAAAGCAGGTGGCGGTGATGAATATCCCATCGCGATGGGCGCTATTGACTGGTCATGGTACTTGATGGCACTCTCGATGGGCGATCCCATGTTTGACGCCGATCTGAATCCTGTTTTCGCTGATGAAGGCTCTAAAGCTCGCGAAGCCATGTCCATGCTGCTCGGTTTCTTCGCCGATGGCTTAATCAGCCCCGACATTCTGGCCGGCTCAGTCAGCCAACATTCGTTGTTCTGGAGCGGCATGGGTGTCTTCCATCAGGGCTGGCAAGGTTCTGTCGCTGTTGGCAACAATCCCGACGCCTCCAAGCAGGCTCCAGATGTCAACTACATGCTGCTGCCGGAAGTAGGCAATACGTGGAGCTTCCCGGCTGCTTTGGGCATCGACAAGAATTCACCCAACGCGGAAGATGCTTGGAAATTCATTGAATGGTATGTGCAGCCAGAAAATCAAGTTTCAATCTACAATGCTTTCGGCCTGTACCCGTCACGAACCTCAGTGGCCGAGCAGTTAAACGCCGATGGCAAGATTGCGGGATACGATAGCATTGTGGAACAGAGCGCTCACGTCAACGAACTGCCGCGCCAGACGTTGTGGTGGGGCCCCTTTACCCAGAAGGTCAGCGAGTCCATCCTACAAGCTGCCCAGAGCGGCACCTCGTCTGATGAGGTCATTGATGCACTGGCTCAAGAATGGAACGACCTAAAGGCTGAATACGAATAGGTAGTTCCTAGCCCGGCTGAGGCAGCATAATTGCCAGACTTAGTCGGGTTCATTCAGCTAATAATACACACTGCGCGGGGGATACAGCCTAGCCTATCCCCCGTCCAAATATTTATTAGGAACTAATAATGCGTCAGCGCTTGTTTTCAAGTGATACCACTTTCATACTGGTAATCTTAGTCCCGGTATTGTTGCTGGTTGCCCTCCTCATTTATTATCCGGCTGCAACCACGTTCCAGACCAGCCTCACCAACCGTAACCTGCGTATTCAGAAACCACCCAGCTATATCGAATTTGAGAATTATTCTCGCTTGCTGGCAGATGATGAGTTCTGGCAAGTTACCGGACGCAGTTTTGTCGTCGTCGCGGTTACATTGCCACTCGAAATGCTCATCGCCTTTGCGGCGGCACTGCTCCTCAATGAACACTTTCCGGGACGGGCTGTTGTACGCACGCTGGCAATCCTGCCGTGGATGGTTCCACCGGTGGTCAACGGCTTCCTGTGGGGATGGCTGTTAAATGGCGAGTACGGCGCCTTCAATGGCTTGCTCTATCAATTCGGCCTCATCAACGAATACCGTTCGTGGCTGCAAGACCCGCAAAGCCAGCTATTCTGGGTCGCGGTGGTACAAACGTGGACACGCTTTTCGTTTCCAACCATCATCTTATTGGCTGGATTGCAGAGCATTCCCAGCGACCTTTACGAAGCGGCCAAAGTAGATGGTGCGGGCGCGTTGCAGCGCCTACGTAGCATAACCTTTCCTATGTTATTGCCTTCCTTTGCCATCGCGTTGGTCGTAGAGTTCATCGCCGCCTTTCAGATTTTCGATGTCATCTGGACGCTAACTGCCGGTGGCTCAGCCGGGGGTGCGATCAACCCCTTCACCAAAACACTCATGATCTTCAACTATGAACTGGTCTTCCGTGATCTGCGTATCGGTCTTGGAGGGGCGCTGTCCTACCTTATTTTGCTGATGTCTATTGGAGTTGGCATTTTCTTCGTGCGCCGCTTATATAATCAGGGCATACGCGAATGATTAGCCGTATACTGCTCCCCAAAAATCGTCGTTTGATTCTGATCTACTTGGGATGTGTTGTGCTGTTGTTCTGGGCACTGGCTCCCATCTACTGGGTGGTTGTCTCCAGTGTCTCCACCCGCACAGAATTATATGCGCGTCCCTACAAGATATGGTTCCCGGCACAGCCGACATTCGAACACTACACCACCCTCTTCACCTCCGGTGCGAAATTCAGAGACGGCGGTTTTTCACCCACTGCCGGACTGATGGGCGCTGGCTTGAAGAACAGTCTGGTCGTCAGCATAGTAACCTCCACGATTGTCACACTGGTTGCAACAGGAGCGGGATATGTCTTTGCACGGCTGCGTTTCCGTGGCAAGCAGGTATCCTTCTATTTCCTGATGTTGATGATGCCGCTGCCCCTGTGGGTGGCACTGATTGCCCTGTTCTTCCTGATGACCCAACTGAATCTCATTGATACCCCGCAGGGACTCATTCTCATTTTCACCGTTTTTCACCTGCCACTTTCGATCTGGCTCATGTCTACCTTTATCCGCGAAGTACCGCAGGAAGTCGAAGATGCCGCACTGGTAGATGGGTGTAATCGCTGGCAAATGTTAGGGCGCATCATCATTCCGCTGGCCCGGCCCGGTATGATCGCTGTGTTTCTCGTTGCCTTGCTGACCACCTGGAATAATTTCTTAATTCCACTGATCTTTACGCGCACATCTGCCTCCCAACCTCTAACGGTCGTCTTAACGCTCTTTATAGGGCAGTACGAAGTAGCGTGGGAAGATATGTCCGCCGCTGCCGTATTGACCATGCTCCCACCTTTCCTGATGGCGCTGTTTTTCCAGCGGTATCTGGTGCGCGGTTTGACAATGGGGGCGGTCAAATAGCATTATTTACAGACAACACCATTAGGTAAACAGCTATGAATTTTGAACAACTGCTCAATGACATGACGCTGGACGAGAAGTTGGGGCAGATGTTTCTGCTTGCCTTTGAGAAACATCGATTGGACGAAGCCCGCGTCCTGTTTGAAGAATACTTCGTGGGTTCCTCCTACATTAGCAATGACAACGTGCCAACCATCAATAAGGCGGTTGAGCTGACCACCCAGCTTCAAAATTTTGCCGCCCGAACGCGCCTGAAAATTCCTCTTATTCTGGGGGTCGATCAAGAAGGGGCGTGGGGCGTCATTGTGCCTGAAAGTTGCACCGGCCCCGGCAACATGGCACTGGGAGCGACCCACAACCCCGATGATGCCTATGCCGTCTATCAGGTCTACGGAAATGAGTTGAGAGCAGTTGGGTTAAATGCCATCTTTGCGCCCAGTGCCGATTGCAACTCCAATCCGCATAACTCCATCATCGGAATGCGTGCTTTCGGTGAAAAACCCCGCCTCGTAGCAGCCATGACAGAAGCAGCTGTCAGGGGCGCACATGCTGGTGGAATTATCACGACCATCAAGCACTTTCCCGGACATGGGGACACCCGGCTGGACAGCCATCGGGGCATACCACGAGTCGAACGTACCCGCGCCGAACTGGATGCCATTGATCTTTATCCCTTTACCAGCGGGATTAAAGCTGACAGTGATATGGTCATGACGTCTCACATCATCTTCAGCGCGATTGATCAGGATAATCCCGCCACGCTGTCGTCCATCATTTTGGGGGATGTGCTGCGCGGTGAGATGGGCTTCGACGGTGTCATCATTTCTGACAGTATGAATATGCAGGCCATTCTGAAAAATTACACCTCATCCGAAGCGGCTATCCGTGCTTTCAATGCTGGTGTCGATTTGCTCATGCTGGCTGAAGAACATTACAGTCACAACGCCGCAGCCTACCTTGAGCAGCAAACCTCACTGATTCGGGCAGTGAAAGCCGCCGTTGAAAGTGGGCGGCTGCCCCTCGAACGGGTGAATGATGCTGTACGCCGCGTACTGCGCCTCAAACAGAAATTCGCGGATGTGCTTCGAGAGCAACCATCAATTGAACGCGCCGTAACAAATGTAGGCAGTGATGCCAACAGACAGGTGGAACTGGAAGCATCACGCCATGCCGTTGAGGTGTTCAGCGACAAATTCCACCACCTGCCTATTGCGCCTGCCCGCAGCATTATTCTCATCAATACCACCGCCCGCACCAGCTACGAAATTCTTGGTGCAACCCGTGGCATCGGCCCCAATCAGACAACGCCTGCTTTTGACTATTTTCTGGAAGCCATGCGTGGCAAATTTTCACAATTGGATGTGCGTTCCGCTGACGATATGCGCCAGAGCACTATAAAATCCGCCATAGGAAGCGTCGAACTCATCATTGCTGTCACGGAGAATTATCCACTGCCCGGTGTTGACTTTGACCAGACGAGCCAACTGGAAATCATTAAGCAATTGGTAGCAATTGTCCCTGATCGTTTGATTGTAGTGGCTTTGCGAGACCCATACGAACTGGCCGACTTGCCTGAATTACCGGCTTATGTTTGCGCTTTCAGTTTCCGCCCCTGTGCAGCACAGGCAGCCGTTGAAGTGCTGGGCGGTCAGGTACAGCCAACGGGTAAATCTCCTGTCAGCATTCCGAACACACATTTTGTGGCGAACGAAATGTAAAAATAAAAGACCCCACAGAATGCTATGGGGTCTCGACAGACTCACTCCCAGCACGAGTGATTGCCGCATTCGTTATGTACATTGACCGACAACATGCGCCTGCCGCCAGTAAACGTTGCTGCACGATAGCGTCTTTCGCATCATGCCATTATTGCCTATGAAAACACAGACCAAACCGCATTTTGGATACTATACCCCTCATTGCTTAGACAATGTAAAATACTTTTAATAATCATCTAATATTTTAGATTAGTTCGGAGAATAACTTGGCAAATGAAGAACATTTTGCACTCATCGTTCAAGGTGCGGATACATGGAATAGATGGTGGAAGCTAAATCCCACTATCAAGGCTGACCTCAGCAATGTTGATCTTCGCAAGGCAGATCTATGTCGAGCAATTCTCATCAATGCAAACCTTAACAAAGCCAAGCTTAACAATGCTAATATGGTTGATGTAAATCTCAGCGGTGCCAATCTTAGCGAAGCCAACCTAAGCGAAGCCACGCTAAGTGGAGCAAATTTGAATGAAGCAAACCTTTCCAAGGCTAACCTCAATCGAGCAAATCTAACACGGACAATCTTAGTTGACACAAATCTTACGGAAGCAAAACTTGTTGGAGCAAACCTCACCCGAACAATTCTAATCAGAGCCCAACTCCGCAGAGCGAACTTCACAGACGCTACACTAAGGGGAGCGAATTTTAGCAGTGTGAAGTTCGAAAGCACAATACTTCCAAATGGCAAACTATGGATATCCAAATCAGAAATTTTGGCGTTCCTCTAGATGTTATCAACGGTAACAATGTCTCACATATTGGGGACTAACTTATGGATCATATTTGACGCGCCCCCGGCCGCCTTGGAAGCGCAGATTGCTTTCCAAACGCTCGTCAGCCGCTTGCCAGATTTGCGCTTGGCCGTCAATCGTGACGACGTGCGTTGGCGTGCCAACTTTGTGCTTCATGGCGTGGAATCAATGCCGGTGAAATGCTGAATTTAGTTTTCGCTAGGGCGCAACACTACTGCAGTTTGCGCCCTGTACATATTCTTATCCCGCTGCCGCCAGCAAGCACTGTGCCTCAGCTACCTGCTGTGCGCTCACCACATTCTCCAGCGCTTTCAGGAAGTCTGCCTGTGTGGCGTAAGGCCGTCCTGCAATCAGATTGGCGGCTATCGTCTCGTCCACACCCGGTAGCTGCATCAGCGTATCAGCATCTACGGTGTTGGGATCAACCGGCACATAGATGTAAGGTTCCCACTCCGCCACCTGCGCGTCACCCACGTACTTGCCAATCTCCCGCCGGAACTGCTGGATACTGACATAAGGGCGGTATTCCAGAAATTCACGCACCATCCGGTTGGGGAAGTTGGGGATCGTAGCCGTAAGCTGCTCCGCTGTCAGCTCGTTCATGTTCAGCCGTGTGCATTCAACAGCTGCCGTTTCCATATCCGGAATCGGCAGCACCGTCGCGTCGTCAGGCGCTGTGCTGTTCAGGTTATTGTCATAATCCGAAAAGTCCACCACTGGATAATATGGCCCTTCAGTCTGTGCCATGGTCGGCGTCAGCACATCGGCCCCGCTGCCGTTCCGATCGAGCACAATATTGCCCGTAGCGATCCGCATCCCGTCATCTGCCAGATCAGCTTCAACATCCGGGTTGGTCTTCAAGAAGAGCGTGTCGCTCGCCGCGCTGCTGAACACCCCGTCGCCTTCTACATCCGTGCGGTCTTCTTCAAAGTACCACTGCGAGGTGAACACATCCTGCCCGTCAATTTTCACCTTGTAATGAATATGCGCCGGACGCACTTCATAGGGCGCGGTCTTGACCGTCAGGAAAGCATAGTACCCATTCTCATCACTGGTCGCTACGCCGAAATATTGAAAATCCTTGAGCAATATGCTGGGGTCAGAATCGCCCGGATGGTTGTAGTTGCCGTTGACATCCGTCTGCCAGATTTCAACTTTCGCGCCCGCAATCGGATTGCCCTCAGTATCCGTCACCTGCCCCTGTAGCTGCACCGTTGAGCCCGCGTAGCGCGCCTCAAACCGTGCGCCGCCCTGCGCCTGCACACTCAACACCGAACCCAGCAGCAAAAGCCAAGTGAGTGCTAATTTACTGAATACTCGCATAATTGCTCTCCCCATCGTACTGACAGCACAAAATAGTATCGAACCGCAGTGCGACTTTAGCCGAAGTTACTAAATGTTAGATGAGGGGAATTTTAGTAATTATTCGTCCGCTGTCGGCTTGCTCGAAACCGTAATAGTCTGAAGCGGCACATCTACCGGTTCGAGCTTCATCACATAGCCGGGGTTAAACGCGGCGCATATTTGCCCGCAGCACACGGTCACCTTCTCTTGGTTGAGGGTGTAAAACCGCTGGCGTCCTTCTTGGCGCACGAACACAAAACCCGCCGCCTCTAATTCGCTGAGGTGATGGCTCACCGTGGGCTGCTTGACCTTGCCGCCGAGTTTATCAACCACATCGTTGACGCTCAGCCACACACAGCACAAATGCTGCATGATCTCGCTGCGTGTCGGGTCGCTAATCGCTTTAGCAAACAAAAGTTGATCGTTTAACATAGATCCCATTTTATATTGACAGTGGTCAATAGGTCAAGCTGAATCTAAATAGGATGTACAAAAAATCGCGGCTTGTGCCGCGATTTCTCATTGTCTTTGTGGTTAAGTGAATTTCCTACGCCACTGTCACATCTTCACACAGATACACATCCTGAATAGCCCGCAGCAGCGCCGCACCTTCGTTCATCGGGCGCTGAAACGCCTTACGTCCGCTGATGAGTCCCATACCGCCCGCGCGTTTGTTGATAACGGCCGTCTTGACCGCTTCTTGCAGGTCACCTTCGCCGCTGCTAGCCCCGCCGGAATTAATCAATCCGGCACGTCCCATGTAACCGTTCGCCACCTGATAACGGGTCAGATCAATCGGGTTGTCAGACGTCAGTTTAGTGTAAATACGCTCATCCAGCTTGCCATAAGACGATCCGCCGCTGTTCAGTGCCTTAAATCCGCCGTTCTGGGTAGGCAGCTTTTGCTTCACAATATCCGCCTGAATGGTCACACCCAGATGGTTAGCCTGTCCCGTCAGATCAGCCGACGTTTCGTGGTTGACGCCACCCACCTTAAAGCCGGGGTTGCGGGTGTAACACCACAGCACCGTCGCCATCCCCAGCTCATGCGCGTACGCAAAAGCCTGCGCCACTTCCACCAGTTGCCGTGTGCTTTCCTCGGAACCGAAGTACACCGTCGCCCCCACACTGACCGCGCCCATGTTCCACGCTTCTTTGATCGTGCCGAACATCACTTGGTCGAATTTATTAGGATAGGTCAGCAGTTCATTGTGATTGATCTTCACCATAAAGGGGATACGGTGGGCGTATTTCCGCGCCACCACACCCAGCACACCGAATGTCGAGGCCACTGCGTTGCAGCCGCCTTCAATCGCCAGCTTGACGATATTCTCTGGGTCAAAGTAAATCGGATTCTTGGCAAACGATGCCCCCGCCGAATGTTCAATACCCTGATCAACGGGCAGTATGCTCAGGTAGCCCGTGCCGCCCAAACGTCCGTGGTCGAACATCTGCTGCAAGCTCCGCAGCACCTGCGGATGGCGATCACTGGCTGTCCACACTCGGTCTACAAAGTCCGGGCCGGGCAGGTGCAGGTCTGACTTATCTATTGTCTGGCAAGTGTGACCGAGCAGTGCATCAGCATCGTCACCCAACAATTCAGAAATACGGTCAATAGTCATATCTTGATCTGGCGCCATTGCGACCACCATGATAATTATCCTTTCTAACGGGTTGTGCGTGGGAGTTTTGCCCATATCATACCACGTTTGAGCGAAAAAAGACGCTCTCTTAGCCAAGTTGTAATCTCATCGTTACAATGATTTCTTCCAGCAAGCCGTCCCTCGCCTCACCGAACATGTCATATACAAGCGCGTTCCTTCGCCCCTTAATTGTGACAGAATGCACTAACGCTCACCTCTTGCCTTGCTATACAGTGGTGAAAGTTTGTGTTCGAACAAACCCAATTGCCATTAGTTCGTCGCAAGCCGCATCGTTAAATACCAACTATAGAGTGAGCAGTTGCAATGGAAAAAGAACTTACCCCTGACCAAACTCGTGTTGAAGGCCGTGCCCTGCTGCATAACCCTCAATTAAACAAAGGAGTCGGCTTTACGCCCGAAGAGCGGCAAAAATACCATCTACGTGGACTGCTACCGCCGCGCAGCTTCAGTATCCAGGATCAAGAACAGCGGGTGATGCTCAATTTCCGCAGCAAAAGCACCAACCTCGAAAAATACATCTACTTGATGGAACTTCAAGAACGCAATGTCACGCTCTTTTACTACACCCTCGTCAACAATATGGCTGAAATTCTACCCATCATCTATACGCCCACTGTCGGCCAGGCATGCCAGGAGTACAGCCAGGTATTCATTAACGGGCGTGGCCTTTTTATATCAGAAGAAGATCGCGGTCAAATTGCATCTGTCTTAGCCAACTGGCCCGAAGATGATGTCCGCGTTATTGTCGTGACCGATGGCGAGCGTATCCTCGGACTCGGCGACTTGGGCGCGAACGGTATGGGCATCCCCGTTGGCAAACTGTCACTCTATACCGGCTGCGCGGGCATTCATCCCCGCCAATACTTACCAGTCACCATTGATGTCGGCACCAACAACCAGCGCTTGCTTGACGACCCGGTCTACATTGGCCTGCGTCAGAAGCGCACCCGTGGCGCAGACTACGATTCATTGATTGATGAATTCGTGACCGCCGTCCAACAGCGTTACCCCAAAGCCATCATCCAGTTTGAAGACTTTGGCAACCAGAATGCCTTCCGTTTACTCGAAGAATACCGAAACAAAGCTCGTGTTTTCAATGACGATATTCAAGGTACTGCCGGGGTAACACTAGCTGGTTTACTGTCTGCCCTGCGCCTCACCGGACGGTCCCTGAGTGAACAAACCATTCTCTTCTTGGGCGCTGGCGAGGCTGGCATTGGCATCGGTAATTTAATCGTTTCCGCTATGATGAAAGAAGGGCTGACGCTCGAAGCCGCCCGCCAGCGCTGCTGGTTTGTCGACTCGCATGGTCTAGTCGTGCAGGAACGCACCGATCTGGCCGAACACAAACGCCCCTACGCTCATGCACGTCCCTTCGTGTCGGATCTGCTAACCGCCGTCGAATCCATTCAGCCCACCGCCTTGATTGGTGCTTCCGGCATTCCCAACACCTTTACCCAACCCATTGTCGAGGCCATGTCACGCATCAATCAAAAGCCCATCATCTTTGCGCTTTCCAACCCCACTTCGAAGTCCGAATGTACCGCCGAAGAAGCCTACACATGGAGCAATGGCCGCGCAGTCTATGCCAGCGGCAGCCCGTTCCCACCCGTGACGTATGGTGGCATAACCATCGTTCCCGGTCAGGCCAACAATTCTTATATCTTCCCCGGTGTCGGGTTAGGCATCATCGCCAGCGGCGCACGCCACGTCACCGACGAGATGTTTGCAGCTGCTGCCCATGCGCTGGCCGCTCAGGTTTCCGAAGCCGATCTGACGCAGGGTACGATCTTCCCACCCTTAGCATCCATTCGCCGTGTATCAGCCGCCATCGCCGTAGCCGTAGCCGAAGTCGCCTATTCTCAGGGACTGGCAGAAACACCGCGCCCGAAAGACCTCGGTGCGTATGTTGTTTCGCAGATGTATGAACCACGTTACTAAAAACATGTGAATAGATGGAAGGGCGGGACAGCACCCGCCCTCCTTTATTTCCACGACTACCAGTACATATACATGTCATCTCACAGCCTCTAATTCGATCTCCCCGATCACCTCAATTGAGCGCATCATCGCGTCCAGAAGTGCCAATCGCGGTGTGAACGCTGTGGGCGGCAGTTGGTCAAAAGTTTTGTTGACTGCTATGGCATACTCAGTAAATACGCGTTGATCATCTTCCATAGAAAAGTGCGGGATTTCCGGGAAAGGTGGTAAGTCAACTTGCACTTCAATCGGGAATAGTGCCCGGATGTAATGCTGCCCGTCAGCCGTCAGACCGCTCACATAATAGATGAGGCGCGGCTGAATGGGTTGGTAATTGTCCGGGCTAAACCCTGTTGGATCTTGATACAGTAACGAGCGTTGGGCCATGCCATTTTTCAGGTGCAGGTAAGCCATGTGTGGGTCATCGTAGCGGCCTTGAGGGGCGACGTATTTTGCTAGACCTACTTCAGGTTGGTTATCGTTGAGTTCCACGCCCAGATTTCCCAAACCCAACCAACTGTCAATTGTCTCGGTACGCGGTGCCACCATAACGCCGCCCTTGGGATCAATGCCCAGCCAATACCACGCATAAGCACCCCATTCCGAAGCCAACGGATAGCCCTCTAAAGAGAATTTGCGGTTAGGCGGCACATCAAAGCCATCCCCGCCGGATGATTGTTCATCCACATATGTAATCTCGCTTGCAAGCTGTCGGCTGACCTCAAAGAGCACATTGCCCTTCTCCAAAATCTGCGTCTCAATCTTGCTCAACCAGTATTGACCGCCATCCGTCGTTCCCTCTGCCGTCCATCCCACCTGCCGGTCATACTCCACCTGCCACCAACGGTAACCGTCAGCGCAGCTGGGACCACCCCATACCGTCAGGTATTCACCGGGCGGTACAACTGCCAATTTCGTCGCGTCTGTCGTAGCCTGCTGGCGAACATTCTGCGCCTCACCGTCATTCACCACCACCACGTCCCCAACCGCGAGGTCTAAAGCAGGGGTGTTAGGACAAACTGTATCCTGTGCCTGCACAAACCGTGACAGACTGAATACGAGAATGGCGATTAGTGACAGGTAACGCATGGTTATGGCTTTCATCCACAATACATTGGGTTATCTAAATGTACTGCCCTTTCGTCTAAAAGGTTCTGTTCTGCCACCCAACGGTTAGCCTACGGTATAATCTTCTCTATTAGAGAATGGACAGGGCATGGCTGACATCATTATTGTGCTGGCAGGAGAATCGGACTGGCAGCCCAAACTCGCTTCGCAGATGCAATCCACCTATCAACTTAAAACCTACACTGACCCTACCCATTATGTAACCCGTTTGACTGATGACCACGCCGCTTTAATCCTTGTGGATGGCAAGCTGCCCGACTGGCGCTTCTGGGCTACCACACCCAAAACCAGCCCCGCTACCCGCCGCATCCCCATAGTATTAGTCAGCGAACATGCGGAAACCCGCAGTGCGGCACTGTTAGCAGGAGCAGATGTGACACTGACTCCGGCTGAACTGATCGCACAATTCAAACAACTTTTTCACGATTATGCCCGCATGCTCGATCCAGCAGTGGCCGGACAGCTTGATTGCGACTGTCGGGCAGCCTTGCCGCCGCTGGCCGTGCAGGGCGTCGAAAAGTTCAACGCCGGAGAATATTACCGACAGCACGATTTGTTTGAAGAGCAGTGGGTGCATACTGAAAGCCCTGTGCGTGACTTGTACCGTGCCATCTTGCAGGTGGGAGTGGCCTACTATCAGATCGAGCGCGGCAACCATCGCGGCGCATTGAAGATGCTGCTCCGCAGTGTGCAGTGGCTGTCTATCCTGCCCGATGTCTGTCAGGGTGTAGACATCCGCCAGCTTCGCGAAGACTCTTACCGTGTCCGTGCCGAACTGGAACGCATGAGTCCAGCCGACATCAGCCACTTTGACCGCAGCCTGTTAAAGCCCGTCAAACGGGTGCCATGACTGGACTGAGCCTCATATTGACCACCTTCCGCCGTTTCGTCGTGCTGCTGTTCGTGGCCGGAACGTTTGTTGTGCTGGCGCTGGGTGCGGGTCATGGCCTGCCGACTGCCGGTCAAATTGCCTACCTGACGTGGAATGACCGCTATCAGGTCATGTTGTCAGATATCGCCACCAGTCTGCGCCACGAGCTTACGCGGCAGCTCGCCGTACCCTGCTGCCTGTCCTATTCACCGGACGGTCAGCACTTGGCCTATATCACCTCGGCCAATGATGGGCCGCCGCGAATCATGGTCATGAGCTGGCAGGGCGGCGATGCCCATCCGGTTGTCGCGGACTATGTGAGCGGTTTGCGTCCCATTTGGACGCCGGATAGCAGCGAGGTTGCCTTCCGTCGTCCATATACCCAACCGGCAGCCGTAGCCGCCAAAATCAAAGGTGTTGGCCTGCGGGATACCGCTTTGCTGCCTGACCAAAATCTACCGCCGCAGTGGTCACCGGACGGCCAGTTCATCAGCATAGCGTTGACGCATGCCATCTACATTGCGCAAGCAGACTGTTTAGCACAGTCGGCCAACTGCGCGACAGCCGATTTCACCGAAATTCCGGCGCAGGACTTGGTCGGCTTTCCGGTGTGGTCGCCAGACAGCCAGCGGTTGGCTTTTTCGCTGTATCACAACAACCAGACCGATCTTTTCACGGTGCGTGCTGATGGTGAGGACCTGCGTCAGCTAACCAATGACACTGCCGATGACCAGCAGCCGGCATGGTCGCCGGATGGACGCTATCTGGCGTTCAATTCCAACCGTGATGGTCAGTGGGCGGTCTACAGGGTCGGGGTGGACGGGAATAATCTTCAACGCCTGAGTCAGACCACAGTCAACACCTTTTTATATGCCAATCCGTGGTCACCGGACGGCAAGGCCATCTTGTTTTATACCGACCGTGACCCGGCAGCATCCAACAGCCGTTCGATGGCGATTTATGTGGCAGATTTAGCGGGTAATCAGCGTAAAGTAGTAGACGGTCTCTTTTTTGCACCATCACCAACATGGTGGACGGGGGTGACAAGCGGTTAATGACCTGTTTTGCAGGTGGAGCAGGTAAAAACAGGGTCTAAAATGCCCATTTATGAAGATAGAATTTGCAAACACAAACCGAAAACAAACATTGTAGGTGGAAGGGTAATACTCAAGCTCGTTGCCCCGCTTTGCGCCCCGTCCCCCTCCCGCCTATAATCCTATCAACCATAAACCATCAACGATTAACCATCAACTACCTTCATGACACATATCTTCATCAGCTACGCCAAAAAAGACACCCGCGAACTAGCTTTGGCGCTCAATCAGGCGTTGAACGCAATATCCGGCGTGACCGCTTGGGTAGACCAATCGCTTCGGGCAGGAAAAAGTTGGGACCTCCAGATTCAAAGCGAAATTGACCGCTGTGACTATATGATTGTCCTGTACTCGCCCGACATTAACCGCCATAAGAATGGCGAAGAAGAAAGTTATGTCTTGACTGAAATTGCCTATGCCAAATATACAGCAAAATAGGCGATTATTCCGGTCATGGCACAAGCCACGCAGCCGCCCATCAGCTTAACCGCCCTGCATTATATTGATTTCACTCTTACAGGGTTGACTATGGATGATCTGGTCGCCGCAATTTGCGCTGAAACAGGTGTTGAATCCCAACCCGCAATCGTTGGCCCGCAATTGCACGAAACCTCCCTAGGGGAGTTGGCGTCGGTAGCAACGCCCAGCGCCCACGGTCTTGATGACTTACTGCCCTCGCCCTTTGCCATGCTACCTATTCCGGAGGGGCAGGTCACACTCGTAACGAATAAGGGTTGGGCAATCAATTACATACCGGAGGGCAATTCCAAAACCTTCGATGTTCCCGCCTTTGAGATGGGCAAGTACCCAGTCACCAATGCTCAGTATGCCGAGTTTATCAAGGCGGGTGGTTATACCCACAAGCAGTAGTGGACGGATTCAGGTTGGCAGCAGCGCGAAATAGAAGATTGGGGCGAACCCCGCTACTGGCAGGATGCAAAATGGAACAGGGCCGATTATCCGGTAGTGGGGGTATCGTGGTACGAAGCCGTTGCCTTCTGCCGGTGGACGCGGGAAGTCAGTGGAGAGATCATCACCTTGCCTACTGAGCAGCAATGGCAGCGGGCGGCGCAGGGTGATGACGGACGTGCCTATCCGTGGGGAACGGGCTGGGATGTTGACCGATGTAACAATAGTGTGGGGCGGGGCTGGCACAAGAAGCAGACCTCCCAAGTTACCCGTTACGAATGGCAGGACAAAGGCGATAGCCCGTTTGGAGTAGTGGATATGAGCGGCAATGTTTGGGAATGGTGTCTGACCGAATATAAAACGGGTAATCAGGAAGAGGATAAAGCAGGTGTTCGCGTGGTGCGTCGGGGCGGTGCCTGGAACGAGAATGATCCAAAGTGGATTCGTGCCGATTGCCGCAATAATGGTGACCCTGACCTCAGGCTGAACATCAACGGATTTCGTCTTGCGCGCACCTATAGTACTGAATCCTGATGTTTCTGTTTTGGAGGTGTGTAGATACCCCCACCAATCGAAATTCTTGATTTCCCAAATTGCGAGCGCGGTTGATAAATACGGTGTGGCGTAGGGGAGGATTAGCGCCCTCCGGCGCGTATATCCTCCCGTCTGAAGGCCATCAAATCCCTAGGGTAGGGAGGCTGTAATTGTAGACGGACAGGTTATTTCGGCTTTTACAACTGGCGCAGCTCGCTACAGAATTGACCTCAATAATGCGGGAGGATATACGCGCTGACGCGCTAATCCTCCCCTACAATAAAATAAATCGGTACATCTATAGTCAATCAACGTTCATATTGAAATAAAAGGAATGTCGTCACCACCTGAACGCCCGGCCCGAAAATCGCCACGACTCAAAGGCTATGATTACTCTCAGAACGGCGCTTATTTTGTGACCATCTGTACCCAAAACCGCGAATGCCTGTTTGGTCAGGTCGTTGATGGCGAAATGCACCTGAACGATGCCGTCGAAATTCCCGGAGGTTGAATTGGATGCGGTCATCGTTATGCCCAACCATCTGCACGGGTTGGTGGTCATTCATGTGGCAAATGCACAGCAAAAAATGTCCCTAAACACTGTCATGCAATGGTTCAAGATTGCAACGACCAACGCCTATATACGTGGGGTAAAGAAACAGGGTTGGGAATCATTTGCAGGCAAAGTGTGGCAGCGCAGTTTTCATGATCACATCATACGCAGCGAACAGGATATGGATACCCGGCGACAGTATGTCTACAACAATCCAGCACGCTGGCAACATGACGAAAATAATCTGCCGTAGGGGCGCACCTATTTGCCCCACCTAAAATTCAAACCAACTTCCAACCCAATTCCACCCGCATCCCAATTGACCAAGTGGAACTTTTGTGCTATTATAAGCCTAAGTTGTTCTTTCCTCCGGCCCCGTGCGAAACATCCCTGTAGGGTATGGTTCAATAGATAGACTTCCCGCCGCCAATAGTGGCCGAAAAATAAGCGGCGGCAGATGGGTCTGCTGCCGCTTATTGCACGACTGGCACAAAAATCGCCTTTGCCATTGCTGCTTTTGCCGCCTGTTGTGCCAATTTGCGCAATTTTCTGTAATACTGTATTTACGCTTAACTATCGACTATCAGCTATAGACTATCGATCACCAGCCATAAACCACTAACACCCAACAAAAACAGGTCGCAGTTGTAACCATCGCCACAACCACGACCTGTCTACTTTTCAGTTGACTATCGACTATCAGCTATAAGCTATTGACTACTACCTATCCCCGCGGGTTGGTCACGAAATCAAAGCCGTCATAACGCGGGCAGCTTGTCTTAATCGCCAGCACCTGACCGGGGTAAATTTCGCTGGCGTTGGCAATGTCATTTTCACTGGCGAGGCAGGCTACCTTCACATCAAAGCGCGCCCCGATGCCGTCCAGTGTTTCCTGCTGCTGCACCACATAGGTGGTATCCCCAGCGCTCAAATCAGGCGCACCACCGCCCCCCTGTCCCAGTTCATTGTTGGCACTGTCGGGGTTGCCGGGCACGGTGAGCGCCGGGAACTGCCCGTAAGGTGGGGCGTCCGCCGGGATAATCAACGACTGGCCGGGCTGAATGATGCCACCGCGCGGAATATCATTCGCCACCTGAATGGCGACCACCGACACATTCAACGCCTGCCCGATGGTATCCAGCGTATCGCCGCGCTCCACGATGTAACCGGCGTCGGCTGCGCCACCACCGCCACCCTGTCCCAGCGACTCGCTAACATTGCTGTTCAGTTCGCGTGGGTTCTGCACAAAGTCCACCCCGTCGTAGCGCGGGCAGCTAAAATCAATCGTCAGGACCTGACCCGGTTTGAGAATGTCGCCGCCCTTGATGTCGTTGGCTTTGCCGAGGCAGGTGGCCTCTACATCATAGATTGCCCCAATCTTGTCCAACGAGTCGCCCACCTCGACTGTGTGACTGGCGTTCGACTGGGCAAAGATCGACGCGGTACTGCTCAATAACACGATAACAACCGCCAACCCGATGATGGCGCGCACGGATAAACGCATAAGGTTGCTCCCTGTGTGACATATGACCTTACGTTTATTATAGGGGCATATTTCGTAGGGACGATATAGGAATATGGTTCGAAAAACGATAGATGTGCTATCCTTAAAGTAATCCCCAATAATTCGGGGACAGCGCAACTTGACTCCCCTGTAGAATCGTATTCATGAATAGCCACAGGGTGAGCGATTTTCCCTCATAATTTCGTGGCAGCTATTCACTTTAGGATGTGACGTAATGAGACGACGCGGAACCATTTTCATTGTGCTCTTTATCCTTATCGCCGCAGCCATCGTCGGTGCCAGCCGCTTCCTCAGTTCACAGCCTCCACTGGAATTCACCGTCGCAGTTGACCCGCTAGCGCAAAATTGGCTGCAAGAAGCGGTCAACAGCTTCAACAATTCGCAGCCGGTGGTCAATACACGCCGCATCATTTTCAACGTCACGCCTATTGACGATCCGGTGGTGTGGCAGGGTCAGCACCGCTGGACACCCGCCAGTCACCCGGATGCGTGGTTGGCCGCGTCTAGCCTATCGCTCCGCTACGCCCTGAGTAGCGGTCTGTCCGTTTCCAATGTAACTGATTCGCTGGCGCGCACACCGCTGGTGTGGGGCGGCTATGTCAGCCGCGTGGATGTGCTAACCACCAACGGCGCGCGGAAGTTGGATTGGGACCTACTAGCGCCTACGCTGGCAAATAACGACAACTGGGAACTGCTCGGCGGTCAGAAAGATTGGCAGTTCGTGAAGCTTGGTTTCGGGCAGCCGGGCAACAAAATTGGCGGTCTCGCTGCGCTGTTGAGTGGTGCGGCCAGCTACCTGAAAAATGCTGACCTTTCGAGTGCAGTGCTCAGCCAGAAAGCCTTCCGTGATTGGCTGCTGCCCGTTGTTAAAGCCAAACCGAGTTTTTCCAACTCTGGCATCACGGGCGATCCGGCCTTAGCGATGGCCAGCGGTGGCCCGTCGCGCATCGAAATCGCGCTTTTCCCTGAAGCCCAGTGGCTGCTCAATCTACAGGGTATGAATAATCAGGAAGAGGTGCGTCTCAGTTATCCTGCCTACCAGTTCGTCCTCGACTTCCCGCTTGCCATCTGGAGCGATACCACTCCGCAGGCGTCCGACCGTCAAACCGCCGTCGGCCTCTTGAATGACTGGCTGAATGCCGAAGCGCAGCAAGCTACGCTGCCCAATTATGGATTGCGCCCGGCCAGCAGCGAACCAACAGCGGACAACCCCTTATTCAAATTCGGTATCCCCAGTGGCATTGAGTTGAATCCTACGCTGGGGCAATCCATCACGCCGCCCTCAGCTAACGAACTAAGCGGCCTCATCCAATGGGTGGATGCTAATCGCTAACGATCTTGTGTTTTTACGCAGACTTACAGGAAAAGGAGTCAATGCACCATGCCTGTTTCTAAACGAATATTGGCGCTGATTGTTATGCTGGTCGCCGGGCTGCTGGCGGCTTGTGACGGCAACGGTAATAACAATGGCGTTAGCCAACAAACCAGTAATAAACCTGCCGACGCGGTAGAAGTCACCATCATCTACGCGCCGGAATCAGCCTTGTATATGCCACGCGTTATCCAGAGTTTCAACCAGCTCACCAGCGAGGGCAAAAACCCCGTCACCGGCCAGCCCCGCGCCAGCGGTGAAAAGCCTGTCTGGGTCACCGACTTGACCGACGGTAAAGGCGGTTCATCCGGCACGGTCATGCAGGGCATCATCAATGCCATTATTGCCCCTAACAACTCCAACGTCGCCAAACCAGTGATCTTCGAGCCGTCCGTCAGCCACTGGCTGGCGCTGGCGAACGAACGCAGTGGACGCCAATTATTTGATCTGGCGAACAGCCAGCCTACTGCTAACGCACCGGTTGTCATGTCTATCTGGGAAAGCCGTTTACAGGCCATTCGCAACAAAGTCGGCTATGAAGACATTGGCTGGGAAGAACTGCTGCAAGTATTGAACAGCCCCAATGGCTGGTGCGATTACGATATCCCCGGTTGCCGTCCGGCTGTGTATTACGGTCACACTGACCCCCGCATCAGCTCAACCGGACTTTCGACCCTCATTTCGGAATTCTATGCCGCCGCACGCATCAACGGTTTCACCGGGCGTGAGCTGACCATCGATCAGGTGCGTGACACCGCGGTACAAGAAGGCGTGCGTAATATTGAAGCACTCATCCGCCACTATTCCAGCCGCACGACCGAGTTCAAGGAATATATCGCGCAGGGACCGAACTATCTGGACTTTGTGGCGCTGGAAGAAAACGACCTAATCTTCATCAATGAAGGTAAAACCCAGTACAAACCGCCGGAGAAATTGGTGGCTCTTTATCCCAAAGAAGGCACATTCTGGCATGAGCATCCCTTTGGCATCGTAAATGCTGACTGGGTTACGCAGGAGCAGAAAGACGCAGCGCAGGTCTTTACCCAATACATCCTGCTGGAACCACAGCAGGAAATCATCATGGCGGAAGGCTTTCGTCCGGTGAATCCTAATGTGAAATTGGCCTTCCCCTTCGTGCCGGAAAACGGTGTCACCCTCGAAGGGCCGAAGACTGTGCTGGATGTACCCGCCGCCAATGTGATCAGCGGCATTCAGGAAAGCTGGTCGCTGGTCAAGAAGCAGGCCGATATTTTGCTGCTGATTGATACGTCCGGTTCGATGCAGGATGAAGACAAGATCGGTCAGGCCAAAGCCGCCGCCTTGAAATTCCTTGATGAACTGTCACCGGGCAACCGTGTGGGGCTTGTGAGCTTCAGCGACTCAATTGTGCCGCGCGTGAAACTCGCCAGCTTTGAAACCGTTCGTCAAGACCTCGATGCCAATATCAACGGCCTGCGGGCTGACGGTGGCACGGCGCTTTTTGACGCGCTGGCTTCGACCATTAATGATCTCAATCAGGATACGGCTTCCGAGCGTATCCGTGCCGTCGTTGTGCTGAGCGACGGGGAAGACACCGCTAGCAGCGGCGTTCTCAACGATGTACTGCGGACAATTGAAGCCAGCCGCACCGACCTTAATCCGGTAATTGTCATTCCGGTGGCATACGGCTCGAATGCCGATATTGACGCGCTGAGCAGCATCGCCCGCGCCAGTGCCACCACTGTCCAGTCCGGCGATCCGAATAACATCACCCGCGTGCTGGAGATCATCAGCAGCTACTTCTAAAATCATATGTGGAAAATGGGCGCACACGATTGTGCGCCCAATTAACTTATCCCTCCAGCGCAGGCTGGCGGTACACCGCTTCATACAACATGGCAGCCATCTGTTTGGGTGTATAGTCGTTAGGGGTTTCAAGCCACCAGATCAGCAGGCGTATCAAACCGCCCGTAGCAAACTGGGCTAAAAATGTGGGTGGCAAATTCAGCCCCGATGTATAGCGACCGTCCCGCAAATTACGCTCGTACAACGCCGCCAAATAATCCTGATACCGTTGCAGTAAGGTCGCGCTCCCGTTGCGCCCCAACATGCTCACAATGCCGTCCCGCGCTTGTTCTGCAAACTCAAAGGTGCGTATCCACGATTGGTATTCACGTTCCGGTGAGGGGTACTTTAGGATTTCCGGCTCAACACTTGTTAAGTAATTTTCGACGGTGGTGTGGATAACCTCCCAGACTATGTCATCCTTGTCCGCAAAGTGCAGATAAAACGTGCCGTAACCCACATCGGCGCGGTCGGTGATGGCCTTAATGGTCAAGGTTTGATAACCGCTTTCCGCCAATACCGCGCTGGCGGCTTCTAATAGCAGATCGCGAGTATGCAAACGGCGGCGTTCTGCACGATTAAGTGTACGGCTGTCTATAACTGACATCGCATCATTCCTGATAAGTTGACGTTTATTTGTGAATATTTTAACATGGACACCATGTCTTATAATGGAAACAAATGTGAAAGGTATCTTTTCAACTATGTCACTCACGCATCCGCCCGGTGTGAATTCCGGTTATCTGGAAACCATTCGTGCTTTTCTTTCCGGCGTGGAATTTGATATGCTCTCCTTCGCCCTAGATAGTCAGAAAACTTACGGCGACTTCTCTTTTTCGCGCTTTGGCTGGATTTCGTTTTACACACTTACCGACCCCGAACTCGCGCACGAGATTTTAGTCAATCAGGCCAACAACTTTTACAAACTGAAGCTCATTAAGTACGCACTCGGCCCATTCTTAGGCAATGGCCTTCTGACAAGCGAAGGTGACTTCTGGAAGAGGCAGCGTAAACTTTCGCAGCCAGCCTTCCACACTCGCCGCATCGAAAATTATGCCGAAACGATGGTGGATTTTGCCCGGCGCATGGTGGCGGATTGGAAATCCGGCGAGAAACGCTTTATTGACCGCGAAATGATGAAAATCACTCTCAAGATCGTCGCCAAAACGCTGTTCGATGCCGATGTTTCCGATGATGCTGATCGGGTAGGTGTTCTACTGACGCACATCTTGGAAGCCTCAAATGAGCGTATCAATGCGCCTTTCCCGTGGCCAGAATGGCTGCCCAGTGCCAAACGCGACCAGATGCGCCGCGACGTTGCCGAACTGGATGCCATCCTCCAGCGCTTTATTGACGAGCGCCGCCGTTCGAGTGAAGACCGTGGCGACCTGCTTTCTATGCTGTTAGCGGCGCAGGATGATGACGGCAGCGGCATGACGGACAAGCAACTGCGCGATGAGCTGATGACCATCTTTTTGGCGGGACATGAAACCACCGCCATGAACCTGACATGGACATGGTATCTGCTCTCGCAACATCCGCAGGTTGTCGCCCGGCTCAAAGAAGAAGTGGACACTGTCTTAGGAGAACGTCCGGCAACGATGGCTGATCTAGCTCATCTACCGTATACCGAGATGGTAATGAAAGAAGCCCTGCGGCTCTATCCACCCGCACCGAGCGTCGGTCGTGAACCTATCGAGGATGTACAGGTCGGCGGTTATACCATTCCCAAAGGCGCAATCGTCAACATCAGCATTTACGCTATGCACCGCAATCCGGCTTATTTCCCCGATGCCGAAACCTTCGACCCGGAACGCTTCTCGCCGGAGCGCGAAAAAGCTATTCCCCGCTTCGCCTATCTGCCTTTCGGTGCAGGCCCGCGCATCTGTATCGGCAACAGCTTCGCCCAGATGGAAGCCCGCTTAATTTTGGCGACCATGATTCAACATGTTGATCTGGCACTGCTGCCGGGTCAGGAAATCGTGCCGCGCCAACTTGTCACGGTGCGCCCGCGCAACGGTATTGAAATGGCTGTGACGCGCCGCGAACCCCGCCCTGAACGCATGTTAGAAACCGCTTAAAGCAATCGGGAGGCATGTCTCGCCAGTTCGGACATGCCCTCTCCTTTTCGCTCATATGCCGGTTAGTCAACCGTGCCAGTTACAAGACGAAACATATTCTTGAAGAGATATGTGCCATCACTCTGCTGAAGCGGCATAATGCCATATTCAACATTAGCACGCAGCTTATCTTCACTTACAGAGCGCAGCGCGGCCTGGAGCGGGCCGGCAGAAGCGTTCGCTTTCCAGAATGTATCAAAATCCTCATAGTAAAATGGACAGGATACTTCAGCATGTCCTAACACCCGAAAACCAGCCTGCTCCATCAGCCCTTCCAGTATGCCGGGTGTCGAAAGACCAAAAGGCCCATCGCCGGGTGGAGGGGTCGGCAGTGAATCGCGAACCGCCTTGAAAAACGCGCGGTATTCAACTTTCTCCGGTGTGCTGAATAAACCAGCCACAATGCGCCCCCCTGCAGTACACACGCGCTTGAGTTCTCGCAACGCAGCTACTCGATTAGCGGCGTATTGAACAGAGTTCGCGGCAAACACCACGTCGAATGATGCATCACGAAAAGGCAGTTGTTCAATATCTCCCGTGCGGAAATCACCGCCCGGCACACGTTCGCTTGCCATCCGCACCAATGGCTCCGCAGCATCCAGTCCGCTGACGATTGCACCCCGTTCAAAGGCTAGGATAGACGCACCGCCCCCGCCACAACCGGCATCCAGGAAACTGGTATACTGTCCAACTTGGGCGGCATCCAGCATGGCCTCCCACAGCGGTTTGTGCAGCGGCTCCTGCAAATGGGTCCAATCGTGCGGAGCCTTGCTCCAAAGCTCGCCTTGAATTGCTGCTGATCCCATTTCGATCCTCCTTCAGACTAATCACGTGTGCGGTAAAAGCAACCTGCTGTCGGGAGATCACCCGCAGGCATGAAACGATCTCTGAGTTAATAGAGGGGGATGAAAGCAGCAGCGTTTCGGAACTTTGAGCAGACTTGTAAATTACAGTCAGCAAAAGTTATATTAGCCAAGCCAAGTCCGGGTTGTCAAAAATTAGCCCAAATACACAGACTTTCTGGAAGAGGATAACACGTATGACCGTCACAATTGAATCAAAATATATGGAACGCATCCAGAAGGGCATCTACGCATGGCTGACAACAGTACGCGCCGATGGCACACCCCAGCCCACGCCAGTCTGGTACATTTGGGATAATGGCACCTTCCTCATGTATTCCATCCCCAACCAGCAGAAAATCCGCAACATCCTGATAAACCCTACAGTCACACTGGCGATCACGGATGATCCCAGCGGTGAAGAATATGTCGTCATTACAGGTGAAGCAGCCATTGATGAGAGCGCCCCGCGTGTTATAGACAACGCACCCTATGTCGAAAAATACCGCAAAGGGATGGAAGCCATTAACTTCTCGCCTGAGTCAATGACGCGCGACTTCACCACCGCCATTCGCATCACGCCCACCGGCGTGCGCGGACAATGAGCCAACGAATTGTTGACCGCGTCCCGCCCGCGTTATAATCCCCGTAATTTATTAGCGGGACGGGCTATCAGATGCGTAAGTTTATCAACCTACTGTTGGGTATCGGCTTGGGAACGGGTGCAGGCATACTCGTGGTCAAACTGCTGCCCTGGCGTTCACGCCAAGAACTTTCGGCCAGCCTCAAGCAGGGCTGGCAGGAAAGCATGGCGGATGCCCGCCTTGCCGCTAAGGAGCACAGGCGTAAAATGGAAGCCGATTACGCTGCGCGCCTGAAAGGGGAACATAAAGAATGAATGTTTATGATGCCATACGTTCCAAACGTGCCATCCGCCAGTTCACTGATCAGCCGCTGCCCGATGAAGTCATCACGCAGATATTGAATGCCGGACGGCTGGCACAATCCTCTAAGAATTTGCAGGAACGCCAATTCATCGCCGTCAGTGACCGTGCCAAATTGAAGGCCCTGAGCCAATGTGGAACTTACATGGGGCATGTCGCCGGGGCGGCGGTGGCTGTTTTTATTCTCACACCCGATCCCGCTGAAAAGCCACAGTTATTATTTGATGCCGGGCAGGCGGCGTCCTATATGCAGTTAGCGGCGGTGGATCTGGGGGTCGGTTCCTGTCTCGGCACCGTTTACGAGCCGGACAAAGTGCGCGAACTGCTCGAATTTCCTGCCGAGTGGCACAGCCGCTTCTGCATTTCTTTCGGCTATCCCACAGTAGAAGCTGCCGCGCCACATCCGCCCAAAGCCAATGGTCGCAAAGCTTTTGACGACGTAATACGCTGGGAGAAATGGTAACGTTTCATTCCGAAACTTATCGTGCAGCCATGAGTAATAGCAACGATTGGACCAATTTACCTTTTTAGGAAGTTGCAAGTCACGGCGTTCATTATGGAAAGTAAGAAGTCTGTAAAGAGTCGGGAAAATATCATTATGGGGAAATTAGTGCGATATATTCGGCTCATTATCTTGGTGATAGCCGTTCTATTGATCGTGATGGGCATTGCTGGCATTGCTTCCGGAAAGACCATGCCGGTTGTGCTGCAAGACGAAAACGCCCAGACAATTGAACCTCCTCCGCAGCCGACTGATCCACCACCGCCACCCCTACTGACGTGCCACCGCCGCCACCGACGGATGTACCACCACCTCCGCCGACGGATGTGCCACCGACACCTATTCCCCCCAACGCCAGTGCCGCCAACCAATACACCGGTGCCACCGACGCCCGTACCACCGACGAATACGCCAGTGCCGCCGACACCCGTTCCACCCACCAATACTCCCGTGCCGACCAATACACTGGTCCCGGCCACTAGCACACCTCGGCCTACAAACACGCCAGTGCCCACCAATACGCCGCTGCCAACGAATACTGCCACGCGAATTCCTACGATTACACCTTTACCTCAGGTAAACACAGGTGGTGGATCGAATACATCATCGCAATCCAATTCACAGTCCAATATTCAGCCGACATCAACCAACACGCCGTTTTATACCGTGACGCCCATCCCAACGCTTGCCCCAGAACTGCTGGGGCAGACGGTCGCTTGGATTCCGGTGACCGCCTGTGAACGCAAATGTGTCCGTTGGGAACTGTACCAAACCAACCGCACCGGAGATTGGGAAATCTTCCGGCTCGGTGAAACGGAAGCGGAAGTCAATGTCTCGGACGGTCTAGGCGACGGCATAGATGATATTGCTCCCAGTCGTTCCCCCAATGGCGAGTGGGTGGCCTTCAGCAGCAACCGCGATGGCAACTGGGAAATTTATGTGGCCCGCAGCGATGGGTCGGACCTTCAGCGCATCACCTCTAATGTAACGGCCACGGACATCAATCCGGTGTGGGGGCCGAACAACTTCGTCGTGTACCAGAGCAACCGCGACGGCGACTGGAATCTCTATATTGTAGATGTAGCCACCGGCGTTCAGCAGCGGCTGACCACCACTAGCGACGATGAACTTAACCCGACATGGTCGCCGGATGGCGCGCATGTAGCCTACCAGACCAACAAGGACGGTAGGTGGCAGATTCATGCCATTAGCCCGCAAACCGGTGAAAACCGCCTGTTGAGCAATGGGGATCGCAACGACTTCGACCCCGTTTATTCGCCGGACGGCAGCCGGATCGCGTTCCGTTCCGTGCTGGACGGCAAAGACAAGAGTTTGTTGTTCATCATGGGCGCACAGGGTGGGCGGGTTAGTCCCGTTTCCAACCCGATAGCCAATGCCTATCATCCGGCATGGTCGGCGGACAGCCAACTTTTGGCCTATCAATCTGATCTGGACGGCGATCAGGATATTTATATATTCGATACATCCAGCCTCAGCACACGCCAGCTCACCAACAACAATGTGGACGACTACGCACCCAACTTCCGCTGCGATACCAACACCGTGTTATTTAACTCCGATATTTCCGGCAATCCCGATATCTACGAAGCCGATGCTCTACCGTTGAATGCCGGAGCCATTGATGTAGCCACGCAGGCACGGACGCTAACGTCAGATATCGCGGCAGATTTGTATCCGGCAGACGGCATGTTCCTGCAATCACCCAATGTTGTGACGCTGCTGCCCAACAGCAGCCAACAACTGGCCACACCGCTGCCCACCGTAGGTAACTATCCACTCATCCGCATTGAACGTGGACAAATTGAACCCATATACCCCCGTCTCGTGGCATGGTCACCTGTCAATGCCTGTGAAAATGAATGTCCGAGCTGGTCGCTGTACACCCGCAACGACGGCGGTTTCTGGAGTATCGTGCGGCGGGACAATGATGAGACCGGAACAACCTTCACCATCTCGAACCCGTTCCCGCACCCTGCGGATATTCCGGCAGATAATATTATGCCCAGCCACTCGCCCAATGGCCAATGGGTGGCGTTTGCTAGCAACCGCGACAAGAATTGGGAAATCTATATCGGGGCATTGGATGGCAGCCGCCCGTTGCAGCGCGTTACCTACAGCAAGGGTATGGAAAGCAATCCGGTCTGGTCGCCCGGAGGACAATATATCGTCTACCAATCCCTGCGAGACGGCGACTGGGAATTGTACTTATTTGACATCAGCAGCGGGCGCGAACTGCGGCTGACAAACAATCCCGCCAGCGATACCAACCCCAATTGGTCGCCCGATGGCTCCAAGCTAGTCTTCCAGAGCAACCGCAGCGGCGTGTTACAGGTGTACTTGATTGATCTGTCAAATGGTGTGGTCAGCCCGTTGACCGACGACAAATTTAACGATTTTTCGCCCCAGTTTTCTCCGGACGGGCAGTACATCGTTTACACCTCGGCACAGGGCAACAATGGCAACCGGATGATTTACGGCATGCAAGCCGATGGCAGTAATCCCGCGCCAATTTCTGATCCAGCGCAAGATGCCACAAACCCGGCGTGGGCCGATCAAGGAACATTGATTGCCTATCAAGTTCATGAAAATGGGCGGAATACCATCTACATTTATGATGCGCTGACCGGCACACGCCAGCAGCTTACCTCCAATAATGTCAATGCTTTTGCGCCGGAATGGAGCTGCGGCGGCGATACCACCTTGATTTTCAACTCTGACTTTAAAGGTAACGCCAACATCTACGCCGCCAGCGTGCTGCCCATGACCGGCGCGCCTATCCAGCTCAATTCACAGGCCACGCAGTTGACAGATGACGCGGGAGCGGATTTGTACGCGCCGGATGTTGCGCCATCCGGCAACGAGTGGACGCTGACCGATAGACCGAATTGAGATTGAGGCGATCTCACAAGTGACTTCACATAAGGAGGTCGGTGTACATACTGGCCTCCGGTGTTTCTCGGCGCGCTCGTTCAAACAACCGCTGACCTGTTACAATCTGCGCTTGTTCTCTATTCATCCATCTCAGGCAGTTCTGTGACCAGTCAATCCAGTCGCCGCTCTAACTTTTTCATAATCGTCGCAGTTGTTCTCCTATTGGTCGCGTGGCTGACACGCCTAACCGCTATTGATCTTTTCCCGCCCTTTATTGACGAAACCGTGCACATCTACGGCAGTGAACAGGCGGCGACCATCAGCCCACTCATGAACGCTGGTCTGGGACGGCAAGGCACGATCTGGTGGCTGCTACTGTTTCAAGCCTATCAAGGCAGCCCCATATGGATCGCGCGGGTCGCGACGGTGTTGGCCTTCATGCCCGGTCTGGCGGCCGTGATCGGCACGGCTCGCATTTTAGGCGGGAGATGGTCGGCGCTGGGCGCTGGTTTATTATTTCTGTTCAGCAATTATCATATGTTCTTTGGTCGGCTGGCGCTGGCCGATCCAGTTGCGGGTTCGGCGGTGTTGTTGGCGATTTACTTTGCGGCCCGCTTAAAACTTCGCATCGCATACCGCGATGCCATGATGGTGGGCCTCCTGCTGTGCGCAGCCATCATTGCCAAAATCAATGTACTGCCGTTCATCGGCGTTCCAGTGGCCGCCGCGCTAACATTATGGCATGGTGCGGGTTGGGCAGCCCGCGGTCAACAGTTACGCTGGTTGCTGCTAGCGCTGGGCAGTGCCTTTCTGCCGCTGGCTGCATTTGTGCTGGGCCTGCGCTTGTTCGATTACGACTTCCTGACCAATTCGGTGACCTATGCTCTGAACAATCGGGGCGCAGCGCCGCTCTCCAGTTTGGTTGATGTAGATCGTATCGTAAATAACATACGCATGACCTACAGCCTTGTCAGTGCCTACACAGGCGAGTTTTCCCTCGGCGTACTGCTTATCGGTGGATTACTGTTGCTCGCACAGCGCCGCTTGTTTCTCCTCCTGTGTTTATTTGGCCCGCTGTTTGCCCTGTGGTTGAGTCTCATTCAAGAATCACGATTTTATGTCGTGCCCGTTGCCCTATTGTATGTGATCGCCGCTGTGGCCGTCGCCCCACTTGTAAACCGGCACCGCTTGTGGCGCACGGCACTAGTAGTCGCTGTCCTCGGCTGGGGCACATTGCAATGGCTGCCGTTTTACCGGGCGGCGATTACGATTACAGAGGCAGAAGAACTACCGCTGCCAGCCGCCGATATGGCGCAATACGTCTACTCGGATGCGGCAGGGACAGATCTACGTGAAGCCCGCGATTTCATCCGCAATTATTCACCAGCAGAAGTCATTGGCCTGTTCCCGAATTGTCAGGGCTTCCGCTATCTATCGAGCGGCCTATTGAACGTCACCTGTCCCAAAATCAATCCCAACGGCTCTGATATTCCCGTACTGACAGAATTGATGAACGGCAAACGCAGCAGCGACGTCATTGTCATGCTTCAGGACGTGCCCTACGTGCCGGACACCGCCCCCGGCAAGCCCATCCTGACAATCGAGCGTGCGGGCGGCGGGCCAGCCTTCCATATCTATCAGCTAAACTCAGCACCCTAAAAGCGGCAGATAAACGTGTCAAACACTCACTGCACCAGCGCCTGCCGCAGGTGGTCGAGCGAACTGTTGCCACCGGAGCAGATGAGCGCCACTTTTTTGCCTTGGAGTTCTTCGCGCAGGCGGTAGGCCGCCGCCGTCGAAGCTGCACCCGCCCCTTCGGCCAGCGTGTGCGCCCGTTCGAGCAGCCACACCATCGCCTGCCGGATTTCGTCATCACTCACCAGCACAAAATCATGCAGATGTTCCTGCACAATGGCTTGCGTCAGTTCCGCCGCCGAGCCGGTCGCCACGCCTTCCGCAAAGGTAGCATTAGATGCCGTGACCAATTGCCGTGCTTTCCACGATTCATAGCCAGCGGGAGATTGTGCCGACTGAACGGCAATGACGCGAATGGCGGGGTTGATGCCGTGCGCGGCGATGCACGCCCCTGCCGCCCCGCTGCCCAAACCCAGCGGCACAATAACCGTGTCAATATCAGGTTGTTCCAGCAGCACTTCCAGCGTGTGCGTCCCCACACCTGCGATCAAGTGCGGTTCGTTGGCTGAGTGTACATAACGATAGCCGTGTTGTTGGGTCAGCGCCTCGCAGTGCTTTACGGCGTCGTCAAATTTCGCACCGTGAAAGATGACCTCTGCACCTAGTCCGCGCATGGCCGCCACCTTGCCGGGGTTGGCTCCTTCCGGCACGACGATGCGTACCGGCACGCCGAACAACCGCCCGGCATAGGCCACCGACTGCCCGTGATTGCCTGTCGAAGCGGCGATCAATCCCCGCTGGCGTTCTTCCGCCGACATCTGAGACACCAGATTAATCCCGCCGCGCACCTTAAACGCTCCTACTGGCTGGCAGTTTTCGTGCTTGACATACACGTCTGTGCCCAGCAGTTCATTCAACGCCGGATAGCTGAACATGGGCGTGGGTCGCAAATACGGCGCAATACGCTGCCGTGCCGCCAGCACATCTTGAAAGGTAGGAATGGCATAGTTAGTCATGGGTTGCTGTCTTTCTAACTTGGCGGATGGTTGGATTGGATACCCCGTTATTGTAATGTCGGCTGTGTCCACGAGCAACGAAAGTATCCGATAACTTCGATCAAGATTATTGATGGATTATGAGCGATGAGTGCGACTTACAATAGATGCAGGACAGTCCAAGGTGCGGCAGTTGGGTTGAATTGGAGCACTTCCTTGAATAGCGATGTTATTGTGCAATTGTGACAATACAATACCAATTTTGTTTTGGCAAAACGCACAAGGCATGCTACATTGTCCGCTAAGTGCCATTGGGCGCTGTATATTTCAAAAGGAGTGTTGACGATGCAGAAGAACAGGATATTGCTCTGTTTGGTACTGACTGTCACAGTTATTTTGGGCGTGACTAATGTCGCAGTCGCTGCGCCCGTTGAGATTTCTTTCTGGCATGCGATGTCGGGAACCAACGGCGAGGCTGTCACGGCTTTGGTAGCGGCTTACAATGCGTCACAGTCGGATGTGCTTGTTTCAGAGCAGAACAAGGGTAACTACAATGAGACCCTGAATGCTGTGATACAGGCATCGGGACAAGGAGAAGGGCCGAACATCGCGCAGATTTTCGACCTCGGCACGCCATTGGCTATCGACTCGGGGTTCTTTGTCCCGGTTGAAACACTGCTCTCGGCTGACCAATTACAGCACATTAAAGATGATGTTCTGCCGCCGCTTATCAGCTACTTCAGCATTGGCGGGCAGTTAAACTCTATACCGTGGAATAATTCAACGCCTTTGTTCTATTACAACAAAGATATGTTCGCAGCGGCGGGCCTCGACCCGGATGTGCCGCCGGCGACATGGCAAGAACTAGAGGCCGACTGCGCCAAAATTATGGAAACCGGCGCTGCTCCGAACTGCATCAGTATGCAAATTTACGGTTGGTATTTTGAGCAATGGATGGCAATTCAAGGGCAAGAGCTGGTCAATAACGGGAATGGTCGTGATGACCGTGCTACCGAAACTTACATGACGGCCGACGCTGCGAAAAATATTCTCAATTTCTGGAAAGATATCAACGATAAAGGATATTGGACGTACACCGGCAAATTACACGATAATCAAGGCGCAAATCAGATTTTCATCGCTAAACAGGCAGCTATGATTATTGAAAGTACCGGAGCGCTGCGTACATTCCGTAATGGCGCGGAAACTTCAGGATTCCAGTTGGGAACTGGCTTTTTGCCGTCCAATGGGGATGTTGATCGTGTTGGTGTTATTATCGGTGGTGCCAGCCTGTGGATTGGCGCTGGACATTCCGACGAACAGAATCAGGCGGCGGTTGACTTTATTATGTGGCTGCACCAACCAGAACAGATGGCGCAGTGGCACAAAGCTACCGGCTACATGCCTATCACCAAGAGTTCGCAAGAGATGCTGGGCGAGGACTACTTCAAGGAAAATCCCGGACAAAGAACAGCGGTTGACCAATTGGCCGATGCCAAAGTGACCAGCGCCACAGCCGGCGCAATCACCGGCCCGTTCCCCCAAATTCGTGACATTGTGGAACAGGCGATACAGGCAGCAGTCAACGGTGGCGACACCGATCAGGTTTTGGAGGATGCCAAAGCGCAAGCTGATTTGGCGATTGAAGATTACAACAGTCGCTTGCAGTAGGGCGGGCTGTAATCTGTTAGGCTTTGTTGCAAAGGTCTGAACATATCATAGGTAGACCCGTAATGGCCTGCCTATGATTCATATCGTTAATGGCGACGAGTGCTGCCGGAACCCAGCCGAAAGCGAGAGCCGTTATCGGAGGGAAACCTAGTCCAAAGTTTGTGAGGAAAATTAATAATGCAGGCTATTTTTCGTAGTCGTTGGCTGCCCTATGTACTGCTGCTCCCAACGCTCATTATTCTCGTCATCTTCTTGTATTATCCCATCATCAGCACCTTCAACCTTAGTTTCTACCGCGCTGCGCCCAACGGCATTGATCTACGTTACGCCGGGCTTGCCAATTATCAAAGGCTGCTTGACCCGCGCATTACAACTAGCGAGTCGGGCACGATATTCATTAGAGGCAATTACTTGCTCGTACTGGTTCGTTCGTTATTTTTTTCAGCTGCGGTGGTGGTGGGCGGTCTAGCAACATCGTTGGGAATAGCCATGCTGGCAAATCAGAAGCTGAAGGGCATTCGCATTTACCGCACCCTGTTGATCTGGCCGTATGCTATTTCTCCAGCCATCGTAGGGGTGATCTTCCTGTTTATGTTTAATCCGGTTGTCGGCGTAGTCAATTATGCGTGGGGTGGAATTTTTGGCACACGTCCGAATTGGTTGGGCGACCCCATCCTGACGCCCCTTCTGGTCGTTGTTGCCTCAATTTGGAAGAATCTCGGCTACAACGTCATCTTCTACCTCGCCGGATTACAGAACATTGGTACTGAACTGCTGGAAGCGGCCTCTATAGACGGCGCAAATGCGTGGGTACGTTTTCGGCGGGTCATTTTCCCGCTGTTGTCCCCATTCACATTTTTCCTGCTGATTACCAATCTGACATTTTCATTTTTCGATGTCTTTGGAACGATTGACATTTTATCTGGCCCCGGCCCGGCAAATTCGACCACTGTGCTCATCTACAACCTGTATCGCGACTTGCAGACTAATCACGATACCGGGTCAGCGGCGGCGCAGTCAGTCATGCTGTTTATGTTGGTGGCGGGACTGACCGTTATGCAATTCCGGACAACAGAACGGCGGGTAACGTACAATGCTTAAATCATCAACCAAGTCTCGTCCGAAGTATCTGGCACATATTACGCTCACGGCTATATGCATTGTCATCGGATTTCCCATGATCTTCTCGATTATCAAATCCACCCAAAATTTGGGACAGATCATGGCCTATCCACCTAATCTCATGCCGGGTGACCAACTGTTTGTGAACTACTTGGATGCATGGAACAGCAACAACCTCGTGCGTTTGATGGGCAATACCATTCTGGTAGCGATTGCGGTCACAACTGGCAAGACGATTACATCCTTACTGGAGGGAATGGCCTTTGTGTATTTTCGCTTTCCGCTGCGCGGCTTCTTGTTTATTTTCGTACTGCTGACGTTGATGATGCCTACCGATATTCTAATTGTGGCGCTGTTTCGTTTGATGGGACAGTTGGATTGGACGAATACCTTTCAAGCACTGGTGGCGCCCTTTTTGGCAAGTGCTACTGGAACCCTGTTGTTCCGCCAGCACTTTTCCAATATCCCGTCTGAATTGGCGGATGCAGCCCAGATTGACGGCGCGGGACCGTTTCGATATTTAACAAGCGTACTTGTGCCATCTCGTGGAATGTCATCGGCGCGTTAGGTATGATCCAGTTCATTGGCGTCTGGAATCAATATTTATGGCCGCTGCTGATTATCAACGACAACCAACGGCAGTTGGTACAGGTGGCCTTGAAAGGCATCACCATTAACGCCTTAGATCAGGGAAATTGGGGCGTGGCGCTTGCGGCAGCGGTCATAGCGTCCATCCCTCCGCTGGTGGTGTTCCTCGTACTACAGGAAAGCTTCCTGCGTGGTTTTTCACTGACACGGGATAAGTAAAACGAACTCACGAATTGCACATCAAGAGTGACCGATGAAGTGCAATATGGGGCGGGTGATATTGTGCCCTGAGTACACGACTCACCCTACCCATGTCAATCGAGCCGGGAGGTTCACCATTCCGAGTTGCCTATCCTACGGCCCACCACTATAATGCTGCTACGGCTTATGGTGGGGTTTGCACATCATGTCGGTTGCCGACGAAATCAAGTCCAGACTAGATATAGTTGACTACATTCAAAGATATGTCCCGCTGAAGCGCGCCGGTAAGAGTTACAAGGCGTGTTGCCCGTGGCATTCTGAGAAAACGCCGTCCTTCCACGTGGACCCTGACAGGCAGAGTTTCCGCTGCTTCGGTGCGTGCGCTACCGGCGGCGATGTCATCACCTTCGCCATGCGCCATCATGGCTGGTCATTTGGCGAAGCGCTGCAAGAGCTGGGCAAAATCACCGGAGTTGAAGTCGAAAAGCAAACGCCCCAGCAGCGCCAACAGAGCGAACGGTTGGATGTCCTGCGCGGCCTGATGCACACCGCTGCCGACGCCTACCACAATGCGCTGCTCGACCCCAAAGTGGAACGCCAGCCGGAAGTGCTGCGCTACACCCGCGAAAAGCGCGGCTTCAGCGATGCCACCATCACCCAGTTCAAAATCGGCTACGCGCCGCCCGGCTGGACGAATATGATGGATCACCTTAAAACACTGGGCTATGACGAGGCGCAGATGATTGAGGTGGGGCTGGCGATTAAAAACGAAGATACCGGGCGCGTCTATGATCGCTTCCGCAACCGCCTCATGATCCCCATCCGCGATGATCGCGGGCGCATCATCGGCTTCGGTGCGCGGGCATTGGCAGACGAAGACAAACCCAAGTACCTCAACTCGCCGCAAACCCCCTTGTTCGACAAAAGTCGCACACTGTTCGGGTTGGATATGGCGAAGGCTACCATCCGCGAAAGTGAAACGGCGGTCATCGTCGAAGGTTATATGGATGTGATACAGGCCCATCAAGCCGGGTTCAAGAATGTGGTGGCGCAGATGGGTACAGCTATGACCGAAACCCAACTGCGGGCGCTGACCCGTTCAGCCAAGCGCATTGTGCTGGCACTGGATGCTGATGCCGCCGGACAAAGTGCCACCCGTCGCAGTCTGGAAACTGCCCGCCAGACGCTGCAAAGTGACTTCGGCGGCAGGCTCTCGGTGGATATTCGCGTGCTGCAAATTCCCGGCGCGAAAGACCCCGATGACCTCATCCGCGAGACACCGGAGCAGTGGACAGAATTAGTGGCGCAGGCCATGCCGGTAGCGGAATACGTCATCGAAATGGAAACATCTGCCCTGCCCCCCAACGCCACCGTGCAAGAGCGTGAAGCAGTAGCCCGCAGCCTGCTGCCTATTTTGATGGCATCGGAAGACAAGCTCTATACGCGCGACAACTTGCAAAAGTTGGCACTGCGCTTGCGGATTGCCGAGCGTGATCTACTGGCATGGGCAGAAGAACAGGCGCGCATAGACGCAGCCAGAAAACCGCGATCGGGAGCTAGTGTAGGGGCGCAGCATGCTGCACCCGTACAAAACATTGGTAACGATACTATTTCTCCCGAACCGCCCCCGCTGGACGATGAGGCACTCGCCAGCGCCAGTGTATATATAGATGAAGACGAACTCGTCTACCAGCCACCGTCTCTACCATCAAAGGAAGAACAAAGCCAGCGCGCCGTTCAACCCATGCGCCGCATCGGCACGGTGCGCGAGGCGGCGATGGAGGTGCAGTGTCTGCGGGTGCTGTTCCGCGAACCGATGGCTTACTACGTAGTGAACCGAAAACTGCGTGAAATAGCTAAAGATGACCGGCGATTGATAGAAGGTCCGTTGGCTGAGTGGTGTGCGGAAGATTTCAGTCAGCCCGACTCGCGGGCATTGATGCAAGCCTTTGTGACGGCGCTGCTTCAAGATGAACTCGACCCGCTGGATTATCTGCGCTTGCAGGCCGATATTGCCTTGCAACCACATCTTGATGTTATACTTGCGGATGACTTAGATAGAATAAAGGGACGTGTGAAAAACACATCCCCTGCTCAACTTGAAGTTGTGTACTCCCGAGTCGGCAAATCTTTTGAAGATGAAATGAACGCCGAACTGACCCCAAGAGTTTTAGAACTCCGATTGGAGCGTCTTAAGCGAGAGAGAGAAGAACTATCTTTCCGACAATTAGAAGCTCAAACTAGCGGCGATGAGGATGCCTTGGCTCAGTATGGCAACATGATTTTTCTAACGAATCAAGCAAGGCAATTATTGGATAGTAATCTACAAGAACTCAAGAATTCAACGCGCAAGTAGGTGGGACTTATGCCGAAGAAACGCAACCCGAAGAAAGAAGTGCTCGACACCTCGGAGGAAATGCCGAAGGTTCAGGGCGAGGACAGCGAATTCGATCTCGAAGATGATTCGCTGGACGATGATGATGGTGGCTTTATGGGGGGAATCACCGATACCGGTGAATTCCCCATCGAAGATTCAGACGATTTCGACGAAGACTTCGATGACGACGACCTGTCGGGCGAAAGTCTCTCGTTGGATGCTGCGGCGCTGGCAGACGACCCCGTCCGCATGTATCTGAAAGAAATCGGGCAGGTGCCGCTGCTGGATACCAACCGCGAAACATGGTTGAGTACGCAGGTGGCCGCCGAGCAGCTTTTGGATAACTTTTTGCACATCCTCTCCAAAGTGGATGATGGCGAGGAGGAAAAAGAACCGCAGCCGTCCGACATCGTCGAATTGGCCTACCAGCACGTCCAGCGTAATTGGGACGAAGTGGTAGACGGTGCGGGAGCGTTCGGTGTCGAACCACCTGACCTGCGTAGAGTCATCGAAGAAGTCATGTTAGTCAATGAAAATTGGGATACCGGCGGCAAGTCCTATATTCGCGAATACCTGCTCCAGCGCGACTGGGGACGTGAAGAACTCTGGACAGAGTTAGCACGGCGTTTGTTCGATGTGTTTCAGGGTATTTACCTCATACCGCTTGATTTGCTCATCAAGGTTCTCGCCGAATACAAGAAGAAGAATACCTTACCCGGCGTTAAACAATTCCACCAGTGGTTGATGGATGACGAAGACGTCATCAACGACCTGCCGGAGTTCTTTGGACTCATCGAGCAGCGGGCGGAACAAGCCGCCGAAGCCCTGACCCGCGCCAACCTGCGCTTGGTGGTGAGCGTCGCCAAACGCTACATGGGACGCGGCATCAACTTCCTCGACCTCATTCAAGAAGGCAACATCGGCCTGCTGCGGGCGGTAGAGAAATTCGACCACACCAAAGGCTTCAAGTTCAGCACCTACGCCACATGGTGGATTCGCCAGGCCATCAGCCGCGCTATCGCCGATCAAGCCCGCACCATCCGTATTCCAGTACACATGGTGGAAACCATCAACCGCCTCATGCGGGTGCAGCGTGACCTCATCCAGGAACTGGGTGGCGAACCCAGCGCCGAACAGATCGCGCTGGAGATGGAATTTCTGACCAAAGATGAAACCGAAGCCATCCGCATGCTGCGTGGCAGTGGCGAGCGGGTTGACCCCGGCCTACAGCGCAAGCTGCGGCGGGCAGCGCAGAAAGTCCGCAAGATCATGCGGATTAGCCAAGAGCCGATGAGTTTGGAAATGCCGATTGGTCAGGAAGACAGCAGCATGCTCGGTGATTTTATCGAAGACGACAAGATCATGGGGCCGGTGGACGCCGCCAGCCGTCAACTGCTCAAAGAGCAAATTCGCTCGGCGCTGGGTGTGCTCAGTGACCGCGAGCGCGAAGTGCTGGAAATGCGCTTCGGCCTGTCCGACGGGCAGGATCATACACTGGAAGAGGTTGGCAAGCATCTGGGCGTGACACGCGAACGCATCCGCCAGATTGAAGCCAAAGCCCTGCGTAAGCTGCGCCACCCCACGCGGAGTAGGCAATTAAGAGATTATTTGGAGATGTAGGGGTAGTGGGAATGCGGCGACTCACGGTAGAGAACTTTATACGCGAGTATAAAAAAGAGTCGCCGTTTGAGATCATCAATGGCGAAATTATGCCAGCTTACTTGATGGTTGCGGGGCAAGGGACAGCTGCACAGAATGTGGATTTTGCGTTGTCTCAGTACAAGAAGCTTGGCAAAACCTTTTTTCGCCTACCCTATCTACTATTGGACGATGATGGATTTATACCGGACGCCCGCTTAACCGAAGTGTGCTTTGTTCGCAACGAACGCATGGAAGCCTATAAAGATGCAACACCTGATTGGGGGATTTGCCGTTAATGATTGTGCCAGACATAGCGGTGAATGTTCTTCCGTATGATACGAATTTGTTACATTCATTCACCAAGTTTCCGCGTTATCTGGAGAATGGTGTTCAGTCAGTGTGGGTTATTGATTCCAAGCAGAAGTCAGTGCTTACCTATGAGCCTAGTCGGACAATATTTCTAGAGCGTGACAATATTCTGACCTGTAATGAGCTTATTCCTGGTTTTGAACTGCCGCTGAAAGCGATATTTGAGTAATGTTCAATCAACAGTTAGCCATTCCCTACCACAGAATCGCCGAATTCTGCCAGCGCCATTACATCACAAATCTGTCGTTGTTTGGGTCCGTATTGACGGATAACTTTCGTGATGAAAGTGATATTGATGTGTTGGTGGAATTTGACCCCAACCATATACCCGGATGGGAGATTGTGGATATACAAGACGAGTTGAGCCACATTATAGGGCGTAACGTGGATTTGCATACCTATGGCTCATTAAGTCGTCATTTCCGGGACAAAGTTGTGGCTGTCGCACAGGTCATCTATGAACGAGCGGGATGAAACTCGTTTGCGTGATATGCTTGATGAGACGCAGAAAGTACAACACTTTGTTGATGGGCGTCAACGAATTGACCTCGATGCCAATGAAATGTTAGCTTATGCGGTGATTCGCGCTATAGAATTAATTGGTGAAGCGGCTGCCAGAGTAACCGACGAAACCAGAAATCAATATCCGCAAATACCGTGGAAGAATATTATTGGAATGCGAAACCGCATCATTCATGATTACAATAATGTCAATCTAGATATTGTCTGGCAGGTTGCTAATCGCAATTTACCAGAACTCGCACTCCAACTCATTGATATTTTGCCTCCTGAGAAGCCCATGTAAATGAGTAATTTGATACCATGCCCGACACACTGACACCGCGCGTTGCACATCAAATTGAGATCACCTTCGCCGAAACCCCTTACCCCGGTGACGACCACATCGCCGGTTATCAGGCCGACGAAATCGCCGCTGCCTTCCGCGGCAAGCACTGGCGCAACCTCTCACCTGAACTGCTGCACAAATATCGTTGGGATATTTTCCTGCTCACTCCTGAAGCCTTCCGCTTCTATGCTCCGGCTTTGATGCTGGCGGCGCTGCTGCACCACCAGCAAGTCGGGACTGTCACCGATAATTTAATCTTCTGCCTAACGCCACAGTCGCAGGATCAAATCAACAATTATCACGCCGGGGAATATAACGACTACTTTTCACGTCGGGCCTCCGCTTTCAACGCGGCGGAGAAAGTCGCTGTCCTCGCATTCCTCGATACCTTCGTCGCCGTCTATCCGCTCGGCTACCTGCTTTATAACATTGATGTCATGGGCAGCACCGTCGAATTCTGGCGCTATGCTTGATTTGAAGTTGGGCATGAGTCGAACAGGTTGACCCTTGACCTTTTTGAACATTTGTGCTATAATGATACACCATGAAGGATGTTTAGAATCCTCTTGTGAAACTCAACCGTCAAGGATTTCATGTCCGACATTGAGTGTGAAACCTCCTTATGGAACGACTCTTACGACCAGCGAAGCAATACCGTATAAGTACTCCTTCGTCAAATGAAATTATAGTTGCGCCATGCTACAAATATAATGACCATGATATCGGTTATGTCGTCCGGCACGAAGCCTCACTTTAGGGGAGACGACGACGACGACATAAAACCCAATTGGCAATAAATGCCAGTATGCCATTGCCGAAATTGTCGCCATTTTTGCCAATACTTTTATCTGGAGGTGAAAAATGGAACTAACGCAGCTCATCAACCATCTGCAAACTACTGGCGAAACCATTGCCGCCCTGCTGGGCGATGTCAGCGACGAACAAGCACGCTGGAAACCGGATGCTGATACGTGGTCTATGCTCGAAGTCATCAACCATCTAGCAGATGAAGAGCGCGAAGACTTCCGCACTCGTGTTGATCTAAGCCTACATCATCCGGAACAGGACTGGCCGCCCATCCATCCCGGCGCTTGGGTCACAGAACGCGCCTATAACCAGCGTGATTTAGACGAGTCGCTGCGCCGTTTCCAGACTGAGCGTCAGACCTCGCTGGATTGGCTCCGTTCGCTTCAATCACCAGACTGGAATGTGACCCACACCCGTCCGCAATTTGGCTCCTCCCGCGCCGGAGATATCATGGCCGCCTGGATCGCGCATGATCTGCTGCACATTCGCCAATTGAACGAACTGCGCTACGCCTCCTTGATCATAGAATGTGCGCCATATGAAGTGGATTATGCCGGTGAATGGTAAACCAAGTTATAAGTACGCTTATTACCATTAAAACAACATCAATTCAATCTTTATGCAGATAGGAAATTTGGCAGCAGGCTTAAGTTTTCTAACACCCGAATTCTGCTAGAATGACAATATAACAAAGCTGTAACATTCCCTGTAATCGGGTGATGTTATGTTCGAGTTGCGAAGGCATGAAATGGCTAGTACCCGTTTGTTTCAAACAGATGACGCGGCAACAGGACTGGATGAACTTCGGCAGCGTTTAGGGCGGCATATCGAGGAAGCGTTCGCAGATACACCCTACCCCGGTGATAACCATATTTGCAAGCCGGATGTAGATGGAAGCGATCTCGTACGGGCTTTTCGTGGGCAAGACTGGCGCGATCTACAACTGAACACCATTACCAATTATCACGTAGACATGGCGTTGATGACACCGGAAGCCTTTCGTTATTATCTCCCCGCCTTCATGTTGGCTGTGGTTTTCTACTATGGGCATGTCAGCACCCTACCTATGGGGTTGATGCACAGCTTGACCCCGCCGGATGCCGGTTTGTTACAAAAATATCTAGAGAAGAAAACCGACCCACTTAAGCACACACAGATTGGCGATTTCCTGAATCGGGTAAGCGCCTTCACACCGCGTGAAAAAAGTGCTATACGCACCTTTCTTGAAACGTATCGCAAATTACAACCGCAGGCACGTGGTGAAACGCGTCACTTGGATCGTGCCGCAGAATTCTGGAAAACGGCTTAAATCATTAAGTTAAGCAGTCATCACAAAAATCAGGAAACTTCTCACTCCGGCCAGTGGCGGTAACGCAGGTGTTCCTTTAGCGTTCGCATGAGGACCGGCATATCACTCAGATGTGCGGGGTGGCATTCCAACACCTTACAATTATCGCGCTTCCAAATGGTCAGACGGCGGCGACTGGTGTGTGTGTCAATGTACCACGTATCGAGCTCATCAAATCGGTAGTAATGCGTCCCGTGAATACGCACCTGCAGCCCATCCGCCAACACATCTACACCTTCATGCCATACGTACAGCGCCGGTAGGCTCATAACGCCTAGTAAAAATAGCAAGCGTACATCAATACTGCCGCTGCGTAGGCCGCCAATAACAAAAGTCAGCAGGAAAATAACAGCCGGCAGCAGCCATAATCCAGTCAAACTGAGCCGGTATACACGCGGCAGGCGGTGGCGGCTGACGATAGCACGATACACGGTTATACCCCGAAGCGCTCGCGCTGGTGATTCTTGATGGTGGAATGCGCTAGTTCCAAAAAGCCACCCACATTCTCTACTGTTTGGGCATTAAATTGTTTCACAGTGCGAAACTTACCGGACTCTGCGCGGCGGTAAACAGTCAAGCGGCTATCTTTGAGCCGCACATCCAATTCCGACCACGGAATTTCTTGTTTGTTCACTTCTACCCCACCCGGCCAGACGGTTAGCTGTTTGTGCAGGCGAAAAGGTTGTTCCTCACGGATAGCGCGTGCAATCAGTGTACCGGTCACACGGGCAGCGCGTTTGCGGATGAGGAATGCCCAATTTTGAACATCGCCATGCCGGTCACCAATTTTGATGATTTTTCCATCCTTCATAGTCAGGTAAAGCATACGCTTGGTTTCACGGTAGGCTTGCAAAGCGGACCAGCCATATTTGCGAGTATCATTGCCATGTGTCCAAACAAAGCCTTGATCATAGAAGCGCAATACTTCATCCGCGCCTCGCAACCAGCGCCATAAATTGGTGAGTAGGCTAATTGCAAACAACAGAACCGTAATGATGGCGATGATAATCCCCGGTAACCAGAAACCCTCGGGCAGCGTGCCGATGGTGTTGGCTTCATTGACCGCGTAAAGAGCGACAAGCGCCACCGCCAGACCTAGCGCCGCCAGCAGCGCCTTGCGAAAAAATGGTCGCCGTCTGAGCGTGGCTTCCAGCAGGAGTTTAGGGGGTTGGGACACCGCGCTTCGGTTGGTCATTACAGTTACCCCGCTGCTTCAATTGCCGTGCCAGAGACGACAGCCGATATAACCACCGATCCACTGTTATCCCGCGAAATAATGCCGTTGTCGGCCGCGCCAAATCTCACCTCTTCAACCGGTCCATTGTGTACCGCCAGTTCTTTGAGAAGGTTACCGGTCGCTGCATCCCATAAGCGTAGTTTTCCATCCGCCCCGCCCGTGACCAGCAGTGTTCCTCTATTGCTAAAGGCCAGCGCACTAACCGCTCCGTTGTGGGCGCTGACCTGCACCTTTTGCGTCAGTGAGCCTTGACTGGATACTTCCCAGATTTTCACCACGCCGTCCGCTCCGCCTGATGCTAAAAGATTAAGTAGCTGAATCGGGTTATATCCAAACACCAAACTGGTAACTGCGCCAGAATGGGCAGGCTTCGCAGAAAGTTGAGTATTAGCGAGGAAGTCAAAGAGGGTAATATTGCCGCTTCCATCACCACTGGCAACAGTGGGTCCGGTTGGGGATAGAGCGATGACTGCATTAGTTGAAGCATAGACTCTGTCTAGGGCAGCCGCGTTGCCGGTGCTGATAATTTCCAGTGTCGGCTGAGTCGGAGTCGGCAGGTCAAGCGGTTCCAGCCAATATTCACCATCTTTACCCTCGGCTGTCCATCCAATCAATCCATTGTAATTAACTTGCCACCAGACCACTTTATCCAGAAGGCTGCAGCGCGGCCCATCCTGCACAGTGAAGATATCGCCGGGAGGAATTTGACCAACCGCGTTGCCACTACTGCCCGGTTGGTCACGCAGTAGATTCGGCAGACCGCCTGTGCCAACGCGCCCCTGTGCCCCTATGCTCAAACGTGGCGGTAGATAAGACGGGTCATTGGCGGGTGGGCACAATGGCGTGGTCGGTGCAGTAGCCGATGTGCCGCACAAGATTATGATGGTCTGGTCATTGGAGACACGATAATCATACTCACTGCCGTTATAGGTCAGAATGAATTGATAACCGGGAGTGATAACATCCGCATAAGCCACGCCGGACTGGGGGCAGCCAAGCGCAGGCGAAGGATAATTGCTCCCCACATACGACCACTTTTCAAGGTCAAGCAGGCCGACGTTACGCCCTACCCGCCCACTCAAATCGTTCAACGCTGCGTTCATCGGCTGCGGCGCGTCCTGCGCATAAAGAGGAGCAGAACTCAAAATCACCAATAGCAACCCAATGAGTAACAGCCAACGTCTCTGCATGAATGCCTCCAGAACCGGGCAGTGGATAACGGCCCTTTAGTTAGTAACTAGAGTTTACATTCATTTGTTGTATGGAAGCAATAATCTAAAGATCGGGCACATAATCAGTCCCGCAGTGCGTAGATTAGTCCTCACCCATCAAGGCGGCCTGAATACTTTCCACATCCTGCCGAAGCAGATCATCATGCAACAGATCATCCGCCACTTTGTTGCAGGAGTGCAGCACGGTGCTGTGCGTCCGCCCGCCAAAGGTATCACCAATTTGTGGGAGTGAGGCAAAGGTGACTTCGCGTGCCAGATACATCGCAACTTGTCGCGCCTGATTGACACGGGCCGTACGGCGCGGCCCGATCAGGTCTGTAACCGACAGGCGATAGTAAGCGGCAGTGACATCCAACACACGTGCCATCGTGAGCTGGTGGTAACGCGGACGGCGATAGCCATTAAGCGCGCTTTCTGCCATATCCATTGTCACCGGACGGCGCGCCAACTGCGTGGTTGCCACCACTTGGTTGAAGACACCTTCCAATTCACGAATGTTAGTGCGGGCTTTTTCAGCAATCATTTGGGCTGCACTGGAGGGCAGATCAACATTGCGTTCCTGCGCCCACATATTAAGGATAGCTACCCGCGTTTCAAACTCAGGCGGCTGCAAGTCCATCACCAATCCGCCAGCGAAACGTGAACGCAAGCGGTCTTCCAGAGTGTGCATTTCACCGGGATGACGGTCCGAGGCCAGTATCACCTGTTTATTAAAGGTGTAGAGCGCATTGAAAGTGTGGAAGAATTCCTCCTGTGTACTCTCTTTACCCGCGATGAATTGGATATCATCCACCAGCAGCACATCCGCAGAGCGATACTTTTCGCGGAACATAGCTGTCGTGCGCTGGCGGATCGCGTCTACCAGATCGTTAGTGAATACTTCAGAAGGAATGTAGATAACCCGCAACTGTTTTTCGCGGCAGACATGGGCTATTGATTGGAGCAAATGTGTCTTGCCTAGCCCGACACCACCATAAATCAAAAAAGGATTGTAGTGGCTCGCAGGATGCTCCGCCACCGCCAGCGCCGCTTCGTATGTCATCCGATTATTGGAGTTTGCGACGAAGCGCTCAAACGTCAGCCGCGGATTTAGCTCACTTTCCGGCAAATCTGGACGCTGTGGACGGGTGATTTGCTGGTGCAGCGGAATGGTCTCTTCGGGCAGAGCATCTGGCTGTCGGTTAAGCAAACGGAACAGGGGAAGCTCATTATCCTCTTCAACCTCCGCCATTACCTTCGCTACTTCGAACTTGACCTCAGCCCGTTCGCCTAATACATCACCCAAAACGCGGCGAATTTCATGATATAAGCGATGTTGGAGCATATCACGGGCGTAACTATTGACAACACCAATCGAGAATATGCCCGTGGTTTCGCCCTCTTCAGGGCAAGGGGAATAGTTCAGAAATACCGCGCCGCGCAGCCATGTATCAAAACTAGCGCGGTCAAGCTGGATTTCCAATTGTGAGTATGCGATGTTCCATGCTTCTTGCGGATTCACAACAGCGACCTTCTTATATAGGCACGGTTCACTACTGTGAGGTCTTTTCACAGCCTGAACCCCGGCTTTTATAACCGGCGACGAACAACACAAATCCGCAGCGGAGGTGTGCCGCATGACGCCGATACATCAACTTGGCAAACAGGGTTAGTTGTCACCGGGGCATGTTCCCATGCCCCATCCAGACGGGTGCGGGAGTAGTTCTGGCTCTGGTGACTTTTGTATTGGTCAGTATACCGTAACGGTCCGAATCACTCAACGGATTTCAGCCTTTGAATCTTAAAAAATGGAAAATTTTAAGGTTGGGATAAATTCGCCAATGATTCTTAACAAAAAACCTCTGGCAGCAATCCAATGACTCAGTGTTGAGTCATAATGCTATATGTATAACTTTTGGGATAAATCAGGCGAAAAGGTGGTCCCAAAAACTAAAATCCCACATATCACAGATGGTTTGTTTCTGCCATTTCCTAGCAAAATCTTAAATCCCCAAATTTGGGATATTTTCTACCAAAGCCTGAAAAACATGATTCTGCTTGGGATATCGATGGGATATTTTGGGATAAACAAACCGTTAAGCTTGGAATAATCCCACATTGAGACACGGTCAGCAATCACGTCTTACATAGGCAATTCGAACAAAATCTGGAATTATCCGCGTGCAATCAGTGTTAGACCACTACGCCGTATTAGGCAACGAAGTAACACAGAAAGAAATATTGAGAAGTCGCATATTCTTAACGCTTTCACATCTCTTTCTTCATCTATCATAGTTAAAGAAGCGATCATGTTTTGTCTTCGCGTGTCCTTTGTTGGAATTTCACGGGTCACAGAACCATACAGATAGATTGGGGATTGGCACATGGTAAGACTCTTAAGTAACTTGCGGATCGGCCCGCGTTTGGCGGTGGGCTTTGGCGTGTTAGTGCTGATGGTGCTCTTTGGCGGTTTCATAGCACTGTATAACAACGATCAGGCTGGAAAGGCCAATGCTATTGAGGCAGAAAGCAACCAAAGTAGTACGCTTGCCTTGGAGATTGATGAGCAACTACTGGAAGCACGCCGCAGGGAAAGCGACTTCCTGCTCAACTGGCAGCGCGAAGGATTCGAGAACGCCTACAATAGTTATATCGTTCTCAACCAACAACACACACAGAACATCCGCGATCTGACCGAACAACTGCGTGATCTCATTGATGAAGAGGATATTACTTTAGCCGATTCGTTAGATCAGATCGACCAGGCAACGATCAGCTATGACAATCTAATCTTGACCGTTACATCCGATCTGCAACGACGCGGTTTTGTTGATACAGGTTTGGAAGGCGAATTCCGTACAGCCATCCATAGTTTGGAAGCTGCGCCGCCTATTCTAAATAGTGCTGAACTCACCGTGTCCCTTTTGGAAATGCGTCGTAATGAAAAAGACTACTTGCTCCGCGGTCTTCAGGTCGATATTGACGACACGGCGAATTTTACTCATATTCTCGAAGATCAGATTAACGCACTTCCCCTTACAGCCGATGAAAAAGCCTCGTACATTAATTTGGCTGAAGACTATCTGAATAAGTTTAACGCACTCGTAGCTGTGGAAGCGGACGCGAAGGCGAAAACTGCACAGCTCCGTGCGGTGGCAGATTCAATTTCGCCCTTGATCCAACAAATTGTTACAGATGAGTTGGCACAGGCTGTGGACGCCCGTGCGGAGATCGAAGGTGCGGCTTCGGTATTGCAGGTCGTTACAGCCATCACATTGGTAGTCGCGCTCGTCATTGGTTCTCTGTTTGCGTACTTCGTATACCGCAGTATCACCCGCCCTATTCAAGAACTCACCTACGTTGCGGAAGGCCTATCACAGGGTGATTACAGCCGCCGTGCCGAACTGATCCTGCCTGACGAAACAGGCGCTCTTGCGCAAACTTTGAATAACATGGCAACGGAAATTCAGACGGTCGTTAATGGTTTGGAAATCCGTACCCGCGATCTACAAACAGTGTCGGAGGTAAGCGCCCGTGTATCCACCATTCTGGAACCAGAACGGCTGCTGCGCGATGTAGCCGACTTGACCAAAGAACGTTTTGGCCTGTATCACGCCCACATCTATCTATTGAATGATGCAGGTGACACCTTGGTGCTGACCGCTGGCGCCGGTTATGTAGGCCGCCAGATGGTTAGCGAACACCGTACAATCAACATGGAGAACTTCCAAAGTATCGTTGCCAACGCTGCCCGTTCCCGCAAGGGCGTTATCGTTAACGACGTTCGCCAATCACCCACCTTCCTCCCTCATCCACTTTTGCCAGACACCCGTTCCGAACTCGCAGTGCCGCTCGTAGCGCGTGGTCAACTTCTAGGCGTCTTGGATGTACAGAGTGATACGGTGAATTATTTCAATGAAAACAATCTCACCATAATCGAATTGATGGCTTCGCAGATTTCGACGGCCATCAGCAATGCCAGTCTGTACGAAACCGCCGCGCGCACCGCACGTCACGAACGGGCTTTGGGTGCCATCGAGCGTAAAGTTCAGGGCGCGTTGAGCATGGATGAAATTCTACAAACTGGCGTGCGCGAACTGGGTAAGGCACTCCGCGCGCCCTATACCGCAATAGAGATGCAGCTGCGCCCGAACGGTAACGGCGCATATGAGGAGGAAGCGCAATGATGCGTTATTGGAAATTGATTGCATTAGTGGCAGCGGCTTGCGCCGGTCTACTGCTGACGGCCTGCGGGGGTACAGTCGAAGCCCAGCAGCAGGACGAAAAACCGCTTACTATCGGTGTCAACGCTTGGCCCGGTTATGGTGTGGTGGAAATTGCCAGCAAAATGGGTTTCTTTGAGCAAGCTGGAGCGCCGGTGACCGTCAAGTTCTTTGACAGCGTGAATGAAACCAACCGTAGTTTTGCTGAAAAGCGCCTAGATGCAGCAACTATGGTGTTGACAGACACTATTTCCCAATCCGCTGCTGGTGTCCCGTTGGACGTCATATGGACGACTGACATTTCGGCGGGTGCTGATGTTCTAGTTGCATCACCTTCTATCACCAAACCAGAAGATCTCCGCGGCAAACGAATAGGCGTATCCTATGGCAGCTTCGGGCATGTGTTCTTGTCCCGCTTATTAAGCAATCTCAATATGAGTTTGGACGATGTGACCGTTGTCAATGTTGCCCCGGAAGAAATACCAGCAGCACTCTCCAACAACATCATTGATGCTGGACACACTTTCCCACCATTTTCTGATTCCGCTCTTCAAAATGGGGCCAAGGTACTGCTGACCAGCGCCGATGCGCCAAGTGCGATTATTGATGTCCTCGCCTTTCAGGACGCAATAGTGGAAAATCGCCCCAATGACGTTCAAGCCGTGGTCAAAGCGCTTGACCTTGCCAGTGCATGGTGGGCGGCTAATCAAACCGAAGGTAATGCAATTGTTGCCGAATTTTTAAGCGTAGCACCGGATACAATGCCAGACGTTATGTCAGGCTTGCAGGTGTATTCACTTGCTGACAATAAACTGATTGCAAATATCCAAAGTGATCAATCCATCTACCGCAACGCTCAGTACGGTATTGACCTATTCAAGTCATTGAGTCTCTTCAAAGAAGCTCCTGACCTACAACACATTATCAATCCGTCCTTTGTGGAAAATGCCGGTCAGTAGGCCGCTGCCCTTTAACGAATAAGGTTTCTCATATGACAACTATGCACTCCAATCGAATTCCATGGCGCTCTAGCATTCAGTGGCGTCTTGTATTTTTCTCACTATTGATCGCGCTGATACCCGTCACCATCGTCGGCACCTTGTCCTTCCTGCAAGCACGCGACTCTATCCAGCAGCAGATCAGTTCGGCTGTGCAAGGACAGGCGAGCGCAGTAGGTACCAACCTCGAGCGTTATCTGTTTGAGCGCCGCGGCGATGTTACCGTAATTTCTCAAAATGAAATTGTGACCGACCCTACAGTTAGCATCGAGAATAAGTCCCAATATTTGAAAACTGTGCAAGCAACATACGGGGCTTATTCATCCATCTATGTGACCGACACATTTGGCACCATTGTAGCCTCAACGAGCAATGTGCGCGGAAACTATTCGAATGAAAAGTGGTTTACAGATGCTGTTCGGCAAAATGGGTTGACGACCTCAGATGTATACTATTCAACCACTGATCAACAATTCGTCATTTCCATAACTTCGCCCGTCTATGATACGGCGAATAAACTCATTGGTATCGTAAACGCCAATGTAGACGTCCGAAATCTTGTTGCCATTGTTGAGGACACGGTAATTGGTCAAGCTGGTGAAGTATATTTTGTGAATTCAGAGGGGCGCATTGTACTTGATGGCGACATTACGCACCTTTTCACCGATTTAAGTAATGAAAACGCCATCAAGAGTGCGCTCCGTGGTGAAACGGGAACCACAGTTGAAATTGACCATGAAGGTAATAACAGTCTCCTAAATTATGTACCGTCCGCGGGTGAAGAAACTTGGTCGGCAGTGGCAGCACTGCCGTATTCTGAAATTCAAGATCCCATTAACGCCCTCGCCTTGCGTACCTTGATTTTGGCGGCTATTGCAGCGGTTGTCGTAACCATCGCCGTTCTCTTCATCGCCCGCCGTATCGTACAGCCTATTCGAACCTTGAACACCTCTGCCCAGCGATTGAGCGCTGGTGACTTTGCTACACCCGTTCCTGACGTTGGGCGTGACGAAATCGGTCAATTGGCGGATACCTTCCGAACAATGGCCGCCGAACTCCAAGGTTTGGTTGCTTCGTTGGATGCCCGTGTGCATGCCCGTACTGCCGACCTCAACAAAACCAGCGAAGTCGGTCAGATGGCGAACAGCATCAAAGAAACAGAAGTGTTACTACCCCGTTTGGTGGAATATATTCGCAGCAACTTCGATTTGTACTACACCCAGATTTACATGCTCGACGAAGCGAAACGTTTTGCAATCCTGCGTGCCGGTACTGGTGATGTCGGCCAGCAGTTGTTAGCCCGTAACCACCGCTTGGATACGGAACAAACCTCACTGGTTGCCCGTGCTGTGCAAAGCGGTCAATCCGTTATCGTGAGCGACACAGAGCATGATCCAACTCACAAGCCCAATCCGCTGCTCCCTGACACACATTCTGAAGTAGCAATACCACTTAAGATCGGTCAGGAAATTATCGGCGTACTGGACATGCAGGCTATTCAAGTAGACAAGTTCAATAACGAAAATGCCGCCGTGTTCGAAGCGATGGCCGCGCAAATCGCATCCGCCATTCGTGGTGCTCAGGCCTTTGACGAAGCGCAAGCCGCCGTTTCACGCGCTGAAGCGATCAATGAACGCCTGACCAGTGAAACATGGCAAAGCTATCTGGGTCAACTGGCCGACGGGGAGCGCATGGGTTATGAATACGATCTGGAATCCCCGCGCCCGCTTACGCCCGACTTTGATATGTCGCAAGTTATGGATAACTTGAGCTATGCCCAACCTATCACCCTGCGCGGCGCTACCATCGGCAATATTCTGGTTAAGAATGATGAAGACCATCCACTGCGGGATGAAGAACACATTCTAATTCAAGATACTGCGGACGTCATGGCGCGTGCCCTTGAACAGTACCGCACACTGGACGAATTGAAACGCTCTCAGGAAGAAGTTGCGTGGCGCGCTTCGCAGATGGAAACCGTAGCCAAAGTGAGCGCGGCTACTGCCACCATCCTAGATCTTGATCAACTACTGCAAACTGTAGCTGACCTTACCAAGAGCAGCTTCGGTCTGTATCACGCCCACATTTATATTTTGGATCAGGCTGGCGAGAATCTAGTGTTGGCTGCCGGCGCAGGCGAAGTCGGTCGTCAAATGGCTGGAAAAGGTCACAGCATACCCTTAAGTCGTGAACAAAGCTTGGTAGCAACCGCTGGACGTACCCATAAGGGTGTTGTGGTGAACGATGTAACCAAGAACCCCAACCACTTACCGAACCCACTGCTGCCGAACACCAAATCAGAAATGGCAATACCGATTGTAATCGGTGATCGCCTAATCGGCGTTCTTGACGTGCAAGCTAATATCGTTAACCGCTTTACGGATGAAGATATCCGCATCAAGACGACGTTGGCTGCCCAGATTGCTGGTGCCGTAGACAACGCCAATGCCTATCAGTTGGTACAAGCAGCCCTACGACAGGTTAACGATGTCCGTTACGCCCTCGACCAACACTCTATCGTGGCGATCACCGATGTTACCGGCAAGATTAACTTCGTCAATGATAAGTTCTGCCAGATCTCGAAGTACTCCCGTGACGAACTACTTGGTCAGGATCACCGCATCGTAAATTCCGGCTATCACTCCAAAGAATTCATCCGCGATATGTGGGTCACTATCGCGAATGGAAAGGTGTGGAAAGGTGAAGTCAAGAACCGCGCAAAAGATGGCGTACTCTACTGGGTAGAAACCACTATCGTGCCATTCCTCAACGAACAGGGCAAACCTGTTCAGTATGTAGCCATCCGTTCCGACATTACTGCTCGTAAGGCGCAAGAAGAAGAAATTATCCGCCGTGCGGCTCAAATGGAAGCGGTAGCACAGGTCAGTGCCGCCAGTGCTAGCATCCTCGACGTTAAAGACCTTCTCGCATCGGTCAGTTACCTCACGGCCACGAACTTCGACTTGTACCATGTTCAGGTATACCTGCTAGATGCAGAAAAACAATATCTCGTCTTGACCGGCGGTGCAGGAGATGTCGGTCAAGAGATGGTCACACATGGACATCGAATTCCTCTCAACCGGGAAGATAGCATCGTCACAACATCTGCCCGTACTCGCGAGAGTGTGGTCGTAAACGATGTAACCAAGGTTGAAAACCATTTACCGAATCCGCTCCTACCAGAAACGATGTCCGAAATGGCAGTGGCTTTGGTCGTAGCAGACCGTCTCGTAGGCGTTATGGATATTCAAGCGAGCACAACCAATCGCTTTACAGACGAAGACATCCGCATCATGTCAGCATTAGCGGACCAAATCGCGGTAGCGGTGGAAAATGCTCTGGCATTCGCGGAACAACAGGAAACAGCTGAACGGTTGCGCGAAGTAGACAAGCTCAAATCACAATTCCTTGCCAACATGAGCCACGAGCTGCGTACACCTCTGAACTCCATCATCGGTTATGCCGAAGTATTACTCGACGGTATTGACGGTGACTTGAATGATGAGGCCACTCAGGACGTAGAATCGATCCACAACAGCGGCAAACATTTGCTAACCATCATCAATGACATCCTTGACCTCGCCAAGATTGAAGCCGGACAAATGATTGTAGATCGTCGCGAAATCGACCCCATGACGGTCGTCCAGGACGCCATGAATACGGTTGACATCTTAGCTCGCAATAAGGGACTGGAACTCAGGGTTGAAACATCTGGTGATATTCCAAACATCCAGGGTGACGCCATCCGCATGAAACAGATTGTCATTAATCTGGTTAACAATGCCATCAAGTTTACCGAAACCGGCAGTGTGACCGTATCTGTCGAACGCTACAGTGATAGTCAATTGGCAGTTCGCGTCAAGGACAGTGGCATTGGCATGAATGAAGAAGAAATGAGCGGCTTGTTCCAACAATTCCATCAGGTGGACGGTTCACCCACCCGCCGCGCAGGTGGTACTGGTTTGGGGTTAGTGATTTCGCGCCATCTTGTGCAGATGCAAGGTGGAGAAATCTATGTGGACAGTGAAAAAGGCGTAGGTACAACATTTTGGTTCACGGTTCCGATCTATGCCCCGGTTACCGAAGCATCACAGGCTGTATAAACCTGACTGGTTGCCGAACAGCATGTAGTAAGACCAAAAGGGACGACCTAATTAGTCGTCCCTTCTCAAATAAGATGTTTTGAAAAGACAACCAACGAGGTTCAATCATCCATGACGGATTTCTTCCAGTCCATCACCTGCCTCGAATGTGGGCACAGCATTCCTGCCGATATCATGACGAATGCCTGTCCCAAATGTGGCTCGCAGTGGTTGGACGCGGAATACGACTACGAAGAAGTAGGGAAACTGTGGCCGGGTCTGCTAGCAAATCGCGACCGGTCACTTTGGCGCTACCGGGAACTCCTACCGCTCCCTGAACCAGATGTTGAAATTACGATGGGTGAAGGCTACACCTCGCTCATCCGCCTCTACAGCTATGAACGGATGTATAACCATCCGCACATCTACGTCAAAGATGAACGGCAAGGTCCGACCAGCTCATTCAAAGACCGTCAGGCTGCTCTTTCTGTGATGGCCATGCGCCGCGCTGGCATTACAGAATGCGTGCTAGCCTCAACCGGCAATGCTGGGGCTGCCTATGCCGCTTACTGTGCCCGCGCTGGAATTAAACTCTGGCTGTTCATGACAAGCCATGTGTCAAATGAAAAAGTGCGTGAAGCCGCCTTGTATGGTGCGGAAGTCATCAAGGTTTCGGGCACGTACGACGAAGCCAAACACGTAGCTGCCGAATTTGCCAAGCGCAAAGGGCTACATCTTGATCGTGGTGCCAAAGCCATTCCCGGTAAAGAAAGTATGAAAACGCTGGCCTTCGAAATTGCCGAACAGCTTGGCCTCAAACTGCGAACCGATGGTCGCTGGCAAGCGCCCGATTGGTATATCCAGGCAGTCAGCGGTGGCATCGGCCCGCTGGGTGCCTGGAAAGGCTTCAGTGAACTTTTGAAGATGGGCTTGATTGATGCCATGCCCAAGCTGGGCATCATCCAGGCAGCCGGCTGTGCACCGATGGTGCAGGCTTTTAACGAAGGCAAAGCCAAAGCTGACCCAGTCGTTCCTCATACCCTAATCACCGTACTCGCAACCGGTGACCCCGGTTTCAGCTATGAACTGTTGCACAAAGCCGTGTTGAGCAACGGTGGCACAATGATTGCCATTGAGGACGGACAGACCTTCGAAGCGATGCGCAGGCTGGCAAGCAAAGCCGGTTATTCTGTCGAACCCGCCACTGCTGTGGCATTCGCTGGGCTGGAACATATGCTTGAAAAAGGCATCATTGCAGCCAATGAAACAGTTGTCGTCAATTGTTCCGGTCATACCTTCACGGCTGAAAGTCATATACTGGGCGACCAATATATCCATGATTTGGAAGTGAGTAACGCGGAAACTGCTTTAAATCCAACCAAAGATTCACTGGCCTCAGCAATCCAGACACTTGATGAACAGGTGACCTCCATTTTAGTGGTAGACGATAATCCATCTGATCGGCGTCTGGTTCGCCGTCTGCTCCAGCGCTACAAACGTTATCGCATTCAAGAAGCCAGCAGCGGCAAAGAAGCTCTCAACTCGATTCGTACCCATCGGCCCGATCTCATCATCTGCGATCTGACGATGCCCGAAATGGACGGCTTTACCTTCCTTGAAAACGTTAAGGCTGATCCCGCCACTGCGGACATTCCGGTCGTCGTCGTTTCCGCCAAAACACTGACCGAACACGACACACAGCTACTCAATCGACATTCGCATTCGGTGTGGGTCAAAGGCGGGTTTGACACGCGCGCGCTCGTAGAACATGTCGTGCAAACACTGGGGCATGGCGTAGGTCAACCGGGTGACGGCGCAGGACTTCAGCCAGCCGTGTCCTCCGCAGTTCAAAAACGTAGTGTGAGCCTATGGGCACCTTCCGAACTCAAAGCACGAGTCGTCATTATTGAAGACAATCCTTCTCATATGCGCTTGGCGCGGCGCTTGCTGCAATCCGACGGCAATTACGACATTATCGAATCACGCTCAGGGCGGGAAGGCTTGAAGGCGATTTATGAACACCGCCCCGATCTCATTATTTTGGATTTGATGCTTCCAGAAATGGATGGAACGACGGTACTGCGAACCCTAAAAGAAGACGCCACGTTGCGTGATATTCCAGTCGTTGTCCTTACCGCTAAAGAGCTAACACCGGAGGAGCGTGAGCAGATGGAACAACAGACCAGATCGCTCATGACTAAGGGCACACTGGACAGAGATAGATTCTTAGACATAGTGCAAGATGCACTGAAGTAAAGATACGAGGAGCGTTTTATGAGCCGGATAGTCATGATCGAAGATAACCCAAACAATGCGCGATTGGCCGAAAAGCTGCTTAAACACGCGGGCCATGAGGTGGTCGTCAAGGACAACGGCGAAGAAGGTCTCGAGGCGGTTGTGAGTTCGCTGCCTGACCTGGTTTTGATGGATTTGGGCCTGCCCGATGTGGACGGACAAACGATTGTCGCCCTCATCCGTCAGCGCCCGGAAACTAAAGATCTGCGGATTGTGGCCTTCACCGCATGGCCGGAAGACAAAGCTCAACAAATGGCAAAAGCCTATGGTTGTCAGGGTGTTATCAACAAACCTATTGACACACGGCGCTTTGCCGAGCAGGTCAACGCCTATTTGCGACCAGCAGTGACGGACCAACCCGTGTCTCGAGTTTAGCCGAACATGATTGCTATTGTCGCCTCGTATTTCTTGTGCGTTGCAATACCGCCTAATGAGCAGGTGAAAGGGTAGGGTATCGTTTGACCACATCAGTTGTCGGTAAAGAACAATTAATTAGCATGGATATTGCTGCATCACGCAGCTCCTTTTCATCAGTCCCAGCCAGCAATTTCAGCGCCGACGAACTAGCTGACATCTATAACCAAACCCGCATCGACTATATCGTTCCCATGCCGATGAACGCCCGACGTATGCAAGCTTATGTTCGGCATTATGACATTGATCTCGATTCTTCTGTCGTCATCTGTGGTCAGAATGAAGAGATGGTCGGGTTAGGAATGCTTGGTGTGCGCGATGATCGCGCGTGGATCACGCGCCTGGGAATCATTCCCGAAAAGCGGCAAAGTGGGATGGGGCAGTGCATTATGGATGGATTGCTAACCGCCGCCCGAAAGCGTTTCATCCGTGTCGTTCAGCTTGAAGTGATTGAGGGCAACAAGCCGGCTCACCAATTATTCCTAAGAAACGGTTTTCAAGAAATTCGACGCCTTCTGGTTATACGCCGCCCGCCCGCACAATTTGAAACGGCTCCGCTTCAATCTGGCGTAACCACCACACCACTTTCTCGTGAAGAAATTTTGGCCTGTTTAGCGGAGCGGGGACCGGGCGCATCATGGGTCAGCGAGAATGCGTCAATGGTCAAGCTTGATGAACTGTGTGGGTTGCGCCTTAAACTACCATCAGGGTATACAGGCTGGGCAGTCTACGAGAAGTCAACCTTCGAACTAACCCATGTGGTATGTTATGCTCCTGCGTCGGTTCGCGACGAAATGACCACTGCCTTGCTCAAAGCTATTCACGCCAAACAACCGCTGATGGACACCAAAATTGAAAATATGCCCGTGAATGACCCGACATGGCCGGTCTACCAGCGTTACGGGTACATAGAAGAATTCCGCCGCATCGAGATGTACCTCAGCCTATAACGCACAGGGCTGGATTGACGCCCCATTGTCCAGCGTTTATACTCCTCTCTA
>JAWKPB010000028.1:0-138239 GCA_041390885.1 Anaerolineae bacterium | reverse complement strand
TAGAGCACATTGGCATCCAGCAGCGCCGTGAGTTGGCTCATGCTAGTCGTACCCCATGTCCTGTTCCTGAGCATCCGCTACCAACTGGTCAAGCACTGCTTCGCGCTGCTGGTCGATAGCCCGTTTGTAGTTCATGACATCTTCCATACGGATACGTCGATGTTTGCCTACCCTGCGATAGGGGATTTTGCCCTCGTCCAGCAACTTAATCAGGAACGGGCGCGACATATGGAGAATATCCGCAGCCTGCACGGTGGTTAGTTCAGCATCTTCAGGAATGATCGTGACACCCTGCCCGGATGCCATCGCCCCTAAAATATCCAGCAGCAGTGTCACCGCACCAGCGGGGAGTTCAATCGGCTCGTCGTGATCGGCATCCATCACCTGCACGGTCAGAGATTGATCGTCACGGGCGTAGCGGGCAAGCAGCTGCTTCGAGGTACGGGCAATGACCGCCTCGCGTTCACTTGGGGGGAGTTGGCGATAGGTCAACATGGGGCAATTGCCTCCAAAGTCTAAACTTCTACCGTCAGCTTATCATACAGATGCAGTAAACGCAATAAATGAAGTAGATGAAGTGTTGAATTTACTGCCCCAGATCGAACGGCTGAACGCCAATCCAACTCATATTGTCTTCAACATGAGACATTTGCCTTTTTATGCGAAACTCAAACCTGCTTCATACTCGGTTGCAATGGGATTTAAATCCAGAACACTTGTCCTGATTTTGGTTTGACCCGATAATGGTTTAGAAGTTGTTATATCAAGTGGAGAACAGTCGAGCATGTTGAGTAAACGTCAGCAGCATATCCTGCGTTTCATTCACCAGCACACCCTTGAACATGGGTTTGCGCCGAGTATCCGTGAAATCAGCGTAGAGACACGTATTACCTCAACTTCAGTGGTGAACTATAATCTGGAGCGACTGATCACCTGGGGCTATCTGGTGAAGTCACGCGGCAAATCACGGGCATTAGGGCTGACCGAGCGTGGTTTGGCGCTGCTTGAATCAAATCATTCTGTGCAGAGAAAGCGGGCAACCGAGACCTTTCTGGTTGATAGGTTATTGGATGCCAACATGCCAGATGGGGATGTCAGGCAACTGTACAAAGAAAACCTGCTGCTCCGAGCGGAGAATGAGCGCCTGCGTCGTGAAAGCAAAAACCGTGTCGCGGCACTTCAGCGAGAGATTCAGTATCTCTCGCAGGAACTACGACAGGTTCAACGAGGTTCAGAACAATATCCAGCATGAGCAGGGTGAATGGGGAAGAAAAAACCTGCCGGGCATTACTGCCGCATTTGTGGTCGCCGCCGCGCCAACGAGAACTTTGGCGGGCGCGGTCATGCTCTGCATATCTGCAAGGACTGCCAGCGTGAATTGAAACGTGAAGCGCGTCAAAAGCGCAAAGCAGGCGAAACAAATGCTATCGTATTGGAACCAGAGGAAGACCTCATGGATATGGATGAAGATGATTTGGAGTTAATGCTTGATCAGCCCCTAACCACGCCAACAGCCAAAGGCCCAGGCAAAAAAGGCATCCCATACGATGAACTGGATGCCAACATCGTTAGACTGGTGCAGGCACTCAATCGCTATCCGGGAGTGATGACGGTTGGCAGCTGCGGCGGACATGAGACCATCACCAACCCCTCCCAATGGCGGGCAGGAACCTGGTATGTGAAGTTTACGCTGCCTTCAGGGAAGTTTGGCTGGTATCTGCTGGAACATCTAGCGTGGGTCGTGAACGAGGACTACCGGGGTTCAGGACGAAATGTGATGTTGCTGCCTACTTCAGCCCCGCCGTATCTGAACACTGTCGGACAATGCCTGAATTTTGTCATTGAAGGGTATGGTGGGGAGAAGCCAGATGAACTGGCAGAGTTTCTGGATACCACACGCAAGTATCTGACGAAAAAACGCCGCTAAAGTTAGCAGCATTATCCTCAAGGATAAAGCCGCTCCGTCTGAATATCACGATGATGCTGGAACAGCGTGCGTTCAATAGCGCGGACACTGACGTTGAATTCACCTGCCCACAGGCGGATTTTGTCCAGATAATCTAGCCAGTGCAGCACCTGTAAGACTCGCCCATCCGGGTCGTAGTCCACCTCCTTATAAAAAGCCAGAAGCTGCCAGACCCTTATATCAATAACCCCATAGCGTTCTGGGTCAGTAAGGGCCAAAAACGCGGATGCAACCGGGATGCCTACGCCTCGCAGACGACACAGGTGAAGGATACGACGGGCTTCATCCGATGCACTTAACGCCCGCGCTGAAAGCATTTGCACCTCGTCTTCGGTATTGCTTATCCAATTCTGCCGACGACGCTCCCGTTGTTCCTTCCATTTACACATGCTCAGGAACTCGCTGCGCGTGAAAAAACCGACCTCACGGACATGACTTAAGGAAGCGATCAAGGGAGCAGTATCAGGATATTCTTCTTGAATCAGACAGGCTGACAGCAGGGATGGGATGTCAGGGAAACGTTTTTCCATAAAGGCATTTTTCTCTATATAAAAGTTAGTCAATACCTCCATTATGCTGTTCAATCCGCAATCTGGCGAGTGGATCGAGGGCAGCCTGTCCCCGGATTTCCAGCACTTCTCACCTTAGCCCGATCTCCATGCCGTCTCTACTCCATGCCGCCTGTCTTTAGGTGCATTTCTTACTGCACAGTACCACGCCACCCCGCTGTCTCACAGCCGCCAGCGGCTGCGGCTACGGGTTTGCTTCTGGCTTGCGCCGTTTCTCTCATAGCAAACCCGTGCCGCCTTTCAGGTGAGCAGCGGGGAACCCCGACGTGGTAAGACCTGTGCAGAAATGCACCTTAACAAAAATACATGCGGGTTATCGATCAGACGGATGTGTCGTTAATCAGGCCGCGTTAGCTCGAAAGGGCGCGTCGTAAGTTTTCCCGGAGCCACTGTGCCCCGACGAACTCCTGTAGATGATCGCAATGTCCCGCAGTATCAAACGCTCTCGATCCTGTGATGTAGGACACATCGTCTCCGATGGAGGTGAAGAAGGTGTGTTTTGGCAAGCTGCACACAGCACATCGAGCGCAGATCGTCGCGGATGAAGCAGTGAGAAACATGAAGCTACTTACCGGAAGGGTCAACGTCTCGTGGTCATCTCGAAAGGATGCCGGGGCGCATTCGGGCGGCAACCTGCGCGTAAGAGCGTTTTTCTTTCTGAATTTTCTCAGTCAGGAGTGGTTGATATGGCTGATTTAACAAAACACATTTGCCGCGTGGGAACAGCGCGGATTGATTATCAGGGACGTGTCGGACAGTGCGTGCTGAATACGACGGTCAAGAGTGGTTCAGGGTTAGGTGCGGTGTTCGCGCCGACATGGAAGATGGTGATGGCATCCAAACGGGATGAAATCACCTGGGAGGAATATCGCAGCGAGTACACAGCATTGATGCGGCAGCGGTATCAGGCAAATCCGTCGGCATTTTTAGAGGCTCTGAGCAGTGCTGAATTGATCGTATGCTGCTACTGCAAGGATACACACGCTACGACGAAACACTGTCACCGCTACATTCTGGTCGAAATTCTGGAAAAGGTGGCAGCGCATCACGGCATTGGTTTCGAGTCCATTGGTGAAGTTCGCAGCAGCCGGTGATGAACTGGCTCTTTTTTTGCCTTTTAACATTACGAATTGAATTACACGGAGGTCATCATGAACCCGATTATCATTCACACGGATGGAAGCTGTGAGACACAAACGCGGCTTGGCGGCTGGGCAGCAGTGCTTCAGTGCGGTGAACACCAGCGCGTCTTACAGGGCAGTGCGTCAGATACCACTGTGAATGCGATGGAACTCACGGCGGTCATTGAGGCATTGAAGGCACTCAAACAGGCAGGGTCATCCGTGCAGCTTTTCAGCGACTCCAATTACGTCGTGCGCGGCGTGAACGAGGTGGCTATCCGACTGGTTGAAACGCGGCTGGAAGAACGCACGCGGCGAACAGGTCGCCAATCTTGACCTGTGGCAGCAGCTTCAGACCTTGCTGGAAAAACACACGGTCACACTGACGTGGATCCCGCGTGAGAAAAATATTCAGGCGGATGAACTGGCGCAGTCGGCACGGCTGACACAGAAACCGCTGGACGATGCTGGCAGTGTTGTGGATAACAACGCGACTGCTCCCACCGTTTCAGCGCAGGCTGTGTCGGAGATCAACATCATGATCGCCGGGTCACGATTCGCCAACCGCGAGGCGCTGGATTACGCCCGCCGGGTGGTGCGCCGCGTGCATCAACTCGGTCACACCATCGTCGTCGGTGACAATCCAAAAGGGGTGGACATGGCGGTAGTGCAGGAATGTCGTCGCTTGAAAGCGAAGGTTTTAGTCGTTGGAGTCACCAATCGTCCGCGCAACGGCGGTTGTTCACACGGCAGTTACGTCAAGGTTGAGCGTGACACCTACCGCGCCGCAGGTGGACATTTGTATGACCGTTACCACGTCCGTGACCGCTGGATGGTGGACAATTCGCAGCGTGGTGTCTTCGTGTGGAACGGCGACAGCCAGGGGACGAAGGCGGGATACGACTATATGGTGAGCCGCCAGAAGGAAGCGCACCTGATGACGTTTGCGTTGAAAGGAGCGCGGCATGGCTGAAACACACATTCTGGCCGTTCACACCTATGGATCGCAGCGGGTGAAGCAGCCCGGTACAAACCAGATGGTCAGCGCCTACAAAATCGGATACACGAGCGCCGCCTGCGAAGTGCTGCTGGCACTGTACGAGGCGAAGGCCCGCGATGTGTCGTCGCCTCATGCGTCTTACCGTTATGTGCAGATTGAGGGTGAGACCACCGTCCGACATGGCTATCTGCTGCTCAATGCAACTGCCGACGAACTGGCACGGGCGGAAGCCGTGACCCGCCAACATCAGCGGGCAGCAGTGTATCTCTGGCAGGCTGATCGCTGGCTGGAACTGCCCCATGGACGCAATCCGGCTTATTCTGAATCCGCAGCGCGTTCTGGTCCGGGCTTCAATCCATCGGGGTTTCGTCCCGTTACACCAGCGACGGGGGAGAAACAAGCGGCTGTTGAAGGCATTCGTGCTGAGAAGAGCCAGCGCGACCCCAACCAGAAGCCCTGGTTCTGGCTTTTGGGCGACACCTATCCGCAGCGGGAAATACTCAAACGATGGGGAGCGCGATTCAGCAGTAAGCGGCGTGCCTGGTACTATGTCGGATGGGAACTGCCCGAAGGCATCCGCAGGCTCGTCACTGAATACGCGACGACTGAATCGGAAGCGACAACCACACAGATCGAAGACAATGCCCCCTGCTCGGATGAAGAAGCCGCCGCCATTCTCGGTGTGCCGCTGAAGGTTGAACCACCAAAGTCAGACGAATCCCCTCGTTTATTCCAGATCGGTCAGACGGTTTACGCCCGACATGAACTGGAGACACCAGATGGTAAAGCCATTCCGACGGGGACACGTGGGATCATCTCCCGGCTGTACAACCGCAACGCGCAGCACGGCTGGAGCTACGATGAAGACTTGGTAGAAATTGGTACAGGCTGGTACTTCGAGCGTGAACTCACCGATCTCGAACCCATTCCCGGTATCCGTATTACACAGGGCGCAGTTGTTCCGCCGGGTGCAGCGCTGCCACCCACCGATGCCGACCTGAAACGAGCACTGGTCGAAAGCGGGCATCAACCAGAGGCGTTGGCGATAGATGCACCATCAGATGAGCCAGAATCACGTCGAGAACCGGAAACGCCGGTAGCATCACAGCCAATCCGTATTTTCAAACCGCAATCGTTCCCGACGGATGGCGCACCACTGGATGAGGTGCAGACCGCGATTGTGCGGGCAAAAACACAGCCTGCAACGGTCTTACACCCTGTTGTGGTATCGCAGAAACGCACACTGGCAGATGTCGGACAGTCTTACGTGGGCGAATTAACGGGCAGCATCACCGGGAATGTCTACTGTTTCGGCTATGCCATCCACGACGGCATCTGTGTCTTCGTGAATATGGGCGGTCCGAGAATGGCAGTGGAGGCGATTCGGGCGAAGTTCAGTAAGTCCGAAATCGTGAACTGTGTGCCGTGGGATGCGCCTGCTGTCGAACTCACATCAGGCGAAGGGAATACGGGCATGTACCACGACTACGTGCAAAACATCCCGGAAGCGAAGTTCACGTCGCTCATCCTCTGCCATGACCTGCTGGTCAATCCTAACTACGGCGGCAAGTCCACCACCTTCATCTTCCGTACCGATGAGGCGCAGGCAGCCGCGAAGCTCAAACATCATGTCACCGAACTGGTCAAAGTGCCGGTGTTTGATGCGTGGGCAGGCTACCTGTATCATGCTGGACAGTCCGCGATGCTTGTCCGCCCGACCCGTTCGGCTGGCGACATTGATTTGCTCAGTGTTGATTTAGACATTGATGCCTGGACACGGCTCATCACGGGCGGCATTGAACAGGGCGTGATCACACTTCCTATCACCAACTAATTTCATCCCATCCACCCAACATCCGTCTGTCAGACCACTGGCAGGCGGCTGTTTTCGATTCTCGTGAAAGGAATTTTTCTCATGGCACGAGCTTCCTCAAAAGCCATCATGGGCTATCTGCCAATTGAACCGCACCATCACCCCGCTATCCTGTCGCTGGTGATGCCTGCCACCCCCGCTGTGAAACTGCTTGACCCGTTTGCCGGGGACGGGCTGTTTCTTCAGGTGGCAGCACAGGCGTGGAACGTCACGCCCTATGCCAACGAACTGGATGGCGAACGCGCTCAAGCCTGTATCGAGCGCTTCGGACCCAAACAGGCAGTCCGCTGCGATGTCGAGCGGCTGCTGGCATCGAACAATGCCTTTGGCGCGGCATGGCTGAACCCGCCGTATGACCACAGCAAGGTTGAGAAAGGCAACAAGCGGATTGAGTTTGTCTACCTGCGGCACAGTTGGAAATGGCTGCAAGACGGCGCATTAGCGTTATGGTGTATTTACAGCCAGCATATCACGGAAGATTCAGCGGCTTTCTTAGCCAAAAACAGCAGCCGTGTCGATGTCTGGGCGCTGCCGGGCAAGCATCAGGGCGAGTACGATCAAGTGGTTGTCGCCGCCATCAAAGGCACAGATCCCAACCCGACAGAACTCTACCAGCATATTCTGGATGGCAAAGCCAACCCTCGCCCACTGACGATACAGCCAGAGCCTCTGTACAAGCTGCCTGCGCCGCCGCATATCACCCGCTTTGTCTTTGCCCCGGATGTGATTGATGAAGAACAGGGCTTGCGGCTGATTCAGGAACAGGGGGCGTGGAAGAGCAACGGCTTTCAGGCACTGCTGGAAGTCCCCCGTCCGCCGGAACAGATTGAACCCGTCGTTGCGCCGCGTCCCGGACATATGGCGCTGGTGCTGGCGGCAGGCGTTGCCAATGGCGCAGTCATCCAGACCGAGGATTACGGACAGGTCGCTATTCGTGGCAAGACACAGCATGTCGAGCAGATTGCCCGTGTCGAAATCGAAGCCGCCCCCGGCGACCCGGAACGGCAGATCAAGAAAACCACCATCCGCCTGAAACCGACCACTACGCTGACGCTGCTGGCACAGGATGGCACAGTGATCGAGATGGAAGGGGATGAGGCGCTGCTGGGCTTCATCACCACCAACAAGCGGGCGCTGACGAGCTACCTCAACCAGAAGTTCAAGCCGATGTATGGCTTCGACTTTGCTGGAATGGGACGCTGGCTGGATCGCATCCGACTGAAGGGCAAATACCCGATGTATACCGCCCAGAAGCATGTGGTCGGCGCGACGGTGCGCGGCTTTCAGAGCCGGGACAGTATCCTGCTGGTGGGCAGCATGGGGACGGGTAAGACGCTCATGGGTGGGTCTACTGCCATCAGCATTGCCTCCGGCGTGGTCGAGAAACTGCGTGGGCAAATCGCAGATGATCAGGTCGTTCTCATCGTCGCACCACCGCATCTGGTCGAGAAGTGGAAACGCGAACTGCATAGCGTCAGCCGCAATATTTTCGTCGAACGTTTGGACCGCCATGAAGATGTCAAGCGATTCATGGACAAGTCAGCGCGGTTAGGTTCAGGTATCGCCAAAATCGGATTGATCAAACGCGACATGACCAAACTTGGCGCAGGGCGCGAGGTCGGCGTGGTCTGGCGCGATGAATGGACTGCCCTGTGGCGGCATGGACAGCCTGTGCCGGAAGGGTATGAGCCGAACCATCGGCTGGTCAAACAGCGCGTGCCGAAGTGTCCGACCTGCGGCTGCACCGTGATGCAGGAAAAGAAAGGGGTGGAAAGCCCGGCATCCGAAAGCTGGCTCAAAGGTGGCAAACGCCTGTGTTCAATCTGTCAGACTCCGCTGTGGCAGGAAGCCCGCGACAGGGGTTCTCAGCCCAAACCGGGACAGAAGTATGCGACCAAGAATCCGCGCTATCGGATTGACGAGTACCTCAAGCGGGTCTACCCGGATCGGGTGTATCTCCTTATCTGGGATGAGGTTCATGAGTGCGCTCACGGGGATACTGGCAACGGCGAGGCGTTCAACCGTATTGCAGGGTTGGCACAGAAAGTGCTGGCGATGACCGGAACGCCCTTCAATGGACGGTCATCCTCAATCTTCAATCTCGAATACGCGCTCAATCCCCGCACGCGCCAGCGATACAACTGGGGCGGCGCACCCCGTTTAAGCCGTAAGACACGCGGCGAACGTGGTTTTCAGACCATCGCTTCAGATGACAGCAAACAGCGTGGTCGCGCCGAGTCGCGCTGGGTTGCCGACATGGGTGTTCGTGAACAGGTGGTTGAAGAACGTCCCTCATATGACAAAGAAACTGGCGCGTTCACCGGGACTTCCACATATGAAAAACCTTACGAGGAAGCGCCGGGAATTTCGCCGCTGCTGGTGGCGGAAGTGCTGGATCATGCCATCTTCTTTTCACTGGGTGATCTGGGGAAGGCGCTGCCACAGTATGAGGAAATCGCGCTGCCGGTAGAGATGGATGCCGACTGCTACGAACAGTATGACCGCACCCGCCAGCAGTTGAAAGATTACCTGATTGCGCGGCGCTGGGAAGGCGATACCACGTTCAGGGGGGCATACCTGCAATGGGCGATGGGTTGGGTGAATGCGGCGCACCGTCCGCACGAGGTCATCCACAACCTCAAACATCCCATCACGGGCGAGAAGCTGCCGCACATCGTCACCAGTATCCCGTCTTACGGCGAAGACCGTATCTTTGCCAAAGAGCAGGCGCTCATCGACCTGGTGCGCTCCGAACTGGAACAGAATCGCCCCTGTGTCATCTACATCCGCCAAACCAGCACCCGCGACATCCAGCCGCGTATCGAGAACCTGATCCGCCAGCATGTGCCGCTGGCGCGAACCTTCATCCTGAAGAACACCGTTGATGCAGAACGACGCGAAGCCGTCATCGAAGCGGAAGTGGCGAAAGGCACGAATGTCGTCATCTCCAACCCTGAACTGGTCAAAACCGGATTGGATCTCGTCTTTGCCCCCACACTCATCTTCTACGAAATCACTTTTAATCTCGGCACGATGATGCAGGCAGCCGGACGGTCTTACCGTCTCAATCAGACGCACACCCACTGTAAGACCTACTACCTCTTCGCCGAAGGGACGATGGAGCAGACCGCCGTGCAGCTCATGAGCCGTAAACAGCGGGCTGCCAAGCTGCTGACCGGGGATATCGGGCTAACCGGGCTGGATACGCTGACCGAAGGCGAGGGTGGTTTTGAGGAGGCATTGCTCGAAGCCATTGGGCGCGACGAGGCGCTGCTCGACCCATCGGAACTGTTCAGGAAATCGGAAGCACAGGGCGAGATTGATGATGAAGATGCCGCCTATTGGAACGTTGAACTGGCGGAACCGGAAGGCGAACCGCTGATGGCGGAAACTGCTGCATCTGTGCTGGTCGATGAGTTTCAGCTTGATCCACTCGTTCAAGAAGCCATCCGACTTGGCGGCGTGGTGACTGAAATCGAACCGTCTGATGAACGGAAGTCCGCTGCCGCGCTGCCCAACCCCGCATCGCAGCCGTTCACGCAAACGATTTTCGACTATCTCGATACCGTTCACATCATCACCGACGACCAGAAGCTGTCCACGCTGCGGGCGGAATTGCTCACACTGGTACAAGCGGGTTCACCAGATTTACCGGATTGGCTGCGGGATAATCGTATCGTCTTTCCCGGCTGTGAGGTGGAAGTCGCCGCCCGAATCATCCGTCTGGTGCAGGGAACCAACAGCGATCCGGTCAACGGCATCCCCCTGCGTCCCGTCGTGGTTAGCGCAAAGGCGAGAAAGCCTGCCACATCGCGCAAACGCGATCTGCTGGCTGTGCCGGATGATGCGCCAGAGCCGCCGCGCAAACAGCAGCAGCGTAAACAGGTGGATGACACCGCGCCGCTGCAACTGACGTTGTTCTAAGGCGGTGCGACCATGCACCCCGATATGCTGGCGTTTCTGGATGCCCTCTATGAACGCTGTGTCTCACTGCGCTCATCGGCTCGCCTGACCTTCACTGTCATTCATCCCAATGGCAAATTCCCAACACCGTCACGACACATCCCGTTAGATAACCGCGCTGTGCTGTTGGACACCTTGCAACGGCTGTCTGACACCAACCGGATGGGCTGGGGCGCGTATTTCGCGGCGGGACTTCGCAAGCCGGGGTTGTCTCGCTGGAAACGGGGCGGCGCGGCGGAAGTGGTCGCGCTGCCTGCCTTCTACGCCGACATTGATGATCCAAGCCCCGCAACACTCGTCAAACTGCGCGGCGCTCGACTGCCACCTTCGGTCATTGTCCATTCCGGCGGTGGCTATCACGCTTACTGGCTGCTGGACGAGCCAACCACCGATCTGAATACAGCGCGGCAGGTCTTACAGGGACTTGCCCGAACCTTTGGCGGGGATGGCTTATCTCCGGCGCAATCGCTGCGATTACCGGGAAGCGTGAATCACAAGCCCGAACGCGGTGGAGCAGTATGTCGTCTGGTCGAACTCTCAGACCATCGCTACCGCCTGTCCGACTTTCAGCCGTTCATTCCACCAACGCCATCGCCAATCACGCGGCAACCTGCCAGACAAGTATCCCACCAATCGGGTAGCCGAAACCTCAACATGCAGTTGATCCACGCGATTACGGCTGTGCTGTACCGCGACTATGCAGCGCGGGAGCAGCGGCGCAGTGACTGGCTTGCGGCATTGTGTCCCTGCGGTCATGCCCGTGATTCACCGGGCGCTCACTTCTTTTTCCATCCCGTTATCGGCTGTGGGCGCTGTCATGGACGGCATGGCACGCTGCGGCTGACCGATCTTTGTTCTGTTCTGGGTATCGACGCTGCCACTTACGGCGGCGTGTATCGCTAACGTAGAAAGGAAAAATTATGTCCAACAAGAAGCAAAGCACCAAACAGGCTGCGCCGCCGACAGTGATTACGTTGACACTGCCGGAGGATGATGGCATCGAACACCAGGGGACGCTGCTGATCGCACGCGGCGACCTGGCACACGTCCGCCAGTTCACCTATCTGGGCGTGAGTGACCTCGCCGCTGCCATCAAGGAAGCCTACATCGCCCTTGCCGCTGTCGAAGCCGCGCCACCCATCATCCCCGAAGCGCCCCAATCCGAGCCGAAAGCTGAACCAAAAGCGAAGGCGAAAGGGAAAGCGGTCACTGAACCTGTTGTCGAGGAAGAACTGACCATCGACATCCCGCTCAAGAAAGGGACGCTGGCGATCAAGATCAGCTACCTCAAGATTGTCGGCGGCGAGACCGACGCGGCGGCTTACCGTCAGGCAGTGCTGATTGCCGGGAAACTCATCGACGGCAAGTTATGGGATGGTCAGTCGCCCATTCGTATCGACGACGTGTATACGACCATGAAGAAAATGAAGCACCTGTCCGAGCGCGAGATGAGTCTGTTCGCGCTAGAAGATTTCGTGCAGGTCGGCGGCGCTGCGGATGCGCCGGAAATCGTTCAGGACGTTGAACATGATGCTGTCGAATTGGAGGACGATGGCATCGCAACTGAACCTCTGCTCCTGATGGCAAGTCCGACCCTCAATGATAAGACGTTCAGCACCAACGGGCATCACCCCGATGATGCTGCCGCCGAGTAACACCACCATTTCCATTCCATCATCTCATTTCAAATCCATCTATTCCATTGAAAGGAAATTCAAGATCATGTCTGACCAGAACAATTCTCAACCCCGTATCTTCAAGACCGGCGCAGTTCGCATCGTGGAAGATGAATCCATGCGCGGATTGGACAATGAGGCCATCCGCAGCCTGCTCAAGGCGACTTACCCCGAAATCGCCAACGCCACCATCCGTGAAGTAACCACCGACGACGGGCAGAAAGTGGTCGAGTTCCTGCCCCAGCCTGGGCGAAAAGGGTAGCTGCCATGTTCGATGCAGGCTTGACCATTGAAAGCCTGCGGGACTGCCTGGCAGGTCTGCCGCCTGTCGAACTCAAGGGGATGGCGCTTCTCAGGGAGCGCCGTCCCAACGGGCAGTTTTTCCCGCAACTTGAGGGCGGGCAGATGGGCATCCCGCGTGAAACTATCGCCGAAGCTGTGACTGAAATCGTCGGCTACACCGAACGCTGCCGCCGGGCGGCGCAGCAGCTGGCGAAACTCAGCCCCATCCCCCTGACCGCCTTTTCCATTCTGGAGTACGGCATCTAATGAACGAATTACTGGACACTTTTGGACTGCTGGCAGCAGCGATGTTGGATGACCCACTGCTGGCACTCGCCAACGCTGTCGCGTGGCTTGACCCCTTATGGGAAACAAGCGATGACGACGTGTATGACGAAGGCGACGGCTTGGGACTGGCGCTGTGTATTACCCGCAGTGCCTTTCCCGACATCTATGCGGGTGCGGTGGAGCGCATTCGCTCTGGCGCATCTGAAAAAGAACTGGACAGCTTCATCTGCGGCGAGATCAGCCAGCGCGGTATCCCGCTGGACAATCTCGAATTTCTGGGTTACGGCATTCCCTTGACCGCCTGCGGCATCGAACTGTCCGACCCCGCCCTGTACGCCGCCCGTGCCGATTTGCTGCCGCTGGTGGAGCTGTTTGGCATTCGCCCTGAACCCGGTCACTACAACGTGGAAGTTCCCGACTGCGCCTACACCGCCGGGCGGATCATTGCCGACAGTCTGGTACAGCAGGACGATGAACGCTTGAAACAGGTTGGCTGGGCGCTGGCGTGGCTGTTCTCCTGCTCCGGCAACACCCTGATTGACTTCGACGACGAGTCGATGGCTGAAATTCCGCCGCTGTCGTGGGACGAAAACGATCTGGCATTTGCCATTGAATTGATCGAAGAAGCTAATGGCATCATGGTGGATGTGACCGCCGGATTGACGCTGCTCGAAGCGAACCCTGTCCTCTTCGCTGCGGTGGAAGCCAATATCCAGCGCACCTACAAAGTTTTAGCCAAAACGAAAGGAAAAAACGATGAACCCCGCATCCGATTGGAGTGGCCGCCTCTTGAGTCAGGCGGTGATGGAACAGCCCTCGCTGATCCTGAGCTTTTACAGCTTCGGCGTGATGCTGCATAAGCGTGACGGTGACGGAGTGACCGAGCATCCGGTAGACCCGGCACAGGTGGCACTGGCGCTGTCGGCGAAAGTCCGTTTCGATACCGGGCTGCTGTCTGACAACACCCTGCTGGTACGACAGGAAGGCGTGAAGAAGATCGTGGTCGAGTACCGCCCACCGCAGAACACCGGGCTGTATCTGGATGGGTCGGAAACGGCGCTGCGTGTGCCACTGCCGGGTTTGCTTCTGATCCGGGTCACAGCGGAAGACAAGAACCCACAGTACGCCGTGTATGCCGTCAAGAAACGTCCCGTCACCCTGAATGAACCACTGTTTCATGCTCCGCTGCCGAATGTGTTTTCCAGCGGGAATATCTGCTGGGGAACAGTGCAGCGCGTAACCGACACCGCGCTCCAGACGACCAATCTGGCTGAGGATTGGGCGGTCTTACTCGGTTCGCGCTTCAACGATCATGGTGTGGGCGGCAAGAGCAAGTCACACCCGATGGACATCCGCCAGATGCTCATCGCCCTTGAAAAACGCAAGGCACGCGCTTATCCAAAGTCCGATTTACTGCCCGTCAAAAAGACACTGGCACAGGTACTGGGAGATGAGAAATGACCACCCTGAACATCTTCGACCCCAATACGCACATCCAGACCATTACCGTCGTGGGTTTGGGCGGAACGGGAGCGCAGATTGCCCGTTCCGTCGCTCGCATGGTGTATGACATGAAGGCAGCGCGGCTGCACACACCGCAGATCGTCCTGATTGACCCTGACAGGGTGGAACACAAGAATGTCGGGCGGCAGTTGTACACCGAAGCCGATGTCGGACAGTCGAAGGCGCATGTTCTGATGCGCCGCTTCAACATGGCGCTCGGCTTGGACATCATCGCTATTGACCAGTCGGTAAGTGCTGAAAAGCACTTTGAACGCTGGGGCAATCTGATTGTCGGGGCAGTCGATAATCACCTGGCGCGGCGTGAACTGGCGAAAGCCAATGGAGCGATCTGGCTGGATGCCGGGAATCACTTCAACGCCGGTCAGGTGGTCATTGGGAATACAGGCGATCCTGAAACCGTGCTGCGTTACATCGACGGACAGAACGGCAGATACCCCTATCTACCCAATGCCGGACTGCTGTTTACCCCGCTGCTCGAACCCGAACCAGACGTGAGGCCACAGCCCGAACCAGAGCGTTCCTGCGCTGAACTGGTCGCGGCGCGTGAGCAGGATTTACTCATTAACGACTGGATGGCGACCATCGCCTCACAGTATCTCTACAAATTGCTTCATCGCCAGCCCATCACCTCATTCGTGTCTTACGTCAGCGCCGACAGTATGAGCGTTCGCAGCGTGCCGATCTGCCGCGATGAACTCCTGCCTTATTTGCTCAACTCATAGGCATCTCGGAGCCAGTTCAGGAGTTGTTCGTCTACATCACTCACTTTTTCCAACTTCACTGTATGTTCAAAGCGTCGGGCGGAAAGCTGCTGTATGCGTGTTATCCGAGGATCATCAATCTTGTAGTCCGTTCTGAACTCCAAATTGAAATAGGCTTTACGTGGATGAACACCAGCAAAACCGCTGTTCTTCTCCAGATGAATGGAGGTTTGTTTAGGTGCAACGCGAACTTCGCCAAACTGTTGAATCTGCTCAATTAAACAATCGTATGTTGCTCGAAGTTCTGGCGTTTTGCCCTCAAATAAGCTGTCTACAGAATTCACGTCAGTCATCTAGCTGCTCCTCTAACTTGATCCGACAAGTTGCGTAACGATCCCAATGATGCATCCTCCCACAATGCCAAGCACCATAATCGGAACATAGGATTTTGTAATAATCGCATCGGGCAGACTGAGCAAAACACCTAGCAATAAGCCGCGTAAAATGGGATTTACGCCAGGCAACGCATTAGGAATAAGAAAGCCTACGGCAAAGCGATTGATGAAAGCCCCGAAAAGCGCCGCTCGCTTATCTGAAAAAGTCATACGAAGCATCGGTACTATCGCTACGATACCGAAAATGATACCTAGAATAATGCCAAGAGGGAGGTTAGTCATGATCTATTCCTGAAACTAATTTCACTCATTATAGCACATACGTTCCCCTCCTGTTTCACGTCTTTACTTCTCGCACAACAACACATTTGACCTGTTTAGAAGATAGGAGACATATTCATGCTGAAAGGTCAGCGCCAGAATTTCCATTGCTCGAAACTGCCAAAGCCCGGTGCAATCGGGCGTATTGTAGGACTGTCTACCGTCAATCCATGTCGTAAGTGCATCGTCGTCGCCTATCCGCTGTGTGACAACGTGCGTCCGTACAGCATCGGTATTCATACCTGCTGGGTACGCTTTTTGGATGATAGCAGTATCCAGCGCTTCAGCGGCATCTGGTTTGAGGAGGCGTGAGCGCATGTCTTACCAGCTTCCTCTCTTTAAGTTAGACGAACCATCCCATCCTGATCCGGTGCAACTGCTGCGCGACTGCGCGGCGCTGGTGCTGAGTGTCTCCGGCGGCAAAGACTCCGATGCCATGTGTCACCACCTGCTGGAACGCCGTCAGGCAGAAGGTTGGGCCGGCGATGTCGTCATGATTCACGCCGATCTGGGGTCGCGGGTCGAGTGGCAGCAGACACCGGACTACGTGCAGAACCTCGCCCAGCGTAAAGGGGTGCCGCTGCATGTTGTCCGCTGGACACATGGCGACCTGATCGATCGCATCTGGCAGCGGTATTACAAAGACCCGTCGCGCCCATGCTGGCCGTCTGCTCAGATGCGCTACTGTACGGCGGATTTAAAGCGCGGTCCAATTTCACGTGAACTCCGGCCGGCTGTTCCCGTCGGGCAATGTGATTTGTGCGATGGGCTTACGCGCTCAGGAAAGCCAGACCCGCGCCAGTGACCCTGTATTCAGCCTCCGCACTGACACAAGCGCCCTGACGAAGGGGCGTTTTGTTTATGACTGGCTGCCGATCCACGACTGGACGGAAACCGATGTGTGGGACTGCATCCGGCGGCATGGGAACATCCATCACGAGGCGTACAGCCTGGGCAATCACCGCCTGTCCTGCGCCCTGTGTGTACTGGCAAGCCTGAATGACCTCATCAACGGCGCAGCCCCCACAATCCTGCCACCTACCGTGAATACTGCCGGATCGAAGCTGTATCACATGGCTTTCGTGCGACTTCTGGCTGAGTGACCTCAAACCAGAACTGCTGCCGGAAAGTACGTTGATCGCGGTACGCGACCACAAAGGAAAATTGCATGAACGATGATTGTACAAAACTGAACTGGAAGCCCGTCCTGCTGGTGAAAGTGACGCGCCTGCCGTTTGGCGATACTCACACCGGATTGTCGGTGAAACGCCTCTACCTGGCACATCATCCCGACGGCATCCTGCGTGCAGATTGGACGCTGCCTGCCGATGAACGCTATTTGCCGCTGGTACAGCTCACGGGCTGGAAACCGGAACGCGATGTGCCGTTTGCCCTGCCTGTACAGTATCAGCGTGGCAGTAGCAGCCACAGCGCAGCGATGATTCCCACCGGGACATGGGTACTGCCCTATGACGACGCGCACTACCGACTTTATGAGCGAGTGCGTTTAACCCTCCATGCCGTGCTGGAGCAGGTAAATCAGGCTCCGATAGACAGCCGAACCCTACAAACACTCATCCGCTGGACGATGCAAGACAGCGCCTCATCTGGGGCGCTTTTTGTTTCTAATAACCATATCAAGGAGAAGATACACGATGAATACCACTGAAACCATCACCCAGCAGGCATTGAACCGTTACAACCGCCTGTTCGATAACGGGCAGTACACTGCCATCGCCGTTATGCTTGCTGCCGATCTGCGGACGAGCCGAGACAGTGAACGAACTGCCGACGCGATGAACCTGGTCACGGACACCGCTTTAGCCCTTTGCCAGCACCCGCACTACGAACAGGCATGGCTCAAACTGGCGACCTTCTGCGGACAGAATGCGATCACGATCCCGACGATTGATGCGATTTACAGCTATCTGCTGATTTTCCAGCAGATGAAAGATACCCGCGCCGATGATTTTGAAGGCACGGCAAAGGCGCTGCTGAAAGCCTATGAAACCACTGACAGCCTGCGAGCGGCAGTCTCGTGCGCCAATGGGGTACATGGTTGGCGCGGACGGATGGCTTACGAACTGCTGGCGGCATCAGATTATCTGACACAGGCTGCGATTCAGCTCTTGATACACGGCAATCTGGCTTACATCCGCGAGAAGCTGCAATCCGGGCTGCGCCGACTCACCGGGGCGTTATACGAGGGGATACGTGAGAGTGACACGCCAGCGATGTTCAACTTCAAAGCGACCTACTTCCCCGATGAGCATGACCGTCGCTGAGACAGCCGAAGCGCCGCTTTCACCGCACTGGCAGTCTTACATCTTCGCAGACGGTATCCCCGTTCCCGGTTCGTTCCACCCGACTCATGCCCATTATTCGCATTATCCACCTTTGCCGCATTGCCTGACAATCCCCGCTGACGCAAGCCATGTTACCTGCCAGCGATCCACTTGGTTGCCGCACCCCATCGTCTGTTCAGGTAGTTTGTGCATCCAGCCTGTATTCTGCCTCACCGTTCTATCCAGCCACGACAAAGCGGATACCTCTGCCACCACTACCTTTGACTGTTCACTGGCTCATCCTATCCCTGTGATGCTTTCGTTCCCGTGTTACGCCTTTTCACTGCTGGCGCGTGCCATCTGACCCAAACCATGCCGATTTAGTCACTGACCAGTCTAGCAGGTGTGGCAGCCTTCAAAGTCCATTGGACTTCGCTTCACCCGTTTTTGTCTGGCTTGTGCCGTTCCACTCAACAAAAACGGGTAGCGCCTTGCAGGTGAAGTCTGCCTGTCTGCACCTGCTGTGCTTTTGTCAGAAATCGGCACAGGGTCGATGGACAACAAAGCGCACAGCGCGAAGGAGTACACATCATGGGTACGAGCCGCTTGTACTCACCTGAAGGTGCGCTTTATCGCCGTATTCAGCGCGGAATTCGTCGGTGTCCTGCCAGCGAGTATACGGACCGTACTTGGTCTGGCTGCGGCGATAGATCGAGCGCCATGAGGGGTTACCGAAGTGGTAAGCGTAGCGTTCGCGGATCATGCGCCAGTTCGCGCCGGGGAAAGCGCGCAATAGTTCGAGCTGTGAGGCGCGGTTCGTCACCATGTCATAGAGGCGCGCGCGCTCGGATTCTGTCCACGGATACGTGTAGTTGCCGTCGCGTGTTCCCGTGCGGCTCGTGCGCGACCCATCGCGCCATACCACCGTGACACCGCGTGTGACCCTGTTAGGACGGTTGACGATGGCGTGCTGCGCGAATGCTTCGAACAACTCGCGTCGATCTTCGGGTGCGACTTCGTTCCAGCGAGCAACGACCATTTCCAGCACCGGACGGGCTTCGAGCAGCAACCGTTGGTGTCCCTTGTCGTATTGCAGGTGTTTGAGTTCCGCCTTCAGCCGCTCGATCTCGCGCTCGCTGGCGATGTAATCATCTTGAAGCTGCTTGACCAGATCGGGATGGGTGAGCGCCTTCAGGTTCTCGATGATGCTGCGCTGTGCCTGCTCAGCGGAGCGAATCGCGTTCTGGATACGGCGGACATCGACCTGCGCGCCTTCCTGTGACAGCGCGACCGCTTTCTGCCACGCTTCCTCGTCAATGGTGGTCGCCCGCAAGCGTTCGAGCAGCAGAGCATCAATTGCCGTATCGATGAACCGCGCCATCATGTACCAGATGCGCTTCTGATCCGTGCCGTAAAGCGCGTACACGTACTGCTCATTTTTCGGCTGCCAGTTAGTCGAAAGACGGCGCAGCGCGATACCCGGCGCATCGGTCGAATAGACACAGCGGATGTATGTCGGCGGTTCCACACCGCGTTCGGCTTTATCGTGTCGAACCCACGGACGGTGGGGTGTGTAATCCGGGTTCGGTTCGCCGTCCAGTGTGAAACGCGACAGCCGGTTGAAGGCATACATGAACAGATCGAGCGGGACAATCGGCTCATGGTTGTGCTCCTTCACGATCACCCCGGCATGCGCCCAGTGTCCAATGTACACTGCGTTCGTCAGCAGATTGCCCAAGCCATATTCCGAGAGCATCAGCTTATCGGTAAAGCGCGACCGCTTCGAGATGTTCGTAGGGAACACAAACCCACCGGGCGGCTGATGCGCCTCGAATTCAGGGATAAATGGTCCGTGCTGCTCAATGTGCCGCCACGTCGCTTTCAAGTTGCCGTTGTGCTGCTTGTAGAGCGCGAAGTAGGCGCGCACCACATCATCATACGGTTTAAAGGGGACATACCGCCGGTACTGTGGATTGGACACCTTGGCTTCGAGAAACTCACGGGTATCGACCATATAACCGAGTGCGACCGCCGTCCCCGTCCACTCGCCTTGATCGTTCAGATATTCGCGTGCCTTCCACAGTCGTCCTTTGACGAAGAATTCCAGATAGTCGGCGGCGCGCTGCACCTGTTCGCGAAACATCTGGATATGGTAGCGTCCCTGCGTCGGGTGGGCGAAGTCATAGATGAACGTCGGTGTCAGGACAAGGACATTGTTCTCGCGGCACGCCTCAATGAAGATATTCGTCTCAATTTGCGCCATGTCGCGGAAGAAGCGATCCACATCCTGTGCGGCAATCACGCCAATCTCTTTAGCTTTGATCAATTCAAACGCCTGTGACAGCCCTTTGCGCTCGTGAATCTTCTTCGTGCCGCTCACACCCGCGTCAAAGTCAATCAGCTTGATACGCTCGCGCTGCCAACCCTGACGCATGAGATGCTCGACCATATCGATTGTTTGCAGCGTGGTCGAGATGTTGCCGATCTGTCCCTCACTCGACTGGCGGTAATACACCGCGATCGGACGGTCTACGGGCAGCGCCTGTGCCTTGTAGGGATCAATCGCGTTGGTTTGCGGCTTACGGTATCTCGGCATTGCTCATTTCCTCAAAAAGCGTTCTCACAACGAAAACGCCTCGCCCCTGCGGAAACGAATCCAATGCAGGAACGAGGCGCTTTGATATACAATGCGTCTCAGCCCTGCGATGTGGTCGTTTCACTCGCGGGGTCAGCCAGATCGTCGGGTTGGCGCTCGGCGGTCTGGCGTAATCTGTCCTCAGTGTACGGCGTTTCGCCCCAGCGCGCAACAATTTTCAGCAGCGAGCGGTAAATCGTTTCCAGATTCACCCCCGGCTGGTTATTTAGTTGTTCATCCTGCTCACGACTCTCAGTCTTCAACCTCTGCATCCCCAGAAATCACTCTGCTGTGATGCTTCACAGCCTCCAAGATGAAATGCCGCGCCATAAACGAGTCCGGCAGCTTGAGCCGCTGCGCCAGTGCCTCGATCTGGCTGCGTTCCGCTTCGGTCAGCCGAATGGCGAAGATACACTCCCGCTTCGGCTGCCGAGCGGGTAGGGTGGATACAATCGGTTTTTCCATCGGTCATGCGCCTCCGTTTTACTCACATCCTCAGCGTACCAAACCCGCGATGCCAAAACCCTGTAATCTTCCAGTCGAGCGCTGTAAATTTACGGGAATTGAATGCAAATTTTCAGCAAGCCGTTTTGGATGACTTCAACGTATCACAGCGCGATTGACAAACATCTGGAATCGTCCAGTTTTGGGTTAGGAATCCTCCGGGGTATGGATGGACGATTCCGGTTTGGTTGGGAATCTAACAGGTTGATTGGCACTCATAAGGGTCTGATTGAAAACAAAAGCTGGTGCATCTGACTCTCCGTGAAACGAGCGATGCAACCAGCTTATCAACGTCGGTCCGCTGTACTCCCGGAATCGTGCAGTCGAGGGTTGGAGGATTCCGGCTTTATCGGCATTCATAAGGGATTTGAAGGAAAACAAAAAGCTGGTGCATTTCGTGGCTCTTCACATTACACAGATGCGACCAGTCTATCAAAATCGGATCGCCGGATCCGGCGAAAATTGGCGTTTCAGGCGAGCAGTTTTGGCATGTGCGGAGTGAATTTCGCGGCGGCAGCCTTCCCCGAAAAATGGGGGATCACAGTACCTAACTCTGCCTTATACTTTTGAATATGTGTTCTATATGTGGAGGTGAAATGCAAATACAGATTGACCCTCAACCACTCATTGACGGTATCGCATGGGGGATCAACTTTGGACTTTCCCTAGCTTGGACAGTCATCGACGCTCTTGTTTTCATCGAACTAGAAAATCCACTTGGAGAAGTCGTCATTTTTGTGACTATCCTAAGCGCGCTGCTCGGTGGAACCGCCTATGGGTTAAAGTGGCTCAAAGACAACCTGTAAAGCAGGCGGCAGTCGTTCCGGCGAGTTACGTTGTCACCGTCCAACCTCCCAACCAGCGAATGCTGGTGGATTTTGCGCTTACGGCGTTGAAAAGGCGCTCATCGGCTGTCCAGAACTCGCATGACAGACGTTCCGCCAGCGCGAGATACTGCGCATCGTAAGCCGTTGGGCGATTGAATTCCTCTGCCAGTTCATAGCCGCGTTTGAGCAGATCATCATCGAAATGAAGCGTCACCGGGTAGGTGAGAAGCTGATCGCGGGCAATTCGTCCCTGTTCGGCGGTGACTCGCCCCTGATAGACCGCTTTCCGAGAGACAGCGATCAACTCATAGCGCAGCAGCGATGGGGCGTTGAGAACAGTTTTCGCGTCCTTCAACTGTTGAAGCAGACCTTTTGCCTGTGTCGTGAGGGTCTCCACATAGACGCTGGCGATGAAGATGCCCGAATCGAGGACGACTTGACTCACGACTCTTCCTCGCGCAGTTCGTCGAGCAGCGACAGCGCACCGACGGTTTCGCCTTCGCCCAACCGCGCCCGGATGCTCGCTTGCAGGGCTTCAACCCGCGCCCACCAACCGTCATAGTCGAACGCTGACTGCGTATCGAGCGACAGCGTTTCCAGAACGCGCTGTTTGGCGGCAGGTTCCAGCAAGTGAAACTTTTCGATAATCTCTTGCTCTAGGGCGCTCATCCAAGTTGCCTTTCCTCATCAACTGTGTTTACATTCTACTCTGATTTGGCGACTGATCGTACCGATTGGCACGGCGAGCGCCTATTAATCCCTCATTGAGCGAAACGCCGCACCAAGGCTATAATTAACAGAGGATACATCCTCTTATAGGACAGTGAGTACATGGCACGATCAAGCACAAACGGGAATGGTATCCCCGCCGACCTGCAAGCGAAGCTCTGGGCGGCGGCTGACAAACTGCGTGGGCACCTCGACGCGGCGGAATACAAGCACGTTGTTTTAGGCATCATCTTTCTGAAATACATCTCGGATGCGTTCCAAGAGTTGTTTGATACCCTGACGAATACGCCCAACGCCGACCCGGAAGACCGCGACGAATACGCGGCGGAGAACATCTTTTGGGTGCCGAAAGAGGCGCGCTGGAAGCAGCTTCAAGACAGCGCCAAGAGTGCCGAGATCGGCATCCTGATCGACAAGGCGATGGCGGCAATTGAGCGTGACAATCCCACGTTGAAAGGCGTGCTGCCGCAAGACTACGGGCGTGCTGATCTCGATAAGCAGCGGCTCGGTGAGCTGATCGACCTGATCGGCACGATTGCGCTCGGCGGGAGCGAACACCGCTCGATTGACCTGCTCGGCTATGTGTTTGAATACTTCCTCGGACAGTTCGCCAACGCCGAAGGTAAGAAGGGCGGGCAGTTCTACACGCCGCGCTCAGTGGTGCGATTGCTGGTCGAGATGCTCGAACCATACCGGGGGCGCGTCTACGATCCCTGCTGCGGCAGCGGCGGTATGTTCATCCAGTCGGAAAAGTTCATCGAGCAGCACGGCGGCAATGTGAACAACATCTCCGTGTTTGGGCAGGAGAGCAATCCGACGACGTGGCGTTTGTGCCGGATGAACCTCGCCATTCGCGGTATCGAGTGCAACCTCGGCGTCCAAGCCGCTGATACCTTCCACAATAATCTGCACCGCGATTTACGCGCCGATTTCATTCTTGCCAACCCGCCATTCAATATGAGCGACTGGGGCGGCGGGCTTCTCGAAGACGATCCGCGCTGGGTGTACGGCGTGCCGCCGACCAGAAACGCCAACTATGCGTGGGTGCAGCATATCATTTATCACCTGAGTACAAATGGACGCGCTGGATTTGTGCTGTCGAACGGCTCCATGTCCACCAACACCAGCAGCGAAGGCAAAATTCGGGCGGCGATTGTCGATGCCGATTTGGTGGACTGTATGGTGGCGTTGCCGCCGCAGTTGTTCACCAATACGCAAATTCCTGCCTGTCTGTGGTTCATCAATCGCCGCAAGCCGGAACACCGACGCGGACAAACGCTGTTTATCGACACCCGTTCGATGGGAACGTTGGTCAGCCGTACCCTGCGAATGCTGAATGAGGATGAAATCCAGTGCATTGCAGAGAAATATCATAACTGGCGGACAGGGGAACGTGAATATACCGACATGCCGGGCTTCTGTAAAAGCGTGACCTTAGATGAGATCGCCGGACATGGTTACATACTCACACCAGGGCGCTATGTGGGCGCGGCAGATGTGGAGGATGACGGCGAACCGTTCGCAGAGAAGATGAAGCGCCTGACAGCAACGCTGCGTGAGCAGTTCGCTGAAAGTGCACGACTGGAACAGATAATCAACGAAAATTTAGGTCGCTTGGGATATGGAAATGAATAACTGGGGCAAATTTGTAGTTGGCGATGTGGCTGCTCCATCTCGTAACGCGCTTGTAGGCGGACCGTTTGGCTCAAACCTAGTGTCACGTGATTATGTTCTTGATGGAGTACCAGTTATTCGTGGTCAGAACATGGGATTAGGAAAGTGGGTTGCTGGTGATTTTGTGTTCGTCTCCGAAGAAAAAGCCCAAGAACTTGCAGCGAATATTGCCCGTCCCGGCGATCTTATATTTACCCAACGTGGCACGTTAGGACAAGTCGCGATTGTGCCGTTTGGTAAATACGATCGATATATAGTCTCACAGAGTCAGATGAAGCTGACGGTTGATCCAGACAAAGCTGACGTTCATTTTCTTTACTACTATTTCTCATCCTCTGAGCAACAAGACTACATTCGGCAGAACGCCATTCAGACGGGTGTACCACATACGAATCTTACCATCCTGCGGAATACCCCTTTAAGGCTTCCATTACCCGAAGAACAACGTGAGATTGCTGGCATTCTCGGTGCGCTGGATGACAAAATAGAACTGAATCGCCGCATAAATGCCACGCTCGAAGCGACTGCTCGCGCTCTGTTTCAATCGTGGTTCGTGGATTTTGATCCTGTGCGCGCTAAATCCGAAGGTCGGCATCCGGAAGGGTTGGACTCCGAAACGGCAGTGCTGTTCCCCGATGCATTCGAGGACTCTGCGTTGGGGTTGATTCCGAAGGGGTGGCGGGTTGAACCACTTGACAAGATAGCAGAATACCAGAATGGATTGGCACTACAAAAATTTCCGCCTGAAGGTGATGAATTCTTACCTGTGATCAAGATCAGGGAACTTCGTCAAGGGTATGTTGACGAGAACAGCGACAAAGCCAGCCCAAACATCAGGGAATCATGCATTGTTTATGACGGTGATGTGCTTTTCTCATGGTCAGGCAGTCTACTCGTTGATCTATGGTGCGGCGGGATGGGGGCACTGAATCAGCATCTATTCAAAGTGACTTCCGAAACCTATCCGAAGTGGTTTTTCCTATATTGGACACACTACCATTTAGATGATTTCGTTCGTGTAGCTGCAGATAAAGCTACGACAATGGGTCATATCCAACGTCATCATCTGTCGTCCGCCTATACGGTTGTTCCTCCAGTGGATGTGTTGACTTATATCGATCAAACGATGGCATCTTTGGTTGACAAGATGACTCAGTCACGATTGGAGTCACGCAAATTGGCTGAAACACGAGATACACTCCTGCCTCTTCTTATGGCTGGTAAACTTTTATAGTAGGTAGATATTGTTAAAACTCGGAGATCACAGATGCCGCTGACTGATAAAGCGTGGGACAATCTTATTCAAAACATAATCGACGGCGATGTAATTCCCGTATTAGGGGCGGGTGCGTGTTATGGTCATATCAAGTTAGGCTCACAGATTACAAGTGATTGGTTAACCGATGGACCAGACTACTTAGGAGATGATCTGGCACGGCAACTACCATATGTCGCTCAATACCACCGAGTAATAGAAGGGGATGCCGTCAATATCAAAAAGGATTTCTTACGAAGATACATAGAAACCCCCATACATGTACCTGATTACAAAAGCCAGACAGAACCACATGGACGCCTTGCATCAATGCCTTTCGAATTGGTCATCACAACCAACTATGATGACATGATGAACAACGCCTTTAAAGCATTTAGCAAAAACCCAGAGACTCTCATATGTACTTGGAACACGGATAAGCAGGCTGCCAAGATTGCGGAAATCGAGAGGCAGGGAAAAATCACTCCATCTAAAGACAGACCTGTAATATTCCATCTGCATGGACATAACTCTAATCCTAGATCGCTCGTTCTCTTAGAAGAGGATTACGAGCAATTTCTAGCGTCTTTGGCGAAGCCTTCAAATGGGTTAAGTGATGATGAAAGTATTCTTCCGTCCTATGTTCAAGATGGTTTAGCCAACCGCCCCTTACTATTTATCGGGTATAGCATCGCGGATATGACATTCCGTAGCGTGTTCCGTGGGTTGCTTAATTCTGTAAACTCGATCAATCAGCGGAGACACGTAACGGTTCAGTATACGAATGGACTGACAGCCAAACGAGATAACTACATGGCAAAGTACTATGACAGTATGAACATTACTTTCGTTAACCAACAAGCAGATGATTTTACAAAAGAGCTACTCGAAAAATACCGGAAGGCGGTAGGACATGCTCCCTAATGAGGTATTGCCTTATCCGGGTCCGGTTTCTTTCAATGAAGAACAACAGAAGATATTTTTTGGCAGGGAGACTGCAATTCGGAAACTCGCTTCTTTTGTGCGTTCCCAATCCATTACGCTTCTCTATGGTAAGTCTGGGACGGGGAAAACGTCTCTTCTAAATGCAGGCATTATCCCTAGACTGAAGAGTGCATCCAAGCCTAACGCGGAAATACTCGGACCGATTCGATTTCAGGGTAAACCGGCTACACTCACGTACGTTGATTCATTATTGAAGCAATTGAACTCACTAAAGGAAATCGAACACTCTTCTGCAACGATGTTGGAGTGGTTTAAAGATAATCAAACCCAATCCGAGGAACCTCAGCATAGGGTACTGATATTTGATCAATTTGAGGAGTTCTTCACCGTTTCGCCCGAGGCATGGGATGAACGTGAGCAGTTTTTTGATCAACTTGATGACCTTACGAAACAATACCGAAATGTGCGCGTATTACTGGTGATTAGGGAAGATTTTCTCGGCGATCTGTTTCGCTATGCAAGCCGCTTGTCTACAGGTATAGATGTCCGGTTCCAGCTTCTAATGCTAAAAGAGGACGAAGCCCGTGAAGCGATTGAAAAACCTGTTGAGTATTCTACAAATAGCAGCGTTCGATATGCTCCCGAAGCAACCGACGCAATTATCACAGCACTTAGAACTGAACTGAGTCGATCCGGTGAAAGCTCCGAATCGAAAACATATACAACTGAATTTGTTTCACCTTTGCTTCTTCAACTCGTCTGTTCTGACCTGTGGTCTCAACTGTCGTTCCAGGCAGAAATAATCACAAGGGAAGATGTGGAGCAGCGACTGGATGTCAATACCACCATTGCCAATTTTTACAGGTCACTTGTAGCGAGGATAGCCAGCGAACATAAGCAGCAACCACTCGATCTATATTCTTGGTTTGAGGACGAACTGATTTCTGGTGAAAAACGCATTCCGGTGTTTGTTCGGGAGAATCTTGTTGGCTCATTAAGTATCGAGCTTGCACGGGCGATTGAGGACCAACACCTAATCAGACGGGAAACGAATTCTGAAGGCGTAGAGTTTTATGAATTAGCACATGACCGATTTGTCAGAGCAGTACAGCAAGTTGCAAATGAACGCCTCGTGTCTAGGCAATCCGATTTTTCGCAATCGGTCGAGCTTGTTACATCGTCAGATTTAGAAACTGCCGAACCCGAAGAAACATATCGCACGCCAGACGAACAGGTCGCTGCAAACGGCATCTGGAAGGAATTGAGTCGCCTCGTGAGTCGCGGTCGATTGACATCAGTGGATGCAATTGTCGTGGCGGGGGAAGCACTGAACCTAATCAGCCGTTCTCTTGACCAATTTTCAGCGAAAGGTGCTGAGCTAATTGGTTTTGATCGACTATCGGAATGGCGATCTTCGATTAATCTCACACCTGATGAATGGCAGCGAGTTCAAAATGCAATCATCAATGGAATAACACAATACACGATAGGGTCAATTCAAGGAATTTTCTACTGGTTGTTGAACGAAGCGGCGAGATCGCGTCCCCAATCCTTCAATGACATTTTTACCCCATTTACAGTTGGTCAGCTCATGATGTCTTTGTTGGATCCTAGACGCGGTGACTTATATGATCCGTTTTGCCATTCCGGTGAGATGTTTGGCTACTTCAAACGTGAGATTCTTACCGAATCGGGCGATGCCTTCGGCTATGTCTTGGCAGTCGATAGATATGTAGAGTCGAGAGATGTCACGCAGGCGCTGTTGAAAATTACCGATTTTGATACTAGAGCTGAAGTCATCATAGAAGATGCTCTGACAACCAAACACGAGGTAGCAGGGCGATTTGATTATGTGTTCACTAACCCCCCATTCAATGACAAGAATGTCGATTGGTTGACTATCTCTCCGTCTTTGAAACCGTTTGGTGACTCGACAAACAGTAACATTGCCTGGGTCCAACACATTTATGCTGCGATGAAGCCGACCGGTCGAGCTGCGTTTCTGATGGTTACCAGTCTAGCGAAAAGTAATGATCATATTCTTCGAGAACTGGTGAGGATTGGAGCGGTTGAGGCAATTGTTGATCTCGGGCAGGATCGTCTCTATCGTGGTGTTGCTACGCATATATGGTTTCTGAACCGCGCTTTGGAAGGACAGGATGCTCCTATCTTATTTATCGATATGACCGAAGTCGGTGTTCAACGGCGACCACGACTTTTCACAGATGAACACATTGAAAGAGCAAGTCGCATTATGGCAACATTCCGTGAGTTAGTGAGCGATGGCTCTATTGATGATGCCTCTTTGCTGGAGCAACCTGGCTATTGCAGAATAAAGCAACGCTTGGAACTGCTTAAAGCGGAACTCTTAGACCTAGCACCGAAATCCCATGTTGTTTCGTTACCGCGTACTGAACCAACACGTAATTTACGGGATTTAATCCGAGAATACGAGGTGTTACGAACTGAAGCAGTACAGTTGGACGCTCGAGTTGCAGATGTTCTATCGAGAATTTCAAATCGCCTCCAATCCTAAAAATTAGCTGATCGTAATGTGATTGAACCCTGATGACATTCACTGAGGACACCATCGAACTCGCCGCGCTGGATTGGCTCTCCCAAATCGGCTATGCTCACGTTCACGGCGCGGTCATCGCCCCCGGTGAAGCCGCCGCCGAACGTGCCAGCTATGGCGATGCCCTGCTCGTCGGGCGGTTACGCGCCGCGCTCGATCGCCTCAATTCGCACATCCCGGCAAAGACACGCTCGGCGGTCATCGGCGAGAAGTGGCGCACACATCATCACCCGCACCGACAGCCAGAACCCGCTGCTCAACAATCATGCTTTTCTACAAGCTACTCACCGAAGGCGTGGATGTCACTTTTCCGGGACGGTGGACACATCCGGCATGAAAAGGTATGGCTAACCGATTTCGATCACCCAGAGGCAAATGAGTTTCTAGCCGTCAATCAGTACACGGTCGAGGACATCAACCCCGTGACCCGCGCCAAAACCAATCGCCGCCCGGATATTGTCCTTTTCGTCAACGGGCTGCCGCTGGTGGTGATCGAACTCAAGAATGCGGCTGATGAAGGCGCGACTATCCGCAAGGCATACAATCAACTTCAGACGTACCGGGATGACATCCCATCGCTGTTTCGCTTCAACGCCCTGCTGGCGATCTCCGATGGGATCGAGGCGCGGCTCGGTGTACTGGGTGCGGGTTGGGAACACTTCAAGCCATGGCGGGCAGTCGATGACGACGGCAAAGTCGATCCGTACCCGACGCAGCTCGAAACGCTCATTCGCGGCGCGTTCGCTCCGCAGCGCCTGCTGGACATCGTTCGCTCATTCATCGTATTCGAGGCAGACGAGGCGAGCCTGACTAAAAAAGTCGCAGCATATCATCAGTATCACGCGGTCAACAAGGCGGTAGAGCGCACGGTCACGGCGACCGATGCAGCCGGGAATCGCAAGGTCGGTGTGGTCTGGCATACGCAAGGCAGCGGCAAGAGCCTGTCGATGCTGTTCTACGCGGGCAAGATCATTCAGCATCCGGCGATGGAAAACCCAACGCTGGTCATCCTCACGGACCGTAACGACCTTGACGATCAGCTTTTCGGGACGTTCGCAGCGGGTCAAGAGCTGCTGCGTCAAGAGCCGGTACAGGCGAATAGTCGTGACCATCTGCGCGATCTGCTGCGCGTCGCCTCCGGCGGCGTGGTCTTCACCACGATTCAGAAATTCATGCCCGATGACGGCGCGGAAGCGTATCCGCTGCTCTCGGATCGGCGCAACATCGTGTTTATCGCGGACGAGGCACATCGCAGTCAGTATGGGCTGGAAGCGCGTACCTCCAAGACGGGCGAGATCAGTTATGGATTCGCCAAGTATGTCCGCGATGCGCTGCCGAATGCCTCGTTCATCGGCTTCACGGGGACGCCTGTCGAGACAACCGACACCAACACCCGCCTGATTTTTGGGGATTACATCGACATCTACGACATTCAGCGCGCAGTCGATGACGGCGCGACCGTGCCGATTTACTACGAGGCACGGTTAGCGAGAATCAAGCTGCGCGAGGATCAGCGCCCGGTGATTGACCCAACCTTTGAGGAAATCACCGAGGGCGAAGAAGACACGGTTAAGGAGCGGCTCAAAAGCAAATGGGCGCAGCTCGAAGCGATGGTCGGCGCGGAGGATCGCCTCGCACAGGTGGCGCAGGACATCGTGATCCACTTCGAGTCTCGGCTCAGCGCGCTCGATGGCAAGGGGATGATCGTCTGCATGAGCCGCCGCATCGCCGTTGAACTCTACGATCAGATTATCCGTCTGCGCCCGGACTGGCACAGCGACACCGATGAAACAGGGTTCGTCAAGGTCGTCATGACCGGCAGCGCGAGTGATCCGCTCAGTTATAAGCCACATATTCGAACAAAAATGCAGCGTAAAGAACTAGCGGAGCGCTTCAAGAAACCGGATGATCCGTTCAAACTAGTAATCGTCCGCGATATGTGGCTGACTGGCTTCGATGCGCCACCGCTTCATACCATGTATATTGACAAGCCGATGCATAGTCACGGGTTGATGCAAGCGATTGCGCGTGTAAACCGTGTGTTTCGGGATAAGCCGGGCGGTTTGGTGGTGGACTATCTAGGGATCGCTGCCGACTTGCAGCAGGCGATCAGCGCGTACACCACCAGCGGGAACGGTCGCCCTGCGCTGCCTCAGGAAGAAGCGATTGCGCTCATGGTAGATGCGTATCATGTCACCCGCGCGTTCTTCCATCAATTCGACTACAGCCGCTTTTTTGCGGGCACGCCGTCCGAGCGCCTGTCACTCATTCCCGCCGCAATGGAGCATATCCTCACCCAACACGACGGCAAGAAGCGTTTCATGGATGCGGTAACGCGGCTGTCGAAAGCCTTCGCACTCTCCATCCCGGATGAGCGAGCGCTGGCAATCCGCGAGGAAGTCGCTTTCTTCCAAGCACTGCGTGCCACCTTCGCCAAGAGTACTCCCGTTGAAGGGCGCGCCAAAGAGGACATGGATGGTGCGATCAAGCAGTTGGTGTCACAGGCGGTCGCTTCACAAGAAGTGATCAATATTTTCGATGCGGCTGGACTGAAAACCCCCGACATCTCGATCCTATCCGATGAATTTCTCGAAGATGTGCGTCACCTGCCGCAGCGCAATCTGGCGCTGGAACTGCTCCGCAAGCTGCTTGACGATGAGATCAAAACGAGAGGACGGCGCAACGTGGTACAGGCACGCTCGTTTGCGGACATGCTCGACAAAACGATCCATCGCTACCAGAACCGCACGATTGATGCCGCGCAGGTCATCACCGAGTTGATCGACATCGCCAAAGAAGTGCGCGACGCCAAACACCGGGGCGAAGAGCTTGGTTTATCCGAAGACGAAATGGCATTCTATGATGCGCTTGCCGAAAACCAAAGCGCGCGTGCGGTCATAGGCGACAAGCAGCTCGCCGTCATCGCATTGGAACTGCTCAAGGCGGTGCGCGCCAATGTCACGATTGACTGGGCAGTCAAGCAGGGGGCACGGGCGAAAATCCGCGTGTTGGTCAAACGTATTCTGCGCCAATTTGGCTACCCACCTGATTTGCAGGACGCAGCAACCGATCTCGTGTTGGAACAGGCGGAATTGCTGGCGGCGGAATGGGCAGTTGAGTGATACCATAATGATCATAACATGAGAGGAGAAAAGCTGTGCTAACAACGGAAACCACCCAGGCAGCAGTAATGTTTTTGATAAGTATAGGCACGTTAGCCGCTAACGAACTAAAAGAGCGTTGGACGCTCATGCGCAAAAAGAAAAACGGCACGCTTGACTTGACAGATCAAGATCAGAGCGAAAATGATGTTGCCACAGCAGTAAATGAACTTCTGGCTGGGAGAACCGAAATAGAGGTAAAAAGAACTCTCGAATTAGTACAAAGAAGGCGAAAGCTGATTTTTGATGCCCAGAGGGAAAAGCTATTTGCTGAAGAGGAGTTCAACGAAGGGCGAATCAATTCTAGCCAACTACAACTAATCCGGGAAAGATGTGATCAGCAGATCAGGGACAAGTTCCAAGAAATTGAGTCTGATCTTAAAGGTCTTGGTCTTCAGATAGAAAAACCAAGATAAGCTTGGAGGATTCATGTTGGATGATGACCTCCAGAGTCTGATTCGTCGCCTAAAAGCCAAGATCATACGCCACAAGAAGTTCAAACTGGACGATGAGGAAGAGTATGCTGAAGGCAAGATTACGCTAGCAGAATTGCGATTTCGGGCAGAAAAGCATAATGCGGCGATTGATGAGGCAGAAAATGAACTTCAGTTCTACTTGGAACAGTCACAGGAGTCGCCGTCGGTTGAAGTCACTCTTAATATTGCAACACCAAAAGGATACGAGTACGTCGATCGCATCTCTGCGAATAGGCACCGCTTGATCAGAACTCGTGATCAGCAGGAAGCAATGCTTCTCGTCGGTGGAGGCAAAAGTTACTTGGTCGATAGATATGCTGTTACCTGTGAGCAGTTCGTTGAGTTTCTCAATGACATCTGCTCTGTAAACTTTGCACACGTTAGTGAGGATGAGACGCAAATTTGTGCGGACAGACACGGAAAACTTATAGCTGTTGCCTCAAGAGAGCCTAGTCGTCAATCAGGCATCTTCTATGAACAAAAACGGTGGGTTTGTTCGCAGAGCTGGCGTATGCTACCAATAACCTCAGTTACTTGGTGGGGGGCTGTGCTTTATGGTAGATGGTCGCACAATGTATCACTTGAATCCCAAGATCAAATATATCTGTTAGATTCTAATGAATGGTTAAATTGTGCTGTCCATGATTTTGAAATGACGTTGTACAGGAAATATCCGTGGGGAGCGGACTGGAACACTGATGCCGCAAACACTGCAAGCTACTGGGCACGAAAAGACATCTACAGTTACCAAGCTCTCCAAAGCCTAGGTTTCCATGTAAAAACGAACTTTCGACTGCTTCCTGTCGATGAGTTCGCAAACTGGAGCAGTCCATCTGGCTGTGTTCAAATGATCGGTAATGTTTGGGAGTGGTGCAAAAATGGCACCTCCCCACATGGCAATCGTCGTTTTGTCAAGGGAGGGGCGTTTAATTCCCCCATAGAATGGTGCGATCCTCACTATTTATCAGATTGGCCAGTTGACCGCCCTAGTCCTTATGTAGGATTCCGGTGTGGGCAAGTATATTAGGTGAGCTATGCTACCAACAATACAACAAATCACTTTGGATGGGGCTTCAAGACACAGGTTGATCAAGGGATTTATCTTGACAGCAAATAACGGCGCTGTTCAGGATTCTTCTCTTCAAGAGCGGGTGATCAACGATGCAAATTCACTGCTCCGGCAATTGACAATGCTCTCCGAATTCTCAATCACTAAACAGAACAATCATCCCGCAACTATTGCGATTCGATCACCATTTCACTACATATACAGCGAACAGCAGCGCGATATTTTCATCGACAAGTTCGTCCAAGCGACACAGGTACTAGCCCGTAGCGCAAGAACCTATAAGTGTTTGATTGTAGGTGCTGGGGTAAATCCATATTTCACTGACAGCAGCGAACAACCGTTGGCGCTGTGTTCTGATATCCATCAAATAGAAGTCCTAGATGATGGGGAAGTTGAGCGTACATATAATCTTTTTAGACAGTTCTTACCTGAATTACTCGCGCTGTCGGCTAATTCCTCGGTGTATGGCAGAACTATCCAAAGGGATTTTTCTGCCCGTATGCGTGTTAATCCATCCAGCTTTCTTCCAAGGTATATTTCGCAATTCAGTGCAGAACACCTTCGCAGACTTGAACGAATGATGCGGAAAGATTATGGACTACGTGACTTGCGAGAAATGGACATTAATCCGCTGGTAGGAAATCTCAGCGCTGAATACAGCTCAGGTGAGCGTCCTGCAGTAGAGATTCGCTTTGTTGATGCACAATGTTCCTATGCTTTCATACGTGCACAGATTATTCTGTTTCAGGCAATCGCCATTTATGGAAGAACGCTCTCACGTAAAGGAAAACGTCTTCCCTACATGCGAGACGAGGTGATTGATGAGAATAAAGCTCTTGCGATCAAGGGCGGCGCTTCTGCAGTGTTAAAAGCAGACAGCAAGTTTGCGAAATCAAATGCTAAGCAAGGCTATTGGTATCATGATCGGGGGAAAGCGAACGAGCAACCACTGCCCTGTTGTCTGTGATGAATGGTTTGCTTCTGCCAGCGCTTCAGGCTCTGAGTCCGAGTGTTTCAGAACTTGACCCTATTATTTTGGGCGCGGAGTTGCGACTACGTGGTAAGAAGTGTCTGGCAAATTATGCCGAGTATCAGCAGTACCTGTTTTACTCATCTCGAGAAAATTTCGCGCAGAACTACCATAACCAGCATGAAACTATGCTCACATCACCGCGCGTTGATGCAATTACAGACTACAATCGGCAAACATACTCCGAGTTGTATCTGCAAATCTTCGATGAATGGCAGGACAGACTTACCCCGAAATCACGTCTGAGTGGCATAGTGCAGACAATCGACCTGCGTAAACGTCAGGGAGTCGTTGTCACGCAGTCTGGGGACGAATACCCAATGCTACTGAGCGATGTCGAGGGGCAAGACAAGCTAGATGTGGGACAAAGAGTAACCTTTGAACTGGGGAAGCGGCAAAACAAAAACTTTGCTGTTCGCATCCGGAGCATTAGGTTTACAGGTCGCGTGTTTCAGTTCGACAATCAACGGCAGTTTGGGTTTCTTGTAAATGAGGAACATGAACGCTTCTTTGTTCACATCTCCAGTGTCAATAATCGCAGCACACTTTTTCAAGGCGATATTGTCAGTTTTGAATGTGTGCAAGACTCAAAAGGTGAACGCGCAATTAATGTCCAAGTGCAAGACAGCAAGTCTTCAGGCGTGCGCCTTAGAGGAACCGTCAAGTGGTATAACCCGGACAAAAGAATGGGATATATCAGCCGTAATGATGAAGTTGATGTTTTCGTGCATCAAAGCGGGTTGGATGGAGTCAAGGAGCTGACAAAGGAACAGGTTGTGAGCTTCGAAATAGAAGAAACCGAAAAGGGACCCAAAGCTGTTCGCGTTCGTGTGGAGAAGCAATAATCATGCCTGATACCTTGATTGATATCATCTGTGACCTGAGAAACCAAACGAAGAATGTAGATGATATTGGTGGAATAGAATCAATCTGGCAGATCTATAGCAAACAGATGATCGGGTTAAAACTGGAGACCGGGGTGCCGTTGCAAGTTTCGTCACCAACCAGTAGCGAAGCACTCGTCATATGGGTATTAGACCCTCACGGTCAAACTCAGATAACGAACGACTCAAGTTTTAATGTTGTGGATGTTCTTCGTAACCCGAAACTCCTCTATACCTGTCGAGTGTGTGGGGAATATGGTCCACTTCGCTGTGTGAAATGCGAAGAAAAAGAAGGTTCCTCACGCCTGTGTTCTAAACATGCTTATTTTATTGAAGATGAACTCGCAGCATATTGTGAAGAACATATTCCTTCGTGCAGCTGCTCAGCATCATGTACAGAACGAGCAGACTTTCGCTGCTCACGATGCCATCGACTTTATGGCAAACACTTTAGAAAAGCAGGACCACAAACAGCAGATGGAGCAGACAAAGTCTACTATTGTAATCGATGCTACTCATCGCTGTTTGAACAATGCGATGTGTGCAGCAAAGCCAGAATCAATAGACTTGGAAAGTCAACTTGTGCTTACCACTCCATAAGCACAGGAGAGTCTTGTGGGCTTCATCTTTGTTGGGAACACAGCTATCAGTGGAAAATTTGGGGACCGCACAATCGCGGTGTCACTCTGTGCGAGTATCATAAACGTATCCTCTCTAGTGCTGATCCTCAAGAGATTTTGTTCACGGTTTTGGCGGCAAAAGCACCCTATGCTGGTCGAGGAAAACGTCAAAGTTTGCCCAATCCATTCCGGCTGCGTCGCATGATCAACCGACATCGAACTTATCCGCTAACATTTGATCAGCTCTATTCAGCCCTAGCAAACTTACAGGCAAGTTCAGTAAGTATGAATTCTCATACGAAACGTAACTTTGACTACATGACGAGAAGCTTCCAAGAAAACATCGCGGGAATCGGAAATAAGGAACAAGAGATCCTGTATCAAATCAGAGAATTCTATCGAATGAAAGTCGGTGCCGATGTGGCGGCCGCCATTGCCGGTGCAGAAATTGTTGACCGGTTTTACAAGCCTGGAGAACCATCTCGGTTCAGAGTACAAGTTAAGGTAAATCTTCCAGAACGGGAGAGAGGACGCCTTATCGGTACAAAAGGGTCGGTAATTAATCTATTGAAGTCCCAACTTAACGTTGAGGTTGATTTGGTATGAGCGTAATGTATGCTTCCGATCGGTTTCAGCTAAAGCCGCGTTCTGTTTCGTATTTGCGTGAAGAGGTCTACGTCTCGGCATATGAGATGCAGCGAGTAGGACTATCGCAAAGTACCTTTGGGGTGCTTGAGCTTGAACCGGATTTTCCAGGCCCCCCCTCATCCTATTTCCCTGTTCGTATTGTTCCTGATACATCTATGGAACCAACGAATAGCGTTTATATTAATCAGGCGTTTGCGGAAGCTATTGGCTTTCTCGATGGCGATCAGCGCTATTGGACGATCAGACAATCCCCGTCTGTAATTCAGCTGTCACAAATCGTTATTGAACTGGTGGTCGAACAGACGAATGTTAGTCGAGAGATAGATGAATTAAGGCGCGATCGTAACAAACTTCTCGATAACCGCTGTTTTCTCATCGAAGCATCCAACAGAATCGCCGACATTTCCCTGCCAATGCTAAATCGTGCCTATTTTCGCATTCGGACAGTTACACCACTACCGCCTCCTAACTCTGCATCGATACTTGTTATTACGGACAGAACAGAAATTAACCTATTTGTGCCTCATCGCAAGAGTGGCGTCGACATGGTGGTGGTGGTAGATGGCAGTGGATCGATGGATCTGCAAGATTATGAGACTACAAACGGTCGAGTCCAGACGAGGCTGGAGGGAGCACGCACGGCTTTAGATATTTTGCTAGAGAAGCGTCTTGTGTCTGGAAGTCGAGTGTCGCGTTTAGCCTGTATTGTCTTCGGGACAAACGTGAAAATGCTGTATCCGCTTAACGATGCAAAGTTGAACGAACTCAGCCAAGAGAGACAGTTGGATGATATTCGTGCCAGCACACGTATGCTAAGTCAAGTTGGATTAGATCGGTTGGGCATTTCAAGAGAGCATACAGATATCTCGGCAGGAATGCGTTATGCTGCTGAACTACTGGATCTCTACTTTCAAGAAGGCAATGAAAAAATGATTGTGTTGCTTTCTGACGGCGCTAACTGGGTCGAAGGGACCGAAGAACAGGCGCAAGGTGAGATAGTAACAACATCAGATGATCCTGCCGTTCTGGCTGATAGTCTGCACTTTGACAGTCAGATCAGAATACACACGATCGCTATCAGTAATGAGGCGGCTTTGAAAAGGCATGTGGATAGAAAATACTGGCAGGAATGGGCGATCCCCAACAATACGTTGCTGCGAAAGATTTCGAGTTTTACAGATGGATTATCTTTTGAAAGCCCCGATGCAAAAGCACTTTCCAAGTTGTTTGACGAAATCGGCGAAGGGACGCTTTACCCGATCTAGCTGCGACTTGATTGGTGAAGAAACATGTCACGACGCTAGATGGTAGCTGGCTGGAGTTAACGTCCCCAGCCAAGACGGTTGCTGCTCACGCATACGCTGCTGCCAGCATCCGGGCAGCACGTTTCATGTAACGCGGGAACGTTTTCGGGTTCTTACCGAGGTCGAGTGCTGCCTGCTGGTAGCTCTTGCCGTCCAACTGCGCCCGGATCGCCCCGGCAACACAGACCGTGTGGCTATATCGCGTCAGCAGTTCATCAGCAGGCGCAGTGTGTCCCTGTTGATACTGTTCCCGCCATTCCCGGTACGGTGAGGTATACCGCCCATGATTTGGCGCTTCCTCAGGCATCACCAATTCACCAGCAGGCTCGTAGCTGTGATCCTCAAAAAACACCTCCGCGAATTCGTACTGGACATCCTTCTGTACCGGGATGCCGTACTTCTGGAACCAGCGCCAGACATCCGTTGTAACGATGTGCGCAGCATCTTCCTTGCCAACCTGCGTGGTCAGGTAGTACAGTGCGACCATGTGCTTGAGCGATGGCATGTACTTGTTTGCCAGCTTCGCCATGATGCGTTCAATGTCGATCCGCATGTCGATTTCGGTCGCCCAACCCGCCCACCGCTCGCCGCGCTGATGCTGCATCCCATCGATCACATGCTCGTCGGCGGTATTGTGCCAGTCGTCCGAGATGAGCGCGTCGAGGCTGTCATACATCCCCTCTTGGTAGCGCATCGACGAGATTTTGCTGCGTGCCAGAATGAAAAACACCGCCTGACGGCGGATTTTCTCTTTCAGGAAGTCGCGCTGTGCGGAGAGCGTCTCCCAGAGCACCATAAAGCCATTCTGCAAGCACTCCGGGATTTCGTGCGGGCGAAAGCCGTTACGCTTCATGACGTTCGAGGCGTAGTGAGCGAGATCGTCGTAAATCTGCTGGAACGTCAGATCGCCCGCCCAACCGGTCGGGTAGACGGCAACACGCGGATACGGCTTGATATTGAACTTGGACATCGGAAAACTCCCTTACACCGCTGGAAATCGCCAGCGCGCTGAGCGCTACCGCTCAGTGTTGCGGGACAGCGCAGAGGAGGGCACCAAGCAAATAAAAACGGCGACCGGGAGTATGGTCGCCGTTTTAGGCGGTGGTTCGGTGGTACTTGCGCTGGCGGAGCCAGCCTAGTGCCAGCGTACCGCCGACGGTGTTTGCTTGGGGGGAAGCCCGCGCTGTAGGATCGCCGCGTCGGCGGTAGTGCGAGTAATCCCAAAGTCAGGACTTCAACCTGCCTCACGTCACTACAATAGAATTATTCTCTTCATATGGATTTGGCACATACTTGTCTGCATCCCAATCCGAATGCCAATCTGTTTCATTGACTAGGTAAAGAAATTGGAATTCGCGATTCGACTCGAGCACAAGGGTAACTTCAAAATCTCCTGTTTCTGACTTTTGCATAGGAATGTTTGTTGGATTCCAACTGTTAAAGTCTACCACGAGATAGATAATATCTGCTCTCACGGCTGATGGCACGAGAAATTTCACACTACAATTTCCGTCAGGTGTATATTCTTTTTGGATCATGCTCAGCTACACTTAACTTTCAGTTTGTTGTGAATTCGCTTTATGTGCTGAATAGGTAAATTAGGTGTGTCGGTAGAGCCTCTTATGACGGGTCCCGTCAATGCATGGGCAACATCCACCAAAACCTGCAAATCCAGCAAAAGCTCGAACAATTCCAATCGCTGCTTGAAGTACTCATCATCCAAACTTAGCTGATATCCACTTCGCACTCCTTCATATAGTCTCGGGCTCTCTTGATGTTGCAGCTGGAGGGGTATGAAGTCCATTTCTGCACTCCCGACAGTACTATTCTCAAAATCTACAAATCCAGTAACCCTATATTGTTCATCCACCCTATCGACAATAATGTTACCGGAGTTCAAATCGCCATGTGTTAGCACACCTTGCTTTTGATCAAGGAAGCTTTCGGCTTGACGGAATTGGCTCTGAAGCCAACGCATTTCCTTGACGCTCATGATTCCATGTTTTTCGCATTGATCGAGAAGGTTCTCTGCTCTTGAGTAAACCCAGTCTCTTTCAGACGCGAATCGTAGAAGCGAATGCTCGGACAACTCGCCAAAATAATCATACACAATTGAATGAAGTCTACGAAGAAAAGTGCCCACTTGAAAGCCCACTTGAAACTGCTCATCATGATTCAATGTAGGCAGCAATTCACCTAGATTTGTTCCTGGAAGCCTTGTAAGAACGAGGTATTCCTTTGATCCATCGTTTTCAAGGCTGAACGGAGGATCAACAGCCAGAGGAGCAGGCAAAAGTCTGGCGCAGTCTAGATACTGCAGTATTCTCTTTTCTGTATAAGAACGGCTTCTCCTACCGACAACTTGATAGATTCGCACGACAAAGCGTTGAAATGTTGAATCCTCCAATTCAACTTCGTAATTGCGGTTAACGAAGCCTGATGCGAATTTGCGAATACCCGACACTTTCGCTTGGAAGCCATTGAAGACGATATTTTCAATTAGCTGCCGATCAAGAAGGTCAATTTCGGACATGTGGCAGTATCTTCAGCGTGTCAACGCACTACCAGTGCGTTAGGGGATAAGTCATTAAATAATGCAACCACAATCCCTAAGGCGTAACCCCAGTTTCGGGGGAAGCTTCTAGAGTTCATTACTCAAAAAATAAATCATGCCCGCCTCATCTCCGGCAACTATCGTTTTATTGTCTGGGGATATGTCACAGCCTCGCATTGGGCTATCTCCAGTGAACGTTCCTAGAACAGAATAGTTTGCAATATCCCAAAGTTTTATAGTTTTATCCTTTGATGCTGAGATTAGGAACTTTCCATCCACGCTGACTGCAATTGCTCTTACCCAATCGGTATGATCACGCAATGTAGCAATGAGCTTCTGAGCTTTGATATCCCATATTTTGATTTCGGGTTCCCAACCCGAAGTAAACAAATAAAAACCGGTTGGGTCGAACGCTAACGAGGTCAGCATGCTATCGTGTGCAGTGAAGCTCACCAGTGTACTTCCTGAACCTGTATCCCAAATCACCACAGATCTATCGACAGAACCTGAAGCTAGCAGCTTACCATCTCTAGATACCGCCAATGCGTTTATCTCTCGACTGTTGTGTTGAAGCGTCTGTACAATTTCTCCAGAGTAAATTTTCCAAATGTGTATTGTGTTCATCGATGCAGAGGCAATCAGTGTATTTGAAACCGTTGCTACGGCACTGACCCAATTCAGATGTGCTCCAAAAGTGTAGAGAGATTGTCCACTCTCCAAATCCCACACCATAACCGTGTTATCATACGAACTTGAAACTCCAAGTCTCGAGTCTGGAGTGATTGCAACAGTACGCACCCAATTACTGTGACCCACCAGCTTATTTGTTCGGTTACCTGACGACATATCCCATAATGAAACTGTATCCTCAGCGCTCCTCCAAGTTCCAGCCCCCGTCATTAGGTAGTGGTTATCACGAGAGATTGCAACGGAATTCACGCGATCTTTGTGACGGTGGTAGCTACTTGGACTACTTAACTTCCTGACGCTCCAGAATCTGATTGTGTTGTCATAAGATCCTGAGATAAGGATTGTTCCATCGGGAGTTGATGTTAAATCGCTGACTGTGTGAGTGTGTCCACGAAGTGTTGCGATTTTCTCAGCGCTATTTGTATTCCAGATTGAAATACCATAATCACTGGCACCAAGCACAAGAAGCGGACTTGGTTTAAGAACGGTGATTGAGGTATATCTTCGCAGCGACGGATCTAGAGACGATGTTACTGCCACTCCATTAGGAATACTCCATATTCTCACTGTACGGTCAGAAGAAAGTGATACTAGTAACGAGTTGTCGAGCGGGTAAATGTTGGTTACGTCATTTAGATGTCCTGTGAATGTGGATATAAGATTGTAGGAGTCTAGACTCCATACACTGATGGTGTCATTTCTTGTTCCCCATGATCCAGATGCAGCAAAGAGGTATTTCCCGTCTAACGACAACTCCAGATCTAAAATCCATCCCTCATGAACTGTAAAGGTAGTATCTATTGTGCCTTTTTGCAGATTGATTACTACAATCTCCCATTTGGAGGCTACAAATATTCGCCCATTGTATTCACGGGTCAACGCTCGGATGTATCCAGATTCGAGGGTTATTCGCTTTTCCTCGGTTCGCGTTTCGAGATTCCAAATTAGCAGCAATCCATTTCTATATCCCACAGCTATTCTAATGTTATCAATTGCAGAGATTCCGCTCACCCATGTTCTATGAATCTGAAAACTGTAAAGCGATGTGCGTTTTTCAATATCCCAAACGAATACGGTCCCATCAGACGACCCTGACACGAGATGTCTAGAATCTGGGGTTACTGTAAGCACGGTGACATGACTAAAATGCTCTGCCAATGTTATGATAAGAGGGTTTTCAGGGTCAGTAAGAGCTCCAAATCGCGGCAAGAGCTTAAACCGCACACTAGATTCGAGGCACATTTTCAACAGCAACATAATGTTGTTTTCTGTGTAACCAACGAGTCGTCCCACAAGTTGACTTTCCAATTGAAATGGGTGCTTTGTTATAATGTGAGCTGATAGTTCTAATGTTCGACGGATTAAGTCCACCGCTTTATTAGTTTGAAACCTATAGTCGTTTAGAAGGCTCAATATCCCTTTTTTCAACAATTTTGTGCGAATCCAGTTGAGATCGGAAAGCAAAGATTCTAAGGCGTTTATCTCCTGCCCTTCGAAAAGGTGAAATGTAAGGTTTTCGAACACATACTCGTCATCTTGAACTGTATACCACTCTGAAACCGGTAACTGATAGCTGCGCAACAAACTGCGATGAGTATCGACATAGAGGTACCCTAGCTTTTCCCGCGTATAGCTATGCAGCAGATCATGCAGGTATATTCTTTTGCCCAAATGGCGCTCGACTAAGGCAAGATCAATTAACGAGTTTAGGGTCTCCTGCAAATCGAATAATTGTAGATCGGGACGTAGATGCGCCCACAACTGCAACACTAGAGCTTCTGGAATAGCACTGTCTTCTTCGAAGATGCCAAAAGTGTGATACAGCAACCTATCATCTTCAATGCCCGCGAATGCTGCATCCACACCTAAGGTAATACTTACTTCTAGGCTGTCATCGCGGTCAGTCGCATTCCGGTCAATCTTCATTCGTGATACCCGGTCAAAGGTGCGTAAGTAATCTGCACCAGTGAGGTTATCTTTCTTCATTCGCGCACCTGCCAATTTCAGCGCGAGGAAGAGGTACCCTAGCTTTTCCGATATTTCATCCAGTTTGGGATCATCTCCTACCCACCTTCTTAGATAATCCGATGCTTGGGACTTGTTGATCAGCTGCAGACGGTATTCGTTGGCGTTCAACAGGTCATTGATTTGTAGGTTACGTGTGGTGATGAGCAACCGTGCCGCTGTGCCAGATATCAAATCACGAAAAGCTCGCCCGACAGGCAATTCCCACACATCATCTAGGATGAGCAGACATTTTTTACCGGCAAGTGTCTTTTGTGCATTCTGGCGAGCAGTGGTTTCGTCGGGATAGTTGCTCAGGTCATCACCAAGTGCCACACCGACAGCGCGATACAGCTCATACAACTTTGCATCGCGTCCCGCAGTCAGCCATACAATCCCGTCTGGAAAGGCAAAACGCACCTTACGATCATGGGCGAATGCCGTTGCCAGTACACTCTTGCCGATACCCCCCATACCTTCAACGGCAGTTGTCCGCTTTTCCGCACTGATGAGTGTCGGTTTATCGACATCAGCAATCACCAGTTCACGCAAGTCATCCAGCGCATCCGGGGAGTTCAGGAAGTGAGGTGGCAGTGCTGGAACATTGTGAAATGCCCCAATGGGCGCGAGGGGTTTTCTAAGCTGTTCTCTAAGTCTTCCTATTTTTTCTTCATAATCTTTATCTGTCCGAAAGTCCTGCCCATCAAAATTCCGTATCAATTCTGGTAGGTCAGGGTAATCACTCAGACGCAACGCGATGTTGATACCCTTGTACGTTTCATAGGCGTGCTGCCACTCATCTTGTACATATGGAGAAGAAAATGCATGTGGACCGGTCACCAATAGCAGTCGATCCGACCAGTCAATAGCATCGCGGATTTCCTGCAAGAAAGTTAATCCCCGATTGGGCATGGAGATGCGATCCCACCAGACATCAAACTCATCCTTGAGGTCGTGATACAGGCGTTCAACGAACGGCGCATCATCCTTACGAGCATAGGAAATAAAGAGGCGTACTTTTCTTGCGGCTGTTGGCGGAGGCTGCTGCATCAATTGCAAAATCGGGCGCTTAAGTTCCTCAACCTGATCGGTAGTTGCCACTTTGCTGAATCCGGTTCGCAGTTCATCTAGAATGTCCTGATTGATGTGTTTTTGAGCATCAAGCCGCTGAATTAGTCGAGCATACCCATGCAAGAAGTCCTGCTTGGTCAGCAGATTAGCAATGTCGCTTTTATGGATTGCTTCTTCAGTACGCCGCCGCACCTCATCATCGGACAAGTCTTCGTCTTTTAGAACTTGAGAAATCATATTGGACATCATATTCCCGCCGATGCTCCCTGCGACGAATTCTAGTCCGGGCGGAAGCTGTCCACCACCGGCCAAAACTATCGCACCGAGGGCGGAACCATAATAAGCAAGATTTCCGGGTAAACGTCTGACGATTTTCCCCAAAGCGTTCCAGTGCGATAATGTGGGCGTTATGTCTGACATAGCATTCTCAATAGACGTAAACAATTCGACCAATTATATGTTATGCGGCACGTCCGACAAACAAATATGCAAGAAGCGGTGCAGGTCATCTGCACCGCTATTTCTAGAAGGTCAAGGTTAAGATCTGCATCGCCGCTTAAACTTCTCATACAGTCGGACTTTCGTCCGCAATCGCATCTGCACCTTGCGGTACTGGCGGTTACCATCAGCGGTGATCGCTGTCACATATCCCTTCCCCTCCTCGCGGATCACCTGTATCTTGCCGATGTAGGGTATATCGACCCATTCGCCGCTGGCGATCTCATCTGCCAGTGCCTCCAAATATCGCTCGACCGACTCGCGGACGATCGCTTTGGTCAGACTGCGCCGCTGCCGTGCGACATGGGCGACTCGCTCTGTGTGGTTCACCTTCTGCTCTCCATTCTGGTGACAAACGTGACAACGTGACAATGTGACTCCGTGACAAATTCGCCGTGTCACAGAGTCACGAGTCACAAATGTCGCAGATGCTGCTGGCGAATCGCAGCAGGATGAATTGTGAGTGAAAATAGGGCTGGAAGTTGTCCATTGAGCGAGCCAAATCGAGTGAGGAGTTCCGTCAGATGACGCTGCATCCCCAATACATTCCCGATGTGCCCGAAGCAACCGTCCAGGTTGCACAAGCCGCCTTCCGCAAAGGCAATCGCTACATGCAGATGCGCGATGAGTTGGGAACGGTGTTCAATGATGAACAGTTTGTAGACCTGTTCCCTAACGTCGGTCAACTTGCCGAAGCCCCGTGGCGGCTGGCACTGGTGACGGTGATGCAGTTTGCAGAGAACCTGACAGATCGACAGGCGGCGGATGCCGTGCGCGGACGGATCGACTGGAAGTATGCCCTGAGTCTGGAACTGACGGATGCTGGTTTCGATGCCTCGGTGTTGAGCGAATTCCGTTCGCGGTTGGTGCTGCATGAGGCCGAAGCCCGCCTGTTTGAGGGGATGTTGAGTGCCTTGCAAGCGCGAGGACTGCTCAAAATACGCGGTAAGCAGCGTACCGACTCGACCCACATTCTTGCCAATGTACGTGAACTCAACCGCCTGGAATTTGTGGGGGAGACGCTGCGGGCAGCGCTCAATGAACTGGCGACGGCGGCACCGGACTGGTTGAAAACGGTCGTGTCGCCCGATTGGTTCGAGCGCTACAGCCGCCCTTTCAGCGATTACCGACTGCCGCAGAAGGAAGCCGACCGGCTGGCGTTGGGCGAGCAGATTGGTCGGGATGGCATTACTTTGTTGACTGCCGTCTATGTCCCCACGACCCCGGTTGAACTGCGTGCTCTGCCCCAGGTGGAATTTCTGCGGCGGGCGTGGGTGGTGCAGTTCTACCAGGAAGATGACCAGACACGCTGGCGCAGCAGCGGGAATGTACCACCGGGAGAACGCATCTTCACCTCGCCCTATGACCCTGATGCTCGCCTGAGCAAGAAACGGGACACGAGTTGGGTGGGCTACAAGGTGCATTTGACCGAAACCTGTGATGATGATGGTCCTCACCTCATCACTCATGTCGAAACAACCCTGGCGACTCAGTCCGATAGCGAAATGGTTGAACCCATTCATGCCGCACTGGCCGCTAAACACTGTCTTCCGGGTCAACATCTGGTAGACAGGGGCTATTCGGCGGGCGATGGGTTCACCTCCAGTCAGCAGACCTATGGGGTCGATCTGGTTGCTCCGGCTCGCCCCAATGTCAGTTGGCAGTCCCAGACCCCGGATGCCTATACTCTGTCGCATTTCCAGATTGATTTTGCTCACCAGTCCGTGACCTGTCCACAGGGGCATACCAGCCAACACTGGTCCGAGCGCCTCGGCAGTCGGGGCAAACCCGCCATTCAGGTCAGGTTCGCTCCCAAAGTCTGCCTGGCATGTCCGATGCGCCAGCGCTGCACCACCAGTCCGCAGGGGAGGCAGTTGATCTTCATCCCTGAACCGGAGTTCAGCGCCTTGCAAGCCGCCCGCCAGCGCGAAAGCACCGAAGCCTTCAAGGAAGCCTACAAAAAGCGGGCAGGCATTGAAGGGACAATTTCCCAGGCGACCAATGCGTTGGGAATGCGCCGCGCCCGCTACATCGGCATGACAAAAGTCCATCTTCAGCATCTGTTGACGGCTACTGCCATGAACCTGCTGCGCGTGTTGGATTGGTTGTCGGGTAAAGAACATGCCCCTACTCGCGTTTCTGCCTTTGCTCGCTTAGCTGCGGCTTGATTTCGATTCGCCAGCAGCATCTGTCGCACCAGTCACAAAATCATGCGTGGTGAATCGACTCGATGGCGGCATAGCCTTCCGCCCCGTCTATGCTGACCTGTACTACCAACCCCGCTCGCACAAGGTCTTGCGCGATCTGTCGTCCGAGCTTGGCAGTGATGTGCATCTGGCGGTATAGGTCGCGTAGTTCGCAGCCTGCGCTGCCCTTTACCCGGATTTGCGTCAGCATCCGATCCTGCTGTCGGCGCTCCAAAGTTGCTTCGCCGCTCTTATCGAGCTGTTCCAGCAGGCGGTGGGCGCTCGTGCGCCAGCCATCACAGATCGCTTGTGCTGCATTCCAATGCTCGACCGTGACTGTCGGCGCAGCGTCGCTCGTCTTGAGCCAGTCGAGCGCGGCGAACAGCGCTGCCAGCTTGAACGCCTGCACATGCATCCGTCCGTACACCCCCTTCAGCCGTTCATCGAGTTCGACCTCCCGGCGCGGATCGCACAACCGGCGCAGTTCATCGCCGTACCGCTGACACTCCGTCCAACACTCCACGTTCAGGCGCAGCGCACCCGGCGCGCTCCACCCCATCTCGGTCATCTCCGGCGCAGGCAGCTTCTCATGCAGCAGGCGTAAATCGTCGATCAGGTCGGCAGTTGCGGGCTGATACACTGGCGAGGCGGGACGTTCGGTGTAGTCCGGCTCCGGCATGAGCAGTGCAAATCGGACGAGCAAGCCGTTGTCCCAATCCCCCGCGCTGATGGCGTTGCCCAAACTGGCGGGCGTGGTCACGCCGAGGATTGAGAGCGCGGCGTTTTCGACCACGTTCAGTCCGGTCTGCGTATCCTTGTCGAAGTAGTCGGGACAGTCGTACAGCTCCAACAGCAGGTCTTTCATGCCGACCATGTAATCGCGTTTGTTGATCGCTCCGAACAAACCCGACACCTCATCCTTGAGCAGTCCGCGCTGCGCGGCGAACGGCTGACCCCGCGTCAATCGCTCCTGCTGTGCCTTCGGCAGCTTGTCGAAGTTCGACGGCATCCGCCCCGCCAGCGCCTCCTGAAATCGTTCCGGCGATCCGGGTGTCGGCATGAGCATGTGCGGGATAGCGGCACGGGCGACGCTCTCCGCCAGCTTGTACGCCGTCGATTTGCGGTAGAACGTCGTCCCGGCAACCAGCATCAGATACAGGTTCGGGTAAATGCGCACGCCCCACGGCGCTTCTCCATACAACCTTCGTCCGACGGCGGTTGCCAACAACCATAGCCCGGCAGCCTGGTGAAAGATCAGCGGAGTCTGATTGCCCGTCGCGCCCGCCCATGCCATGTACCGTTCCAGCCAATCAGGAAGCTTCAACGGGGATGAAGGCTGCTCATCGCGCGGCGGATACCTTCGGTGAGCTTCGCCATCGGCGGGTGGCTCACGGCGTGTGATCCTTGGCGGTTGGGGTTTCTCCACTAACCCACCCAACTGCACCGGATCGATGTTCAGTCGAGCGCAGACCTCCTTCGCCAGCATCGTGCCGCACAGGTAGCAGTACCCGTACCCACTGACGGTGTTAAACCCAAAGGATGGATTCCGGTCGCCATGTTTGTGCCGCTCCGGGTACAGGCAGCGACCATGCAGCCATTCGCCATGCGGCTTGAAGCCCTGCCCGATCAGCACGCGGCTGATCTCATCAATCACTCGGCGGTTGAGCGGCGCATCCCCGGTCGGCGCGCTGATCTTGGGCGGCTGCCAGTCCCGCGCCTCCTGCCGGGGTTTGAAGGCTTCGACCCACGCGACCAGATCGTCCAAGTTGGGCACACGCAGAATGTCGAGCGACTGCTCAACGCGGTACGGTTGTCCCGTGATGGGGTGAACACTGGGCGGCGCGACCACCTGCCGCCCGTCGGCGCACACCTCCAAATGACCAATCGGTGTGTTCATCGCCTTGACGCTCGGCGGCAATGTATCGGCGTAGAAATAGACGTGCCTCCCAACGCCTCCCCCGCTGGCAACAGTGTAGGTCTGCGCCAGCGCCGGAAACGTCGCGGCGAAGGCGGCATAGCCTGCCGCCCCATCGAGATCGAGGACGACGAGATTGCCCGATACCGCACCACAGACGATGCCGACATTACCGAATGACCATGTGCGGATCGTCTGTGCATTCGCTCGTTGCTGCTGGTACTGCGTCCAGCTTTTCAACGCCGGACGCTTGCCGTCCAGCGGGATCACGCTCAAGCCGAGCGCGGCATACGCCAGCGCTGCGGATAGAATTGTGTCTTGCTGCGCCGCCTCAATGATAGGCGGCAGGTTCAAGGATGACATCATGCTTCCTTTAATAGGTACTCACCGGATGTAAAACGCGCTGTTGGACAACGGTGTGAACCTGATGTATCCTCAAGTTGCTCACACAAGAAGATCATCAGGTTCACCCATGCCGCCAGCCGATCACGCTGGCGGTTTGGTTTTCTTCTGAGCAGTGACACTCTCGATCAACTCGCTCACCGTATCGTTGAGATCGACTCCCTCCCGGATCGCATCTGCCAGCAATTCGCCCGCTTCAAGCTGCTCCTTGTGCAGGCGCTCATACAGCAGGTGCAGCGTTTGCAGATTGAGCCACAGCGTCACCGATAGCAGCCGCTCGAGGTGATCGACGCGCCGCCCAAACGCTTTGGTGAAGTGCTTGCGGCTGCCGATCACATCTTCCTGTTCATCGAGGAAGACACGCAGTGCGGCGCGCACCACCTCGGCTTTGGCTTCGTCGCGCCCGCGCGCGACCTGTTCCAGACGGTCGTCCATTGCTTCGGTGACCTGCACCGTGAGGCGCTTTGGAAATTCTTTGTTTCTATCAGCCATGTTCCCTCGGTTGCACTGCACATCGAACGAGAAAATGCACTTGCGGTTCGTTTCTGGTGGCGCTGGACGCTGACAAGCGTGCTGCGCCATGCCTTTCAGCATCGGGGGGCTGCGGCACCCCCGATGCTGGCGGCGCGCTCCTGAGTGCGGCGCATCAAGCCTCCCCGGCATGTGAGGGGCGAGTTCATTAAACTCGCTACCCCTACTTCGTAGAGGGTAGGGTGTCCCGCCCGGCGGGATCGTCCATCTGCACAGCAGCATGGGCGGGACACCTACGAGCGGCGCGAAGCCGCTCGTATGCTTTTGGGCAGTGCGGCGCGATTGCAATGCGAAGAACCGACTCATCGATCGATCTCCAGACTGCGACCGCCGCTGTTGTCGATGTCCAATGAAACATCCTGCTCCCGCCCCACTTCCGGGTCGCGCAGCAGCCGCCATTCCCGCCCAATCGTCCGATCCAGCAGCGTCTCGAACTCATGCCGGGCGATGTGATGTAGGTTGTCTTCGCGGTTCAAGCCGCCGCGATCCGTGCAGACCTGCTGACGATCCACCCGGTGCGACTCGCGCTCGCCGAGGCTGTTCTCAATCGTTCCGGCGACAAAGACATGCGTGTGCAGCATTTGCATCCCGTACTCGTCATCCGTATCTCGGTCGTGCAGAACGTATGAAAACTCAGGGGTATTCAATCCACGTGCCTCGTGCCATGCCTCAATCGTCCGCTCGGTGACTTCGTGCACGAGGTCATGCTTCAGTTCATCCGGTACGAGTTCCATCAGATCAGGCGCAGGCGCGATGACAAGGTGATGCGCCAGCACATACGGTCCCGCCAGCTTGCCCGCGTTCTCGTAGACGACTCGCCAGCCCTTGCCCAAGCCGCAGTCCGTCCAGCGTTCGTCAATCTCGACCGGACGGTGATCAGGACTCTCACGGTTCGACACATACTTGAGCAGTTTCTTCAGCCCGCGATAGCCGCCTTTGGATGGTTTCTGATACTTCCAGTTCGGGATGATCGTGGGCTTCGTCATAACGGTGAACCTCCATCGACTGACACGAAATGACCGACGAACTGCTTGCGGCGCTGCCACTTCGCCACTTGTTTACAGCGATTGCTGCAATACAAACGCGGTCGTCCGGCGTAGTAGTCTGACCGGGGTAACGCGTCTCCACACACTGCGCAGTGCCTCATTCGTTCCCCTCTGGATGGTGTCCATTTCCGTTCATGCTGACGGCTAAAGGGCGAGCGATCTCCACAACACCCCCTTCGTTGCCACTTTCCACCAGCGCAGGTGCAGCGGTCGTTTCCGGCGTTTCATACCAGTCATCTGACTGCAATTCCCGATAGACCAATGCCCGCCAATCAGCGTGACTCAGCGTTTCCAGCACCTCACGCTTGCGGCTGTTCACCTTTCGCAGCGCGTCTCGCAGGGCGTTGGCGTAGAACTGTATCCATCGACTGTGCGCCTCCGGGTTGATCGTCGCCTTCTGCCACTCGTTGATTGCCTCCTGATACGCGCGTTCGTTGGCGTGGCGCAGTTCAATCGCTTCGAGCATCTGCTCCTTGAGGACGTACGCGGTCGAAAGCACCAGCAGCGGCGGCGCGATCGCTTCCAGCCACGCGAATGGGCTTTCTAGATGACCGGGCAGGGCGACCTGCACATTCCCCACCAGCGCAATCGCGGTGGCGATCCCCATGCTTCCATACAGCAAACGACGTGCGCCTTTTGACGTGCCGAGGGTTGCCAATGCCAGTGAGAACACGACTTGTCCGACTTCAGCGGTCAAGACGGTGGCAATCCCCACCGCGATCATCGCCAGTTCATACGGCACGGCTGCGCCGAACGTCGATGAACCGATCACATACAAGCGAATCGCGGACGGGGTGAAGGCTGCCAATAACAGCGCGATACACAACCCGCTGATCAGTTTCGTCACCATCGGTGGGTAGCGGTGCGCGGCATGGTGATTGAAGCGCTCCCGGTCGGGGCGCTCTCCGATGTCGCGCATCACGGCTTCAGCGGCAGCACTCCGGGCAAGCTGTCGTTCTTCCTGTGTCAAGGGCTTGATCTGGGCGAGCATGGTCACTTCCTTTCCTTCCGGTCAGAATCAAAAGAAGCCGACTCCCCAGCGTTGGGGTCAGCTTCAGGACGAACATAGGTATGGGGTTGGCAGCGTGTGAAAGCGTCGGCTACATCATGCGGGGTGAAAGCGCGTGTAGAGTTGTCAGTCGTTGATGTACACAAGCATCAACATTCAGGTGACAGGGTTCGTCGGCAGCGATCCGCAGGTGAAGACCGTCGGTGAACAACAGGTTGCCAGCTTCAGTGTGGCAGTTAATCGCAAGAACGGTAATGGCAAGAAACAGACCTTGTGGCTGCGTGTGAACTGCTGGAATAAACTCGCCGATGTCGCGGCGCAGTATGTCAAGAAAGGGTCGCTGGTGCAGGTGACAACGGAATGGCTGCGTCCGAGCGCCTGGGTTGACCAGAGCGGCGCACCGCAGGCAAGTCTGGATATGGACGCGAACCGCTTGGTACTGCTAGATCGGCTGGAGAATGACGAACCAGAGAGCGGGGAAGACATCCCGTTCTAGGCGCAACATTCTGCTATGGAAGAGAGGCGGTATTCATACACCGCCTCTTAGCTCCACGGCCTAAAGAAAATACGAAGACTAAATCCTCGTCGATTTCGCTTTTCTCTGATAATCTAAATAAAGATTTAGACAACTACATGGAGATTTGTATGAGTAAAATCCCCAAAAATCCACCAATAAGGATAAATTACAGTTCTTGTGACGAAATAATGACTTTAAGTGGTATAGGAAGAAAACGCGCCGAAGCAATAATATCTCATCGTCAACAGTATGGTCCATACCTATCTGTTGAAGATCTTGAATCCGTACCCGGCATTACTTCAAATCTCGTTGATAAATTGATTACGCAGTTAGATTGGACTTTTAATGGATATTTTGTTGACACTCCAGAATATATTCAATCCGATGCCAAGTGGATTGGTTCAACGCTTCAACGCAAAGTAGATCTCATTCTAACATCCCCACCATACTGGAAAAAGCGTGATTACGGACATCCTCAACAACTAGGACAAGAAGATAGCGCTGAGGCGTATATTCAAAATCTGTGTGATGTAATAGATAGTTGGATCCCATTACTTCATCAACATGCATCCGTTTTTGTAAATATAGGAGATACTTATCAGAACTATGCCTTAGTTGGGATTCCTGCAATGCTCGAAATTGAGCTAAGAAAACGTAACTGGTTACTGGTAAATCGGATAATATGGTCAAAAAGCAATGGTGTCCCTGAACCATTACAATATCGCCTCGCAGGTCGATACGAGATGGTTTTACAGTTAGCACGCGGTAATGATTATTACTCTGATGCCCACGCCTTAGCTCAATACTTAGATCATAATGGAAACCCTGGTGATGTATGGCACATGCCTCACGCTCGAAATACGGGGGATCATCTAGCGCCCTTTCCTGAGGAACTTGTTCGTCGGGTTATTCATTTTGCGTGTCCAGATCATGTATGTAAAGACTGTGGTAAGCCTTTTCAAAGATTAGTTGAGCCAACTTTTGAATTAGACATGACCCGACCACAAGCCCGCCGCGCAATAGAGTTGTTCAAGCAAGCAGGGTTAACTGATGCACATCTGAAAGCAATTAGGGCAGTGGGAATATCGGACGCGGGAAAAGCAAAAAAAATACAGGGAGGCGCAGGAGGAAATGCACCGCATATCAAAATACTTGCTGAAGAAGCTAAAAACGTATTAGGCGGCTACTTTAGAGAGTTCACATTTAGTAACAAGATTCAGGGTTGGTTGGGTAAAATGTGAATGTAAACTAAATACAAGACCTGGCATACTGCTTGATCCTTTTATGGGAAGTGGAACCAGCGTCAAGGTTGCATACGAAATGGGACGAACTGCAATTGGTAGCGATTTGGTGTTGCCAGATATACACGAATTTTAGCACATGAGATACTTCTTCAAGGGGTTGTTATGCCTGAACCTTCGTTCAAAAAGCGCTCATTGTCTCTTTATCTTCGGACTGGCTGTGAACGTCAATTCATTTTGTATCTCTACACAGACACAGAACGTGAACTGCATGATATGCCTTCCCGCCAACAGCGTTCAGGACTTGGACTTATTGGCAAAGCTGGATATGCGTGGCAATTTGAAAAAGTTAGTGAATTGAAGACTATTTTTAGTGAAGCGAGAGTCCATGAAAATCCAGCTAGCGACGAAAATGGACCGAAACCAATACCCCTCAGCACGATACTACCAGCCGTTCAATCCTATCAATTTATAGTTGAGGGGACTTATGAGGCTGATACTCCCACATTCAGAAATGCCGTAGGTCTTACCACCCTCCAAGACTATTATGGAGATGCGGTGAAGATAGGAGAAACACGACCGGACATTATTCAGATCCTCCCATCAATGCGGCAAGGAGGATCGCCTACTACTGAACTTGACCCTAATCCATATGAGTTAGGAGTTGCCCCGGACGGGAATTTGTATTCACTTGATATGTCTGATGAGCGGCTTAGATTGCGCGTAATTGACGTTAAATTAACATCTGAGCCAGGAGCAAATTACTTTGCAGAAGTTGTATATTATTCAATGACCTTAGCTGGTTGGCTAATTGAGATGGATTTAGACAAGCAATTCGTCGTTATTGCAGCACCAGCTATTTGGCCGGGAAAACATGATGCCTCTAACCTTGCTAAACAGATGAATGAGTGGCAACGTCATGCTCACAATTACACCGATCAGGAATTAATAAATGTACTTGATTCTGATTTAGAAATTGCCATTTTTGATGTATTTGCCCCACGTCTTCGCAACTTACTCACACAAGAATTACCCAAGCTGTTATCGAAGCCCTGGAATGAATTATCCTGGCATGTGGATTTTCGTTGCAAAGGGTGTGAGTTCTTAAGTCGTGACTTAAGTGCCAACCTGCTGGATACTCGCGCCGAAAAAAGGTGCTATCCAACTGCGGAAAACAGTCAGGATTTAAGTCGTGTCTATGGTTTATCTAAAGGGGCTGGTCATCAACTTCGTATCCATAGTGTGAAAAATACTCCAGATTTGGCGAATACTGATCCAGTATCAGATATTTTTAACAGTCATCAAGGTTTAAAAACTAAACGTACTACATTTCCCCATCGCGCCCAAGCGCTCGCAGGTGGGACAACCTCTATAATACCTGCTTCGGGTGGCGATGCTCTGATGCCCAAGTGGCCCGATCTACGCATCTTTGTTTTTCTAGAGTATGACCTCAGTAGTGCGATTACAGCATCAATGGGGATTCGGGCAAATTGGCGAGAACCATTACCTTTTCGCTCCCCTCTTCAGGCGCAGACTAAGCAATGGACAGAGAGGAAAGGGGAAGATGAAGTTTTTCTTGTTGATATGCGAACCTTGGAAAGAGAGCGATCTGAATTTTTAAACTTTCTTCACCAACTTGTGAAAATACTAGATGAGGTACGCGATTTTGATGATACCGACTATAACAATGGGAGGAGGGATAAGAAAGGTCGTCATAGTAAATATCAAGTTTATATCTGGGATGAGTCTCAAAAAAAACACTTGGTTAGGCTAATTAGTCGTCATCTGCCGTACATTCTTGCTGATAATCGACTTAGGAACCTTGCTTGGCTGTTTCCACCTCCTGAAATTCTTCAACATGCATCTGAAGCAACCAGAAAATCAGCTCTAACTTTTGTGAAAACAGTGGTTGAAAATACCGTTGCTCTTGATATGCCACATTATTATGGCTTGATTGACCTTGCTTCCCGTGTAGTTCCAAATGGTTTGCCCGCTCCTTTTGTACATGACCTTTATAAAGAACCTTTTAGCGATCTAATTCCCATGGGCGCTTACATGAATACTGGACCAGAAAACGTCGGTGGCGTGATTCAGAAGACAGAATTGTTAAAGCGACACAGGCAAAAGTATATGCGCTGGGTATCGTGGCTGACTGGCTTCAGAGACAATTACAAGGAGTGTTAACCAATGAAGCCGCTCCTCCCATCACTCCTGTCGCACAATCGGTTGGAAAAATTGCACCCATAAGCCGTTTATGGTTAGGTTTTGCAGAACTTAACGCTGCGATAGACAGTCTTGAAACGCACACAACTCGTGCCATGCCCCCTCATGAAAGAGTTGCTCGCTTTAGATCGGCACACCTTATTGAGAGATTGGAAAGGCAAGAAAAACTTACAGCACTTGAATTACTAAATCAATCAGATGGAATACAACTGTCCAATACCCCCTCACTTTTTATCTACAAAATGCACCCAAGCTCTGTTGATGTTAATCTTGAACGTGGCGATTTTCTTTACGCACTTGCCCCGCGATCTGATCACGGATTTCTCGACCGAAATGCATATTCGGTGACAGTAGGCACATTCTATGAACGCGGATGGTATGCTCAGTCGACTATTGAGAAGGCAAAACTAACGGCAGTAAACGTGCAGGCTATTGACAGAGATAACAGACTGATTGCCCTTGAAGTTGAGAATGCACCCTTAATACTAGACTGGGAGCAAGGTGGTCAATTCAATTTTTCTTCAGACGTGATGCTGGATCCAATTCATGAAGACTATCTATCTAAGAAAGTCCACTTAACACTTCGGGGTATAGGACATCCTCCCAGCGCTCTTTCAAATCCCCAGCTAATACAGGCATTAGGTCTGTCCCGTGTAACTCGTGGAAATGCTTCCGAAACGCCTGCTTCTGAGATTTTGTGGAGCGCCAGTACGGTTCAACAGCAAACACAAAACATAAATATAGATAAAGTCCGTGATCAACTCGAACAACACTTATCTCAAGACAATTCCTCATTGAATCAGTCACAATGGGTCGCTTGGAACTCAGCGTTACGAAATCGGTTTGCCCTTATATGGGGACCTCCAGGGACAGGAAAAAGCCGTACCCTTCGCGCAATTATTCTTGGAATTGTGCTTGATGCTAAGGCGAATGATAAAGCAACCCGTATCCTTGTTTCGGCAAATACCTACACTGCTATCGACAATGTTCTACTAGATTTAGAAAATGAACTGTCGAGATTAGTAGAAATCTCTGCTTATTATTTGTGTAGAATTCAAAGCACTCGACGGGAAACTCCTCCATCAGAGTGGAGTGGAAAATATCCAACATTGCACAACCTGATATTGGATCGTCGAAATCCATCTACCGAAATCAGTAACCTACTTCAGACCTTGGATAATCCTGATAGCATAGTGATTATTGGTTGTCCACCACAGCAACTACATAATCTTGCAATCGGTAGTCTCTCTGATGACTCGATGGCAACGGCTCGAGCAACTATCAAAGATTGGTTTGACTACATTATTGTTGATGAGGCATCGCAAGTTGATGTCGCAACAGGCACGCTCCTTTTTAGTAAGCGTGCAGTAAATGGTGTTTGTATAGTTGCAGGAGATGATAAACAACTCCCTCCTATACATCAGGCAGATCCCCCAGAAGATTTAGAACACATGGTAGGATCGTTGTATAACTTCTTCAGGTATCAACACGAGATTCAACCAACATCTTTGGATGTGAATTATCGTTCGAACCAAACCATTGTCGAGTTTACGAAATTAGCTGGCTATAGTCAGAATCTAGAGAGTTATTCTCCGAACCTCCAGTTGAACTTCTCCGAACCGGTTGGAGATTTGACACCTGTGAATTGGCCTTCATCTTTGTTATGGACACCTGATTGGAAGTTATTTCTTGATCCTAATTATCCAGCAGTCAGCTTTGTATATAAGGATATTCTCAGCACACAGGTAAATGATTTTGAAGCTGATACAACTGCAACTTTAATCTGGCTTCTGCATAATAGATTGCAGGACCAATTGTTGAACGAGCGAAACCGCGACGGAACTTTCAAGATAACATCCAACACTCTGTATAGCAGTCATGATTTCTGGCAATATGCTGTAGGCGTTGTAACCCCACACAGGGCGCAAAGATCACGAGTAATTAGCAGGCTCAAGGAAATATTCCCACAGGATCCTACGGATGACATCGTAGGCGCTGTTGATACAGTAGAACGTTATCAAGGGCAAGAGCGTGATGTAATTATTGCTTCTTTTGGTATTGGGGATCCCGATCTCATTCGGTCAGAAGATGAATTTCTATACAATCTTAATCGGTTTAATGTTCTCGCGTCACGGGCGCGTGCAAAACTGATCGTATTATGCACCGAATCTCTACTTCAACATTTATCCGATGATATTGATGTTCTTAAGGAGTCTCGGTTACTTAAGGGTTTTGCTGAAGCGTTCTGTCAGGAGGCTCAACCTATTCAAATAGGCGATAAAGTGGGAATACTGCGTAGGCGAGGGTTTTAGCGCCAGACGATCTTGCGTATAGGCGCTTTAACGCTTAACTCTTGTATAAGACATAATCATGTGTTGAGCATGTATAATCTCCAACAGAGCGCTGCCTCGCAGCAGCGCAAGCGTTGCCAAGCAACGCCGAACCACCTCAGCCAACAGAGTGTGTCTCACACGTTGGGCGGAGCAGCAGGGTAGCACACAGATGTGGCGTAGTCCCGGCTGAGGTGGTCGCCAGCTAAAACGCTGGCTCCTCATGCGCCGGAGGGCTTGATGTGCCGCGCTCACGCGCAGCACCGCTGAACGACCCTGCGGGTGTCGTCCAGCGTGTCGGCACGGTAAACCCTGCCGACCGGATGCATCGCAGTAGATGCATCCGCTAGCGTTGAGACTCACCTGTCTCAACTCTAACCAAAATGTCTAACATTCAATTGTCCCAAAGACTTTCTGTTTTACATCGCTTTTGTTGACCACTGCGCTGCCAAAAGCTCTGCTTGTTCCAATACCAGATCGGTGGCTGCTTCTTGTAAGTCAGGAGGATAACCGTACTGACGTAGAATTCGTTTGACTAGCACCCGGATTTTAGCGCGTGCGCCCTGCTTTACTGACCAATCAATGGTGACATTAGACCGTACGTGCTTCACCAACTCTAACGCGATGATCGCAAGTTGTTTATCCCCCATGACCTCGACGGCGGTTTGATTTTCCGCCAGAGCGTCGTAAAAAGCCATTTCATCTTCATTCAATCCCAATGCTTGACCACGCTGGTTAGCATCCCGAATATCTTTAGCAAGGTCAATCAACTCTGTAATGACTTCCGCAGCGTCAATCGTGCGATTTTGATAACGCCGAATGGTTTGTTCTAACAGATCGGCAAAGGAACGCGCCTGCACAACATTGCGCCCGCTGCGACTGCGGATTTCATCGTTGAGCAGCTTTCGCAGCAGTTCCAGGGAAAGATTTTTCTGGGGCATATGGCGCACTTCGTCCAGAAACTCGTCCGACAGAATCGAGACATCGGGGCGCTTTAAACCTGCTGAGCCGAAAATATCGATCACATCCTTAGATACAATGGCTTGGGACACAAGCTGTTTTACAGCGGAATCCACGTCTTCCTCAGCAAAACCCTCAACCGGGGTGGTCTTATTAAAAGCAGCGCGTACCGCTTGAAAGAAGGCGACTTCTTCACGGACATCTACGGTTTCATCCGCAGGAACCGCCAGCGCAAATGCTTTTGACATTTTGCCAACCGCTTCAACAAAGCGTCGTTTCCCGTCGCGCTGACCGAGAATATGTTCCATCGCATCGGGGATTACCGAGAGACGCTGCGCTGGTGCATTATGGAAAAAGCCACTGTAATCAAAGTGATGGAACATCGCGCTGACGATGTGATACTGATCGAGCATCATACCGATGACTTGCTCCAATGCTTCAGCAGGCAGCCCCACACCGCCTTCCTGGGTGTAGACATCTACCGCTTCTTGCAGATCGATAGCGATGCCAAGATAGTCCACAATCAAGCCGCCTGGCTTATCTCTAAATACGCGGTTCACTCGGGCGATAGCCTGCATCAGACTATGACCACGCATCGGCTTATCAACATACATGGTGTGCAGAACAGGGGCATCAAAGCCGGTGAGCCACATATCACGTACAATCACCAGTTTGAGTGGGTCATTCGGGTCTTTAAAGCGTTCGGCTAATGTCTTACGACGTGGCTTGTTCCGTACATGCGGCTGATAGTGTGCAGGGTCCCCTGCACTACCTGTCATGATAATTTTAATCGCGCCGCCATCGTCGCTATCCTCGTGCCAGTGGGGACGTAATCGGATGATGTGGTCATACAGATCAACCGCTATGCGACGGCTCATACAAACAATCATCGCTTTACCGTCCAACACCTCAAGGCGCTGCTCAAAATGGCTGATGATGTCTTGCGCGACCTGTTCCAGCCGCGTTTCCGTGCCGACCATCGCTTCAAGCTGCGACCATTTGGTCTTGAGCTTTTCTTTGACCGTTTCTTCTGCCCCTTCGGTGACTTCCTCAAAAGTCGGATCAATGAGGTCGCGCTGCGCTTCGCGCAGTTGCAATCGTGCCAACCGTGCCTCGTAATAGATGGGGACGGTTGCGCCATCATCGACGGCACGCTGGATGTCGTACACGTCGATGTAATCACCGAAGACTTGACGGGTGTTGGCATCCGTTTTCTCGACAGGTGTTCCCGTGAATCCGATAAATGAGGCGTACGGCAAGGCATCACGCACATATTTGGCGAAACCGTAACCAATCAGGGCTTCATCACCGCGCTGCACGATCCGCGCTTCAAACCCATACTGGCTGCGATGTGCTTCATCGGCGATAAAAATAATGTTGCGCCGCTCGGACAGCAGAGGATATTCAGCTGCGTTATCTTCCGGCTGGAATTTCTGAATGGTGGTAAAGATCACACCGCCAGAGGCAACCTGTAATACGTCGCGCAGATGGTCACGGCTAGTTGCCTGCACCGGTTCCTGACGCAGCAGTCCCTGACCAGCAGCAAACACCCCGTAAAGCTGATCGTCGAGATCGTTACGATCTGTCAGGATCACCAGTGTGGGATTTTCCATCGCGGCGTGCTGAATAACTTTGCCCGCATAGAACAGCATCGACAAACTTTTACCGCTGCCCTGAGTATGCCAGACCACCCCGACACGCTGATCACCTGCTGCGCTAGACGCTTCAACCGTCTTTTCCACAGCGCGATTTACTGCATAATATTGATGATAAGCAGCAACTTTCTTAATCAGTTTTGAATCGTCTTGCTCGAAAACGACAAAGTACCGCAGGATGTCCAACAGACGTTCCGGCGCGAAAACGCCTTTGATAAGCGTCTCTAGCTGTGTACTGTGCGGGTCAAGTCGTTGACCATCTACTGTGCGCCAGGGTTTGAACCATTCCCAACCTGCCGTGAGCGTTCCCAGTCTGGCTTCAACTCCATCACTGATGACCAGTAAGCCAGAATATGTAAATAAGGTACTGATGTCGTTTTTGTAGGTCTGTAGCTGGTTAAATGCCATCCGCACAGTAGCTTTTTCATCGGCGGCGTTCTTGAGTTCGATTACCACCAGCGGCAACCCGTTAATGAACAGCATTACATCCGGGCGGCGATTTGTCTTGGCGCGGGTCGTATGGTTGACATCCGTAATTGTGAACTGGTTGACCGCCAGAAACTCATTATGCCGTGAACCGGGGGCAAAATCGACCAACCAAACCTTATCATGTACCATCTGACCGCCAGCGCGGAAGGATACATCGACACCTTCGACAAACAGGCGATGGAAGGCATGATTGTTTACAACCGGATTCTGACTCGGCGTGCGCTGAATTTTGCGAATGACATCATCGACAACGTCGGCACGGACGGAGTGCGGGATATGCCCGTTGATGCGGTCCAGCGCAACTCGCAGCCGTTCAACCAGCAGGACTTCATTGTAGGAAGTGCGCTCGGCGGCAGGCTCATCCGGGGCAATATCGCCACCAAAAACGTGTGTATAACCAACCTGTAAGAGCCATTCAAGTGTTGCTTCTTCAACGATAGACTCAGAAAACTTGAATTTGTTCATATTCTATCCGCCTAGCAGAGGAATTACACCGATAACCGCTGACAATAATCCACCACCCCAACATGCCAATCTCCATTTAGGTCGCAACGCTCCCAAAACAACCAAGAAAGTGATAAGACTTGCGGACACCAGGAGCGGAATACGTTGCTTATGGTTTATAAGAAACGCAGGTGGAGCGGTATCAAGCAGCCAGTAAGCCCCAATACTGAAGGCAAAGCTAAAGATAATAGAGAGAATGGTCATCACAGTCTCTAATCTTTTTTCCGCGTTAGCACGGGCTGCTTGTTCGTATTTTGTAGCCCGCTCCGCAGACTCTCTTGCAGTTCGCTCTTTGTCAGTCTCAGCAATTGCAAGCTGTTTTGCTTGACGTTCACGTTCAGCAACTGCCAGTGCGGACTCTTTTTCGTGTTTCTCTGATTCTGCAACCGCTTCTGTTGACTTGATTCGCTCTAGGGCATCATGCTGCTCTTTCACACGCTCTTGGCGTTCCCGTTCAATCTGGCGCTCAAGTTCAGCTTTTTCTTCCAATAGAGTATTATTCTGATTTACAATTTCAGCTTCTACGAGTTCTTGGAACGCAGCATCGTCTTCAATCGTAACGAGTTTCTCCAAGAGTAAATCATTTGAGAGCATTTTTACTGCTGTTTGCTCTGGAAAATCAGCATACGCCGCGAGGAGACTGAGCATACGTGTACTTGCTTTAGATGCGCCACTACCAATAATGCGAAACTCTGGGATAGCAAAGGTTTCCGCAAAAGACTTGTCAAAATCGGAACTGGCAGGAATAAATGGGCGCAACATCTGCATAAACAAATTGGGTAACAGTACGCAGGCTCTGCGATTGTGACGTTTACTTAATTCCCAATCAAATTTATACAGTAGATAATCACATGTGAGCAGCAAAGCACCAGCAGCCAGAGTAGAATTTGAGTTATTCCGTAACTCTTGAACTGCATCAAGAACGGTAACATCATGATCAACCAACGTATCAGATTTATTTTTCTTCCGTGCATTTAGAAAAGCTGTATATTCGTGGAGTAAATCTGCCTTTTCTTGTAGGCGATGATTCGCAGCGACACGGTAAATATCTATGTGATGATCCTTGAGAAGGACATCAAAGTGTTGATAGGGACTGAGAAAACCTTCAACATCTACCGGACTGATGGCGTTTTTCTGGTGATATTTCAGTTCAATCCCTGATAGGTTGCGGGTTGTAGATGCAGCGCGGCTCAAACTTGGAGACCATTTTCGTTTTCGTAGCCTGTCGCCGTAAAAATCAATCGCCGACCTAAATTCACGTTCAGTAACAACATGATACCGAAGTGTAAAAGGCAAACGATGCTGTTCAACAGCTGCCATAAGCTGATTGGAAACATCAACAAACGGATTTACATGCAAATCGAGTATTCCGAACAGAAAATTGGTATCAAGGAAGAGCGTGAGCGCTTGAAGATTCTGGCGGAATTGCTCCGCGACTTCAGGATCAACCGTAAGCGAATAGTAATTGAATGCACCATCTGCAAGTTGAGCAATATAAGAGATTCGATCAGGATGTTGACCTACCGAAGCAAGGAATGCTGAAATGGCATTGGAGGCATCTGCTTCGTTCTGGTATCCGTTACGCCCAAAAGTTTCCTTGACAGCCTTCTCCAAGAGCGTATTCAATCCATTGACATATTCTTCTGGGCTTTCTACAGTAGGATCCAGATAGGCCACTGCTTGAATCCCATGTCTCTAAATGATTTAGCAAGGTAATTTCTTAATGCTTTCCACATAGTTTCGGGCGACAAATGGGGAGATGTTACAGAGAGTTCATCGAACCAAGTGATACGCACCCGGTCTTCCAGTTGGTTTGCCTCATTAAGTCTTTTTTCAAGACTCGATTTAACGTTTGGATCAAGAACGTAGTTTGTACCAACGGGGCGTGTCAAAAGGCCATCAGCTAGAAGTTTATCAACAGCGCCTTCAACATCTTGAGTGGCAACCTGTAAACCAAAAAGCGCTTCTATAGCATTGACAATTTCGTTCACATGCTGAAATTTGTCTTCTGGTAAAATCACAAAACATTGTAAGACCAGCTCACGTAATGTTTCCTGTGAGTTTTTAGTTTGCGATATAGCTACAAAGTTGCACATCCGCTCGAAAGCGGCACTGAAGTTTTTGGGCTTAGCTGGTTGTTGCTTTGGACGGGACATCGAGAGGCTTTCCTACTTTACTTAGAATTGTAACTATTCCAATTGGCAATCATGAACCCTCGCACACCTGCTGCCGGGTTATATAGCGGATACAGCGAACGAAAGCTGTTTTCTGCTTCACTGAAACTGCCAGTTGGCAGATTATCGGTGAACTTTGCAAGGTAGAGTAGCCCAATCGAAGGTGAACGGGACCCTCCTTGATTGCAGTGTACTAGCACCTTAGCGCCAGCACTCAATTGCTCATGAACAAACGTCAGAGCAGCATCCATAATTTCTTTCGGGATATAAGCCGGATTATCCACATCAACCAGATTGAGGATGAGTCGGTTTTCTCGCCGCGCAATCAAATATTCCGGGTGGGTTTGGACACGGCACGTCCCGTATACCCTAAAAGCCTGCCGATGATACGGCTCCTTACAAGCATGAACTACTGCCCAACCAGGCTGCCGCGCTACATTCAACTCGTAGTCGTCTTGATTACCAATATGCAGTTTAGGGTAAATTTCAATCATCCTAGAAACCTCTACAAGCTATTTTGACTTTGTTTTCTTCTTTTCATAACGTTGAACTCTGGCATCCCAGTCTCCATTCCACCCCTGTTTCTTTGCCTGCTGTGCAATCTGAATTGCTTCGTCGTAGCGCCCCTGTTTATCATAGATGATGGTGAGTTGGGTATACCCCACATGACTTGGAAGGGGACTTTTGGGATACTCTTTTGTGAACTGTTTCGCTGCCTGTTGAGCAATCCCAATTTGCCCCAGACAAGCTGAGATTGCTTCATCAATAGCTTCAGGCATAGTGTCTCTGTCTCGATACCACACCTCAATAAGTGCTTGATAGGTGAAGTGAACACCCAGAATATCCTTTTTCGGATCACCTACCTCAATCGCTTTTTTGAGTATACGACGTGCTATTTCACGGTCTTTCTCGGTTTTTCTGAACCATGTTGACAAACCACTGAGGAACATGCTGACGCTAGCCGTCGTATATGTAATCTCTGATTGCGTCAGACTTCCTGTTCCACCACCAAGAGGTGTGTAGACCTTCTCAATCTGTGTCCGTTCTTGCTCTGTAAAGGCGGAAAGCCACCAGTCACTCAAACCAAAAGTAACCTATATGTCCTTTGATTTGTGGTTTACGGCGAAAGATGTTCATGAGAACACCCCACCGATCTCGCCCAGCCAATCAATGACTGTAAGTTCGAGGGCATCTTCAACATAATTATGGCTCATCGCCAGCTTCCCAATCTTCAACTTTCAACCCGGCAATGCGCCCGAATTCGCGGGTATTATGCGTAATCAAGGTTAGACCATTTGCCAGTGCGATTGCGGCGATGAGAAAATCGTTACCGCCAATTGGTGTGCCTTTTGTGGTCAAATCGGCTCGAATTTGTCCGTAGTGTTCGGCTGCTGCATCATCAAAGGGCAGGGAGATAAACAGCGACAAAAACTGCCTTTGTCCCGCCATTGTTTTTATCGGATTCTGGCTCCGCAATGCACCGAAGAACAATTCCGCTTTGACCACTGAGCAGACAACAGCTTCTCCTTCATCCAGCGCATTGAGCTTATCAGCAACACTTTGGGAGCGTCCATTGATATAGCGAATACAGGTGTTGGTATCCAGCAGATATTTCATTCAATCGGCTCACGTTCTTCCAACGGTAACTGTGGAGGACGTTCAATTGGATCATCTGCCAGGATGCCGTAGGTTGCTCTGAGTGCTGTATGCCAGTCGGTTTCTCGGACGAAATCGGTCTGCAAGGTGACTGCCAGCAGTTCCATCATACGTAACCGTTGTGTTGTTGAGAGCTTCTGTACCTGCTCAAACAATGTTTCAAATGTCGTGTCACTCATCGTAACTCCTCCACATTCTCAGCTTCATCTACTGAATTTCCCGCTAGTCGGCTTGAGCAACAACTTATTGCTCGCTTCCTCTAATTTAACGGTATCTTCGGTAAATGTGCCTGTCACATATAATCCGCTATGAATGCTTTCACACCAACAATCATGGCTTCTACTTCAGTACGGTTGAACTCGGTAAATTCTCCATGAGCCGCGTAATTGCGAGTTTTTGCCCATGATTTCAACTGATCTGCTTTTGCTTTGTTGAATACATTTGCCTTCTGCAAATCGGTAATGAGAGGATCTAGCGTTTTCTTATCACCATTCGGCTTCAATGTATCAATCGGAGGCGATTGTCGCTGACATAATCGCCGTAGTGTATCTTCAAGCACGGCACCTGCTAACACCGCAGCAGGAACATAGTCATGTTGTCCGGGTATCCCTTCCCCAAGAAGTTGTTCTGCTTGTCCCATGTAATCGGAAATGATGTCGGCTTCAATAACGTCAGCTAATGAGTCCAGAACACCTGCATCATAATCAGCTTTAAATGCCTTAATCGCGCCAATCAGCACATTGCCATCTTTTACAGTAGCCTCGAGTAATCGAATATCTTCAATCTGATGTGCGAAGACAGGATGGCTTTGATATAGGAAGGTCAATAGATTGATAAACCTTGCCCGCATAACATCAAATGTATTTCCCTGAAGCGGTAGTTTTGCACGTATCAATTCGGCTGGCGCACCAAGCCGACTTTGACCTTTGCCAGATTGTTCAACAATTTGCTCAAGGGAGGCAATCTCTTCGAAAAGACTGTCAATTTGCTTTCGTACTATTTGATCCGCTGATTTCGGTAATGGCATTAAGTCGCATCCCCTCTGAATTCACCTGCCGCTTCAACTCGCACCTCTCCACTGACCAACTTGGGCAGCAGGACATTACGTGCATCCACAAGCCTGCGGGATTCCTCTTGTTTTTTCTCAATCTGCTGAAGGATAGGCGCTACGATCTGCTCAAATCGCTGCATTAGGTCAGCAGATGGCATGACAAACTGAGGCTTCTCAAAAGCATCTAGCGGTAACATATTTACGGTTGTTCCGTTGGTGTAACCCTGTAGCAAGTCACGGAATGGGGACAACATGATTCGATAATATATAAAAATAAGATTTAGCGGGGACTTTTGCTTGATTTCAACTTTGTATACGTGATGTGAAAAGATACCACGTTCACCGAAAATAGAAGGAACAATAGCCGGAGAAGCAATCAACAATAGATTAAATCCCTGTTCTGTGTTGGCGACAATCAAATCACCCGGTTTGATTTCATGACGTGTTTGATAATCTCCGGAGTAGAACTTAATCCCATCAAACTTATATGTACCCCACTCGTTGATCGAGTTGAGGTTGTGCATCGGCACCCCATCTTCGAAATTGTCTACGAGGTGTTCTCCTTTGTAGCTCAGTCCTTTTGTAGCCCTCACATGATCGCCAATAAGTACAACTTTCCACCCATATGGAATTAATCCCAGGTTACTCTCCTCAAACCTGTCGGGGAACAATGCCGCTGTCTCCGCATCCATACCCGGCGGTTGTTCACCGCGTGACTTGAAATGCACTGGGTCGAAGTCTACAAACCACGATTTGAAAATGGTCCGGGCAGTAGCTTCTAGCGATTCGCTTATGCGGCGGTTGGCTTGAATTTTGTCCTCCAGCGAACCGAGGATGTTAGCAATGGTATCTTGCTCTGGGAGAGGAGGTAAGAGGAGGGAAAGTGATAGTAAAGCATCTCTTGGTAAATCAGTTTGTCCGGTAGAACCTCTCGCCATAAGAGTGAGTTCTTGTTGTCTACTTCTAATCACAAAGCTCATAAACCGAGGATTTACTTTGTCTTTTTTTTCAATTCTTAAGATGGTGACATGTGAATCCACCGTCATAGGACCGTCAATGTTTAAGATTTGGGCCGAACGTCCTAGTGTTCCCTCGCCTGTAGAATTAATCAAAATATCATGTTGACGAATGACTTTATCAGGATTTATTGATTGTAGTTTGTTTGTTAGCTTACATTCTGTGAAATCAATAATCCCACCATCTCGAATACACCGCTGGTTTATAACCAATAACCCATCTCGATCTACATATTGGGGAGCAAGTCCACGTCTAATAGTCGCTAGATCTTTTAACCTTACAGTCGGCCATGTACTCATGTTTCTTCCTAACTATGGGACGTATCACTCAGAATAACGCCAATTGAGCCGAACTCGTAGGCGCTGATACATTGAAAAATGCAAATACCTTGCCGCGAAAGTACAGTGCCTCGCAGGGAACAATCCATTCGGTGCCAGTTGCAAATGGAAGGCAATCCTCGCCGCGACTAGAATTGCCATCAACCAGACGCAAGGCATCATAGAGTAATGAGCGCTGTGGCAGCGTCTGCCAGCGTTTAATTGAATATTTCTCGACAGAAGAAGACCTGGCTGTGTAGATGATAACTAGCTCTGGAGCTTGGCTAGCAGTCTTCATTCGTGGTTCGGCAATCACTAAATGGCATTCATGTTGCGCCCTGTCAACCATCTGAAATGCAACAGCCAGACTTGAAGCCTGAAAGTGTTCACAAAGCTCTGGAATCAGCGATGTTGAAAAGCCTTTTTCCAGCATAATCTGACGGATATTTTCGGCGGGCATCAAGAGTTCCGCAGCGCCCGCGTTGCACAGGCGCTCCATCGCTTCTTCGTCAGAACGCCGATATGCATCTGCAAAATCACTCAGGAGGTCGCCATCATCTTCGATACGGGCGTGCATGATTTCATGGCAAAAGCTGAAGTTGATCCGCTCAGGGGTGGTCACGCTCGTACTCAGGACTATTTTCCGCTCATCCTTCAAATACGAGCCATCCTTCCCTGCGGGAAGCTCACCCCATACAACCGTCACATCGAATAAACTCGCCACCTGCTCAAAATCAGTGATAAGAAGTCCTGCCGCTTCAATTTCACGGCGGGTCCGGGCTGCAAGTTCGACTGCGTGTCGAACGAGTTCCTTTTCGGTAATGGGTTTGATCAAGTTGATTACTCCAGGATTTTCTTGAGCTGAAGGAAAAGCATCAACCAGTCATCTTTGGTTTCGGGGCGCTTTCCTCTCATCTGTATTTTACTCAATGTTTCTACCCATTCGGGGGTTATTTGTTCACCATACGTTGGATCTCGCTTTAACTCCAATAGTCCCTGTGGCAAACTTGCCTCTGTCTGTTCACCCGCAAAATCGACTCCCGATAGCAGGTCGATAACAGTCACATTGAGAGCGTTGGCGATAGTTTCCAACGTATTGAGCGTTGGCACGGTGCGTCCACGCTCAATATCCGAGAGATATGACACCGATAGCTCGGAAAGTTCGGCGAGTTCCTTGAGTGTCAATTCACGCTCGTTCCGTAATTCCTTCATTCGTTCATTTAATTTCATAATGTACCTTTTCTGTCAATGTCGTACTTTCAACAAAAAATACGCTGTTGACAATACAGGCAAATGTTGCTACAGTGATTCGTGTTGATAGCGTAATTGTACGGTATTTTACGCTGTCGTCAATGCAACCCTTTGAGTAAGGAGCTACAACTATGGCAAGACGAAACACGGGCAACATGAAGGGTGAGCGTTACCTGGCAAACACCAGCCCAAGTAAACGCGAAGTTCACGACCTCGATAACGAAAAAACAAGCTGCCAGATTGACGCAATCGTCAAGGCAGGTAACGATAAGGCGTATAGTTCGCGCGAAGCCGCTAATCGGGACGGTTACGATAACTGTGCGTACTGTATTGGCAGTTCCACCCGCTGATGAATTGGGTCTGGTCAGTGTTCAAGTAAGTAATGAGAGGTGTTGAAATGGCTGAGAAGCAAAAACCGGGACAAACCCCCAGCAAGCCGGGTGAATATATCGAACGCGGTCCGCGTGGTGGCGAGATTCGTAACCCACGCACTGTAACCATTGAATCGGGGGATACACCGCTTCCACCGACTCAGGAGTCCGGGCGCACATGGGAACGTATCGGTCCGCCGAAACCCGACAAAGACTCGAAATAGGCACGAACTGCCGATAAGCAGAGGGGATGGTTGAGTCCCTTCTGCTTATTTTGTTGCCATAAAAGCTAAGTTTTCAGCAAAGAGAGTGAATGATGACAATCTCAAGGGGTTTTTCGATCTTTGGTGCTGTAATTGTGCTGGTGGTGTGGTTTTTTGTTGCCCTTAGTTTCGATTTTCCGGCTCCAGACATGACTCAGGGATGGGCTGCTGTTCCACACGGCCTTATATTTGGTTTTATGCTCATTCCAAAGGTCTTGGGGCATTTGGTGATCGCAGGAGTATCCGCAGTGGTATGACCACACAAATCGACATCTTCCCTATTGAATTTGACCTGACTAAACACCCTCTGGCAGCCTATCATCTAAGCGCCCCAAACCTGGATGAGGCAGGAGGGGCTTTCGCTGCGCGTGTACGCAAAATGAGCAAGCTCCCTGGTATATGGCTGCGTGGGCAGAACTGCCTCGTCACCAGTGCCCAATTCACATTGGTAATGGCAAAAGACCTGCTCAACCAGCTTCACCAGATGGCACTGCCAACTTTGCAAAATACAACAGCCATTGAATCTATCACAAACTGGCAAGCGACTCCCGCGATTATTGCTCAGTACGTCGCTGAGGGTATTCTGGATTTGGCTTATGATGCCGTGAGTGAGGCTCTCAAAGTTGAACAGCTTGTCATTGGCAAAGTTCAGGTGCTGCGTCAGGCTCAGTTTAAAGGGTTAGTCGTTGATGGCACATCGACTGCGCTTCAAATCACCGTGCGCTCGGTAATGAGCAGCAGCCAGTCACTTGATGATTATCTGCGCCAACATGGTGCTGATAAAGCTAAGGCAAGCAGTCTCGCTATTAAATGCCGCACCACCAGTGGAACGTTTGATGGAATTGTTGGAAAATTAGATGACCTTGCAAGCGGAGGAATAAGCCATCGGGATCGGCTAAAAGGATACAATCCGAGCGATTACCCTGCGGCATGGCTTGACTCGTTGCCGAGCGACCATCTGGTAGTTGCCTTAAAACCCAACTACGGCAAAACCATCTATCACTATCCCATCAAGGCAATAAAGATGGTTGTGAGTATGGCAAATCTCCACCATTTCACCCAGATACGTACCGAACAACGGGAAATAGCAGGTCGGCTCAAATTGCCACCAGCAAAACGTCATGAGATGGTACAAACTGTCTGGCAGGCTGTGCAAAACTACTTCAGCCAACAGCAGATTTCCGTTAAATTGTCATCGGCTTACACGCAGCAAAGCCATCCTCAGCATTTCTCTAACGCCACCGAATTAGGGTTTAAACCCGATTTGCGCTTTGCCAGGCGGATCATCAGCATTAATCAAGACTCAGAAATGCTCCCGGCACTCCAACAGAGCGGGATTTTTAACCTTTCCACGCCGACGGTCAAAATGGCGATTGTCGATGCCATACCCACTGAAACGCACAACCAGCAGAGACTAGATCAACTCACCCGCCTGCGGGATCAATTTGGAGCGATGCAAGTCACTCTCAAACGAGCTACTGATTTGCTGCGCGTGACCGAAACAGAACCAGGCAAACAACGTGCGAAACTACGTCAGATGCTTAAAGAAGCAATAGGCGCAAAGCCGGATGTCATCTTGATATATTTACCTCAATCGGATCGGGATGCTCATCGTACTGATGATCCCAGTTCCCTGTATAACGTGGCGAAAGAAGTCACCATTGGCGCTGGTATTGCCAGTCAGGTAGTTTACCAAAAGACGCTGGAAACCAATTATGCCGATGCCAATATCATCATGGGTATATTGGGAAAAACTGGCAACATTCCCTATGTGCTGGCAAATCCGCTGCCATTCGCCGATGTGGTCGTTGGTTTGGACATTGGGCGACGTAAGATGAATAATGGTGGTTCGCTAAATATGGGAGCAATGTCACGGGTATATCTCAATAATGGGCATATGCTTGGTTATAATTTCGCCAGTGGCAAACTTTTGGAAGGTGAGACCATCCCGCCACAAATTTTGGAAAACATCTTTCCGCCGGAGGAGTTTGGCGGCAAACGAGTCATCATTCATCGTGATGGACGCTTTCCTAGTCTCGAATTAGAAAGCTTAATGCAATGGGGCGAAGCTATACAAGCAGAATTTTATCCGATTGAAGTTACCAAATCGGGGACACCCCGCATGTACCGCTTTGTACAGGGAAAAATCGATCAAACAGAGAAACAGACTATTTTCTATTTGGATGAGCAAACAGCCTTTATTGTCACATCACCTCCACCTGCGTTCAAGAATATTGCCAAAACCACCGCTCAACCCCTGAAGATTCGCAACCTCAGTACACTCTCACTAAAACAAGCTTTACTCTCGGTTATTAGTCTTACCTTGCTTCATTATGGCTCGGTGCGCCCGCCACGTTTACCAGTCAGTACGCACGCAAGCGACAAAATTGCAGGATTCTATCTGCGCGATATTCGCCCTCACCAGACCAAAGGGGATAAGCCTTTTTGGTTGTAAATCTTAGGCGATGAATTGTACACGGCGCAAATCTGTCAGGCTTTACAGGTCATAGCCTAACTTGCTGAGATTCTGGCGAATAACTGCTTCCAGGCGGGCACTCTCCTTGAATTGTTCTTGCAGTGTCATCGTGAGCCGTATCATCTTCTCGTCGAAAGGTTCACCGTCGTCTTCGACATCTGCCGCGCCCACATATCGCCCTGGTGTTAGCACATAACCATGCCCGGCGATCTCGTCCAGCCCTGCGCTCTTGCAGAAGCCGGGGATGTCAACATAATCGCCATTCCCTACTCGCCAAACATGATAGGTTCCTGTAATCTGTTCAATATCGTCGTCGCTCAGGTCACGTAGCGTACGGTCTATCATGAAGCCCATGCGCCGCACATCAATGAACAATGTCTGCCCTTTACGATGTGCCGGTTTCGCCTTGTTCAGGAACCACAGGCAGGCAGGAATTTGGGTGTTATAAAACAACTGTGGCGGCAAGGCAACCATACAATCTACCAGATCGGCTTCGACCATCTTCTGACGAATTTCTTTTTCGCCGCGCGTATTGGTACTCATTGAACCGTTTGACAGCACAAAGCCAGCCCGACCTCTCGCGCTCAGGTGATAAATGATATGTTGCACCCACCCAAAGTTGGCATTACCAGCAGGTGGTGTGTCGAACAACCAGCGTGGGTCATCTTCAAGGTTCTTGCCCCACCATTCGCTCATATTAAAAGGTGGATTTGCCAGTACAAAATCAGCGCGTAAATCGCGGTGCAGGTTTTCGTGAAAGGTATCGGCTGCATGGGTGCCGATGTTGCTATCAATACCGCGAATCGCAAGATTCATCTTGCACAAGCGCCAGGTCGTCGGATTACTTTCCTGTCCATAGACCGAAATATCGCCGACGTTACCACCATGTTCTTCAATGAACTTCTCAGACTGCACAAACATCCCACCGCTGCCACAGCACGGATCATAGACACGTCCTCGGTACGGCTCAAGCATTTCTACCAACAAACGCACAACGGGCTTTGGTGTATAGAATTGTCCGCCTTTCTTACCTTCTGCACTGGCGAACTGTCCTAGGAAATATTCATATACACGTCCTAGAATATCCTGAGAGCGACTTTCCACATCTCCCATCGCAATCGTGCTGATGAGGTCAATTAGCTCTCCCAGTCGGCGCTTATCCAGATTTTCGCGCCCATAGTCTTGTGGTAAAACACCCTTCAGTGATGCATTGTCCCGTTCTATCGCTGACATTGCACGATCAATCAGAATTCCGATTTCCGGCGTTCTTGCGTTTTGCTGGAGTTTTATCCAGCGCGCATCTTCTGGCACAAAGAAGATGTTCTCCGCGAGATATTCGTCGCGGTCTTCCGGGTCAGCATATTCATCTTGCGCCAGCCGATCATAGAGTTCCTGAAACGCATCTGAAATATATTTCAGGAAGATCAGACCCAGTACAACGTGCTTGTATTCAGCGGCATCCATATGCCCGCGTAATTTGTCGGCAGCGGTCCATAGCTTGGATTCAAGATCAATCGGTACACCATTACCATTTGTTTTCTGTACCATTGTGTGTTCTTTCAAACAAAGCGGATAATTTCGACTCATTATAGGTCTATCGCTATATCTCTCCAAGTAAAGTATCTCTCTCAAAGTGTAATTTTCCCCATCTGTTGCCAATACTGCTAATCCCAAACTGCAATATTTCACGGGTCGCAGCACCTCACTTTGCGATAATGAGCTAGAAGTTTGCATGTGTGGAGACTGGCGATGGCAAAAAAATCGGTGCGGCGCAGCATCACGATGACGCAGGAAATGCGAGATCGGCTGGCGCTGCTGATAAGTAAGCAACCGCGTGATACCACTGAAGCCGATGTCATCCGGGAAGCTGTTCGACTGTATCTCGATAACCAGGAAGACATCATCGGCAGCCGCAAGTATTTCCAGAAGTCATTGCAAGAACGGCTAGACAAACTGGAAACGGCGCTGGCATTTCACCTCAACGTTCTCATCTATCTGTTGGCAGCACTCGAACCAGACAGCCGTGAACTCGTCGCGGACGCGATTATCGCCGCCAAACGTGATGGCAATACCCTGTTGGCACAAATCAAAGCCGTGCGCGAGATGAAATGAAAGCCATCATTGTGACTGACTTTGCCTATAAGGGACCAAAGCGCAAGGGACGCGGAACAGGGCATCAAGGGCTGCGGTCTACGCTCAAATACCTGCAATACCGCGACAACCGAAATCAGCACATTCAGCAAGGTGAAGAGGACGAACGGTGGGTCGATCACGGTTTAGGGCAGCACTACCGCGCCATCTTCGAGAACTGCGACAAGCTGCAAAGCAAACACGTTCTCGCCTGGACGTGGGTGATTTCGCCCGCTCCCGACCTGATGGCACTCGTACCAGAAGATCAGCGCCCTGAGCTTGTTCTCGATCTGACGGAACGCATCGTCGAAGAATATTACACCTCACGCGGGTTTGAAGTGCCGGAATACAGCTATGTGCTGCATGACCGTATGACACAGCCGGAAGATAGCAGCGAACCCTTGCAGCAGTTACACACGCATGTTGTCTTACCCGGAACTGCACCGCTGGCAGGAACAGACCGGCAGGCAGTCTACAACAACAAAGAAGGGACACGATGCCTTGTTTCGAGAGATTGCCAGCAAACATTTCAGCGAGGCACTAGACCGGCTCATTGATCCCGACTGGCGGCGACTGCGTGAAGAACCGGCAATCGCACCACCCGAACCGCCCATGCCATCTGGGGACAATCCTCAGTTGGTTCCCAAGATAAGGAGAAAGCCATGTCTTACCTGAATACTCAAACGCTGCTTGGCACATTCACATTCCTGACCCTCATTCTGGCGGTGGCAGCCATTGGCAAATTGCTGGGTCTGGGGATGAGCGAAGCCCTTTATATCGCCGCGCTGATGGTCATCGGACTGGTCAGTGCCGCCTACCCGCTTTATCGGCAAACGACCGGAAGGTTAGTCTATGTTCTACTGGTTGTTCACCGATGGACGAGCGCTGCTCGGCAGCTGCCTTGCGCCGCTTTTGTGTCTGACCTTACTTGTCCCGATTTTTTTAGTCAGCGCCATGATGGGTGCAGGCATTCAACGCACCCGCAGCCCTCAACAGGCGATAGGATGGAAGCGTGGGGCAAAGCTGTTCGCGCATGTCATTGTCTTACTGGGTGTATCGGCGATCTACCTTGCTTTATTAGGCGATATGGCAGTACAGACCGCACGCGGACGACAGACCACCAATGGCTTGATTCAACTGCTGGCGGGTGCGCCACCGAATATCAATGCTGCCCGGCTGTTCATGTTCGGGATGATGCTGGTCATGCTGTGGTTCTTCTTGACGATTGGGCTGCACAGTGGCATCAAAAATGGTGGTTGGCTGCGTGAACGGGTTGACCGCCTTCGCAACCCACAGGTGAAGCGCGGGGCATTGGGTTCATCGCACTTCTGCACCATGCGTGAATACAAGCGATTTAGACGCGAAGATGCGGAAGGACTGACACTGCTCGGCGCATTCTGGGGTGTGCAAAAACGACGGCTGGATTTAGGCATCGGTCAATTCTGTCTGGGTGGCGAAGATGTGGCGCGGGGTATTCTGACGCTCGGCGGTCCGGGTTCAGGTAAGACGCAGGGCATTATTCTGCCTGCCATCGCTGACCGGATGCTGGCAGGTCACTCACTGGTTGTTGCTGACCCACAGGGCGAGATTACTGGGCATGTGTTGAAGTATGCCGCTGTCACCCGCCATCTGGTCGTTGTCCACGACCCAACCAGCATGATTGGTCCGCGTTACAACCTGGCAGAAGGCATCGACAATGTATCGGATGCCCGTGCCATCGCCGATGTGCTTGTCCCATCCGCCGCTGGTGACAACCGCTTCTGGACGGACAGCGCGGCAGCGCTGCTGGCTGCCTGTCTGATTCGCTTTCCCAATCTCGGTGAAATCTACAACGCCATGAACGATCTGAAAGGACTGGCGCAGAAGCTGGCATCCAAGAAAGACGATGCCGCGCTACTGGCAAACAGTTTCATTGCGTCGGTGGGTTCAGATGGCAAGGTCGCATCAAATGTGGTGGCGACACTGGCAACTGCCTTGACGGGTTGGGCTTCCACTGATGTGCGTGCCAATACCAGTGCGTCGGATTTCGATGCTGAACTGGTGGTCGAGCAACCGACGGTTGTCGTGCTGACGTGTCCGGGTCGTATGCGGGCGGTCTATGCGTCGTATCTGGGCGCGACGCTGCGTAAGCTGATGCTCGATCTGGATACCATTGGTGAGCGCAATAAAGGTCCACTTCCGGTTCCCGTCGGTGTGATTCTCGATGAGTTCCCGACACTGGGTAAGCTGGACAGCTTGGTAGCCGACGTGAACCTTGTGCGTAAGCGTCGCATCTCCATCATGATCGGCGCTCAGACCAAAGGGCAGTTCCACATGATTTATGGGAACGAAGGCACACAGGCACTGTTTACAGGTCTGGCGACTCAGGTGATTTATGGTGGGTGTGATGCAGACACGGCAGAGTTTTACAGCAAAGCCAGCGGCACTGCGACCACCGATGCCAATGCAGACGATCCCAACAGCCACCTGCGCCAGCGTCCGCTGCTAACCGTCGATGAAGTCATCACGCCACAGGTGGGCAACTGCACCATCTTTGCCCGTTATGTTGAGGCTGGATTTGCCACACAGGTCGTCTTAAATGCGCGACTGACACGCTTCTATGAACGTGACGATTGGAAGAGGCGCTTGAATGCAACGAAGGATGTGCAGCCGCTGCTATTGGAACGGGGCATTGCGCTCAATCTGCATCCTGTCGAAACAACCATACCGCCTGTTCCCAACTTGCATACACCCGAACCTACCGAGAAACAACCATCCAACTTGGAAATCGCAGCGCTGATGGCAAGGGTCGCCGCTGAAACCCAGAAGCAAACCAATGGCAAAGTTCAAGCGATAAGCATGAACGAAATGCGTACCAAGCGTGAGAAGCAGTTGACCGCTGTGAAAGAGGTGAATCCATGACCCTGACAAAGAACAAAATGGTGCGCGAGATTGGACGGCGCACACGATTGAAAAATCATGACGTAGAGGCGATGCTTGACGCATTGGTTGAAGTGTGGACTGAAGAACTCATCAATGGCGGGCGGATTGAACTTGAAAACTTCCTCGTGCTGGAAGTTCAGGAAATTGATCGAGGTGAACAACCCGGTTGGTTAGTACAGAACGGAAAACAACGTCCTGCGCCCCAGAAGATTACCCGATTAGTGGTGAGACCCAGTAAGAAAATGCGCTCAATTCTCACCAAGCTCACCTTAACCTAAACAGGCTCTCGCCCTAAATTCAGATTGCCATCAGGCTGCTAACGCGGTTTGGATAGTCTCTGTTCTCGGATTCGTTTGCTGTATGCCAAAACGCCTGAAAAGCCAGGTTTTCAGAATATCCAGAACGACCATAAAGCCAATCGTTGCTCCCAAAAGCTCCAGAATAAAGAGGGGATTGAGCGCCGCCATCAGGATCCCCTTCACCGCTAGCAAGGTCACAATGACCAGATCAACCACGGTTGCCAGAACCAGCCATTTGCCGGGTCGTGAACGCCAGAAGAAGCGGCGTTCGCGGATGAGATAGACATTGGACCCCGCGACAAAAACCAGCATCAGAAACATCAGGGTGTCCATATGGTCTGGATCCAATAATAGTATATCGCGCCCAACGAAAAAGACCCCGAAACTGAAGACCAGCCAGCCAAGCGCGAGGGCGAGTCCGCACCCGATCAAGGGAGTAATGCGCCACTGATTCGGCTTTGGCGATGGCGTTACCTGATCCGTGGTCAGCGACATCGACACCAGATCATTGGCGAGCACCATGAGTAAAATGTGCAGCGGTCTGGCAATGAGTGTACCGGTCAGTATCAGTCCCAATGTCAAAAACAAGCCCAGGTGAAAGGTTTTGATGATTTTATTGAGGGTATAGGTCGTGATTCGCTGGAAAATAGAGCGTCCGACTTCGATAACACTCAGTATATCCTTCAAGCCAGGGGCAGTTAGAATCAAACTGGCGGCTGATTTGGTAATATCGGTTGCATTGTTCATGGCAATGCCAATTTCCGCCTGCCGGATAGCAGGCGCATCGTTAACGCCATCCCCGGTCATTGCCACGATATGACCAGCGGCTTGAAGCGCCTGCACCAGTCGGTATTTATCTTCTGGATAAACACGCGCAAACACATCGAAGTTGGCGGCAGCGGAAGCGATGTCCGCCTGTAATACTTCCGGAGTGCAGGCGGGTCCAGTGATACCAACATGGTCGGCAATACTGCGCGCAGTCGGCAGGTCATCCCCGGTAATCATGATTACCCTTACACCCAGTTCGTGTAGACCACGCACCACCGCTGCGGCATCATCTCGCGGAGAATCCTGCAAAGCCAGCAGTCCTGCCGTTTTTAGCGGACTACCTTTTTTGCCGGTAGCAATCGCAATGCAGCGATTGCCCGCTGCTGACAATTGCTCAACCACTGAAGTCAAATCAATATCATTGTGGGTAAGACGACTGATGATGTGGGGCGCGCCTTTAATCACCCGAACGCGCCGCTTGCTTTTACTTTTTCGGTGAATCATCGCCTCTGTGCGTTTAGTCGCCGGGTCGAAGGGAGTAAATTCCAGCCTGCGAGCTTTGCGGTAGCGGGGTTTGGCAGCATTTGCCGCATTCAGAATCGCCATATCAATGGGATCCTGATTTGCCTCGTCTGAGGCCAGTGCAGCCAGACGCAGCAGTTTGCTTTTCGAGTAACCACCATAGGTATGTGTGGCGACAACCGAGAGTTCATTTTGCGTGATTGTGCCGGTTTTATCGGTACACAACACATCCATGCCCGCTGCCTCTTTGACGGCTGCCAGGCGAGATGCCAACACATTACTACTTGCCAGTTTACGTGCGCCCACTGCCGTTGCCAGGGTGAAAGTGACAGGCAGCGATACTGGAATCGCGGCGATTAGCAGTGCCAATATAAAGAGCAGGATATCACTCAAAACAAGATGAACTGCAAGCGCATCTGCTAGTACACCAATCACCAGGAGAAGGGTAAATCCTATTAAATACATCACGATTTTTTGGACAAACACATCGCCGTGATCTGTGGAACTCGCAGTCTGAATCAGTTTTGCTGTTTTACTGTACGACGTGTGTATTCCTGTTGCACTAATTTCAGCCACCGCTTCGCCCCGTCGAATCACGCTTGCCGCGTAAGCTGTGCCGTCCATTCCCAGTTCGACCAGATTCGTTTCGCCGGTCAAACTCGATTGGTCAACCGCGATAGCTCCATCAAGCAGGCGAACATCCGCCGGAACCAGATCGCCTACCCGCAGTCTTACCACATCCCCCGGTACGAGTTCCTGGGCAGGAATCATCTGCCAGTCACTATCCCGCAGAACACGGGTTTGAATCCGAAGCTGCTCCTGAAGCAGCGCCAGAGAACCCTGCGCCTTCCGCTCAAAAGCATAACTGATGATGGCATTCACCATGAGCACTATTGCAATGATGAAAGCATCGACGGTCTTGCCCAGCGCAAACTGGAGAACCAGAGTGGCTTCAAGCATCCAGGGAATGGGTCCCCAAAATTTGGACAGGAAGGCCATCACCGGATGACGAGGTTCGTCTGAAATCTGATTTGCCCCATACTCTTGCAACCGCCGCTGCGCTTCAGTGTGCGTTAGTCCCTGGTAGGAGGTCTTGTTGAGATGAGTAATCATAGCCGCCTCTTTAATTCGGTGTCGTTTTTCGGATCTGAAGTACTCTCGTACACCTATTGCTGGATAGGTCAATTTTTAAGTATATGTTAAAGGAATGTTAAATAAAATGGGTATATGTTAAAGGAATGTTAAAGAATCAAGATACCTAAAAGGGAATTTTGGCAGCTCTGTCATAACCTGTAATTCTGAGTTGGGTTGAAGCTGTGATTGAGGAAGCCTATCCAAGAGGTGCAAACCATACTTCAAAATGAGAATTTGCTATAATAAAAAGCCCGGCAGCGCCGGGCATTGAACGAGATTATTCAGTTAGAGGTCGAAATCGGGTGTCATTGTCGCTGGCTGTGGCTCGTCGCGCGCGGCGAACTGTTGGATAGGGTCAGTATAGATGCCCTCCATCGCAATCCGTGCGTCGCGTTCAGCGTTGGGGTTGTAGGGATGCCAGTCCGCCGGATCGCGGGTGAGCGTCAGATCGGCGTTCTGGTATGCCTTCAGGTCGTCGCCTTCGAGCGTTTTCCACTCCGCAGGCAGCCCTTCCAGCCGTGCGACTTCCACCGCTAGTTCGGGTCCTTCCAGCAGTCCGGGGATGAGATAGCCATTGAAGTCCTTGCCGAATTTGTCCACCGCCTCCGGGGTCTCGAAGTGTGCCATCTCCAGCATTCGGAACGGCTCGTCCGCCATCGCCGGACTGCCGACAGCATCCGGGTCGCGTTCCACACCGGGATAAACAACCATGTGCAGGGCATGTCCCAACGGTTCACCTTCGGGATCATTCACCGGAATGGGATCAAGCCGCCAGTAGGGATTTTCCACTGCTGGCTGCGGCGCAGGGTCTTCGATTTTCTCCCCATTGGTATTCCAGTAGGGATTGATTTCCCCCTCTAAACGTTGTGCCAGTGTCTCAAAGCGATCCAGCGGTCCCTGGGTGAAAAGGCGCGGGTCAACCCGATCCCCATCCAGCCACTCATTCTGGACGGCGGTGAGTTCGGCTTTGTGCATCATGGTTTCCAGCCCACGCTGGTCGTGAACTTCCAGCAACGCCTCCCGTGCCTGCTCTGCCTGTTCGCGTCCCTTTTCATCCTCCGCGTCCCAGGTATCCAACGTCACTGACTGCATCCCCAGATAGCCGTTAGGTTCGCGCCAGTATTTGTCCACCAGCAGCTCCCGCGTCCAGGGGTCGGTTTCCTGCACCACCACCGCATAATTCACGGTGTCATTGACGGGTTGCAGTAGTTCGGTGTCTGATTTCTCGAAGGTTGCTTCAAACCATGCCGATCCTTCCAGTGCCGCGTTCGCTTCACGCTCACGGGCAGCTTCGGCGGCAAACTCACGGTACATCGTCGGGTAATCCGGTGCTTCTGGTTCGAGTGTGACGGGGGTATAGGGTTCGGTGTCCAGTTCGGTCACATCGACTGTCTGTGTCAGTTCGCGTTCACGGAGGGTCGTAAACGGGTCAGGTGGACCTTCCGTAAAGAGACGCGGGTCGTCGCGCTGCGGGTCAATCACGCCCGCTTCGACGCCGACCAGTTCCACATAGGTCATCGCGCCCTGAAGCATCTCCTGCTGAAGCATTTCATTGGCAAACTCAGCGTGGGTCCGCGCCGCTTCCCAATCCGTCTGCGGGATGATGAGGTGGGCGTGCTGGTCTTCGCCCCACTGTTTGGTCACATCCAGATGCGAACTGCCGTTGGCAGCAATCGCGGTGATGCTGTATTCCGGGTCTTGTGGTGTTTCGTCGTGCTGCATCTCACGCTCCATGACTCGTGTTCGTTCGGTGGTAAAGGGGTCGGGTGGGGTATCGTCTTCAAAAAAGACCCGCCCATCGGCGCGGTTGGGGTCAAGATAACCCCCCGCCACCGCCATGCGTTCCGCCTGATTCAGGGCGGCTTCCAAGCCCGGTGTTTTCAGGGCAGCTTCCAGTTCACGTTCATCAGTCTGTGCCTCATCCCACATGCCGTATTCGGCAATGGTGAAGGTGTCGAATCGGCGTTCGCTGCCGTGCATCCACGTCTTGACCGCTTCCAAAGATGGGTTGTTCTGGTTACTGACCCCGTAACCAAAGTAGTATTCCGGCTCCGGGTTAAGCGCAGGCAGGTCGAGCGGTTCAGGGAATGCCCGTCCGTGATGGTCGGCGACATCGTGGGCGAACTGCTGCGCCATGTAGAGGTCACCTTTTGCCAGATACATCTCCAGCCCCGGCAGCGGCCAGACCGAACCGGGGTCATCGTCAGGCAGCGGCATGACGGGATACGAGTCATGTTTGAATGTCCCCTCGCCCGCCTCCAGCGCCCGGAAGTAGCGCAGTTCATAAGGATCAGCTTCTGACTCACGGTTCTCGACGACAGCGAACCAGTGTGCCGTTCCGCCACCATCGACGTGGTGCGCCTGCCCGACACCCAGAGCATCAAACGGCTGCATCCCCTCGCCAAAGGTGAAGGGCAGATCGTCCGGCAAATCAGGGTTGGGTAGGGCATCAAACAGCGGTGTACCGGGAGCGACCTGTCCCCGTACTTCCGCTTCGTGCTGCGCCGTGTTCAGCAGGCGTTCGTTCCCGCCTTCCACCCAGGCACGATCCAACTGCCCGCACAGGTTTTCCATGTCCTCGGTGCGTCCGTCGGCGACCAGCGCCGCTGTCACCTGTTCACCGCTCAGATGCAGCAGATGCACTTTGGCGCTATCCCCTGTCGAGTCATCCGTCGGAAAAACCAGCGCCAGATACTGCCCATCGAGATAGGGCATCTGTGCCACCCGACGGGCATCCTCGCCCAGTCCGTCCAAGCCGTCTTTCTCCAGCGCGGTTTCAACTTCACGCTGGTGTTCTTCGGCAGACCCCCACGACGAGTACGCCCCTAACCGCAGTCGCTGCTCATGTTCCAGCCCGTAACGATCCGTTGATGCACGGACGAGTTCCACGCCGTACTGTGCGCCGTAGCCGTCGCGCTCCGGCGGCACGACTTCAACGGCATAGATCGAACCATCTACGGCAGTGTGACGCACAACCTCGCTTTCACTCATGCGCGTCCTTTCGCTCCAGCCGGATCAGAAATTCCGGCGGTTCGCTTTCGCCCGCCGGGACGAAATAGCCGGACTTGCCCAGCTTCTTCTTCCATGCCAGCACCTGGCGCACGGCGCGACGGACGCTGCCGGGGCGATCCAGCCCGTACAGGTCACATAACTCCGCCAGCGCCGCCTGATCTTCCGGCGTTAACCGGATGGTGAAACTGCGGGTTTTCACTTCGTTGGTCTCGCTCACAGTTCCACCTCCCAGGCATCACGGGTGTAATCGGCAATCTCTTTTGCCGCGTCGGGTTCCAATGCCACACCGCGTTCGCTTTCCCACAACTCGCGCTGGTCGGTTGCCAGCGCCATGCCTTCGGCGGCATCGAAACAGCGGTCAATGCCACCTTTCTGCGCCACCTGAATCAGGTACTCTGCTGAGGCATACGCCTTGTCCCACTCACCCGGGACACAGGGCGCAAGCTGCGCCTCCATTTCACCTGTTTCAGGATTACGTCCCAGCGACAGGATGGACGTGACACAGTTGTCGCGGTCTTCTTTGTCGGGCTGGAAGACCCCGATCCAGTAGGCAGTCCCGGTTTCAGCATCATAGAAAGGCGGCGGGTCTTTAGCCGGATCGAAGTTCTCGGCTTCGATACCGATAGCGTTCAATGCCTGAAATGCCGATCCATCTTCAAGCTGCGGCGTTTCTGCCTCTGGTTCGACCACGACCCCACCCAGTTCAACGGCTGTCCGAATCAAGGGGTCAAGGGCAGTGTCGGGCGGTTCGTCACGCCCGCCGATACCGCCGTCTTCCAGATCACGCAGGTGTTCATAGGCGGCATATTCTTCGAGGGTCGCCCCGCGCCAGCCCGCTGGTTCGGGGTTCATCTCGGCAGCGCGAGCTTCCGCGAACTCCGGCACCTGATAAGCAGGCAGTCCCTGGTCGTGCATCTGCTCTTGCAGGGTGTGGTAAAAAGCTGCTGCCACTTCCACATCTTCAAACGAAGCGACGGGCAGGTAGCTCCCGCCGAGATCACCCGTGTTCACGTTGGCATACACATCCATCGCGCCAATTTCATAGCGCGTGCCGTCGTCAGTGTCGCGTTCGATCCCGATCAACCGCGCATCGTGCCAGCCCCAGCCTTCATCGGCGGGTTCGGGCTGCTCGAAACCCTGCAAACCGTCCTGCGACAAAGGCGGTACATCCGGTAACTGCTGGACATCCTCTGGCGTGAAACGCTCATCGTCCGGCAGCCAGGGGTCATCGACAGGTACGTAGTCGTAATCCGGCGGCGGTGCGCCGCTGAACAGGTCGTCCGGGAACGGATCATCCGGCATGAAATAGGGTTCATCCGGTGGCGGTGGCAGCCAATCGTCGTAGTCGATAGGTGGCGGTTCGGGCATCAGGTCGATGTCGCTCATGCGTTTACTCCTCCGCCGGATGCAGCATCAGCGGTTTGGGTGTGTGCCGTAGTTTGACCTGCGCGAGGGCGTATTCCGTCGCTTTGCTCAGGTGCGGATTGAAGCCGTCCCAGAATGCCCGCAGCACTTCCAACCGGCTTGTGTTCCCTGCCGCAATCCGGTCAAGTTGGTCTTCCAATCGAGCGGTGTAGTCATACGCCAGCACATCAGCGAAGTGTGCCGTCAGGAAATCGCACAGGGCGATCCCATTCTCGGTGGGGACAAGCCGCTTCTGACTGACTTTCACATACCCCTTGTCCTTCACGGTTTTTACCATGCTGGCATAGGTTGAAGGTCGACCAATGCCACGCTGTTCCAACGCCTGCACCAGCGCCGCTTCGGTGTAGCGGGCAGGGGCGCGGGTCTGGTGGTCTGCCACCAGCGGTGCGACCCGTTGAAGAAGCTGGTTATCTTTCAGCGGCGGAAGCGTTCCAGTTTCCTCATTGCCTTCCTCGTCCTCATCAGCAGGTTCTTCGTAGACATTGAGGAAGCCATCGAACAGCAGCGAACGTCCCTGCGCCCGGAATTCCAGTGGGAACGGCTGCCCCTGCGTTTTGCCCGCATAGATGACCGCGCCAGTGACGGTGTAGAGGGCAGGCGACATCTGTGAGGCGACAAAGCGTTTCCAGATCAGGGCGTACAGCGCCGCGCCATCACCGTCCACATCTTGAGGCAGACGATTTACGTCGGTTGGGCGGATGGCTTCATGCGCCTCCTGCGCATTCGCCGTTTTAACGGTGTAGGTGGGCGATTCGGGTGGCAGATAGTCTGCGCCATGTTCACGAGCGATATAGTCACGCGCGGCGGTCTGTGCCTCTGGCGCGATGGACACGCCATCGGTCCGCATATAGGTAATCCAGCCCTGCTCGTAGAGGATCTGCGCCAGCGACATTGTTCTGTCGGGTGACAGCCCCAGACCTTTAGAGGCTGCCTGCTGAAGGGACGAGGTGGTGAAAGGCGGCAGCGGCTGACGCGCTTTCACGCTGCGTCCGGCTTTGCCCACCCAGACCTGTGCCGTTTGCAGGAGGGTCATGAGTTTGTCCAGCGGTTCGCGGGTCTTGAACGCGCTGTCCGCTCCCTTGACACGGTGCAGTTTCGCCGTGAACGCCGTATCCTCAGCCAGCAGTTTAAGCGCCAGCGTCCAGTACGTTTCAGGCGTAAAGCCTGCGATTTCGCGTTCACGCTCCACTACCAATCGCAGGCAGACACTTTGAACACGCCCCGCAGAGAACTTGCCGTCCAGCGCCTTTGCTGCCAGTGGGGAAGCCAGATAGCCTACCAGACGATCCACAATGCGCCGCGCCTGCTGCGCTTCAACCAGATTCACGTCCAGCGCACGCGGATGGGCAACAGCTTCGCGCACTGCATCCTGTGTAATCGCGTGGAACAGCGCCCGATACACGGGTTTGTCCTTTGGCACATTTGCCAGCTTCAGCAGATGCCAGGCAATGGCTTCACCCTCTCGATCCGGGTCAGTGGCGACGTAGACTGCTTCAGCATCCTTAATCGCTTTCAGCAGCTTCTTGACCACATTGCCTTTACCGGGCAGCACTGCATACGTCGGGCGGAAGTCAGCGGCGACTTCTACCCCCAGTTCGGTTTCGGGCAGGTCGCGGACGTGTCCCAGACACGCCTCCACGCGCCAGCCACTTCCCAGAAATCCGGCAATCTTTTTAGACTTCGCCGGGGATTCAACAATCACCAGTTTCATACGTTATTTGCCTCCTTCATCCAGCGCCGGATGGCGGCGCTGCTGCTCAGGTTCTGCGCCAGTGTTCGCAGTATCTGGCGGGCGCTGCGCCGTGAGATGGGCATCCAGTTCACGTTCACGCAAGACCAGCCAGACCGGCCATTCGCGGAAGGCGTGGTAAGCCTCTTCTTCGAGCGCCTGAAACGGACTTGCGGCAGTCTTTTTCGACACGGTTCATCCTCCATGCGTCTATCCTTAAGTGGTCTGGAAGCGGGCGATCTCCCCCGCCGCCGGACGGTTGTACAAGTACCAGAGACCTTCGTCCTGAATATCGAGGACATAGTGAAAGCGCGGCAGGGCGGCGATAATGTCGCGGTGCTGTTGATTGAGATGCTGGAAAGCGGCATCCTCATGGAAGACATTCATGCCTTGCCGCTGCGAAAAGACCACCCGGATCGGGCAGTTCTCGAACACCAGCCGCGCTTTCCCCTGCAAAAAGATCGACATCTGTTGGTTCAGCCCCAACTCAACAGGGTGTTGCGGCAGCCTTTGATTTAGGCGATGTCGCCCGCGCTATCGGGCGCTATTTACCCAACAACACAGGTGGTTCTAAAGCCAAACCGCGCAAACGAGCGTAGGTCACTGGCTTTTTTGTATTTCTCAAAGGAGAGAAGACCGTGAGCAAGCAGAATTCAAAGAAACCAGCATTACCGGACAGCACCGTGACGATGGGACTGGACATCGGCTACGGCGTTGTGAAGGCTGTCACTGCCGATCAGGTGGTGATGTTTCCATCGGTGATGGGTCATGCCCGTGAGATCAAGTTCCAGCAGGAGGATATGGCGCGGCGGCATCCGGGCAACCAGATGACGGACGAGGATGGCGATTGGTTCGTGGGCGATCTGGCGCTGGCGCAGCTTCCACCCGGCGAACTGCTGCGACTGCGTGGACGTACCGCCAATGAGTCCACGATGGGTAATGCTTTCCGGCTCCGACTGGCAAAGGTTGCCATCGGGAAGGTCATGCAGGGGATGTGGAACCGGGATATCGTGCATATCCGCATCGCTACGGGTCTCCCGACGGATCATATGCGGGATGCAGCGCAGTTGAAGGCTTCACTGATTGGGCAGCATCTCATTAAAACCGATACAGCAGAACTCATCGCCAACGTCTCAGAAGTGATGGTCATGCCACAGCCTTATGGGACGATTTATGCCAACACCCTGAACGAAGCCGGGGAAATTAACCGCCAGCACACCTATCGAAGAACCGGTGTCTGTGACGTGGGGACGTACACGGTTGACCTTGCTTTGGACGATGAGGGCGAGTTCGTGGACGCGGAAAGTGGCAGCGTGGAGAGTGGGGTGTATACCGCACAGGAACGGATTTCGGCAGCACTGGAACGGGATTACCGCGAGAAGATGCCCTTCAAGATCGTCGAGGAGGTGCTGCGAACCGGGATTTTCCATGCCAACGGGCAGCCGGTGGACTACAGCGAAATTGTTGAAGAAGCACTTGCTCCACTCCGCAGCGCGACCCTCAATCTGATGAGTGAGAAGTGGCAGCGCGGCACAACCGTCGATGTGGTTTACCTGTCGGGTGGTGGTGCAGAACTGGTGGTCGAGGATGTACGTGAAGCCTATCCGCAGACCGCGCTGGTGCAGGACGCGCAGCTTGCCAACGCACGCGGGTATCTGAACTATGCCCGGTTTATCGCCCGTCAATCATAGCGGTGTAGGGATGATGGGGTGTCGGTCAGGTGCGGACACGATTCGGACTGATTCGGACACCTTGTAAAGGAGCAAACAGCATGGCGAAGCAAAAACGCGCGACAGCGACAGTGAAGATGACCTACAGCGAGGACAGTGACCTGATCGCCTGGTGGAACAGCATCCCACGCGGCAGCCGCAATGCGGTCATGAAAGACATGATGCGCGGGTATATCGAACACAACCGGGGCGGCTACCGTCCGATTATGCCCAGAAACATCCCACAGCCGTTCGATCCGGGGCGCTTTACGCAGGTGTGTGACGATACGGCATGGATACGGACAGCATTGATGGACTTGCCGGGCTATGTGGAGCGGGTCATCCAGCATGTCGCTGCCAATGGTGGCGTGCAATCCAACAGCCGTTCACCTACCGGGCAGGGTGTCTTACAGGGTGAGGCAGTTTCCAATGAGGATGCGACCCGGCGCGAAAACCGGATGAAGAAAGCGAAGTGGTAACGATGTCCTACACACAAAACGAAGCAGCGCATAGCTGCGCTATGCACGTCGCTGCGTCGAGGCGCAGCGACATCGCCAGACCCCGTGTAACGGGCGTGAGTAACCAGAAGGGTTCTCACGGGGTCTGGGGCGAGCTAAATCCGCTCGCCACTCATGCGCCGTGGGGGCTGATGCAGCGGCTGTTGCCCCTGCATGAGTGCGGCGGTGCAGAGATGCCGCCGCACTCGTGGGCATGGTTTGCCATGCCCACCGAACGCACCCGTGACCGGGATGCGTTCCCCATCTGCATCACGTTCGTTCAACCGATTTTAGTTCCCATTTGCGCTTTACAGCCAGATGGGAAGGAATGCAAGACAGGAGAATCGTAAAGATGAATCATCGTCAGACAGTCACCGAAATTAGCAAACGCCTGCCACGCCTGAAACGGCGCGATGTGGCAGAAGTATTGGAAGTCATGACCGAGTTATGGCTTGAGGAACTGGCACAGCCTGGTCAGACAGTGACGGTTGCCGATCTGGGCAAGCTGGCCGTCGAAGTGCAGACCGTCCGCAGCGGTGGTGCGGTGGGACGGCGCACACTCAAGCGGGTATATGTGCGCTTTCGCCCAACGATGAAGTTTCGTCAGCATGTGTTGAATGCCTATATAGAGGAAGGTGAAACAAAGTGAAGAAGAAACCCAATTCCTACAGCGAAAGGATGACCGTCAACCTCACCCCCGACCAGATGCGGCGGCTGGAAGAACTGCGGAATGTCCGCAGCCGCGTCGGGAACTTCGTCAGCAAAAACGACCTGCTGCGTGATGCGGTCAACCTGTATCTGGCGGCGCAGGAGGATTTGCCGGGGTCGCGCCGCGCCATCGCCAAAGGCATCGAATCGAAGGTGGACGCGCTGGATAGCAAAGTCGAGGCGCTGATGACGATGCTGCAAGGGTTCATTGAGCGCGTGACGCGCAAACGCGAGGGGTAGATGGATCGCAAGCAGATGTGTGTCGCCAATGTTCAGTACAAAAAGCCGTCCGACGACGGTGCGAAGCAGTCGAAGAATTTGCTGCGTTACCTGACTTATCGGGAAAGTCGGGATGAGAAAGCGCGGCATGTCGCCGGGCGCGAACGCTGGGTCGATCACGGGATGGGCAGTTCGGTGGGTGAAATTGTGCAGCGCTGTGACGATCTCAAAAGTGAGCATGTGCTGATCTTCAGCCTCGTCTGTAACCCCAATCCCGATCTGATTGGCATGGTCGCGCCGGAAGACCGTGAGCAGTTTGTCCGCGAGTTGACCGAAAGCATGGTCAATGGGTTCTTCGATGAGCGTGGGTTGGATACGGGCGTGGAGTTTTCTTTTGTGCTGCACCATCGTTTGACCGATGACCCACAAGCACCGGGATTACACGACCCACACACGCATATTGTGCTGCCGGGAACGGTGTATGACGAAGAGCATGGGCAGCGCGTGCCGCTGTTCTTCAGCCGTAACCGCAAGGTCAATCACATCGACCTGCTGCATGATGTCACCGAGCGCATGATGGTCGCGCAGATGGAACGCTACGTCGGTCCCGACTGGGAGCAGCGCTACGACGAATTAGCTGCTGTGCGCGAACAGGAACGCGCCATCATTGAGACAGAACCGCATGGCATGATGCTCGACGACAAAGGCGAAAGTCGGGATGTCTGGTGTGGCACGCGCCGGACAGATGAGCAGCAAACCGCCGTTGGCTTTTACCGCTGGTATGCAACCGCGACTGAGAACGACCCGGATGCGCTCCGGTTGGAATTCCGCCCGCTGGCGGCAGGACTGCCTCATGACCAAGCAGCCTTTTTCGCGCAGGTGCTGGCACAGGCGATGAACGGCGACATGGACAAACTCAAAGAACTGGCAGGATTGCTTAGTGGGATGAATGCTGAACAACGCACGGCATTGATCGAGGAAATAGGGGGATATGAGCAGTCAACAAGGGATATATCACCCGATTTTGAACTTTAGCCGAACAAGCACACAGGGGAGAAGAGCGCCAACCGTCGGGAAACGCAAGCGCTCCAAACCCCTGTGTACCAACCTAAAAGGAATACGATAAGTATGACACAGAACGACGTTGTGGACAAGACGGACACATTTGACGCACCTGGCATCGGACGACGCGATTTCCTGAACGCGCTCTATCAAGGAAGTCCAGATGAACTCTACCTTGAACTGCGCTGCATCCACCCGACCACTGGCGAGGCGCGTTCGCTGTGGGGACGGATGGGCAATAAGACCGAACTGGCAACCGTGCTCAAACAGGCGGAGACACTCAACCATAAGGGCTATGGTATGTACTTCGCTCCATGTTTGCGTAAAGGGAAGCAGGGGAAGGCAAAAGCTGCCGCGCTTGTATCGGCGTTATGGGTTGATATTGACTGTGATGGAGATGCCCATCAGCGCGACCAGAACCTAATAGCGCTCAGAGACTTCAATCCTGCTCCCTCCTTCATTATCGACAGCGGGGGCGGCTGGCATGGCTACTGGCTGTTGGATGAGTCGTATCAGCTTCAGGGAGAACCAGATAGGCAGAAAATCGCTGGCATTCTGCGTGGGTTGTTTTCCGCTTTAGGCGGCGACCCAGAATACGTGAAAACCGTCGCGGGGATTATGCGCCTGCCTGATTCGGTGAACACCAAACCAGAGCGGGGCGGTGTCATAGTCACTATGGTCGAGAGCTACCCGGAACGGCGTTATCCGCTGGATACCTTTGCCTGGTTGGAAAGCCAACCTCGGCAATCGAGCTTCGATGGGCTGAAGGTGATAACGCTGAATGGGAATGGACACCACCCGCTACCGCCACGTACTGAAAGCTATCTGACCTCTGGCGCGACGAATGGCTCTCGCAACACTGAACTGTTTGCCGCAGCCTGTCAGCTCCGTGATGCTGGCTACAGTCAATCCGATGCGGAACGCGAACTCATCTCGCGCCACCTCGCCGATGGCAGCAGTGAGCGTGAGGCGCTGGCGACCATTCAGAGTGTCTACAGCCGTTCGGCGCGTGATCCTATAGCGAAGCTCACCGAAGGTATCCCTGCACCCAGAGAGCAGGCGAGGCAGATCGTTGACCAGCTTGTGAGTCAGTTCGAGATTGAGCAAAAGACGGAACGCCCGGCCACCGCTCAGATCGTCGCCGCTGTTGAAGCCTGCATCCATCTCAATCCTGTCGAATGGGCGGAAGAGCGCCAGCGCCTCAAAGTGGTCTGTGGCGACGGTTTGAAAATTGGTGACATTGATCGCTTATATAAGGAAAAGAAACGTGCCAGCTTCCAGCAGCGGGAGCAGGCATACCTTGATACCGAGAGCTACCTGCTGCGCGATGGAAAAATCATCTACCGCAAAGAAAACTATCGCGGCACACAGGAAAAGACGGTGGTGGATTGGATTGCCACCGCGCTCTACCAGACCTGCCAGGTCGATGATGATGGCAAAGAGGCGCACACCACCGCACTTGAACTCCGACGTGGCGACTTCGTGAAAAAGCTCGATGTGCCGGGGGATGTATTCGTGGATGATGTGGCACTGCGCCGCTTCATCGGAGCCAATGCCGGGTCGCAGTATGTCGTCCGTGCCGGGATGTCGAAGCATCTGGTTCCGGCGATTGTGCAGTTATCGGGGGAGTTTCCCACGCACCGTCACTACAACTTCATGGGCTGGATGGAATTGGATGACAGATGGGTGTATGTCTCACCGCAGGATTGCATCACGGCAAAGGGTCAGTTGAGCGAACCCCCGTCGGTTGAACTCGACCACCGTTTGCGTGATTATGGCTTGCAGGCGACAGGGTGGAACGAAAGCCTAAAGGCTTTCGATGCGGTAACGAAGGTGCTGCCACCTAAGCTCGCATCGTCGCTCATCGCCTTCGCGCTCCTGCCCGTGCTTCAGCGGTTTTTTCCCGCAGCGGCACCGCGACCTGCTGTGCATCTGGTCGGCACATCCGGCAGCGGCAAGTCGGAGATTGCCTCGCTGTTGAGCAGCTTCTACGGGCAGTTCAGCCGCGACACACCACCGGCTCAGTGGGGCGATACCATCAATACGGTTGAGACGCTCGGTTATCCGCTGGCGGACAGCCTGTTCTGGGTGGACGACTACAAAAGCATCTATGCCGACGAGAAAACCTTCACCCGCTTTTTGCAAAGTTATTCGCGTGGTATGGGGCGTGGACGGCTGACCCGTGAAGCGAAGGTGCGCCATGAGAAACCCTGTCGTGGACTAATCCTCTCGACAGGGGAAACCACGATTGAGGGTGAAATGTCCGTCGTGGCACGAATGCTGGTGCTGGAAATCCCGCCTTGGGAGAAGCGTGATCCGGGTGGACAGACGCTGGTTCAGGCGGAACGCTTACGCGAACACCTGCCGGGCTTCACCGCGCATTTCGCATCATGGGTGGCAAAGCAGCTTGAGCAGGGTGATTTGAAAACCGACATCGCCAACCGCTTCAGCAGCAATATGCGCGGCTATCGTGAGAAGCTCGCCGCTGAAGTTGGCGGACAGTCCAACACCGGGCGCGTCATCCAGAACTGGGCGGTGCTGGTGACGGTCTACCAGATGCTTACCCGTTTTCTGTCCGAGATGGATAAGGATTATCTGCCTCCTGCATGGAAAGATGCGATTGTTGAAAGCGCCCGCACACTGCGCCAGGAGCGTGCCAGCGAGGTCTTCCTGGATATTCTGGGGCAGCTTATCGCCGGTGGGCAGGCGGTGATTGACGACGACATGAAGAACCCGCGCGAGTACCCACTGGGTGTGACCGTTGTGGGCTACAAAGATGAGGGGTTTGTGTACCTGCTGCCAGAGATTGCCCACCGGGAGGTGAACCGGGTGCAGCCGCTGCGCTTCACTGTGACCGCCATTGGGATGCAGTTACGAGAGGATGGCATCCTGATACCAGGACCGAATAACCTCAGCACACAAAAGCGCGTTAGAGGAGGTAGGGTACGATTCTGGCAGTTGACCTCCGAATCCTTTGTTGAGCCAGTTGAGCCACCTGAGACGGGGAGCAGATAGCCCGCAACAGTAACCGCATGAGTGCCTGTAAACAGGGTGAGACAGTTGAGACTCTTGAGACTCTCTACTACGGTAGGGGGTCTTTTTTGCGGAATCTAACTTTTGTCTCAAGTGGCTCAGATGGCACAGGCTGAGACAATGATTTTTACTGAATTTCAAAAAAATCGCACCCCCATCAAAGTTGATATGTAAGTTCGCAAAATGGGGTTGAGCCAGTTGAGCCACCTGAGATAGCGCAAACGATTTGTTTACAATGTGTGAAATAGCCACATTACTTCCGATGTATTTGCTTAGTCAAAGGCCAAATTCACCCATCAATATGCCAATTTTGGAGAGTCGTGATTACTCATCCAATTTAATTGCCATTCACACAGGTTCTGAGGAACGGAGTGAGGTATCGATTCCCCTCACTCCGCATCAATACAATATGAAATGCTACCACTGTCACCCGCCGCTTGAGGGCAATGACCGGATATAGGCGATTATCGCCATAATATCATCATCAGTCAGCGCCGGATTACCACCTTTGCCCGGCATATCGATACCAGTCGTGTTTAGCGGATCCCAGATTGGGCGACCCGTCTTGATAAAGTCTAACAATGATTCGTCGGTTAGCCCCGCAATGAAATCACTCATTACGAGGTCTTTACCCAGGTTGGGAATGCCACGTGCATCTGGACCATGACATGCAGCACATTGCGTAAACAGTGCTTCGCCTTGTGAAACCAGCGCTGGATCATAATCTGTCGATGTTTGATCTTCTCCAGATAATGCCGCCTCGACAACAACTGTCGGCGTACTGGTAACGACAGGAGTCAGAGGTACCTCGACAGTTTCCTCCACACCGTCCGCCGGAACGAGCGAGTGAATATAGGCGATTATCGCCATAATATCATCATCGGTCAGCGCCGGATTGCCACCTTTGGGTGGCATATCAATACCAGTCGTGTTCAGCGGATCCCAGATCGGGCGACCTGTCTTGATAAAGGCGAGCAGTTCCTCATCGGTCAACGAGTGGAGAAACTCACTCGTGACCAAATCCTTGCCCAGGTTGGGAACGCCGCGGGCATCAGCCCCGTGACAGGCGGCACACTGGGCAAAAAGTGTTTCACCGCGTGCTGCCAATGCTGGGTCATAGTCTGCTGCCGTATGACCTTCCATGGATAATGTCGCATCTGCAACAGCCTGTGGTGTGGCTGAAGGCATCACTGTTTCAGTCTGTGGCACTGTTGGAGTGAAAGTCGGCGGTGGGGGAGTATTAGATGGTTGTGGTGTTGTTGTAGGCACCGCCAGTGCCACTTCATCATGAGATTCCCCGTTGATCTGCGAGGAGGTCAACGGCATATTCGCAACGATCAAGCCGCCTATAACTATAAAGTTGATAATTAAGATAAACGCGACGAGATTGGCGTTCAGCGGATTTGAGTTCCGAGTTTGATGTTGTTCCGACATTTTATGCTCCCAAAAGAATGCATCTGATTCGACTGGCTATGATGGAGTCTTATGCAATACTGGAATCAGGGTGTGATAACTTGCTGATTAAAAATCTGCTCGAACTGGCTGCCGTCCACCAGCACGATATTTACGGTCACAATCCAATCACCTGCCATTGTCCAACGTAGTGGCACAACATATTGACCATTTTCAGTATGCTCACCCGTACCAGAGATCGGCATCATGCCATGATGTGCCATGTCGCCTGTGACTTCTACGACTGCATCAGTTATCGGACGGCCATCCTTACCAGTGAGGGTAATTGTCACGATAGCATCACCGCCAATTGCCGGATCATGGTCTGATCGATAACCAATATTGACTGCTGTATTTTCGGTATTATTGCCACGGTTGATGATGCTTTCGCTGGATACGGCTTCAACAAAAAACTCAAATGTTTTGCTGATCTCGCTGCCGTCAGGCAGTTGTGCTGTCACTGTCACGATCCAACCGCCACCCATTGTCCATTCAAAAGGCACACGGTATATACCGTTGGTGCTTTCATGCGCTTCACGATTTACCGCCGTCATCCCCGCGTGATCCATATCTCCATGAACCTGGAGTTTCGCCCCATCTACATGGGAACCGCTGCTATCGGTGAGGGTGATAACCAAAGTGGTTTCGCCAACCGACAGCGGCTCAGGCTCCACTTGCAGGGTAATATCGACATCCACAGGTGATATCATCGCGGCACTTTGCTGGCCGCAAGCGGTTAGGATTAACAGCATTAATGCCGAAGCAAACAGGATTAGAATGCTTTTCATCGCGTAATCCCTTTCAGAATGAATTTCTCCTGGCGCGAGAACACAGTCATTGCACCCAGCAGCGGCAAAATAATCCAACTGACGAGTCCTAACAGGAGCAGCGGCAGCAACAAACCGCCAAACTGATCGGTTGCATACAAACCTGCCGGACCTAACACTTCCAGATTGGCTTGAATGGTCAGGATCGACGCAATCTTGAACATCTGAAGGGGATTCAACACAGCAATGAAGAACACGACTTGAATAGGCATCTGTGTTGAGAGCGCTGTTCCCATAATGCCCAAATCGCCGATGAACACCAGGAACAACCAAAGAAACAACGCGCCACCCAAAGCGGCTGTCGTCTTTTGCGTGACAGTGGACATGAGAAAGCCCAGGCTGAGCATCGCCAGCGCGAGCAGGTAGGCAAGCAAGACTGTTAGTAAATAACTTCCTGCGTCCTGAATACTACCTTGCAGCGCCAACACCACGCCCGCTACGCCAAAGCCCAGTGTCAGGGTTGCCAGCAGTGCGCCTGCCATGCCCAGGTATTTACCGAGCAGCACTTCCACCCGGCTAACGGGCTGTGCCAGCAAATAAACCAGTGCACCCGTCTCACGGTCACCAGTCAGATTCGCCGAACCCAGCGTTAGACCGATCAGCGGTACAAACAGCAGCACGAGGTTTATCAAACTGGCAGCAGTGCGGCTGTAGCTCATCATCGGAAGCTGCGTTCCACCCGGCTGTATCAATGCGGATAGTGCCAGCGCGAGTCCGGCAAAAGCGATGGTAAAGATGATGAACCAGCGGTTACGGAGCGCATCGCGGAGTTCTTTCCCGGTAATCGTCAGTATGTTAGTAACATCAATCATGGTTTTCCTCCTGGACTACCAGTTCGCCGTCAATCAGGTCAAAATCTTCAACCGGAATACGCGCCATTTCCAACGAACGCAGTGGCGCAATTTTTCCGCCCAGATTGACCTGAACATAAACGCTTCGACCATTCGGCATATACGTGAAACCCTGCTCATCGAGAACCTTCAGGGTGTTTTCTTTGTGTTGGGTCGCCACCCAGATTCGCAACCAGCGATGCAGTCCCAGCTTGCCCGCCAGTTCATGCGGGCGGCATTCCAGCATCAGTTCGCCATCGGATAACACGAGTACGCGGCTGCCCAGTGCGATCACTTCGTCCAGGCGGTGTGACGAGAAGACGATGGTTTTGCCGGATTGGTTGAGCATTTGCACGGTATGTATGAAATCGCGCTGTGCCTTGACATCCAGATTGGCAGTTGGCTCGTCCAGCACCAATACGGGTGGATCCGCCAGCAGTGCTACCGCTAAAGCTAACCTTTGTTTCATGCCGCCCGAAAGCATGTTCACCCGTTTCTTGTGATGTGTAATCAACTGCACCTGTTCCAATACTTCATTCACGCGCTGAGAATCAGTCTTTTTGAGGCGGGCATAGAATTGCAATGTTTCCAGAACCGTCATATCGTAGAATGCCGCTTCCTGTGGCACGTAGCCAATCGCCGCCCGTGCCGCTTTGCCATCGCGGCTCACATTGATACCGTTGACCCTTAACTCACCTTCAAAGCCTTGAACACCCAGCAGACAACGGAGCGTAGTGGTTTTCCCCGCCCCATTCGCACCCCATAAGGCGACTGCTTCACCAGCTTCAATGGTGAAAGAAATATTGTTGAGCGCAGCGATTTTGCCGTAGCGTTTGGTTAAGTTCTTCGCAATAATCATGATTTTCCCTTTCCCTGCTTATGAGCCTGCCTGAACAGCTTCTGGATGTTTCAGTGTTGAGCCACGCCACAACCTATAGCCGCGCAGGGGGACAATACATATCGCAACACCCATTCCCAGAAGCAGCAGCGTAGCAGCGAGAAAGGGCAGTGACACGCTTTGCGATGATGCGGCGATACCAGCGGGCATGATGTAATGCATTCTCGGTGATTCATCGATAACCTTCGGGTCGGGGCGTAAAGATGGAAATGCAGATGCAGCAAAATCAATGGCCTGGCTCGCCGGGCTGAAAGTAAACAATCTGAGAATAGGTTCGCTATCGGATAGATTTTCAAACAGCTTTTCGGCGCGATAAGGCATATCGCCTATGCCATCACCATCCCCATCGTAGCCGACATAATCACTCCAGTAATTGCCGATGCCGTCCTGCTGCCAAGTATTCCCCAGCAGGTTGCCGCGCCCCTGGACGCTGACCTGCTGATTATTTTCGAGAAATGTATTGGATTGAAAGATATTGCGTGTGGTCGATGGTAAGGCTGCAATCCCCATATCGTTATAGCCAAAGAAGTTTCCCGTGACAGTGTTGTTGATGTCGTAGAGTGCGGGTGAGTTGTCGATATACAGCCCCGTCCGGTTGCCGACCAGCACATTGTCTTGAAGAGTTACATAATCCATGTCCTTCAGTGCAATACCATAACCGCTCGGCCCGCGATTCCACATCATGTGGTTGCCGGTCATCGTCAGATGTTGGGAATACATGAGGTAACTACCCACTGAGTTACCTTCAAAGGTGTTGTTTTCCACGACAGCATGGCTGCTATACATAAAGTGAAGCCCGTAGCGACTGTCCTGGACTGTGTTATTTTTGACGGTGATATTCTGGGCATACCAGATGAGTGTGTCGCGGCAGGTGGCGACATCGTTTTCAGAGATGGTTACGTTGTTGCTATACCACACACGGATCCCATCACCGCGCAAACCCAACTCGCGATCCAGACAGCGGACAATGTTATGGTGTGCTGTGCCTTCACCTGCATCAGCAAAATAGATACCAAACAACACATCTTCAATAGTGTTGTTTGCCACGGTGACACGTGGCGCTTGAATGACAATAGCAGTATCTTCGTGATTGATGTTGGTGCCCGAATTGCGAACGATGAAACCTTCGAACTGCACGTCCGGTACAGTGATAATGACGAGGCTGCCTGTACCCTGTCCGTCGATTACGGGCTGACCTACGCCTACCAGCGAGACGCTCTTTTCGATAATCAGCGGTGCCGTGTAAACACCCTCATGCACCTCGATCACGTCGCCAGGACTGGCAGCAGCCAGTGCCGCGTCTATCGTCAAATAAGCACTATCAGGCGCGACGATCAGCCGACTATCATTTCCCTGTGCCTGCAAGCCTGCCTGCCTGCCGAAGCAGACCAGCGCAACCAGTACAATTAATGCAATTCGAGTGGCCCAATATCTGGTCATCGATTACGACTCCCTTGAGTCCGCAATGCTGATTCTTAATCGTATGAGGAGAGATATCGCGACCAGCACGGCAGCGCCAACCGCCAAATACCAGCCAGTATCGACATAAGCAACAGTTCTGAACTGACCGATCACGCCTTCACCGATAATCGGTGGTGTGAACGGCGCAATAGCACTGGACAGCGGCGCATATGGATCAAGATTCTGCCCGTAGTTGTTCATCCAGTACGCCAGATCACCCAGGAAGACAAATGGGAAAACAACGACAGTTAATGACAGTACCCATAGCCAACGACGACGTAAAAAGGCGACCACTCCAAGCGAAACCACCATGAAAATGACACCTGGTATGGCAATTGAGCGTTCAAAGGCGGCGGCTTCATACAAGGACTTCATACCGATATAGTGATTCAGCCCGTCGATTTCGCGTACTTCATCGAGTCTAGGGTCATCATCGCCGGTCATATAATTGACAAAGACGCGCATCTGCAAACCGCCGGGATACTGCGGCGCTTCCAGTACCAACCCCCAATAGGGAAATGCAATTGAAGCGACGAGCAAGATGGCTGCAACGAGCATCAAAGCGGAAGGAAGCCATTTGAACAGGCGAGGCGCTATCTTTTCTGAACGTGTGTGTTCTGAGAGGGTGTTTGTTTGGCTCATCGATTGAGTGACCATTCTCTACAATTCCTTCATACTTGCTTGCTTGAAGCAAACGAGTGTTGGGATGGATATTTCACCCACCCCAACGACTACCATATCCGTTACTGCGGCTGGATGGTTAGGTATCCCATCATTTCTAGGTGGAGCGCCGAACAGAATTCGAGGCAGTAATAACTGAACACACCCGGTTCTGTCGCGTCGAACTCAAAGGTGATGCTTTCCCCTGGCTCAATGCTCAGGCTGATGCCATAGTACGGGATCGAGAAACCATGTGTCGCATCACGGGCGCGTTCTACATTGGTAATCGTCCAAGTCACATGATCGCCCGCCTGAATATCAATGTGTTCCGGTGTAAAGTGGCTGCGGATTGCAGTCATCTTCACCGTCACGTTGTTACCGTCGCGTGTCACGCCCTCATCGCCTTGCAGCACCGCATTTGGATCAACTGACTGTGTGAGTGGATTCCAACCGACCTCAGGATAGACATCCCAGGCATTCAGCTTGTCAGCTTTGATAATCTGGGCATAGTGCGGTTCGCCACCAGTGAAGGGCATATCGTATAGCAGTTGCAGGTTGTTACCTTCTTGACTGATGTCAATCAATTGGAAGTTCTGCGGCAACAGCGGTCCGGTTGACATGAAGCGATCCACTGACCATTTGTTAAGTGAGACGAGGAGGTTGCCATCGGGCGAAACCGTGTCGCCTTCGGCTGTCGCAATATGACCGACGTTGTACTGTACGGGGATTTTGCTGATGAGTGACCAACCGTCCTGCGGGCGATAACCTTCCGCGCCGATACTCCACCGAGCCACTGCGCTATCAAGGAATAGGCTGGTATAAGCGTAGCCATCGGGTCCGAACTGTGTATGCAGCGGTCCAAGACCGACTTCAACCTGGGCTTCGAGGACTCTCTCATAGTTCAGAATGGGCACACCATATTGATCGGTCTCGAAGCCGCCTGCCGCGATGGTGTCCATAATCTTTTGGAAACTGTAGACGGTTACATGTGGGTCGAGTTTGCCGGAAACGACAATAAAATCGCCGCCGGGTGCAATGTCGACACCATGCGGACTGCGCGGTTCTGGCGTAAAGAACAACAGGTTGTTTTCAATGGCAGCACTCAGCGGGATAACCTGCATCCCCGCAACTTCGACTGTATTGCCCGCTTTGTAGACCTCGATGGCGGCATTCAGGTTGATGACATGCAGAAAGTCCGTTGTGTTGCGACTAACCCCGGCTTCAAACGGAGGGTTACCTGCTTCGATCCCACCCGTCGCCAGTTCAGTGTTGATCGAATTGCAGAAGACCCAGCCTTCAGAGACGAGCTTGCCCGCGTCGCACAGATCCTGCCAGTAGGGCGGCAGTTCCATCGCAAACGACTGGCTTTTGTCAATACGTCCGGCTTCGCGATCAAATTTCCAGAACGTAATCATACCCCGATAGGCGCTTTCGTAATCACTCAGCGGTGCGAAATCCGTGCCGAGTGGCTGTGCGTATTGACCACCTTCGATAATGTACTCCGTGTTGGGTGTCACAAAAGTGCCACCATGATCGTTCAAGAACAGCGGGTTGTTGACGATCTGTTTGGTTTCAAAATCGCGCAGATCAATGACCGCGATGCGTCCATTGGCTTTGTCGTTGATAAACACCCACTGCCCGTCATAATCCCCGCCAGTTTCGCTCAGTGCCGGGTGATGCGTATCTGCCCAGCGCACCTGCCTCCCATTGATGTCGCCTCCAGCCAGCACTTCTTCGCCAGCACCATAGCCATACCCCTGCCAGGGTTCCGGAGTAAATACAGCAATGGTGCGAAGCAGTCGCATCGATGGCATACCGATCACGAACATCTGCCCACTGTGGCCGCCCGATGCAAACATGACATATTCATCCAACATACCGCTTGGCGTATAGGTCATAGCGGCAGCCCGCATGTCCGCTTCGGTCAGTCCACGCTGTTCAGCGATGGTCTGCCAGTCTGTAGGATCGCCTTGGGCGTTGGTGATTGCTTTCGGTGCAATGATCACCGCCAGCACAGCAGCCGCGAGAAAAACAGCCCCTATGAGTAGTAATTTTGAAGATATTCGTTGCGAAATCATCTGTTTTCCGTCTCCTTATCAGAAGTGATACAAAAAGTCGGTTGTGTACTGCCTGAGGCAGCACTTCTTTACACTTCATGATGGAACGGATCAACAAAGTCAGATGTGACCCAAGTCACATCTGGTGACAGATTTCACCAATACGGGAGCTAACGGGCTTCCTGGAGAGCAATTGCGCGGAGTGTGTCAAAATCGCGGATAAGAATGCTGCTGCGGGTCATGCGAACCAGTCCATCGTCTTCAAACTTCTTGAAGGTGCGATAGACTACCTCACGGGCTGTACCCACCATATCGGCAAATTCTTGCTGCGTCAGTAATCGGTCAAAGAGGATACCATCGTCATGAGATAGTCCCTCTATCTCAGCGCGGATTATCAGGACGGTTGCAAGGCGCGAAGAGACATCGCGGAACGCCAGATCATGTACCAGCGTAACAAACTGCTTGAGGCGATTCGTAATAAGCTGGAGGAAAACATCCTGGAAATCCGCGTGTTCATCCAGCAGCGATTGCAGCACATCCGGCGGCAGATGGATGGCGACGACGGGCACAAGTGTGGTTGCTGAGTAAGGGCTGGGTGCACCAGTTGGCAGAGACTCGGCACCGAGACAATCTCCTGGCATAGGCAGCGCCAAAATCTGACACTTCTCTTTCGATTGGCGGTACAGCTTAACTCGGCCCGATTGCAGCGCAAATAAGCCGGTTGGAGGATCACCTTGACGGTAAAGATTTACGCCTGCTGCATATTCAGCTAGCACTGCCTTGTCAGCGAGACAGCGACAGGTGCGTGGACTGAGCGCCTTAAATAGTTGAATTCTGGATAAAGAGTCAACCGTGACCATCTTGCAACGACCAGTTTCATAAGTTGCCATACTGTCAGCATAAAGGAGAAAATATCTGTCTGATGTGACCTAAATCACGTCAGACAGATGCGTTTTGACTGTCATAGGCACAAGGTGGGAGCAGCGCGCCGGGCCTCAGGATAATGATACATCCGGTCTCGTTTCGGACGATGCCCTCTTTTTCCAGATCGATGAGATGGCGGGTAACTACTTCGCGCACTGTTCCTGAAAGCACCGCCAATCGTTCATGTGTGAGTTCGACTGTAGACTGATGCTCAGTTCGATTGGCATAGGTGAGCAGGCAGTCGTTGATGCGATCTGCGACTGTCCATATACCCAGTATCTCACTCACATGCGCGAGATGTTCCAGGCGCTGGCTGTAGATATGCAGGAGTGCTTTGACCAGGTGGGGATCCCGTTCTTTTAACTGATGAAGTGCATCATCTGGTAGGATGAACAAGGTTGTATTGTCGAGTGCCTGTGCCGTTGCCGGATTTTTCCTCATGTCAAATAAAGGACAGCTACCGAAGCATTTGCCCCTATTCATCAAACACAGCCCTTGAATCCGTCCATTTAGGGACTGCTTGATAATCTTTACACGCCCTTCAAAAACAAACCACAGGGATGTAGATTGTTCACCTTCCATAAAAATGATCTGTCCGGGAGCATAGGTCTGACGCACCATAATAGCAGCGAGGTAGGCAAGCTGATTGACTTGCATTTCCTTGAATGCCGGGATTTGTTGGAGTTCATCAATTTTGATGGGAAGGTGATCGGTAATCATATTCTCACTACTAAACATAAGAGATCGTTTTTCGATAGTATACCTCATGAGATTATAGTAACGACTAACCTCAAAAGCGTGTCATCCCATTTTGTGACCCATAACAACAAGCAGGACAAATCCTAGCCCATAGGCAATTTCTTGCATCCCAATAACCTTTGGTAGGCGTGCTGCCCGCCAGGGAGATAAACCCAAAGCAGCGCGACCGGTTAATATGCCCATCGCCAGCACAGCACTCCAAGGAATAAATCCATAACGATTAGCAATCAGGAACAAAGCACAAGCCACCCCGTGAGCAATCATTGTCAGCATCACACTGGCTGGTTTTCCGCGTTCCAGCCGCAGTCGTGAACGCACATACAAAACTGCTGTGATCGCTTTCGCTGCCAGCGCCAGCCATAATCCCAGTGCTGGAAACAAAGACCAGCCATGCATCAACACAATAGACGAAGCCAGCGCTCCTGTTGCGAGTGATCCAGCCAGTTCAGCAGCAAGGTTGCGGCTTTGATTGCCCATATCGTATGTCAATTGAATGGCTACCAGAGGCAAGGCAAGCAGCAAAGGTAACAGCGTATCGAGCGAGGGAATCAATAGCAAAGTTATCAGGCTGGCAGCAAATGTCAGGGTGGCATAGAAGAGAAGGAATTGTCTGGCAATATAAGTGCGGGGTGCCCGTCGTCCACTACGAACATCTTTGACGAATATCTTTAACGGCTGGCGCAGCAAGAATGCACCCAACGCAGTGACTCCCAATGCCACCCCGCCCAGACTTGGGGCAAGCAGCAACCCTAACAGGATCGGCTCAGTGATAAGACTCCAACCCCCATGTTCGCTGGGGAGTGCCACTGAACGCCAGGGGATATGGGTTGCAGGTGATTTCGACCTTTCCAATGGTGATATTCCTCTTTTAAAGTTGACGCATATCAGTTGCCACTGCCGGAGTCACATTTGAGCGGAAAATGGTAAATAGTGTCACCACAAGAAATAGCAGCACAGCGATGACGTTGAACAACCCACTCCACCGCTGGGCAGTGAGATTCGGCGCAAGGTTGCCATACATGCGATAAACGAGTGTGGTATGCAGCAGAATTAGATGTCCATAGAACAGAGGCGTGTAATTCAAGCGCAAACCCGTAACGGCTGGCAAGATAATCGGCGCATGTCCAAAGATCATAGAAAAGACAAAGCCGAGCAGAAAAGCGTGCAGCATCGCCGCATAAACTGGACCTGCATACAGCCCGCCCTGCCAGATGCCAATTACACCGCCCACGCCCAACCATACATAACCAATGAGTAAGCAAGCAGCAATATAACGTGGCAGCCCAGTCTGCTGAATGGTACGGCGGGCGATGTCATAACGCAGTAGCCATGCTGCTACGAATATAGCCCCAATCCCTAATAGGCGAATGCCCAAATCCAGATTGACAACGGTGAACATGACACCTGCCAGATAGATGGCAACCGTAACTATCAGCAGGTATTCGCTGCTGCGTGTCAGGCGGCGCACTCGTGATAACTCTAAACGCTCCCCGACGATGGTCAAGATGAGGAAAGCTGTCCACAGATGAACCACCTGATAAACAGGCTGTCCGGCAAGCCACAAACCATTGCCAGCTACCCAACAGGCTGTGCCTGAAGCCATGATGACCATATCACGGGACGGATGCAAGCGCAGCATCAGCGCGAACAAGATGAGCAAGCCCAGACTGCCTGCTGTCAGCAAGAGTTTTGCCGATAGCGCATCTCGCGCCAACAGAAGCGCAAATGCCCCCAGTGCATTGACTGCCGGAACAGCCATGCTCCAACGATAGCGCGAAGCCAACGCAACAGCACGCTCAAGGCAGATGAGCGTGCCTAAAAAGCCGGAGATCATCAGCGGTCCGTGTACGAGTATCCAATTTTGGCTGAGGGAGTCCATCTGCCAGCCCAATCGAGCCAATCCGGATCCCAAGCCGCCAATTAAGGTCAGGCCAACCACCACAAAAATAACAAGGCGCGAAACGATAGTGGTCACTCTCATGAGTTTATCTTACACTGAAGGCTAGAAGGGTTTTTATAACATCCGCTGCGCTGTAATGCGTCGCGTTGGTGCCTAAAAATTGTCCCAGATCAACCAGTGCATCCCCCGCTGTCACAAGCGCCGGTTCGATTGCCCCATCTGAACGTACCTGTGGATAGCCCGCCGCTGCCCCTAAATGGTTGCAAAGGCACTTTCGCCCAGTAGTAGCATCAAGTTCGCCACCCTTTTTGAGATAAGTATCAATTGGCTCGGCGGCGCAACGATAGCCCAAAGTTCCTGCCTCGTCACTGTAGATCTGGCGCAAATAGCCAATATCGCAAATGCGTGGGCGACTTTTATAAAGAGTGGTATCAGAAATAGTGCCCTCTAACTGCACAACCTTGAAGGGAAATCCTGTGGGTGAGACAACTGGGTCAGTGAATACTGAAATCATCCCTGATTTTACGCTTGAAATAACGGCTGTCTTGATGTCATTTGTCATACCAGACTCGTCACAAAAGGCGAAAGCAGTCCCAACTTGGATTCCCTGTGCACCGACTACCAGTGCTTCCTGCAATTTAGCGGCAGTACCATAGCCTCCTGCTAACCAAAACGGCAAGCCTAGCGCCGCAATACGATTTATATCTACGGCATCTTTTTCCGTATAAAGCGGTTCTCCCAGTTCATTGAAGCTGTTTTTATTGCGTGGGGGTGCATTATGGCCACCCGCGGAGGGCAACTCCACAATGAAACCGTTGACCTCCCCACTTGACCGTTTGAGCAGCGCCATTGCGAGAGCAACCGACGACACAATTGGTAAGAATAGGGGACGCTTGAGCATACCTAGTTTCTCCGATAGTCCAGAGAAACTGGTTTCGCAGTTAAAATAGATATACGTGTCAATATCATTCGCATGTCCTATCACGTCCAAACGATAGCAAGCTGCTTCATGACGGGCGAGTGAATCCAAAATACCCGGAATTTGTGTAGGGATGCCTGCCCCCATAATGACGTAATCTACCCCCGCTAGCATCGCCCCATAAAGAGAAGCCATCGTAGGCATTTGGACTTTTTCCAACAAATTAATCCCGACAGGGTTATTGTGCCCTTCTTTTGCCAGCCAGACTTCAGCAAAGTTTGCCACGACGGTAAGTTCTTCCAAGGAGGCTGATGGCTTGACTGTCCACATAGTTGGGCGCTTATATCCCATACCAGTAGGCTTACCACCTTCAATATAATAAGTGTTAATGATACGCTGTGCGACATCCTGTTGTGGGAAATGCGCCAGAGCGCGGCGCATATGTCCGTCTTTATCACCATCCATCAAGCGGGCAATCAGGATAATCCCGATGCCCGTACCCGATACGACACCGAGCTGCCCTATACACGAAACAGCCTGAGCCAGTTGCCACGTTGAAATGGCAACTCCCATGCCGCCTTGTATGATCTTCGGATATACCATTAGTTTACATGCTCCATGATATTATTTCAGTCTGCGCCGAACATCATCAGCAGCATAATCAGTGGTGTTTTGGCATAAATGCTGTGCTTCAAATCTGGTGGCATTTGCAGCCAACTTCCGGCATTCAATTCGTGCCTGTCATCGCCGAGTGTGACGGTTGCCTCACCCTGCACAATTTGTATAATTGCCATCTGGTTTGATGTGTGTTCGGAAAGCTCCTGCCCGGTATCGAAACCGAATACAATAGCTTTCAAGCGATCACCTTTGTAAAAAGTACGGCTGACGATGCTTTCCGGTTGAACATTATCTATCAGTCCCACCAGGTCATCAATCACGGTATAGTTTGTATTCGCATTGTTCATCATGAGTTTATACTTCCGCTTTTGTGCGCGTAATGCGAACGCGCCATGTTTCAGGTCCTTCTTCCAGATACTCCCATTCAAACAAATCAGGACGTTCATGTAAGAACTGGTAATACAACGGTTGCGGTGCGTGATCGTTGACGAGTTCAAACGACTCACCAGGTTGCAGGTTATCAAAGGTGTTGAAGATCATCGGGTGACGATCACGGGGTTGAATGGTGCGAACATCAAGTTGTGTCATGATTTTTCTCCTGTATTTTTAGACTTACGAACTTTGCGAGACTGTGTAACCGCCAAGCGGTTTGACTCGTGGATAGATTGAGACGACAAACAGCAGCACTGCGCTGAGTGTGATCAAACGCCCCATGAGTGAGATAAGATCGAGCGCGAACCATGAACCAGTCGCTGTCAGCAGAATACCGCCATTGAGCAGACCAAAACTCCACCAACCTAGAAACGTTTTGCCATAGCGAGGCTTGACGCTAAAGCGCGGTAGTATCCATAAGGCGATGCCCATCACAAACTGCATCGTCCACCCAAAGATCATCAATTCGATATGAGGATTCAGCAGTTTCCACGACCAGCCATAAATAGGTATGCCTTTGTGATGCAGGATGAGCGAACCGAACAAAAAGCCGATTCCCATGTGAATGAGTGCTGCTCGAACCAACCACACGCTCAGTTTGGGCATGATCAGCGCTCCTTGATTCGTCCCCAGGTATTGAAGATGAAGCCCCAGCCTGCCAGCAGCAGGCAAAGCGAGGCAACAGACAGTGTCCAGCCTAAACCGGCCTGTGGGACCAGCACTACTGCTGGTTCGCCAATCGCTCTGAGTATCATCCCGGCATTAAGCAGGACGAGAACTGCCCACCCAAGCCTTTCATTGCCGCGCGGGTTCTCTTTAGATTGTTTGGGAAACATCCAGTAGCCAACACCCATGATCAGTTGCGTGATCCAGCCGATGAACAGAAAATGAAGATAGACTGGACGCAATATCTGAAGGCTGGACGACCAACTCATTATTGATTGTGCCAGCAGCAACGATCCCATCATTAAGCCGATGACGAAGTACAGCATCCCGATTTTGATGAAATAGCGAGATAGGGTCGGCATTTATGATTCCTCATCCTCTCTGCTGTATTCATGTTTCACAATCAAATAGGGTAGTTCAATCGCACCGACTGGACAGACATCCTCACAGGCAGCACAGTAGGTGCATAGATCGGGATGAAGCAGCACAGCTTTGTCGTTCTGCCAACCCAACGCAGCGGTTGGGCAACTGGCAATACAGTCGCCACAGCCGGTACACATCATTCGATTAATTTGAGGCATCCATGATGGTGTCATAACTGGCAGTACCTTTTTTAAACTACTCACGCCCGATTTCGCCACCGGTTCGTTCTGGTCGCATACTATCTGCCCCCTGTAGGAAGCTGACGAAGATCAATTCCTCATCTAAGGCACGCACCGTATGGAGTTCACCCTGCTCAAAAATGAGCAGTGAATCAGGTCCATATTCCTGTTCTTGTCCATCCTGTCCTGCGAACATACCTCGTCCCTTGAGGACAACCACATAAAAGGGTGAGTCAGGCACCTTATGCTCCGCGATTTGTTGTCCAGGTTTGAGCATCCAGCGCAAGATACGGCTGTTTTGGTCCACTAAAAGTGGCTGAGCAAAGGGTACCGGATCATGAAATTCGAGATCTTCCAGCAGTTGTTTGGATTTCATTCAATAGTCCTTCCATTAAATATTGATGGGGCGGCGCATTAATCAAAAATGACGGTGATTCGATCAGGTAATGACAACCGCCTCTATTCATTACATCTTCAGGATAGAGCATCGAGGTGACTTTGTATTTAAGCTGGATTAAAACCGGGGAACAGAGTGACAAATGTCACAGAAGCTATGTGACAGAGCTTAGAGCATGGCAATAGAACGCAGAATACGCTCATTCACAATAATAATTCGGTGACGATCAAACTGGATTGCCCCAGTTTCTTTTAATGTGTGCAGCACATTGCTGATGGTTTGTGGGGTAGTATTGATATGTGCGGCAATCGCAGTACGGGTCACGCCCGGCCCGCTGAGCGAGGGGTCTGCCGCCTGTTTAAGCAAGAAACGCGCCAGCCGGACAATTACTGAATAGAGTGCCAGGTCTTCGATCTGACCAACAAGTGACCGAACACGCACCGCCAGCAAGCGGATTACATTTAATGCGACCTGTGGATTTTGAGTCAATACATACTTAATAACCTCTGACGGCACTAACCAGACAAGAACTCCTGAACTCAAAGCAGTGGCATTAGCTGGATTATTACCGCCATCGAGTGCGCCGATGTCGTTGAAGGTTTTGCCAGGCCCGCACAGATGTAAAATATGCTCAGCACCATCTGTGTTAAGTTTAAAGACTTTGACATTTCCTTTTTCAACTATCCAAAGTCCTTCTGCTGGCTCACCTTCTAAGAAGATTAACTCCCCACTGGAGAAGGTCCGTAGGATAGTCTTCTCAGTGATGTACGTGAGTTCACCGTCAGCTATTCCTTCAAAGTAGATAATGGATTCAATGTGATTTCGAACTGTTGCCATCTCAAGGACACTAACCTCGTCTTATTTCAAAAACTGGAGTATTTCTTATTCTAGCTCATCTGAGTATCAGAGTGGTTTTGAAACGGAATACACACTACATTGCTACAGTCTGGGGATCGACCGGTTGAACGTAAATAGTTGATACCTAAGCCAGCGGAAAGGCTCTGGCGGGATTGGTGTGTACGATCCTTGATACAAAGGAAGATCACGCCAGTGTTCGTCATTATTCGAATACATATCAGTCAAGATCTGCCCGGCGATGTTTGCTAGAGCGACTCCATGTCCGCAGTACCCGATAGCGTAGTATATATTCTGATATTCGCCGCGTACACCGATAAGTGGCTTGCGGTTGAGGGACATCCCAATTATTCCTGTCCAGCGGTGAGCAACGGGCAGGTTTGTACTGTTCGCCAAATAACTATTCATTGTTTGGGTAAGTTTGTTAAAAGCGTTTCTTGCAGAGTTGGGTGATTCAGGATAAATGGTACGATTCCCAAAAAGATAACCATAAGCCTGATTGCTTCCACCCCCGAATACGATCTGCCCCTCACGAGTCAGACTGGAATAGGCGATCCGATCCAGATCATCAGAATAGCCAGCAATTCCATGCCAGCCCAGACTCTCTAACTCCGACGAGTTCAAAGGCGCTGTAGCGAAGACATGCGAATGCAGCGGGAAAACGGCATCCTGAAAATAACCCAGTTTGCCAGTATAGCCGTTGGTCGCCAGGACAATGGCTTTTGCCTTGATCTGAGCATTTGGTGTCCTAAGCGTCAGAACTGTGCCTTCTTAAATTGTCAAGACAGGCGTTTGCTCGTAGATTTCCACACCCTGCTCTTGAAGGACAGGGCGTAGCGCTCGAACCAACTGTGCTCCATTGATTTGACCAGAATTGGGATCAAGAACGGCACCACATACCCCTTGTAAATCCAACTTCTGTTTTAATGTGTTCGCGTTGAGAAAGCATGTGGGGATACCGATCTGCTGGTGATATTCGGTCTCCTGCTGAGCAGTTTCAGCACGACGCGAGTCAGTGTAGACGGTTAAAGTTCCATCCATTCGATAGTGTACAGGAAGTTGATGACGTTGGATAATATCTGCGATCATTTGAATACCGACGTGGGTCATTTGATAAATACGCAGGGTCATTTCAGGGCTATACCCCTGCATATTGGGTAACCAGTTGAGCAGCATACCACCGTTGCGCCCGCTGGCACCGTTTGCCAGCGTTTTCGCCTCCAACAGGACAATCCGTTTTTCAGGATAACGGCGGCTGAAGTGATAAGCCGTCGAGACACCTGTGAACCCACCACCAATAATCACCAAATCTGCACTAATATTTTCTTGCAGGGAAGGGGTCGGGCGATAGTCCGGTGTCTGGTTTACCCACAGTGCCTGGTTATCATCTATTTCCAGGGCTTCTGGAAAGATGTATTTTGCAATTGGCCATGTTTTTGAGGCTAGTCGGGTTGTTTCAAGTAGCAGTATCTCTGAGAGGCTTTTGGCTTGTGTAGATGACATTACTTTTCACCCTATTTTTGACGGATAAGCTGGTGTAAATAGGCGATGATGTCCCAGAGCTGCTGATCGCCCCAATCTGTGCGTCCGCCATAAGCGGGCATCGTTACGCCTGTTACACTGGCTGGATCATCGGGGGACCGTCCAACCTGAAGAAAGCTGAGTAATTCCTCATCATTAATATTCAGGACAAACTCCGAATTGATGAGTGGCACACCGACACCTTCGCCAAGCCCGGTGGGTCCATGGCAACCCGCACAACTTTGGTGATAATATGCTTCACCACGTTCTACATTCCCTGATTGCGATGTGTCAAAAGTAGGAGATGCTAATAACATGAGGGTTTGAGTTGCATTTGGAGCAGGACTGGCAGGTGTTGCCTGGCTACTGCTTTCATATTCATGATCGGGGAATAGAAACTCCAACCCGCTTATGACATAGATTTCCCCGGCATTTGGCTGCGTATTGTAAGCGCCATCACCGCCCATCCCATTGGGTGCAATATCTACGTAACCGTCACCGTCTACATCGTAGACCGCCATCGCGTAAGCCATCATGTCGTTTTCATCTGCACCCACAACGTAAAGCATACGTGACCCAACTGGTGCTTCAGAAGGCAATATGAGCTGCCCATCGGTATTTGGAACCCCGCCGATTTCACCAAAGATGACGGCTAACAGACCGGCGTTGCGACGCGCCTGTAAATCATAACCGATTGGGTCATAGTCCGGGGCACCGTAAAATAGATCGTCGATGCCATCGTTATCCAGATCAGCCACCCGCAGGGTATCCGCGCCTTTACTGGATGCCTGATCAATGTAGATAGCTGTCATTCGGGTTGGGTCAGAATGAGCGAGATCAAACACTTGACCGGCAAATGGCTCACCGGTATAGATGATCCAGGCTTCGCCAGAGTCCTCCATGCGATTGCCCGCGCCATCGCCAATCAACGTCCCAACCACGAGGTCGTTGCGGTTGTCCCCATTAAGCTCACCGCTGGCAATTTCTTCACCTAACAAATCGTTGCTGTCTGCCCCGTAAATAATGGTAATCGATTCATCTAATGGATGTCCTTCAGCATCAATCCGTGTGGTGAGATCTATCGTTTGCCCGCGGAGTTCTGGCATTCCAAAAACAACATAGATTTCCCCACTGTTGTAACGATGGTTGCCGGGACCATCGCCGCCGCCAAATGATAATCCCTCTACACCGGCGGATCCGCGCCACAGTGCCGCACTGACAATCGCATCATCATAGCCATCATCGTTCAGATCATCACCCCAGGTACACGCCCCCAGTAAGTCATCGTAATCTGCGCCAATAATGCGGGTTGCATCTGCCGGGGGCTGACGCAGTTCGGTTACAGCACCATAGTGTTGTGTCATCTCCTGTGTGCCATAAATGACCCATGCTTCGCCCGCGTTGATACGTGCATCATCTTCCCCATCCGCCTGAGTTGCACCAATAAGCATATCGGCGAAGCCATCCCCATCAAAATCACCCCCGGCAACCCAGATGCCGAAGCGATCTTCGGGGTCTGCTCCGTAGAAAGTAAGGATATCCTGGGGCGGGTGGCGGAGATCAATATCCGTGCGGCTGGCAAAATCAGGGCTGCCAGGCACCAGATAGACGCTCCCTGAATTGAAACGATTATTACCTGGACCATCGTTGTTTTGTGCTCCCAGCAGTAAATCATCGTAACCATCCCCATTAAAATCAGCTATATAGGTCTCTGTCCCGGCCATGTCTCCACTATTAGCGCCGAAAATAGTTATCACAACATGACCTGGCTGTAAGCCGTCTTCCAGGGCAATTCGCCCTTCGATGTGGCATAGATTCATCAGGATACGAACATGACCGGCTTGATTGCGCCAACCTTCTGCCATACCAAAACTTGCATTCTGTCCGGTAACGGTGATGTCGCCACAGCCATTACCATCCAGATCACCAATATCCAACGGCTTCCCAGTAAGTGCTGCCCCCGCTGGCGTATCGTAAAAGACGAACAATCCAGACTGTGGGGTATTCCGTAAATCCCACGGGCGACCGCCTGTAGGCTCAACAGTCTCCTGGGCAGCACCTGGCGTCAGAAAACTAATGGGACCAATACCCAACAGTACTGCCAGTAGCAGACTCATCGCTAACAATCTGGAGGTGGTGGTTGTATTAGACATAGCTCCTCGCAACAAGAGTAGAAGAAATAAAATGTTCTTGAGTCGGGTTGTGTGACCTGGCGCACAGCCCAAACCCCAATCGAATGTAATAATCTGGGGGATACTTCTGCCGTAAGGATCTTGCTTTAACGGCTCCCGTGACTAAATCGAAAAAAACATACATGATAACCGATAGCTTTTGTTCGAATCGCTTTCAGCTTTCTGGAGACTGGCAGGTGCGTCCAGTTCCTCTCGATAAGGTGACTTCCCCAGTGAATTTTTCGTTTGATGATGCCTTCATTGTTCCAGACGCAACCTACTTGCAACCTGTGCTTTATCCCGATCAACCTTACTGGGGTGAGCATCTGCGTACAATCAACGAGCAAGCCTGGGTATATCGGCGTAGTTTCACTGTACAAGACATACCCCATCGACGGGCACGCCTGTATTTCGAAGGCGTTGATTACTTTGCCTCTGTCTGGCTCAATGGGCATTGGCTCGGGCAGCACGAAGGACACTTTGCACCGTTTAGCATTGATGTGACCAATGTGCTGTGCCATGCTGAAGAAAACGAGCTTGTTGTACGGGTGAGTGCCCCCTGGGATCACCTCAATCCCAACGGAAGCTACCCATCGGATCATATCCTGCGTGGTCTTATAAAAGGGCTTTATGAACATGGTGAAGGACTGATCCCCCCTAACATCAATCCTATTGGCATTTGGCGTCCCGTTTATCTCCTTTTAGATCAAGGTATTAGCCTAGACCGTATGCGTATTCGAGCGAGTACGGACGGGAATGTTGCACTGTGCCTGACCCTGACGAATGCCACCGACGCAGCATGGTCAGGTAGGGTGTGTCTCGATGTAGCGCCTGAAAATCATCAGGGATCAGGCGCTTCCGATCAGTTATCCGTTTGTTTACCCTCTGGCACTCATGATACAGAATATAAACTGTGCGTCTGTGACCCAGGTCTCTGGTGGCCCTGGGATCATGGCGATCCGCATCTATATCGACTGACTGCTTCTTTGCTCGGTCAGTCACACCGTATTCTCAGCACAGAAGCAGAGACATTTGGTTTTCGGGAGGTGCGTCTTGAGCGGACACCACAGCGCTTCACTTACTACATCAATGACCGTCCGATATTCATGCGCGGTTCGTCCTACATGCCCGACCTTTATCTTTCTCGGTGCAATCAAGAAAGTCTGGCGCGTGATCTTAAGCTGGCTCAGGATGCCAATTTGAACCTGGTGCGTGCCCATGTCCATGTCTCGCCGCCGACGTTCTACGATTTATGTGACCGCATGGGAATGCTGGTCTGGCAGGATTTTGAGTTGAACTGGATTCACGACAGATCTCCAGAATTTGAAGCACGCGCCCGTATCCTCCAAAAGGAAATGATTGCGTCCCTATATAATCACCCCTCTATCATCACCTGGAGCTGCCACAACGAACCAACAATGATTTTTACGCGGCGAGATAACCTTGAAAAACATCCTGATCCAGCGCTTTATGCCGATGCTCTCCAACAGGACCCAACCCGTCCGGTCTTTATCTGCTCCGGTCAAATGGAACACGACTGGAGACGGTCAGGGGATGTGCATACGTACTATGGTGCCATTTGGACAGCTCGATATACCGATATTTACCGTCACAATTCTCGATTGAACACTGAGTTCGGCTTCGAAGCGCCTGCACATCGCACTACACTGCAAGTCTATCCTGAGTGCTGGGAACGATTGCAACATCTCGATGGGCAGATTGAGACTCTATGGGCTTATCAGGCTGAACTCATCCGCTTTCATGTTGAGCATTTTCGCCGCCTTCGCGCCGAAGGTTGTGCGGGCTATATTCATTTCTGGCTCACGGATTTGGTGCCGCAGGTAGGTTGTGGTGTGCTGGATAGCAATCGCCAGCCTAAGGGCGGGTATGATGCGCTCCGCTGCGCTTCACAACCTTTGTCTGTATCCTTGGAACACGATGGTTATCGCCCATATGCATTGTGGGTTTTTAACGACACACCGAATAGCTATCCTGATCTACATATTTGCTGGATAGTGCGCGATAGTAAAGGACATATAGCTTATGATGGTAGTATTCTGTTCCCTGCTGGGTCCAACACTTCTCAGCGCATCATGAGCGTTGACTGGAACCCCGATTCCTGCGTGCATATTGAGCTTACATTGCAAGATTCCAATGGCGATACACTGGCAAAAAATCGCTATGACAATCCGTTGAATGTGATGGAACGCCCACCGGGATATCCCTGGAAGTTCGATCCCTATCTGGGCTGCAAAGTCTTCAATCGATCCGATGCACTCAGCCTTGCAGATCAAGTCACCAGCCCACTCATAAAGGCGATCCCGCTGGTTGTGCGTGAAAGGCTGATCGAATGGGGGCTGCGGCAACATTTCCATCCCTGGTTGATTCGGGTAATTTCTCGGCTTATCGGATAAGACCAGATCGGGAGATTCTGCTGTATGAACAGATTTATGACCGACATTCAAGTCATTATAAGGGTACATGTACCCGTTTCCGCACACGATCAACCCATTGCAGCAAATCCATTCCTTCCTGTAGCGACCATCCTCGTGCATCCATGATAGATTGGATTTCTGATGAGGATAGGCGTTCCACCATAATAGATAACCCATCGCAGTCACTTATGTGCGGAAGCATATTCTGCACACGACGGATCGCCAACTGGCAGTCATCATCACTAAGTCGATCTTGGTGGCTTACAAGAATCAATTTTCGCACTGTTGCGATGGCCCAATCATGATCCATCAGCAGGATTTCGATATAATCCCGTGCATATAAGGTCAGCAACGCCGGATATAGGACTTCTTCTTCATATCGAAAATGCGGACCAGCACATAGATTAACCTGTTGAATCAAAGGGCGCAGAGCCACACCGTCCCGCTTTTGCAGGACGTTGATGATATCGAGATAACTATCGCGTAATTTGCGGTGCTCTTCCCTAAAAACCTGTGTGAACTGACTTGCCAACAATTGCTTCCTCCCGGATAGATGGTAGTCATCTCTCTTTGACAAAGACTTGATCCGTCCTTGTCAACGCACTGAAGGTGGCAGTCGGAAAACGGAGCGATAGCACAAACCACATATGAGTAGACAATCCGCCCCGCACGCAATACGTAATGACTTCTTTGTCGGGAGTAATGCTTTTGCTGCTAAATAAAGCCCGCAACTCATCGGCAGATTTGAATGTCCCGTCGGCATTCGTTGTGGGTGTAATCCAGCGGCGGAACTGTCCGTTATCCATTTCCATGACCGCAGGCACATTGATCGCACCAGGAATGTGACCGCCAACGCTCCCACCCATTGTGTCTTCGCCCCTGTACATTGCCGCAGTACGTGCATCCACCAACTGTCGGTTGGGTTTGTCGATTCCCTCGTGAACAAGGTCGCGGTGCGCTCGTAGCGTCCAATCAGGCTTTCTAGCCTTATACATCGTTGGTTGGATGATTGGCATATCGGCAGTCAGGGAACGCCCTTCTCCTGTCCATCTTGTCCGTTCGCCATCCAGCAAGCGGACATCTTGATGACCATATATCTTGAGCAACCAGAGAGCCATTGCCGCCAGCAGATTGCTAAAGCCATCATATAGAAGTTGTATCTTGAGCAATTCCAGCCTGCGAGAGTTGAGTCTCCAGGGCTGTTTTCGCAAGAATGTCGCGGACACTTGACTGCAAGACGTTCCCAGTCCAGACCCAACACACTGCCCCCGGTATATACCCGGATTCGTAGCCAGCAGAGTTCCAACCCACTTCGACAAGGCGTATTTTCGGGTCACGCAAATGTTCGCCAGCCCACTCTGTACTGGCAAGTAGTTCAGGATGTACGTAATCGGACATCGTCTTCTCCTATGCTTCACCTACTTGTTTGGTAGGCAAGCCCGCATCTATCCATGCCTGAACCCCACCTTCCAGAATCGAGACATTGGTGAAACCCATATCGTGAAGCAGTTTACCTCCCAGTGCCCCCAGTGGTCCGAGAATGCAAGTCGTGATGATGGAGCGTGAACGATCCTTCAGCGCCGGATCGCGCCAGTCTTCAGGCACTTCGCTATCGGCTTTGTAGGTCAGACTTCCCAGCGAGATGTTCATCGCGCCGGGAATAGTCCCCGTCAAAGCGATGTCGGCTGCGTCGCGGACATCAATCACAAGAGTATTGTGATCTTGCTGTAGCCGCTTTTGTGCCTCTGCCGGGCTAATCGTTGGAACTTCTGCCAACGCCTCAACCACCATTTGTCCAAATGTCTTTGTCATGACTCTACCTTTCTGTCCTAAACGTTACTTCACCATTGAACGATTATGTTTTTCGGGCTTGCGGGCAAAGGTGAGATACAGCATATAAGCACTGATTTCCGTCAGATTGTCATCCGCTATCGCCTGCCGTACTGCCCCCATATCGCCGGAGTTGTACAGCCATTCCGCGTCTTCTTCTGTACCACCTGCTGCACGGAGCAATTCGATGTTCTGAGCTAAACCTTTGCGATCCGGGTCTGGTTCATAGAACGCTTTCAATAATTCAAGGTAATCTGCCTGTTTGGGATGACTGTACGGAGGAAGCACATGCAAAACACGGTCATTGAGCCGCACGTCAAATACGTCCAGTCCGGCGACGGTAGCCAGCAATGGCACACGCACACCGAGATAGTCATCGCCACGACCCAGCGCCTGTTTGCCCTTAAGCAGCAAACGAGTAAGGCGAAACACCTTTTCATACCATGCGTCATCGCGCTTTTTATCCTGCTCACTGTTATAGACCGAGACCGGTCCGACGCTGGTATACTCGGCTGCCATAAAGTTGCCGTTGGACTTTAACACACGCGCCATTTCGCGTACCACTGCTTCGGCATCACCAACATGGGTGAGCAGTGTCTGGCACACAACTGCGTCGAACCGATTGTCTTCGTATTTCAACCGGTGCGCGTCTCCCTGCTCGAAGGTCATATTTGCCAGTTCTCTTTGCCTGGCGTACTGTGCGGCGCTTTCCAGTGCGGTACTTTCTATATCTAGCCCGGTGATGTGGAGATCAGGGCGCAGTTCGGCCAGTACGATAGAGAGTCCTCCATAACCACAGCCCACATCGAGTACGTGTCCATGTTGTGGAATGTTCATCAATGGCAGCATGATGCGCTCGAAGTAGTCTGCATTGTAGAAGGTCTTGATCCGAAGCCGTAGAAAATTGGCTGTGTCTTCATCGACCCAGATAGAGTTCGTTTTTGGGGTATTGCTTTGTTTCGTCATTGGCATCCCTTTGGCCTCTGTCTCTGTGGTGCCCTCCTATCTACATCGCTACCTCTTTAGCATTACCGAGGGGCATCAGGTCTGTAAGGGTTTATCAAAGACCTCACTCAAACCTGCTTGAAAGGCTGGAGCTACCACCGCACAGTGCGTGCAATTGGCAATAAGCTGATGTGCCAGCGTGAAACCAGCATAGTGCCGACTTTTCACCGTATCAACGAATGAATGAAACCTGGATAATCCTTGTTCATTGAGTTCTGGTACGCCAGCCGCTAGGTACATACGGACTGGAAGACTGTTGTGTTGATCTGCATATTCCCGCTCGTCGTCGAAAGGCAGGTCTGGGCTAACCACCACATACCGCTGAAATAAGTGCGGTTGATGAAACAGGGTATAGAAGGCAAAATTACCACCCCAAGAGTGCCCCATCAAGATTCTATCTGTTGGGTCAGTCCGATATTCGGATTCAATCATGGGTACCAGTTCTTGGTGGATGAATTGCAGAAAATGGGCTGCGCCACCTGAGTCTACATGATTTGGAATAGGGAAGTGTTCTTGCATAAATTTCTCTCCCCACTCGCTTGCTTCCGGCAAAAAATCCCGCATCCTAAGATGCATCACTTGAGCGTGGACTGCTGCCAACGAGCCGCTAACCAGATATCCAATACCGACGATAATTGCATCCGGCAGTTCGTTGCAGAAAGAAACCCGGACGTTCATGGCACGAACCATCTCGACCACCATTCCGAAATAGAGATTAGCATCCAGCACGTAAATCACAGGATAGGTCTTCTTCGGGGATTCATGATAAAGGAACGGGAAAGCGATGGATATGCAATATTCCTGACCAGCCGCTGCTGACCGAATCGTTCGCATTTCTGTTTCGGGTATAGATACCATAGGAAATGTTGTCAATTTAATTTCCCTGCTAAAATCTTTGTCTGCATGTCGAAATTTGTAGCCAATGTTTTTTAGTGAACCAAATTACTGAAAGTGAGGAGTGAGCGTATATTTCTCGCGCTGAATATCGTGGAAATGCTCCTCATGTTCACCAAATCACGGTATTAGTTTTCAGCTAAAAACCTCCAGTGATATTTCCATCTTAACCAGCCCTAGATTGGGTGCCATTAATCGCATAACTGGCCCTGAACTAGGAGACACTGATGCTCACCCTCAAGAAAAGGATAGTCCTCGCAATCTGGAAGCCCTTCTTGACCACAAAGAGGCTGATCGGATTCAATGTTTGCCTGCACAGCATCAAACTGTTCATCTTCCATCGCAGGGGCGATTTCAATGTCACGGGGAAGCAAGCGCAACGGTAGCGCCTCATGAATCGCGCTTCGACAGGTATAGGGGCGCGGCCATCCTGGTGCGCGTGATGGTTGAAGGTTTTCATCCAGTGGGATACGCACCCAGGTGCCAGCCAAAATGGGTTGGGATCCGAGTTCGTCAGACACATGTGCTGCCCCTTCAAGGGTACTAACTGTCATTCCTTCCTCAGCATCAGCCTGAAAGAAAACGGTGGACCCCATCTCAACATCCACACCATTGATGTTGAAAACGATAGAGCCAGCGCCCTCGGGTGTCTGCACGACCAATCCACTTTGAGGGGCATCCTTGCACGGCGCGTCACCAATCCCGGTACGCAGGTAGAACGCCTGCATCGGATGGATTTCAGTATTTGGAGGACCATCCTCCGATACAGCGTTGCGTATCTCGACATCACCAAACATCAGAAAAGTGACGTTTTGTCCAGGCAGGGTGTCTGGAAGATTTGCCTGGAGTCTCATCAACACGACACCCCACTCACCAGTATCCAAGTCCATGGGGTTGAGGCGTAACGTGTCCAGAGATACAACATCGACCATATCGCCGGGCTGGTTAAAGATAACATCTTCGACATCGCCCCGTAAGTCGGCGGTGAGAGCGATATGTCCGTAACACGCTTGGTTACGCCCGGTGTCGGCGCAGAATTGATCAGCAGCATCGAGCGCTGCTTCGACGATCTGTGGACAGTCGGTAGTCTGCATGATGGCGAGTCCAGGAACGACCATGAGACTGGACAGGATAATAGTGAGTTTTATGAATTTTCTGGTGCTCAGCATGATGCCACCTCATATCGCCAACATAACGAATGACGCTATACACCGAGGTAGATAGCTCCATTCCTCTGGAACAGTCATAATCTACGCACCGCCATTTGTCTGTGATCTAAATCACAGCGCGGTGGGGTGACTCATTCTTCCGTATAAAAGAACTCTCGTCGGTTAAGGCAAATTAATCTAAACGTTACATTTGGACAGTAATGCCACAACCCTATCCGTCTTTTATGATTACCTGATCTACCTTTATCAATGCATTAAACGTCATCCTGTGAAAGCGTTCTGACAATTCATTTGCATATTTATTCAGGTCAATAAAGGGCAGGTGAAAGGTATCTCGCCATGGGCGATGCGCCTCGTAGATGTAGACCTCTCTTGCGGAGAGTATCTCCACCCAGCGCGGGATAACCTCTGCATCGTCTGGCTCAACCGCAAAGAAGAGCAAATCCGCAGGCAGATTTCGGGCGACTTGCTCCACTTCACGAGAATTTGTCAGGCGATGCACTCCCTCGGAATAGTTCAAAACCGTTTTGCCGTCGGGATAGGTGATATGAAAGCCAAGCTGCGGTGCATTCATCGGCAGGCTTAACCCCAGTGTTCCGATTCGTATCAGATCAATCGGATGAATGAGCAGTTGAAAAATGTACTCCAGTTTTTCGCGCAGACCAGGTGGCAGCAGCGGCATATGCACCCAGGTAAAGACTGTAACTTTCACGCCTTCTATCATCACACTCTCGCTATCCTTGACCGGATGCACATTTTCCGGTGCGAGTACACCATGTCGGTTGATGTGCTGGATGACATCCGGTGACGAAATCAGATGGATGTTCGCCAGGTATGGACGGGATTCCGGTGCTTCCAGGAACCTCTGTAACGAACCGGCATGTTCGGGATGCCCATGTGTCAGACAAAATAACATGGTTTGATTGCTCTTCAGCGCATCCCATGTGACTGCATCGCCAAACAGGTCAAAACCGACCAGGGTGTTGCTATGCTGTAAGGTGATTCCTGACCAGCCAAAATAGTGAATCTGCATATTCTTATTCCTTCAACATTAGATGGATTGCTTCCACATGTCAGGCTCTTTCACTTAGGGTCACAGGTAGTTACTCCTCCCATGTCTCTGTAATCTGAAAACCACGACGGCGCACCTCCGCCAGAAAGCGCGTTGCCGGGATGGCTTTTTCCAGTGTCCACACACCCGGTGGAATCTCGCGGCGGGCGATAAACTGCGCCATAATCGCCGCGTGCCAGCCGGTCAAACGTTCCATTGCCGTGAAGCCTGTGACCTCGTCGTAACGGTCAATCAGGTCAATCACCAGCGAGATGTCTTTGCCATCCTTCTCGCCGGTCCCTCTGGCACGCATCAGGCAGATGTCAATCACCCGCTCAGCCTCAACGCTCGGACCAAGCAGGGTGTGATACATCTGGCGCGGGCTGATGGTCAGACCGCACGCAACGCATAACGGCTCCTCACGGAAAAGCCCCAGGTCCTTGAAGGCTTTGAACTGATGGTAATGACCCGGATAACGCAGCGTTTTGTTCTCGTAAACCTGCAAGATCCCTTCGCAGGTATAAGGCACAGTGGATGTGCCACCCGACGTAACAAATGCTTCCAGCCTGCCGACACCCTCGAACTCAATTGTCTCCAGTTCGGTCAGTGCATCCACCGGTGTGACTACCCCGTCGCGCAGAACAATCGCCTGCCCGTCATACTCATTGGTGAGACCGTTGATATAGAACGAACACTGATAGCCCCAGGGTTCAGGTGGACTCTGGGGTAGCCCTCCATCCCACAGCCGCACTTCGCGCGGTATTGCGTTGTGCATCTGCAACTGCTCAATGGTATACACCCCAAGCGTGTTATTCATGCCTGGACCCATGCCGCAGTCGGGGACAACCGTAATGCCTGCGGCGCACGCCGCGGCGTTCATCGCTAACTGCTTGAGTGCAGTGTCAGTGTGACCACCCAGATCAACCATACTGGCACGCGCCTCGATAGCTGCCCGCGTACAATCGAGGATGAATACAAAAGGCACAGCGCACAGGAACACATCAATCGGTTTGAGCAGTTCGACCAGAGCACTATAATCGCGTGTATCAATCTGCGCGGCACTGGCAACTTTGTGTCCGATTAAGTTGTTGATGCGCTCGGCGGCACGAGTTGCCAGGTCCCCGTTCATATCAGCCAGGAGAACGCTGGCAGCGTTGCCCCACTTCACCATGTCATAAGCAGCCGCGACACCCTGTCGCCCTGCCCCAACGATGGCGTAATGATATTGTTCACCCATTCAATAACCCGCCTTTGTTCAATATGTTCTCATCTACTCGATTGGAGCCGGGATAGTTGTACTAATGTGCATCCGTTTGATTAAACGGCTGTTGAGCAGCAAACCCAGGATTAGACGTGGCATGTGACGCTTGATAATATACTGTGAGCGGTAGAGCTTTAAGCGTATCAGCGCTCGAAGTACAATTCTCACATAGTATTTTTGGATCAGGCGATACATTTCGGGTTGCGATAATTTCGTCGTTGGAATAACAAAATGGGCGAGGTCATAAACTTCTCGATGATGGGTTGTTACAACATCTTTCATTTCCTGATGAAAGCCTGTCCCCGGCAGCGGTGTCAGTGGTGTCAGTTCAGTCAGAGCAATGTTGGGATGCCGTCTGACATATGCATCAATGCGTTTGAAATCGTCTTCGGTGTAATCGGGCATGACCAGAAATCCGGCACTGAGGACAATGCCATTCTTCGCCAGAATTTCAATTGCCTTTTCGTTGATCTCAATGCTCGTCTTCTTGTTAATCGCTTTGATGCGCGTATCGTCAATGGCTTCCAATCCGGTCATCACCATTATCAATCCGATTTTCGCCCACTTTGCAAATATCTCTGGATTCTTCACAACACAATCTGTGCGGGTGTATGCAAAGTACCGTTTCTTAATCCCTGCCTCTAGAATCAAGTCGTGCAGACGCTCCATCCGTTTAATATCAATGAAGGTATGATCATCACAGAACATGATGAAATCTTCTTTGATGGTTTTCAAATCTTCGACAATCAGTTCAGGCGAACGAGTGATAAAGCGTCGCTGCGTAAAATGCTGGCACGAACAGAAGTTGCAGGGGAAAGTACATCCCACCGAGGTCTGAATTGAGGCAATCGAGTCTTCAAACAGATAATAATAGCGCGAACGATATTTAGCGGTCAGTGAGCGGTCCGGGTGCGGGAGATGATCCAGATTAGGAGGAAACGGGCGTGCGACGGTGAGGCAAAATGTGCCATTGCGCGGCAATCCCAATCCCAGAATGTCATCGAAGTCCTTTGTGTGTGTTTTCTCCCATCGGGTCACGATTTCTCTGAAGGCTGGCACGCCTTCACCAATCACGACCACATCAATAAAGGGCGTGTTGAACTCGTGTGGACACAGGGTCGCATGATGTCCGCCAACGACCGTCAGAATATCTGGATTGAAGATTTTAGCTGTCTTGAGAACCCGCTGTGCTGTATAGGTCTGTACAACCTGAGCGCTGACCCCAACAATATCGGGTTGAAAGCGCCGCAGTGTGCCTTCCAGATCGGACTCAATTTCCATATCCAGCAGTTCAACATGATGCTCACGGACAGCCCCACCGATAATCTCTAAACCCAGCGGCTCAACCTTTGCCAGGTGTTTCAAGCCAACCGTTAAAGCTCCGCTGGGTGGGTTGACCAAAAGAATTTTCATATATAGCCCTCTCTAAAGTCCCCGTACCGCGAACATCATAAGTAGAAATGTCAGCACCAGAATACCCAATCCCGCGCGGGGAATAATTTGCAGACGGTGCAAAATCAGCGCAAAGTCTTCGCTATCGGACTCTTCATGGGCAGCCACTACATGCGGTTCCAGGCGATGTTCGGCAACGAAATGAAAGAGGGTGAGACCCAATCCTAATAAACCGCCTGTCAGAATGCTCCATCCCCACCGGGATGAAGTCAGGCGAACAACTGCTACATCTATTTGCCAGTCGTTCAAGCTCAGATTCAGCGCCGCGCCAGCGAGTATCGTCGTCAGCGAAAAAACGGATGCCAGACGGAATATGCGCGGGAAGATGGCAGCCAAGAACCATCCACGTTTCCCGGGTTCCAAACGAGCGAGGATGGGGACAAGAACTAAATTGACAACGACGACTTCGCCCAGCCAAGCTGCTCCTGCAAGAACGTGTATCCAGCGCAAGACGTTTGTTAGGGTCATTCGATCTTTCTCTGTTGTTGTGTAGAGCCACCAGCAATGGTAATGTGCATAGCTTGTTTGGCATAAGGACTTAGCATTTGATGGACAAAAGGCTCATGGTGAGTAAGCTTTGCTTGATTGATCCCGGTATCTATTGAGAGAAAGCAAGCTAAAACCGGGTATTCTCTCATACCAAGCTATGGTTCATATTAGATGGAATGTGAAAGGTGAGAAGTGACTCAAGTCACAGCGTTCTAGGCTGTAGCGCGAGTATTAGTCTACAGCGGAAGGGAATACGACGATGTTCTTCTCCCGATTGGGTAGAACAACATCAAAGTGAGCCATTGTGTCATCCGCCGATACCCTTGAGCAAGGTGCCGACCCCATAGGCAACTCCCGCCGCCAATCCCCCAACGATGAGCATCTCCACACCACTGCGAAAAGGATTCAGTCTGGTAATCACTACCTTTGCTGCGCCCAACCCAAACAGCGCGAGTCCTGACAGTGCAATGGATATTGGAAATGCCACATCGGGTGAAATAGGCGCGAATAACCCCACCAGGTAGATGAGCATCGGGATCGATCCGGCAATCACAAAAGCTAACAGTGTTGCCAGACCACTGAGCAGAGGCTTGCGCTCGTCCGGCAGCAGTCTCAGTTCATTGACCATCATTGCCTTCACCCACCGCTGCGGGTCGCGCGATTGAATCTCCACGAGCTTTTGGGCATCTTCTTCGGAATAACCTTGATTGCGATAAATCTCGATCAATTCCAGGCGTTCACCTTCGGGGAAGTGTTCTACCTCCCATGCTTCGCGCTGCCATTCGCGCTCATAGTATTCCTGCTCGCTCTTAGATGACAGATAAGCACCGGTCGCCATTGAGAAGCCGTCAGCGAAGAGGTTCGCCAATCCCAGGATCAAGATTACCGGTGTCCCCAATTGCGCTCCCGCGACTCCGCTGACAACCGCAAAGGTGGTGATGATGCCATCCAATCCGCCATAAACCAGGTCGCCGATGTACTGACTTCCGGCCCCACCATGCTCTTCTTTTGCTGCCTCGATGATCCGCTCCGAGGCGTGCACCGCTGCCGCTGCTGCCATATCCCCTCTGGTAAAAGCACGTCTCGCTTCATCCAATCGTTTGGACAGACTCATGCCAAGATTCTCGATTCATTTGTGCTTATCCGTTTTGGTATCATCATTACAGGTCAGTGATGCCGAGAGTAAACACTGCTTTGTGATGGCTTATACCAATGTTACTGTCGCATCCCTCTCAATTCGGTTGCGGATGATAGATCCTCATTTTACCAACAGTGAAAGTGTCTCCAACATTGTTGCTCAAATTGCCCTGGACGGAGAACGAGAAAAGGTAAGTGATAAACACCGCAATTCCTGTAGATGATTGAGGATTATACATCCTAAGCCGAGTTCGGCTCATCCGGCGGACTTTTAGATTCCACAGCCTGTTGTAGAATTTTCAGAAAGGTATCCAGTGGCACGCGATGGATGCGCGCCGCCCACTCGACGGTGAGGTCCTTGGCTACCAGCGCGCAGCGAGTAGCGCCCTACCCGCTTGATGCCGAATAACCCCATGATCTCAGCAATATCGCCATACTTCTCCAGAATGTCCGCGACCTGCGTTTCTTTGGTGATTTCCATCGTTCGTTCCTCCAAACTGAACTCAGTCACCCGACTCCGCTGCGGCAGTGGCTGCGTCATTATCCTGTAAGTTGCTCTATCCCGTTGCGGAGCACCTGCCACAGTTCATGTGCAATGGGCAGCATCGGAAACAAACCACAGCCCATACGCTACACTATGCAGGGGTCACCTGATACTCCTGGAGGAAAATCCCGCCCCACAGGAAAATCCCACCCAGATGCACAGCAATCAAACTTAACCAGTTCCCGCCCAGCTTTGCGGGGGTATCAGGTAGAAAGACGTGCCGGAACAGCAAGGGGATCATCGCATATCCAAACTGGAGGACCCAGCCGTAGATCAGAGCCTGCGGCGCACTTTGTTCGATGCCCGCGCCGGGAAACCCGGCACTTGCAGGATGATGTAGGTGGCGTAAACCAAAACCGGGGCGAGAATCCAGGCGTAGGCGGTGATAAGATGCAGCATTCCCGGTGTCCGCAGTTGGCGGTCACCCACCAACGGTTTGATGACATTCAGCAGCAGCCAGATTGTCGCACTCAGGTGCAGGATCAGTCCCGGTACTGAAACAGATCTGACTGGAACCACGGCCCCAGTACCAGCCCTAATGCGCCGAAGGATCATCATCCAGAAGATAGGCGTGATCGAGCGCGGCCAGGCCAGCGAACGTCCGGGCAAAACTCGGATACAGATCAACCAGCAGTCCGGCGAACACCAGCGCCATATGAAGGCCTCAGTTGTTGGCGTGGATATGAACTTCAAGCGGAACTTGATTTGCAGCCAGGCGCTCCAACCTGTCACAATCCGTGCCGACCAGGTCCCAACAGGAGATAGATCAATCCCACTATATAGAACTTGCGCCTGTGAGATGCCTGCACCGCAGATTCTGGAGGCGCGCATTTTCCCCAGTTGCACGATGAGCAATGTGGCAGCAATGAAGACTGGTGGCTACCGCCGGTGAAGATAAGTACGCTGATCGGCGGAATGCCAACCAGCAGGATGAGCAGCCCTAAATTCAACACAGCCAGATGTCCCACCGGATTTTAGGTCGCGCAGCCCTGCCCGTGCAGCGGACCAGGATCGGCAAGATGCCAAATATGAACTCCGTCAGCGCACCCAATGTGATGAAATGTGCACCTGCAACCAGCGCAGCCCCGCAAAAAAAGGCAACAGTTCGAAGTGGATCAGCGACGTATCCAATGCACCCATCACAGCCAGTGCGATGTACAGAAAGACCACGAGAAAATAGGGATTGAACACGATTCTTCTCCTTTTATCCATCAATTTTTTGAAGCAGCGGAGCGAAGTTTCTGTGATTTGGCTTATTGGCTGTGTCGTTCTTGTGCAAGCTGTTCACGGGCTTTTACCCCACGGAACGGGTATCCCATCAGGACTCCCGCCACGCAAAAATCCAGCACGCCGCCTGCAATGGGTATCAGTGCCATGAGCGCGAGAATCGTTCCCAGCGTATCCTTGATAACAAATAAGCCTATGGACATCAGAACGATGCCCGCGATAAGACGCATCATGCGTCCCTGGTTACTGGTCATAAATGTCACGAATGTCATGCTACTTCTCCTGGCTATTAATCAATTCAGGCGATTCGGACTGCAAGAAAAACCAATCGAGTTTCGGCTTCTACACCGCGTTTAGCACCCTCCGGTGTGATCACCGTCGCACCCGGACTAACGGGATACCGTTCATCATCCACGATCATCCACCCCGTTCCTTCGAGAAAGTGGTATACCGCCAGCGCCTCAGGATGCGTCGGTAGCTTCTGACCGACTTCAAGGCTGCCGATGATGACTTTTAGCTTCTCGTTCTCCGCCAATATCTGCGGCTGTGGGCCTCCGGACGGAAAAACGACCTTCTCCTGCCAATCTGGGTAAAACATGGATTTCACTGAATTTCCTCCCTATGAATGAATATGATCTGAAAGGGGCGGTGGATGGCTTGCGCCGGACAGATGTGTTCACAGTGACCGGCATAGGTACAAGCCTGAGGATTTGCGACAACAGCAATGTCATCTCTCATAGTTAGAGCATTGGTGGGGCAGACTCGAATACACAGCCCACAACCAGTACAACGATTGGCATCAATGAGCGGCACTGGAAGCGTTGGTTGCCTTTTTGTCATATGGAAAATATCCCATCGCTGTCTAACCACTTTACCCTCACCGGTGACTATTGCTTAAATACAGTCTCCGTCATTTGCACAGACAAATCTTCGACTTTTGTCGAATTTCGCCATGAAAGATTGCTTGTCTGGTTGATTTGTTTCACAATAAGCGGGAAAGATAAACGCCGACAAGTGCGATTAGAGGAATGTAGAAATAGAAGTTATGTCTACGGATGATGCAATTAATCAGATAAAAAGTACCCTCTCAACCGTCCCTTACTTTGCTAATCTTGATATCGCACTAATCGAAACCATTGCCCAACAAATGAAGGTTCAACAATATGATACAGGGCAGGTCGTGTTCCTCGAAGGTGAACAAGACGTAGCCCTATATATTGTTCGCACAGGCTGGCTAAAAGCGGTCAAGACATCACCGGATGGACGCGAACAGGTCTTACATTTCATCGGCCCGGGTGAGGTTTTTAATGCGATTGGCGTTTTCGTTGAGTTTGCAAACCCGGCAACAGTCATCGCTCTCGAACCAACAACGGTGTGGGTCATCCAGCAAAATGCCATGCTGAAGCTGCTCGATCAGCATCCAGAACTTGGACGAGTTATTATTCAGCGTCTGGCTGAACGTGTTCAGCAGCTCATTCATATAGTCGAGGATCTATCACTGCGAACCATTGAAGCTCGTCTAGCTCGTTATCTGATTGAACAATCTACAGAGGAACAGTTGTCACGACCCCGCTGGGCAACCCAGGCAGAGATGGCGAATCGACTGGGAACCGTCCCAGATGTGCTCAATCGGGCTTTGCGCAGTCTGGCAAAAGACAATTTGATCCGGGTGGAACGGCACCAGATCCAGATTCTTGATTACAAGGGTTTGGAAGCCAGGGCGGGGACTGATAAATAAGAAACTGTTACGCTCGATAAATGAATGTCAGCTATCTATAGCCTAAGTTCGTGAAATTTCTGGTGCGACATGTGCCCCGATGATGAGCGACTAAAGAACATTATGCCATTCAATCCAAGAGTTTTTTGCTGAATTAGAACAGGCATCAGTGTCTGAATAGCGTAGTAGACAGAAGGTGCGGAGTTCAGACGATCACTTTTTTGTCTTTCTTGCCCATGGCAATCCTATCCCCCTCGCACAACCGTCGGCGCGGCGATTTTACAGCACAGGCAACCACCCTATCAAACACCAGCAGGCGAATACGCCAGTCCCATCCTTTCAGGACGGGACTACCGAACTACCTGCCTAAAAAGCCACCCCAAATATGCGGGTGGCTTTTTCGTTTGACAGGTTCCCTCCTCGTGCTGTCCCGGCATGTCCGAGCCGGTTGTGGCTCGACGTGCTGGCGTATTCCAGCAGTATGACGAGGGAGTAATCGTCATGACTTCTGATTCCCGTTCTTTTATTCGTAGTCAGATCAAGTCGTTGCCGCGTGTTGCGACCTATCCGACTTCATGGGCAGGTTCGCTGACCTTCCAACAGATTTACGACGATCTGGCGCATTATGTCACGAACGTCATGAAAGGCAAGGGCATCCACCGTACCACCTACCTGCCCGACTGCATCCAGCATGGGTTCATGGCGCTCTGGCTTGAACTCTCCGAAAACAAGAATTTCCTCACCGACAAAACCCGCCAGCAGGCGGTGTTTTTTATTCTGGCGCGGTGCAAAATCTCCACCCTGCGTTACTACGACGACAAATACGACAGCCTTGAGGCGCTGATGAGCTACGACTGGCGCAGCAGTTGGGATGAACACACCATCACCGGATTTTCAGCACCGAGCGGCTGGTGGAACTCAGTGGAGCAGTGGGCAACATGGGCAACCAACATCGACATCCGTATTGATGTTGAACAAATCATGCGGAAGCTGGCGGAGAAGTACGCCGACTCGTTCAAGCATCTGGTCGCGCTGTATGCCGTAACGACACAGGTGACACGCCAAGACGCAGCAGCGCTGGCGGGTGTCACCCCCTGGAACTGGCACAAAACCTACGCAGAACCGATGCTGCAAGAGGTTCGCTACGAATTCGCACAGGTATTTCTAGAACGGCATAACTACACACTGCCGAACAAGCAGTCCGCCGAGAACCGGAACAATGGGCTGTTTACCTCGCCTTATAAGAACTGGCGTGAGCAGTATCAGCAGGGGCATACTGAGCCAGCCGATGCGCTGCTGGAACGGTATCAGCACACCGTCTGCATTGCCGGAGCAATTCGAGCGCAGATTGACGGCAAGACCTACCGCCAGGCAGCGCTGGACATCGGACGCAACCCGAACACCTTCCCGAAATACATGAAGCGTGCTGCACGGATGCTATCGGCGGCATATGCCTGACTTCAACCGTCCTGGCTGGGACGTTAAATCAGCCAGCTTTTATTTTGCGAGGCATTTTTCAGGGCAAAGATTTTGGGCGGACTTCAAATATGTTGCGCGTTCGTAAGAAGCACACATCGAACTCGGCGAAGAAATTGACCTGACCAAAAAGTAGCGGAACATTCTCTGCCTGAGTCCAGGCAAAAGCAAGCTGCACCGGAGCAAGCTGTCCGACAGTACACGAGACGAGAATACCGCGTGCCTCATACCGGGCAAGATTGCCGGAAAGCTGCAATCCGGTACGAGCCGTCTCCCAATTCCCGCCAAGCGTGAAACCCAGATGATAGGGCAATACGTTCACATCAGCGCCTGTATCGAGCAGACCGGTTGTTTCAACGGTAGTGTCGCCATAAGCGAGCGTTACGGGTAACAGCGGACGCAGCGCTATTTCGCCACGAGCATTTTTGACCGCGACATACGGAAACGATGCCACATCACTCATTCCGCCGCCGATCTTCTTCGAGCATCTCCGTTAAAATCGCAGCAGCGCCGGGAGCATCATAGGGCGACCACACCTCATATTCTGTGTTTGCCAGAATTGTTTCCTCTTCGGCAATTTGATTCGCCAGCATCTGGATAACCCGCAGTTTTTCCACGCGGTTTAGCAACCGCAGTTCTTCAATCAGGTGTTCTGAAATCATCTTAACTACTCCTCAGTTGAGTTCAACCTATTTTACTCGGTTTCGGCATAAATCTCTCTCCTGAGCTAAAATTATAGCATCTAAGGAAACACCCTGAATCGGTACTGTTGATCGAATTGAGACACCTTCATGGCTGTACTTGAAACTTATTTGAACACACTGGCGAGCTTACGGAACGCAACCGTCCCGGAAACCTCGTATTATGCCGCCTTGCAAACACTACTGAATGAGGTCGGGGCTGGTCTACGCCCTCGTGTTCAGGCAGTGATCCACCCGAAGAATACCGGCGCGGGTATCGTTGACCTCGGCTTGTTCGATGAGAATCAGCCCAATGACCAGAAACCTGCTCGCGGTATCATCGAAGCCAAGCCAGTGAGTGACGAGTTGATGCAAATCGCCCAAGGTGAGCAGGTGGCACGCTATGTCGCTCATTATGGGCAGGCATTGGTGACGAATTACTATCAGTTTGTACTGGTGACACGAGATGCACAAACCGGGCTGCCCGTTATCGAAGAACGCTACGACATAGCAGCACACGCGAATGCTTTCTGGGAAGCAGTAAGACAGCCGCGAACACTGGCACAACAGCATGAAACCGCGCTGCGCGAATATCTGATGCGTGTCATGCGCCGCAACGCACCGCTCTCCACGCCGCAGGATGTCGCCTGGATTCTCGCCAGTTATGCCCGCGAAGCCAGAGCGCGTATTGAGGTAGGCGGAACCGATTTGACCGCCCTCGACACCATTCGAGAGCAGCTTGAAGCGGCGCTCGGGGTGCGCTTTCAGGATGAAACCGCTGAAGAATTCTTTCGCTCTACGCTGGTGCAAACCCTGTTTTATGGCTTGTTCAGCGCGTGGGTACTCTGGCACGAGAAGCATCCTGGTTCAGGTAAATTCGACCTGTGGCGCGATACCCGCCGCATAAATATCCCCATCATCAGCGAGTTGTTCGAGCAGTTCTCCAGCGGAACGGTCCTGCCGCTGTCCGTCGAGCAGATTTTGGAATGGACAACCGACGCGCTCAATCGGGTGGAACGAACGGCGTTTTTCGCCACCTTCAACAAAGGCGCAGCGGTGCAGTATTTTTATGAACCGTTCCTGGAAGCCTTCGACCCGGAACTGCGGCGGCAGCTTGGTGTGTGGTATACCCCGCCGGAAGTGGTCGAATACATGGTCGCCCGTGTCGATCTGGCGCTGAAAACGGAACTCGGCATCCCTGATGGATTAGCCGATCCGAGCGTCTATGTGCTTGACCCGTGCTGCGGGACAGGGGCGTATCTGGTGGCTGTTCTGCGGCATATCTATGCGTCATTGCAGGCGCGAGATGGCGATGCGCTGGCAGCACAGGCGGTTCAGCAGGCAATGCGGGAGCGGGTCTTCGGTTTCGAGATTTTGCCCGCGCCGTTTGTCGTCGCGCATTTGCAGATTGGGATGCTGCTCAATACTCTCCATGCGCCACTGAATCCGGGGCAGCGTGCCGGAGTCTACCTGACCAATGCCCTGAACGGGTGGGAGCCAACCACAGAACCTAAGACCCTGCTCATGTTCCCCGAATTGCAAAGAGAACGCGATGCCGCCGATACCGTTAAACGCAGCCGCCCGATTCTCGTCATTCTGGGCAATCCACCCTATTCCGGCTTTGCGGGAGTCGCAATAGAAGAAGAACGCTCTCTGAGCCAGGCTTATCGCACGACGCAGAATCCGAAGCTGCCGCGACCACAGGGGCAGGGCTTAAACGACCTGTATGTGCGCTTCTATCGCATGGCGGAGCGGCAGATTGCGGAAAATACCCAACGCGGGATTGTTTGCTTCATCAGCAATTATTCGTGGCTGGATGGCTTATCGCATCCGGGGATGCGCGAACGCTATCTGGAGGCGTTCGACATCGTGACCATCGATAATCTGAACGGCGACAAGTACAAGACGGGCAAGACCACGCCCGATGGCAAACCTGATCCGAGCATCTTCTCAACGGAGTTCAACCGCGAGGGCATACAGGTGGGAACGGCGATTGCCACGCTGGTTCGCAAGCCGCAGCATGAAGGCGCGCAAGTCGTTCAGTTCCGTCACCTGTGGGGAACGGGCAAACGGGCGCAGTTACAGGCTGAAGCCGCTGACACAAGCGCAGGAGAGTATCAGGAAATCACACCATCGCCGGAAATTGGGCTGCCGTTCCTGCCTCACACCTTCGGAACGAATTACTTTATGTGGACACGTTTACCGGAGTTGTTTCCTACATCATTTCCTGGCGTAAATACTGGACGTGATACTGCCCTTGTAAGCATAGATCAATTGCCGTTGATACAACGAATGACCAAATACTTTGATCCAGCGGTTTCAAACGATGAAATGCAACGGATTGCTCCCGCGTTGCTGAAAACTACCGGGCGTTTTAATGCTGTACAAGTAAGAGATTATTTGACAAAACGAGGCTTTCTTCAACAAAACATTGTAAGACATCTATACCGACCATTTGATGTTCGATGGTTGTATTGGGAGCCGGAGACAAAGTTACTCGATGAAAGACGTGAAGAATATTTCTCACATGTCCAAAGTGAAAATCTCTGGTTTAGTGCGTCACAACGTAACCGGAAAGATGATTTTTATCAGCCAACAATATCAAGGCAAATCGGCGGTTATCACGTCAATGAGTCGCAGACAGTTTTCTTTCCTCTTTACCTCTATGACACGCCAAAAGCACAGCTTGCATTGTTCAGCGGCGGACTTGACTCAATTGGTGGACGTAAGCCCAACCTGAGCGATAAAGCGAGAGACTATCTCGCCGGGTTCGATCTATCACCCGAAGATGGTGCGGAACTGCTGTTTTATCATACGCTGGCGGTGCTGCATTCGCCTGTCTATCGTGTCGAAAATGCCGGGGCGCTGCGTCAGGACTGGCCCCGTGTGCCGCTGCCAGAGTCGATAGAGAGACTCGAATCATCGGCGGCACTGGGTCGGCAGGTCGCTGTGCTGCTCGATGTCGAAACACCTGTTCCGGGTGTGACACAGGGCAATCCGCGTGAGGACTTGCGAACAGTGGCAGTCCTGACGACAGTTGACAGCAATACGCCGGATTTCACCATTGATGTGAACTGGGGCTATTTCGGTGCAGGCAGCGCAGTTATGCCGGGGCGTGGTCGCGCCGTCGAGAATGATGGGCTGACTGATGTGTACCTGAACGGCACAACGTACTGGCGAGGTATACCCACCGATGTTTGGGAATACACGCTCGGCGGCTATCAGGTGCTGAAGAAGTGGTTGAGCTACCGCGAAACAGCGGTTCTGGGTCGTCCACTTAAACCGGAGGAAGCCCGTGAGTTTATGCACATCGCCCGACGCATCGCGTCACTGCCGGCGCTAAATGAGGCACTTGATAGCAATTACAGGCTTATCTGAGCTTTCGATTGCTCTATTTTGGCTTCAGTGATACTCGGAAAGGATGACGGCATCTCGGTTTTACCGTTTGCCGGTAAAATTAACGGGCGATTTGCCAATTTTGACGGTCAGATTTGCCAAATTTACATGGGTCGCACAATCTGCCTTTGATAAGCTGACTGCATCGGTAAAACGTGAGCGTACCACACACTGAGCAGTCAGCTTTTGATTCTGGCGGAGAGCTGAAATATTTCAGATACCTTCGCAAGATTGCTAACCCGAAACTGGAAAAATGCGGGGTTTGCACAGGGATGGTGTGCTACGCTCAGATCATATGTAAAACGAAGGAACGCGACGGATGGAGAAACCAACAATCCCTACCCTACCGGTTCGGCAGATGACACGCAAAAGAATCTTTGCGATGCGACTGACAGAGAAGGAACGTGCTGAGATTGAGGCACTGGCGCAACAGCTTAAGCTGCCCGTCTCCTACATGGCGCGGCATTTCATTTTAGAGGCAGTGCGCTACCACAAGAACCAGATCACGCAGGAGGCAGCCGTTGAAGCCTGAGCGCCTGTCAGATGAACAACCACATACTGAAAATGATGGCATCAATCTGCTGTCGGTATATCGTTCGATGCTTCGCATTGTTGCGCGGCTGGGCGAAAGTGAGTACACTGAAAGTAATTCGTTGTTGCGCCAGACTGAAGTGGTGGAACACTCCAATCTGGCTGACCCGGCAAGTGAGAAGAGCACTGTGCAGGGCTGAGAGCATTGTAACCCAACGCGCTCTGTCTTGTCGCATCACTTGCCCAGGACAGGGCGTTTTTCATTGGAAGGAGGATGAGCGATGCCCAGAACATTGAAACGCCCGGAACAGCCGATTGATCCGTATAAACTCCAGCCACTCCCGGTTGGACGACCTGCGGCGGTGTACTACCGTCAGTCGTCAGAGGGACAGATTGGCAATATTTCCACCACCCTGCAAACAGTGGACATGATCGAACACCTGCTGCGACAGGGCTGGGTACGCGAGAACGTTTTCATGATTGATATGGACGCAGGCGTAAGCGGCACGAAGAAAATCCGCGAACGTAAAGGCATGTCCACCCTGTATGACCTGATCGAAACGGGGCAGATTGGACTGGTCGCGGCGCAGGATGTAGACCGCTTCTTCCGCGATGTGACCATGATCGAAACCAACATCTTCATTGATGCCTGCAAACGCAACAACGTGCAGGTGATGACCCCGATGATGATTTACGACTTCGCGCATCCGATTATGGGATCGTCACACATGAAGATGTTCCGCGAGGAAGCGCAGCGGGCAGCCGATTACCTGCAATACCAGATTCGCGGCAGGCTGGTGGCAGCGCGTCACCGGCGGAACGCCAGCGGGATGTGGACGGGACGCAAAATCCTGCCCGGCTTCATGATGGATGGACGCAGCCACTTGCCGAATGGCGCGTTGAATCCCGACTACCGCAAGTATAAACGGTTCGACCTGTACGCCGATGTGATGCTGCGCTATTTCGAGTTGTTCCGCGAGAAGGATGGCAACTTCAGCACGACGTGGAAGCAGATTGACCGGAACGGACCCTATCTGCCCGACATCCCCAAAGAGGCAGTGCAGGAAGGGTTTCAAGTGACCGATCATCTGGAGCGGCGTTCGCCGTTTACAGGCGGATTGACACCCTCACAGGATGGCTTGCGAAATATGCTGGTGAACGTGGCTTATATCGGGCATTGGATTCACAAAGGCGCGATTGTCCAGTTCAACAACCATGAGGGCATTATCCCGCTCGATCTGTTCATGTATGCCTATAATCGCCTGTCGCCAGTGGATTTCTATGGTGAGCCGAACCCGCAGTATGTGCCGTATCGTCCCTGGGTACGTCACAACAAGGACGAGCGCGAAGAACCAAAACCAACCTATGCTTACCTCGCCTACACCGACGACCTGCCGGAGTATCCTCATCGACGGCTGACGTGCAGTTGGGGAACAGAAGCTAAACACTATAAGTATCAATTAGCAGAGTATCCCTATCGCTCGAACGTCTGGAACATCAAAGCCTCGATTGTGGATGCGTTGGTGGATGAGATGCTGCTGGAGCGGCTGCACGCGACCACGATTGATGAGACGCTGTGGCAGGCTGCACTGGCAAGTCTGGAAAACGTGGATCAGGCGGATGTGCGGCGAGTGCAGGCAGCCATCCGGCAGGCGGAACAGACCAAAGATAATATCATCGCCAGTCTGGGATTACTGACCCACCCGGAGATGGTGGCGCGAGCGCAGGCACGCTATGAAGCTGCCGAACACGAGCTGGAAGGCTTACGTGCCGAGTTGAACCATATCCAATCCAATGAACACAAATCGCGTTCGCTGATCGAAGCCCGTCCGGTACTGGAACTCATCATCCAGCGCTGGAACGATGTGCCGCGTGAGGAAAAACGGGACCTGTTCGAGCAGTTCGCCCGTTATATCAAAATCAGCAAGGTGACACGCCACACGAAGCACATTACTGTCCACTGGCGGGATGGCAGCATCTCTGAGCGCAGCACGACCCACAAAAGCACGGGTTATTTCTGGGACGATGACGATCTGACGAAGCTGCGCGAAATGATTGACACCGGGGTAGATCAGTGGGAAATCCTGCGCGCCTTCCCCGACTACACCTGGCGTTCGCTGCAAGAA
>JAWKPB010000027.1:0-149038 GCA_041390885.1 Anaerolineae bacterium | reverse complement strand
CTGTCAGGACTACGACATTTACGAGTTCTAATGGAGTAACGAATTAAATCTCAAATGATTAGGACTTACGCAAAAAAATGTGTTTTGTAGGGGCACGGCGGCGACGTGCCCTCTGGATTTTTCACTCAACTGCGTAAGTCCTAATGATTTTTTGTAGGGGAGGATTAGCGCGTTTGCGCGTATATCCTCCCGCATAAATATTCTGAGTCAGGACTTTAGGTCGCTCTCTTAAATTCTGTCTTATTCCCCTCGCCATGAGGGAGAGGGGGCTAGGGGGTGAGGACTATAAGCGAAAGTCCTATGAGTTTATTTTCAGATGTCAATAAGCATAGAAAAGGCGCAGTAAATTGCGCCTCTCCTAAATATCAAAATTCATATTTGCAATCACCTGCTTCGACTTGCCCGTTCATAAGCCAAAAGCCAATTGCTAAACGCTTCTTGCCTACTTTTCGCCGTCTTCTAAAGGTTTGACGGTCGCGTGCAAAAATTGGAAATCGTCGCGCGGCGGGATGATTTCGTGTACTTCTAGGATCTTAAATTTCATACGCCCGATTTGAACCGTCGCACCGACCACTGGCCGTTCGCTTTCATTCTTGATGCCACCGGGATAGTCGCCGCCGCTGACCACATAACTCACTTTGTAAATCATGTTTCTAGCCTCTCAACAACTGGATGAGGTCTATTTCGCCAAGACTTTCGTCTAAAATGTCAACTTCAGTGCAGAACTGCCGTTCACTATAAATTGGTTGATGGATCAAGATTATTACGGCGCAGTTTGAAGCTCAAATCCAGCGCCATATTTCGCATCATGATGAAGCCGATAGCCGTGTCCTGTTGGCATAGCGCCATGAAGTCCCCGTTCGTGATCGCATACAGCTCCGTGCCGTCTTCCACCGCCAGCACCGAAGCCGAACGGGTTCCCTTATCCAGCAGCGCCATCTCGCCGAAAATTTCGCCCGCGCCCAGATAAAGATTCGTGCCGCCAGCGTTTTCAAAGCGGATTTCGACCTGCCCATTGGTGACGATATACACCTTGTCGCCCATTGCGCCTTGTTTGAAGATCACCGCATCCGTGTCAAACGTTTCTTTGCGGCTGATCGCTGCCAACCGATTGAGTTGGTCGTTGTTCAGCCCGCTGCATATCGAAGTCGCACCTAACAACTTAATGAGTTCCATCGTTTTGTCCCTCACTTCCCATTTGATAGATTCTACCCGATTTGCCCAAACCGCGCATATTTCACGACCATTTGCGCCGCGTCTGCCCAAACCAGCTAAATCCTACCCGCTGGGAGCGCCTGTCTACCCGTTGAGATGAAGATTATTGTAGATATTGTGCAGTAAGTTCGCCGCTCTACCTAGTGATTAACTTCACATCTTTCTTACTTCTTAAGCATAAACTCTGCGAGCACCGGCAGATGTGGTCTGTATCGAATGCTTCCCAATGTGTGCTCGGAAACCTTGAATGGTCCTGTCTATTTCAACTGAGTCTATTTCCCTGTTCCCTTGGCGTCTTGGCGGTTAGAAATTGCGTCTCCAGATACAGTCTATCAACCATATTACTCAGCTCGCCTTGCGCCCGCCCATCAACCCTTTCCAGTTAGATGCATCCGAAGTTGGGGGCAGTGAGGTTTGAATACCACATGTGATCGTGCATGCTCCCCTCAGCCTGCTTCAGCAGGTTTTATTGCGATAGCCAGACGGTTTATCGTCTGGCGGCAAAAACCCAATGCGCCTCCAATCTCGGATGCACCCCTCCAGTTCCTCCTGCCTTGACTCCTGACCTACATTCCACTAATATTTGAACAACTGTACATTTTCTCATCGAGAGCGGTAGAGGGAACGGCCCGTTGACACCGCAGCAACCCCTGAAGCGTCGGGAAGGTGCTAAATCCGCCAGCCTTCGTGCTGGAAGATGAGTGCGATTAGTAAGATAGCTATCTTCGCGCTCCTTCCATATTCAGAAGGGGCGCGTTTTGTTTAGGGAGTACGAATGACCCCAGTTGATATTCTCGGCTACGCGGCTTCAGTCGTCATCGTCATCTCACTGTTGATGAAGTCCGTGCTGCGCCTGCGCTTGATCGGGGTGGCAGGTGGCTTTCTGTTCTTCATCTATGGCCTGCTCCTGCATTCCGTTCCCATTGCCGGACTCAATCTGGTCAACATATGCATCAACCTGTACTTCATTCGCCAGATGTTGATGGCAAAAACCTATTTCCGCCTGTTGGAAGTGAACCCGACTTCGAACTATTTAGTGAGTCTGCTGGACTTCCACAAACAGGATATCGCGCGCTTCTTCCCCAACTTCGAGTTCCGGCCAGACCGTGCCGATCTGGTCTACTACATCCTCCGTGACATGCTGCCGGTGGGCATCTTCATTACCGAGCGCGATGCCAGCGGGCGCGAAGTGGTCAAGCTCGATTACGTCATTCCCGGTTACCGCGACCTGCGGGCGGGCAAGTTCCTGTATAACGAACTGCGGCAGCAGCTCCCGCCGCGCGGCATCACCACCCTCTACAGCGTGCCGGGCGGTGATGAACACCACGCCTATCTGGAACGCATGGGCTTCGTCCCGCAGGGTGGCGAAGGCCGCATCAAGCTCTACACGCTGGAATTGAAGCAGGAGGCAGTTGTAGATGTTCGCGCATAAACCGCTAATTTCGGTTGTGTTTTTCGTAGGGACAGGGCAGTGCGAAGCCTCTATGTGGGACGCCCTGTACTCCTCCTCATCAACATTATCCGCATTGAGCATGAATGATAACGAAGCGCACAGAACGCAAACCGTAGGGACGGCATTCTTGCCGTCCGCCGCAGGCGCATCGATCAATAGCATTGAATGTCCTAACCGCCACGTCCTCGACGGCGCGGCCTGAACGAATAGCTAGCTCAACAAGCACTACACACTGGAGTTGAAATAGAAAATAGAAGGGGATGTGTAATGGTCAACAACAAACAGGAGATTTTCAAAGGTATCACCAGCCGTGCCAAGAGCCTCCTCGCCAGAGAGGCCGGTCTTGACGTGGAGTTCAAGCAGGCAGTTGATGCTCTCGCCGTCGAGGATTTGGTCGCCTTCGCCAACTCCGCAGCGGGTGGATCAATTCTCATCGGTGTCGCCGATGCTCAAACGACTGACGCTTCCAAAAGCGGCCAAAGACCAGATCATGGGTTGCGCCGTTGATGACGAAGCCAAACGCGGGCTCTATCGCTAAAGCTGACTTCCTGTGTGCCGCCCATTCATATTGACCTGTTTGTTGAAAATGTCGGTGACAGGCCTTTCATTCGCATAGAAATCCCGTCTGGTGACAATAAAACCCTACGCCACCTCCAGCGGCGTGTACACGACCCGCAGCGACGGCAAAACCAATCCCCTCTTTCCGGATCGTCTCGTGTCGCTGCTCATGGACATCAAGAGTCGGAACTTTCTACAGAAATTCCAGTCAGCGGCCGTGACTTGGGCGAAACCTCGCGCAAATCCACGGTTACTGAATTCCAAAAATTTTTCAGGAATATTCAGAACATCGAACGCAAATGGAAACCGGCATACAAGGTATCACCTGGAGGGCGCAGGATGCCCAAAAAGATTCGGATAAATATAATCAGGAAGTTCGTGATTTAAACACCGTATCCGAAATTCAAAAGAAACTGGAGACCTTGCAAAGTGGAATCGAGTTTCTTGATGCCAATCTCCTCCACTTACTAAGCCACTTCAATGTTGAAGATGAAAAAGAGCGAACTGCACGGAGCAAATGGTTCATTTGTTTTAAGAAAGGTAGAACAAAGTACAACTGCACTATCCCGGAATCCTTCCAAAAAGATCGATTGATGGAAGCGCTAACTATGCACTATCCAAATGCGACAATACAAAGCCTTACCCAGATTTACGAAACCATCTACAGTGATGGCAATAAGCAAACGGAACAGTAATCCGGAGTAACAAAAACAACAAACGACCGCACGCAACCATAATCTGACCTACACCAACCGCCGCTACCTCGACGCCATTGCCGACCATGTGGTGATCTTCGACGGAGCAACCGGAACCAATATCCAGCGCCTCAACCTCACTGCCGATGATTACGGCGGCGAGCGCTACAATGGCCTCAATGAACACCTCGTCCTCACCTGAAACCGGAGGTGATCCGAGAATCTGCACGCCTCTTCCTCAGCGTCGGCAGCGAAGCGGTGAAACCTGCACCTTCCGCGGCAATCGTCTGACGCTCGCCGGCGAGTTCCGGCCCTCCGACAAAACATTGGAGATCAACCGCACAGCCGCGCAGATTGCCCGCCGCGTCTGTGACCGTTTCGAGCAGCGAGACAGGTATCCCGCGCTTCGCCGCCGGCAGCGGGGCCCACCGGCAAGCTCCCCAGCGGCAGCGCGACCCCGACCTCCAGCAACATCACCTTCGAGCAACTGGCCGCCGTCTTTTACGAACAGGCACAGGGCTTGGCAGAAGGTGGCGCAGACTTGCTGCTGGTCGAAACCAGTCAGGATATTCTGGAAGTCAAAGCCGCCATCGTCGGCATCAACCGCTACTTTAATGACAGCGGTACACGCATCCCCCTCCAATGTCAGGTGACGCTCGATGTCAGCGGGCGTATGTTGTTTGGCACCGATTATCGCTGCCGCGCTGGCGACCCTCGAAAGTCTGCCCATTGATGTCATCGGCATCAACTGTTCCACCGGCCCGGAGTACATGCGCGAACCTATCAAATACTTGGTCGAACACAGCACCCTGCCCATTAGCGTGCTCCCCAACGCTGGCCTGCCCATCAATGTGGATGGTGAAGCGGTTTACCCATGGAGCCCGAACCCTTCAGCGACATGCTGGCGGAGTCTGACCGCTGGGGGCAATGTCGTCGGCGGTTGCTGCGGCTCACGCCGACCACATTGACCACATCACCGCAGCAGTACGGTCATTCTGACGAATATCTCGAGAAGCGCGATCATGGTGTGGAAAAGGTTCACCCCAAACACCGTGAACCCGAACACGAAGCCGTAGCCTCCAGCGGCATGACCGCCACCCTCATGGTGCAAAACCCCGGCCCCACGCTCATCGGCGAACGGGTCAACAGCCAGGGCAGCCGCAAGGTCAAGCAGCTTCTACTGGCCGATGACTACGATAACATCGTGCAAATTGCTGTCGATCAGGTCAACAGCGGCGCGACATGCTCGATGTTTGCGTCGCGCTCACCGAACGTGCCGATGAAAAAGGCGCAGATGGAAGCACTGGTCAAGAAACTGTCGCAGTCTGTCACGGTGCCCCTCATCATTGATACCACCGAAGCTGAAGTCGCCGAGGCCGCTTTGGCACTCTATCCCGGTCGCGGCGTCATCAATGGCAACAATCTGGAAAATGGCCGCGAACGCATTGACCGCATCCTGCCCATCGTCAGCAAATATGGCGCGGCAGTCTTGAGCATGACCATTGACGAGGGCAGGCTGGCCCACACCCGCGACAAGAAATATGCCATCGCCAAACGCATCACCGAAATCGCCGTTCACGACTATAGCGCTTCGCCCGAAGATTTGATCTTCGATACCCTCACTTTCCCCCTCACCACCGGGCAGGAAGAACTGCGTAACGACGCCGTTGAAACCATTGAAGGCATCCGCCTCATCAAACAGCATATTCGGCGTCATGACGGCGCTCGGCGTCAGCAATGTCAGCTTCGGTGTCACACCTGCCGCCCGTGGTGTCTTGAACAGTAAAATTCCTCTACCGTACCGTGCAGGCCGGGTTGGATATGGCAATCGTCAATCCTGCCCACATCACACCTACGCCGAAATTCCGGAGGAGCAGCGCAAAGTCGCCACACGACCTGATCTTCAATACGACCCCGACGCCCTGCCCGCGCTTCATCCAATACTTCGAGCAGAACGCCGTACAAGTTCGTCTAAAGAGGTCGAACCCCACCGCCGATATGACCAGCGAACAAGCTGTCTACTGGCAAATTGTCCCACCGCAAAAAAGACGGCGTGGAAGCCTCATTGACGACTGTCTGACGCGGCAGGACGCAGTCGGTGTCTTGAATAACGTGCTGCTGCCCGCCATGAAAGAAGTCGGCGACAAATTCTGGCGCGGGCGAACTCATTCTGCCCTTCGTGCTGCAAAGCGCCGAAAGTCAGGAAGAAATCAGTGGCCTATCTGGAGCAGTTCATGGATAAAGTCGAAGGCTCGACCAAAGGTACAGTCGTGCTGGCGACCGTCTACGGCGATGTTCACGACATCGGCAAAAACCTCGTCAAGACCATCCTCAGCAACAACGGCTACACCGTGCATGATTTGGGCAAGCAGGTTCCCGCCAATACCATCATTGATAAAGCGCAGGAACTCAAAGCCGATGCCATCGGCCTTAGCGCCCTGCTGGTCAGCACCTCCAAACAGATGCCCATCATCGTCAATGAACTGGCGCGGCGCGGCCTCAACTACCCGGTGCTCATCGGCGGTGCGGCCATCAACCGCAAATTCGGGCGGCGCATCTTGTTCTTGGATGAAAGCCAGCAGCCCTATGAACCCGGCGTCTTTTACTGCAAAGATGCCTTCGAGGGTTTGTCAGTGATGGACAAGCTGGTCAGCAGCGAGCATGAAACGTTCTTGCAGCAGGTCATCACCGAAGCCTACGATGAACTGGGCAAACCGAAAGCGCAGAAGCGTTCCCGCAGCGCCGCCACCAGCACCGTGCAGCCCGCGCCCAGCATCCCCACGCCGCCCTTCTGGGGAGCCAAAACCATCCACGACATGCCGCTGGAAGTGGTCTTCAAATATCTGCACAAGCCGGAGCTTTTCCGTTTGTCGTGGGGCGCGACCAACACCCACGGCGAGGCGTGGACGAAGCTCGAAAAGGAATTTGAAGCACGGCTGGCACGTATGCAAAAAGAGGCCCTGCGCGACAAGTCATTGCGTCCGCAGGCCGTTTATGGCTTCTTCCCCGCCAACCGCGACGGCGACGATCTCATCATCTGGGACTGGAAACCATTTATTAACGACGATGTAGGGACGAGGCATGCCTCGTCCGCGGCCAATGGCAACCGCCCACCACTTACCGAAGTCGCCCGCTTCAGCTTCCCACGCCAGCCCAACGGCGAATTTCTGTGCCTGAGCGACTACTTCGCCCCCGTCGAAAGTGGTGTGGTGGATACCGTTGCGCTACAGGTTGTCACCGTCGGTGAACCGGCCAGCGCCGCCTTTGAATCGCTGCAAACGGCAGATAACTACAGCGAAGCCTACTTCTTTCATGGGCTGGCCGTGCAGACCGCCGAAGCCACCGCTAATTACGTCAACCGTGTAGTGGTCAACCAGCAGATGGGCATCCCCAACGGGCAGGGCAAACGCTACTCGTGGGGCTATCCTGCCTGCCCGGATTTGGATGACCACGCCATCGTCTGGAAGCTCATGCCGCAGATCGTGACCGACCTCGGCGTCACCCTGACCGAAAGTTTCCAACTGGTGCCGGAGCAAAGCACCGCCGCCATCGTCGTTCACCACCCCGACGCCAAATATTACAGCGTCGGCAGCCTAGATAGAACTGCCCAGATTTTGGGCGAAGGGTAGATAGCGGGATGGAAACTCAAGTGATACTGGCGCGACTTGAACCTTACCGAAATCATCTAATTTGCCATCCGATGTCAGAGGATGATCTTACAAATCTGGAACAGCAGATTTCAATCAAGCTCCCTGCTGGTCTGTACATTTTTCTCCAGCATGTTGGTTTGGTTCATAATTTATTGGCAACCAGAGTTCGACCTTTTTTGGACCTATTCGGAACATCACAACAATATGCTTGGGAACGCGAATGGGCTGTAGAATTCTTCGGCACAAAAGCTCGGAACTTGATACCATTTGCACATGATGGTGCTGGCAATCTGTTTGCTGTCGAGTTGGAACATGAGACTGTTATATTTCTTGACCATGAAATACTCGAAATTTCTACGCTCGACTTCACATTCAATCAATGGCTAGACAGTGTTGTGTCTCAGATCATTGAGAGCATTGACCGTCACCCAATCCACTGACACTTGGGAGTTAATTGATTGTAAGGAGGAGGTCATATGGCAGTGAACACACCACAATCATCCCTTGCCGAACGCGAACGGCTCTACGGCGGCAAAATTGTTGCTGAGAACGTATCGTATGAGGAATTTTTGACGGGCAGCTATGGCACTCATGTCGAGTGGGTCAATGGAGCAGTTATCGAAATGTCGCCAGTAAAGACAGAACACGGACGATTGAACAGCTTTCTTGAATTCCTGCTCACCTATTTGCTTGACCGCACCATAGGCGGCGTTGTTCACCGTGATCCTGTTGTCATGCGCGCCAAACCGGAGCTGCCGGGTCGCCAGCCCGATTTGCAGGTCATCCTGCCCGACCGGATGCACTACATAAAAGAGAATGAGGTGGCTGGCCCTGCCAATCTGGTTGTCGAGATTGTCTCACCCGAAAGCAGCAAACGAGATCGCGGTGACAAACATGATGAATACGAGCAGGGCGGCGTGCAGGAATACTGGATACTCGACCCGCAGCGCAAAGAAACCCTGTTTTATGTGCGAGGTGAGGACGAACTTTTTCACCTGACCTTGCCAGTGGAAGGTGTTTATAACTCAACCGTACTGCCACAACTGACACTGAAAGTGGATATTCTCTGGCAGGCCAAGCTGCCCACCACCACTGAAATCATCCAGATGGTCGAGAAGATGTTGAAGGACAACTAACCACAATGACTGACCAACCGCAGCGCGACGAAACGCTCCAACAAAATCCCTGCCCGTTGTGCGCTGGCACAGTCTTTCGTTGGGGCACTGTCGGCACAGGCGGCAGTGGGCCGATCTTCAATGAGGACCTGAAGGACAAAGGCTTCTTCGCCCAGCCTCGCCGCGTCAAGTTGGTCGCCCGCGAGTGTTCGGTCTGCGGCAATGTGCAGTGGTTCACGAAGGAATGAGGGTGCTTAAATGCCTGAGCGTACACCCCGTGGCTGCCGTCGTACACTCCTCAGCATGTTGGCTGTCTGCCTTGCCATGCTGTTGTGCATCGGTGGCACAACCTTGGGTCTTGATGGCCTGTGCGTCGCCAGCGTCACGCCGCGCATGCCTGTCTATCCCGGCGCGACCATCACCTCCAAGTGGCACACCTTTTTGCGCCAGTTCGGCATGGGCGAGTCGGTCATGATCCTGCACACACCTGACGATCCCGAAAAAGTCCGGAGCTGGTACGCCGTGACCATCTCCGAAGTGCTGCGCCAGAACGGTAATAAAGGCACGTTCGGCAGCGCCAAATGGGCAGTTGACCCCGCTCCTGAAGGGGACGGAAGTGAAATAACGCTTTATTCCGCCTGTGCCGTCTAATGTTGTATTCGTAAGTCATATGGACTTGCGCCCGCTATCGAAAATTATCAATAGGACGAAGTAATGTCTTTAACCGATTTCATCACCGCCATGCCCAAAGTCGAACTCCATGTCCACTTGCAGGGCGGCACTCAGCCGGAAACATGGCTGGAACTCGCTCGCCGCAACAACATCCCGCTGCCCGCCGACACGGTCGAGGGTCTGCGCGAATGGTTCGCCTTCAAAGACTTTCCCCACTTTATCGAGGTCTATATGAAGGTCTGCGGAACTGTCCGCAGTGCGGATGATGTCGAGTGGATGGCGCGTGAATTTTTAGCGGGGCAGGCCGCCCAGAATATCCGCTATACTGAAATCACCTACACCCCCCATCTCCATTACAAATTCGGCGGTGTGGCGGGCGCTGACCAGTTGGCCGCCCTTCAGCGCGCCCGCCGTTGGGCGCAAGAAACCCTCCACATCGACTGCGGCTACATCTTGGATATTTCCCGCAACGTCACCCCCGAAGAAGGCTTATGGACAGCCGATCTCGCCATCAGTGGTATGCATGACGGCGTCGTGGCGTTAGGGCTGGGCGGGCCGGAAGTTGGGCATCCGCCGGAAAAACACGCCATCTCCTTCCAGCGTGCCCACGATGCTGGCCTTGCCTGCATCCTCCACGCGGGCGAAACCGAGGGGCCTGCCAGCATTTGGGGCGCAATTAAGCAGGGTAGCCTTCGCCTCGGTCACGGTGTCCGCTGCCTCGAAGACCCCGCACTGGTGGACTACCTGCGCGAACATCAAATCCCGCTCGAAGTTTGTCCCACTAGCAACATTTGCTTGGGCGTCTTCCCGCGCATTGAAGACCATCCCCTGCCGCGCCTCATCGCCGCAGGGCTGTATGTCACGCTCAACTCGGATGATCCGCCCATGTTCAACACCACCTTGACCGGTGAATACCTGACCGCAGCCCGTGTCTTCGGCATGGATGCCAATGCCCTGACCAAACTCGTACTTTATGGCCTGCGTGCCGGCCGCCTGCCAGATGCAGCAAAGGCGCAGATGGAAGCGGATTTTGTGGCGGAATTTGAAAAATTGAAAGTTAACTCATGAACAAACCAGATCAAGGGCATCTCATTTGATGGGACACGATAATGCGCTTTAGCGACTTAGTAACGGATGTGATTTGCCGCCCTTCCGTTCCCTCCCTCGTTTGCGGGGGAGGGTTAGGGTGGGGGTTCTTTCACCACCTAAGCGTTACGCCCGTTTGGAATTTTGGCGGATTTGTCCGCCCGCAGCTTATGAATTGTAGATGTAGGTAATTACAGTATGTCCAAACAATCCTTCCTCGAACGTATCAAAAATGCCAGCAATCCCCTCCTCGGCGATGGCGCCATGGGCACCATGCTCCATGCACAGGGGACGCCTATTTCCACCTGCTTCGACGAACTTAACATCACCCATCCCGAACAGGTGGCGCGTGTCCACCGTGCCTACATCGAAGCCGGGTCGGAGCTTATCGAAAGCAACACCTTTGGCGCCAACCGTTACAAGCTCGCCAAGCATGGTCTGGAAGACAAAGTCGTCGAAATCAACCGCGCGGGCATCGAACTCGCCCGCCGTGTCATTCAGGCCAGCTTCCGCGAAGATGTCTATCTGGCGGGGTCGGTGGGGCCGCTGGGTGTGCGCCTCAAACCCTTTGGCCGCGTCAAGCCGCAGGAGGCCCGTGCCGCTTTTGCCGAGCAAATCAAGGCGCTGGCCGATGCTGGAGCGGATGTGATCCTCATGGAAACCTTCAGCGACCGCCTCGAACTGTTGGAGGCGTTGCAGGCTGCCCGCGATGTCGCACCGTATGTGCCCGTCATCTGCCACATGACGTTTTCGCAGGATGACCGTACCCTCCTCGGCGACTTACCCGCGCAGGTGGCGCGTGATCTCTACCGGGCGGGTGCGGATGTCGTCGGCGTGAACTGCGGCGGCGGGCCGGAGCAGTTAAGCCGTATTCTCCAGCTCATGCGGCAGGCCGTGCCGGAAGCCACCGTTTCCGCCATGCCCAACGCTGGCTTCCCCGAATCGGTGGGCGAACGCATGATGTATCCCGCCACACAGGATTACTTCGCCGACTATGCCCTGACTTTCAAAGCCATCGGCGCCAGTCTCATCGGTGGTTGCTGCGGTACTACGCCGGCCCACATCGCCGCCATGCGTAAGGCGCTGGATAACCCTGCTTTGCCCCTGCCAGATATTCATGTGCTGGAAAGCAATGGCGACGACGACACTGATGTACCTGAACGTCCTACCGAATTGGCGCGCAAGTTGGCAGCTGGCCGCTTCGTCATCACCGTCGAAATGAAACCGCCGCGTTCCTTCATCCCGCAAAAGCTGTTGGCCTCCGCCCGTCTGCTGCAAGAGGCCGGTGCTGATATGGTGGATGTGGCGGATAGCCCCACAGCTCGCATGCGGATGAGTCCCTGGGCCGTCTGCCATTTCCTGCAAAGCCAACTGCACATGGAAACGGTGCTCCATTTCCCCACCCGTGGCCGCAACCTGCTGCGCGTGCAGGGCGATCTGCTGGCGGCTCATGCGCTCGGCTTGCGTAACCTGTTCGTGGTCATGGGCGACCCCACCAAAATTGGTGACTATCCCGAAGCGATGGATAATTACGACGTAGCGCCGTCTGCCCTCATTAGCATCATCAAAAATAAGCTCAACTATGGCACCGATCAGGCTGGCAACAGCATCGGCCAGCCCACCACCTTCACCGTCGGCTGTGCCCTCAATATGTTCGCTGCTGATCTTGACCGCGAGATTCAAACCACCATCAAGAAGCTGGAAAATGGTGCGGACTTTGCGCTGGGGCAGGCCGTCTTTGAACCGCAGCGCATCGAAACCTTCCACAAGCGTTTCCGCGAAATCACGGGCGAGGACTTCAAGCTGCCGGTGCTGATGGGGCTGATACCGCTCTACAGCCTCAAGCATGCCCAGTTCTTGCACAACGAAATCCCCGGCATCAGCATCCCGGATGCGCTGATGAAGCGCCTCGAAGATGCGGGTGATGAGTCACCGGCAGAAGGCGTGCGTATTGCTCAATCGCTGCTGCGGGATTTGAAAGGCTTGGTGCAGGGGGCGTACATCATCCCCGCCTTTGGCCGCTACGAACTCGCCGCCGAAGTCATCGATGCATTGGCGGTGGCGAGGGTGGACTGACGCAGAGGAATATAACCCTCTCGGTATCCCTCTGCTATAATTTTGGTAGGTAAAATAGAGAGGAAATGGTTATGGTTGCCATACGCTTATCAGCCATCGTAGGCAAAGATCGTCAGATCATCATAAAATTACCGGATGAAATTCCTGAAGGCGAAATTAACCTGGAATTGCGAGTTTTGGGATCATCGCCGAACCTCAATCAAGAAGGCGCACGGGCAAAGTTGTTATCGGCAGGTAAACTGGCAGTTTATACCCCAGCCGATCTTGATATTCCTGCTGATACTGTTCCCCTCACTGTCGAAGAACGGATGCGAATTGGCAGACTCCCCCTCGGCGCACCTCCATCAGAGGTATTGGTCGACGACGACAGGGGCGAGCGTTGACGACCTATTTTGTTGATACCAGCGCACTGGCAAAGCGCTACTTCTCCGAAGCGGGTTCAACATGGGTTCAAAGCTGGATTGAACCGGCTGCTGGCAACACGATTGTTATCGCAGAATTGGCTTTGGTGGAGATGCGCTCGGTGCTTGCCGGCGTGTTCGTGGCGGTTTAATCACAAACACCAATGCTGCTCAACTCCGTACCGATTTTGCAGTCCATGTACAAAATCAGTACCTAACTATTTTGTTGGATCGAGCAGTTATTGTGGATGCTACACGCTTGGTCGACACTTACGGTTTGCGAACCCTAGATAGCCTTCAACTCGCTTGTGCGTTGCAGGCACAGATTGTTCTAGGCAACCCTATCACCTTCATCTCAGCCGACATCAATCTGCTTACGGCTGCAGATGCTGAAGGCTTCGGCGTCGACAATCCCAATAACCATCCCTAAACTTACTCATCATAGTGATATATCCTCGTGCGTTTAACGACCAGTCTGTTTGTCGGTTATCTCAATTTCAGTAACTACCCCTCAAAATGTTTTGCACCGTCAAACCGATATAATGAATGTATATATGAATTGTGGATGCAGGCCGCTACCACCTCCCCGCCGCACGCATCACCCCGCTGGCGAAAAGGTCAGAACGTAGGGGCATGGCGGTGACATGCCATGCCTCCCTATGGCACATGCCCCCTTCGCACATATCCACAAACACACAACACGTTGGTTTTCTGTAGGGGCGCACCTGCGTGTGCGCCCGCCCTCCCCCCCCGACCCACAACAACCCGTCCCCGCCACATTATCGCCGACGGATTCACCCCTTCTCCCTTGAATTCGGGGGAGAAGGGGACGGGGGATGAGGGGGTCATAAATACACACCGTCCCGTCCCACCCCAAACCAAACCCTAACCCGCCGCCAACCGTCTTAACAAAGGTTCTCCCTCAAAATGGTTTGTCCCGCACCCTAAAAAAAGTGACCAAATGTTCGGCCAAATGGTCACCCTTTTTGTCCCGTTTTGTGCTACGCTAATCCATAGTGTTTAGCCGTTAGCGATTGGTTTTTATCTCCCGCCCATGAACCATCAACAACCAACCCAACTCTCTGCGCTGTCTTGGCGTCCTCTGCGTCTGTGCGAAGCCTCCCCGTGGGATGGCGGTTCAATTGCATTTGCCTTTCCTCAGCATTACACTTCCGACGACGCGGCAGCCATGAGCGAGCCAACCGCTGCAATGTCGCCAGTGCAGCGCCTGCCTCCCGTGTTCCCGCCCGCCAATTGTGACAATTCAGCGGCTAAACGGGAGCTTCCCGTCGTTAAGTGCAGCGGCAAATTGTCACTTACCGCCAATTGAGTTGTAACTATCGTGAAAATCCGCTTACGGCATTTCGTTCAGGCCGAAACTGTCGTCCATAAAAATCGCTTGGCTGTTGATAAGCGGCTCATCGGGTTGCGGCTGGATGAGTTGGTACGTACTGTCCGGCAGCATTTTCCACGCCAATTGATTGTCTCTGAGGTAGGTTGCCAGTATCCGCAGCACACCTTTTTGCAAACGGCTGTCCAAAACGGGGAACACAACCTCCACACGGTTATACAGGTTGCGCCGCATCAAATCCGCACTCCCCATATACAACCGTTTGTCGGCAGGAGCGTTTTGGAAATAAAAGATGCGGCTGTGTTCGAGGAAACGCCCGATATGACTGATGAGGCGGATGTTATCGCTCACACCGGGGATGCCCGGCACAAGGCACGAAAGCCCGCGCACAATCAAGTCAACCTGTACCCCGCACTGCGACGCCAAATACAACTTCTGAATCATCGTATCTTCTTCAAGTTGGTTCATCTTGAAGATCAGGCGGGCTTTCTTTCCCGCTCTGGCCGCCGCAATTTCATTGTCAATGAGCGCGATAAAGTTCGAATATAAATGCTCCGGCGCGACCATCAAGCGGCGGTAGCGCGTAGCTGGCGCATAACCCGTGAGCCGGTTAAACAACCGTGAAACATCATCGGCAATTTCCGGGTCGCAGGTCAGCAGGCCCATATCGGTGTACAGGCGGGCGGTAGAAGCGTTGTAATTTCCCGTCCCCAGATGGATATAACGGTGAACACCGTCCGGTTCACGCCGCACCACCAGCGCCACCTTCGCGTGGGTTTTCACCGGCAGCTCTTCCACGCCGTAGGTGACGTGAACACCTTTATGTTCCAACTGCCGCGCCCACTCCAAATTATTCTCTTCGTCAAAGCGGGCTTTCAGTTCAACCAGCACGGCCACCTGCTTATCATTGTCGCGGGCTTCCAATAGAGCTTCGACAACTGGAGAATTTTTGCCCGTGCGGTACAGCGTTGCCTTGATCGCCAGCACATCTTTATCGCGGGCCGCAGCCCGGAAAAAGGCTTCGACCGGCATGAACGAATCATAGGGATGGTGCAGCAGTATATCCCCTTTGCGGATGGCGCTGAAAATATCCTGCTCGTCCAGATGAGCGGGTATACGGGGGGCGAACGGCGGGTACTTGAGGTCAGGATGTTCTACGCTGGAAAGCTCAAATAAGCTGCTTGCGCCCAGTGCGCCATCAATCAAATACACATCACGTATGGGATCAACGTTGAGCTGATGAATCAACTGGCCGAGCGTGCGTTCGCTGATGTTATCCGGCACGCTCAGGCGCACCACCGACCCGAAACGCCGCTCTTTGACGCTTTCTTCGATGATAGCGCTCATATTGCCGAGTGCTTCTTCTTCCTGCTCATAATCCACATCCGCATCGCGGGTGACACGGAACGGATATTTCTCCGCCACCACCATACCCGGAAATAAAGATTCCAGATTACTGCCGATGACATCTTCCATCCACAGGAAGGTGTCCCGGTTGCCCTGATCGTTGCCGTAGCGCCGTGAGATGTAACCCAGATCCACCAGACGGGGTAGTGCTTCCGGCACTTTCAGGCGCACAAATTCATCAGGGGCATTGGCATGGTTGTTGTGGTTGCCGTTACTGCGCTTTAACCAGACTGCCAGATTAATGCTTAAGTTAGAAATAAACGGAAACGGTCGGGCGTGGTCTACCGCCAGCGGGGTGAGGATAGGAAATATTTCTTGATGAAAATACTCGGAAACAGCCTCGAACTGTTCGGGTGGTAACTGTGCAACGTCAGTGATAGTTATGCCGTGTTCGCTCAATTGAGCAAAAACGTCGCGCATCGTCTGGCGCTGCTCATGCACCAGTTCAATCACCTGCTGGCGGATTTCAGCAAGCAGAGCCGCAGGCTGCAAGCCATCGGGACGGGCATGAAGGACTTCATCCTTCATCTTGTCGTGGACATACGCCACGCGTACCATATAGAACTCGTCAAGATTATTGCTAAAGATAGCGAGAAATTTAACCCGTTCTAGCAGCGGAACAGACTCATCTTGTGCCATCGCCAGCACCCGCCGGTTAAAGGCTATCCATGCCAGTTCACGGTTGTTGTAGATAGAAGGATTTAATTCGGGTAGAGGAAGTTCCTCGACTGCTGACGACATGATACCAATTTCCGGTAGTTGGGCTAAGAATGGGTAAAATCACACAAACTATAACTGATTTTTCTCTAAAGACGCAATTACTTATATTATCAACACCTCAGGGCTGTAGAAGGTTCGTAGATTGCATATGGCCCGAAGAGCAAAATACACGGCAAGCGGGCAGGAGGGAAATTCCCACTGCCCCGTCAGTTGATCATATATAAATGTGGAAAGGAAACGATGAATTAAGCGGTTTTGGTCAACAGTGTTTGCAGCACGAGGAAACCACCGGCTCCCAACGCCAAAACACCGCCCACGACCAGCAGTACCATGGCAATCCGCACCACGCGCACGATCTGCCGCAGCGCAAACCGCAGCAGTACAACGCCCACGCCGCAAGCCGGAACGAGGAGAATCAGCATCCACCACTGCCACGGTTCCCCTAAAACATAGACGGTGAACAACCAGATGACAGCACCGATGATACCGCCCACGATAGCATCTATGATCCAGTTCAAGTTCGTCACGCGCAGTAAATAAAGGAGCAGAAAGGTGAGCAGTCCGGCCGTAAAAACCGTGTTGCTAAGGATATCGGTGATGATGGATTGCGGATTGGGCTGCTGCCCGGTAACACTGGCACTGGCTCCTGCCACTATGGCAGCAGTGGCAATCTGACCGAGTCCTTCCGGTAGTCTGCCGCGCGTCCCGGAATATATGGCACGCAGAAGGGCAGCAATCGGCAGAATGTACTGCCCGCCTAGTTGGAGAACGTCCGCTAGTGTTTGCGGGCTAACTTGAATATTCACATACACCGTCCTTGATGAATGCAAACTGCTAATAACTCCCATTGTAGAGCAGATTTGTATGTATGTACGCTACGAAACAATGACGATAGGCCTATGGAAATGGCCTTGCGTCGAATTCAATATATCAGGGATGGTGCTGCGAACAGAAAGTTCGAAGATGCAAATCAGCATTTTTATTGTAAAGTAAGGGTTATTGGTAGTAGCCCGCTTCTTGGAAGGACTTCGCTTGATGGGAGCCCGTTCGTATTGGTACAACGTTGAACACACCATTTTGATGCAACAGTATGAAGGCAAATGCGTGGCTGCTGACTTTTTCAAATGTATTGATGAAGCCAATCAGTTTGCCAGTGAAGTGGAACACGACGTTGACATTATCGTGGATATGCGCGAAGCCATGTTCGTGGGTACGAGTTTTCTAACAGCGCGCGGCGCGGCAGAAACCAAATATTTAAAGAACCAACGGTTAGCTGTGCTAGTTGGAGCGTCAGCCTTTATCCGCATGTTGGTGAGCATCGGCAAGAAAATAGCCCCCAAAACCACCCGCAACATACATTTTGTCGAGACTATAGACGAGGCGCTCCATCTCATTAATGAAACCAATCAAGCTAGAGCTTGAGACATTGGATGTCCTCAGTTCTCAAATTCCTTGAACGTTTCTTCCCCCGTTTTTTCGAGCAGGGAATTCAGTTCCAGACCAATCGGCACTAGGCAGGAGTTGGATGCGCGGTTGTGTAACGCCCACTCGGCCAATGTGTAGGTGGACATACCCACAATCAACCGCCCAACCGGATTCTCCGCTATTCCAATCACCACTTGCATCGGCATATTCGAAGAGTCACGCAGCCATGCAAAATGCTGTTCCATCTGGGAACGGCGCTCCGGCCCATAATCCGTGCAGTTCTTGACTTGTTCTTCCAGTGTATTCAATTGGGTAACGATGTCCGGCGGCACAACAATACCCTGCGGGATGGCCGTCAAATTGAAAACAAATTCCGGCGCGAGACTGGAGGCCAGTTCAACTGTTGGCGCGGAAGTCACCGCCATCACACCGGAGTTCGTTCCTGAATTATTACGGCTGATGACCGAAGCGACCACCAGTGCAAGGACAGCTAAAAATATTCCTAGGCTCACAAAGAACATGCGTTTGTCGCTAGGCGAAGCGACAGCCTTCGTGTTTTTCGTTTTGGTCATGAAGTCCGCAGTGACAGCAAGTATTGGTAGAGATTCTTCCCACCCGATTCACTCAGTCGGTTGGTGGAATACTGGTGATCAGAGCCGAGCGCACCACCGGAACGCATAAAACTGATAAAGGTTGTTTCATCCGCCGTGTAGGTAATGAGCGATGATCCTTTATCCGTACCCTCACCGTTGTCCCCGTGGCACGAAGCACAGTCTAATGCTTCATAGCGTCCCCGTCCCCGCTCAACTGCCTGCGGGTCAAGCCCACTGTTAGCGCCTGCGGCTTGGGTGGCTGCTGCGGCTGTTGCTACACTGGCAGCAGCGGTAGGCTGGTCAAAGCTGTAGGTCGGGATTGTGGTAAAGGTTGGCGCAACTGTCGGCGCTTCCTGTGTTGCACTGCCACAAGCCGCTAATCCAAGCAGCGTTAGGCCACAACCGATGATGAATAAAGTTAGTTTTTTCACGTGCTTAAAACCTTTTGTATTCTAGTACCCTCACACACCGCGATTCGGGTCGAGCGCCTCTTGCAGACCATCCCCAACAAATGAGAACCCCAACATCGTCAGCGCCACCAACAAAGTCGGGAACAGCGCCAAATGATAATAGACGCGGATGGTGTTACCGATACCGGAGCCAACCATTTTACCCCAACTGGCCGTAGGTTCAGTAATCCCGATGCCCAAAAAACTCAATCCGGCTTCGGCAAAAATAGCCAAAGGCACAGCGAATGTGAAGGCCACCAGCAGCGGCGAGACAGCATTGGGCAAAATATGGGACAGCACAATCTTCAATGGACTGGCCCCCAGCGCCCGTGCCGCTGTTACAAATTCCTTTTCGCGGAAAGTGAGAAATTGCGCCCGCGTGAGGCGGGTGGACTCGATCCACCCCGTGATTGCTAATACAAAGATGACGTTGGTTACACCGCTGCCGACCACGCTCAACAGAAACAACGCAAACAACAGCGGCGGGATAGCTGTTGCAATATCCACTATCCGCTGAATGCCAAAGTCCACCCAACCGCCCCGAAATCCGGAAAGCGCACCCAGCGGCACACCAATGGCAAAAGAAATCAACGGCACTGCTAAACCAACCAGCATTGAGGTGCGCGCCCCATAGATCAGGCGTGATAGGTAATCACGGCTGGAACTATCCAGACCTAGAGGATGCGTTGGATCAACAAATGGTAGTGTGTTCGCGCGCAGATTCAGGTACACCCGGTCATAAGGGTAGGGCGTAATCCAATCAGCAGTAATGGCGAGAAAAAGCAGAAAAACAAGGATTGCGACACCGAGCATCGCCAGCCGGTTACGGCGGAAACGGCGCAATGCGTCCGCCCACGGCGAACGTTGTTCAACCGTTTCCTGAAGCGAAATGGGTTTCAGTTTATTCGTCTTGGAAGCTGCTTTTTCGGCCATCCTAGCTGCTCCCCCGCCCGGAAATACGCACTCGGGGGTCAATGACCGTGTATAAAATATCAGTAATCAAATAAGTCAAACCCCAGAAAAAGGCCACCAACAGCACCAGTCCCATAATCATTGGATAGTCACGGTTAAAAATACTGGTCACGAAAAATTTGCCCAAACCGGGAATACCATACACCACTTCGATAAACAATGAACCGGTTAACAAGTTGGGTATTTGCGGCAGCAAAACCGTGATCATCGGTATCATAGCATTCCGCAGCACATGGCGCACCATGATTCCCCGCTCGCTCAAGCCTTTTGCCCGCGCAGTGCGGACATAATCCGCATTCAGTGCATCGGACACACTGGAACGGGTATAACGTGCCACCAGCGCCAGCGGCGCAAGTGCATACGTAACAACGGGTAAAAAGTAATCCCACGACAGCAGAGCCGGCCCGCCCGGCCAAATCGGCCCGATAATCCACTTGCGCGGGTCGCCCCAGCCGTTCTGAAAACCAAAAATAAGCAATAAGAACGTAGCAATAATAAAATTAGGTAAAGTAATGCCTAGCGTAGCTGTAAAAGTAACAAGGTTATCGATCCAACTGTTGCGACGGTAGGCCGCTATAATACCAAAAATCAGGCCAAGCCCGAACGATAAGATGATGGTATATAGGCCAACGTGCAGCGTCAGCGGCCATGTCCGCGCGATGACTTCTGTGACTGGCGGATTACCGGCTACCGCGAATGAATTACCAAAATCCAGTTGCAGCGCCCCACCCAGAAAATTGAGGTAACGAACGCCTACGGGTTTATCTAGCCCGTATTTGCGTTCGAGGTTTGCTAAAGCATCCGGAGTATAACCGCGCTCTCCCAAACTGAAGGGACCACCCGGTACAGCATTCATCAAAAAGAAAACAATGGCCGAGACGGCGAGCATCACGAAAAACAATGCGATTAAACGACGAATGATGTAACCCGTCATGAAGACTCCGGATTATGTATAGGGGCGGGGTCTAAGCCCGCCCCTATAAGGCATTGCTAAAAAATTAGTCGTGCAGCGTTATGCTGGCTTTTCATTGGTGACGTAGAACGTGCCCCAGCACCAATCGTTGCCCCAGTGATACGCGCCTACACCCTGCTTGTCCGGGCGGAAGCAATCACCAGCAATGTAGGGCTGCCACAGGTCACCCTGAATACGGTGAACGAGGAAGACACCACCGACATCTTCGACCAATGTCTTTTCAGCTTCCTTATACATTTCACTGCGCTTGGCGGGATCACCGACCAAAACGTTGGCATCATTGACCAACTGGTCGAAGCTTGCATTGCGCCATGAGTGACGGCCTGTCGAAACCCACACACCGAGCATGTTCGAAGGATCGAGGTAGTCCATACCGTAAGAAACTGCGCCGAACTGAACCGTGGTTGGGCGGGCCAACAGACCTTCCATGAAGGCCGAGAATTCCATGTTGTTGACGGTGATTTCAACATTCAAGCACTGGCTGATCGAAGCCGCTGAGGCAATGAACCACTGGGCACGCGCTTCTGATTCACCGCGTAGCTTGAGTTCCTGCGCCGGGAAGCCCGCGCCATCGGGATAACCGGCATCTGCCAGCAGACCCTTCGCCATCTCGCAGTCATACTGCTGGTACTGGTGCAGTGCGCCATCAGTGTCCGAATCCGGGAAGCCGGGGGCGAGGAACGAGTAAGCGGGGATACCGAATTGTGCACCAATCACGTTCTGGACAATCGAATCACGGTCAAGCGCGTGAGCAAATGCCTGCCGCACCTGTAGATTGTCGAACGGCGGGGTATAAGTATCGAAGAACAGAATAGTCCGTGCGGAAGTCGCCGAAGTTCGGGCGGTAGTTGGCGCTCAGAACCGGATCAGCCGCGATCACTTCAAAGTCAGCCACGCTCAAGTGCGTATAGTTGACACGGTCAATCTCATTGCTCTGGAAAGCAAGGAAGCTGCCATTCAACTGGTCACCGTATATACCATGATATTCCTTGAGGAAGGGTGGGCGGTAACCTTTGTAATCGGGGTTGACTTCGAGAATAACACGGTTGCCAGCCACAAATTCCTTCAGCTTGAAGGGGCCAGCCGAAACGCTGGTAGCCGGGTCGAGGATGTAGCCGGGGCCATGGTCAGCCAATGCCTTAGCCTGCATAGGAGCCCAGAAGTAAACGGTTCCGGGAAGGTATGGACGCGGGCCATTGGTTTCGATAACAAGTGTGTTGTCATCTGCGGCGCTCATGCCGATTTCTTCCGGCTTGACTTCACCGGCCACTGCTTCCGACCAGTTCTTGATTGTGCCCTGCCACATCCAGACGAAGTCATAGGCGTTGGCCGGGTCAACCATGAAGCGGTAAGAGGCCACATAGTCGTTGGCGGTCACAGGGGTGCCCATCATTCCACATCAGACCGGGATGCAGATGGAACGTCCATGACAAGCCATCCTCAGAGGCTTCCCAACTATCAGCCGCCGCCGGGATGAGGTTTAGATTTTCATCCAGAACGACCAGTGGGTCACTAAATTGGTCGAAAAGATTGGTGTCACCGCAAATGCGTTGATAGACCGTTACCACTGAAGACAGTGAGGTTTCAGTACGGGTCGAGTCGCACAACTCGGTGAAAACCTGCTGGTCATAGGGAGCAGCGTTATCTGGTAATGCCGCCCCGAACACAGTCGAATTTTCTTGTGCGCCGGCCATTGGCACTGCTACTGCTGCCATCAACATGAACACCGACAAACAGATTAAAAGAACTGACAATTTTCGATACATCATTTTTCTCCCGGACAATTAAACAGGACGTGGTGAAAAAACCTTGCAGCAAACGTAGGCCGAATATTACCGTGTATTTCCAGAGTTAGCAAAGCAAGTCATTAGTAGCGTTGGTCGCCCACAATTGACGGCATACCTTACAAGTACTAGCTCTATTACGTTCTTCACAAAAATTTCATAACTGTGATATAGGTCGCTGCAAGGTGGCTATTTTACCTTACGTGTAATTCATATTGTTTAGGTGAGGAACATCATTGTGGATGTTAGGCATTATTTCAGTGAAGTAGGGGAACTGTTAGAGAAAGTTCCATTTGAAGTTGTTGACCAGGTTGTCGAAACACTTGCTCAGGCCAATATCGCGGGGCAAACCGTTTACATCTGTGGCAATGGTGGCAGTGCCGCTACTGCAACCCACTTCGGTTGTGACCTCGCCAAGCGCCCAATTGTAGCAGGGCAGCCGCGCTACCGCGTAGTATCACTTACGGATAACACCGCCCTCATGACCGCCTTGAGCAATGATATTGGCTATGAAGATGTATTTGCCGAACAGCTTCTGCCGCTCGTCCGCGAAGGCGACATTCTCATCGGCATTAGCGGCAGTGGTAACAGCCGCAATGTGCTTAAAGCCGTAGATGTTGCTAGGAAGGCTGGCGCGATTACCGTAGGTTTTTCAGGTTACGACGGTGGCAAACTCGCCCCTATGGTTGATATTTCAGTGCATATCCCCAGCTTCAATATGGCGATGGTTGAGGACGTTCACCTCATGCTTGAACACGCCATTTGTGAACGGTTGCTAGCAATCAATATGGAATCAGCTAGCGCCCTGAGTATGCCTTCGAGCAACGGTAAACACTAAAGCCTTTATTGCAATCTAAGCACACGTGTGCCGCGTCACAAGTGTGTTATGAACCGGGGAGAATCGCACATGACAGTTAAGACAGGGGCAATTTTCCTGGATCGGGACGGCGTTATCAACGAAAATAGTTCCGAGCATATTCGTAGTTGGGATGAATTCCAATTCATTCCGGGCGCACTGCAAAGCATCCGGGAACTGACGGAAACGCGTTTGCCCATTTTTGTCGTGACCAATCAAGCAGCCATCAATCGTGGTTTGATGTCGCTTGATACCCTGTCGGATATTCATAATCGGATGCTCAGTGCTGTGACTACAGCAGGTGGCAATATCACTAAAGTATACTTTTGCCCGCACGATAATCATGAACTTTGCAGTTGCCGCAAGCCCGCCCCCGGCATGATCTTGCAAGCGGCGGCTGAGTATGATATTGATCTCAGCAAAAGCTATTTGGTGGGTGATGCCTGGACAGATGTCGCCGCCGCAGTAGATGCTGGTGTGCACGCGATATTATTGATGACTGGGCGCGGACGCTGGAACTTCGTCCCCTCATGGGATCGTTTTGGCCTGAACTTTAGCGCAGCTTGCGATCTGGCAGATGCCACCCAGATGATTAAGTCGGCGTTGGATGGACATCCCATGAACAGCACCGAACGGCTGCGCAGATCTTTCCACCGTGCGCTCCGGCCTCAAGATATGCTGATGTTGTAATTCTGCTACGGTTTGCACAATGAACGCAATGCACAAGGGGGACAGTCACGTCCTCCTTTTCATACACGTAATCTAAGGCCAGATACGGATAATGCTATACTGAGGTTACACCTTTAGAAGCTCGCCCAGTATACCCCAAAACGGACAACGGAGATTGATGATGGGCATGTTACAAGAACTCCAATACTATCTCAAAAGTCAGTCAACCAGCGTCCCGCGTTATGTGGTTGAACAGACGGTCATGACTCTGCTCGGCGGGCTGCCTACATTAGCTGGTATCGGGATGCGTGGCCTTGCCTACAAAGCCATCCTCAAGAGTGAAGGGCTGCCGATTATAGAACACAATGTACGGCTGCTTTCACCTGCCAACATCCGGCTCGGCAAAAATGTCTATTTAGATAGCCATGTTTACCTCAACGGGTTGCCCGGCGGCATCACCATCGGCGCAGGCAGCAGCCTGATGTACGGTACGGTGTTTCATGTCTTCAATTACCGTGACCTACCGCAGGCCGGTATCTGGACGGGCAAGAACTGTTTCTTTGGCGAATATACTTGCATTCGCGGGCAGGGCGGTGTCCATATCGGTGATGGCGTTTACACTGGCACGCAGGTACAGATCGCAGCCGTCAACCATGTCTACAGCGACCCCGATACCTATATCAAAGATCAGGGTATCACCGCAGAGGGCATTACCATTGAAGATGATGTCTGGTTAGCTTCCAACGTGGTGGTCGTGGATGGCGTTACTGTTGGCAAAGGCAGCGTCGTCGGCGCGGGCGCGGTTGTGAATAAGAGCCTGCCCCCTTACAGCGTCGCAGTCGGTGTGCCCGCCAAAGTGGTTAAAGACCGTCGGGAAGCGGCCGCCGTCCGCAAACAGGTCGAGTCTCAGGTGCATTACGGCGCATTAGAGAAAATGCGCTCCTAATCACACCGGTTGCTTCTGCTCCATATCATATTTTTCCAAAATGTCGTACGCTTCAGCTAGCGTTTTGGCAAAATGATATTTGGCTATCGCTTCTTGGAGGCCGTGGACGCGCCCTACGATATTCAGAATCCCTTTTATCAGGGGCGAATGAGCTACCAGCACAGTCTGATCTTCTCTTGGATGTGTCATCTCTATCAAACTGGGAATACGACTTAGTGCATTTGTAGGGAGCCGGAATTTATTGTCAACGGGATGAAAAATCAGATGTACCCGATGCTCAACCGAGTTCATTAACTTAAGATAATCTTCAGTCACACTTTCTATATGGTGCCAGTTCCAATTTCCGTGTAATTCAATGAGGATGATGGTTTTGGTGTCATTTCCCCAGCACACACTACAACCGTTTGTTATTTGGGCAGTCACAGAACAATAATCCAAATTTTGAGAGTGAAAGTAATATCCCAATTGTACTGTAATTGTGTGTAACATATGAACAGTGGAATTGTATAAAATGTAAATTTTTATTCCGTAATAAACTTTCTTGACGAATGTAAAGTAAATCGCTATAGTTAACTTTATGGTTAACTATTTGTCACCTCCACTGGATGCCATATTTTCCGCTTTGTCGGATTCAACCCGCCGCGCCATTTTGCAGCGCTTGGCGCGGGGGGAAGCCACTGTCAGCGAAGTTGCCGAACCATTTGATATGTCCCTACCTGCCATCTCCAAACACCTGCGAATATTGGAGGATGTCGGCTTAATCGTGCGGCAGAAAGAAGGCCGCCTTCATCACCTCAGTTTGTCGGCAGCGCCTATGAAGAACGCAACAGAATGGTTGGAATATTATCGCCAATTTTGGGATGAGCAGTTTGATTCGCTGGCGGACTTTCTGGCTACTGATACGACTGAAGGGGAAGATGACCAACGCTCACGATGACTACTCACTGGTGGTGGAGCGCGTCTTCGCTGCTCCGCGCGAACGGGTTTTCAAGGCATGGACGGAAGCCAGTGCCTTACAGCGTTGGTTCAGGCCATTGGGTTGTGCCGTGACGGTGACGCGCTTGGAACTGCGCGTCGGTGGCGAATATCAGTTTACGCTGCACCATCCCGATGGGGAAACCAGCACCATCTCCGGGCGTTATATGGACATTGTCCAGCCGGAACGTTTGGTGTTCACATGGGTTTCAGGCGGCACACACTTTCAGGAAACTGAAGTCACAGTGGAGTTCATTGAACAGGGTGTACAAACTGAAGTGCGGCTGACACACAGCCGATTGGCTGATGACGACATGCGCCAACTTCACCAAAATGGATGGTCCTGCCTCGAATTTTTAGGCGATGCACTGTAGCAAGAAAGGTTGCGGTTGATGGCAATTCACATGACGGCGCGTTTCAGCGTCAAACCGGAGTCGCTGGAAATTTGCAAACGAGCGATTGAAGACTTTATCGCCTATATCAAAGCCAACGAACCGGACACCCGTATTTACACCTCACTCCAAAGCAGCGACAAGCCTGCGGATTTTCTGCATTACTTCATCTTTGAGGACGAAGCGGCTGAGCAAAAACACCGCAATTCGGAAGGCGTCAAACGCTTTACCGGGATTTTGTATCCCGAACTCAGCAGCAATGGAGTGGAGTTCACCAAGTATGATTTGCTGGTGTCGTCACGCTAAAGCAGCGTGACTCTTTTTTTGTTCGATATTTAACCAAACGGTTAATATTTATTAGAAAGAGGATGATATGCCTGATATTCTGCACGAACTGACCATTGAAGGAAAGCCAGAGGCCGTTTACAAGGCCATCACCGAACAGGATGGTCTATCCTCATGGTGGACGGTACACGCCACCGCCCAGCCCAAAGTGGGCGCGGTGGATGAATTCCGCTTTGGCGGCGGGCAAATCGTCATGAAGATGGAAGTGAGCAAGCTCGAACCGGGCAAAGCCGTGCAGTGGAAAGCCTTGCAGGGCGCACCGGATTGGGGCGGCACGCAGGTGACTTGGGATTTGACACCTATCGAAACAGGCACAAAACTGCTCTTCGGCCATCGTGACTACGCCTCTACCGAAGGTTCTTTTGCCAGTGTTAGCTACCAGTGGGCATGGTTTCTCACCAGCCTGAAATCCTATATCGAAACGGGCAAGGGTACGCCCAACACGCTGTGAGGAAATTACTTGAAGGGGAGCACCTATGTGTGCTCCCACATTGGATGTTCTCGAATTCTCTTATTGCGCTCGCTGTAGTATCGCGAACTCCATCGGCGCAAGCGACAGCTTGATGAAATGTGTGCCGTTCGCAGCCGCCTGAATGGGGATGTTGGGGTTATCATTCTTCCCGTACTCCACCACCATCTTTTGTCCCGGCAGCAACCCGTCCACCACGATGTAATCGTCCCGCTGCTCGGTGGTCGAGGTGTTGTATGCCACCAGCACTTCGTCATTCGCCAGAATGCGCGAGAAGGCCAACGTACACGGATGAGCATCCGGCAAAGCGAAGTGTTGGCCGTCAGCCGATGTTTCACGGAAGTACATGCGCCCGAAGTGCAGCGGTTCGAGGTAATTCTTCACCTGTGAAATCTGCGCAATCTGTTCGTAGATGAAGTTATTAGGATTGAGGTAGTTGCGTGCCGCATCATCCAGATCAAAAAGCGGCTCGCGCACGAACATGTCCCCGTGTCCCTGCCCGTCGAGACCCTGCTCCGTGCCGTAATACAAGCAGGTGATGCCGATTGAGCACAGCAAGAATCCTACTCCGGCAATCACCTGCAGGTCGGGACTGTCGGCTGCGAAACGGCGTTTATAGTCCTGCCCCACCTGATCGTGATTGTCTAAGAATGTCACCAGATAATTGCCCATCTCCCCGCGCGATAAAGCATGATGGCGCAGTTTGGTATAGCGGTCAAAAAGTGCAGTGGGTGGCAGTTGCCCCTTGAGCACGCCCGGCAGCACCCAGTTCAGCGGGAAATCCAGCACTGACGAAAGGCCGAGGTAGATCGTGTCGCTGCCGACCTGCATGGCCGTGTTAGGGCCGATATATCGGTCTATTGTGTCGTCGTCACCGATCAATTCCCCGAACAAGAAGAAGCCGCGCTTGCCCAGACTGTAGGCGTATTCGCGCATCTGAACCGAGAAGCGCGAGACGGCAAGAGCCCCCATATGCTTCACAGCATCCATCCTGAAGCCGTCTATATCAGCTTCGCGTATCCAGTATTGGTGAATCTTGATAAGAACTTTGAGCAGTTCCTTATTGCCCGGTTCTTCATCATTGTTGAAATCCTTGAGCGAAAAGAAATCGCCATGCCGCATTTCCTCAGGGTCATCCCAATTGCGGATTTCGCCGCGCCGGTGATAAAAATCAGGATTGCGGAGTTCCAGCGGTACAGGGCGATCCGGGTAGCGCCACTCGCCCATCGGATATTGGGTGTCTTTGTAATAGTAATATGGGAATCCACCGGGATACGACCAGTTATCGCCGGAGTGGTTAATCACCACATCCAACACCACCCGCATGTCCCGTTGATGTGCCGCTTCGACCAGATCAACCAGATCCTGCTTTGTGCCGAAGCGCGGATCAATATCCAGATAATTCTGGATGGCATACCCGTGATAATCCCACGGTGATGGATTGTTTTCAAACACAGGACTCAACCACAATGCCGTGCAGCCCAAATTCTTGATGTAATCCAAATGTTGGGTGACACCGCGCAGCGTACCCCCGCACACCTTTCCCAGCCGTTCGCCATCGGGCGGCGGGTGAGAACGTCCACTGCCCGTAACCGGTTGGCGGATGCGACTGTCGTGAAAACGATCTACCATCAGAAAGTAGATGAATTCTTCACGCCATTCGCGGTCATTATTCCAGTAGATTTTGTTGGGCAGCGGGGAGAGATCAATATCGTTGATGGACTGAGGTACGGCCATGAGTGTGCATCCTTCTCGCTTGACTCGAACTCAGATAGATGATGTCAGCATCGTGGCTATGCTACCGCACGCTGCATCATTCAGACAGAATATATCGTGGTTGACTTAGCGTACTCTAACCATTCAGCGGAACTACCGCGTAGGTCAGCCAAGGCAGCACCTCATCATCACTGTGCATGCCGTAGACAATATGAAACCGTTCCACCCGGAAGGTTATTGGTGCGTACTCCGGCAGCGTGGTCTGTTGACGTTGGTCGTCGTCCTCGAATTCAGCTACCGTGACGTGGGGATGTAGATCATTCCCGTGACGCCCGTCGTAAGGCAGATAGGTAGGGAAAGCAGCGCTGATTTTTCTAAACAATCCCTTGATTGGGTCAGGATTGACGGGGTTCATAAATATCACGCCGGGAAAGTGATCGTAACCCTGTAACGTGATGCTAAACGCTTCAGTTTCGGCGCCAATCGCCTGTAAAGTGAGGAGAGCCTGGTCTAACTGATCGTATGGAACGAAGGGAATAAGCACGCTGATATGCGGTGGCACCCGAATCAGACTTTCCAGCGCATATTGGCGCTCAAGCGGTGCGGCCACGGCTTGTGCTTCTGGTGGCAGGAAAATGACAATTCCGGTTGCGAGTGGCATACAGGCTATCATACCGAATCTCACCCTGTAAACCAAAAGAGGGCTTTTAAGCCCTCTTTGCGATAGTTCTATCAGTATCAGATTAGTGAGGCAGTTGCAGCCGCAGTTCGTTAGTAGACGTAAAACCCAGTGACTCATACACCGGGCGGCCATCGGCGCTGGCGTGCAAGCTCACGGTATGAATATCATGCGCGGCGCACCAGTTGACGATGGTCTGTATCAACTGCTTTGCCAGTCCACGCTGGCGGAAAGCCGGTTCGGTGTAGACATTCATGATGTAACCACGAAAGGGCGACAAATCCATCATCTGCGGCGGCCATTCAACCAGCCACAAACCCGCACCAGCCGCAATCTGCCCGTCGGTATCAGTAATGATCCAGTTACGGTAGCGTCCGTCTTCTAATCTGTCATGTAACCAGTGTTCAAAGGTGTGTTGCAGTTCGTCCAGCTTGGCGGTATCGCTGTAGCCCATGTCTTCGTACATGTGGCGGCGCTGGGCGACCAGTGCTGGTAGATCGTTGAGGGTAGCTTCTCGAATTACGAAGACTTGCCGACCTGCCAGCGTTAGAGTAGACGTGATGTCAGTTTGTTCCATTTCTTTTAGTTGAGCACCTCTTTCTCAGGTTAATGTAATCGTATTGCGGCGGGGCAGTATAACAAAATGATAGGGGAATACAATCCCTATTTTCTGTACGCTTTCCCTACGCAATTAACACTATACGCCTGACCCTTCGCGGCGTGCATTAAGTTTTGTTGAGAATTGGTGAATGTGGGAAGAACTGAGCGCCTCATCACGCCTTTGGTGGATGCCACCCGGCCACCATCCAATGGCGGCGCACAGTCAGTGCGCGTGGGTCGTCGCTCAGGTGGAGCGCAATAACGGTGGCGCGGCCAACGGGCGTCAAGCCAACCACCCGCAGGCCGTCATCGCTCCACCTGAAATGTTCAAACCAGTTCTGGGTGCGCGGGTTGAACAGCCGTACCACTGTCTGCGTTTCCGGGTCAACTGCATTTACCTTGTCACTTTTGTGGTTGTTACACAGCGGGCAGGCCAGCCACAGATTGCTTTCCTCGTCGCTGCCGCCTTTTGCCAGCGGGATGATATGTTCGATTTCTAGGCGTGCCATGACGAGGCGCTGTGGACTGAGGCAGTAGCCGCAGCGGTGAGCAGCAGCTTGGCGCACTCGCTCGGCTACTTCAGGGGGGATTTTGCGGCGGGGCATCAGCCGATAGGCGCAATCAATTCGCGCTCTACCGCCACCTTGAGGGCTTCGGCTTTACGAATCATGCCTTGACTGTAAATAGTCATCAATTCATCCAGACGCTTACGTTCCACCGAAGTCAGCCGGTTTTCACGATTTAACTCCAACAGGTTGCTCATTTCCTCCTGCTGGTAATCGGGCATCTGCATCTCGCTCAACTTCAATACCGCTTCGTCCGACATGGCTTCTACGGGGCGCTCACTCAGATAATGGCTGAGCCACTCTTGCAGAACGTCCTCCACGCGGCGGTGGGTACGTGACGCCACAAAGCGGGCTTCCTGTGCCAGTTGGTCTGGTATATTGAGTGTTATCTGTACCATCTTTCCTACTCCACTCATCTACGCCAATTATAGCATAGATAGGCAAAGGAATGATTCGCCCCTGCCTCAAATAGGCGTGCGCCATGAAAACGGAACCATCAAGTAGCGAATGGCTTTGTGCCAGCCTGCTTCGCAAATGCTTTATGGATAAGATGAAATGAATCCGCTTAATCAATTGCTTTGCGTAGGGGACGACCTGCGTGTCGTCCTGCCGCAAAATTAGGCGCTTTCTATTTGGTTTCTCCATATACCCCGGTCAGGCGCTGGTAGGGGTGTGCTGGCTCAATATATCCCGGGCTGTAGCCAGTGCCACCTCCGGCGTGGAAACAAAGCGAAACGGTAACTGCGTGACCTGAATGAGCATATTTGCCATTGTCTTGGCGAATGCGTTCGGATTGACGATGATATAGCCAACAATACGATGGTCATGGGTTGCCACCCGTCGGAGCCCGCGCAAATCAAATGGGATAGCAGTGCATTCTAGGAGATCAATGATTTCGACATAAATTTGATCGTCCGCTTTGTCAATGACCTGATTAATTTCTTTGACGCCCACTTCTAGTTCGTCAACCGTAACCCGGTCAAACCAGTTGATGTAAACCACACCCTTTTCAAGGTACTGAAAACGGTATCCCATCATTCACCTTCCGGGATTGTTACTAAATATATCTTAATTATGGGGTCGGATTTGCTGGCAGCAGAATAAGCATTTATGAAAATTTTCATTGATTCGTGCAGGAGACGTTAAGGGGCAGGTGCTAAGTGTGCGCACCCGTGTGGTTCAAGCCGTCATGGGAGGAGGCATCTAGCAGTCTCCCCCATAAATTAGGAATAACTTACGCCGGGCAGGTACAGTAATAAGCCTTCCCGTACATATCGCACACCGCCCCGGATGTACACGGTGAGTTACACGGCGGATCATAAAGGATATTGAGGCAGGAGGTCACATAGCCGGGGCCAGCAGGCTGTCCTACTGGCACACCGTACGTGGCATCGCGCAGCACGCCTGCCCGTCCTGTGGTGCAGGCCAGTACGCCGTTGTAATAAGCCGAAACGTCCCACGACAGGCTGCCTGTGCCGCTGGGTGTACCGCCTACCGTCGTTTGCGGCGCATTGGTAGAAAATTCGCCGACGGTTGCCCCGCCGCTGTCGTAAACCCGCACTGTGTAGCTGGTCGCGCCGGGCGCTGCGTCCCAATAGAACTGGACTCCGTTTGCTGGCATTTGCCCCAGCGGTGAGGTGGGCTTGAACGGCGCGCAGTTGACTTTATCAGCGGCTGGCCCGCGTGTAGCCTGACCACCTATGCCCCCACCCAGTGCCGCCAGAATGCGCTGAATGTCCGCCAGTGTTGGAATACGAATGGGATAATTCAAGATATTGGGGGGCAGTCCTTCTAACGGTTTGAGGTAAGCGAGTTCTTCCGGTGTCAGCGGGCGTGAACCGGCCCACGGAATGGTAAATACACTGGTGCGGTCAGCCCCACCGCAGTTGATCGTGTCCGCCGTGAAGCCGGTAGGTAAGTTGACTACGCCATCGTTCAGCGACGCTCCACCGTCTACCACCATCAATTGAATGACATTGCAAACCAAATCACCATCGGCATTTTTGTCGGTCAGCGAGCCGCCGAATTCTTTGAGAAGCCGTTCGTCTTCCAGCAGTTCTTTGAAGGTCTTCTTTACACTCTGGATGACAATGGTCGAGCCAATGCGGATGTCCGCACCGTTCAGTGTCAGGTTAACTTTGATGTTCTCCGGCCCCTGTACCAGCAGCACATCCGGCGCCTGGTCACAGCTTGCTCCACGCACACCAGTGGTGACGTGGAAGGCCTGCATAGGCGTCCGGCTTTCCTGCGTAATGACGGGCAGCGCCGCTACATCTACTGATGCGTTTAGCAGTTGGGTACTGATCCAGCCCGGTGACTCTTTGTACAAAATACGCACCCATTTGCTGTCCGTGCTGCGCCCGTCCGCTTCCATGTCCGTGCCGCTCGGCACGCTGCCGATCACATTGGCGTTCGTGCTGGCACCGCTGCGAATATTGGCGTTGCCAATTGTTTTGACAGCGACTGGATCACTAGGGATGAAGGCCTCAGATGGTGCGACATCATTGCGAACTTGAGTATCGCCCATCAACACGAAAGTCACAGCCTGACCGGGCAGTGAATTCGGTACGTTGGCCTGCACCTTCATGACTGCCATACCCCACGTGTCATTTACCTCATCCAGCGGTGCGGTGGCGATGTCATCAATGAGCAGCAGTTCCGAACGGTCACTCGCTTTGCTAAAGAAATCGTCAGGCTGTTGTTCAAGAAATGTGGTGTTGACGCGGTTGTAACCATAACAGGCGCTGTTGCGGTCGAGTGCATCGCAGTTCTGCCCCAGCTCGCTGAGTGCCCGATTGACGATGTCCGGACAGGTGGCATCTTGTAGTGCGCGCACAACAGGTGAAAGCACCAGCACCAATCCCAGCAGCATGAACAAGCTGTATCGAAAACGCATAACGGATATCCTCCCGCAGCCCGACTGTCAATGTGACTAGTATATGCTAATTACAGAAATACACCCACTTACAAACAGTGCGTGTATTTGATGGTCAGATATGGGTTGTGTTGATCTGAATATAGGCGGTATTGCAGCCTCAACTGCCCTTGACCTTGCGCTGCACAAAGACGAGGAAGGGATAGGCCAGTTTGGATTTATCAATCGCGCCGCTCTGGAAGACGGTGGCATTAGCCGCTTCGAAGTCGTGGTGCAGGCGTTCAATTTCCCGGCACTGTGCTTCTGAAGGTTCGTTGTGAAATAAGGTGACGATGGTGCTGAATTTCCCCGCCGCGAACACCAACCACTGGCGGGTACTGATCTTGCGTATTTCACGTTCCACCAGCTTGCCCTGTTCCACCAGCAGCGTGAAGTCGTTGAGTATCGGGCCTAGCTTCTCCGGCGTGACCTCAAATTCGCCCAATGTTTCCAGCAGTGTCCCGCTGCGGTGGTTGTAGATCGCCATGCCCACCGCTTTGCCCATGTGGGCTTCTTTGACGGCCACCGTTGCTGGCATATCCTGCATCATGCCCATCACGGCTTCCGGGCTGCGGCTGGAAGCGGCCATGTCCGCCAGTGCCAGTTGGCTGGTATACCGTTCATAAAGGATGTGGAATTGCTCGCGGCTGATCCCCCCCGCCGCGAACTCCGCAATAAGTTTTTGCACCTTTTCCTGAATCTGGGCCTTGATGGCCTTCACTTTTTCCGTCGAGTCCATAACTGGATAATTCCTCAACTTGATAATAGGAGTCATTTTCCATCATAACACCAACCGGCTTGCAAACGCCTATGGAAAATAGCGGTTAGCAGTCAGCTTTTGGCTTTCCGTAATAAACTGTTAAGTTACAACAGCCTATTGCAGCATCAGATGATGTGGGTTGAACAGTAGGGAGGAGGCACGCCTCCTCCGCCTATAAAATTCAATCTCATTACTCTGTACTCGCACTAACCCAACACCGAAAATTGGTACACCATCGTTAACGCCGACCTCACGTAGCACAGGCGTATGACAGGCGTACATCGGTGCGGGCTGAGTCATGCTAAGCTGGAAGCATAATCGCAACCCGGAGTACAACTTTATGCGCCGCCTACTGCTGGTCAGCCTGCTGCTGACCCTCGTCTTCACGTCCGTGCAGGCACAGGATAATACCGCCACGCCTGAACCCATCCCTGAACCGATGCCGCTGATTGATGAGGGCGATCAGGACATCGTGAATATTTTGCTCATCGGCGCGGCCACCAACAACCCCAACAACCCCGGCCTGACTGACTCCTTGATGGTGGTATCGGTCAACCGGACGGCGGGCGCGGTGTCGGTGGTGTCTATTCCCCGTGATCTATACGTGCTGCTGCCGGGCTACACCATGCAGAAGCTCACCACCGCTTACTTTTACGGCGAGAATAATCTGGGCGAAGGCGGCGGCATCAAGCTGCTGCTGGATACCATTCGCTATAACCTCGGCCTGAACATAGATTTTTACGCCCGCGTCAACTTCACCGGCTTTAACGACATCATTGACAGCGTGGGCGGGATTGACATCACCGTTGACTGTGTGATCCGCGACTGGAAGCTCAAGTCGCCCGAACTCGACAAGCAGGTGGCCGACAATTATGAAATGTTCATCATGCGCGTCGGGCGCTGGCACATGGACTCAGAACTGGCGCTGTGGTACGTCCGCAGCCGCAAGACGAGCAGCGATCTGGATCGCGGACGCCGCCAGCAGGACGTGCTGCGGGCGCTCTGGCGCAAGATACGGGCGGGTAATCTGCTGGAAACACTGCCCCAAACGTGGGCGGCGCTGACTGAAAGTGTCACCACCAACATGACGCTGGCCGATGCCGTCGGCATGCTGCCGCTGGTCGCTAATCTGGATACCAGCGACATCCGCTACTTCACCTTCCACCAGAAGCACGAGGTTAAGAACGCCGTTTCACCCGCCGGACAGTCGGTGCTGCTGCCCCAGCGCGAGGCTATTACCGAGATGCTGCAATTGGTGGTGCTGCCCCCCACGGCCAGCCAGATCAGACCGCAGCGCCCGACGGTGGCGGTGGTCAATGCCAGCGGTGTGCCCACCCTCGATCTGGTGGCGGCTGACCGGCTGGAATTGGAAGGCTTCCGCACGACTGTAATTGATGAAGGCACTGTCCAGTACCGCGAGTTCAACCACGTTGTGGATTACAGCGGCGCGACCAAAGGCAGCCCGCTGGGCAAGCTCACCAAAGTGCTGCGCGTCACCGATGACGGCATTGAGATCACGCCCGATTCCAACCGTGACTACGACTACAAGGTGTATGTCGGTGCGATGTACCAGTACTGGTCATGCACCCGCGATGTCATCCAGCCCACGCCGGAGCAACTGGCCGAGGCGACGCAGGAGGGCGGGTAGATGGGTGGCGTAAAAGGGGGCGAACAGCCCTCTTTTTTATGGCGTAATTGGCGGAATTGACGGAACTGCCGCCGAAGTGACAGGCGGGAATACGGGACCGAAGCGCTGCACTTGCACAATTAGCACGCGGGAACAAGGGAGACAGGCGCTGCAATGTCACATGTGCAGCGGTTGGCTCGCTGATGGCTGCCGCTGTGCAGAAGTACCGAGTTCTGAGTGCCGAGTACCGAGGGAAGGCCAATGCAATTGAACCGCCAAGACGCAGAGGACGCCAAGAAAGCGCAGAGAGTTGGGTTGATAGTTGATGGTTCATGGTGGGTGGTCAAAGCCAATCGCTAGGAGCTAAAGGTAGGACTGCACTAAGTGGTGGACGGCGGCCTTATCATAGTCCCCACCCCCAAACCCCCTCCCCAAAGCGTTAGGGAGGGGGCTTAAAGACTGCTGACGAACCGTTGTGACCCAATTCGTATGCTGATTAACAACAAATTCTGCGAACTATCATTCATCCACCGTTTAGTGTGGTGCTACCGGAGCTAAATGTTAAAGACTATCATAGCACAAAAGTTCAGTTTTAGGGTGACCATTTGGTCTCTTTTTGGAGGGCAATTCACTAACCATTTTGAGGGAAAAGAATTGTTAAGACGGTTGGTGGCGGGTTAGGAAATGGTTTGGAGGGGGAAAGTTGCCAGTTGCCGGATGCCAGTTGGAAGATGAACGGCGGGGGATGGAGGGCGGGACGTAGGGGCATGTCCCACAGGGAGGCCGGGCATGCCACCGTCAAGCCCCTACACAGAATGACCGCCGTTAGGGAAATGAAATAGCAAGAATTACTCGCTGATAAGCGGCAATATCACCAGTTATTTGTTGGATATACAACCCGGTTTACACGTCGTCCTGAGCGAGACGCAGGGCGCGAATGTGACACGCCATATTCACGGCCTGCGCGGCATCCATGCCCACAAGGATGCCGCCAACAACTGGGAACATCCGCTGCAAGATGGGCTGGGCAGCGTGCGCGAGGTGGTGGACAACAGCGTGGCCGTCCTCGAAAGCCGCAACTACGACCCGTTTGGCACTGGTTTCGGGAATACAGGAACAAGCCAGACCAACTACGGCTTCACGGGTGAATTGGTGGATGGTGGCGGGCTGCTCGACCTGCGGGCGCGGCGCTATGCGCCGGGGGTGGGGGTGTTTGCGAGTTTGGACCCGTTGGAAACACCCAATCGCTATGCGTATGTAAGCGGGAATCCGATCAATAGAACCGACCCCAGTGGGTTGTTTGACGGCGCAACACTTGGTGGCATTGGGGTGCCTGCACTTACAGCATGTGCTTTAACTCCGGTATGCCAGGAAATCCTTCTGGGAGTTGGGATTGTGGTTGTGGTTGGTGCTGCGGCTTATGTACTCAGAAATGAAATTGCTGATATGGCAGATGGGCTTGCAAGAGGATTCTCTAATATCGCTGGTCAATTAGATCAACTATTGCAACTTCAAGGCGCACAACTGAATGCCATGAATCGGGAAATACAGCGAACTTTGGATTGTCTACACACTGCACCACCCAACAGACCCGCTACCTGCGGGGGAACTGTGGTTTTGCCTCCCGGCGCTGAAGAGGCTATTGAGAATGCTTTGGACGATAGCGTGATCCGACGGTTACGCAGGTGGTGGTGGAACTTCAATGATCCAGGCCAGACACCTGATCCTAATGAAACACCTGGTCCTGGTACTGGTCCAATTGGCACGCCAACGCCAGCACCATCTCCGGCACAAACGCCGACACAGACACCGAGTTGTACGCCAACTCCGACCCCAACGCCAGTACCACAGGTGAATTTGGATACTGGTAGTGTGTATGCCTTTGTTTCGCAAGGGTCGCCACTTGCTAGTATATTGTCAGCGTATGTAGCTGGTAGGCAAATGGTGATAACACAAACAGCTTTGAGTGAAACTGTTGCACCGTTAACTAATATCGCAGGGCCAATGGAAAAAGCGCGTGCTGCGACTTTCTTGGCACAGGTTCTCCCAATTGCTGATAACCCATCTGCAAGAGCAAGGGCGTTGCGGCCTACTAACAACTTGCAACCAAATGACATTATAATATTTGGTACGGGCGATCAGATGGGTATTGAGACCATAACTTCGGATGCAAAGGCTCAAAGAGCAGCAGTAGCACAAGGGGTAAACTTCTGGTTGTATGTCCATCCACCAGTATCATTAACAGGGAGATAAAACTATGTCAATGAAAGACCAAGAAATTCCTGAACACCTTAAGCCTATTTTTGATATGTTGAAGTGTGCATATCCTAATGAGTTGGATACTGAAGAATATTTCCCCCTCTTAGGTACTTTAGGGGAAATAATGAATCAGCGGGGCATTGCAAATGTTGTGTCTGTCTTTGCAAAAAAAGATTATGGGGAAGTTTATAACGACGTGTTAGCATCGCAATCCTCCCATATCCCTGCACCTGAAGCTATTGCATCTGTAAAGGAACGGTTAATCCCATGTGGATATGAAAAATGGCTAAATGAGGTATAAGCTCATTGTAGTCAAGCATATAATCAACCCTAATGATGCAACTGACCTGATCCTTAGATCTATCTAACTCCGAAAGAGCCTGCACATAGCAGGCTCTTTCATTTTCGTCACCTCATCGCTCGCGTAACGCTGCAAGTTAAATAAACGGGCGTTTTCTTTACTCATTCTTACGATCACCAACTTTGTTGTTTTGCCGCAAAAATGAGATAAGTTACTCAGTAAAACAATCTACGTAAAGAAAACCCCTTAGCATATGCTGGCACTTGTTCACTGAAATGGAACGTTTTCCTGCTATCAAAAGTTAACTGAAAAGGTCGGTTATTTTGATAACAAAACGTAGCACGGAATACGTTTTTAGTTAATTTCGTGAAACTGCGACCATTTATCCCATATTACATTCCCGATTTGCACTTGTCAGCGATGCTAGTCATCAAGGTCAGCGCAACAGCTAATTGGCGGAGTTCCAGCAACCGATTGACAAAAATAAACAACTTCGTTAAAGAATTTCTACGAGAACGCCAACAACATGCCGGTTATGACCAAACCTTCTTTCAAAGAACACCAGCGCCAGCATGCTCATCCAGCCCACGCCGGAACAGCTGGCGGCTGATGCGACCGCCACAGCGGACGGCGGGTAGATTCGTAATAGTAGAGTTGATGAAATGTGACGAATATTATCTGGACAATGGTGTCGTAGGCTGTCATCATTGTGCCTCATGACACTTCTTCAATCACAGACGCAAACAACCGCAAGCCTGCAACATCGCCTCGAAGGGGGGTGGCAGGTTTGTCCGGTTCCTCTCAACTCAACTGAAGTTCCCATAACCGCTGAATGGACATCCATACCAGACAGCACCCATTTGCAATTGGCGCTGTATCCCGACAATCCGTACTGGGGAGAACATCTGCGGCCCATCAATGAACAGGCGTGGGTGTACCAGCGCAGCTTCACAGTTCCCGCAGTGCCGTACCAGCGGGCGCGGCTGCGGTTCGAGGCAGTTGATTATTACGCTTCCGTGTGGGTCAACGGCCAGCACGCGGGCGAACACGAAGGCAACTTTGCGCCCTTCGACCTTGATATTACACCGTTCATCCAGCCTGACAGCGAAAATGTGTTGACCGTGCGGGTCAGCGCGCCGTGGGACGCCCCTAACGCGGGCGGCACTTATCCGGTTGACCATGTCATTCGGGGATTGGTGAAGGGGTTGTATGAACACGGTGAAGGGGTCATACCGCCGGATGTGAATCCCATCGGCATCTGGCGGCCTGTATGGCTGCTGCTGGATGACGGAATGAGTATTGACCAGCTGCGTATCACCACCGCGCTCGATGGACAGGTGAATGTGGATGTAACCGTCGCCAACACCACCGAACGGGCGTGGGCGGGTGTGCTGGCGCTGGATGTGGCAGCCGAAAATCATGACGGAAGTGGGGCAAGTGTCCAAACCGCGGTGACACTGCTGCCCGGCAGGCAGGTCATCAAACAAACGTTGAAACTCGATGACCCGCAGCTATGGTGGCCGTGGGATCACGGCGCGCCCAATTTGTACCGGTTGGAGGCAGAGCTGCGGGATGAGGACGGCCCGACCAGCCAGCACAGCGCGGTTTTCGGCGTGCGGACGGTGCGGCTGGAACGCATAGCACAACGCTTCACCTACTTTATCAACGAACGCCCTGTTTTCCTGCGTGGATCATCTTACATTCCCGCCTTGTACCTGTCGCAGTGTGACAGCGAGGGATTGCGGCAGGATATTGAACGGGCACGCGGGGCAAATCTCAACCTGCTGCGGCTGCATGTGCATGTTTCGCATCCGGCCGTTTATGACCTGTGTAACCGCAGCGGCATGCTCATCTGGCAGGACTTTGAGTTGAACTGGATACAGGAACGCACGCCCGACTTCGAGCGGCGCGCCCGTGCCATCCAGCGGGATATGATTGATCTACTCGGCAATCACCCCGCGATCATTAGCTGGGTGTGCCACAACGAACCGACCATGGTGTTCACACGCCGTCATAATTTTGAACAACGCCCCGACCCGGCTTTGTATGCCGATGCCCGCCAGCAAGACCCAACGCGCCCGGTGTTCATCTGCTCCGGACAGATGGAGGATGACTGGCAGCGGGCAGGTGATGTTCATTCGTATTACGGCTCTATCTGGACGGCACGCTATACCGATATGTACCGTCATGACTTCCGGCTGAATAGCGAATTTGGCTTTGAAACACCGGCGGCAGCAGCCACCCTGCGGCAGTATCCCGACGTATGGGAACGGCTGAGCCATCTTGAAGATCAAATCGAAACGTTGTGGGAATATCAGGCTGAATTGATTCAGTATCAGGTGGAGCACCTGCGGCGCTTGCGGGCGACGGTTTGCGCAGGGTACATCCATTTTTGGCTCAAGGATACCGTGCCGCAGGTGGGCTGTGGCGTGCTCGACTCGAACCGTCTGCCCAAAGGTGGATACGACGCGCTGCGCCGTGCCTCGCAGCCGCTGCATGTGGCGCTGGAGCACGATGGGAAACGACCGTATGCGCTGTGGGTCTACAACGATACACCAGAGGCGTATGCCAACGTCACCGTGCGCTGCACCGTGCGGGATGCGCGGCAATCACCTCTGTTTGAGCAGGAGTATCGCTGTGATGTGCGTGCAAACGCCGCGCAACGCATAACCACAGCGGATTGGGGAATGGTGGCACAGCAAGCTGCCCGCGTCGAGCTGGCGCTTTGTGGTGCAGACGGCAGCGTGCTGGCGAAAAATTTCTATGCACACCCCTTCCAGCCGACTTTGCGCCCGCGCGGCTACCCGTGGAAATTCGACCCGTTTCTCGGCACAAAAGTGTTTGACCGCGCAGATGCGCCCAGTCTGGCTGACCACAACATTAACCGCCTATTCAAGCTGGTTCCATTGGTATTGAGACATCAAATTGCGGAATGGGCCATGCGCCAGAAGCTGCCACTGTGGCTGCTCAGCAGCATCGCCTCCTTCAGTGATTACTTTACGTGAGCGCTATTTGACGTCAGTGATGGATAAAGGCGGAAGCGCGCCACTCTTGACTGAGTCGCAACTGGCTTATAACCGTACTTTCACCCGGAGAGAGGGTTTCTGCCTCTTTCCCATCTTCTGAATGGTAACTTACGGGCGCCAACCTGACGATTGGGCTACGAACTGTCCAATGGGGCCACAAATGTGCATATAATGGGGTGAATTGTATGCGTATTTTGGGGCAGTTGGGGCGGTTTGTCGTGTTCAGATATTTCCTTGTGCATTGGACATTACTTTTTTGTCCCCCTTATCAGCCTCAGAGCACCTATTGAGGAGGTTGCGTAATGTGGCGTAAAGTTTTGAGTTTGACCGTGCTAATGTTGGCCGTGGGCATGGCCTTCCTGCCGCAGCCACGGGTAGCACAAGCACAGGGTGTGGCGTGGAATGCGGAATATTTTAATAATGCCTATTTGCTGGGCAGCGCGCCAACCTTTAAGCGGACGGATGGTGCCATTGCCTTTGATTGGGGCGCTGGCTCACCGGGGCAGGGCATTAACACCGACAATTTCTCTGTCCGCTGGGGTGGTGATCCTTATTTTGACGCCGGAACCTACCGCTTCTGGGCACTGGCGGATGATGCCATCCGGGTGAATGTCGGTTATGCTTTCCATCCGCAAATTAACACCATTGATTCCCCGGCTGTCGGTCAATTGCAGACGGTGGATATTACACTGGATGCAGGTGTGCATCACATTCAAGTGGATTATCAGGAGTTTGGTGGCAATGCCTATGCCTATCTGACGTGGGCTAATCTGGCGACCAACCCCACCGGGCCAAACTTCCCGATATCGCAGGTATCTTATTCGACAATTAATAATGGAACGTGGACAGCGCAGTACTACGCGAACACCGGCTTGACCGGATCGCCATCGCTCATCCAGAGTGAAAACAGCCCTAGCCATAGCTGGGGCACCGGATCGCCAGTAGCATCGGTTCCAATTGATAATTTCTCGGCACGTTGGACGAGCGTACAAACATTGGATGCTGGCAATTACCAGCTTTCGGTACGGGCTGATGACGGCGTTCGGGTATACGTCAATGGTGTGCTGACCATAAACGAATGGCATTCCGCCACTAACACGACCTACACAGTCAACCTGTCGCTGCCGGGCGGGCAGAACAGCTTCCAAGTGGAATATTACGAAGCGGGCGGTGAGGCCTTTATTGACTATTCACTCGCGCGCGTCAGTTCTGTAACCACCGGACAGGGCGGCGGCACGGTGAATACCGGAACAGTGGCAGTTGTCACCGCAGCCCGCCTGAATGTACGCGCTAATCCAAGCGCCACAGCCAATATTCTGGTAAAGATCAACCGCAACGAGAATTATCCAGTCCTCGGCAAGAATGGGGATGGTTCATGGGTTCAGATCAATGTGAACGGCATTAGCGGGTGGGTGTCCTCGCGCTTCGTCAATATTTCGGGAAATACCAATATTCCGGTAACAACCAACTCACAAGCGTTGGCGCAGCCTGTAGACACGGGCTATGATGCTACAGCGTTGGCTACCGTTAATGTCCGCAATATTCCCAATACGCGCGGCAGCAGCATACTTACCAAGATGACCCGCACGACAACCGCCCGCATCATTGGGCGGACAGCCAACAACGCTTGGTGGCATGTGAATTATCAGGGTGTGACTGGCTGGGTGAGTTCGACTTATGCCCAGATCCAGCCCGATGCCGATACTGACCGAATTCCAGTGACGGGGTAACTTCGACAGATCAAATCAATAAAATTAGATTGGAAAAACGGGAGCGCATTTGCTCCCGTTTTTTGTTGAAGCGAATTGCAATCTGCATCGTCGATACAGCGGCGTAATACTGGTATTAATTTACCTGAAATGTTATAGTACTCAGATTAGGGGATGATTAGCGAATTGAACCTATCCAGTCTGGTAACGAAACGGTCGTTTTTGAGAAAGGGAAAGGTGCAAGATCCGGAGTTAAGAAATTTATTATGCATAACCCTGTAAAAGTAGGATTATAAGGAGTTAGGAAGTGAAAATTATACGTTTGTTTATACCGCTGATTTTGGTCATTGCGGTGATGGTGATGCTGGTTGGAGCGGTTATGCCGACCGCAGCCAGTCCTGCCGCCGTCCTATTTGATGAGGCTGCAGCTGCTGCCCGATGTGTTACTGGTTATCCGGGCGTCACAGGGCCAGACCCACTTTCGCCGTGCCAGTGGGACATGGCAGTTATCAACGCGGCAGGCGCGTGGGGCCGTGCGACAGGCGCTGGTGTAAGGGTCGGTGTGATTGATGGTGGAGTTGACTTTACGCATCCCGATCTCGCCGGGGCAATTGACGTGGCTGCGTCCTGTTCATTCATTTACAGCACAACCCCAACGGCTGATCCTCAAGAAATAGCCAACGGCGACTGCTCGAACAAAGCCGCTGTGCAAGACCTGCAGGGTCACGGCACGCATGTGGCGACCACTATCGCCGGGCGGGCAAATGGAATCGGTATTGTTGGTGTAGCACCTGAAGCAATGATCGTCGGCCTAAAGGCGTGCACCATTGTAGGCTACTGCTTTGCGGATTCAGTGGCAGCCGCACTGCGTTATGCCGGCGACCAGCGACTTGATGTGGTTAATCTGAGCCTGTTTGCTGATCCTTATCTGTATTACTGCGCCAATGATGCGGGACAGCGGGCAATCATTCAAGAGTTGCAGCGGGCGGCACGATACGCACAGCAGCGCGGTGTGGTGATCGTCGCGGCGGCTGGCAATGAGGGACAAGATCTTGGTCATCCGACTGAGGACGACATCAGTCCCGACTGGCCTCCGGACGCAGCAATTGTGCGTGAAGTGGGTAACAACTGCCGTGTCGCACCGGCGGAAATTCCCGGCGTGATTACGGTGTCCGCTTCGGGTGTTACTACTCTTGCCAGCTATTCGAATGTTGGCACGCCAGTGGATGTCACCGCCCCCGGTGGCGATGCCCCACAAACTCTCGGAACAGTGTTCGGACGTGGACGTATTCTGGCCGGTTGGTCGAGCACGGATGCTACCGGAACATGGGAAGCTCTTATTGGGGCCAATCGCGCAGTGGTAAGTGGTGGTGGTCGTTATGTGTGGATTAGTGGGACGTCGATGGCTTCACCGCACGCCGCTGGTGTGGCAGCCCTGATCCGGCAGGTTCACCCCGGTATGCCGCAGGGTGCGGTAGCCGCGCTGCTGCGTTCCTCTGCGACCCCATTGGGATGCCCTGCAAATTGGCCTGCAGGCGATCCGCGCCAGTGCACGGGCGGAACGGGCCATACATCGTTCTTTGGTGCTGGCATGGTCAACGCGAGCGCAGCGGTCAGCCGATAATGTGATTCAAAGTGTCGTCCTGATTTACAGGCGACAGAATGTGCATTTGTAATAAAAATGGGCGATCATAGACCGCCCATTTTTATGTCCTTCTAATCCAACTGCTGTAGTATAGATATTAAAAGTTGTATCGTGGGGCAACACGATACACTGCAGCCTTGTCGATTACAACCTGTCGTCACTGACCCCACGCCAATCCGTATATGGAGGACGGATTGGAAAGGAGATGTGATGATGCGTAGTAAGTTCCTAATCCCTCTGTTACTGTTAGTAATCGTGGTTGTATTCTCCGCCCAGCCTACAGAGGCGCAAAGTGCCACATGGCACGGAGAATATTTCAACAATCCGTACTTGATTAGCCCATCCGAATTCAAACGTGATGATGCGGTACTGGCCTTCAATTGGGGAACAGCCTCTCCGGATAGCCGGATGAATGCTGACAACTTCTCGGTACGTTGGGGGGCTGATCCGTACTTCGCAGCCGGAACATATCGCTTCTGGGTGCTGGCGGATGATTATGTGCGTCTGAATGTCGGCTTTGCCTACCGTCCGCAAATCAACAGTGTGGATGATACACAACATATACCCGGACAACTGTTACATGCTGATGTAACGCTGTCCGAGGGTGTGCATCATATTCAAGTAGATTATCAAGAATTCTCCGGCAATGCTTTTATCTACGTCAGTTGGGCGAATGTGGCGACCAACCCAACCACGCCGAACTTCGTCGTTTCACAACCCATCTATACAGGAGTTGCGACAGGTCCGTGGACAGCCCAGTACTTCGCCAATCCGTCTATGGTTGGAAATCCGAGCTTGATTCAAAGTGAAGGCAGTCCAACTCACTATTGGGGCAGCGGTTCGCCTGGTTCAGCCATTCCTGCTGACAACTTCTCCGCTCGCTGGTACAGCACGCCGTATCTGGATGGCAGCAATTATCAATTGGCCGTCAAAGCCGATGATGGTGTTCGGGTGTATGTGGACGGGGCATTGATGGTGAATGAGTGGCACGCGGCAGGCGGTGTGACCTACACGGTCAATCTCAACCTGAATGCTGGCCAACATTCACTCATCGTTGATTACTACGAAGCAGGTGGCGAGGCATATCTGGACTACAGCCTGAACCGCATGATGGTCTTCCCGTCCGTGCCAGTTGCAACCGTCCCTGCCGGACAGGGCGGCGGGACCATTAGCTCGGCTACATGGGCAACCGTGCAAGCGTGGCGGCTGAATGTACGCTCCAGTCCTAGCATCGCTGCGGACAACATCTTACTCAAGGTTAGCCGGAATGAGGTGTATCCAGTTGTTGGCAAGAACGGTGACGGGTCATGGTGTCAGATCGCGATCAATAATACGACTGGTTGGGTTTCAACCCGCTTTGTCAATATTGGTGGAAATACCAACATTCCCGTGACTGCCAGCGCGCCACCACCGGTTACATGGACAGATACTGGTTTTGATGCAACCGCCCTGACAAACGTCAATATTCGTAACCTGCCTAGCACACGCGGCAGTTCCATTCTGGCGCTGCTGAACCGCGGCGCAAATGCCCATGTTATTGGGCGGAGTGCCGATAGTGCGTGGTGGCAGATTAACTATCAGGGCGTCACGGGTTGGGTCAGCGCCAGATATGCTGTATTGCAATCTAACGCGGTGCTTTCCCGCATTCCGGTGACGGGATAAAACGTCAATTTAGGCGAGGAGGGGCGCATCATGCGCCCCTTTCAATTATCTTTAGTTATCCATTTGCAGGTACACGGTGCGCTGCCCGCCGTAATAGTAGAATTCACTGACCCAGCCTTCGACATTTAGGGCAGGTACACTCAATTTCCACATCCGGAAATACAGTTGCGACCAGTTGGAAGCATAGGTCCAACGCCAGCAGAACGGGCCTTCTAAAATTGTAAATTTGTCCAGTGCATTGAGGCGACCGAGTGAAACGCCACCGATTGGCGCCGATAGGATATCTGTGCCTTCGGGCGGCAGATTGGTGCTGCCCTGACCACTTTTGCCCACCGCCACACCGGAATCCGCCAGCAGATCATTGTCATAACACTGTGCGGCCGGAATTTCTTGTTGGAAGGCTTGCTGGTCAGGCGGGGTGGGTGTTGGGCCTGTGAGGTCGATGGAAATGCTTTGCTGAGTGAGTGTGGCGTTATCGTCTAGATTAACCAGACGCAAGCGAATGGTAATGCTGGTTACGTTAGGATTATCCGCCGGATAAATAGCCTGCACGACGCCGCTGCCCGTAGAGGGTATGATGCGCTCAGTGCGTGGGAGTTCAATGTTGACGCCGTTGCCATCACTCTGGAGTTGTTCAAATATCAGGTTGGTACGTGGCGGGCGGTTAGCGACATTCCATGTTACGGGGATGCGGGCGCGTTCTGTTCCAAGGGCTGTCCATTCCACGCTGGTGCTGCCTGACGTGAAGGATTGAATAGTGGGGGAAGCGTAGACCCTATCAACCAACTGGTCACACTCACCGGAAAGCGTAACCCGCGCCCCATCCACCCATGCACCGCTGCCGGATTGGCTGTTGTCGAGTGGATACTCCAACTCATACCAACCGCTGGAACGGGCGCGCACAATGTAGCGATCACCACCCGCTACCTGTGATACAACCAGGTAGCCAATCCCGGGGCCGCTGTAGAGTGGTGTAGCAACGTTGATGGTCGCGCGGCAGGTCGTACCTGTTTGCGGCGGCACTGCACCATTCAACGGTAATGTTACACTATTGAAGGTGATGTATGTTCCGTCGGACAACCGAATGAGACTGAGGCGAATGGTGATGCGCTCAGCGTTGGGATTATCGGGGGGATATACCGGCGCAATGACCCCACGCCCGCTGGACGCTACATACGGGTTAGTGCGTGGCAGCTCCACATTTACCTTTGTGCCGTTTTCAAAGATTTGCTCAAAAACGAGATTTGTTCCGTCCGGACGGCTTGCGACAGTCCAGCTAACGGGGATGCGAAGGGTTTTGTCGTAGAGCGAGGTACGGTCTATGCCGCTGCTTTCGACGCTGAATCCGGTAATGTTGGCTTGTGTTGAGGGTGATTGCGGCGGGACAGATGTCGGTGCACTTGTCCCCGTCACAACAATCCGAAGCACCTGCCCTACATTAATACGGTTGATGTTGGTGATACTGTTCGCGGTGGCCAATGTCGACACACTGGTGTTGAAGCGCCGGGCAATGCTCGCCAACGTGTCCCCCCGCGCTACGGTGTAACGCAAAACGGTGGTGGCAGCGTTCGCGTCGCGGGTGGCGCTTAGTGACTGGTTGGGTGAAGCGAACTGCTGGGTCGGTGGAACAATGGTTGTGCCGGGTATTCGCAGCGATTGACCGACAAACAAAATTTGAGGATTGCTAATGGCGTTAGCTTGAATAATGGCCGACATCGGAACTTTGAAGCGAACTGATATCCGGTACAGCGTGTCGCCCGATACAACGGTGTAATAGGTGTCATTTTGCTGCGCCAGTACCGGAAGAATAAATATGAAAACTACAACGAACAGTATTAGTGATTTTGCCATACGCCCCATTTTCCCCTCCTGAATGTGCAGTGCGATTTCGTCTATTACCAGATATACAATGGGAATCGGGTGCGGGTTTTGTGCGGTAGGATGCAATAGGGCAGGCGTAGGGCAAGCAGCGGATAATTATCGAAACGCATAACAATTTTCGAACCCGAATTTCATATAAAAGCAACGGAATAGTCCATTACTGTAAGAACTTCTGTTATATAACTGTACGCATCGTAAGATGTGGAAGTTATATTTTAGATGGAGGTCCCAGTCATGACTGACTTGATACAACAAAACATACGCAACAATGTCGACCAGATTTTACAGATTGTAAAAGACAATATTGGCAGTCCCGTGATTGAAACCTACAAAAGCCGCCTTAGCAGCGCAATTTATCTGCATACAATCCGAAGTATATTGAAGGACGTTAATCCCAAAACAGACACGGTCCCGTTAGTTGACGACGAGGGGTTATTTACACATCTGGATTTATCGAACTGGCTGCATTTGATCCTGGAGCGCTGGGACTTTTTTGAACCCGCGCTCAAACACCTCGGCAGGGGTTATGTTAAAAACATAAAGGATTTACGCAACAAGTGGGCGCATCACGAGGAAATTATGCTGCGTGATGCACGGGAAGGAGCGCGGGCCAGCGCTCAGTTGTTAGAATTGTTGGGATGTGCGGAACCACTCTCAGATCTGATGAAAATTCATGATGCGCTGGAACTCGAAATCCGCAGAATGTTACCCGACCCTGCTGGCCCTGTTCTACAACCGAATTGGCTGATTAGCGATGCACAGGAACCAGTTGCCCTTGAGACGGATGTAGGTGGGCATTTAGATGGAGATACAGAACTGGTTGGAGTAGTTGACGATAGCGCACTACACCTCGAAATTGTCCACGCTGACGGCGAGACCCATGCCGACAAAGTACCCCTAATCGACGAACGGGTTGTTATCGGACGCAGCACTCGCGCCAAGATCAAAGTGAACGATCCGCGTGTTTCACGCGTACATTTACTCATTGCAAAACTGTCTGCTCTTGAATTAAGTGTTACGGATTTGTTGAGTGCGAACGGCACAACCCTCGATGGTGAAAAGTTAGCCCCCAACCAACCGACGACGTGGAAGGTCGGTCAGACTATCAGCGTAGGAAACACATGGCTGATTCTGCGGCAAGGGGCTGCTTGAACTCAATCGCCCTACGCTTAGCTGGCAGTCGTCAGCTAGGCGTAGGGCAAGCGTGCGGAACTCTTTGTTAGGCGGCGCGTAATAATAAGTGTGAACCATTCGAGGGGAGACACTGATTATGCTGCGTAGACTTCGCACCACGATGTTATTTCTAGTCCTGCTCAGCCTGTTACTGGCCGCCTGTAATTTGACGGCTGTGCCGCCAACACTCACCGAAGAACCAACCAATGTAGTGTTCAATGCGACCAATACACCGCAACCTACCTCCACGCCGCAACCAACCTTTACCACTCCGCCGACGGCGACGACGATCCCACGAGCGACAGATAAGCCTGTTTACCGGGTGTCGCAGGGTGGTTTCGTGCCTATTTGCGGGGTTGTACCCAATGTGGCGGCGGCAAATATCCGCAGTGGCCCGGGCACGAATTTTCCGGTACTCGGCGTGCTGCCTGCCAACAATTGGCTGTTTCCCAGCCGCGTTAACAACAATGGTTGGTATCAAATTGTCTTGCCGGGTACACCTGTGGATGGCGGTTGGATTTCCGGCACTGTCGTTGTCTTACAACAACCGTGCGTGTGCGGGCCGAACAACTGTGTGCAGGTGAATACGCCACAGCCCACTTTTACACCTATCCAACCAACTCCGACTTATACCCCACCACCCAACGCTTGTATCCTAAGCGTGCTGTCACCGAATGACAACGTCAATATGTATTATCAACCGTCCACAGCCAGTAGTATTTTTGGCGCGTTAGCCTACGGTGTTCAGGTTGAGGTTGCAGGGCGCAGCAGCGATGGTTGGTACGCTTTTGATATCGCGGCCATGCAAGCGCCTAACGTCGGCATTTACCGCCTGCGATGGGTGCAAAGCGACGCACATATCACGCTTAATGGTGCCAAGTGCGGGACGTTGAAGGTGATTGATCTGACTGCACCACAGCCCTACAAAGATTGCACGGTCACACCCATCAATATTTCTAGTATCAATGTCTATGCTCAGCACACCTATGATGCCGGCATTTGGGGAACATTGAATGCGGGATCTTCTCTGCCTGTGGTGGGTAAGACACCGCCAAACTGGTACAGCTCAGCCAATGGTTGGTATGCTGTGCAGGTTAATCCGGGAATTAATCCCGGCATGGAGATGGGACGCTACGGGCTGCGGTGGCTACCCATTGATGCGAATGGGCAAACGGCAGGCGACTGTACGGAACTGCCTACTGTAACACTCGATCCATAAAAAAGGCGGGTTTTACACCCGCCTTTACCATCACTTATGCTTTAAGGTACGAGCAGCGTTTGCCCGGTATAGATGGTGTTGGGATTGGAGAGGTTGTTTGCGACGCTCAGCGCTTGGATAGTCGTCCCATATCGGAGGGCGATTATCGCCAGCGTATCACCGGCCCGAACCGTGTAATAACGCGGCGCAGCCGGGATGAGCAGACGCTGACCACTGTACACGAAGTTGGGATTTGAAAGATTGTTGGAGGCGGCCAACTGCTGCCATGTCCGGCCATACTTTACGGCGATGATTTGTAGGGTCTCGCCGGGTTGGACGACATGATAGGTCGGGGTATTCGAGGGTGGCGGCACGGGTGTAGGCTGCGGCTGAGTGCTGTAGGAAATTTGGAGCCTCTGACCGGGATAGATGATATTGGGATTGATGATGTTATTGGCCGCGGCCAATGCCTGCCACGTCGTACCATATTTGGCGGCAATTGTCTTAAGTGTATCACCTGCAGCTACTGTATAAATTGAAGGCAGCGGCGTACCGGTGCTGCCCGTGTTGTAAGTAACAGGAAGCTGTGCCAGATTTGCATTGGTGCGGAGGCGGGTGGCATTCATCCAACCTTGCTGTCCGCCGGCAAGCTGCACCTGCACCCACGAGCCGCTGGAGGCACGTCCTAGCAGGATAACATCGGTGTTTGCAGGAACACTGGTGATAATGGTGAAGCTGACGCCGGGGCCTGAACGTACATTCAATCGCCCGGTGTTGACTGTGGCAACACTACCGGCCTGCGCCATAACCGACAAGGTGGGAGCAAGCATCCCGAGCACGAGTACCGTGAACAATATCAACATACTAATCTTTTTTAGAGGTGGCGTCTGTTTGGTACTCATGGATTAAAATCCTGTATGAAAATATTTGGTTGCGTTTTAGTTTACTCCCGTTCTCTTTAGAGGACAAACAACAACCCGAATAGCGGCGATCATCAATTTTCGCAATCAATAGTTTTAGGTACAATGAGAAGTAAGAACATTCTTTCAAAATAGAGGAAGTGCAGGCTGCAAATGGCCGAAACAGCTAACGGCCCGTGGATAATTGACCTCAGCAACCCACAGATGAAAGCGCCCATTCGCCGCCGTATGAATGATCTGGTGACGGTTGGCCGCGTGGTTCAGGGGGACGACAGCAAACGTCCCGACATTGATCTTTCCGCTTATGACGCCGAAAACATGGGCGTATCTCGTATTCACTTCCGGCTGCAACCCACTGGTGACCAGTTGGCGATTATTGACCAAACCAGCGGCAATGGCACCTTCCTGAACGGCAACCGCCTGAAGCCTGAAGAACCCTACCGCCTCAGCAGCGGTGACCAGATTACCGCTGGACTGTTGCGCTTGGACATCAATTTTGTGGTGTCACCAACCAGCGGTGGAACAGTTCACCGCCAACCCAATTTGCAAATTCAAGAACACATTCAAGTTGGTAAAGGGCAGCTTGTCCTGATCGTGGAGCAGGATGTCGAGATTGCCAGGGCCTATGCCGAAATTTTGGAAGAAGCTGGTTACACCACCCGTACCAGTCACGATGTAGTGGGGGCTATCCGCGCTTATAATCAGCGTCGCCCCAGCGCCATTGTCGTTAATCCGATTCTGCCGGATATGAGCGGCTTGGAATTTTGCCGCTACATCCGCCGTGATGTCAAAATGAACACAACGCCCATGCTGGTCATCAGCACCACGCCGGGCATCGTTGACAGTGCGGAAGCTATGAAGGCGGGCGTTGAAGTGTTTCTGGAACGCCCGGTGAGCGCCCGTGAACTGCTGCATGTCATGTCGTCGCTCATCGCCCAACATGAAACCGGACAGTCTAACTTGTACACCAAGCATTTGGTGGGCACAGCGCCGCTTAAGGCTGTGCAACCGGAGTCGCGACAAAACACCTGTGTGTTGTTTGTGGCCGGGCACAGTGATATGCCGATTGTGCTGAATGTGCAGCAGCCAGTTTCCGTTGGGCGGCAGATGGGCAGCGGATCGCTCAAGTCGCATGTTGACTTGACACGCTACGATGCTGCCAACTGGGGCGTTTCGCGCGTACATGTGTTGATCACCAACACGGATGGTGACTTCTACGTTGAAGATCAAGAGAGTGTGAATGGCACGTATGTGAATGGCGATTCGCTTAAGCCCAAAACACCAACCAAATTAAAAAACGCCGATGAAATCCGGTTAGGGCAGCTCCGTTTGTACATCTACTTTCTGGACGATGCTGATTTTATTGAGCAAAATACGGCAGCGGACGAAAAGACTGAGCCGGAACGCAAAACGGTCGAATCCCAAGCTGTGAAAGCCAAAAAGGCCGGGGCATAACCCGTAATGCCCCTTACCTTCCGCTACCATCCCGCAATCATCCAGCGTTACCCGGTATTGGCGGGTGGGGTCATCCTCGCCAGCGGATTACGGAACGGCAGTACGCCGCCTGAATTAGCGCAGCACTACCAACAAGAACAGGTTCAAATTAAAGAGCAGATTGGTGAAACCCCACTCAGCAGTTTACCGGCGCTGGCAGCATGGCGGGCAGCCTTCCGCGAATTCGGAGTTGACCCCACTCAATACCGCTGCGCGGCGGAAGCACTGCTGCGTCGCCTGACGAAAAAGGGCGATGTCCCCGGCATTAACACCTTAGTAGACATCGGCAATCTGGTGAGCATTCGCTATGCTCTGCCTGTCGCTGTGTTTGATATGCGCCTCATGACAGGAGCCCTCACTGTGCATTTTGCAGATGGCTCTGAACACTTCACACCGTTGGGTGAAACCGAGCTGGAACACCCCGCGCCGGGTGAAGTGGTCTTTTCAGACGAAAGTGGTATGGTGGCCGCGCGTCGTTGGTGCTGGCGACAAAGTGATGAAAGCGCCGCCCGCGACCAAACCACCGACGCCATCATCACCGTCGAAGCACACCACGACAGCGCACAGGCTGATGTTGCGCATGCGGTTGATGATCTGCGTGAGATGCTGACCATGTATGCCGGAGGTACGCTGCTATCTGGTATATTGGGTGGAACGCACGCGGAAATCACAGTAGATTAGGATACCTATGGACTTCAGCAATCAAATCGTTCTCATCACCGGTGCATCGCGCGGCATCGGGCGGGCGTGTGCGCGGCAGTTCGCAGAAAAAGGCGCGCGGGTAGCAGTACATTACAACAGCAATGAGGCGGCAGCCGACGAAACACTGGCGTCGCTGGCAGGCAGCGGTCATATGAAAGTGCAGGCCGATCTGGCAGAACCAGCCGCAGTGCAGAGCATGGTGGAAACCGTTATCGCGCACATGGGTGGGCTGCATGTGTTGGTTAATAATGCTGGGGTGTATGAAGATCATTCACCAACCAAAGTGTCATATGATGAATGGAACACCAGTTGGATGTATACCCTGCAAACCAACCTGATGGGCGCAGCTAACGCCGCCTACTGCGCCGCACGCCACATGATGCAGCACGGCGGTGGACGTATCGTCAATGTGTCCTCGCGCGGCGCATTCCGTGGCGAACCGGATTCACCTGCGTACGGCGCGAGCAAAGCCGGCATGAATTCGATGGGACAATCACTTGCCAAAGCCCTTGCCCCACATGGGATTTATGTCACGACGGTTGCGCCGGGTTGGGTTGAAACCGACATGGCGGCTGATTATCTGGCGGGTAAGGGGGGTGGCGACATCCGCGCCCAGAGTCCACTGAATCGGGTGGCTTCACCAGACGAGATCGCTTACACCGTGTTGTTCCTCGCTTCAGAAGGGGCGGAGTTCGTCACCGGGGCAGTTGTGGATGTCAACGGCGCTTCTTACCTGCGTACCTGACCGCCTCAAGCGAATCAATTACGACCCTACTTCATCGGCTAGGAACGAGTAGTAAGGTGCTGATGAAGTTCCCACTCCAGCGCCAAGCCTCGCTGCGCGCTGTAATGAAGAGGCTACGAATGGCAATAGTGAGTGTGGGGGCGGGGACAATGTTAAAGTCCCTCTCTGCCACTTAATGCAGTCCTTGTATCTTAGAAATAAGATGGTAGGACGACACTAAACGGTGGAGCCAAATTTCGGGTGGAAATAGCGGCCAAAGTGATCTTGTCTGATCTTTTAAGCCCCCTCCCTAACGCTTTGGGGAGGGGGTTTGGGGGTGGGGACTATGACAAATACACCCTCCACCACTTAATGTATTCCTACTATGGTGGTAAGGGCTTGCTTTTTGAGAACTTTTGTGCTAAAATTAGTGCCTATGAAATCAACTCTCCTCACCTCTTCTATCTTTTCTTATGATTCGGTGCTTCCGTTCAGCGCCTGCTTCCGCGTTCCCGCACTGCAAGTGTCAATTTCGCCAGATCGGCAGCCATGACCGAGCCAACCGCTGCACAGACGACATTGCAGCGCCACGCTCTCACTCCCGCCCGCCAATTCTGTCAATTCAGCGACAACGTGGGAGCTTCCCGCCTGCCAGTGCAGCGGCAATTTGTCACGACCTACACCTCGTTCCTAATGTCATTTCTTAGACACATAGGGGCAGGGATTACGGACTGAGATAAAACGACCATCCACCTACAGTGGAACTTGATCATAATGTCCCATATTAACGGGTGCTGTGATGTATTCCCTTCTGGGAAGGTTTATTCACTCCTGAATAACTCACCATTGAGAGCCGTCCACAATAGGACGGCAGTACTTCTGCGCGGAATACCAATTAGCGGTATACTGTTTTTACTTTAGCAGGTAATTTACCCCTGTGGGCAGCCATTCCGCATGGTGGGCGTGAAAGTAGAGGAGCAGCATATGAGTAAACGGCTAGGTCTCAGTTTCAGCGTGATTGTGCTGATCGCCGTTTTTGGTCTGGCCTTTGGTCTGACGCAAGCGCAAGACTTCGGCACCAACTGGTCGGGGACATTTTTCGCCAATACTAGTTTGACTGGCAGCGGCGTACCCGTTTCGAACATTAACGGGTTGAACTTTAATTGGGGCACTGGTGTACCTGTTATCAATGGCGCACCGGTAACAGGAATGGGAGCGGACAATTTTTCAGCACGCTTCACATCAGTACAGACGTTTAGTGCTGGTACATACACTTTCACTGTTGCCTCAGATGACGGTGTGCGGCTGTACATTGATGGGTTAGTCGTGTTGGATCGTTTTGTTGCCCGCCCATTGGCAACCGATACCGTGAGTCAGGTCATGACCGCCGGGCCGCATACCCTGACTGTGGAATATTTCGAGGGGATTGATCAGGCCATATTGCAGGTGCAGTGGGGATTGAGCAGTGGGGCTGTTTCCACACCCTTTGGCCCGACTGCGACCATTGGCCCAACCGCTACTCCTGTTCCGACTAGTTTACCCTCCATCCCCGGCGGGGCCTTGACCGCGACGGTTATCCGTGCCCCCGTTCTGAATGTGCGCGGTGGGCCATCAGTCTTTGCTGACCGGGTCGGCAGCATTCTGCGCGGTCAGACGTATCAAGTCGTGGGACGTGATCCCAATGCCCGGTGGTTCTTGCTGCAGCTCAGCGGCAAACAAGGTTGGGCTTTGGGCTACTATCTGTACTTCAACACCAACGAATTCAATGCCCCGGTGGTGAGTGATTTTGTTCTGGGTGGAAATCCTGCCGCCGCGACTGGCGTCGTAGCACAGTCTAAGGCCACACTGCGCCTCCGTGCCCAACCAACCGTGGCCTCCGAACAAATCGGGCGGGTGACATGGGGTGGCGCACTGGCGGTGCTGGGCAAGACGCGCGACGGCGGTTGGTTGCAAGTGGTCTGGAAAGGCACAACCGGTTGGGTCGCCACTGCTTATGTGGATATCGTCGAAGGCGACTTGAGTAAAGTTCCAGTTGTGTAGCGGGTAGCGAAATCGCAATAAAAAAGAGCGCCGCGGCGCTCTTTTTTTGTTACTTAGTTATTCCCCGTCCGGTTGGTTTTTCGGTTTAATCACAATCGGATTACCGAAACGGTCTGTTAGGACAGGCTGTTCACGCTGATCAGGCGGGGGCAGCGGACGCTTGCGGCGCACAGGCTGGGCCGGTGTCGCAGGCGTTTCTGGCTGATTGCCACGATTGTCGTCACGCCGTCCACCATTATATTGTGTGCGATTATCATTGTAAGGTCGTTCCCGCCGTCCATCGCCCTGAGAACGCTGCGGTTCGTAGCGCCGCTGACCGTCTTGCCCCGGCTGGCTGGCATACTGGGGTTGCTGCCCATAACTACGTGGTTCTTGTGGACGATTAGCCGGCATTTGCCGCTGACCATTGCGCCGCTGTTCACCTTGCGGGCGGTCACGGCGCGGTTGTTCTGAACCTTGAGAGCTGGCGGGACGGGGTTGTGACCGATGTTGACCATTGCTATTCGCGTGGCGGGGTTGCTGTGGACGATCACCCTCACGTCGTCGCGGCTGCTGGGGTCTGTTTCCATTACGGTTGTTGCCGGAGCGTTGTTGAGGACGGCTCCCGCCCCGACCATCCAAGTTTGTTGGTGGCGGTGGCGCAAGCGGCGATTGATACGGATGATCGGCAGCTACCGGTACATGCTGACGGATGAGCCGCTCAATATCGCGCAGGTACTCCCGTTCTTCGGTGTCACAAAATGAGAAAGCGATGCCCGAAGCGCCCGCCCGCGCAGTGCGCCCGATCCGGTGAACATAAGTTTCCGGTTCGTTGGGTAGATCGTAATTGATAATGTGGGTGATGTCATCAACATCCAATCCGCGTGCCGCGATGTCGGTAGCCACCAATACACGGGTTGAACCCTTCTTAAAATTCGCGAGTGCTTTTTCACGGGCGCTCTGTGATTTATTGCCGTGAATAGCTTCGGCATTGATGCGGGCCCGTTCCAAACGCTGCACGACCTTGTTCGCGCCATGCTTGGTTCGGGTGAAAACCAGCACACGGGCGATGCTCTTGTCATCCAGAAGATGTTCGAGCAGCTCAGCTTTCTCTTTCTTCTCCACAAAAAACACCGACTGCTGGATCAGTTCTACAGTCGTTGCAGGTGGTGTCACCTCCACTTTGACCGGATCGAGCAGAATATCGTGTGCCAGGCTCTGAATTTCTTCTGGCATGGTGGCACTGAACAGCAGTGTTTGGCGCTGGCGCGGTAAAGCAGCCACGATACGCCGCACGTCGTGGATGAAGCCCATATCCAGCATACGATCAGCTTCGTCTAGCACGAAGGTTTCGATCTTATCTAGTTTAATGTAGCCTTGCCCCATCAAATCAAGCAGGCGTCCGGGTGCAGCTACAAGCACCTCCGGATGACGCCGCAGGGCTTCTACCTGCGGGTTTTGTCCAACACCGCCAAATATGACAGTGGCTTTGATATGGGTGTGACGCCCGTAAGCGCGGAAACTGTCACCGATTTGACTGGCGAGTTCGCGGGTCGGGGCAAGCACAAGTACCCGGATATGATTGCCTTGACGCGGTTTTTGCGTTAGGCGCTGTAAAATGGGCAGCGCGAAGGCTGCGGTCTTGCCTGTTCCGGTTTGGGCGATAGCGAGTAGATCGTGATCTTCCAAAACATATGGAATGGCTTGCTGCTGAATAGGCGTGGGGGTGCTGTACCCCTCCGCGCGGACTGCCCGCAGCAGGGAGTCAATCAATTTCAAATCTTCAAATTGCATTGTGGTCTATATACTCAATGTGGCTGAACGGATAGATGGGAAAGAGATGAAAAACGCCGAACATCGCACCTGAGGGGAATTTACACCAATTTCACAGGTTCAGAATAGCAGAGGAAGAAGTATTAGTCAATCGCATGGGGACGCTTGTCGGTTGATAGGCATTCAATTCATCTACATGATAGCATATGAAATCTAGGGAATATTACCGTCTTCTTATTCCTCCATCTGCCTCACATGGATGACTCGCCTTACTATTCCAAAAAATAGGGACACACAATTAACGTATTCATGATTTTTTCATATATCCCTTAATGCATGTCAATGAAATGTTAATGTTAAGATTAGGGCACTAGCAATTTGGAAACCAAGAATTAGGCAAACGAATATGACGGAAAAACAGGTAGAGATTAGTATTAATATTCGTGATGATATGCGTGATGAGCGTGCGAGTTATCTTGGCTCCATCTATTTCATAACCATTCTCGTCGGGGTTGTTATCTTTGCTATCCTTGCCCAGATGAATTCGAATCCTGGCAGACAAGACGGCTCTAATGCCAGCATAATCTGGGGCTATGCCGTTTTTGGAATCACCGTCGTTCTCAGTTTCATATTAAAGAAACTAGAACGTACAGATGCCGCCAGCCAAGCCTATATGACCGGATTTTCGGTGGCAATTGGCCTGCAACTTTGGTACATCGGGCCTAACCCATTGTTTTATTTCCTGTTAGTTATCCCTGTTGGTTTATCAGCATTGTTGCTGGAACCTGAAGATATCCCTTGGCAGACGGGGATAATTATCACCAGCGCTGTCATACCTGCTGTGCTCCGAATCAGCAAAGGTGATCCCTTGACTGCCGTCATTCCACCGGCTGGCTTGTACGGTGTATTGGGTTTTATCTCATATTTCAAAATGCTGGATTTGCGGGATCGCATTCTGTTTACTATTGAATCACAAAGTAAAGACAGTCTGCGCGCCGAGCACTTCTATGACCAGAGTGAAGAACTCCAAAAAGCCTTACTTCAGGTACAGCATTACAGTTCACGCCTAGAAATACTGAATAAGCAATTAGCTGAAGCACAGCAAAAAGCCGAAAGTGCTAGCAAGGCCAAATCCACCTTCCTTTCTAATATGAGTCATGAACTGCGTACACCGTTGAATGTCATTATTGGATATTCCAGTTCCATGCTCAACATGCCGCAGATGTTTGAAAATAAGCGTATTAACCCGGCCCACCGTCCCTATCTCGAACTCATCGAAGAAAACGGTCACTACTTGTTGGGACTGATTAACGACACACTTGACCTCAGTAAGATCGAAGCCGGTAAACTCGATTTGCACCGCGAAATTGTAAGCCTGTCCGACATCTTCCGCGGGGTAATGGCGACAGCTACCGGGCTTCTAAAAGGCAAACCTATTCAGTTGCGCTCGAATTATCCTGATGATCTGCCTGAAGTCTGGGCCGATCCGATGCGAGTGCGACAGATAATCCTCAATTTGATGTCTAATGCCGTGAAGTTTACGGAAAGTGGCAACGTGACACTCTCTGCCCAATTAGCGGGTGAATTTATTGAAATTTCTGTGACTGATACGGGCATTGGTATTCCCGAAAAGGCGTTGGCAGCAATCTTTGATCGTTTTGAACAAGCTGAAAAAGATACGGACCGTAAATTTGGTGGTACAGGCTTAGGCTTGGACATTAGTAAGCAACTCAGCCTGATGCATGGCGGCGATTTGACCGTCTCCAGCGAAGTGGGGCGTGGCAGCACATTCACATTCACACTGCCGCTTGCAGGTATCAACGCTCAAGCGGACGATGCACAATTCCCGACTTCCAAATTGGTTGATGAATCTTCGCTTATGCTGGACGACGGCGAACCTCAAATTGTGCTGTTGGCAGAAGATGACATTCATGCTCGTCGGCTTCTGCGGCAGGTGCTGGAAGACGCGGGGCATGTGGTGGTGGACACCGCAACTGGTAGCGAGGCGTTAGAACTGGCTGAGGGTTTACTGCCAGCAGTCATTATTCTGGATGTCCACTTGCCAGACGCCAACGGCTGGCAGTTGCTAAAACAACTCAGGAGCAGCGGCGACACACAAAATATTCCGGTTATCATGTGTACTGCCGACAATGATGTCCCGATAGACGTTCAGAATATGACATCTGTGTATTATCTGCCTAAACCGATTATTCCGGAAGCAGTGACAGGGTTGGTCATGGAAACCCTAAGCCCAAAAGCTGTAATCCCTAACATTGAATCTAGCCCTGAAATGGAGAAGCTGTTGTGAAGATTTTGCACATTGAAGACGATATGAACAGTGCCCGCCTTGTAGAAATGTACGTCACTTCTACGCATCATGAGATTGTGACTGTTTACAATGTACATGAAGCCATATCTGTCATGGAGTCTGATAGACCAGACTTGATCCTTCTTGATTTAGTTCTGAATGGACAACGAGATGGGTTTAGCCTTGTTCGCGATCTTCGCCAGCAAGGATTTGACTTGCCGATCATCGCAGTCACGGCACTCTCAACCCGGCAGGATTTACGAGAATGTAATGATGTGGGCATAGATCATGTTCTGGTCAAGCCATTTACGATTAAACAACTAGCCCAAGTAATTCAGACTTACAACGTGACCGCCTGAGCATATTTTAGGAGCACAAAATGAGTTACATTCTGCTCGTCGAAGATAACCAGCAAAACGCCGATATGATCATTCATATTCTGACAACTGCCGGTTATGAAGTTAAACATTTTATTCGTGGACTTGAAGGCGCTAAATACGCCCGCCAAAACAAACCGGGTCTTATCTTGATGGATTTTGACCTGCCGGATGTGGACGGACGGAACCTGATATTGGCGCTCAAAAAGCAGCTGGGTGGTTTGGCGGCTCCGCCTATTGTGGCCGTCACTGCCCGCAGCAGTGCAATTGAGATGCAGTTGGCGCGCAGCTTCGGTTGTTCGGCCTTTATTGCAAAGCCATTCACCCCGGACAAACTGCTGAGTACAGTTGAACAACTGTTTAAAGAAAAGGCGTTACCCTGATTTTTACTTAAGTCACGGTGTGTACGCTGGCTGATTTACTACCACATTATTCACCGGCCAGCCGCTACCAATTGACAGTTACATCGCGCCGCCAGTATTTGCGTATCAAAGCCCCACCCGGTAGCGCCGCGCTTAAGCGATATAGAAAATCCCAATCTTCGCCTGCCAGCACCCTCAAGACGAATATGCCCCCTATGTAAACTACTATTCCTGCGACTAGAGCACCGGGCCAGCTCCAATTTCGTAGTATCAACATCACCCCGCCTGCTGCCACCCCTACCACCAGCAGCCTTCCTACGCGCGGCACGATGTGTCGCACACGCCAACCTATGGCCCGGAAGGTCAACAGCAATAGGCAAAACACGCCACTTTCAGCAATCACCGAAGCCAGAGGTGCACCCTGTACACCAAAACGTGGCAGCATAATGAATAACAGCACCAGATTGATGACTAGCCCGCAGGCCTTTATCAACAGCAAACTGCGTTGGCGGTTTTGCACCAACATCGCCTGCGAAAACATATTGCCAACCATCATGATGAGGGCATACCAGATAAGAATGCTCAACACCCCTGCTGCTGGACGGAACTCGTCTTTCCAGATGGGAGCAGTTAACGGTCCGGCGAAAAGTGAAATCGTCAAAGTCAGCGGCAGGCACAGCAGCAGGGTGAAGAAGGCTAATTTCTCCACAATGAAGCCGAATTGTGCATTCTTGCCATCGCCATAGGCCCGTGCCATAAGGGGATACATGGCGGTGATGACTGTAGTGTTCAGCAACTCGACGACACCGAAGAAAATCACAAACGCCGCCGCCAGATAACCTGTTTCTTTGTCGCCAATCAACCGGTTCGTCACCAGCTTATCCACCTGTTGGTAGGCCAATGTCAGAAAGGCTGTGAAAGCCAAGGGGGTGCTGTTCACCAGCAGCGGACGCGCGATACTCCAGTCGAGAGGCCAGTTGGGGCGAATGCCCGCTCGTCGTGCAAACAGCCACAGTGCTGCCGAACGTACGACACCGGCGATCGTCACACCAACATAGATGCCGAACAAACTATAACCCGTTGCCAGCCCCAACCCCGCCAGCACGATCAGAACGATGACATGCCCGATGCTGACCAAAGAGGTTGTGACCATCTGCTCCTTCGCCAACAACAGATCAAAGCACATATTGCCCAATGTATCCACAATCAGGTTAATAGCAGCAATTGCCAAGAAGGCTTTGACCGCTTCGCTGTATCCACCCAGCCCCGCTGCGGCGTTTAAACCGACATAAGCTAACAGTGCTAGCACTGTTTGCAGGAACAATGTGGAGGTCAAATACTTCCCCGCCTGTTCAGGCCGCTGCGCTACATCCCGGATGACAATTGCCCCCATTCCAAAAGCCGCCACTGCCGTCCCGATTTGAACGAAGCTGCTGACTGCACCGTACACACCAAACAGCGTCGGCCCAAGTGCAGTGCTAAAGATAATTTGCCACGCAAACTGCATCCCGCGACTCAAGAGTGTGGCGGTAGCAATCGCGCCGGCATTGCGGGCTGCACGCCGTGCTTCGGTTGGGGAAATGGTGGACAATGTCATGAATGAATTCGGCTAAACCCTCTGGCTTTTCATAAGGGTAATGATATGAAAGATTTTCATTCTACCACCTTCAAAGGCATGTACAATAAAAGTGTTCAATTGAGGTCAAAATTCATGCCCAAACCTAAAACCCGCCAGCAATACCGCCGCGATTCCCATCTTTATGCCGTTCTTGCAGCACTGATGCTGACATTGGCTGTTGCCAGCCACCTGAACGCGCAGGGTGTTGGCGATCCGCGTGATCTCACCCGCCTGCCGCTGGGTGACTATAAATTGAGTAACTCGGCGCAGATAGGCTACGTCTACCGCTGTGGAACAGGTGCGAACGCAGGTATTGGCGGCGCGCAGGTGGACGGACCGTGGATAAAAGCTGATGGCACATTTGACTTCACGGCCAAAGCAATAGTTGACGGTGATGTAGCGTGGCCGCAGCATACCCTGACCATCCGTCTCGACGCTGACATCCGCCGCATCGAAGGCAACGACCTTCCTGACCACACCACTGGCATTTATCCGATTTCCACGAACGACGACGCCTACCAATATGACCGTAACCCCAACCGCATTGGCGAACAATCATTAGTCTACGCCTTGCCTGCCAACCCCACTGTCGCTGCTCAACCGCACTGCTTGACACCCGGCGCTGTCGGTGTGCTGACAACTGGCGTGGTGATCTTTGACGCACTGGATGCACTTAACCGTGACGCCGTGGCCCACGAAACCCAAGATCACTGTCAGGGGCATCCCGAAGTTACAGGCGAGTATCATTATCACAGCTTGACCGACTGTCTAAAGGACGAAGGTGTAGGTCATTCAGCGTTAGTCGGTTACGCGCTGGATGGATTTGGCATTTACGGTGTGCGCGGGGAAAATGGCGACATCTTGACCAATGCGGACCTCGACGAGTGTCATGGCCACACCCATGAAGTTGAGTGGGATGGTCGCAGCGTGAGTATGTATCATTACCATGCCACCTATGAATTTCCCTACACTGTTGGCTGTTTTCGCGGGGTACCTGTCGTCAGTAATCAACCCAATAACCAGCAGACCGGGTCTCAAAATCAATCATCTTCTCAAAATGGGTTGCCCGACCTCGCCCGTGCCGCCCAGCAATTAGGCGTTAGTGAAGCTCAACTTCGCGACGCGCTGGGTCCGCCTCCGCCCGATTTGCGCGCGGCTGCCCGCCGCCTAGGTGTGAGCGAAGGCCAGCTTCGTGCGGCACTGGGCGTACCTTAACAGTTTCACTTGAGGGAAGGCAGCATCAATTCAAAGTAGTTGGTTGCAGTGGCGTACACCCCGGCGGGCCCTCCGGTGGATACATCCATGTCTGGTCAATGGTTGTTTCTTTTGCCATCGCCCGGAATTCGTTGTAGGTGGCAACCAACCCTTTACAATCGCCGACAATTTCTGCCGCTTGCCCCTGTAAGTACCAGCACTCAAAGCGACGTTCAGATACTGGTACATTCTGCATAACTTGCAACGACGAGCAACGATGCAACGTCGTTTGAGCTGCAGGAAAATCGCCCTGTAAAAAGTATTCCATTCCCAGTTGATACCAACCATCAGACCATTCTGGAGCGCGAGCGGTCACTTCTTGACAATATTTGACTGCAGCATCTCGTTCCCGCAGCAAACTGGAAAGTTCGCACAGGCGCAGTCTGGCTTTCACGTTGTCCGGGTCGAAGGTCAATACCTGGTAGTAGGCTGCTGTCGCCGTGTCTGCGTCCCCAACTTGCAGCGCGTACAAAGCCCGTTCAAAATACAACGGCACCAGATGGCGGTTCAGGGCAATCGCCCTGTCTACTGATTTGATGGCATTATCATAATCCCCCAAGTCGCTGTAACTGATTGCCAGCGCCCGTTCGCCATCCATCTGCCATGTGCTGTCCTTAGTTACCTGTTGGCTTTCTCGTAGGGCAATTTCAAAACTGCCCACCCCGCCATAAGCCAGCGCCCGTGCCACACGCGCCAGCCCATTGTTGGGGTCAAGGCGGAGCGCTTCGTCAGCCGTTTGTGCCGCCTCCGCCCCCTGTCCATTGGCTTGTTGAGCATAGGCCAGTGCTGCCAATCGCGGCGCAGTCTTCGGAGTACGTGCTAGACTCTCTAATGCGAGTTCAAGTGCCGACTCGCGGTCTACTGCGCGGTTATAGTCACTGTAGCTGCGGTAAATCAACGCCCGTGTCAGCAAAATTAAAGCTGCTTCATCATCTGGATTAGCGTCTAACGCCTGCCGCGCGTAAGCAATGGCATTACTCAGGTCGCCCCGACCAAAAGCAGCCTGACCCGCCGCCAGCGCATCGCCTGCTGCTGCGGCTCCCGGATTCATACGTATCCCGATCAAATTCCACGTGACAGCCCCGACCCCAACCAGCACCCCTAACAGTACCGCGAGCGATAATCCCCCGGAACGGCGACGTCGAGGGGAATGAAACGACAGGCGTGACCGGTTCCGTTGAATCCGCATGAGACGACGTCCTAATTGACTTGAGGCAAAATTGATGTTCCATAATGTTAAGCATTATCCAGCATTACTGCAAATTATTTGCATATATTGGTATTTACTGGTGACCTAAAACCATAGATTTATCATTCGCAGCGCAGCCAACAGGGGAGACGATACAATTGTTGTTCCGGTGGTTCAGGTTCAAAAATAACGTCAACCAGTGCGTTCCAGAAGGTAGCAATGCGGGGAGCATGCGGCAGAAGTGTTTGCAGTTGTATACCCTGTTCGTTATAGACAGCAACATGATTATCAAATCGGCCTAGATATATGCGCGACGTGCCGATAAAACCGTGCGCCGGTTGTCCTAACAGCAGCCAGGCATCGCCGAATGAAACAGACGTGGCGACTTTAATGGAATGGACAATCCCATTTTCGAAGTCCACTTCGCCAGCATCAAGGGAGGGAGTATGCAGCAGTTTAGGCTGAAGTCCATTCCAGCGCCACCTCAGGGAACCGTTGCGAGTTTCTAGTGGAGCATCCGGGGCGCGGAAGATGAGTTCAACGGACGCAACCCAAGGATTGTTTTCAAGGATGTTGTGGGCTTCGTAGAAGGTAGTTGTACCCGGATAGATGTCCATAAAACAGAGTTCACTGCAAACCGTCGAAAACAATAGTTCTTTCAGTGCAACCCCATCCCTCGGTTTCGTGCCCAGTTGTAGGGCCAGCAAGAATAGAACCGAAAGCCCACTCGCCACCAACAACCAAATGCGCGTCATCGTCTTTGACCCATGAGGTGCGCGTAGAGAAGTTGTTGCGAAAGATGCATCATTAACCGAAAGAACATGAAAATTGAGGTATTTGCTGTGTCCGTCCGTGCCAGACCACAGGGCATGAAAATTCCCAAAAGGTGGACTCTATAAAAAATATTATACGATACCTAGTGTGAGAATTTGAGGAGGCAAGAATGATGAGCAGTTACTTAGTGGTGTAGATATTTATAGATTATGGCAATGAAATAGACGGGTAGTTCCCGTCTATTTTTCAGCTTGAATTTTCTGTTCACACAATCTGAGGCCACGCTGTCTAATGAACAACCAGACCAGTTGATGTCACCAGCAGGTGGACTAAATTTCCAGATTGGTCTTTATGTATGTTAGCGTCTCTGGGTACGGGCACGCAGGCTTATTAGAGCGAAAAGGAACAGCACGATGCCCATAACCAGTGCCGAGCTGAGGCCGCGTGCTAGAATCTCCGGTTGCCAACCATCCAACAGCGCTGACCGCATGGCTTCCAGAATGTAGGTAATCGGATTGTATTGGGCGGCAGTTTTGATCCAACCGCTGAGAAGGGCAACCGGCACAAAAGTAGCTGTAAGGAAAGTCAATGGGAAGAAGAGGAATGAACCTCCCTGGGTGGCGGCAGCATTGCCAGTCCTCAAGGCGATTGCCACAGTAAAACCGGAAAAGCCTATACCCAACAGGAGTGCCATGCCAACGACTAAGAGAAGGCCGCCGATGCCAGTGGCAGACTCAAGGCCCAAGAGAAGTCCGACAACTACAACAATGATGGTTTGCAGGGCCAGCGTTACCGCGCCAGCAATCATCGGTCCCAACAGCAGAGCAGCGCGGCTAACGGGCGTCAGCAGGAGTTTGTCAAAGTAGCCATTTTCGATATCGCGCACGATGGCCTGACCGGCTACACCCGCTCCGCTGAGGGCAGAACTTACCACAGAAACGGGCAAGATGAAGGCAAGGTAACTTTTGCCCGCTAGACCGGGTAGGAAATTTGAGGCATTGCCGAGCGAACCCGTGTAAACGAATAGAAAGAATACACTGATGATGATACCGGGGATGATGGCAGCCGGCGTGCGGAAGGCAGTGATGAGACTGCGCCATGCCATAATCATGATTTGCATGAGCAGCGGGGTCTTTGCAGAACGCAAATCGGTTTGAGAAGATTGCATTCCAAGTGCATTTGAAGATGTAAGAACAGCCACGTTATTTATTCCTTATATTTAGCGACATGCATAATTAGGTGATCAGGATGGCCACAGCCATTCATCTTTGGGTCAAGCAACCGCTTCGGTGATATTTTCTTCGGTGTCGCTCTCAAAGCGCTGTCCGGTGACTTGCAGGAACACATCATCTAGTGTGGGTTGTGTCAGTGTCAGCGACAAGGGGTCAAGCCCATTCTGCTGCAGGCGGTTCATAACCGCGGGAACGGCGGCAGCGGCCTGTGGCAGGTAAAAACGCAGTACTTTGCGATCTGTCTTAACCTGCCCACCCATGTCGAGCAGGTGAGCGGCTGCTTTTTCGGCATCGGCTGCTTCGCGGAAGCTGACATTAATCGATTCCGTTCCGAGTAATGCTTTGAGTTCGGCGGGCGCGCCTTCTACGGCGATTTGACCCTCTTTGATGATGGCGATGCGGTCCGCTAACACATCTGCTTCTTCCAGATATTGGGTAGTCAGGAAGATGGTCATACCGTGCTCTTTGTTCAAACGGCGCACTTCGGCCCAGATATCGCGACGGCTAGCCGGATCAAGACCAGTAGTCGGCTCGTCCAAGAAGAGGATGGCCGGTTCATGCACTAATGCCAACGCCAGATCGAGACGGCGGCGCATCCCACCGCTGTACTTACCTACTTGCCGTTCGGTAAACTCTGAGAGTTTGACCAAATCAAGCAGTTCGCGGGCGCGGTCTCGGGCAGACTTGCGGCTGTGCCCGAACATCTGCGCTTGCACAGTGAGTAGTTCCATTGATTTCATAAGCGGGTCGAGGCCGATCTCCTGCAAGGCGACACCAGCGACGCGGCGGACATCACCGGCCTGTGTGACCACATCATAACCGCCGACGATGCCTGTTCCTTTGCTCGGCAGGATGAGTGTGGTCATCATGGAAACTGTGGTGCTTTTTCCTGCGCCATTCGGTCCGAGAAAGCCGTATATTTCACCAGACTTGACCTGAAACGAAACACCTTTAACAGCTGTAAAATTTCCGTATTGCTTGACTAAATTTTCAGCAACAATTTCGCGGTTATTCATTTGTTTTCTCCGATGGGTTACAAATTAATGATAGGGTATTGTCTCGCTTTGGTCAATGTATTGACCATGAATTGTTCATAAGAAAATGATAAGTGAGCTGCTCTCCATCGGTCGTTAGTCTCATTTGCGTCTGAACTACTCCGCAAGAGTTGCAACACAACCCAAAACCGATGTTAAAATTATGGAGATTACAAGTTTCAAATCTTTGTACGGTCATGAAAGTGTAAATGGACAGGCAGCACAAGGGCAATTCCAATACAGGTACGATTATGGTGGTTGAAGATGACCCGATGCAGATGAGGGTCATTTCGACAGCTTTGCGCTTGCAAGGACACCAAGTCGTGGAGGCCAAAGATGGGGTTGACGCACTAATGTTATTGGATGAAAGCTCGCCTGACCTAATCATCACTGATATTGCTATGCCTAATATCAATGGATTGGAGCTGTTAAAGGCGCTGCGTTCCAACCCCGAAACCGAAGGCATTCCATTTATTTTGGCGACAGCGCGCAACACCGTTGATGACATCGCTATCGGTTTTCAATTAGGTGCAGATGATTATCTCATCAAGCCTTACTCGTTGACCGAGTTACAAGCGCGGGTGTCGGCCAAAATCATGCGGCCCACCGTGCCTGCCAACCAGCTCCAATACGATTTACATACCGGATTGTTTAATGAAAATGCGTTTTTGGATGAGGTTGAGCAAGAAGCTATACGGGTCAAAGAAAGCAAGGAAGTGAGTTGGCTTGTTTGTGTTAGCTTTAGCCAGCGCCGGCAGCTCATTGAACGGTTTGGTGCACGGGCTGTAATTCCGATCATCAAGCAGATTATTGCCCTCGTTGAGGAGGATCAGTTACCACTGGAGGTCAAGGGACTGAGCAGTGACAGTGAGCTGCTCATTCTGATCGTGGGCGCTACCGTCGCCCAAATTAAAAAACGCCTTCAACTCCTTGGATTGCGTCTCGCACAACACAACTTCGTGGTGGCGGATGAGCGGTTAGAAGTGAGTGCCCTTATTGGCTATACCCTTATTGATGGGGAGGCTACTGCTCAAGACTGGCTGGAGCAAGTCAAAGCAGCTGTACAGTTTGCGCTGGCGAACACCAGAAGGCGACCTGTCTACTTTCGCCCCTATATGGGAGGTGGTGAGTCTGTACCAACATGGAAAACCAATTTTTCGAATTTATGGGCACAGGGAATTGAGAGATTTTGGTACAGGAGAGCAAACAATCGCGCATCGCTTTCTGGCCGCGAAGTTACTCAACCCAATCACATAAACGTCAATGGCACAGCCGAATCAAGCAGTCCCCCTCCGCCTGCCAAAACGATTATTATGGTGGTCGAAGATGACCCCATGCAGCGGACAATCATTACCACTGCGTTGAAGATGCAAGGACATGAAGTGGTGGAAGCGCATGATGGTATGGAAGCACTACAATTGCTGGACGAGAATCCTCCTGATCTCATCCTCTCTGACATCAACACTCCTAATATAACAGGATTAGAATTACTCAAAGCCCTGCGTTCTAATCCGGAAACCGAAAGTATCCCGTTTATATTAGCGACAGCGCGGAATACCGCGGAAGATATTTCTAGCGGCTTTCAACTAGGCGCGGACGACTATCTTATTAAGCCCTATTCCCTAACCGAGCTACAAGCACGGGTCACGGCTAAAATCCAGCGCCCGTCTGTCCCCGCTAGCCACCTGCACTGGGATAGGCATACGGGTTTAATGAGTACTGCCGCATTTCTGGAGGAAGTGAACCAGGAAGTGCTGCGGGCCGAAGAAGCCAATGAATACGCTTGTTTGGTATGTATCAGCCTAAGCGAACGGCAACAACTTACTGATCAGTTAGGAAAATGGACGGACGCGCCAATTATTAAGCAAATGATGGCACTGGCAGCATATGATCGACTGCCGTTGGAGGTTAGCGGGATAAATGACGACGGCGATTTGTTGATGTTGATCGCCGAAGCGGGGACGAAATCGGTGAAAAAGCGGCTCAACCGCTTCTCACGGCGCATTGTACGACACACCTTCATGGTAGGTGACGAACGTTTGCGTTTGACCCCGATTGTGGGTTTTGTGGCAATTGATGGTCAGACCCAACCCGGTGACCTGCGGCACCAAGCCAAAGCTGCGTCTATGTTTGCAGGTTTACATCTGGACTTGCAGGCAGTCGAGTACCAACCCGTAATGGCGGCGTTAGCTCATGAACAAAAACAGAAAACACAAACAGTCAAGAAGGTAACCTTATGGGCACGTGTGACAGCCAATTGGCGTACACCCTTCCAGATTGCCCTTACTTTCATTCTGGGTACCGCCTTACCCTTCTTGATTTATGTCATCCTCGACAAACTTGGCATTGAGATTGTCGGTGCAATGTACGTAGTCGTGGTGGTGGCGCTACTCGTCACGTCCATTCTCATTTGGTGGGAAGGCTTTTTGTCGCTACAGCGGATTGACCCGCCACCTGTAGCGGATGACCAATTTCCGCAGGCGAGCGCCATTATTGCTGCTTATTTGCCCAATGAGGCAGCCACGATTGAGGCCACTATCGAAGCCTTTTTGCGTGTGGATTACCCCGGCTCGCTGCAAGTTATTTTGGCCTACAACAGCCCGCGTGACATGCCGATTGAACGGGTATTCAAGGAGATAGCCAAACGCGACAAACGCTTCATTCCGTTTCGCGTCAAGAACAGTACATCGAAAGCGCAAAATGTGAATGCTGCGCTTTCGGTGGTGAATGGCAAATTTGTGGGTGTTTTTGATGCTGACCATCACCCCGACCCGGATAGTTTCCGGCGTGCGTGGCGTTGGCTGGCAAATGGTTACGACATCGTACAGGGACACTGTCTTGTTCGTAATGGAGATGCGTCACGGGTGGCCCGTACGGTTGCCGTCGAATTTGAGGCCATTTATGCCGTCAGTCACCCGGGTCGGTCCCGATTACACAACTTTGGCATCTTTGGTGGGAGCAATGGTTATTGGAAAACCGAACTGCTGCGCGAAACACGTATGCACGGCTTCATGCTGACGGAAGATATTGACTCATCGTTCCGGGTCATTAGTAATGGATACAAAATTGCCAACGACCCCTTTTTGATTTCCCGCGAATTAGCAACTGTCACGCTGAAGGCGCTGTGGAACCAACGGATGCGTTGGGCGCAAGGATGGTATCAGGTCACGTTGGTGCAGTCTCCGCGTTTGCTGCGTTCCAAACGGTTGACGTTGCGACAGAAGTTAGGTGTTTTTCACCTGTTGATTTGGCGTGAAGTGTATCCGTGGCTTTCTGGACAAATGATTCCGATCATTGCCTACTGGACATGGAAATATGGCGGCTTAGACAAAGTGGACTGGTTTGTTCCCATTTTTGTACTGACCAGTATTCTCACGATGAGTACGGGGCCGCTGCAACTTCTGTTCATTTATAATCTAGCGGATAGGTCGATTCGTAGACAGAAGCGTTGGCTATGGTGGTATCTGGTGATTACTGCACTGGCTTATGCGGAGTTCAAAAATCTGATCGCTCGGGTTGCCCAGATCAAAGAGACAATGGGTGAGCGCGTGTGGAAGGTTACAGCCAGAGGATAACCCACTGCGTAATTGTTTCATTCCAATATATGCAATCCGCCACCTTGTCTGGTTATAATATTCCCTCATACGATTTAAGGGAATTGGTGATGCAGCAGTCTAGGAACGGAGTAGATCATGTGCAGGCGGGGGTATTGGAAACCCAACAGTTATTCTGGATCGCCCTGAAAACAAAAGATAGTCAGATTTTTGAGGAGATACTGGCAGACTCTTTTGTTTTACGTTCACCGGGGCAACCAGATCAATCACGCGATGAATTCATCCGAACTCTGACGTCGTTTCCGGCGATTGTTACTTCGGTCACTTCAGACAATTTGGATATTCGGTATTTCGGCAACATGGCTGTTCTGAGCGGGGTACAGACGGCCCACCTGCAATTTCACGACAATAATTCAATGGTCGATGTTATTGCCATTACCAACATATTTGAATTTGTCGCCGATGAATGGCTGATGGTGCTGTCGCACGCTGTTGAACTGCCTGCTGAATCGACACTTGAAAGCGATTTTCCGCCGTACTTGGGCTAATTCTCACCCTCAGCTTCGTGTTTAGCCGCAGATGAATCCTCTTCACTTTCATGTTCATCAAAGGCAGTTAGGCGCATAAAAGCCCGTTCCTGTGGGGTCATGTTAACTGGGTATTCCAGATCATCATGGGCCTCCAAAATGCGATAGCCCTCTTTGATATAGCCGCGAATGGTGTGGAGGCTGATGCCCATTTCATCGGCTGCCAGATGCGCGGGCAGTCCATCCAAAACGCATAATTTCAAGGCTTGAGCGATACGCCCTGTTAGTTCAGGGAATTTCCGCATACCGGGCAAAATAGTGGCATGGAAAATGCGGTGATGGAAACGGTCAGAACATGCGTGGGAAATGCTTGTGGTGATGGTAAAGTCGCGGTTGAGGCTGAACACAATAGCCCACGCAATTTGCAGGCGAACATCATCTTTGAGCAGATAGCCGGATGCGCCCCCTTCTGCTGCCGCCTCGACTAAGTCAGGCAGCGGACGCTGGCCGATGCACAGAACACGTACATTTCTAATGCGCTGGCGCAGGGTACTGATAGCCGCACTTAGCAAAGCAGGCCCACCTGCATTGTCCGCCTCTAACAAAACTACATTGGGTAATTCAGCTAAAGGCGTGTGGCCGATATAATCCCACATAGCAGGAATCGATTCAGCAAGAAAGGTGACACGGGTACGCCGATCCCATGCGAGGAAACCATTTAGAGCATGCAGCGCATAATAATCAGTATCCATAATGAGTACTTTGAGATTGACATCAAGTATGGATGTGTTCATGCGAATTTTCCCCCTGACAGTACTACATATGAACGCTGCGCTTGCATACCGTTACTGATTCGCGTAAAGGACAGCGACGCTCACTGACTTGAATACCCAACGAGCAGTGTCGAGTGCATTGAATATATTATCTACCCGCAATTTAGTGTACGGGGTATTGACTGATTGGGCAAATAAAGATCACTGAAGGCGGAGGGTATCCGCTACCTTCCACTGTACCTCAAATAGTTTAGGCCAATACTTGCCCGTGATAAGAAACGTGTCGGTGTCGGCATCGTAGGCGATGCCGTTGAGGTAATTGCGGATTGCCGGGTCAACCTTTTCGTCTGGTGCTAGCAGTTTTGTCCCATCAATTATGCCAGTGACGATGCCTGTAGCTTTATCAATACGTAGTGCATAAGCTGTCGGCCATATGTTGCTATAAACCTCGTCGCCTACAACTTCCAATTCATTCAAGCCACCAAGCGACTGTCCTTGGGGAGAAGAGATTTCTGCAACTGATTTACCAAACAATGTGATTGGAATTTCACGTATGATTTCAAACGTTTTGGGATCGCGTGTGACGAGCGTATCTGAGCCATTGCTCATCCACACAGCCTCACCGTCGTAGCTTAGCCCCCAACCTTCACCGGTGTAATTAAAGGTATCCAGTTGCTTGAAGGTATCGCGGTCATAGACATAAGCAATTTCCTGCTTCCATGTGAGTTGAATGAAGCGATCATCAACCAATGCCAGTCCTTCGGCATAGTCGTCTGCCGGTTGATTTAGTTCTTGAACAATGTTGCCGGTTTGTGGATCAACTTTACGCAAGGCGGATTGACCATTTTCACCGATACTTTCATAGAGAAATCCATCAAATAAGAGCAGTCCTTCTGTCCAAGCATCAGTGGCATGGGGGCGGGTCGAGATGACTTCGGGCAGCAGCAGTTCAACATAATTGGGATCGGGCGTGGATTCGGCTGTTGCCTCCGGCGCGGATGGGGTACTGGTCTGTGCCAGTACAGGCAGATTAACTAGAGTGAGGACGAGACAGAGCAGCAGTGAATGACAGGACTTTTTCATAAGGAAACTTTCTTACCAATGAAACAAATATGTGCGTCAATCTGGAATATGCTATCAGCAATATTGAAAGTGGGTTAAAGCAACAGAGGGACAAGCCTCTGGAAATATGAATAAAGCCTGCTAACGCAGGCTATAAAACTCATTTGAACTTGTGACCGCCCTAAACAGGCGAATGCCACTCGAAGTACCTGATTGCCCACCTGACTGCTAAACTCAATACTTCCGCACCAGCGATTTATAGACAGCGGGTTGGCGGTTCTGGATGAATTGAAATTCTTCCCGGTTCTTGCGGACTTCATCCAAATCAATGCGCGAAACGGCAAAACCTTCTTGGGGCTCACCTGTTTTCTCATCCGTTTCATTGGCAAGTGAAGCATGGACCTGACCACGTGGGCCGACGATCATGCTTTCGCCGCCGAAGGTGAGTGTCACATCTTCACCGATACGATTGGAAGCGGCTACAAACAACGAATTTTCATATGCGCGGGCACGCACATAGGTCTTCCACTCATCAATATGGGTCGCTTCCCAGTTCGCACAAACACAAATCAGCTCCGCTCCATCCAAAGCGAGGCTGCGGGCAATTTCCGGGAAAGCGAGATCGTAACCAATCATCAGACCGATGTTGCCAACTTCGGTGGGGATAACCGGCAGTTTATATCCTTCGCGGAAGGCCATACGTTCTTCGCCGCGCAGGTGAATTTTGTTATAAACATCCAGCAGTTCACCATCCGGTCCTACCAAAATTGCCGAGTTATACAGCACCGACTCGACCTTTTCTTTGGTGACCATACCGAAGGCAATATAAACGCCGTGTTCGTTAGCGCGTTGGGCAATCAAGTTGATGGTTGGGCCGGGTACACGCTGCGCTAATTCGGTGAAACGCACGCCAAGTTCATAGCCGCTGGTGACGAGTTCAGGGAAAACAATCAGATCTACTTTTTGCTGAGTAGCTATTTTGGATATCAAATCCGACATCTTGACCAGATTGTCTTCAGCCTCGCCTAGCTTGGGGCGCATTTGCACTGTTGCTATTGTGATTTCACGCATGTTTTCTGTTCCTTATGATGCCTGCAAAGCACAGTGATCTTATTGTAACGGTAGTTTGCATTTTACACGACTCAGGAATGGATGCCAGTTGCTAGATTGTTACATGGATAACAGATTGAGGATAGACGAAAACAGCGCCGGGATATTTCCGGCGCTGTGAATAGTCAGTTGATAAAATTACGGGAAAGGGCTAATGCACCGCCACCTGTGGCGCCGCGTCTAACATGCCGAGCAGCAGTCGTTCCATCGCTATCGTATGGCTGCATACACCCCTGCTCTTGAAGAAATCGCAGTCACAATGCCATTTGTTATCCACAAATCCAAAAGTGTGTTCGCTGTTTTCTCCGTGGAAAGTACATTCGAATGTTTTGAACTGAATGCGGTCTTTTTCGTGTGTGTAACGTCCGGCTTTTTCAACATCGCTCACTACATTTTGGCCGGGTCCATAATGTAAGGGGTCACGTTTAAGCATGACATGGAAAAGTTTCTCCATCGCCATGACATGGGGGCAAATATGATGGGTGTGGAAACCGGAGCATGTGCAGTGCCAACCGCTGTCGCCGAGATCAATTTGATAATTGTCGTTGCTCCCACGAAATTCGACGGTGAATGATTTGAAGGTAATGCGCTCTGGTTCTTCGGCATAGCGGCGGGCTTTCTCGATTTTCCCGATCATTCCGTAATCCATTGCTGTTGTCCTCCTGTGTAAGGTGAAGATATACTCCCTAATGTAAATAAAAAGCGCGCAACCCGGTTGCAACCCAAGTCGCGCGCTTAACGTTTCTTATGTAACACGATTCAATTGTTGGCTCACCGTCGCTCATGGCGGAAAACCCTCCATAATATTCGCCAACTTATTACGAGTTTAAGCCAGATTTAAGAGGTTGTCAATTAACCGCCAAGTGATCGTTGGAATTTATTAACAATGGGATATGAGGTGCAAAATGGGTGCAGAAGAGCATCGCCAGAAAGCAGGCAGCGGCCCCGTCACGGTGGCCATTGTGACAGTGAGTGATACCCGCACGCCGGAAACTGATCAAAACCGTCACTATATTGAACGGCGGATGACCGAACTGGGGCATCATATCGCCGCCTATCGCCTGATAAAAGATGAACCCGACCAGGTTGAAACGGTGCTCAACGAACTAACGACTATGCCGGGTGTTCAGTTGGTTTTATTCAATGGCGGCACGGGCATCAGCCCCCGCGACACCACTTACGATGTCGTCAGCCGCTTCTTGCAAAAAACGCTGCCTGGATTTGGTGAATTGTTCCGCATGTTGAGCTGGCAAGAGGTGGGGGCGGCAGCTATGTTCAGCCGTGCCACCGCTGGGGTCTATAACAATACATTGGTGTTTTCGATGCCCGGCAGTCCGAACGCGGTGCAGATCGCTCTGGAAAAATTGATCATCCCTGAAATCAATCATCTGGCGTGGGAAATCGCCCGCAAGGGATAGCTGTTTGCGGTATCCACTGGACTGTTCATAAAGAGTGCTCCACCCTAGCAGAAGTGCGCTTGTTGTATTGGTTGAAGCGTATCGGTGCGGGCGTTGTTTGACGACCTCTTTATGTCTGGTTACAATACCTGCATACAACCTGTATACAGTGTGTATACTGTGGATGAATTGGTGACGTTAATGAGTAATCTTGAGACTTATTTCACTAAACAAAAACATTCATCTCGCAGCGGGGTAAGCCGCCGTGAACTGGCCTATGAGCGTATCAAAGATGCTATTCATCATGCCGGTTTAGATCCGGGCGAGCCTCTTTCTGAACTTCAGCTTTCCAAGTTGTTAGGCATTAGCCGCACCCCTGTGCGCGAAGCGTTGCAACAGCTCGCGCAAGAAGGCATGGTTCAGGTTATTCCCGGACGGGCAGTTACGATAGCGTCGCGATCAGTCAAAGATGTGCTGGATGTCATCCATTTGCGTTCCCTGCTCGAACCGGAGCAAGCACGGTTGGCGGCTGAAAATGTCAACGATAGCCAAATCGCCGCCTTGCTAGATGCCATCACGCGGATGGAGGCCGCCCTACCGGATGATGACTACCCGGAATGGTCGAAAGCCGATAAGGTGTTCCATGACACCATTAACACTGCCTGCCCCAATCCACTGTTGGGGGAAACAGTGGTGCTGCTGCGTAACCGTGTACACCATCTTGCAAACACTGACTCTAAGCATAATCCAGCGCGGTTGGCAGCCTGTACTGCAGAACATCGTGAGGTGGTAGAAGCCATCGCGAAACATGATGGACGGGGGGCGGAACTAGCGATGCGTGAGCATCTCAACAAGCTGCGCGAAAGTATGTTCAATAAGTTAACTTATGGGCAGTAAGGGTTTAACCACGTGAAGGCAAACGTGTCTTCACGATCAATATATATTCATACTAGCAAATAGGAGATTTCGACATGAAAGTTTGTATGCACAACTGGATGCGCCCAGAACCGATTGAAGCCACCATAGACCGTATGAAGCGGCTGGGTTACGACGGCATTCAGATCATGGGTGAGCCGCGCAAATACGACTGGAAACATGTACGCGGCCTGCTGGACAAGAACAATCTGAAGTGTTTCGGTTCGGTCAGCATTATGGTTAAAGGCCGTGATCTTATTCATGCCGATCCCTACTACCGCGAAATGACCGTTGCCTATTTAAAGGAATGTTTGGACATGGTTCACGCGCTGGGCGGTGATATTTTCACGCTCGTCCCCAGCGAAGTGGGCAAGATTGTGGCGATGGCCGACAAAGAAACCGAGTGGGAATGGGCCGTTGATGGTATCAGGAAAGTTGCGGAACATGCCGACAAATTGGGCATCCGCATCGGGCTGGAACCGCTGAACCGCTTTGAAACCAATTTCCTGAACCGTCACGATCAGGCTATCCGGTTGGCGCAGGATGTAGGTGGCAATGTGGGCATTTGTTTGGATGCCTTCCACATCAATATCGAAGAAGCTGACCCCTACGAGGCCATCCGCGTAGCAGGCAAGGGTGGCTGGCTGGTGGATTTCCATGTTGCCGATAACAACCGCTTCCCCCCCGGCGGCGGGGCGCTGGATTGGAAGAAACTTATCAGCACCCTCAAAGAGGCAGGCTATAACAATCAGTTGACCGTCGAATTTGTGGTGCCGCTGGATCGTTCGCCGCTGGCGGCCAAAGCCGAAGCGGCTGGCACAACGGCTACCGAAGCGGAACTGAAGTTCATTCGTGATCATGGCAGCGACCTGATGAGCGACGCGGAATACTCGCGTTATGTAGAAGCCTCCATCAAGCATCTGCGTGCCAGTGGCGCGTAAATACGCTTATTTACCGCAGAGACGCGAAGAATTTCATTGTAGGGGCGGCAGCATGCTGCCCCTACAAAACCTTTGTTGACAAAGGATTTTAATGGCGACTGTACTACTGATTGGCACGCTCGATACCAAAGGGCCAGAAACTGCTTACCTGCGTGACCGTGTACGGGAGCAAGGCTGCGACACCTTGGTGCTGGATTCTGGCATTCTCGGTGAGGCGGTAGGCATTGAAGCTGACTTCAACCGCGCACAGGTGGCTGAGGCGGCAGGAACTACGATTGATGCTCTCCGCAATGCAGGGACACGGGGCAAAGCAGTCGAAGGTATGCTGGCGGGCGTTCGCAAAATCACGCTGGATTTGCTGGCAGCAGGCAAGATACAGGGGGCAGTGGCGCTGGGCGGTGCAGAAGGTTCGGTGCTGGCAGCAGCGGCCATGAAGGAACTGCCCATAGGCTTTCCCAAGCTGATCGTCTCGCCCATAGCCTCCGGTCAGCGTAAGTTCGCGCCGTTTGTGGGCATCCGCGATGTGATGGTGATGCACTCTGTCGTGGATATTCTTGGCCTCAATCCCATCAGCCGGGCGGTGTTCGATAGCGCGGCAGCGGCGGTTGCGGGCATGGCAAAGGCATACGCCAGTCACCCGTTATCAGGACAAGGAAACACAATAGTCGAGCGTCCGGCTATTGCCGCGACGATGCTGGGAAATACGACCAAACCGCTAATGCGAATTCGCCCGCACATTGAAGAGCGCGGTTGGGACTTTGTGATTTTCCATGCTAATGGTGTTGGCGGACGGGCAATGGAAGACCTGATCGCACAAGGGCAGTTTGCGGCTGTGCTGGATTACACCTTAAGCGAAGTGGCGGGACAGATTGCGGGTGGCTTCCATGTGGGCGGGGCGACGCGCCTGGACGCGGCGGCACAGAGTGGTGTTCCCCAGTTGATTGTTCCCGGCTGTCTGGATTTCATCGTCTTCGGGGCGAAGCATGAAATACCAGAGCAGTTCAAAGACCGCCCAACTTATTATCACAACCCGGAATTTACACTGGTTCGCCTAACACCGGATGAGCAAGTAGCCGCTACACAGTTTGTCGTGGAAAAACTCAACCGCGCTACCGGCCCCGTATCGGTCATCGTGCCGCTGGGAGGCGGGTCGGTGATGGACATTGAAGGCGGGGCATTCTGGCTACCGGAACTGAACCGCAGGTGCTGGAACATACTGAAGGATGGGCTGAACAAAAATATTCGCTACCGCGAAATAGAAGCGCACATCAACAGTGATGCGTTTGCAGACGCGGTGCTGGACGAGTTATTACAAATGATGAACTAAGTGTGGACAAACAGCTACTTTATAGAGAAATGGACGGGCATGCCCTGTCCCTACAAATATATTTTATTAATTGGCATAAGCATTTCGAAATCACAGCGAAAGCCGAGAGAAAACGGAGCAATCAAAATGGCAGCTACACGTTCAACTAAGTCGCTGAATTTCCCATCGTTCTGCATGGGAGACTTGAGTTATGTGGATATTCAGGAATATTTGAAACATTCGGATACGATCCTTATCCCCAAGGCCAGCCTTGAACAGCACGGACCGCATCTACCCCTGTACTGCGATACCATCACCGCAGAGGAAGTTGCCAGCCGCGCCGGAGAACAGGCCGGTATCATGTATACCCCGACGTTGTGGCTGGGCTATTCACCACAGCATATGCGCGCGCCGGGTTTTGGGGCCGGGACAATCACGCTGCGGGCCGATACCTACCTGAACGTGATCTATGACATCGGGCGCAGCTTGATTCACCACGGTTTTAAGCGGCTGATTTTTGTTAATGGGCACGGCTCGAACGTCAAAGTAATTGACCCGGTATTACGCCGCTTGCGCAACGAAACGGGCGCATTGATCGCCTACTACAAACCATATGCTGAACGGTATATCGGTATGTTAAAGGACATTCTGGAAGGGCCAGTAGAAGAAACACCCGGCTGGCACGCAGGAGAACTGGAAACTTCGCAGTGTTTGGCGCATGACCCCCGACTGGTGCGGATGGATCGTGCCAAGACTGACAAGGCACACTCGCCCAAATGGCTGGGTGAGGCGTGGGCGAAGAAGGACGGGATGCCGGACGCAGAGTTTCAGGGCTACCAGTATTTCAATTTCCCGTTTGACCATGAGGAATTCACCGATTCTGGGGTAATGGGTGTGCCGCAGCGTGGCACGGCGGAAAAGGGTGAAGAAGCCTTCCGTCGCTTCACCAATCACCTGATTGACGCGGTGGAAGAACTGGAAAAGGTCGAAGTAAACATTAAAAATCAGGACTGGACTGAGGGCAAAGCATGGTAACGCAGGATACTCGTTCGGTACTGGCAGCGGCACTGTCCGAAATCGTGGGGAGTGCCAATGTGGAGCCTACAGAACAAGCTCGCGCCAATTACGCCAGTGACCAGTGGTGGTACGCTATCGCGGCGGTGGCAGCGGGGCAGCCTCTCAGCCGTCCAGACGTGGCTGTGACGCCCTCCACACCGGAACAGGTAGCGGAGATTGTGAGGCTGGCGAACAGCCTGCGCGTGCCGATTACGCCGTGGGGCGGCGGCAGCGGGGTACAGGGCGCAGCAAACGCTGATCTGGGCGGCATAGTGCTCGATATGAGGAAACTCAACTGCGTGCGGACGATTGACCGCAAGTCGCTGACGAGCGTGGTGGAAGCCGGGAAGATCTGTAAAGAATTTGAGGCGGAACTGAACGCCGAAGGATTGTCTTTCACGCATTATCCGGCCTCGACAGAATGGGCGACGATTGGCGGGTCGGTAGCGGCGCGCGGGTCGGGCGTGCTTTCCACCAAGTACGGCAAGATTGAAGAACATATCCTGAGCCTCGAATTCGTGACACCGACGGGTGAACTGGTGCAGACTCCGTCTGTGCCGCGCCATGCGGTCGGGCCGGAACTGACGCAGCTTTTGGTGGGGGCGGAAGGCACGCTGGGCATTGTGACAGCGGCTACCGTTAAACTGCATCCTCTGCCCAAGAAGCGGGTATTCGGAGCAGTGGCTTTTGCCAATCTGGCGGATGGCATCGAAGCCGGACGGCGTATCATGACCAGCGGGTTGAAACCACCGGTGATGCGCCTGTATGACACACAGGCTGCCCAGCATAGTCTGGCAAGGGCGGTGGACATGACACTGGACAGCGCGACGCTGGTGATGATGTTCGACGGGGAGTACCCTGAATTGGTGGAACTGGAAGCGAAGTTTGCGCTTGACCTGTGCCGGGAGATGAACGGCAAATTGCTGCCCGACTCTATTGGTAAGACGTGGTGGGAACGGCGCTATGTGTTTTATTACCCGCCGTATGCACCGGAACTGCCGAGTATCTGGGGGACGGTGGATGTGGTAGCGGACTTCGAGCATATTGAAGATGTCTACCACGCGACAACTAAGGCGATTCATGCGGCCTGCCCTGCGGAATTTAAGCTGTCCTTGAATACACACTTCTCCCATTGGTACGAGTGGGGGTCCATGATTTATGCCCGTATGAAAATCCCTACCGGTCCGGCTGACCTTACCGAAGCGAAAGAACTGCATGATGCTATCTTCCGGGCAGGGATCGAAGCGGCCATGAAGGCCGGTGCAGTGATGAACGATCATCATGGGGTGGGTATACGGTTAGCGCCATACATGCCCGCGCAGTACGGCAGCGGCATGGACAGCCTGCGGCGCATCAAACGGGCGCTGGACCCGAATAACATTTTGTGTCCCGGTAAGCTGGGGTTGTAGGGTTGGTGGTCGGTAGTTGATAGTCGTTAGTCAATAGTCTAATGCTGATAGTCAAAAGACATTGCGGACGATAACAGGTAAGACTTCATTCGGCACAAAATGCACAAAATGCGGCAATTTCAGAGATGCTATTTGTGCTGATTGTGCATCTTGTGGCGTCGAAATCGTCCCAAAGGGAGGCTTTGGACGCTCGTTGTCGCCGACGACATAACGGAATTTGTCAGAATTGTCGTCAATATCGTCAATGTCGGACATACCAATTATGACAATCGGTTTTTGCAGCGGCGGAAGAGCGGGCTGCCGCCGCAATGTTTGCTGCAAAACAGGCAGTCGGCGATCAGTAATTGATTTTAGCCAATAGAAATAGATGATAGATAGAAGATGGTGCACATCTCTTGATGGATATTGAGTATGTTTAATATAGCACAGATGTTTGTATAAGTCAATTATAATTCAGGCGGAAATTGGTTTCGATTTGGTTTGGAAGAATTCTTTACGAGGATTGTGATTGTACTCACCTGTTACCGCGGCTGCTGAAGTAGTTCGACGGCCTTTGCGAGCGCGGGGTCAGTGGCTTCGGTAAACAAGTCCCAGCGGGTGGGCAGCAGCACATCGGGTACGATGCCAGTTTCCTCCCAGATGCCATTGACAAGGTTCAGCGGCTGGAAGGTTTCACTGGCGAGCCATGCGCGGGAGTCATCTTCCAGATCGCAGCGGCGCAGGCGCTCGACATTGCCCAAGGGTGTAACGCCGATGATGGTCACGCGAACTCTCATTTGCTTTATTAATTGTTGAATTTCGGTTATGGGTGTCCTTTGGTCATATCTCTACAAGCTGCGGCACGAATGCCCCTACTATGATTGAAATGAGGAGCAGCGAGAAGAGAGCCATCAGGTGGCGACAGTCTCTTTCATTGTGGTAAATCAACCGTCACGTATTGGGGCGGTGACCAAATAATCACATCGGCTGTAAAGTCGAGTGTTCGACTTTCTCCCTCATGCCATATTGCCAGCCCCTTGTCGCTCAAGTACGCAAGAGTCTGACCGTCCGGGGATAGGGCAAAGCGTGTGCCAAAATGATCGCCCGAATAACCGCCATAGGCAAAAGCGCGAAGCTGCGGAATATCGGCCAACCAGCTCCCTTGAGCATCCCGAACGCTTAAATCAAACGTGGTTTCATAACCAAACACTGTAACTTGTAGGGATGTTTCCGGCGCGTTCCGGCTCACCATGCCGATGGTCGCGTAGCCCCGGTTGAAATCTTCAACCGCGTTAACGGTAGCAGGCGCAAAGCTGCCAAGGTAAACCAGCGTATTGTAGTTGTCCACAAACCCATATTGCACAATGCCATCCACTTCAAGCGGTTCAAATGGACTGTAAAAGGTTGTACCCGGAGTACTGTTCCAATCCGCTTGAAAAGCGGTCACCTGACCCCCATCGGCATCAAAAACCGTAAAATTAATCCCGATAGGTTGACGGCCATCGGTTGCATCCACAAGTACCACACCGGCATCACTAGCGAAAATCCGCCGTGAAATGACGGGGGCCTGTGAAGGGTGCGGCCCACCCACATCAACCGATGTTTGCAGTGCCCAGTCGTCACGAGCAAGGATATTCAAGGTGTGGTTAGCAAGCACATACAGCCGGGTGTTATCGAGTGACCATGCCACCGATTCGATAGTGGTTTCGTCCGTACCCAAATTGATGCTGACAGAAGACTTGGGATCGTGCAGGTCAAGTACGAATAGGGCTTGGGTAAACCTGCTGGTCGGGGTGATGGCTATGGCAGAGTTGGTGGGAACAATTACGCGGTAGGCTAAGTACCGCCCATCGGGGGAGAGCCATTCGGCTGAGGTGAGAACAACCGGTTTGCGATTATTTTCCGCTATTTCGGCATAGTGATCGGGCGCTGATAGGAGTGGTTCGGCACTGTCGTTGGCGGGACTAAAGGCATAGATAGAGCCGTCCTTAACGGCGATTATCGGAGTGGGTGCTTCCTGAGCATTGGCAGGAAGGAGGGCAAACAGCGAACACAGCAATATAACTACAATGATCGGGCGCATGTCACACTCCTGTAAAAACGACTTAAATCCAGACTACAGTGGTTATTTCCACTGTAACGCAGTTTACGGCGGGCGATGAAAAAGAATGCACCGGTGGGAAAGTGAAGGTTTGCAGAGAATGATGGACGTGGCAATTTGCTTCCCGCCCCTGCTCGTTTACAATCAACCCAGTCTGCGTCTGGAGATTTGGAAAGGTCGCGCGATGCGTCGTTGGTTATGGATTGGATTATGTTTATGGGCGAGTATGAGCGTTGTACAGGCTCAAGATGAAGCACTCATTTTCAGTGAAGCCCGGTTGGATAATACGGTAGATGTTTATGGGCAGACCGTGCTGGTGGCGGAAGGCAGCGCCAGCAATTCGAGCTCTACCACCGCCTACGGCAGCATCAGCCTGCAAGCCGTTGCCTATGATGCTAGCGGCGCGGAAGTGGGCGAAGGCATTGGTTATGTGGTGAACGCTTGCGGGGCGGCGCTGACCGACTTCGCACTGCAACCGGGCGCGGCTCAACCCTATGCTATTCCACTTGAATTGTATGAAGATGGTGTTACCGTGTCGCGCGTTGAAATCACAGCGGATTCGACAGCCGTTGATCCTGCGCCCCGCGCGCTTCCGTTACTGACACCCGGCCTGACTCAAGCGGTGGAGGGCGAAGTCGTCAATGTTGAGTGGATTGACGAAACCAACTTGCGCTATGCGGAAGGGTGCAACCGTGATTTGTTTGTTGATTGGACATGGCGCGAGTACAACCTGCGGACAGGTCTAAAGAAGCCGACAACGCACCCCAAAGTGGAATTTGTGACCGAAGCACTGCGCCGTCAGTTGGGTTTACTTGAACCATTGTATTTCCAGCACTCGCTTTTAAGTTTTGCACCGGACTCGCGGCGGATGGTGTATCAGAATGAATTGAACTCGGTGATTACGGCAGAACCGGATGGTTCGTTCAAGCGCAATTTGTTCGATAAGTTGTCCGACCGAACCCTTCAGGGCATCACATGGCTGGGCAAAGGTGTATTTCTGGCCTACTACTACGGGGCGACCGGCGATCCGGTGACATACTTCACTGCCAGCGTGGACGGGCAAACGATCAGTGAAGCGCCAAAGGACACCATTCCTTCACTGATTACCCCCGGCGCCAGCCCCGACGGGACGTTCATCGTCATCGGCGCGGAGGTTGACGGCAAAACAGGCTATTACCTCAAGCGGGCGGCCTTCGATACCAATACCCTGCTGTTCGAGTCACCGCTGCCGCCCAATAACTGGCCGGGGCCGTTGTTCGAAATAGACGGGGACGGGGCATCATTTATTTATGCCGCTGTCCAAGGAGCGGACGGCGCGCATCTGGTTTGTTATAACCGCCCCCAGCAGAAATTGTACGATCTTTCACCACTGCCGTTGCAACTGGCTAGTGACGAACGGGCATGGTGGTGGTTTTCGCCGGATAAGAACAACATCGCGCTGGCGGCCAACGGGCTGCACGGCGGGTTGTGGATTATTGATCTAGCGGCACTGGCAGCGTGTGAATAAGTGGACGCGCTCGCCTTCGGGCTGGTACTGACTTCAGCGGGGCTGCATGCCGTTTGGAATTTTCTAGCCAAGCGAGCCAGCGGCGATACGGCGTTCGTCTGGCTATTCAGTGCGCTGGCGACGGTCATTTATCTGCCGCTGGCGATTTTCATCCTCGTTGTACAACAACCGCATATTGGCCCGGAGGAAGTGGGCGCGGTGGGGGTGACGTGTGCCTTGCACGTGGCCTATTATATGCTGCTGAACCGGGGCTACCGGGTAGGTGATCTTTCGCTAGTGTACCCGATTGCGCGCGGTGCTGGGCCGCTGCTTTCGGTGGTGGGAGCGGTATTCCTGCTAGGGGAACGGCCATCTCTGCTGGCAGTGAGCGGAATGCTGCTGATTGTGGCAGGCGTGGTGGTGGTCACAGGAAGCCCGACGCGGGCACGGCAGGACGGCGCTACTCCAGCGATCATATATGGGCTGCTGGTGGCGCTTTCAATCGCGGCGTATACGTTGTGGGACAAACAGGTCGTTAGTTTCTACCTGATTCCACCACTAATCCTGACGTGGACAAGCGGGCTGGTGAGAGTGGTGGTGCTGGCACCCTATGCGGCGCAGCACTGGCAGCAGGTGAGGCAGGATTGGCAACGCTTCCGCAAAGAAGCGCTGGGAATCGCTGTGCTGGACTCGCTTTCTTATATTCTGTTTCTAATCGCACTGTCATTCAGCGAGGTTTCGCATCTAGCACCGCTAAGGCAAACGAGTATATTGATCGGGGCATTTCTGGGAGCGCGGTTGCTGGCAGAAGATGCTGGACGACGGCGATTGGCAGCGGCAGTGGTGATGATGGCCGGTGTTATCGCGCTGGCGTTGGGTTAGTCATGACAATAACTCAAAATCTTCTCCGAACTCAGTTTATCCGGTGCTGGATTGCGCCACAGGAAAATATTCCTCAGGTCTGATGCCGGTACCATTCTTCGCGCGGTCTTCCCGGATATAAGCAATTGCATCTTCAAGGGTGCGGAAGAACATTGGGCGATTTCCAGCCTGACCACCGCCAATAGCACGGGCCAAAGTTTCGATGATTATGCGGACAAAGCCACTTGAGCCGCGTGTACCGGCGATCAGAGCTAACCAGAAATTTGGCTGACTCATGATTTTGGCCACGCCTTTCTTAATATGCGGCATGGGGTTACCGGCAGGCATGCCAACATTATCGTAAAAGACAGCATCAATTCGTTGATCAGTCGCCGCTGCATGGGCAACAAGAACATCTATCGCGTTATGGTAGTCAGTCCATGTCGTGTCTTTAGTTATAGTCACGATCAGAATCGTGTGCTCTGGATCGTACCAGGATACTTCGCAAGCCATGATTAAACTCCAAGATATATTCCTCAGTTATAGATTAACATTTGCTTGCGCTAAAATGCACAAAGACATTGATCAGTAAAAACGTGCGGTAAAGAGTCTCCTGCTTCCCACAGTGGCGCACATCGATTTGTGTGGTTCCTTAACTTGTGTGTAATGTTTTTCAATTAGTACAGAATACGAAAAGATCTGTTGTCCTTAAGCGGAAAATTGCGTTGCGCCGTTATTACTGGAGAGGAAAAATAGGAGCGAGTGAGTATGCGTAAGTATATGACCGGATTTGGAATATTGATCTTGGTTGTGACAACTATAGTGGGGTCCGCCGCATCACAAAACAGCTGCGATCATCCATTTGAGGGCGTGGCGATCCAGTTCAGCAACGGATTCTGGCAGAAAACCGACTTCTGCCAGCACAGTATTGATTATGCTGATGTCCTCTCCGGCGGGCCGCCGCCTAATGGCATCCCACCTATCGGTTTTCCTGCGCAAGAGCATCTGGGAATGCCGGCACTGCCTGACCCCAAGTTCGAGTCGATTGAAGGTGCTTCTAGCTGGTTGCAGCCACAGTCACCTGTGATCGCGCTCAATCTAAACGATGAAGCACGCGCCTACCCGCTGGCTATTCTCATCTGGCATGAGATTGTGAACGATGTTATCGGCGATACACCTATTGCTGTTACGTTTTGTCCATTGTGCAACAGTTCGATTGTATTTGAGCGGCAGGTGAACGGTGAAACGTTGTACTTCGGTACAACGGGCAACTTGCGTAACAGTGATCTCATCATGTGGGATGACAAGAGCCAGAGCTGGTGGCAGCAGTTCACAGGTGAAGGCATTGTGGGCCATTATACGGGCATGATGCTGACTATGCTGCCATCGCAAGTGGTGGGTTTCGCCCAGTTTAGCCAGCAGTATCCCGACGGACAAGTGCTTTCGCGGGAAACGGGCACATCGCGCAGTTATGGCGTTAATCCTTATACAGCCTACGACAGCTCGGAACAGCCTTTCTTATACAGAGGTGAGTTGGATACGCGCCTACCAGCCACAGCCCGCGTGCTGGCGGCTGTCATTGGTGGCATGCCCATTGCCTACCCGCTCGAGACGCTGCAAAGCAAGATTGCCATCAATGATACGGTAGGCGGCGAAGACGTGGTGGCTTTGTGGCAGGGTGGTGTCGCCAGCGCCCTCGACAGCGGGCAAATTGACGACGGGCGCGACACGGGGACTGCTGCTCTCTACAGCAGAAATCTTGACGGACAAGTTCTAACCTTAACAGCCGGAGCGGATGGAGTCATCCACGATGAGCAAACTGGCAGTACATGGAATGCTTTTGGCACGGCCATAGAAGGCGAATTGCAGGGTCGCCAACTGCAACAGATGTTGGGTGCGCTACATTTCTGGTTTGCATGGGCCGCTTTCCAGCCGGATACCGGTATCTACAGTGAACAATCAGAATAGGTGAACATAGGTGTTGGTTTCGGTCCTGGCACACTGGCCTTGCGTGTCAGTATGCGCTGATGTCGGCCTAGTCGTCGTCGCCAGTTCCAATCCGCAAGTGTTCCCTTTACCGATGCAAAAAGCGGAATATGCACCTACATTCATGCCGCAGTCGAACAAATTGCATAATTTTGCGAAACATTCATAATATCCCCTTACAAATTCGATTTATTCTAAGGAGCAACCCCGATGCGGATGAGCAAACCAGAATTACTAACCGCCATTGACAAAGGGTGGCAGGATTTCAACGACTCTCTGGCGACCCTCGACCCCGTTCTGGTCTCCACCGCCACCGATGCCGCTGGCTGGACAATCCTCGACCACATTGTGCATATCTCTGTTTGGGAGGCGGGCATCCATGCCTTGCTCAACGGACAAGATCGTGCTGCCGCGATGGGCCTTGACCGTGACATGCTCTACGGTGGTGACTTCGACAAAATGAACGCCATCATCCGCGAACAGAACCAATTCGCCTCCATTGACATGGCGACGCAGTTCGTGATGGGCACTCACGACGGTTTTGTGGCGAAGATCGCATCACTCTCGGAAGATGATCTCTACAAACCGTACCGCCACTACCAGCCGGACACCGAACGCGAAGCACCCATCATCGACTGGATCAAAGCCGATACCTACGAACATTATGCCGAACATCAAAAATGGATTGCAGTCATCGCTGACGCGGCTCCACCCGTGACCCGTGCCCAGTTGGTGGCCTTTATCCAGCGCGGTTGGACGGTTTTCAACCAGTACATTGACAGCCTCACCGAGGAGCAGTTGACCGTCCCCACCGATGCGGCTGGTTGGACGGCTAAAGACCACGTTATGCACCTGGCTGTGTGGGAAGATGGCATAGACGCCCTCTTAAATCGTCAGGACAGGGCAGCCCGCATGGGCATCACCGATGCACTGTTGGACAGCCACGATTATGACAAAATCAACGCTGCCATTCAGCAGCAGCACAAAGACCTGTCGTTAGCTGATGTGCGCCAGCGATTTGATGCCATTCACCAGCGTTTCATTGCCAGTATCGAGTCGTTGTCCGACGAGGAATTGCACAAGCCGTACCAGTATTTCAATCCGGTGTCTGCCAATAATAACCCGGTGATCGGCTACATCGAAGGCAACAGCGAAGGACATTACGCTGAACACCGCCCGTGGATCGCGGCTATTGTTAGTGGGGAATGAGGTCAATAATACCATCCCTCACGAAACAGCAAAGTAGTAAATTCGATCTCTACTGTTCGCTGTGGATACAAAAGGAGGATGAGCGCCTGCGCCTATATCCTCCTATCGCACCCTGCGCATCCTTCCTTGCAAAAATCAAGCTGTGAGTTTTAATCCAGTTCGCTCATAGCCCAATCGGGGAGGTTGGCGGCAACGGCATCGTAGGTGGTGTAGGTGCGGAGGCAGGCGACGACTTCAGATAAGGGGTCGGGGAAGATGCCGGGGATGTCGGCTTCGTCGGCGAGATTAATTTTGAAGGCCAACTGCTCGACAGGTGGGGTGAACTGCGCGTTGACGGTGGCTTTGTTGCCGCGCGGGTCAAGGCGATACCAACCGAATTCTGGCAGGTAGACGACATTCAGGCCGTGCAGCGAATAGGGCGCACCCTTATCGTCAAAGCTGAGGCGCTGGTAGCACAGACCAGCGGGGATGCCATTGGCGCGCAGTAAAGCAGCCAGCAGATGGCTTTTGGCATAGCAATAGCCGGTGCGATGTTCCAGCACTTCCGAGGCGGTGCAGGTAACGGGGTTCAATTTGTAGTCGTAACTGTGGCGGACTTCGTCGCGCACCCACTCGAAACAGCGTTGCGCGGTAGCGGTGGGATTGTCGGCGGCCAATTCCTGAGCCAGCACGAGGATGGAGGGGTGCTGCCAATCAATGATGTCGGTGGATTGGAGGTAGGTTTGCATTGGAATGCCCTTGTTGTGCCGCCAAAAACAATTGAATTCTAACGCATTGGACTGGAAATAGAACCTCTACCCAAAGCCTAACCCTGCCTAAGAACATTTTTCAGCGGCGAGGCATCCCAAAGGGAGGTTTTGCACTGCCGGTAGGACGGAAGAAAACGGTGGAGGGGGACTTTATCATAGTCTCCACCCCCAAACCCCCTCCCCATAGCGATGAGGAGGGGGCTTAAAAGACCAAATGGGATCAAGTTATCTGCTATTTTCAGCCAAAATTGATGTTCACCGTTTAGTGTAGTGCTACCGCACTGCCTCGCCCCTAAAATCGACTGGCTTCGTTTTGATTCATCCATGAACTCACCGGTTGCGATTCACATAGTCCATCTCCTATCCCTACGAGAACAGGTGGCGCTGCCATGCAGGAGGCTATGAGCCGGGTTCCCGGGCAGCAGGACGCGCTGATCGTGCCACAGGACGCTCCGGCTTCGCGCCAGCGTGATCTTTGCCAAGGCGCATGCCCAACATCAAAACTACGATGCACACACTCACCGCGATCATAATCTGAAATCCACGCTGCTGGCCGTCGGTTCCGGCAAATAAACCGTGGAGAGTCACCATCACGAATCCCACGTAACTCAGCATGTGAATCCACTTCCATGCCCGGTTACCAATCCGCTTTTTCACTGAAAAACTGATCGTTATCAGCAAGCTTATCCAGAAGGCGAGCGTGCCCAACCCAACCGCTTCCGGGCGGTAGGGGCCGGTGAAGGGCACGAATAGATCAGTCAGCGAATAACTGAAATAGGTATCCCACAACAGCAAGAGTGCGTGGGTAAAGGCCAGCACGACTGCCAGCCAAGAAAGTGTACTGTGAACCGTCATTGAAAGGGGGCCCGGAGACCAGTTCTTGACAAACTGGGTACTCATCAACAGCCCCCAAATCATGGAGCCAACCATTAGCAAATAGGCACTGATACCTGTCGAGCGCACCAGATGCCACGACAGCTTGACATCATCGCTCAGCACCCGCTCGAATAACCCACTCTGCGCTGTGCCCACGACCGCCAGCACAATTACGATAAGACTGATTATTATGGAAACGATATCCGCTATTCTGGTTGACTTTGTCATTGTTGATCCTCAATCATCGCAGCATGCGCCGCGCAATCTCCCGGCTGTAACACGTGTATCCGAACGAAAAACGCACCTTCTATAGCGACAGTATGAAGGCCTAGTCATCTTCGTGCTCGCCACCTTCATGCTCGTCCCCGTGCTCACTTTCATGCTCGCGTTCGCCAAATGAGCTTGACGACGCTCCACCGCTGCTCTGCGAGAAGCTCTGGTTTGGCACGGATTGTACGATGATGGTCGCGGGCTGTGCATCGCGCAAAGGAATGTTGAATACCGTCAGGTTATTGCATTCGCCGCTTTCATATATGAGGTTACGGGCCACCCATGCTGCGCCGCCAGCAGTACCCACCAGCAGCCAATTCTGCTCCGGATTGACGCCGCCCACTGCCATTGCCTGATCGCGATAGCCGTAGTCCAGCACACTGTAACCTGTGCCCGGCCCACTGCGGAGATTAACTGAACTGGTCGCAATCGTGGCTGTGCAGTTGGCATTACTGGTTGTTTGTGGGATTGTACTGTTGTCTACGGCTGTGGTCGTGGTGGTGCTAGTATTTGCCACCGTGCTGGCCGGTACCGAAAGCACGCTTGTTCCCAGTGCATCTGCCGGCATGACCTGCACGCTGGCGGTAATGTCATGCGGAAGATTATTGCCAAGCACGGTGAAGGCATATTCGCCGCCATCCAGCAGCATATTCAGGCCGTCAATTCCGCCACCGCTGGACGTCGCTATAATCGCGCCCGATTTATCCACGACTTGTGAGGTCACATTGCCCCCGAGGAATGTAGCGGTCACCACACCTGTATTTTGTAGCGGGATATTCAAGTTTACGGTCTCTCCCGGCTTTCCGGGACTAAGTGGGAGCTGCCGTTCCTGATTGAGCGATAGGTTGTCAAAGAGAACCAGATTAGCCAAACCCGTATTGGTCAGATCGGCCTGTGATTGAACACTCACCGCCGCCTCTGCCACGCCCGGCAAACGCTCTACCCGGATGACGTGGGTTCCTCCGTTGGGGGCAAGGCTCAGTTCGATGACATGAACACGCGGATCTGTCATCTGAAAAACGGTATTCCCCTGCGCGTCCGTCACTGTCACGGCGGCCATGCTCAGGTTAAGTGCCACTACCCCGGTTGCATCCGGCGGCAGGCTGACATTGACGTTGATAGCGGGCGTTGCGTCATTAAGGGTCACTAGATTGTTATCTTGTCCCATCACCGGCAGCGCTGTGCTCAGCAGCAGTCCGAAAATTGCCAATATTATGCGTTTCATTTACCTTTCCTTTTCTCTGTAAACTTGAACGGGCGACCAAGGCCCAAAATTTGTACTCGAATTGACGTTCAGCATCAGCGTGACGAGCGCGTGCTCACCGGTGGAGGTTGTGCCGCCCCGCCGCCACCCGCCGAAACTTGTCCGCCACCAGACTGCTGTACAACAATGGGCGCGGGTGCGCTCAACTGCACGGGCGCTGGCGGCTGAATGGCAACCGTATTTGTCTGGTTCGTGTTTTGTTGGACAGTAGTCCTTTGACCGCTCACCGCAGCCACTTGTCCCGGCTCGCGCAAAATAACAATGCTGGGCGCGGCGTGAATGATCGTCGCAGCAGTTGTCTCAACTGGCCGGGGAGTAGCCACAACTACGGGTGACTGCGGAACAAACTCATTCGCACTGTTGGGCTGTGGCTCAACTGACTTCTGGTCAATTAGGGCCAGTGTTTGAGCGCCCACCAGTGTTGCTACCGTCGTTCCAGTCACGAAGGCTGTTCTTACCAGCATCTTTTTGGGACGATCCATGTTTGCCATCGAACTTTCCTTTCACCTAATCGCACCGTGTTTGTCACGGTGACCTACTCAGCGGTAGACGCCATGCCTCCCACATGATGAGCATGTGCGTGCATCGCTATAGCAGATACCGACTCCAAAATGGCAAAAAGGTTTCGGATAAGTTGTAAAACTGGTACGGAAGTCCCGAAACACGGCCAAAAATTCCCAAACGACAGCAACATTACAAAAGGAATTGCTTTGCGTAGCTAAATAAACACGTTACAATATTTAGCGTCGCTAAATAACTTCTAAAGGGGAAGTTTGCAGATGTGAAGGAGTAGGTCGAAATGGAACTTTCGAAGCGCAATATGTACCGTTTTCCGTGGTCGGGGAATGACAACCCCATTGGCTGGTTGGAAGTCACCGACAAATGCAACACCTATTGTCGCGGGTGCTACCGCATCAACGGGATGCAGGGGCACAAATCCTTTGAGCAAATCAAGGAAGAAATTACGCTCATGAAAAAGTGGCGTAATTGTGACAATATTTCAATTGCAGGCGGTGAACCGCTCATTCATCCTAACATCCTCGAAATCATTGCCCACATTCGTGGGTTGGGTATGAAGCCCCTCATTTTGACCAACGGCATCAAACTGGAAAACAATCGTGAGTTTATGGTCGAACTCAAGAAAGCTGGCGCAATCGGCTTTACCTTCCACATCGACAGCGAACAGCAGCGGCCACACTGGAAGGGCAAGAGCGAAATTGAATTGTTCGAGCTGCGCCAACAGTATGCCGATATGGCAAAATCAGTGGGCGGCCTGTTCGTCAGCTTCGGCATGACCGTTTACCCCGGCAACCTGTACATGGTGCCTGAAATGGTGAAATGGGCCAACAAAAACATTGACCGCGTGCACGGGCTGGTATTCATCGGCTTCCGTAACACGCTCATGGAAGGCGAATATGACTATTACGCCAACGGTCAGAAGGTTGACCTAAAAACCAGCTACGCTGCCGACTCCAATGATGAGTCTTATTTGACCTCCGCCGATATTTATGCCGAAATCAAGAAGCACTTCCCGCACTACGAAACATCGGCCTACATGGGTGGGACACAGGTATTCGACAAATTCACATGGCTGGTTTCGGCCCAGCTCGGCAGCAAAGGGCAGATGTACGGTTCAGTGGGTAAGAAGGTGATGGAGTTGTTCCAAGTAATCCACCACTTACAGCACGGCACATACGTGGTTTATTCACCCAGCAACCGCATTCCGAAGATCGCTTTCCTGTTGGGGTTACTGGACAAAGGTGTGCGTGCCGCCAGCGCAAACTTCTGGAAGGGAATACTGCGTGATCCCGCGCGGCTTTTCCGTCCCATGTATGTACAAAGCATTGGCATCATTCAGGGGCCAGACCTGCTGGAAGACGGGCGTGTAGATATGTGCGAAAGCTGCCCGGATATGACGGTGTGGGATGGCAAGCTGGTGCATTCCTGCCGGATGGACGAATGGCGGTTGTACGGCAGTTACATCATGCCGCAGCGCCGCGCGGCGGAACCGGTGGGCGTCATCGTTCCTGATGCTATTCCGGTGGTTGACCACACCGCATCACACAATTGAATCACCCGGTGTAAAGCGACTCAACCTGATGACGGGAAATAGAAAGGTCATATTTCCCGTCTCTGCCGTACCTCAGACTGTAGAATCCTTCAACAACCTTCGGGCGAGCGCCGTGACCTGTAGCAGTGAGGCGGGTTTGAGCAGCATAACCTCAACCTGACCTCGTTGCCGGGCATGGTTAGCGTGCTGCGGCGCTACCTGACGGCCTACGACGACGGCAAGTACAAGTCGATGATTGACTGGCTGCCGGGCTTCCCGCGACAGTTCAAGATCGCGGCGAAGATCGTTTCGTTGTTAGGGGTTCATGGTTGATAGTTAATAGTTTTTAGCCGATAGCAGAGGCTATTGGCGCTCCATTTATTACGATAGATTACGAATATTGCATCCCTAAAGGGAGGCTTCGCACTAAAATGCGGCAAATGCAGCACAGGCGGTACGAATTTTTGTGCCATTTGTGCATTTTGTGGCGGCGATGTCGTCGTCGTCGCGACGACATAAGAGCTTTTATGGTACTTGTGGCGGCGGGGCTGCCGCTGCAATGGTTGCTGCAAATCACTTATTCCTACCAAACGTCTATTGTGAATGATGGTGGGCGAGGACATTGGTAATCTCATAACATTCCTATATTAGAACAAATGTTATACGATGTCAAGAGCGCGAGGTTAGCGTTTTCAAACCTTTTGGGGAGAGAACCCCCACCCTAACCCTCCCCCGCATGCGAGGGAGGGGATAAGAGTCTGCGCGATGGGAAGTTGCGGTCGAGTTTCAGCGGATGCTCCCATGCGGTAAGACAGCGTGTACCCCGCACACTTCATTCACCATCTGCGTGACGCGCAGGTCAACCACTACGCTGGCGAGTGCTACAGCGTCGAAGCGTTCTAGTTTGTACAGCCGTCCCATCAGCGCTAGCATGGCCTCCAGCGCGGCGAATGCCGCCTCATTCAAATCGGCATCGAAGGCCATCGTCACCCAGCCAGCGGGTGTGTTGGCAACCGGGGTGGTCACGGGGAAATCCTCGCGTAGATCAAAGCGCAGGTCTACCTCCTCCATCGGGCATTCGATAGCCGTGCTGCTGATCTCGCCGTCACCCTGCGCGGCGTGCCCATCACCCACCGAAAACAGACCTCCCGCAACCGGAATGGGCAGATACAAGGTACTACCCACCACCAGTTCTTTGCAATCCATGTTGCCACCCCAGACGCGCGGCGGGATGGTGGAGTGGATGCCGGGTGCGGGCGGGGGCATACCCATGACGCCCATGAAGGCACGCAGGCGCACGCTGTGTCCCACATGGTTGCGTCCGGTCATGATGTCGGGGTCGAGCCGCCAATCATGCACCACGCCGCCCGTTGAAATGCCCAAGCGGTTGTTGGTGGGGTTAGGCCAGCCGCCGCCCATAGTAAATCCCCACGTGCCGGGGCGCAGGTGCAGGATGTCCACCGCCAGCGTCAGGCCGGGCTGTGCGCCGCTGATGGCGATAGGGCCAATGAGGGGATGGCCGTCATCCAAACCGGCTGCCCGTCCTTCAAATTCGCGGCGCGGGCCATAGACGCCACCCTTATACGGTTCTAAGCCCCAGTTGGCATCGAGGGTCGAGCAGCGCACGGTGTCACCGGGAGCGATGGTCAGCACAGGAGGGAGATCAGGCGAGAAATGACCGTGCAGAGTGCGGCGTTCGGGGCGCAGGATGTGGTGGGCCATGATGAACCTTTCGACGGGAAGATGGGTTCATTATAGCGCCCATCTGCCGTAGGGATTCCGTCCATTTCCGGCTGCGGAACCGCAACACAATGAGAGGTGAAAACGTAATTATTACCACACTGCACAGGAGAAACTGTCATGCTATTTGTAAAACGTGTGACCCTGTTCTGCGCTCTATTCATATTATTGGTTGTTTCCATCTCCCCCGCCGCTGCTCAATCTGATGTGACCGTCCGCGCCACCGCCCAACCTTTCGAGGGCGGGATGATGATCTGGCGTTCGGACACCGCCCTCATCTGGGTCTTGGTGAATGATGGGCGGGTGCTGACGTACCCGGCATCCAGTTACGGCAGGCTGCGCGATAACCCGATCTTTGGCAATCCGCCCAGCCGCCTGCGACCGATTTTCGGCTTCGGTAAGGTGTGGGGCAATTTCAAGCGGGTGCGTGATGCGCTGGGTTGGCCTACTGCGCCTGAACTGGGCTACAGTATGCGTATCCAGTACTTCAACCGCACCTACTATCTGACACAGGGGGACGGTTCGGTGATTACGATCAACGCTAACCGGACGTGGTCACAAACTGCGCCGCCACCGCCCAACCCGACCCTGCCACCGCCACCACCTAATCCAACTCTGCCGCCGGGTGTGCAGATCACTTTTCTTTATGCTAATCCCAAACCACCCACAGCGGGCGGTACGATTACTGTAAGTTGGGGCATGACCGGCTGTGATGTGGCACTGTTAGAAATGTACAGCCTGCGCGACGGCAGTTTGGTTAGTTATCTAGAGAATTTATCCATAGTCGGTAGTACCCAGCTGAGTATCCCGGCCAATGCAACGACGGGAGTGCGGCTGGTGCTGACGGCTGCTAACAAGGTGTATGTATCGGCGCTGGTGGTGAATTACGCGCGGCTGACGAGTACCGAACTTACGTTGGATATTCAGCAGCCACTGGGCATCAGCATCAATGTGTATTCGGCCTACCAAGCCTATGAGCGGGGCTTCATGATCTGGCGTTCGGATACGGGCAGCATCTATGTATTCGGGCCGGGGCAGGTCTTAACCTTCCCGATGGCGACCTATGAGTCGCTGCCGGATAACCCGTTCTTTGACACGCCGCCAGACCGCGTGCGACCTATTAACGGCTTTGGCAAAGTATGGGGTAATACCGATTACGTCAAGACGGCGCTGGGCTGGGCGACCACCAACGAACAAGGTTATCAAGCCACGCTGGGCGTGATTACGGTCAATGATCCGCTGCCGCGCACGTTCTTGCTGCCGGACGGGCGCACGGCGTATCTCAATGGGACGTACTGGAGTTTTTAGTTTGGGAATGTGCGGACGAGGCAGTGCCTCGTCCCTACATCTATGCCGATCGGGTATTTGAATATGGCTGTTTATTTTCGCGGCAGGCCGGGGAAGAATGCGTTGGTGCTGGCGATGTAATCAGCATATTCAGGCTTGGTTTTGGTCAGGTTCTTTTCCAGCAGCGCCACGCCGGAGACGCGCATGAGCATGAGCGTCATGAGGGCCGGAGCGAAGACGGTGAGGAAGCCGCCCGGCACAGCCAGCGCAATGCCGAAATAGCCCCACCACAACAGCGCATCACCGAAGTAGTTGGGGTGGCGGGTGTAGCGCCAGAAGCCGGTGCGCATGACCTTGCCTTTGTTGGCAGGGTCAGCCTTGAAGCGCGTAAGCTGCCAGTCACCGCCTGCTTCAAATACAAAGCCGATGAGCCAGATGATGATACCGAGGCAATCGAGCAGGGTGAAAGCAGCCGGTTCAGCTTGATACTGGGCGACCATGAGCGGGGTGGAGATGATCCACATGAGCACACCCTGAAGCACGAAAACATTGAGGTAGCTGCGCCACCACCACACCGCGCCGTAGGATTTGCGCCACGCGGCGTAGCGGTAATCTTCGCCGTGCCCGATGTTGCGCCGTGCGATATGCCAGCCCAGCCTCAGCCCCCAGATGGTCACTAAGATGACGACGAGCAGTTTGCGCGGGTTGTAGCCATCCGGCGAGGTGAAATAATAGACCCAACTGGCGAGGGCAAAACCCGGCCCCCAGAAAATATCGACGATGCTGGCATTTTTGAGTGGCAGGCTAACCAGCCACTGGACGGTCATGTAGATGAAGATTGCCAGCAGACCGGCGGCCATCGCTTGAATCATATCGTACCCCACTTAGGACAGGGCGGCCCGCCGGGAGGCTTCGGACCACGCTGTCCCTACAATGTCTATATCGTGTTCAAATTTCGCACAACTATAGTAGCGCCTTTTCACTGTGAAAGCACCAGATGAGAGCGGGGTGAAGCGTTGGGGAGCATCGGCTGAGATTTACAGCGCTTCAAAGACGATGGGCTGCGCCCCTTCCCACAACACCAGCTTGCCCAGCGCCGCCAGATGTTCAGTGCCTTCGACCACCGTCAGGAAATGGTTGCCTGCCAGCTGCCCCATCTTGCTAGCGAATTGACAGCCGCCGTAGGGGAACAAGATTTCAGTTTCGCTGAAGCCGCCGGGATAGAGCAGGATGTGACCGGGAGCGGGGTAGCTGGTGGCATTCTCATAGCTCACGCCCACTTCAAAGTCGCCCAGCGGAATCCAAGCAGCTTCGCCGCTCCAGCGGGCTTGAATGATGCGCTGGTGGAAGGGCAGCAGCTTTTCAAAGGCGGCACAGGTTTTGGGGGCACTGTCGCGTTCCAGCCGCGCGTGAAATTGCAATTGACCGACGGTTATACGCAGGAAGTCCATGAATGCACCTGTTCCTATAATTCGCGGAGCTGCATGAAGAGCGCGCGCTTTTCACCGGGCAGGGTGTAGTCGAAGCCGCAGGACATGAAGAAGGCATCTGACGAGGTGATCGCCATCACTTCGAGGATATTCTTCTGCCGTGCGCGTTCCAAACAAGCATCTACCAAGCGACGGCCAACACCTTTGCCCTGCAACGATTTGTCGACCGCGAGGCTGCGGACTTCCGCCAATTTCCATGAATAAATTTCCAGAGCGGCACAGCCTACGATCTGCCCTTCTTGCTCGGCGATAAAGATCGTCGGCAGCAGGTCTTGCAGTTCGTCCAGCGTGCGCGGCAGCAGCTTGCGCTCTTCAACAAAGGGGGTAATAAATTCAGTCAGTGGGTTAAGGTCAGCCTCCACCGCTGTGCGAATAATAATATTGGTCAAGATTTGCGCCGCCATACAAAAAAATGTCCTATCTGCGTGTCGCGTTCATAATTATAGATGAGCCAATTGTTCAGTTCAGTATACCCCTGAAGCAGCGTATTGGAATCATCATTTGATCCGGTGACCCACGGCATATAGTCTACCTCCAGAACCAGCACATAGGGTGGAAGCGCCGCCCACAGGGTATCCACGTTCTCCTGCTGCCACTCTGGCGGATACCAACTGCCGACCAGCGGGAACTGGAAGATGAAGCGGGTAGCGGGGTTCAGGCCGCTGAGATAATAGACATCCGGGCGGAAGCCCCAGATGTAGAGTGAATCACCGACTGCCGTCCGCTCCCGCAGTAGGTTGGCTACCCGCAGCGAGTCACCGGCGTTGAATTCGTCGGCGGCTCCGGCTACGAAATGGTCATAATAGGCGGCTTGGTCTTCTTGCCCTGTCAAGTACGGCCATGCCTTCGGCCAGATGTTGGCGGCCATGATGAGGATCAATAAACCGCAAAGACACAGAGAAAGAAATCTATTGAATCCCCACTCTATCCCCGCTTCACTGCCTTCTACAGGGGAGGGTAATTTGGCAGGAGGGAGAGAGGTCGCTCGTAGGGGCGCAGCATGCTGCGCCCCTACCGTTATCTGTGCCACTAAATTGCCAATCGTTCCAATAACCCACTCTACCCCTATTGCACCCAGCAGCGCCAGCGGGGCGAGCATGGGCAGCCAGTGATAATCATAGCCTTTAGCCTGCACCAGCATCATGGCGAAAGCTGCCGCCAGCCAGAGGAGGAGGAAGAGAGAGTGCTGAGTGCTGAGGGTTGAGTGCTGAGGAGGGCGCATACGGTTAGCTCGAAACCGATAGCCGATAGCCGCGATTATCCCGACCAGCGCCAGCAGCATGAGCAGCCCCCACTGCTGGATGCGGAAGTAGAGCGCCGTGCCCATGAGGTTTTTGAAATCATTCCAGTTGAAAGTCAGGGCAGTGTACTGCGATGTGACCTGCGCGCTGCGAATCAGTTCATCCCATGCGCCGGCGGACATGAGGTACAACGCCCCAACAGCCAGCGCCAGCAGGCCGCCCGTGATAAACAGCGCGAGGGTATAGGCATCCACGCGGCGCAGGGGCGCAGTTTTGCGTGTTTGCCAACGCACCCGGACGTAATAGAGTGCCAGTGTGACGCCGAGCAGGGCGAAAGGATATTTGAACCACACCACATAACCGCACAGTACGCCCGCAGCAAAAGCCCACAACTGGACTGCGAATTGTGGGCGTGGTACTGAATCTTCCTGACTGGCATCTGATAACTGATAACTGACGACTTTGAGCCAGCAGCCGACGGCCAGCACCATCGGCAGCAGTGCAATACCGTCGTTTTGGGTCAGCGTCCAGAACGTTTCGCTGAAGTAGAAGACGGAAAAGAGCAGCGCCGCCCACAGCCCGATACGCCGCCTGCCCATCTGCCGTGCGATCCAGTAGAGGCCAGCGCATGCCAATGGAACAAGTACGAAATCAATGGCGCGCACGGCTACAGCCGTTTGTCCCAGCACGCGCTCGAATATGGCGTAGATGTAAAAGACAGCCGGAGGTTTGGGATTCCAGAGCTGCGTGTAGGGGATGCGCCCCTGAAGGATGCCGCGACCAATGGTGGCGAACTCGCCCTGATCGCGCCCCAGCGGATAGGTCAGGGTGGGCAGCGCCAACAGGAGAACGAGGGCGAGGAGCACCGCCAAGAGAAAACGATCACGTTTCAGGAATTGGGACAGCATGTCAACCGTTTTGTTCGGTCAGCGTTTTGTGCATCCACACCGCCCGCCGCCCCGGCGCTAGTTCTTCGCGGCGTGTTTCTTGATAGCCCAAGTGCTTGTAATACAGTTGATTGTCAACCATTTTTTCATTGGTGAGCAGTGTCATATACTTCAACCCGGCGGCCTGCGCCTGCTGTTCGGCAAAGTTCATGAGCTGACGCCCCAGCCCGCTTCCCTGCCGCGCAGGATTGACGGCTACGGTATCAATATACATAGCGCCGTCCTCCGGCCACAGGATGAGTACTCCGTCCAACGCCGCTTCGCCATCCACCACATACACCACCCCACGCGCGATGTAGGCGGCGTAATCGGCAGTGAGTGCCATCGGTTTCATGCCAATGATGGGAACCCATTTGCTAAAAGCGGTGTGGGTGCAGGCCACGACTGCCTCATGGTCATTCTGTGTGGCAGGGCGGATATTAGCTTCGTTCATATTAGCCACCACTCACAATGCGCACGATGAGGAAGGCGATCACCAGCGACAGCCCGATCATGATAAAAAGCAGCAGGCGTCCGGTTTCCAGTGTAGGCGCAGAGGTGGTTTGTTCGACGGTGACATTGCCCAGCAGATCAACATAAAAATCGAGGCTGACCTGCCCACGCGTCAGCCGTGCCATGTAGTCGTGGCCAGTGACTTTCGTCCAGCCATTGTCTTCGTCATCCCAGTCGTCGCCCAACCGTTGGCGGATGGCCGCTTCCAGAATGTCGCGGGCTTGTGCGGGTGGAATAGGATCGGGTTCCTGCGCCATAACTGCCTAATCAAATCCATTTGACAATAATTTTGATTATAGCGGTTGGTGGGGCTGTGACTCAAGCCAACAAAAAGCGCAGGGCGTTCGGCAGGCGGCGTGCCCATGCCGCTTCGTTGTGTTCGCCGTTTTCTTCGGAAACATACAGCAGATTATGACCGGGCTTATAGCCGTGCCGCTGCAAGGCGGCTTTCATTTTACGGGCGCTGGGTTCGCGCGAGCCATCGTCGAGGTAGATTTTACCGTCCACATAGGGTCGTTCTCGTACCGCATCGTAAATCGCGCCGCTGCCCACCCACAGCGATGGACTCATCACCCCGGCAAAGCCGAAGGTGTCCGGACGGGCGAAGAACCCATAGAGGCTGATGAGGCCGCCCATAGACGAACCCATGATACCGGTGTGTTCGCGTGCCGGCTGTGTGCGGAAAGCGTCATCCACCAGCGGCTTGACCGTGTCGGTGATGAAGTTCAGATACAAATCACCATGTCCGTTCCAGACATCGGGAAAGGGGTTGTATTCCTGCATGCGCTCCGATGTATTGGGCAAACCGACGATGATGGCCTTAATCCCTTCTTCCGAAAGCGCCAGCATGGTTTCATCCACACACCATTCATTACCGGCAAACCCTGTCGCACGGTCAAAGAGATTTTGACCATCGTGCATATAGATTACGGGATAGCGCTGTTCGGTGGTGTGGTAATCCGGCGGCAGCCAGACCAGAATGTTGCGGTCATTTTTGAGTTGGGGACTGTGTACCTGCGGCAGCACCTGCAGCTCGCCGCTAACGGTGTTCCAGCCAGCGCCCGACCACAGTCTATAATCTTGCCATGTTAATTGCTGTAATTGCATTGTTGTGAGTGTAGCTCCGCAAAAAGGATAGATAATTAAGCAGTCATGATAGATTAATGATAAATCCAGCTTAACATAACTATGTAAGCAGCAAGTGCCTTAAGGTTTGGAAATCAGGGACGATCACATCTGCCCCAACTTTCCGCAGTTCTTCTTCGCTAAACGAGGTCGTCAGGCCGATGACGCGGCAGCCTGCCGCTTTGCCGGACTTCACGCCGTTGACCGAATCTTCGATCACCACGCAGGCAGCGGCTGGCAGGTTTAGCAATTCGAGTGCCTTCAAATACGGCGCGGGATGCGGTTTGTGCTGCGTTACATCAGCTTGCGTGACGACCACATCAAACCAGTGTGCCAGATCAAAACGGGCGAATGATTTTTGCTGATTTTCGGGAAAAGCGGATGTCGTCAGCGCGAATTTATCATAGCGGGGTCGGGCTTCTGCCAGAAAATCCAGCGCGCCGGGAATGGTTTGCAGTTTGGGAAAGATGGCGCGGTACAAATCGCGTTTGTAGGCCAGCACTTCGTCTACGGTGTGGGTGTCGTGCAGGTAGTTGGCTACCACATACTCAAAAGTGTCGTGGTCGGGCATGCCTTTGAACTGGTCGAAAAATTCTGGCGGGAAGTCCAGCCCATAGTGTACGAGCGTCTGGCGCTTGGTTTCGGCGTGCAGCGGTTCTGAGTCAATAATGACTCCATCCATGTCAAAAATCAGCGCGTGAACATCAGTGAACATGAACCGTCCTCATCTCAGTTTCTTTTCGTAATGGCTGATGTAGACACCGTCAGCAATAAGCTGTTCGCCCAGCAGTAGGTAGTCGTGCCGTGCGTACAACTGCCGTGCGGGTGTATTCAAACTGCCAGTAGATACAATCACCCGGTGCACATCGGGCTCTACAGTTTCGATGCAGCGCAGCAGGGCGCTGGCGATGCCCTGTTTGAAGTGTGCCGGGTTTACCGCCAGCCGGTATATATCCAACGTTTCCCCATCATACTGATAAGCGATCATACCCGCCAGTTCGCCCTCCATGAAGTATCCATAAAATGTCTCGTGACTGGCACGCAACGTTTCAACCGTGTCGAACAGCGGTGGTATATCGTCGAACTGAATCAATGCAGCCTCGACGCGGTAAGCGGCCTGCTGGACGGCAATGAGCTGTTCATTTTCATGGTCATCGTTCAGGTTAATCGGGCGGATCATTGTTCGCTTTCGTGATGCGGGAAGTGATCAACAATAACAAGATTGAAGCGCTCTGGCATTAAGACGAACTAACAAAGCGTGTTGTGGTGTATGATGTCAAGGAAGTGGTTTGCCACCGTCAAGCCCTTACGGGAAAAATCCGTTGCAGATCACTTAAGCTCTGATCTATAAATTTCGAGACTAAAAGATGATTCTCAATATTGCACTGCTACAACTGGCGGCATGTGATACCCAAGCTGCCAGTCTTGAAAAGGGAGAAGCTTTCTGCCGCCGCGCGAGCATGATGGGCGCGGACATCGCCCTCTTCCCCGAAATGTGGAACATCGGCTACCGTTTTTATGATCCCCAGCAGCCCGGTTCGCGCGAGGCGTGGGCAGCACAGGCTATCAGCCGCGACAGTGCCTACGTTCAGCACTTCCGGGCGCTGGCCCGCGAACTGGATATGGCAATCGCCCTGACCTATCTCGAAGCGTGGCCGGAACGACCCCGTAACAGCCTATCCCTGATTGACCGTCATGGCGAATTGGTGCTGACTTATGCCAAAGTGCATACCTGTGAGTGGGACGTGGAATGCGCGTTGACGCCCGGCGACGGCTTTCCGGTGGCGGCGCTGGATACTACGGCAGGCGCGGTTCACGTTGGTGCGATGATCTGCTATGACCGCGAGTTCCCTGAAAGTGCGCGCATGCTGATGCTGAACGGCGCGGAAGTTATCCTGACTCCCAATGCCTGCGGTCTAGAAATCAACCGCCTCAGCCAGTACCGGGCGCGGGCTTATGAAAACATGGTGGCGCTGACGATGGCGAATTATGCCGCGCCTGACCAGAACGGTCACTCGATCGCCTTTGACGGTGTGGCCTTTGGCCCGGTGATCGGCGGCGAATACGGGGAACGGCATGACATGAAGGTTATCGAAGCGGGCGAGGCAGAGGGTGTGTACATGGCAGCGATAGATGTGGCCGCGCTGCGGGCTTACCGTGCCGCTGAGACGTGGGGTAATGCTTTCCGCCGTCCACGTCTGTACGGGGCGCTGGTGGACGAACAGGTCATGCCGCCGTTCGTGCGCGCTGCGGCGACACGGTGAACAAAGCAGCGTGAACCATAGAGAACACAAAGGTTACTGATGATGGAAAATTTGCTTGAGCAATCACTGCCAGCCGACCCGATTGAACGGGTGCACCGCTTTGCCCGTGATCTGGCTTACGGCGCGACGCAGGGCTTGTGGGGTGCGAAGTTTCAGGTTAATTATTTTCGTGGCGAAGAGTGGTATTCACTGACGTATCTACAGGGGGCTGACAGCGATCAGAACTTTTTGCCCTATCTCGAAAAGTGCTGGGGCAATGCCAATCCCACCTCCGACCTGATGGAGGCTTACGGTTACGTGAGTGTGGTGGAGCGATTTGAGTCCGGCAACCGCAGTTACTTACTGACTCCAAAAGCCTTTGCACTGCTGGAAAAACCAACTGCGCCGCCAACAGTGTTCATCTCGTATGCGCGGCGGAGCAGCAGTGCGCTGGCGCTGCTGGTGGAAGCGCGGTTGAAACTGGCTGACCGCAGCCTGCGGGCCTTTGTAGATAAGGACATTCCGCTAGGCGACGATTGGCAGGATGTACTGCGGGCGCGGATTGCCGCCAGTCAGTATTTTATCTGCCTGCTGACACTGGAGACGTTGGCTTCCGAACCGGTGCGGCAGGAGATTGCGCTGGCGCTGGAAAACCCGTCCTGCAAGATCATCCCGATTTGTCATCAGGGGTATCACTTTAATGTGGATTTCCCAAGCGAACGGGCAGGCGAACGCAAAATTGATGCGGCGCTGGTGGAGATATTGAGCAGCAAGAATGCGCTACTGGTGGACACTGAAAGCGCGGCACGCTATGAAGATGCCATCAACCGCTTGCTAAACCGGCTGGGCTATTCGACGGTGTGAGAAAAAGGTTGAACCACAGAGTCGTTATGAAAGGAATTTCTCCCATATATAAGAGATGTTGCGTGAACCCCACTCTAACCATTGCTTCAGGGGAGGGAACAATCATAGTAGAACTTGAAGAAAGATCAGGGAACAGACACAAGCAAACTTATCTTTCTGCAGCTCATTTGTAGGAAATTAGCTTTCTCTTACAGCATTTACCGTAATAAATCGCGCGAAAATTGCAATAATCTTCAGGTTTTACCTAGATTTTTGTTAATTTCATGTTTCTTAAGTTTCATATAACAATTGCTCAGCTACAGTAAATTTATGATCGCTTGAAGATTTACGGAGCAGTTGAAATGACCCGCGAGAAGAGTTCACAAACCGAACTTCTGGAACAACTACTTAACGAACGTCAATTGCTGCGAATGGTCATCGACAGCTTGCCAGACGGTATTTATGTTAAAGACCTAGAAAGCCGCTTTGTGGTCGGCAATGAGGCTGTAGCACATTTGATTGGGGTTGATACACCGGACGATCTGATCGGTAAAACGGATTTTGACTTCTTCGATCATAACCTCGCTCAACGCTATTACGATGACGAGCAAGCCGTCATTCGGTCAGGACAATCGCTGCTTAACCGGGAAGAACCAACTTTTGATGCACGAACAGGCACGTCGGGCTGGCTGTTGACCACCAAGGTTATCTGGCATGACCGTCAGGGGGACATCGCCGGAATCATTGGTATCGGGCGCAACATAACTGAGCTAAAACAAACTCGAGAAGCGCTGGCGCAGGCCAACGCGGAATTGGAGCGTCGGGTCTACGAACGAACGGCGGAACTGTCGAATTCGAAGGCCAGCTTAGAACGGGTTCATGAATTCTTTCGATCAACACTGGAACAACTCGCCGACGTAGTAAACCGGGGCGCACCTAAGAACGAACTGATGGAATATGTGAGGCAAGCACAGGGACAGTTCAAACGGGTCGGCTAAAGCATTTGCCGTGCCGAGTTTAATGTCACCAAACAAACGCCGCAGCGGTGCGAAACACCGCGGGCTGGTTCCAGATGACTATGAGCATATGTTTGGTAGCAGAGGGTTTGACCATATAGGTTTGCTGCTACGGAACCCAGCGCGGGAAGATGGCATTGTCCGTCACCTTGGTCAGGGACTTGTCCAGCAGCGACAGCACCCAGATTTCAGGGATGCCCATATTGTTGGGGTCGTTCATGGCTACCGGGTCGGGGAAACGCTGGATCACCAACTGCGTGCCGGTGGGGTCGAGCGAGAAAAAACCGTTCTGGTAACGTGCATCCACCAGCAGCGGCTCGCTGCTGCCGTCCACAGGACTGACTTTGTACAACTGCCGCCCGCGCGTCGCCCGTTCATCTAAATAGCGCCGTCCCACAATTAAGAAGCTCCCGTCTGGCGACCAAATGGCGGTGTCTTCGTCCACAGGGTCGTCGGGATTACTGACCCGCGCCAGTTCCTTGGTGGTCAGATTCGCCATCTGCAAGTAGCTGATCGCCTGCGACTCTGTTAATTGGATTTCCGGATAGATTACTTTAGTGCCATCCGGCGACAGTTCACCCGGCGTGCCGTAACGGCTGGGAATCAATTCAGTGGTGTCGGTGCGGAAGTCATAGATCAGAATGCTTTGACTGCCGTAATCGTACATTGAAACACGGCTGCCATCTGCCGACCAGCGCAGACCGTATCCGAGAATTTGCGAGTCGGAGAACATGGGGCGGGTGGTGGCAGGTTTGCTGCTCAAGTCCAGCAGCCATATGCGCGTCGGGCTGGCTCCCACCTGCTGCGAAAGATTGCTGTTCAGGTCAATACGTTCGTAAGCGATGATCTGCCCGTCGGGTCGCCAGACGGGCGTTTTGCACTCGGCGTCGGCGCAGTTGGTCAGTTGCTCAACCACGCCCGATTCCAGATCAAGCAGTTTGATGTCCATCGTGCCGGTGTTGCTGTTCTTTTCAGAGAAAGCGATCTGGCTGCCGTCCGGGCTGATGTCATAGTCATAAATGCCCGATGGGCTGGTAGTGATTTGTCTGGCGGAAGATGGGTCTGCCGGATCGCTAATCCACAAGTTAAAGGGGGTACTGGTGGCTGGCGCGAGGTAGGCCAGCCGGGCGCTGCGAACGGTGAAGCTGTATTGATAGTCGGAAAGCACCTGCCGCCCGCTTTCGCTGCTGGCTCCCGCCGTGAACATCACGGCATAGCTGCCGCCGGGCAGGAGTGCGGTGGTCGGGCGAAAGTTGAAGATGCTGCCGTTCCAGCTGGATATGCCAGCTACGGTTGCCAAAATATCAGTGTCGCTGATGACTTCATTGATTTTTTGCAGGGGGATTTGCACCAGCTTCAGGCGCGGTTCAACGCTGGCGCGGTTCATGCTTTCGCTGAATTGCAAGGTAATCGAACTGGTGCTGCGGGCGGTTCCCAGCGGCCCAACACGCACCAGTGTCACGCCGACCCGGTCACCCAGCAGCATGGTCAGGCCGATAGCGGCCACAATGAGCAGCATGACCAGCGCCACAATGCGATCAAAGCGGGTGAGGCGGAAACGCTGCGTGTTGAGTGTTGGCTGCTGAGGAGCTGGTGGATTGGAATTTGCTTGAGTATTATCGGTCTGCATCAGGTAGCTGGCTTTCGGTCTTTGGCAGAAGGCCGGGTTTTTCAACTGCGAAAATCCCCGCCATCTTACCATAGCACAGCTTATTTCACGCAGCGAGAGTGGTGCGGCGTTTTTGCGAAACGCTCATGCAGGCGTAATCTATAGCGAAACGGCAAAGACCTGTCACTTTCAAACAGGTCTATACTACCGACTATAGACTGATGCCTATTGACTACTTCCTATGGCCAACTGTAGCGCACCGTGTAGGTCAGCACCTTTTCTTCGCCGGGCTGCACATCGAGGCGATATTCAACCGTCGAACTGTTGACTTTGGTATACGGGTCACTGCTGGTCATGATCTCCCAATTGCTCCAGCGGTAGAGGTGTTCCGGCACGCGCACTTGCACAGTCTGATTTTCTTTGCGGTTTCGCAGCTTGATCTCGAAGGTTTCTTCAAGCACATTCACGCCTAACCACTGGAAGTTGGTCTGTGTGCGTTCGCCGACCAGATCGAAGGCGTTGCCCAAGTACAGGGTTACTTTCTCGCCCTTGGGGGTGTGGTCAATGCTGTTTTCGCCGATGAGCAGTGCCGCGCCGTCTACATCTTCCTGATAGACGCGCACCCGCCCGGCAGGCAGCGGCACATCTAAACCACTTTCTTCGCCTGTCGTGAATTCCAGCCAGTTTTGCACATCAGTGATGCCGGTTTGCCCATAATATTGGTCGGTTATGGGGCCGTAGTAGCTGTAGACGGGCTGGCTGCCATCATAGACGAAGAAGGTGTTGGCAGGGATGTTCGCGCCGCTGACGAACTCCACCTGTTTGGTCTGGTTGTCGCCCACCGTCACAGGACGCTGCACTTCATACAGCTTGTATTCGTTGAAGTCGCGCTGTGCCACCTGCTTCTCATCACGTTCCAGTGATGTAGTAGTAGGCATGGCCTGACCTAGTGCAATATCTTGCGGCACAGGTAAGCGGTTGACATCACCTGCTACCAGCTTGAGCTTGGCATCGGTGAAGCTCGCGCCGCTGGTGTTGGTCAGGGTGATCCAGCCGTTCAAATCCAGGTGGCTGTTGTCATTGGCCAGCAGGAAGATGTAGTCGGCTGACCAGTTCATGCCGCCTGTTAGGTAGCGCAGTTCCACCTGCTGCGAGCCGCCGCTGCTATCAAGCATCCAGCGCAGCGTGGGGCGGGTGATGAGGCCATCGGGCAGCGCGGGGAAGCGTACATCACGCAGGTTGCTCTGGCGGAGAACCGTCACCTCGCCGCTGTCCTGCCGCAGAATGATCTCGCCATTGCGCCCGCTGAGGAGCTGCCCGGCAAAAACTGTACCGTCTTCGGTGACGACTTCGATGCGTTCATCAATGTAGCGTTCGAACAGGGCGCTGCTGCCCACCAGATCGAAGACATAGTTTTGTTCCAGCACGCGCGTGCCGAGCGGGTCGGTCAATGATGTGAAGCTGACCGACGTTGAGTCAATGCTGGCCGCCACATCAGTGAAGTCCAGTGTGCTGACGCCAGCCGCCAGATCGAAGGTGCGCCTGTCCTGCACCAGCGCCGTACCCTGATTGTAGATGGTCAGGTTCACGCCATCCGCTTGAGGTGCGGCGTCCTGCTGCGCCGGTGCGGCGAATGTCATGCCCAGCGTCATTAGCATTACCGCTGCCAGCACAACGCTAAGTCCCACAAAAATTGGTTTACGCATGGTGAGTTCCTTTTCTGTGCACCAGCACCCTTACGAAACGGGAATGATTTCCTGCCAGCCATGTGGGAGGTGAAGCAAGTGCGAGGCCATCCATCCCGTATGTCCGGCTATGATGATCTTGACCCATCCAGCATGTGCGGTGCGCCCGATGACATATACACTGCCACCGCTGCCTACTGATCCAATAACCTCGCTGCTGACATCCGGCGCTTCCCTGACCAGCGCCGCGTTGTAGGTGACAAAGCCACCCACAAAAGGTGAACGAGGGGGCCGGGTGTAGCCCTCGAGGCGTTCAACCGGGTATCCGGCATCAGCGACCAGAACAGGGTACGCTGCCGCTGCGACGGGTACTGCTGCTGTGTCCCCGGTCACGGTTAGGTAGGGGTGGCAGCGCCACACCCAGCCTTCAATTTCGTTGAACTGGACGCGCAGATACATATCAATGTCTTGCTGGCGTATTCCGCTGCAAGCGCGTGTCGGGTCAAAGTCACTGCGTCCGGTCACAGGCAGTTGCAGGTCACCAAAAGAGACGGCAATTTCCGTGTACTGCGGTCCCGGCCCACTGCGGATGCTGACTTCGTCGCCCCGCAGTGGTGAACCTACGGTGATGAATGGCTCCTGCGCCTGCGCAGTGATTGCACTGGTCGATATGATTGCGCCGACTAGAGCACAACTTAGGATTCGCGTAAGACTGTGCATCGCCTTACCTCAACTTATTCTCCGCGTCCATGCGGCTAATAGCTTTATAACGGCCATGTGTAGCGCACGGTGTAAGTCAGCACTTTTTCTTCGCCGGGCTGCACATCCAAACGGAACTCAATGGTGGCGCTGTCCTTCTTCTCGAAGGTGTCGCTGCTGTTCAGGATTTCCCAATTGCTCCAGCGGTAGAGGTGTTCCGGCACGCGGATTTGAACGGCCTGATTTTCTTTGCGGTTGCGCAGTTTAATCTCAAAGGTTTCTTCAATGACATTGCTGCCGATGTATCTGAAATCTTTTTGCACCCGTTCGCCCACCAGATCGAAGGAATTACCGAGATAAATCTGTACCTTCTCACCTTTGGGGGTGTGGTCAATGCTATTTTCGCCGATCAAGAGTGCCGCGCCGTCCACATCTTCCTGATAGACGCGCACCCGCCCGGCTGGCAGCGGCACATCTAAGCCACTTTCTTCGCCCGTAGTGAATTCCAGCCAGTTCTGCACATCGGTGATTCCCGTTTGCCCATAATATTGGTCGGTGATCGGACCGTAATAAGCATAGACAGGCTGGCTGCCGTCATAGACGAAAAAGGTAGTGGCGGGGATGTTTGCTCCGCTGACAAACTCGACCTGTTTGGTCTGGTTGTCGCCGACGGTGACGGGACGCTGTACCTCGTACAGTTTGTATTCGTTGAAGTCGCGCTGCGCGACCTGCTGAGCGGGAGCGGAGGCAGCTTCATTAGCAACGATTCCATCCGCAAAATACAACTGCTCCTGCTGCGGCAGTCTATTGACATCGCCTGCCACCAGCTTGAGTTTGGCATCGGTGAAGCTGGCGCCGCTGATGTTGGTCAGGGTGATCCAGCCGTTCAAGTCCAGATGGCTGTTGTCATTCGCCAGCAGGAAGATGTAATCGGCTGACCAATTCATGCCGCCTGTTAGATAACGCAGTTCCACCTGCTGCGAACCGCCCTTGCTGTCGAGCATCCAGCGCAGCGTGGGGCGGGTGATGAGGCCATCGGGTCAGGCCGGGAAGCGCACATCGCGCAGGTTGCTCTGGCTGAGGACGGTGACTTCGCCGCTGTCCTGCCGCAGGATAATCTCGCCGTTACGCCCGCTGAGAAGCTGCCCGGCGAAGGCTGTACCGTCATTGGTGACGACTTCGATGGGCTCATCAATGTAGCGCTCGAATAAGGCGCTGCTGCCCACTAGATCGAAGACATAGTTTTGTTCCAGCACGCGCGTGCCCAGCGGGTCGGTCAATGAGGTGAAGCTGACCGACGTCGAGTCAATGCTGGCGGCGACGTCGGTGAAGTCCAGCGTGCTGACGCCAGCCGCCAGATCGAAGGTGCGCCTATCCTGCACCAGCGCTGTGCCCTGATTGTATATGGTCAGGTTCACGCCGTCCGGCTGGGGCGCTGCGTCCTGCGCGCCGGTTGTCGAAATACTCATTCCCGCCAGTAGCACCACTAGCGTTACTATCAGTAAAGTTATTCTGGTTCGTTTCATGATCTCGCTCCTCGTTCTCTCTTGGTCACTGTATCACTGCCAGCCGTTCAACTCGTGCACATACTGTTCGTTAGTGTCGTGGACGAGGCATGCCTCGTCCCTACAATTCATGCTGTTCTTCAGCCCTTCACCTTACAACGTCACTTCAACTACCGTACCGTTCACGTCAATGGTGTACGTTCCCGCTTCAAACGGCCCTTCTACCCGGATGGTGTCGCGATACAAAACAAGATTCTGCGCGCAAATAATAGAGATTGGCATCTCGCGGTAAATCTTGATGGTGATCTTGTTGCCATCACGGCTCTGTTCAACATTCACCGGGAAATCACAACCGTCCGGCTGATAACCGGCTGCCGTAACCTCGAAGTGGCTGTTTGCGGCTACCACGTCCACCCGTTCAACGGTGGTCAGGCTCTGGAATGTAGCTTCGCTGCCGCTCTGTGCATCGGCTGGCGGTGCTTCTATCGTTACTACCACCCCTGCCGAAGGCGCATGGGGAGCCGCGCTTGAGAAGTCCTGAGAAGTTCCTAGAAAAAATACCAAAAATCCACTGAAAATGAGGGCCATTAGTGCGCCAGCACAGCCAAATGAACCGCTGTTATCAATATTCATGCAGTATCTCCTTAGGTTCGCTGCGAATAATTTGAACTCCTTTCACTGTACTACGGGATAGACGTTGGCGAATAATAAAAGGTTCCCAAACATTTCGATCTTTCGCGAATGTTCTCGACATTGAAACCGTAGTGCCGATTTAGGACGTAATAAATGAACGGTGAATTATTCAGGGGCGACCGGAAAGTGAGCATTTATCGAGCATGAAATGAACTTGCCACATATCGCAAGCTGAATACAATGTTTGTATGGCAATATTTGCCGTAATAATTCAAAGGTCAAGGAGGAACGCACACCATGAGTTTAGTTCGTGTATCAAAATTAGCTATTGCACTGATGTTGGCGCTGCTGGTGGTGGGAATATTGCCCGCCGCCGCGCAGGACATGCCGCCGCTGCCCGGCGAATTGGTCGTAGGTGATCTGGCAGCGCCGCGCGCCATCGCCTTCGATGCCGATGGCAACTTGATCGTAGCCGTAGCCGGTTCGGGCGGCGAAGTCGAAATGTCTCTACCCGGCCCGGAAGGTGTTTCTAACTTCAAATTGGGTTTAACAGGCAAGATCATTTCGGTGGCGCCGGACGGGACATCCACCGATTGGATTGCGGGTATGCCCAGCTATGCCGGCGAGATGGAAACGACTGGCGTTTACCGTGCTATTCCGCAGGGGGACTCGGTATGGGTGCTGTTTACCGGTACAGGCTCGGCCAGCGTCGGCGCATTCTGGACAGACTCCATTGTAGAAATTGACGCCAAGACACTCAGTACAAAACGTGTGATAAACCTGAATGCCTTCGAAGCGGCCAACGATCCTGACGGTGCGGGTTACGACACTAATGTTTCGGACATCGCGTGGGCGGCGGATGGCACGATGTATATCACCGATGCGGGCGGCAATGATCTGCTGTCATGGACGGAAGATGGTGGTTTGCAAGTTGTCCATGCATGGGATGACAATCCTGTTCCTACTTCTGTTGAAGTCGCGGAAAATGGCGACCTGTACGTCGGTTTCCTCGGCGCAGGAATCGCTCCCGGCGCGGGCAAAATCGAACATTGGTCGGATGGTGAACTGAAGGAAACATTCGGTGGACTGACAGGCGTGACGGACATCCTGCTGGATGGTGATAACTTGTATGCGGTGCAGTTGTTCCTGTTCGGTGAACAGGGCCCCGGCCCCGGTAACGTGGTCAAGGTGGATGCCAGCGGCGCGACGCCCGTGGCTGAGGGATTGATTACGCCCTTCGGCCTCGCCAAAGGCCCGGATGGTTCAATCTATGTGAGTTATGGCACGCTGGCCTTTGCACCCGGTATGCTGGGTGGCGTTGTCAAGCTGGCGATGTAATTCACAGCATCAATGTAAGAATATGGAGCGGCCTGCGGGTCGCTCCACTTTTGCTCAGGTATTCCTTTATGCGGAAATTGTTCGTGTGTTTATTCGCAGTTTTTATCGCGGGCTGCACATTCAACTGGATGTCTTTTTTGCCGATGCAACGACCCGTTGCTAATGAATTGGTCGGGGATGCGGTGCGTGGGGAGGATATTTTCCGGCATGGGGTAGCTGACGCGCCACCCTGCACAAGCTGTCATGGACTTGCTGGCAGCACTTTCAGTCTGGGCCCTAAAATGGTTGGTATCAGCCAGCGTGCTGGAGAACGCGTTCCCGGCCTGAGCGCTGAGGCGTATATCCGCCAGAGTATCCGCGAACCAAGCGCGTATGTCGTATCGGGCTACCGCAACATCATGTACCCGCAGTATGCCGAAAAGCTCAGCGAACAGGATGTTGCTGATTTGATTGCCTTCCTCATGACCATCTGAGGTTATGCCGCATTTACGCCGCGCAGCACCAGATGGCGTAAGCGCGACGAACTGATTACCAGATATAACCCCGCCAGCAGCAGCGCCATCACCAGCATAAAGGGTGGCACAATTTCCAATGAACTGCGATCCGCGATCAGTCCCGCTACACCCGGCAAGAAACCGAAGCCAGCGCTGGCAGCCCCCACATAGAAGCCGATGGCATTGGCAGCATGCGCCGCGCCGAGCTGTTCCTGCGTGTTAGTGATGAGCAGCGCGAAGATGGGCGCGACTACAAAGCCATATACGCAGACCCACACCCAGCCCCAATCCGGCAGCAGGTTGAGTAACAGAGCGGCCACCATCAAGATCATGATGCCGATACAAGCCCGGATGAGTTTGACGGGGTTGAACTGCGTTACGATGATGCCGAAGAAAATGCGTCCGATGGTGAAGCTGGCAAGATATAGACTGACCCATGTGGCCGCGCTGGCATCTTCCACGCCGCGCCGCTGGAACAGGGCATTCAGCCAGTTATTGGGTACCGACTCCAGACCAGCGTAAGCCATGAAGATGAGGATGCCCAACCACACCACCGGCAGCTTGAGGGTGGCGCTGGCGTGTACTTCGGTATTGGCGGCGCTGTGGCTGCCCACCACCCGCATCCAGCGGCTGCGGCTCACAAAGAACAATATCGCCAACACGGCATACAGACCAAAGGCCAGCATATAGCCTGTCTGCCATGAGCCTCCTTTTTCTGAAAGCCCGCCCGGTTTCAAGATGATCGTCATCACCACCGCACCCAGCGCCAGTCCGATGCCAAAGCAGGCGTGCAGCCAGTTCATCAAGCGCGGGCCGAAGAAAGCCGCGAAGTAGATATTCATGCCGCCGTCCACTAAACCACCGCCAAAGCCTGCTAGTAGTCCGAACGCGACCATCGCCCCCCAACTGGGAGCCAGTGCAAAAGCCAGAAAACCAATGCCTGCCAGCAGTGTCCCGGCGGCAAAGACCGTCGCGGGACTGTAACGGGCAAATAAACGCCCGCAAATAAAGCTGGCTGTCGAATAGCCAATCGTCGAGACCAGTAGAAACGGAAATAAAGCGCCGAGGTCCAGCGCGAACGTGCCGCGAATGGACGACCATTCCTCCTGATACCATGCGATACCTTGCATACCACCCGGTAGTCCCAAGGCGATAAAGCTGAGGTAAGAAATGAGAACGACCATCATGTCGGTTTTACGAGGCGGCTGCATAGGTGGGTTGGCTGTAGACACGCTTAAATACTCCTGCGACGGTTAAAGTATGGCTATTATGGCGGGCTTCGCCCATTTGCTCTAGTGCCAGCATTGACCAGACGCTGCTAGAGGACCGTTTATGCAGCGTGTCGTTAACCGGTATTCAATTGAATGTACGCATAATTTAGCGCGACTTACGCAGACGCGGGTCGAGCGCGTCGCGCAGACCGTCGCCGATGAAGTTAACGCACAGCACGGTCAGGGAAATCATGATGCCCGGCCATGCCACCAGAGCAGGCGCTAAAGCCAACGAGTCCTTGCCGTCAAACAGCAAGCGGCCCCACGTGGGGAAATCCGGAGGAAAGCCCAGACCAAGAAATGAAAGTGCCGACTCGGTGATAATGGCAGCGGCAATAGCAAATGTCGCGGAAACGATTACCGGACTGAGCACGTTGGGCAGGATGTGCGCGCGAATAATGCTCAGGTCGGAAGCGCCCAGACTGCGGGCAGCGGTGATGAAGTCGCGCTCTTTTACGCTCAACACCTCGCCGCGCACCAGACGCGCTGTGGGCATCCATCCCAACGCCCCGATGATGACCACCGTCAAGATAAATATGCCCGCTTCCGGCCCGAAGGCAGTCCGCAGCGAATCGCGAAAAAGCAGGGTAATTACTAAGAGCAACGGCAGCAGAGGCAGCGAGAGAAACATATCGGTCAAGCGCATGAGCGCGTTATCGAGCGACTTGAAATATCCGGCCAGCACACCCACCAGTGTGCCGATGAACATGGCGATCAGCATGGCTGTGACGCCAATTGCCAGCGAGATGCGCCCACCACTCATCACACGCGCCAGCGTATCCCGTCCCAAATTGTCAGCCCCCATCGGGTGCTGGGCTGTCATGGGGGAAAACGATGCGATAATGTCAATGTAGGTGGGGTCAACCCGCCAAACTAATGGCCCAAAGGTGATGCCGAGGATGATAACGAGCAGGACAATTACAGCAACCACAGCCAGCCGGTTCTTGCGTATTTGCAGGAACACATCCCACCATAACGAGCGGGTTTTGTAGGTTACATTCATCTCTACCGGTAATCGCACGAGTCTGGTTGAAGTTGCCATAATTTACACACCAGATAACTTAAGAATATGCAATTCGAGGGTCAAGCAGCGCATACAAGACATCGGCTACTACATTGAACACGACGATTAGCGAGGCAAAGATAAATGTCAGGGCCTGCACTGTGGGTAAGTCACCGCCCTGAATAGCCAGAATCAGCAGTTGTCCCAGTCCGTTCACACGGAAAATTTGCTCGGTGATGATCGCCCCCTGAAAGATTGCCGGGATGCCTAACGCCACTAATGTCACCACCGGGATCAGGCTGTTACGTAGGGCGTGCGCGACCACGACATGCCGTTCACTCAGACCTTTGGCACGGGCGGTGCGAACGTAGTCCTGATTGAGGTTGTCGAGCATGGCGGAACGGGTGAAGCGGCTCAACTGGGCGGTGAAAAAGAGTGTGAGTACCAAACACGGCAAAAAGATTTGCCGAAGCTGCAAACCCAAGCTGCTAACATCCGTCACTTTAAGCGTTGTGTCATAAATGGATGGGAACCACTTTAGCCCCACGCTGAAGATGATGATAAACAATAGGCCTGTAAAAAATGTGGGCACTGAAAAGCCCACCATCGCCAAGAATGTGCCAATCTGGTCAAAGATGGAATACGGTTTATAGGCGGAAATCACCCCTATCGGCACAGCAATGATAATGGACAAGACATAGGCTGTGCCCACCACCCACAGGGTTTGTGGCAGCCTTTCTACGACCAGATCAATAATCGGGCTGCGAGTCTGCCACGACAGATAGCGAATTCTTTCTTCCGAACCGGGAAGTTTCGTACCGGTCAGCTTTTCCAAAACATTGAGGGGTTCATCAATCAGAAACTGTCGCACCCACTTAACATATTTGACAAGGAAAGGATCATTTGCGCCCAGCCTTTCCCGGATTTGTTCGCGGACTTCAGGTGGAATGGTGAGTGGCAGGTTGCCTACGGGGTCAGCGGGGGACAAGTCCAGAATAGCGAAGACGACAAAACTGATGACCAACAAAGTTGGTATTGCGGTTAAGAGGCGACGGATGAGATATTGGGTCATGCATTCATCCTGAAAACATTAATAAACAGAAATTTGTGTTAGTAACAAAATATTTTTGCTGCGATGCTGTAGGGGCAGGTTTGAAACCCGCCCCTACAAAACATTACTAATTTACTGTCGTTACCGTATTAGCTGGCGCGCGTCCAGTCCGCAATGTTCCACAGTTCAGCGTCCCATGTATTCATGAGAACGCCTTCCAGCTTGTTGCTGCGGGCCGAAACATCACCACGATGGATCAAGGGGATCATGGCGCCGTTCTGAACAATGAGATCGTTCATCTGCTTGACGATTTCGGCGCGTGCTTCGATACCGGCTGTGCCTGCTAGCTTGGCGGCCAGTGCGTCATAGTCGGCATTGCACCAGCGGGAGACATTGTTGCCCAGCCAGTTGTTGTCCGGACCAGAAACTTCTGAGCAGGTTGTACCCTTCATGTAGGATTCGGGGTCTGTGCCGTCGAAGTTGTTGGTAAACATTTCAACATCGGCATAGAACTTGCCGTACGTATCCGGGCTGGCCGGGTCGCCACCGAAGAATACACCAGCGTCAACATTACGGAGTTCGGTTTCCACACCCAGTTCGTCCCACCACTGCTTGATGAGGGCCTGTGTGGCCTGACGGACAGCATTGGTCGAGGTCTGGTATAGAATCTTCAGCGGTACGCCATTCAATTCACGAACGCCGTCGCCGTTGGTATCCACGATACCCGCATCATCCAACAGCTTCTTCGCGCCTTCCAAGTCCTGTACGAGGCAGCCGTCGTTGGCGGTTGAGACGTAAGCCGGAGGAGCAGCCACGAGGTTGCAGGTGCCAACTCCAGCCGGGCCGTAAACCTGTGCGGCAATCAGATTGCGGTCAATGGCCATCGAGAGGGCCTTGTAAACCGCTGGATTGGTCAGGAACGGATGGCCGTTTGAACCATCTGCTGCCAACACCGAGCGCATGTCGCCCAGTGCCGGGTCAGGATTAGCCTGATTGACATGAATGCGTTCTACCGAGGTGCCGTAAACTGACAGAATTGTGCCGATGCCCTGCGCTTCCATTTGGGCGAGAATTTGCGGCAGCACCTGAAGGTTCCAGGCATAATCTGCTTCACCGGTTTCCAGCACCGCGCGGGCAGCCGATTCAGCGTCACCGCCGCCTTTCAGGACGACGCGCTTGAAGTAGGGTTTGCCTTCTTCACGGAAGTTGGGGTTAGCAACATAGGTCACCACATCGTTGGCGCGGAATTCGTCAACCATGTAGGGGCCGGTGCCGATGGGGTGGAAGTTCGCTTCGGTGCAGTTCTGGGCGGCAGCGCCCATGCAGTCTGCAAATTGAGCCTTTTGAATAAGGGGTGAGGTTGAACCGACAAAGGGGAGATAGGGGAAGGGCTTCGGTACGCTGAAGGTAACTTTGACGGTCGAGTCGTCAACTGCTTCAACGCTGGAGACATCAGCAAAATTGGTCACCTGCGCGCAGCCTGTTGCTTCATCCGAGCAATATTCCCATGTGAAGACCGCATCGGCAGCCGTGACCGGCGAACCGTCCGACCATGTGATGCCATCCTTGAGCTTCCAAGTGATGCTCATCAGATCTTCCGAAACGCCACCGTTTTCGACAGTTGGGATGTCAGCAGCCAACCACGGAATGAGATTAGCGTTTTCATCATAACGTGCCAACGGTTCGATAACCAAGTTCGAGGCATCAATTTCCTTGGTACCGCCAGAGAGGTACGGGTTCATGGACGAAACCGCCTGCCAGTACAGGATAGTTACGGTGTCATCTTGAGCCAGTACGCCGCCGAGTGTGCCCATCACCAGCATGAGGGCTGCCACTACTACGACCACTTTCCAGACATTCGTTTTCATAGCGATCTCCTGAAAAAATATTTAGTACTTACCAACATCTGAGCCAAGTGCGAAGCGCCAGTATAGCGTGGTGTTAGGGTGGGCGCAAACGCCTATCCGACAATAAATACCCGCCAAAAGCTGTCAAAGTTCAACAATTTACAACATTTACGGCCAAACCGCCTCGCGAAGTTTCCTTGTACTTGGCTTGCATATCGAGTCCTGTTTGCCGCATGGTTTCGATTACGCTGTCCAGCGATACGCGGTGGCTGCCGTCGCCGTGCAGCACTGCCAGTCTAGCTGCGTTGATGGCTTTGGCCGCTCCCATTGTGTTGCGCTCGATGCAGGGTACTTGCACCAAACCAGCCACGGGGTCGCAGGTCAAGCCGAGATTGTGTTCCATGCCAATTTCGGCAGCATTTTCAATTTGTCCATTCGTCCCGCCCATTACAGCTGCTAATCCTGCCGCCGCCATCGAGCAAGCCACACCCACTTCACCCTGACAGCCCATCTCGGCCGCTGACAGTGACGCATTGCGCTTGTATAACATGCCGACAGCGCCAGCCGTGAGCAAGAAGGTGCGCACGCCTTCGTCGCTTGCGCCCGGCATGAAGCGCCGGTAATAGGCCAGCACAGCCGGTATTACGCCCGCCGCGCCGTTGGTGGGGGCGGTGACAACCCGTCCACCGGCGGCATTCTCTTCATTTACCGCCAGCGCGTAAAGGCTCACCCAATCCATCACCACCAGTGGATCATCGTTTACATGTCGTGTCTGCAAATCTTGGTAGATGCGTCCTGCCCGCCGTCGCACATTCAAACCACCGGGTAGTGTGCCAGCATGGCGGCAGCCGCGTTCGATGCACTGTTCCATCACTGACCAGATGTTATCTAGTCCAGTATTTGTTTCGGCTGGTGTACGCCACGCTTTTTCGTTTTCGCGCATCACATCAGCGAATGATAGTCCGGTTTCCTGTCCGATCTCCAACAGGTCAGCCGCCGATGTGAAGTCGTAGGGTACGCGCGTGGCCGCACTGTCACCAAGCAGCGGCTCATCTTCACTGACCACAAAACCGCCGCCCACTGAATAATAGGTATTGGCGTGTAGCTCCAGTCCACGGTTATCAAATGCTGTGAAGCGAATGCCATTGGGATGACGTGGCAGTGCGTCGTCATGGAAGATCAGGTCGCGGCCCTCGTGAAAGGTCACATCAAAGGCTCCGCCGAGTGCTATGAGATGGTATAGATGGATGCGGGAGATCAGTTTTTCGATCTGAGCGATTTCAACCGTGTCCGGGCGTTCGCCGCTTAGTCCCAGCAGCACCGCTTTATCGGTGGCATGCCCGCGCCCGGTTAGTGACAGCGAACCATAGAGGTCAACCTGCACGCGCGTGACCTGCGGTAGTACGTCCCGCGCTGCCAATCCTTCGACAAAACGCAGCGCCGCCCGCATGGGGCCAACGGTGTGTGAACTGGATGGGCCAATGCCGATTTTGAAGAGATCAAACACACTCAGGGGCATAGGCATGTTCCTCCCGGTTGTACTGCAGGCAAACGATGATGAACTTTTTAACATCGGAGGAATGCCGGACGTCCATCATGTGGTTTATCTGTCCACTTGAGAATGAAAATGTTCAAGACCGGGAAAAGGGCATTAACAATGGGGGAAAGTGGGTGCGTTGTACAACCATTGCCCTGTGGTCGGACATTCCTCACTCATGGCGCGGAGTTTACCGCAAATGGTCTATTTCCCACACTTTTGGCATACCTTGATAGCCTTACACCCAGCCCGCCGCCCGCAGCATATTCACACTAGCAGGAATTTCGTTCATGTATTGAGTGGCATTTTCAGCGTTCTGTCCCGGTTGCCCGCACGCTAGTGTCGTCCAGCCGTTATAGCCGATTTCCTTTAATAGTGCCCCAACCGCTGCAAAATCGGTCATGCCCTGACCGGGCAGACGGCGGTTATTGTCCGCCAGATGAATGTAACCGATGTCCGCCGCGTGCTCGCGCAGTGTTTGCAGCGTATTTTGTTCTTCCATTGCCATGTGGAACAGATCAGCCGCCAGCTTGACATGCGGATGATCTTTGATGCGGCGGCGTACCTTCACCGCGTCCGCCAGCGTATTCAGAAAGTGGGTTTCGTAACGGTTGACCGGCTCGATATATAGGTCAATACCGATGGCGTACACATAATCCGAAAGGGTTCTCAGATGATTGTGCAGCAGTTCATACTCCAACTGTACTACTGATTTGTAGGGCGTCAGATCAGGCACAGTCGGCTCGCCAAAATGCGGCACGACGATGACACCGGTGGCTTGTAGATCAACCCCGTCTACCACCGCCTGCCGGAACTCGGCTAATGCCCGTTCCCGTTCGCCGCGATCCGGATCAAGCAAGCGGCTTTGTTTTCCTAAATTAACTGCGGAAACGGCTACCCCTGTTTGCTGGATTGCATCTGCCAATTCCGGTACGCGCGGGGTCAGGCTGCGCCCCCACAATTCAACTCCAGCAAAACCCCACTGCTTGGCCTGTTGGAAACGTTCTAGTGCATTCGTTCCGGGTAACATATCTTCTTGAATGGCGAGGCGCATAACGTATTACTTCATTAAAAAGGCTATGGTAGATAGTACGAATAGAGCATAATCTGGCACGTCCCGGCATCGTTCCTGCAACGACTAGAATGGCAGACAAGAGCAAGGAGGAGCTTGAACTAACTACTCGCTCATCTAGCGTTGGGCTGCGATTAAACATCCGGGTATAGTCTGATCCAACAGTGATACAGTTCCTCGGTCCGATAAGCATCATTCTTCCATCGCAGTCGATTCCAGACCGATTCAAAAAGTGTCTTTTTCAGTTTAAAGTGTTAGCCCGAGTGAATAATACTTACATGGTCTGTCTATCGCTGAATATACCGCAAAGCTGCGTTATGCGCACGGGTTAGGTTCTGGACATAAAGAGAGGAGAACACCATGAGCGGCGAACAGGTAGCACCTGAGACGAAAGGTGTTTCAGTCAAGTTACTGTCAACGGTTGACCTTGGCCCAGAGATTGAGGGCATGGCCGGTCGCCAACTTCGTATGCGTATGGTGACTATCGAGCCCGGAGGCGTTTTCGGTCCGATTCATGACCATAAAGATAGACCGGGCACTGTCTATATACTACAAGGAACGATCACTGACCATCGAAATGGCGTTGCGACCGACTACGGACCGGGAGTGGGCTGGCCCGAAGATAGGAATACCGTACACTGGCTTGAGAACCGGGGAACGGTTCCAGCGGTTGAAATCTCGGTCGATATAGTCAGGCAAGAGTAGGTTTAGGCTCAACCTCTAACTTAGTTGGGTTTTACATGCGGCTCAAACGGAGTTTTGCTTAGGGACAACGTCGTCTGCGTTTTTCGAACACATCCTGCTGGCGACAATCCGTTCAACGCAAAGTCTAGTGGTAGTCCGCACTTTGAAGGATTAAATACGAGGACCTGCTCATTCGAGTTTCTTTTCCAATTTGACGAAAGTAGGTTCACTGAAGCCGGGATGCCGTTCGTCCGAACACCAGCGGTAGCCCATACCTTCAAAGTAGACCCGATTCTGGGGAAGTGCAATTCGTACCGAAAGTGTCACACAGTCAAATCCGGTCTGGCGTGCGTGTGCTTCAACAGCCTGTACCAGCGCCCGTCCCACACCGTGCTGGCGGAAGGCGGGCAGTACAGCCAGTCGCCCCAGATACAGCGCGCTTTCTTCGGGATAATACAGCACACAACCGGCAATCTCCCCGTCGGCATAGGCCAGCAGAGCGCCGCCTTTTGTTATTTTCGCCGCGATTTTCTCCGGCGTTTCCAGATGCGCGCCAGATGGGGGATCGAGTTTGCCCTTGAACTCCTCAAAGGCGGCTACGACAAGATTGCCGACCAGCGGTGCTTCATCGGGGTGGGCGGAGCGCAGTGTGAGGTTGGGCATAGAGAACTAATCGCTGTTCAAGTTTGGGATACATGGAGGAAGTATAAGCAGGCGTGTGCCGGAGTGCCAGTCACGAATTTGGGTTGGTGTGTTTGGCGAAAGGGGTTGTGCGCCTATGCGGTGCCGCTGTAGAACGACGCCCGCACTTTAGAATCGTTAAAATTAGGATAGGCATATTCGGCAATCAACCGGTGCAGGCTGACTTCATGCACATGATCCATACCCAGCAATAAATCGCCCAGCACAATATCTACCACCAACAACATGCGCCCAAAGTTTTCGTACTGCCCTTGCAGCGCCGCAAACAACACCGCGAACACCCGGTCACGCAGTTCGGTGTCGGTGATACCGCTGCCCGGCCAGCGCACGGTCCACTGGTCATGATAGGTACCAATACGCAGCACATCCAAACGAAGCTGCGCCAACTGCGAGATAGCTGCTTTGCGATCTTGCGCATCCACCAGCCGGTTGGTGCCGCGATAGGGTGAATTGGGAAGCTGCTGGTAAAGTTGCCCCGCCTGTGTCATTTCGGCAGTGCGGTACAGGCTGCGGGCTTTCATGCCCAAGCCTTCAGCCAGTGATAGAGCACATTTGCGGTAGTAACGGACTTTAGCGGGGTCGTCAGCGTGTTTATCCAAGCGCCACAACAGCGACAAAAAGTCGCCAAAATCCATAGGCAGGCGCGGTGGTTCGTCTGGTCCATATGTGGACGTGAGTTGACTAATGCGGGTACGTTCAGCAGAGCTTGGCATGGCTGATTTGGCGTTGATTCCAACTGAAGCGAGAATAAGTAAGACTGGTCAGGGTACTTCTGATCAGTTTTTACACTATAATGGAAATTATGAAAAACGCCAATTACAATTCGTTAAGAATTCTTGGCAATCCTCTGACCTGCACTGAGCATAGCAAAATGCAGGAAATCCCCAATAAGATCAAGTGACTATTGTTTGCCGAGGATGGCTTCCATTAAGTCATCTAGGGTAATATCTTCAGCCAGCGCCTTTGCGTCTTCTATGACGCGCGGGGGCATTTCAGTCTCCAGGTCAGTGTACAGAGTTTCGGCACGATTTCGGGTAGCCGGGCGCATGGGATATTGAAGGGCTATCGTCAGCATTTCAACTGCACGTTCTTTTTCGCCCTTGTCAATCATAACCTCAGCCATTTTGACGAGTGTGTCCATAATCATTAACAACGCTTCATTCTTCATAGCAATAGCGAGAGTTTTATGGAAGCGTTCCATTGATGGGTCGTGATAAATGTCCATATTTCATCAACACCGTTAGTCTTTTGATAAAATATAACATATCAACGCTTCTTGCAACCAACTTGCATAATAATTCTATTACAAGTGTTTTGTATGAAAGCTAAAGAAATAAAAAAGGGACGGCAATTTGCCGTCCCCGCTTGTCCCTGTACAACTTAGATGTTGCGGACGAGGTTCGAGAAAATGTTACCGATGGCCGGGCCAAGCAGCGCCAGAATGACGATCACGACGACGGCGACCAGAACCAAAATCAACGCATATTCGACCAGACCTTGACCTTCTTCACGGGGCATGTACAACATGATGAACTCCTCAAATGATTGGTATATGATAGGGTTTGATTAACCACTATTTATACGTTAAGCCCACATTCATAAAGCGTCAATAGGTTTAGAATTAAGACTTTAACTAATTGACATAATCTTAACAATTCTTTTCAATTTGACTCCCCTTAGCGCCCCGTTCATGTTCTAATTGCTTCGGTGAGCTGCTGCTCCCTCCCCCAAAAGTTTCTTTATTAAAGGAGGTGTTATGATGAGAAGAGTTGTCGGATTGCTGCTCATGATCCGTGCCCTTGCGCCATTGTTGGTGATCTTAATTCTGGCGGTCGGGGTAGCCATCATCTATCGTGATGTGCAGGCCGCAGTCGAAACCCCCGTCACCAACATCAAGACGGCCTTCAACGAATTGGGAACTAGCATCCAATCTGTTGAGGGTGATCTGGAAACTGTCGGCAACAATGTCACCACCGTCATCAACCAACTCAGTCAATTCAATCCCCTGTCGCTCATTCCGGATATTCCCGATAACATTACTTTGCCCAGTCTCACCATTCCGGATATTTCCGTCAGTGTTCCAACTGTGGATGTTAAGTTTTCCGACATCACAATATTGGGTGTAACCCTGACCTATCCTTCTGGACTAACCATTGGCACCAAGACGTTGTCCGTTACTGTGCCCGATCTATCCAACCTCAGCCTTCCGCTGCCGGGCTTGGGGCAGCTTGATGATGCCATTCGCAGTGGGCTTTCTGGTATAACCGATGTCTTCAGCGTGTTTGATGATGCCTTCGACAGCATCAATAAACTGACGACAACACTGCGTACCCTGCCCGATAATTTTTCAACCATTACCACTCAAACCCAATCGTTAGTAGAAGGTTTGCGTGGTGTGGTCTTAAGTTGGGGTTCCACGTTGACGCTGGTGCTGGTGCTGCTGTTCGTTCTGGCGCTGATATATGTGTTCGTGCCTTCCCTCGATGATTTCTGGCGCGGTTGGCGCATGTTGCGCGGCCTACCGGCCTGAGAAGGAGGACACTATGAAACGCATACTAGGACTCCTGCTCATCATACGCGCCTTAGCGCCCGTACTGGCAATCCTCATCATCCTGTGGGGGGCGGGGCAGATCATGGCCGATTTGCACGCGGCACTCGATCCGCCCATTCAGGCGCTGCAAACCGAGTTTGACACAGTGAATACCACAATCGAAACGGCGCAGGAACAATTCGACACAGCCAAAACTGAAGTCACCACACTTATAACGCGGTTGCGCGCTTTCCGCATTCCGCGCTTGTTGCCCAATCTGCCGTTGAACCTGACTTTTCCATCCATAACTATTCCTGATTTATCCTTCAATCGCCCCGATTCAGTTTCGGTGAAGTGGTCTACCGCCAGCTTTCAAGTGCCCACCAACTGCGGCGGTGGCGTATTGAATGATTTGTGTGGTGTGCTTGGGGATGCCGTGAAATTTGTGACCAAGACATTTGCCTACCCATCCGACATCACCATTAAGACGGTTCCCATTACGATCACCTTGCCGGATGTGCCAGCCTTTAATATTCCCATCCCGCCCATTTTTAACACCATTGCCAGTGGACTGCGCGGCTTGTTTTCGGGCTTCGACGGCTTGTTCGCTATCTTCCGAAATGCCTTTGACAGTTTCAACACCTTAGGAGATCATCTACAACCAATTCCCGGACAGGTGGCGACGATCACACAGGAAGCGCAAACCCTTCTTAGCGGATTGACGACTGTGGTGAACAATTCGGGTGGTCTGCTGCTCCTGATGTTCGGTCTGATTATTGTGGTGGTGGTAATCGCCAGCGTCATGACATCATTTGAGCATTTACAGCGCGGTCTGCGGCTGCTGTTCGGCACATGATGCCCACCGGTATCTCATTTGTGCGGCGGGAGTGCGGTGCGAATCGCCCGTTCTCCCGCGCTCTTTCAAGAGCAGCCAAATTTTGGCCTTCTTTGCAAGTAGAGTAAACATGCTAAACATTAACCCCGACAATAAAAAAATGATCCTTTCAGTGGATGGTGGTGGCACGCGCGGCATCATCTCAGTTGCCATGCTGGCCGAGCTGGAAAAGATGACTGGCAAGACCTGCCCTGAAATGTTCGATATGGTAGCTGGAACCAGCACAGGGGCGGTTGTCGCGGCGGGCATCGGGTTGGGGATCTCGGCCCAGGAGCTGCTAGAAGATGTTTACCGCACGCGCCTGCCGCAGTCCTTTCAATCGCAGCCGCGCGGACTGCTGCTCTATTTGCGCTACATTTGGAACGGTCTGCGAAACTTATATGACCTGACGCCCTTTGTCGAAACGCTTGCGCCATTTGCCGCGGGCAAAAAAGTGCGCGACTTCGATAAGCCAATTGTGTTCCTCACCACACGCGATGTTCGCACCGCCAACACGTATTACATTGTCAGCAAAGGGCCGGGCGCGGGACGCTTTGATGAATGGCCGGTAGCGGGCGCGGTGGCAGCCAGCGGCGCAGCCCCCATCTTTTTCCCACCGGTGGTGGGCAACTTGATTGATGGCGGTATCGGCGTGAATTCCAATCCCTGTTTTTCCGCTACGTTGGAAGCGATGGAATACATCGGCGCTGCCGAAGGCTTTACCGATGGCAATGTTATTCACATGTCGCTGGGAACAGGTTATTCCCCGCGTGAGCGTCAAGAGGGTGAAGCCGGGCGCTTCTGGCTCGGCGATTGGATACCGCACATTATTTATCAAGGAATTGATGACTCGGCGCTTCAGCAGGTGTTTGTCACCCGCAAAATCTACGGTGACCGCATAGACTTTCGCCGCTTTAATCCGTATGTTGAAACGGAGAGCGTGCGCGATGTCCTGAAGGTGCCGTTGGATGGACGGCCTGCACCATCTACCATCGGTTCGGGACTATCCGCTTTTGAGCCGGACGTGATTTCAATAATGGAAGACATCGGTCGGGCTTACGCGCGGCAGGTGAACTGGACAGAAGCCGGTTATTTGCCGTGGTTAGATTCTGGCCCGGATGCCGGGGATGGGCGTGACGGCGGCCATCCGCTGCCTAAAATTAAGCCAGTCAATTGGACGGGATCAGGATTCAGATAATTACAACAAATCTCGTCCGGCTGCGGCTCATGCTTAATACCCTTTACTGCTGGCTGGCGCGCACGGGCAACCAGATGGTAAATGAAGTCCCAACCCCTTCCTCGCTGGCGACATGGATCGTTCCGCCATGCAGGTTGATGGCCTCATAAACAATGTTTAGTCCCAGTCCTGTGCCGGTAACACCGCCCACATTGGCAGCCCGGTGGAAAGGTTCAAAGATGAGACTTAATTCGGATTCTGGTATGCCAATTCCCTGATCTTGAATCTGTAATTGGGCCAAGTCATCTTTGACTTCGAGAATGACTGACACTGTGGAAGCCGGTGCGGAATATTTCAAGGCATTCGACAATAAATTTGTCATGACCTGGCGCATCAACTTCTCATCTATTAATAGATTAAGAGGCGATTTTTCGCACCTATAGTCAATCGTTTGAGTATGTTCCGGCACACCGCGAAATTCATCAATGATCGTGCGGCATAGTTGGTCAAAATCGAGTTCAAGCGGCGCAAAGGAGACCTGACCCGACTGCAATCTCCCAAGATCAAGGATGTCGTCAATCAGACCGGTAAGCCGTCTGACAGATTGTGATATCAAGCTCAATTTGCGGCCAATTTTGTCGCGATCCAACTTTTCCCAAAAGGTTTGAATGGTTTCAGCCGAGGCTAATATAACGGACAATGGCGCCTTTAGTTCGTGCGAGGCCATTGAAACGATTCGCGATTTGAGCATGCTCAATTCTTGCTCGCGCTTCAGTGTCTCTTGCAAGGCCGTTTCTGTTCTATTCCGCTCGGTTACATCTTTCGTGATTATTGAAAAGCCGATCATTTGATTCTGATCGTCCTGAAGGATGGTAAGGACAACTTCTGCCCGGAAGCGGCTGCCGTCTTTGCGTTGCTGCCACCGTTCACCCGCAAAACGTCCATCCCGTATCGCCGTTTCCAAAATATGATTTGGTTCCTTGCGCGCGATGTCTTCTGGCGAAAAGAAAATCGAATAATGCTTGCCGATGATTTCGGCGTCGGTGTAACCCTTGATACGCTGTGCACCCAGATTCCAAGTCTTGACGTTACCACGTAGATCGAGCATATAAATGGCATAGTCCGTAACGCCGGCTATCAATAGTCTGAACTGCTGTTCGGTGACTTGCAGGGTATTCTGCACCCGCTGTTTGTCACTAACGTCGCGCACAACGGCGGTATAAATAGTTTCACTGCCATTCGCCATTGACGATATGGATACTTCTGCGGGGAATTCCTCACCATTCTTACGCTTGCCCATGACCATCACGCGGTCGTGGGCCATCATGCGGGGGTGTGATTCGAGATGACCGTATTTTTTGATTTGTTCGCCATGTGCATGGCCAAAGCGGTTGGGTAAGAGCATCGCCATATTCTGCCCGATGACTTCGTCCCGCATATAACCAAAGATGCGCTCCGCACCCTGATTGAAGATCATAATACGCTGGTGTTCATTAATCGAAATGACACCATCATGTACCGTATCCAATACATGAGCAAAGCGCATCTCCGAAAAGCGCAGTGCTTGTTGGATCTCCAGCAGTTCCGGTTGTGGTCCATTCATAGACATAATTGTGTGATCGATTATTTAGATAAATATCTAAATTTGATATTAGACTTTGATATAAATGTTCATTTGTCCGACATGCGAGGACAATCCGGGACAATGAGGCTGGGTTATAACCTCAAAACACACATTGGCAAAGTGACATTCAGGTGTATTCATTATATAACTAACATCCTATCCATTATATTTGATATTTTGTTTTGGTTTATTCATGATGTTCACCATATGCTCATCTCCAACGTGTTATAATAGACTTGTGAATTACCGCACAACAACATCCAAATAGAAAGAAGTCAAAGGCAAAATGACCGCATCTCTGGGAACGCAGGATAATCCCCTGCGCGTAGCCATCATCGGTTCCGGCCCGTCCGGTTTTTATGCCGCCGACCACCTGCAAAAGCAGGCTGATTTGACGGTAAAGATTGATATGTATGACCGCTTGCCCACCCCATACGGTTTGGTGCGCGGCGGTGTTGCGCCGGATCACCAGAAAATCAAGTCCGTGACCAAAATTTATGATCGTATTGCCCAGCAGGATAATTTCCGCTTCTTCGGCAATGTCGAATTTGGCAAGGATATTACCCACAGCGATTTGGCACAGCATTACCATGCCATTATCTACGCTGTGGGCGCGCAAACAGATCGCCACATGGGAATTCCCGGTGAAGATCTTCCCGGCAGTCACCCCGCCACCGAGTTCGTGGCATGGTACAATGCCCACCCGGACTTTGCTGACCATCAATTTGACCTGACACAGGAAAATGTGGCAGTGGTCGGGTTGGGCAACGTCGCGATGGATGTTATCCGTATTCTGGCACGAACGCCAGATGAACTGACGGAAACCGATATTGCGGATTATGCCTTGGAAGCCCTGCATCACAGCAATGTCAAAAATATCTATGTCTTGGGGCGGCGCGGCCCGGCACAATCCGCATTCACCAATCCCGAAATCAAAGAACTGGGCGAACTGGACGACGCCAGCGTCATCGTCGCGCCGGAAGAGGTGGTACTCGATGCTTTCAGTCAGGCCTATGTGAATTCCGGCGAGGACAAGGTTGCCACTTCAGGAATGTCGAAATCCTCAAGGAATATGCCGCCGAAGGCGACACCGGCAAGCCGCGCAAAATCATTATGCGCTTCTGTGTGTCGCCGCTGGAAATTAAAGGCAATGGAAAGGTTGAGTCCGTCGTTCTCGGCAAAAATGGACTCGTTCCGAATGAAAAGGGCGATCTGAAGCCTGTAGCCACCGGCGAAACCGAGGAAATCAAGATAGGGTTGATCTTCCGTTCCGTGGGCTATCGCGGCTATCCGCTGCCCGATGTGCCTTTTGATGAGAAGCGCGGCACGATACCCAACGACAAAGGCCGTGTACTGACTGCCCCCCAAAGTGGGCAAACCGTAACCGGTGATTATGCGGTGGGTTGGATCAAGCGAGGCCCCAGCGGCATCATCGGCACCAACAAGCCGGACTCAGTAGAAACGGTAGATTGTTTGTTGGAAGACTGCAAGGCGGGAAAGCTGTTGCAACCAACCGCACCGGACGGGGAGGCCATCGTAAAACTGCTTGAACAACGAAACGCGTTATGTGACCTTCCCCGATTGGCATCTGCTGGACATCGTTGAGCAGGAACGCGGTGAATTCCGGGCAGCGCGCCGCGCGTCAAGTTCAGCCGTGTTGACGATATGCTCAAGGCGATTGAAGAACGTAAGACCCACCTTGAGGCCATTCAGGCCGCGCAGGCCGCCATGCCGGTTAAGCCGCCGACAGACTAATCGCTATAAACAGTAAGGGTACATATTCGGGGCGCATCATGGTGCGCCTCTGTGTGCCTTCCTCGCAGCGAGGTAACTGACCATGCTCAATCTACCACCTGACCCTACCCGTTACAACACACTTGTGTGGATGATCGTGCGCCAGATACCGGCGGGTATCGTCAGTACCTACGGGCAGATCGCTTCGATGATTCCCCCGCCGCGCGGCGTAGACGCCGCCGATTATGATCGGTTGGGAGCGGTGTGGGTGGGCAAAGCCATGAACGCTGTTTCCAGCACCGAAGATACCGATATCCCGTGGCAGCGCGTCATCAACAGTCAGGGCGGCATCAGCCTGCCGGAAGGCAGCAAAGCGGCACTGGAGCAGCGCCACCGGTTGGAACGCGAAGGTGTTACCTTCGAAAAGAATGGGCGCATCAACCTCAACGCATTTGGCTGGGATGGGCCACCCGCGGACTGGCTGCGCGAAAATGATCTCCTTAAGCCGCGCCCCATTAAAAAAGACAACCCGCAGAACCCCGGCCAGCTCTCCCTGTTTTAACAATATCCTCATCTATTAATCCGCACAACACTAAATAGCGACAGCGCTATAAATCACAGGCTTGTGGTCTGACGTTGAACCAGACCGGTAAGGAAACGCCTGCGCGTGTAGGTTATGTCGCGTTTTGCTAATCACAATTGCGCCAAGAATTCAGTTGCCGCAGCCATATTCAGGGTCAGGCAGTGCAATGTGTTACAATGTCGCCTACGGGCTTTTACTCGGTTTGAGTTAATTGTCTTGGTCGACAGCTACTCGGCCCCAAATGTCCTAGATGCCCTCATTCTTTTTGGAGGTATTGACAACACAGCAATCAAATAGTTTGTGAGGAGTATTCTGATGCGTTTTCGTACTGCACCGATTTTCATACTGATCTTGGCCCCCTTTTTCCCTCCTTAATCACCACCGCCCCGAACGCCCCCAGCACCCCGGGTATTTTGTGACTGTAGCGTACAACGCACCGAAATATGGATCACTGAAAAAAGGAGACCAAACTATGAAAGCGATTGTCTGTACAAAATACGGCCCTGCAGACTATCTCGAACTGCAAGACGTTCCGAAACCCACCCCGAAGGACAACGAAGTCCTGATTAAGATGCACGCAACCTCCGTCACCGCCAGTGATGTCCTCATGCGGGCGCTGGATGCCAAGCTGATGTTCAAGATCATCATTCAGATAGCGATGGGATTTGGCAAGCCGCGTAACCCGATTCTCGGCATGGTCGGGGCGGGAGTGGTGAAGTCCGTCGGCAAGGACGTAACCGCATTCAAGCCGGGTGATGAAGTGTTCGCCTACGGTTCCAAGTCCATGTCGCAGATTCGCTGGGGGTTCTACGGCGAGTATATGTGCCTGCCGGAGGACTGGAATATCGCACACAAGCCGAAAAACCTCACGTTTGAGGAGGCAACCGCGATTCCCTACGGCACACTGCTGGCGATGCACGTGTTGGAAAAGACCAATATCCAGCCGGGGCAAAAGGTGTTGATCTACGGCGCGTCCGGCAGCATTGGCACGATGGCGATTCAGCTTGCCAAGCACGCCGGAGCCGAAGTGACCGCCGTATGCAGTAGCCGCAACTTCGACATGGTGACATCGCTCGGCGCGGACAAGGTGATTGACTACACCCGCAATGATGCCGTTGCTCAACTGGCGCGTTACGACTGGGTGCTGGATACCGTTGGGGGGAAGAAAACATCGCTGCTGAAAGTTGCTAGCAAAACGGCCCTGACAGCTAACGGGCAATATCTCTCGGTAGATAAAGGTACCCCCACCGTGAGCCGAAACAAGTTCTTACGGGTGAAAGAACTGGCAGAGCAAGGTGTCCTGAAGCCCATTATTGACCGCTTATACTCGCTCGATGAGATGGTCGAAGCCCATAAGTATGTCGAGACAGGGCACAAACGCGGCAATGTGATCGTGACCATCGGTACATAGGCCCAATAGGGACAAGTTAATGTCTGAGCAATTAAAGCTCACCAGTACATCCCCTGAAACTCCGATCTATGAGATCAGAATCATGGGGCATCTCGGTGACCAATGGGTCAACTGGTTTGAAGGACTGGCTATCACTAGAAGATAACGGCAATGCGCTTTTAATCGGCAGGATAGTCGATCAAGCAGAATTGTATGGTGCGTTGAGTCGTGCACATGATTTAGGACTATCACTGATCGCAGTCAACTGCATTGAAACCAACGATATGTAACTATCAAGGCGTAATAAAACAATTTCCACGTCTGATGGTTTTACGTTGCTCATATTGGTAGGCGTCGGTTGTCTAGCGGATAGCGTGGGGGCATCCCTTTGCTACCCGCTTACGAAACGACGCCTGCCCTTGCTGCAATGGTCATTATCATCCTAGAAATCGCCTTTCCAATCTGGTTACTGGTCAAAGGTGTGAACACAGAACGCTATCAAGAATGTGTCGCACCCGATGTCTGAAACCATATCAATGCACAAGTGGTCATTCAACTCAGCAATGAAAACGCGCTTATATAAAATCACACGCGAGAAATTTGAATAAAGTGCAGACCTGCTACTAATACGAATATTGTGTGTCTTGGAGAATACGTGAGGAGAAAAATCATGCAAAAGCTAAACAAGACGCGTGCCGTGCGAATTCTTCGAATCATCATGCCTATCGTTGCAATAGTCTGCGCCGTGATATTCGTACCGTGGAATGCCGTATCGGCATGGATCGCACCCTTACCTGACACCGTTCAGGAACAGTTGGAGAGTGCGATTGATCATGGGCTTGACGGTATCATTGTCTATGTCGATCAACCCGGTGAAGCTCCAGCGCTTTACGTGGCTGGTTGGAAGAATAGGACAGAGCATGTCCCAGCCGACCCGCAATCATTGTTCAAGATTGGCAGTATCAGCAAGTTATATATCGCTACAGCCACCGCCATGCTGGTCAATGACGGGAGTTTGTCGCTGGATAAAACGCTGGCGGATTACTTACCCGAACTTGTTGGTCGGATTGAATTTGCAGATCAGATTACCCTGAGAATGATGCTGCAACATCGCAGTGGCATACCGAATTATACGGATCAACCCGAATGGAATTGGGGCGAGACACTGCCGAACCGCAACGCTTATCTTGAGATTGCCCTAGATAAACCCGCGGATTTTGAACCGAACAGCCGTTATAGTTATTCCAACACGAATTACCTGTTAATCGGCAATATCCTCGACAAAGTTCTGGGCTACAGCCATCACCAATACATTCAGGACAAAATTCTGAAGCCGCTTGGACTGACCCGTACTTACAGTTTGTTCAGTCAGGTAGATTCAAGAGAAGTCGCCAGCGGGTATCACGTTGACGTCGAGCCAGATCTAAAGGGAATTGATTTTATCAGCCCGGGTGGCTCTATGGTCGCAACTGCACGGGACGTTGGTATATTCTTGCGAGCACTCAACGATGGCTCGCTGTTAAACGATGATGAGCAGGCCATATATTCCTCGATTTATGAATACGAACATACTGGCTGGGTACTAGGCTACCAGAGTATCGCACGCTATTACAAAGACACGGATACGGTTGTTGTTCAGTTCGTGAACTCCACTGGTGGAGACACGGAGGCGACATCAAATATCGTATTTGACCGTATTGTCCGAATATTGGAGAGCTAAGGAGGCATCCTGTGAAGACGGCTTCGGCCAAGCTGCGTACACGCTTGGCGAAGGTATTGACAACACAGCAATCGATTAGTTTATTTGGAGTATTCTGATGCGTTTTCGTACTGCACTGATCTTGACCCTGATCTTGGTGACTTTGCTGCACGGCTTAATCACCACCGCCCAGAACGATCCACCGGCGTTCCCGCCAGATGTCGTTACGAACATACAAGCGGAAATGGACGATCTGACCGCTCGCGGAGTCCCACCCGGCATGGTCGTGTGGATCGACGCACCGGAGTACCGCTTCGAGGGGGCAAGTGGATTCGCAGACGTCAAGCACGAAACTGAGATATCGCCGGAAGGCGCGTTTCGGATTGGCAGTATCACCAAAATGTTCACCGCGACAGTGATCATCCAACTGGCGGAGGAGGGCGTGCTGACTCTGGACGATCCACTGGCTCAGTGGCTGCCAGAGGTAGCTGATCAATTGCCCAATGGCGACCAGATCACGCTGCGCCACCTGCTGACGCACACGTCTGGTTTGTTTCACTACGTCGAACACGAAGCTTATTACGCTGATCTCTTTACTGAGGCGGTCATCGACGAGGATGCGGGGACCGTGGCACTGGACTGCGTCCAGCGGGACCCCCACGACACGCTCTCCCGCTACGTCTACGGGAAAGATGCCTATTTTGAGCCGGGTACAGGGTGGTATTACAGCAATACCAACTACACGCTGCTCGGCATGGTGATCGAAGCAGCGGCAGATATGCCGCTCGCAGCGGCGTATCGCACGCACATCTACGAACCACTGGGCATGGCGTCAACCTTCTTGGATTGCTACGAAGACCCTGTGATTGATGTGGTGCACGGCTATTCGGGACTTGCTGGTACCACGACCGATGTCACTGAACTTCATGAATCTATCGGGTGGTCGGCGGGCGGTCTGGTCTCTACCGCACCGGACCTCATTGCCTTCGCGCGTGGATTGTTCGGCGGGGCGTTGTTTGATGATCCTGAGTCGCTGGTTGCCATGACGACACCAGCCCCCGGCAGTTCCTACGGTCTAGGCATCTCAATCCAGACCGAATTTATGGGGCATGCGGGCGGGATTGCCGGTTTTCGAACGCTGCTCGATTATGCTCCCGCGTCCGATACGGTCGTGGTGATGCTCTACAACATCGATTCCGCCGATCCCGAACAGAGCCTTAACGATATACTGAATCCGGCGCTCCCGTTGCTGCGCGCGGAGGACTGAATAGGTTTCTGAAGACCTCACCCCCGTTTCTATTCTCTCAGGGATAGCGACGGGGGCGGCTTGCGTTGTTCAACCTACATATCTATCAGCGACAGACCCATAATCGGGCGAATCGCTCGAACTGCTTGAGTTTCCCAATGGAAGTGTGTTATTGTTGTGTTACAAAAATGTTACAAGTTAAAAGGTACTTAGATATGAAACGGAATATGACATTTATTACGATCTTAGTTTTGTTAATGGGATTGGCGCTGTTTCAGCCCGCTCAACCCGCTCTGGCCGGATGTCCGGCAATAACCTTGACCATCACCAATTTGGATATCACCCCTTCGCAGGCTACGGTAACGTATGATTTGACGGGAGCTGGAACTTACAACGTCATCTTTACGGCACTTGATCAAAGTAGTGGATTTACCGCGACGGTGGGAACGGGTACGGACACCGGGGTGAGTGCCACCACGGGCCGTGTCTTCAGCTTTGCGCTGAACCCGGCGCAGGTGGCCGATGGCGAAACCATCCGCGTGGTCTTGGATACACCCTGCGCTAAGACATCTGCGGATGCCACAGCAGTTGGCCCTTCATCGGCTGTTTCCGGAACCTGCGATGACGGGCGCATCAACTATCTGCACTGCGACAAAATTGCCATGTATGCCGTCGCGGATGATGGCAGCTTCGCTCTGGATGTGCTGATTGTTGACCATCTGGTTGTGCCGCGTGGTGCGGTGTTCGTTTCAGCAGCCGATTTGGACGCCTTGCCTGCTAAACCGGAAACCAACACATTGATCGCAGTATCGCCCGATGGGTTGGTCGTGTTTTATAAACTCAGTAGTGGCGAGTATCAGGTCAACTACGGCCCGGATGAGGACAACAAGGTGTTTGTCTTCCGCTGGCGCGGACTGCCCGCTGCGGCCTATCCCAAAGTATTTGTCTATGTTTCGCGTGGTTGACGTGTAGCTGTGGAATAATCTTGGTTAACCGTAAAACGCACACTTGAATTAGGTGTGCGTTTTTGTTATCCCACCATACGTCCATACATACGGGTTTGGTCAAATTACCGCATAGGTATCAGTTGAATTCTGTATGCTTCGCCCACTGTTCGGCTCTACCCATGACCATAGCCCTCCATTAGAATTGATTCACTTATCACGACATGAGGAATTCACATATGGCAAGTGGAAATCATAAACGGCTGGTGATTCCCGGCCCTGTAGAAGTTCGTAAAGAAATTTTGGACGCGCAAACCGCGTGGATGATCGGTCATCGCTCGACTGCGTTTGCCGAATTATTTGCCCGCTTGCAGGAAAAACTGCGTCAAGCGTTCATGACCCAGAACCGGGTGTTTGTGCATGGGTCTTCCGGCACGGGCCTGTGGGAAGGCGCTTCGCGCAACTGCATCCGCGACGGCAAGAAGGCGCTGCATCTGGTGGGTGGGGCCTTTAGCGAACGCTGGGCGGAAATCAGCCAGTTGAACGGCAAGCAGGTGGATGTCATCACTGTGGATTGGGGCCAAGCGCACACACCGGACATGGTGGCAGACGCCCTTAAGAAAGAACAGTACGACGCGGTCTGCGTGGTACACAATGAAACCAGCACCGGCGTCACCAACCCCATTCAGGCCATCGGTAAGGTCGTGCGCGAGTATCCCGATACCCTGTATCTGGTGGATACTGTCAGCGGCTTTTTGGGTATCGAACTGTTGACCGATGACTGGGGCATTGATATGGCTTTGACCTCGTCGCAGAAGGCATTTGCGCTGCCGCCCGGCCTCGCCTTCGCAGCCGTCAGTGACCGTGTGCTGGCGCGTGCCGCCGAAGTGACCAACCGCGGCTATTATTTCGACTTTATTGAAATCGAAGCCAGCCTCAAGAAAAATAATACCCCCTCCACCCCGCCCGTGTCGCTGATGTTCGCCGCTGACAAACAGCTTGACGATGTGTTGGCAGAAGGACTCAATGCCCGCTGGGCACGTCACCTCGCCATGCGTGATATCACCATCCAGTGGGCGGACAGCCGCGGTATGGGTGTGTTCTCGCAGGAAGGCTACCGTTCCCCCACGGTGACCACCGTCAGCAATGGGCGCAACATCAACGTAGACGACATGGCGAAGTTCATGGGCGGGAAGGGCTTCTCGATGGACAAGGGCTACGGCAAGATTAAGGGTAAGACCTTCCGCATCGCTCACATGGGCGACATGTCGGTGTCAACTCTGGAGGAAGTTCTGTCCGGGCTGGATGAATTTTTGGGTGTATAGCAATCAGTTACCAGTCGCCAGTTGTCAGTTACCAGAGAAGAGGTAAATCTTGAGTGATTACCGGAAACTGGGCGTTTGGCAAAAAGCCTGCGATTTGGCAGTGGATGTTTACAAGGCGACCGGTAACTTTCCGAAAGAAGAGATGTTTGGGCAGATCAGCCAGATCAGGCGGGCAGCCACCTCTGTACCAGCCAACATTGCCGAAGGTGCTGGTCGTGGCAGCCGTGCAGATTATGTCCGTTTTTTGTATATTGCGATGGGTTCAATCAATGAACTCGAAACGCATTTGGTAATTGCACAACGATTAGGATATTTATCGCCAGAGCCTCACCAACAACTTGAAGGCCAGATAACAGAAGTAAGGCGTATGCTGAGTGGTCTCATCAACAGTATGACGCCTCGGAGTTAATAACTGGTATCTGGTGACTGATAACTGGCGACTTTAAGGAGTAGAAATGACCTTTCATGTACTCGTACCGGACAGCGTCAACAAGAAAGCTGTCGAAATTCTGGAGCAGGCCGGGCTGAAAGTGACTGCACCCGGTGGCATGAAGCGCGAAGAAACACTGGCCGCCATCCCCGATGCTGACGCACTGATAATCCGCAGCGCCACCAAAGCCGACGCGGGCCTCATCAACGCTTCGACTAAATTGAAGGTAATCGCCCGCGCCGGTGTGGGCGTGGACAATGTTGATCTTGACGCCGCCAGCGCCAAAAAGATTGCTGTGATGAATACCCCGGCAGGCAATACCAACGCTACCGCCGAGTTCGCCTTCGGGCTGATGCTGGCGCTGGCCCGCCATATTCCACAGGCCTACGGCTCGATGGCTGCGGGTAAGTGGGATCGCAAGTCGTATCAGGGTGTTGAACTACGCGGTAAGACGCTGGGCATCGTGGGTTATGGGCGCATCGGGCAGGCGGTGGGCAAGCGGGCGGTGGCTTTCGGCATGACCGTCATTGCCTATGATCCGTATATCCCCGCCCACATCGTGCAGGAAGCGGAAGCCGAGCCTGTCACGCTGGATCAACTGTTTGCCCGCGCCGACTTCATCAGCCTGCACAGCCTGATTACTGATGAAACACGCTACATGATTAACAAAGATGCCATCGCCAAGATGAAGAAGGGCGTACGCATCGTGAACGCCGCGCGCGGCGCACTCATCAACGATGCTGATCTGGCGGAAGCCATCAAGAGCGGGCAGGTCGCCGGTGCAGCGTTGGATGTCTACGCCGAAGAACCCCCGCCCGCCGATCACCCGCTGGTGAACCTGCCGGGCGTGATTCACACCCCGCACTTAGCCGCCAGCACTGACGAGGCGCAGGTCGCCGTCGCCATCGAAGCCGCCGAACTGGTGGTGGGTGCGCTGCTCAAGGGTGAGTACAAAAACGTTGTCAACGCCGATGTTTTGAAGTAGGGGACTTGCCCACATTGAAACTGTAGGGACGAGGCACGCCCTCTTCCGCTAATCTAATCAAAGCAAAGGGGCGCGCCTGCGCTCCTTTTGATTCTGGGCGTGAAGTTGGTACGGAAAGCCCGTACCCCGCTTGCATAGATGCGTTACAATAAATGACCTAATTTTGTTGATATGAACCTGTGGATATTCCTATGAAACTCTTCATCAGTTATTCGCCCGATGATGCGAACAGCGCGGTTAGTCTGGTGCCGCACCTGAACAATTCGGGTCACGACGCATGGTACGACCATAAAATTGAGGAAGGCCAGCGCTGGGAAACCGTGCTTAAAGAACAAATCACGTCCTGCGACGCCTTCATCTACGTGGTGAGCAAGAGCGCCCTCAAATCCGAATGGAGCAAACGCGAGTTCCGCACCGCCAAAAAAGCGCGCCTGCCGCTGTTAGTCGTGGTAACGGACAAAGAACTGCTGGCTGACCTGCCTTCCGACCTCAAGAAATTGGATGTGACCGACGCGACAGGTGGCTACACCGAGCATAATCTTGTGTCGCTCATGCAACATCTGCGCGAGATCGACCAACAACTGACCGCCGAGCGCGAACGCCGCAGCGCCCGCGAAGCTGCTGCGCCCGCCCCCCGACCAGTCGAACATGGGCCGGAGATGGTGCTGCCGTTGGCGACGCAAAAAGTGGAGTCAGCAGGCAACCCCGAACTGGCCGCGCAGGCCAATGACCTGATCGCCAGCGGTGCATGGGACGAGGCGCTGAATATGCTGGATAAGCTGGCCGCGCAGGAAGCGGAGAACGCCACCGTCTACAGCGCGCGCGGCTGTGTCTACGGCTACATCGGCGAGACGGAAAAGGCGCTGAAGGACTGCACCAAAGCCATCACGCTGGATGCCAAACTGGCTGTGGCGCACAACAATCTGGGCATGCTCTACAACTTCAGGGACAAATCGAAAGAGGCGCTGGCCTGCTTCACGCTGGCGCTGGAACTCGACCCCACGCTAGCCGGAGCCTATGTGAGCCGCGGCCTGCTGAATTACGAAGCAGACAAGGTGAACGAAGCCTTACAGGATTTCGAGAAGGCTGCCGAACTGAAGCCAGATGATTACGCCGCGCAGAACAACCGCGCCTTCGTGCTCTATCAACTGGGTAAGGTGGCCGAGGCCGAAGCCGCGTGGCAAATCGCGACCGGTCTGCCGGATGCCGAGGCGCACGTCTTCGCCAACCACGCTGTGGCGCTGGAGCAGCTAGGGCGCAAGGACGAGGCGGTGGCGCAGTACCACAAGGCAGTAGAGATGGACCGCAAGTGGAAGAACCAGTTGGAGAAGATGGCGGATGATTACCGCTGGAACCATGACATGGTGGTGCAGGCCCGCAGCATCCTCAAGCGGCTGCGACGGTGATAAGTGGTTAATGGTTGATAGTTTATAGTTGATAGTCGTTAGCACCTTACGGTAGATTGCGGATATTGGCGGAAAAGTCGTCAATGTCGGACAGATAAATTCTGATAATTCTATGTCGGCGAAGTACCTAAAGGTATTGCTTCGCTTATCGTCGTCGCTGACGACATAACGGAATTATATGGCGGCGGCGAAGAAAAAAACGGCGGCGATGGCGGCGGTGGTGCTCCTGAAGCGGACGCAAGCTGAATTAGGCCGCATCAGGCTAAAGCCGCAGGCTAACCACCGGACAATCCTGCATAAGCAGGTTGAATTTCAATTCCCATTCAGCATAGCAGAAAATGAAGCGGATAAGGTGACCATTTGGCCGAACATTTGGTCACCTTTTTCAGGGTGCGGCACTAACCATTTTGAGGGAGCAGATGTGTTAAGAAGGTTGGTGGACGGTAGGACAATGGTTTAGGGCGGTTTGTAAAAACAAACGGTGGAAGGCGATTGACCATCGGGATACGAAGGCCGTGGGGAGTATATAGCAGCTTTTGTTTTGATGGCAGGTAGTTGACCCACGCCGAATGATGCCCATGTTAAAATAACGTGAGTTTGCATCAGGTGAGACAGCTTTACAAGATGCGCCGAGCTTGCAGGTCATCAATCCAACCGTAAACCAAGTCCTATGATGAACTTACTCGAATTGTTCTGTGAGATTGATGGGTTATTGCCGAATTGTGAACCGAACTGTTGGAAAATTCCTTTTATCCAGATACGCGATGATTTTCTATACAATATTTGATGCTAGCTTAGATAAGGATTCCGGATGACTTCTATAGTAGCGCTTGGTGCTGTTACTGTTGGTATCGACCTTCGCTCTAGCCACATGGAGCTCCGCGAACTTGGTCTTACGCCAGGAAGTGATTCAATTATTCCTGTGGAACGGATGGAGGAGATTCGTCTTACGCTTGAAAACAATCGCGGAAATCTTCCTGCTCCTTCTAGCGGTGGTTCCGTTGCGAACACCGCAGACTTATTAGCACGGGCTGGCATAAGCTGCGGATTTATGGGGGTTGGCGGAAACGATACCTTCGGTAGAATCTTTGTCGCAAATTGTGAGAAGGCCTCGCTTGAGTTCCTCTCCAAACTCGAAGATGGCGCTGTTACAGGTTATGACTTTTATCTTTACGATGATGATGGTGTGCGCACTATCATCTTGACTCATGGTGCAAACGCCCTGTTAAGCCCTACTCGAATTAATGTCGAAGCAATTCAGCGCTCAGAGCTTGTACTGCTTGACTGTATTGCGCTCTCTTTCGGACCAGAATCCGAAACAGCTATGCTGCGCTGTGTAGAGGCAGCAGAGGCGGCGGATGTGCCTTTTGTTCTTGCCCTTGCAGGCATCGAAATCGTTGCTGGCTACCGAGATTTCTTCAATACTTTTGCGCCAAAATCTCAGATGGTAGCAGGCAACCTTGATCAGGCGGCAGTTCTGGTAGGCCTTGAGCCGGGGACATCACTCGAAGCGGTAAGAATCAAGCTCGCTAAGATGCCTATTGATGCGATTGTTACCCTGGATGCAGATGGTGCTTATGCTCGATTCGGTGATGACGAATTTTTAGTGCCTACACAGAAGATTGAAGTGGTAGATTCCACTGGCGCAGGAGATAATTTCCTAGCGGCGTTCCTTCTGGCCAGAAGGCAGGGACTTACTGTACGCCAGGCGCTCGCGGTAGGAAATATCGTTGCGAGTAAAGTCATTCAGGTTCATGGTGTGCGGTTGCCGATAAGCCTTGATGTGCCCGGGCTTATGCTGGAAGCGATGCAAAAGGCTAAAAGCCTTGACGATTGAGTTCGTTTTTTTCATGTAGCGAGTCTTCCCGGATGCCGAGGCGCACGTCTTCGCCAACCGTGCCACCATTATCTAGCCAAGAGCGGTCATTCGCTGCCAAACCTACCTTTAGGTGAGTTAGATACTGTTGGCGAACTAGGAAGGCGTGGTTAATTAACAGCAGTGATCAATCACTGAGAGCGAATAACAAAGTGCAGAATAAGACACGACAGGGAAGGAGTGCCTCCCCATGACCACGCAAACACTTGAATCAGCCCAGTACCGGCTGGTGGAACACTACATCGAAAAACTGCGGCGCGCCAACCTCGGCCTGCGCGATAAACGTCACAACAGCAACCACTGGTTTCAACAGGTCGAAGACGACTGGGCGCAAATCCGCAGTTGGCAGCGCTGGACGGCCACACGCAGCCAGAGCAACCGCCGCTGCGCCCAACTGTGCGTCCACTTCGGCATGGATGGCGACGAGTACGTATCCGTGCGCCAGAGTCCGACCGAACGCCTGCTGTGGTATCGTCAGGCGTTGCAGGCCGCGCAGGTCTGTGACGACAGCGAGCGCGAACGGCGGCTGCTCTATCTGGTGGGGACGACGGCCTACCAGAGCGGCGGTTATGAAGAGGCCGAGCAGTGTAGTCAGCAGCTCTTGCAAGCCGGGCGGGCTGCTAAAGATCAACAGGCGCAGGGCGAGGGCTGGTTCATCACCGGCAACCTCCACTCGCACCGCACCGAGCTAGACGCGGCGGAAGCGGCCTTCCATAAAGCCGTCAAGCACTTTGAAAAGGGCGGTGTGGAGATCATGGCCGGACATGCCGTGCAGGGTCTGGCACGCATCATGATCTTCCGTGGCAATTATGACGCGGCGCTCAAGTACGCCACCCGCTATATGCAAATTATCGAGGCGGCGGGGCGCGAGTCGGATTACTGTCTGGCCTATCACACCTTGAGCAACATTCATACCCGCCTCGGTAATTTGCAGGACGCCAAAAGTTACGCCCAGAACGCTGTCGCCATTGCCCGTCGGCTGGGCTACCTGCGCATGATACCCTCCAACGTGCTGATGCTGGGCTACGCTGAACTGGCGCTGGAGGAATTGGATGCGGCGTGGGGACATTTTCAAGAAGTGGTTGAGGCCGCGCGGGCCAATTCAGCCGCCTTTGATCTGACCGCCGCCACCTACAGTTTGGGCGATGTCTGCTTGCGGCGCGGGCAGTACGCCGAAGCCCTGCGCCATTATCAGGATGCGCTGGCCGTAGCCGTCGAGTCGCGCATCGCCGCCTACCGCAGTCTGTGCGCCATCTCAATGGCTCAGGCCCACATGCGCCTGCATGACAGCGCGGCAGCACAGGAAACACTCAAGACGGGTGCGGAAGTAGCCCTGCAAATCAAGTCGGATATTCTGCTGGCGAAGGCGCTCATCCCCGCCATGATGCTCTGGCAGGCACTGGGCAAGCTGGAAGCCGCAGCCGAACTGGCCGGACTGCTCACACTGCACACCGAACACGGCGAGCAGAAGACGGTTGAACCCATCGCTCACGAATTAGAAGCCACGCTGGGCAGGACAGTCTATGCCGCCGCCGCCGGACGCGGCCAACAGCGCAAACTCGACGAAGTTGTTAAAGCACTGCTGGCCCAACTGCCCGCCTAAATCTGCCCAACGGTGCTGTTGGCGAACTATTCACGCCCAATCTCATCTTGCATTGCCCCCCTTTGCTCCGCACAAGTTATACTCCTCTGTGTTTGATCGCAGCGATTTAACGTGCGAATGTTTTATTGTCCTATCCTCCAACCACTACGGTCAGTCTGGCTCCCCTCCTTGTGCACGGGGAGGGGGTTTGGGGGGTGGGGTTTCTGGATAGATATTTAGCGAAAGACTTTTTATGATGACCACCATGCAAGCATTGGTTTACGAAGGGCCGAAAATGATGAACGTCCGCACGGTGGATGTGCCCACGCCGGGCGCGGACGAGGTGTTGATTAAGGTCGCCTACTCCGGCATCTGCGGCTCGGAACTGAGCGGCTATCTGGGGCAGAACGCACTCCGCAAACCGCCCCTCATTATGGGCCATGAATTCAGCGGCACCCTAGAACACATCGGTGATGAAGCCGCGCGTTTGTATCCTGACCTGCACATCGGCCAGACCGTGACCGCCAACCCGCTCCTTTCGTGCCGCCGCTGCGCCTACTGCCTGAGCGGGCGCCAGCAGTTGTGCCCGCAGCGCAAACTCCTGAGCGCCACCCTGCCCGGCAGCAACGCCCAGTGGGTGACTGTCCGTGCCGATGCCGTGCTGCCCCTGCCGGACGGCATGCCGCTGACCACGGCCGCGCTGACTGAACCGGCGGCCTGTGCCGTCCACGCCGTAGGGCTGGCCGCGCCCCGCCCGCATGAAACAGCCGTGGTGGTCGGCGCGGGCCCCATCGGCCTGCTCCTCATTCAAGCCCTGCAAGACAGCGGCGTCAAAACCGTGTATGTGGCGGATTTGAACCGCGAACGGCTGGCGATGGCGCAGGACTTGGGCGCGGATGCGCTCACCCTCGACCAATCTGAATTCAACGGCCAGTTTGACATGGCCTTCGAGGCGGTGGGGGTGGATGCCACCCGGCAGGGCTGCCTGCGCTTGCTGCGACCCGGCGGCCGCGTGTTCTGGCTGGGATTGCACGAAGCCAACAGCGAACTGCCCGTCAACGATATGATCCGCCGCGAGATCATCGGCTATGGCTCGTTCGCCTACACCGCACTGGATTTCAGCCGTGCGCTGGCGGCGCTGGCTGTAGGCCGCCTGTACCTCAAGGACACATGGACGCGCATCGAGCCGCTGGAAAGGGGCAGCGCCTGCTTCGAGGAGCTGCTCGCCGGCTCAGCCGTGGCGAAAATCTGGCTAAGTCCGGAGTAGGGCATGATGAACCCCCCAGCACTATCCGGCTGCATCCCCATTGTTTGCACGCCTTTCCACGACGACGGGCGGCTGGATGAGGCCAGCCTGCGCCGCGAGGTGGACTACCTCATCAGCGCAGGTGTCCACGGGCTGGCCGCACTGGCGATTGCCAGCGAAGGCTACAAGCTCAACGACGCCGAGCGCGCGCAGGTCGTGCAGATCGTGATCGAAGCGGCGGGCGGGCGTGTGCCGGTGGTCATCGCCGCCGACCACAGCGGCACCGATGTTGCCCTCGAACGGGCACGGGCGGCGGCTGAAGCGGGCGCGGATGCCCTCATGGTGCTGCCGCCTTACTTCATCAAACCCGACGCCGACAACCTCTACCGCTACTACCAGCGCCTCGCGCAGGCTGTCACCATCCCCCTCATCGTGCAGGACGCACCGCAGCTCACGGGCGTCACCATGTCCGCCGCTTTTCTGGCGCAGCTCAACCGTGATTTCCCCACCATCAGCCATGCCAAGCTGGAAGGCACGCCCGCCGGCCCCAAAACATCCGAGGTCATCCGCCTCACCGCTGGCCGCATGGGGCTGCACGCCGGTTGGGGCGGCCTCAGCTTCTGGGATGGCTTGCAGCGCGGCGCGTGTGGCTGTATGCCCGCCCCCAACTTCGCCCCCGCGCTGGCACAGGTCTACAATCGCTACACCACCGGTCAGCCGGATGCGGCGCTGGCATTGTTCAACCGCCTCGTGCCCTTCATCACATGGTCTATGCAGTCGGTGGATTTATCCGTGTGGGCCGCTAAGGAAACCTTCCGTCGCATGGGCATCTTCGGCTCGGCTTATCAGCGCGAACCCGCCGCCCTGCCGGATGACGTCACACGCGGGCAGTTCGATGCATTTATGCACAGCAATGAAAATGGAGCAGGACATGGCATGCAGTGAAATCACACAACAGGTCAAAGAAGCGGGCATCATCGCCATCATTCGCGGCAGCTTCGCGCTGGCCGATATGCAGCGTATTGCCGAAGCCCTGCAAGCGGGCGGCGTGCGCGTCATGGAAGTGACCCTCAACAGCAGCGATGCGCTGAAGGCCATCACCCGCCTGCGCAAGCGGAACGGTGATGATCTGCTGGTGGGCGCGGGCACGGTCCGCACTGCCCCACAGGTGGAGAAGGCGCTGGCCGCCGGGGCGCAGTTCATCGTCTC
>JAWKPB010000026.1:0-290647 GCA_041390885.1 Anaerolineae bacterium | reverse complement strand
CCCTCTCTCTACACCAAATTCGCAACGAAAACGTAAGCATTGTGTTAAAGAACAGTTTGTCCTATAGCCAAAATATAAAAACCGCTGTATGCTGTTAGTATTGACATTAGCTCGTGAAGGGGCTAGAATGCCTCCCACTTGAGGGCCTATAGCTCAGTTGGGAGAGCGCTTCAATGGCATTGAAGAGGTCAAGGGTTCGAGTCCCTTTAGGTCCACACTGTGCCATCGTTACATATTGATAATGTTAGTCCCCGCCCCCTTCGCTTGATGATGTGCCCCACGAAGGGGTTTTTGTTTCCGGGCTGCGGACATTACGCAGTTTGACATCAGAAAGGAAACGGTTGTGGCGAAACATAAGGAAAACACACTGGACAAGTTGGGCCGGAAATTAGGCAAACTACTGGACAGCATCGAAGACCTGCTTAACCCGCAGCCAAAACGTGTGCCAGTGCCGGTTCCGGTGCGTGTACCTCGCCCCAACCAGCGGACACCTTATCGCTAATCCTATCTCGCTTTTGCACCTTTTATCACGAACTTATGATGCGGCAGCCTTATCTGGTTAGCCGCGTTGTGTTTTTTTAGGTATTCCTATCAGGAAACACCACACTGCACTAGCCGGTTAATCAATAACATTGCCTGTAGGCTAACGGCTATACTACCAGCACACTGACTGAAGCCAACCGCACCAACCGGCATATGAATCAACTAGAAGACCACGCCTCACACCGCCAAGGATGTATTCAATACTTCAACCGGTAAGCTGATACTGAATGTTGTACCTTTACCCGGTTGGCTATTGACTACAATTGCGCCGCCATGTGCCTCAATAGTCATCTTTACAATGGTTAGACCTAATCCCACACCGCCGAGGTTGACCGTGCGCGCCTCATCTCCACGAAAGAAGGGTTCAAAGATATGTTCAATAACATCTGGTTGCATGCCTTTGCCCGTATCGCTGATTGTCATTGCGACAACATCATGACGCTTTTCTGACCGTATGACGATTGTTCCAGAAGCGGACGTGTAGGTAAGCGCGTTCGTCAGGAGATGATTGAACGCAAAGTATATTTTGGCTTCGTCGGTGTAACAGCGGCAGGTTTTGCTCGCGCTCAAATTGCAAATCTATCTGTTTTTGGCGAACAACAAACTGTTGATTGGCTATAACATTTTCAATAACCCGATTAAAGGTCGCAGGGCATTAGGTGGGGGTTCAGTCAACGAAGAAACCATTTGAAGGTTGTCAAGTTGGCTGGCAAGGTGATTGACAGATTGCCGAATGACATCCAGTTTCTTCTGGACTTTTTGGCGCGTCGTTTCTTCTAATATACGCTCCACCAAATAACGGCTGGTTTCAATTGTTGCCAACATCGTACGGAAATCGTGAGACAGAGCGTGCTTGAACTTATTAACCATGATACGTTGCTCTTGCTCAAGGGTGATTTGCAGTCTTTGGTTTTCTGCCAGCTTGCGCGCAGTAATGTCCTGCGCCACACCGTAATATCCAACAACGCGCGTATGGTCGTCATCCCAGACAGGGCGACGGCGGATATTCAGCCACTTCATGTCACCGTTTTTGGTGACTATCCGGTACTCATTGCTAACTGACTCCCCGTTTATGATACGGTTGCGGTCCTCTGCAGAACGATGGAAATCATCCCTGTGGAACATCTTCGATTCCATGCCTGCTGGTAATTCGTCGGGCGTATAACCGGTAACATTGACCATCGAATCCGTAACCCACTCACGCTCACGCGTTCCATCAGGGTCAACACGGAAATAATAGGCGTAATCGGAGATGAGTTCGGAAATAATCCGATAACGCTCTTCGCTCTTCCTTAGGGCAATCTCAGCCACTTTACGGGCCGTCACATCCTGCGCCACTCCATAATAGCCTACGATCTGTTTGTGCTCGTCATCCCACTGCGGCGTGCGCCGGATATTCAACCATCGCAGTTCCCCCGATCTGGTGATAATCCGGTACTCTCCATGGGTTTGTTCACCGCTCAGCAGCTTATCCCGGGCCAGCAGAGCTGCTTGTTGGTCGTCAGGATGATATATATCGGATACCTCATTGTCCGGGAAACTATTAATCGGGTATCCCGTCAAGCGCGTGAATGAATCCGTTGTCCATTCACGCACTCTGCTGCCATCCGGATTCAGTTTGTAATAATACGCATAATCCGAGATCAATTCAGAAACGATACGATAGCGTTCTTCGCTGGTCTTTAGCGCCAACTCAGCTTGTTTACGGGCGGTGATGTCCTGCGCCACGCCGTAATAGCCTATGATTCGTGTATGATTTTCATTCCAATCCGGACGGCGGTGAATATTCAGCCAACGGTGTTCGCCGTCTTTAGTTATCATACGGTATTCGCCGCTTACATTTTCCCCCAAAAGAATTTGTTTCCGTTCTTCGGCGGCCTTTCTGTAATCGTCGGGATGGAACATCGTTCTTTGCGCGCCACTGATTAATTCGTCCGGGGTATAACCCGTTACCCGTACTACCGACTCAGTTACCCACTTTTGCGTTCGGCTGCCGTCTGCATGCAATTCATAGTAGTAGGCATAGTCAGACGTTAGCTCGGTTATAAGCCGGTAACGCGCCTCGCTTTCCATTAGTGCCAGTTCTGCTTGTTTGCGGGCGGTGATGTCCTGCGCTACACCGTACACCCGTGTCACGCGCTGCTCCTGTTCATCCCAGTGCGGACGGCGGCTTAACCGCAACCAGCGCACGTCGCCACTCTTGGTAATGATCCGGTGTTCCGAAATACTACTCCTATTGTGCAATAACTCCTCAAATATATTTTGAAGCTTGAGCTCTTCATCTGGATGGAATAATCTTAGATTTACCTTATCGCCCTCATCCAGTTCCTGGTGCGTGTATCCCGTTGCTCGTACGAACGATGCCTCTGTGATCCAATCGTGCACTGGCGTTCCATCAGCTAGAATTGTCAGCGAGTATGCATAATCCGACATTAACTCGCTGATAATTCGGTAGCGTTCTTCGCTGGCTTTCAAAGCCAATTCAACTTCTTTACGAGCAGTGATATCCTGCGCCACCCCGTAATAGCCAATAACACACATATGTTGTTCATCCCACTCCGGGCGGCGGTACATACCCAACCAGCGCAGTTCGCCACTCTTGGTGTGGATCAAATATTCACTTTGAACACTCTCACCCTGCTCAACGCGATGGCGATCAGCCTCCGCACGTTCTCTGAAATCGGGGTGGATAATGTCATCACCCGTCGGTTGAACTACCTCCTCAGGCAAATAACCAGTCACACGGACGAAGGAGTCAGTAATCCATTCCCGCACGCGTGTGCCATCGGGCTCCACCCGACAGTAAAATGCATAATCTGAAATCAATTCCGTGATAATGCGATAGCGTTCTTCGCTGGCCTTAAGGGCGATTTGTGCTTTCTTGCGCGTGGTTGCATCGCGTGAGGAAACCACTATTCGTCTGATCTTCCCATCGTCGTCCCGTATGGGGTTGGAATTTGTTTCGAACCAGATATAGTCGCCATCTCGGCTTAGGAGACGATATTCCATCCCATGGACCGCCACGCCTTGCATAACTTGATTCCAACCCAATCCCGCGCTATTCGCATCATCTGGGTGTATCTTTATCATCGATGTATCTCTTTGCAGGTCCTGCAGACTAATGCCAAGAGTCTGTTCCAAAGAGGGACTGATGTATTGCACATGTCCCTCCCCATCATAAAGGGAGATATAATCCGATGTTGCCTCCGTAATTAACCGGAACCGCTCTTCACTTTCTTTCACGGTAATCTCAGCTAACTTGCGTGCAGTTATATCCTGTGCCACCCCATAATATCCAATGACATGCGTATGGTTTTCGTCCCACTCTGGCCGGCGGTGGATGGCCAGCCATCGTATTTCACCACTCTTAGTCACAATTCGATGTTCGCCATCTACGCTTTCACCTTGTTCAACCCGCCTGCGGTCTGTGTTTACTTGCGTTAAATCATCAGGGTGAATGAGCTTCCCAATATCCTCCCACTTCAGTTCTTCCGGTGTGTAGCCTGTAATACGAGTAAAAGAGTCAGTGATCCACTCTCGGGAGCGGCTGCCATCTGGATACAAACGATAGAAATAGGCATAGTCTGAAATCAATTCAGTGATGATGCGATAGCGATTTTCACTCAATTTGAGGGCAAGTTCGGTGGCTTTGCGGGCGGTTACATCCCGCGACGAAACAACAATCTGTTTGACTTTTCCATCGTCACCCAAAATGGGATTAGAATTCGTTTCCAGCCAGATATATTCTCCTGCCCGGTTGCGCAGACGATACTCTGCGCCTTGAACGGATACACCTTCCATGGCTTGACTTCGGCCCGCGAAAACTTTTGCCATGTCCTCAGGATGAACCCGCCCCATTGAAGGATTAGCGTGTAATTCATCTAGACTGTAGCCCATTACCCGCTCTAAAGATGGGCTAATATATTGCACTTGTCCATTGCCATCATAGAGCGAAATCAAATCAGAGCTCGCTTCAGTTATCAAACGGAAGCGTACTTCACTCTCCTTGAGGCTGATTTCAGCTTGTTTGCGTGCTGTGATGTCCTGGGCAACACCGTACAAATGCGTAACCCGCTCCTGCTGAGGGTCCCAATATGGACGACGGAACATCCGTACCCAACGTACTTCACCCGTTTTGGTAATAATCCGATGTTCCGCACGGGTAGCTTCACCTTTTAACGCATGTGCCAGTTCGTTACGCACTGCTACGACATCATCTGGATGAAACAAACCTTGTCCTAATTTTTTATCGTGATTGACATCCAATTCCTCGATAGTGAAACCAGTTAGCCGTTTGAGCGGTTCGTCGGTAATCCACTCATAATACATACTACCGTCGACTTCTACCCGCATCGAGTAAGCGTAATCTGAAATCAGCTCAGAGATGATCCGGTAACGTTCCTCACTTGCCGACAGTTCAGCCTGCCGTTGATTCACCAATTGCTGGCGATAATACGTCACCATCAGCATCAGAGACGCCACCAGCACATTAAAGGTAAATGGCCCCGCGACAATTGCCTCAACATCCATGCCTGAAATAAAAGGAGCAGCTACCACCATGAAAATTAACTGCACCACGATAACCGTAATCGTTCCCCGCAGCGATAGAAACACGCTGGCAAAAATGGTCGTAATGAGCATGTAAAATAGGCCGGTGTAACCACTTATCCCGCCCACCAGAATCGCTGGAATGAGCGTACCCGGCACACCCATTCCCAACACCACTGTGCTGGCGATTTGTACTCGGCCACCCCGGCTCAATTGATATGCACCCACAGCCGTAATAAACATAAGAACAAACGCGGTCGTCCAAATGCCGGGGCTGGCAACATACACCACATCTAGCAGAAAGATCAGGATGAGGGCCGCTAACGTCATCAATATGATCAAAGTCAATGACGACAGAATGCGTGATTTTTGCCTCAGATTAAGGTCGGTCACTCCAGCGTAGGGTTCAGTCAGGTAATCCCACAGATGACCAATTTTTGTGGGAAAGGATTTGAAATCCGGGTTGGCCATTTGGCGCACTCATTTTCTGAACTGATAATTACCGTGAGTATAACATGATTAAACCGGCTATAAAGTTGAACATTGCAGCAGTAGCGTAAAACTGTATGCGTAGGTGAAAGAGAAAATCGTTGCTCATCGGGCAAATCCTCGTTTTGAAGCGATTACTCTAATTGCCCGCCTCTCAGATATATCAGGTTATAATGGTCAAACAAGCCTATATCCTTAAGGTCATTCATGTTGCTCCCACCTCGCAAATTTTCAACCGTGCTGTTTCTGTTAGTGTTCGTCGCCGTTGCGCCGCTGCGCGCCGAATCGCCTACAGAATTTCCGACCGTTTCTGCGTTGAATGAAGCTGTCGTTCCACCTTCTAACGTTGTTGATTTAGCACGGCGCTTTCGTGGGGTGCAAGATGTTCCGCCGCCACCCCTTAGCGTTCCTTTACGGCAGGTCGGTGAACAGCAGCAGTTCTGGGTCAGCAATGCTGACACTAACGAGGAATTTCAGATTCCTGCTACTCTTCGCACCATTGGCGAACATATTTATTTGTGGGTGCAGGATGGAGCGCCCCTTGGTGACAAAGACTTACAAGCTCTCGCTACCGCATTCGATACACAGATTTATCCCAATGTGCGCGCCCTGTGGGGAAGCGAAAATATGCCGGGTGTAGATGGTGATCCTCGTATATACGGATTATTTGCCTATAGCTTGGGCAATGGTTTGGCTGCCTACTTCACCAGCCGCAGTACCTATCCAGTTGCCGTTTGGCCCACCAGCAACCAGCATGAAATGTTCTTCTTCAATCTTGATGCTATTGATCCATCCGATGTGGCTAGCTTTGGTGTCGAAAGCACCATCGCCCATGAGTTCCAACATATGATTCGGGCTAACATACAGGCTAATGATGACTTATGGCTTAATGAGGGATTTTCAAGTTTTACCCAGGTTATCCTCTATGGTGATATCGGCGCAATTCCTTCGTACCTCAATAACCCACAAACCCAACTGAACACGTGGGCAGAAACAGGGCCGCGTGCCCCTCACTATGGTGCGGCGGATCTATTTGTCACTTATTTTTATGAGCGGTTCGGTTTAGCCGCCTTACAGCAGTTAAGCCACGACCCCGGCAAAGGGCTAGATGCGTTTGATAATGTATTGAGATCCTTGGGCGAAGCAGATGTTAATGATTTATTCGCGGATTGGGTGCTGGCAAATATCCTGCTCGACCCCACACTTGCCGACGGCCGCTATGGTTACAGATTGTTACAAAATATAGGCGGTCCGCGTCCGGTTGACTTTGCCTCTTCCTATCCCTATAGCTATCAAGGCATTTTGAATCAATATGGTGTCGATTACCACACATTGACCGTCCTTGATGGTCTGAAGTCGCTTGATATTTCGGTAGATGTGCCGGATACCGTCAAGCTTGTTCCGGCTGATGCCGCCAGCGGCCATTGGATGTGGTATAGCAACAAAGGTGACCTGAGTGACATCACATTGACTCGCGATTTTGACCTCAGAACAGCAACGGACGCCACACTGAGCTACAAAGCATGGTACGACATTGAAGACTTTTATGACTACGCCTATGTAACAGTCAGTACCGATGCTGGCGCGACATGGGACATCCTTAGTACCCCGCGTATGGACACCACCGATCCATTGAACAGCGCTTACGGGCCGGGTTATACAGGCGAAAGTAATGGGTGGGTTGATGAGCAAATTGCGTTAATAGACTACGTAGGAAAAGACATCTTACTACGTTTTGAACTCATTACAGATGACGGCGTAACCCGCCCCGGTCTGGCGCTAGACGACATCCACCTTGATGCAGCAGGCTATCAGGATGATTTTGAAGCCGATGGCGGTGGTTGGGAAGCCGCCGGATGGGTGCGTACCGACAACCGCCTACCCCAGCAAATGTGGGTGCAGGCTGTACAGAAAATAGGTTCGGACGTGAATGTTAGCCGCTGGTTAGTTCCAGTAGAATCCCACTGGACACTGCCCCTAGAAGACGGTGCAAGCGAAATATTGATGGCAATAGCCCCTTTTGCCCCCGTTACGACCGAACCTGTAATCTACACATTACGGGTTACTACGGGAGCAAAATAGCCGGGAGACAGATAACATTTAACCTGTTGCTTTGTGAATGTTTGTCTAAATTTCACCGGGAATTGTAAATTTTCCGGCAGACTCATTCCCAAAAGTATTATTATGTATTACAATTGTGTGGGAAATGGATAAAGAAAATCCACTCACCATTATACTTTTGTATGGTGGGTTAGCGAAATGATAATGAAAATAAAAGTTTTCCTGTGGTCTTGCCTAATCATATTGATGGTGTCGCCATTGTTGGCTGCCGAAGCAGACTGTCCGGTGTTGGTGCGGCAGGCGTTGGATGCGACCAACAGTTTATGCGAAAAAACCGGTCGTAACGAAGCCTGCTACGGTAACGTGCTGTTACAGGCGCGTCCTCAGGTCGGTGTCGCTAATTTTACGTTCGACCAACCCGGCAACATTGCCAACGTCGGTGAAATTCAATCACTACGCCTGTCACCCATGTCTCCCGATAAAGGCGAGTGGGGCGTGGCTTTAATGCGCCTTCAGGCTAACTTACCCGCCTCCAGCGAACAGCTAGTGACCATGCTGTCCTTTGGCGATGTAAAGTTAGAAAACGCTGCTCCTGTCCCTACTACATTGACGATGCAGGTGCTGGGACGTGACTTCATAAACGTTCGCACCCGTGCCAATGTTAACGCAGGTGTTGTAGCTGTGCTTGAGCCGGGACAAACAGTGACGGCTGTCGAACGCTTGAATGATAACTCTTGGGTGCGGATTGATGTACCAGACAGTGGCGAACGGGGTTGGGTACACGCCAGCTTGCTCCAAACTGACAGCGATATAAAGCAGTTAAATGTATCTGGTTCTACAGCGCCCAGCTTCCGTCCCATGCAGTCCTTTTACTTTGAAAGCGGTGCGGACGAACCAGCTTGCACTCAGGTTCCCAGGAACGGCCTCATCATCCAGACTCCCGAAGGTGCGGGCGAAGTGCGTTTTTGGGTCAACGAAGTCAAAGTCAGTATGGGCTCTACAATCTACTTTCAGGCGCAGCCCGGCTCCAATATGACCATCGCCGCTTTGGAAGGGCATGCTACGGTTGAAGTTGATGGCGTAATTCACACTGCAGTTGCAGGCACTCAGGTGCAGGTCAAACTAGATGAGCAGATGCACCCTGCCTCGCCGCCCTCTATGCCCGAAGCTTATAGCATGTCCGATGTCGAAAACTTACCAGTTAATAACCTTGGACGCGAGATTACAATTCATCCGCCATTGAGCGATGACGAAATCGCCGTCCTTCAGAATAACCAAAGCAACAACGGCAACGGTAATAACAATAGCGGCCAAAATGGTAATGATGCCAATACCTGTGTGCCACCCTGTGATGCGCCAGCCAGCAGCGACCCTGCTAACTCGCCTGCCCAGAACTGCCCCGGCAATAGCTGCAATAGCAACGGGAATGGTAATGGCAATAACCAGAACTGTCCCGGCAATAGTTGCAATGCTCCCGGAAATAATGGTGGCGGGAATGGTAATGGGAATAACGATAATTGTCCCGGTAATAGTTGTAACGCACCGGGACACAACAAGTAAAAATAACTAAGGTCGGCGAAAACCGTTATCTGGTAAAACTGCCGTCGTTAAATATGCCAGAAGGATGGCAGCCACGTCGCGCGGCAGCAGCTTCTTGTTCTAATCGTAAAAATTCGTCATAGTGCGCGTTGTCAGGTGGATAAGATACCACCTCGGCATAACCCTGTTCCACTAGCGCCCGGTTGACGAATAAGTTGTCTACATACACGTAACGTAGTAACCGCCCGTAAATATCCCTGTCACTCACATCTTTCACCAGACGCACCGTCTTGCCCTCGACGAAGATGGCATTGGCTTGTTTGGCCTCGCTGTAGCAGGTTTCATCACGTTCTGGCGTATTCATGCCGATATAGCGCACGGCTTCGATTGTGCCACCGCTCAGTCGCACGTCAATCGTGTCGCCGTCCACCACCCGTGTCACCTGTGCTAACTCCCCGCCTGTGCTACCACTTCCGCCCGTTGAACCTGATGGCGGCGGTTGGTTGGGATCAAAACCGAAGGTACAGGCATACAGTGCGTACACCAATGTCGCGCCAATGAGAAAGATCAGCGGGGGATAGACAATACGCTTGCGGGAACGTTTTTTGCGGCTCATCAAAATTTGTCCTCATGTGGACTGTGCCAGTAGCCGGTATTGTACTGTGTGCTGAGTATCGAAACAATGTTCGTGTGGTTATGCTTTGTGTGTACGTCTAGCATAGACCAATCCAAGCACCAACATTTGGCTACATAGTACGGGATAGTGGGCACTTCAAGTTGCCAAACTGAAATGAACCAAAGATGAACCCTCATGTCCACCATGTGGGGCAAAAGGCAAGTAAGGGCAAGTTGGTGTATAGAGCCGCCAAGGGCAATGCTACCGCTGTAAAGCATGGTGGCTGTCCGGCGCAGGCGGTGATGGTCACCTATGGCTTGAGCGATAAAACAGTTCACAACCGGGCAAAACACCGGATTGCATTGTCAAGCGCTACATCATGCAAAAGCAGTGGGACTTGCAGCTAAATATTTAGGGGGAGCATACGTGTATGCCTCCCCTACGAAAACCAATTTTATCGAGTCATTGATTTATTGGATACAGCACTAAAACGAGCGTTAGCTTACAGCTTCGACACCCTTCTGGATGCTGTCTTCCGGGCTGATCTTGATGATGACATCGGTGAGAATACCATTTTCGTCAATCGTCCAATGGGAACGGATAATGCCCATATAGGTTTTTCCGTACATGGATTTTTCGCCCCACGCGCCCCATGCTTCCAGTACCGAGTGATCAACATCAGAGAGCAGATCGTAGGGTAGATTCTGCTTCTTCTTCCACTTGAGTAAATCCTCCTGCGAGTCGGCGCTGATGCCTAGCACAACAGCGTTCCCGGCCTGAATTCGGGGGAAGTTGTCGCGCAGGCCACAGGCTTGTGTGGTGCAGCCGGGGGTGTCGGCCTTGGGGAAGGCGAACATGATAACTTTTTTGCCGCGCAGATCACTGAGCTTAATCATCTTGCCGTCTTGATTGGGCAGTTCAAACTCGGGAGCCTTATCGCCTACACTAAGCATGGGTTAATCCTCGTTACTAAAGATAGAAGAACATTCCAAAGGGCATGTCGAACATGCCCCTATAATACACATTTTTTGCAAAAGCCCGAATGATTTATTACGGATGCCTACCGCCGCCTCAGGCTTTCTTAACCTTCGCCAGATTGTGATACAGACGGATGCCCGCTTCTATCGCTTGGAAGAAGCCATCCACTACGACATATTCATTGGGTGAGTGAATACCCTCGCCTTCGCCATAACCGAATTCAGTCATCGGTACACCGATGAGGCGGTTGAACATACCCAAAATGGGAATAGAACCACCGGTGCGGATGAGCTGGGCACGGGTGTTGATGGTGTCTTGGATGGCAGTTTGTACAGCTTCAAAATACTGCCCGTCAGGCTGCATGGCGAAGGGCCACGCTTCCTGCCCCATCTCGACGCTGATTTTCACCGTTTCGGTGGCAAAGCTTTCGATATGCTTGCGGAAGGCTTTGGCGATTTCATGCGGGTTCTGATCCGGCACGAGGCGCAAGGTCACTTTGAAACCGGCTTCCGCCGGGATGATGGTCTTGTTGCCGGGTCCCTGATAACCGCCCCACATGCCGTTCACATCTACGGTGGGCAGAACAGTGGCACGCTCTGAATCGGGGGCGATGTTTTTGCCCCATGTCAGGGCGACACCGGCATCTTCTTGCATCTTGTCCGGCTGCCAACCGTCGCGAACTCGGCGACGCTCGTTGTCATCAATGGTAGCGACCGTGTCGTAATAACCGGGAATTTGTACCCGCCCATCTGCATCGTGGAAGGAACCGATGATTTTGCCGACGACGTGCAGCGGGTTTTGCACCACACCACCGAACAAGCCGGAGTGCAGGTCAGCTTTAGGGCCAGTGGCTTTCACTTCGGCGGCGATGATGCCGCGTCCGGCATAGGCCAGGCGGGGATGCACACGGTCAAAGTCGCCATCGCAATTGAGCAGAACATCGGCTTTGAGCAGTTCTTTGTTAGCGGCGACAAACGGTTCCATGCTGGGTGAGCCGGATTCTTCTTCGCCTTCAAACATGATCTTCACATTGAGGGGCAACTTGCCTTCAGTAGCCAAAATGGACTCGAAGACTTTCAGGTTGCCCCACACACCTGCTTTGTTATCCACCGCGCCGCGCGCATACAATTTGCCATCGCGGATTTCCGAACCAAAGGGCTCGGACTTCCACAGATTCAGCGGGTCTACAGGCTGAACATCGTAATGGTCGTAGACCAGTACCGTCGGTTTATCATCACCAGCTTTGAGCCAGTCAGCATAGACCACCGGATGACCATCGGTCTGGATGGTACGGCAGTTTTCAAAGCCGATGCGCTTTAACTCACCGACAATCCAGTCGGCACAGGCTTTGACATCCTGTTTATGGGCGGGGTCTGCACCGATGGAGGGAAAGCTCAACAGCTTGATGAAACCTTCGAGCGATTCTTCCTTGTGATGGTGAGCATAGGTGATAGCAGATTGAATGGGATCAGACATGGGGTACTCCTACAGTAATTTATTGTTCGGGACTTCAGGAGAGAGCATGTTAGTGCCATGCCCCTACAACATAGGTTACGTGCCTAAGTCCTAGCGAATGGCAACCAGCGCCCGTGTGACGCTTTCAGCGGGACTGATGCCAAGCTGCACGTCAATAATGATACCCTGTTCATCAATCACCCAAAAGGAGCGATTGGTTCGTGGTATGGTGACGAGACCAAAGAGCGGTTTTCCCCACGCATTCCACGCATCCAGTACACGGTGATCGGGATCGGAAAGTAGATCATATTGCAGGCGTTTTTCGGCTTTCCATGATTTGAGGACGGCAGGTTTATCCGGGCTGACGCCCAAAACCACTGCGCCAGCCGCTTCGATTTGCGGGAATTGGTCGCGAAAGCCACAGGCTTGGTTGTTACAGCCCACCGTAAAAGCCTGTGGAAAGGCAAAGAGGATGACCTTTTTGCCAAGATAATCACTAAGGTGAATTAACTTCTCATCTTGATTCGGCAGTTCAAAATCGGGGGCTTTAGCGCCAACAGTGGGCATCGGGTATCCTTAGCCAATTACTTTTATCCAGAGATAACCGATTATAGCAGGTCAGGGTGAATGAGTACGATCAACTATAATCAACGCCGTTTCCGGCTGGCGAGTGAAGGCACTGACGGCACATTGTTTCATTATCACCAAACGGGTGACGTAGTGTGGATCACATATGAGGGCGGTACTGTCATCTACGGTCAGGCTATTGCTAAAGCGGACAGCGAGGGTAAATTGGATTTGCGTTACCAACATGTGACGACAAATGATCTCATCCAAACTGGCAGTTGCATCACGACTCCCGAAGTGCTGGCCGACGGGCGGCTGCGGCTCACCGAAGTGTACCAACCTACGTCCGGCAATCAGGCCGACGGCATCTCGATTGCCGAAGAGGTGCGCGACTGACTGCCGCAATTGCGGGCGCTTTCTGCTAGAATGCCGCGTTATGAATCTCCTCAAGCGCCTATTTCATTGGTTTGACATTTATCTACTGCTGACGCTGGCGCTGTGTACTTTTACGCTGCTACCGCTGCTGGCACGTCCCGGCCTACCTAACGGCGATGATGTGCTGTACCACGTTTACCGGGCGGCGGAGATGGACAGGGCGTGGTCGCACGGGGTGTTGTTCCCGCGCTGGGCGGAAAGTTTTTACACGGGCTACGGCGCGCCGCTTTTTCATTACTATGCCAGTCTGAGCTACTACACCACCAGCACATTTTCGCGGTTACTCGCGCTGGATGCTGTCAACAGTCTGCGGCTGTTGATCGCGCTGTGCATGCTGGGCGCAGGCGCGGGCATGTACGGCTTTGCACGGGCAACCAGCGGCAAGGCGGGCGGTGTCATCGCGGCGCTGTGCTACGTCTACTGTCCCTATCTGCTGTATACCGAACCCTATTCGCGCGGAGCATACCCGGAATTGATGGCGTTTGCGCTGTTCCCGGCGGTGATGTGGTGCTACAGCCGCCTGCTGCGGACGGGTAAAGCCAGTGCTTTCGGACTGGCGGCACTGGGCAGCGGACTGCTGATTATTACCCACAATCTGATGGCGCTGGTGCTGACGGGGCTGCTGGAGGGCTGGCTGGTGTGGGGAGTGGTCGTTAATAGTTATCAGTGGTTAGTTATCAGTAAAAGACAAAAGGACAATCCAGAACCCCCACCCCACCCCTCCCCCGCAAGCGAGGGAGGGGGTCGAACAGAGCATAGCCTGACACTGTGGCGGCATGGGCTGGCACTGCTGGCGGCGGGGTTGGGCGTGGGGTTGGCAGCGTACTTCTGGCTGCCGGTGATACGCGAAGGGGATGCGGTGCGGTTAGGCAATTTAACGGCTGTCGCCCAATTGGATTACCGCAACTTCTTTGTACCGCTCAATCACCTTTTGGAGTTTTCGCCGCGCATGGACGCAGGGGCGTTCAACGGGTTGGAGCATCAATTCAATCTCGGCGTGGCGCAGTGGACATTGGCGCTGGCAGGTGTAGCCGGAATGGCGGGGTTGTGGTGCGGGACGAAACGGACGTCAAGAACAACGTCCCTACAAAATGCGGTTCCTGTTGGTCAACAATCCTCAATACTCAGCACGACCCTATTTTTCTCACTCGTGGCACTGGTGACAATCTTTCTGATGCTGCCGGCTGCCGCGCCGATTTGGGGCGGGACAGCACCGCTGGCCTTCCTGCAATTTCCGTGGCGATTCCTTGGCGCGGCGAGTTTTGCGCTGGCGGTGCTGGCAGGTATGAACGCTGTGTGGTTGGAGGCGTTGGTTATCAGGATAGCCAAAGCGGGAGCACAAACAGGTGCTCCCCTACAATTCATACGCAATTATGTGGGTGACATTTTGTTGGCGGGCATGGTGGTTTATATCATCACCTGTGCCGCGCCGCTGTTTTATGTGCCGGAGTGGATACACGCAACGGTAGACACGTCTGTGGCGGCCTATCAAGAGGCCGAAGTGCAGGGTTTGCAGCGGGCAACGACCTTCTCCAACGAGTATTTGCCAAAGGCAGTGACCATCGAACCGGGGCCGACACCGCGCCTGCTGGCAGACTTTGCGGATGGCTACCCGATCAACAAAGTGCATATGGAAACGCTGCCGCCGGATGTGATAGTAGATGTGGTGAATCACGAACCCCAGCAAGACGAGTGGCACATCAACACGTCCAAGGACTTCACGTTAGAGGTACTGACCTACGATTGGCCGGGCTGGACAGCGACGGTGGATGGGCAGAACGTAGCAATCACACCTTCCGACCCGCACGGTTTAATCACCTTTCCTGTTCCGGCAGGAGAGCACACCGTGCGGCTGTATCTGGGCAGCACATCGCCGCGAGATGTGGGGGTGTTGCTGACACTCGTGAGTGTTGTAGGCGTGGCTGGCGTAATTGTTGTTTTGAGGCGGCGCACAGGCGGGGTTGAAACCCGTCCCTACACAGCGTCGACTTATTCACATAACGTAACCGGATTGGTTATCGGCGGTTTACTCACGGCTGCGTTCCTGTTCGTCTACCTGCAAGAAGGCGCGGGCTGGGTGAACTCGCCGCCGGGCACGGCACTGCTCGCGCAGCACGCCACCAACTATCAATTGGGGGATCGCATCCGCTTAATCGGTTATGATCTCAACGCTGAGGCATTCCATGCAGGTGAGCGGGTTGAACTCAAGGTGTATTGGTACACTTCCGATAAAATCTCCTATGGTTACAACAGCTTCGTACACATCTCCACTGGCGGGCCACCGCTGGCGCAGGCTGATAAGCTCAATCCCGCCGGACTGCCGACGGTGACATGGCCTTCGACAGGTTTCATTCATGATGATTATACGATTGATCTACCGCGGGATATGCCAACAGGCGAGTATCAAGTCTTCATAGGTTTATACACCTGCGATACCCGTCCGGCAGGGGAATGTGGCAACGGTGAGCGGCTAGTGGTGACAGAGGACGGACAGGCAGTGGGTGATGCGGTGCCGCTGGCGAGGATTACCGTACGATGAAGGTACTCAAACGTCCTGCGCTTCTGCCACTGGTTGCGATCTTAGTGGTGCTGCTAGCCATCTACCTTTCGACGCTGCAAACCATCCCCAACGGCGCGGAACATTATTTCACGATTGATGTCGGCGAAACGCAGATCGTGTTGAACACATGGGGAACGCTGCACGCCACAGGTTATCCGCTGTATGTCATGATCGGCAATGTGCTGGTGACGGGGATGCGGCTGGTGGGGGTGAGCGCGGCGGTTGCACCGGCAGTTACGTCATTGATATATGGCATGGTCGCGCTGGTCCTGATCTATGTACTGGCGGTACATATCACTGACCACTATTGGCTGGCAGCCGGGATGGTGCTGTTGTTCGGGCTGACACGCACGGTTTGGATACACCACGCCATCGCCGAAATTTATACCTTCGGGCTGCTGATTCTGGCACTGCTGCTGGTGGTGGCGCTGTGGCAGCGGCCGATACGCGGGCGGGTGTACTGGCTGGCCTTCATCGGCGGCATCGGGGTGTTCCAGCATCGGGCGCTGCTGATGGTCGCACCGGCGCTGGTGTACGCGGCATGGGGTGAACTTTTCTCCTCGAATTCTTTAGAGCGCGGCACCCGATACAAAGCAGTCCGCACCTTCGTATTTAGTCTTCTACTCGGTCTTATCGGATTTGTGCCATATCTCTATTTGCCGCTGCGGGCGCAAGCTGGAGCGCACTGGGTATATGGACAACCCGGCACATGGAACGGATTTTGGGATCAATTTTTGGGGCGCGAAGCCTCACGTTTTATCGGCGCGCCGGCCACGCTTGACGGTTTAGTGGCGAACTTCAATCTCATCAACACGGTGCTGGTGACGGATTTAACTGTGCCGGGTGTGGTGCTGGGATTAGCCGGTTTGCTGCTGGGGCTGCGTAACCCTCTGCGGCGCAAGCTGGCGCTGACCATGCTCCTAAGTGGTGGAGTGGCTTATGTGTTTCATGTGCTGCTCTACACCGATATACTGTCGGCGCTCATTCTGCCCATGACGCTGGCGCTGGCTTTTGGCTGGCTGCTGCTGGCGGAGTGGATCATACAAGTTGAACCGCAGTCCCACAGGGAGGCTTCGCACAGACGCAGAGGACACGGAGATCGGAGAGAGAGTTTATTCAATAGGTTATATTGGCTGCCGCTTAGTGGTGTGGTTGTGTTGGGGGTAGTGGTATTTATTAATCAGAATTGGGGATTTATACACGACCTAACCAGCAACCGGACAGGACTAGAGACGATTGAACTGGCGAAAGGCACACCGTCTGGTTCAACGCTGATGCTGGATTGGGGGCCGCGCCATTTTGCGGTGGGGTTCGCCCGCGATGTGCTGGGCGAACTGCCGGATGTGACGCTGGTTGACCACAAGGCCGACCTTAGAAGCCTAATTGAACAGGGGAAACTGGTCACAGCCGACTTTACGTTTTACAATCGCCCGTTAGCGTGGTGGGAACAGCAGCTTGGACAAGCCGTTTACCTGAGCGCTGCCGCGCCGCATCTGGTGCAAATTGCTGCCCAACCGCTGCTTTCGGCAGAAGGCGGAACAGGACTACGGCAGTATCAGGCCGCGCTAACCTGTTCAGATACAGCGCTGGTGTTGGACGTGGATTGGTTCACGCCGACCGTGCCTGAGTATGACCTGAGCGTATTTGTTCATCTATTGGATAGCAGCGGCACGATTATCGCCCAAGCTGACCAGTCCGCGCCGGTTTATGGCTGGCGTCCGCTGACAACATGGACGGCAGGCGAAGTGGTGCGGGATATTTACCCGCTGCCACGTCTGCCGGATAGTACGACCATCCAGTACGGACTGTATCACCAGCTTGCCAGCGGGGAATTTGTGAACGATTATGAATATGATATGCCGGTAAAGTGCGATGGATAGTCGAAAGTCAAAAGTTATCAGGTGTCAGGTATCAGTCAAGGACGATGGCGGGGTTCATAGTTGACCAGCAATCTAAAACTCAGCACTCTATACTTGGTAATCGCTAGTTCTGTGCTCTTTAGCGCAGCTTGCACGCCTGACTCTAGTACGCGCCCGCCAACCCTCACCCCACCGGCGGTAATGCCGAAAGTGCTGGCAACAGTGTATATTTCGCCCACGCCGCGCGCCGAAGAACAACAGGCCACGCTGAATGCCAATCCGCCAACGGCTACTCCCTTCACCCAGCCCACGACCGCGCCAACAGCTTATGTCGGAGTCTTTTTAGGCGAGGCAGATACGTCCGCTGATGGGCCGATCATTAATCCGGGGCAACTCAACCCGCCAACACCGTTCATTCCAGTCACCGCCACGGTGAGTTTCACCTGCCCGGCACAGGCTGATGTGTTGTTCGGAGATCGCTGGTCAGCGGATGAGGCTACAAAGGTGGCACTGGGATGCCCGATTGAGGGCGTAGGTTCGGTGACAGGTAGTCTGCAAATCTTCGAGCGTGGGGTCATGTATTACAGCCCAAGTGGTGAAATCTGGGCAATCGCACCCGCCGCGCAGCGCTTCTGGTATGCGGTCAGTGCGCCCCCCGTGCCGCCCGGCGAAATTCCTGTCCCTGAAGGATTGTCAGCGCCGTCACAAGGTTTCGGAGCGGTGTGGCGTGGGCTGGCAGGGGTGCAAGACTCGTTAGGTTTTGCCCGTTCGCCGGAACAGGGCACCAAACTTTCGACCCAAAAGTTCCAGAACGGGCTGCTGTTGGCCGATGGTGGCAGTGGGCAGGTGTTCGTGCTGCTTTCGGACGGGCGGGCGCTAGGGCCGTATTAGACTTCGGCGACGGGCAGCAGCAAACGGAAGATGCTGCCTTGCCCCACTTCACTTTCCACTTCCACACTGCCGCCGTGCAGTTCCATGATGCGCTTGACGAGCGTCAGCCCCAGACCCGCGCCACCTGTTTCGGTAGATCGGGCGCCGTCGGCACGGTATGATGAGGAGAAGATGTTCGGAAGCACCTCCGGTGATATGCCACAACCGGTGTCCTGCACTTCGAGCGCCAACTGCTGCTGCTGAGTCGTAGCACGGATGGTGATCGTGCCATCGGCAGGTGTGTATTGAAGCGCGTTGTCCAGTAGCGCCTGTAACGCCCGCTGCACATATTCATCATTGGCAAGCACAGCACTACCATTCGTACTTGGTTCTGCTTGCAGCGTCAGCTTGCGTTCCAGCGCCCGTTGTTTATATTTGGCAACAACTTGTTGAATCAACACAGGCACATTTACTGCCCTACGTTCAAGATCGGTTAATCCTTCCAACCGTACAACTTCCAACATATCATCCAGAATGGACGTCAGACGGTCGCTGGAATCATTAATCGAACTCAAGCGGTCACGCAATTTGGTCAAGTTGGCAGTGACTGCCTCAACCGCTTCGGGCTGCATAAGTGGTGTTTGCTTTTCGATTTGTTCGCCTATTTTGCCCACGATGTAGCTGGCTGTTTTGACGATGCTGATGGGCGTACGAAAATCATGCGATGCATTCTGGATAAAGGTTTGTAAAATCTGAGCGCGCTTACGCTCCAGCGCCAGTGCCACAGCCCGTTCTTCGGCGACGCGGCGATCACTGACATCCTCTAGCAGCATCAATGCGCCCGTCTGTTTGCCATTGCGATTTTTTAGGATGGAGCAGCGCACGTGATAATCGTGTTGAGTTTCCCCTCTATCCACAGTGATACCTATTTTCCAATCGTCATGCTCACGGGCGGCCTGCGCCCAATCGGGCCACGCCATAAACAAACGGTCTGGCCCCAATCCCAAAAGCTGCACAGGCAGTTCGGGCTCCGCCTGCCGCAGGATAGTTTCTGCCAATATATTGTAGTCAATGAGTCGGTTCTGATCATCGAACACCAGCAAACCGTTCGACATCGCTTCTACCAACCGGTCACGCGCAATCGGGCTGAAATCAAACAAATGGCGCAGATACAAACCACCCGCGAGCACGATCATCGTGGGCAGAAAAAACATGGCCGTTAGACTCAGAGGGTAGGCAGGAACCCAATTCACGAGCAGCATCATCAAGGGAATGATCTGGATGCCAAAACCAATGAGCAGCAGTCTCCCTTGACCACGATAGATGCCAGCACTCCGGCGGGTGGCTTGCACGAGCAGATAAACAACACCAGCGTGTGAGAGTGTGTAGTAGAACGCCCCAAGGGAATAGCCTCTGGCATAATCGACAACGACCAGCTTCGCGCCTTGATAATTGAACAGTGTCGGAGACAGCCACAGGATGTTATTGCTATCATTCGTCAAAATCAAAACTGCCTGTATCAGCGGGATTGCGCACAAGAGCGCGACCATGCGCCACTGCTGCCGCCCGATGCGCTGTTGGTGAAGATATTCCCACCCCAGCAACAACCACGGCAGTGTATAAAAGTTGCCACTAATGACGCGCAGCTTGAAAAAGATATATTTTGTTTCAAACGTTTCTGAGCGCAGTTCAGCGATTGCCAAACCACACCACACCACCATAATCAGAAGTATTACTGCAAAGGGAATGGCCCCCGGCTGTGCACGCCGCTGCCAGGCCGCACCGATGAGCAGTATCGCAACTACGCCGGTGATCATCAAAGTTGCCATGTAAATTGCTGGAATCACACCCATTGGTCTGCATCCTGACTGAATTTAGTTACTCCTGTAAAATAGCACAAAACCTGTAAACGCATGTTGTTGATCTTAATAGGGGTACTTCTCATGCATTACCGCCGGATGCCTATCGAAATGGAATCGCCGGAACAATTCGGCTACGGGAATATCGACTGCAATCTGGCGGAAAGTTCGGTCACCGACGGATTGCTGCGTGACCTGAACCTCAAGCTAGATGATCTGGTGCTAATGTACGGTGATCATTATGGTAAGCCAGAACTGCGTGAACTGGTCGCGGCGGATGGCGCAGGGCTGCACCACGACGATGTGCTGGTGACGGTGGGGGCAGCGGCGGCGCTTTTCATCGTAGCTACTTCGCTTCTTCAAGCGGGTGACCGCATCCTTGTCGTATTCCCCAACTACGCGACGAATATCGAAACACCGCGCCAGTTGGGCTGCGAGATGGATTACTACAAGCTGGACTTCGACCAAGGGTTTCGGCTCGATGTAGATGAACTCGTTGCGCGCATCACGCCGCAAACCAGGCTGGTGAGTGTCACCTGCCCGCACAACCCCACCGGCAGCATGTTAAGCCGCAGCGACGTGGAGAAGTTGGTAGCGGCGGTGGAGGCGAAGGGCTGCTATCTGCTGTTTGACGAAACCTACCGCGAGATGAGTTTTGGTGAGGTGCTGCCGCCCGCCGCTTCGTTTTCGCCGCGCGTCATCAGTGTGTCGTCACTATCCAAGACGTACGGCCTGCCGGGCATCCGCATGGGCTGGCTCATCTGCCGCGAAAAGGCGCTGATGGAAACCTTTCTGGCGGCGAAGGAGCAAATTTTCATCTCCAATTCGGTGGTGGATGAAGAAATCGCCTACCAGTACCTCAGTCGCAAAGCCAAACATCTCCAGCGCATCCGCGCCCATATTGATACCAACTTCGCGGTTATCAAGGCGTGGATAGCGGAGCAGACCGATGTCGAGTGGATCGAACCGCAAGGCGGGGTGGTGAGCTTCCCGCGTATCAAACCGGATTCGGGCGTGGATGTGGAGAAGTTCTATAAGGTGCTGAACACCGTTTACAAAACGTGGGTCGGCCCCGGTCACTGGTTCGAGTCAGATCGCCGCCACATGCGGGTGGGCTATGGCTGGCCGGGCAAAGACGAACTCGCTCGTGGCCTGAACAACATTACGCAAGCGCTGCTGGCGGCTAAGGATTAGAACCGTGCTAAGTTCATCCCCGGCTGCCATGAACAGGCTGCCACGCTGGGCTGGAGTCGTTAGCCGGGTTGTCGGTCAGGCGGGTGACATGGCTGCCGTCGTAGTCCATGAGATATATTTCGACATTCCCATTGCGATTGGTGGCGAAAGCGATCAGGCCACCATCGGGTGACCATTCTGGGTTCACATCGTCGGCAGAATCGGTTGTGAGTTGTATGAAGCTGTTGCTATCAAGAACTTTGACCCAGATATCAATATTCCCTGCACGGTTGGATTGGAAGGCTATGCTCATGCTATCGGGTGACCACGCAGGCGATAGATCATCGGCAGCATTGTTGGTAACCCGCCGGACGTTGGTGCCGTCGGCATTCATCACATAAATCTCAAAGTTGCCGTCGCGGTTTGAGTGGAAAGCGATTTGGCTGCCATCCGGGGACCATGCTGGCGTAAAATCTTCAGCGGGGTTATTAGTGATATTGTGTAGATTTTCGCCATCTACATCCACAACATAGATTTCCCAATTGCCGCTGCGCGCAGAGACATAGGCAATACGTGTACCGTCCGGCGACCACACAGGGACAGCATCTTTCTGGGTGTTGTTACTGATGTTACGAATGCCAGTCCCGTCGGCATTCATTACATAAACATCGTCGTCCCCATCGCGGTCAGAGACAAACACAATCTGCTTACCGTCCGGAGACCAATCCGGATACTGCTCGTTAGTGGGACTGTTGGTCAGGTTGTGCAGATCACGACCATCATTGGTCATGGTGTAGATTTCCCAGTTACCGTCCCGATTGGTGCGGAAGGCGATGAGAGGTATGACTGTACTGCGCTCATTTGATGAGGAGGCAAGCAGCGGTGCTAACCAATATTCATCGCCCCGACCCTCCGCCGTCCAACCACGTATTCCGTTATATTCGACTTCCCACCATGTCAACATGGTCGTTGGGCCACATTCCGGCCCGCCGACAACGGTGATGACATTTCCCGTGAGAACCCGTTCCAATACCTCCGGACTTTGTGGACGAAGCCGGATGCTGCTGAAATCCGGCCCGACCACCATCGCCTTCATACCAACCTGTAATTGGGACAGGGGCGAACCGGAACAATAAATGGCAGGCGCAAAGGTCGTTGGCGCAAGCGCAGCAGCAGTTGGTTGAATAGATGATGGAGCTGGCGTTGCTGGTGTGATAAAATCACGGGCGCAGCGGAAGCCTACGCTATCTGTCCCAGTGATGGGAATCCCATCACCAAAGCGGTTGCTTACGCGCAGTTTGTCGGCATCAACGTGCCAATCACCGCCGCGCATGACGTGATTGCCTGAAGTGTCGTCTTCACGTCCATCAGTGGCATCATAAGGATATGCCCGGTAGTGTGAACTGGTCCATTCCCATAAATTACCCGCCATGTCCAACGCCCCCACCCACGAAACACCACCCGGCTTGCTACCGACAGGTTCGGTTGATGGGCGTATTGTGGTGCCGTCCTCAATGACAAAATAGACCACATTTCGCGGCACGAAGTCATTCCCCCATGGGTAAATCAAACTCTGAGGGCCACCGGCAGCAAATTCCCATTCAGCTTCGGTGGGCAATCTAGCGCCTATCTCCCGGCAAAAATTATCCGCATCCTTCCACTGAACATTATCACGCGGGTAGGTATCCCCTTTGAATGCACCAGCCGAGCCATACTGATAATTGGTTACTTCAGTCTTTCCAATCCAAAACGGTCTATCAAAGCACTGCTGATGAATTGGACGTTCGTCGGCTTCGTGGTCGCTGCCCATCTTAAAACAACCGGGAGGTACCAGCACCATTTCCATACCATCAAATACCTTCACCACCGGCGTCCAAGCTGCATTGAAGGCCACGGTTGGAATGGCCGTAGGAACGGGCGGCGGAGTGGGTTCCGGCGGTGCTGACGGTGCCGGGGTAGCTGTATCGGTTGGGGTGTAGGAGGGCGTGAAACTTGGTGACGGCGTCGCTGTGAGCGTCTGGGTCGGTGTGTGAGAGGGCTTTGGAGTGGCCGTTTGGGTTTGGGTCGACGTGGGGGTTGGTGTTGAGGTATAGGTAGGAGTGGGTGTGAAGGTCGGAGAAGGTGTCTGTGTCCAGCGGGTTGCGGTGGCAGTCAGGTCATTGTCATATAGTTCTGTCAGACGGGCATCAACGGTTTGTTGGGCGTTGGGTGTCGGCGTAAATGTCCAGAAGGTCGCCGTGGCGGTCTGGATAGCAGCATAAGTGACTTGAGCGAGCGCAACAGGTTCAAGCGTCGGACTAGCTGTGTTGGTAGGTGTGGACGTCAATGACGGCGTGATAGTAGCGCTGGGCGTAGAGGTTAACGTTGGTGTGAAGGTAGCACTGGGCGTAAACGTTGTCGTATCAACTGGCGTCGGCGTGGACGTCAAGGATGGTGTTTCTGTCTCTGTTGGCAACGGTGTCCCGGTGGCAGTAGGAGTTGCGCTGGGCAGTGATGCGATGAACAGCGCCGTGGTAGTCGCAGCTGTGTCCGCAGCATTGCGAATAATACTAGGCAACGCCAAAGCAGCCCCAACGAGCACGAGACCAACAACAGCCCCAATCAACAGCAGACGTCTGCGCAGAGTTTTGGATTTTTTGGATGGCAGCGTCTCTGTTTTGGAGGTGGGCTGGGGTAGGCCGCCAGACGGGCTGCTGGGCGTTGCAGTCAACACTTGCGAACCAGAAGGAATAAACAGGCCGGGCGCAGGAGGTAGTGTCTTGCGGGTGACCTTCACCGGCTGTGTGAAGAAACCGGTTTTCGGGTAAGACCCGCCTGCAATGGCCTGATCGTAAGCCTCCGCTAAGGCTATGACGTTGGGAAAACGATCTGCAGGAGCCTTCGCAAGCGATCTATCCAACACCTCTTTGACCGCATCTGGTACATCGGCGCGCCACGTCTGGGGTGGTGTCGGCAGTTCATACAAATGTTTATTCATCAACGTGTATGGCGTGGTTGCTTCGAACGGCATCCGTCCGGTTACCATGGCGTACAGCATGACCCCCAGCGCGTACTGGTCAGCCGCCGAGGTGATTTCTTCGCCGCGCCACTGCTCAGGTGACATATAGGATGGTGTCCCCATCGTCATACCTGTACCGGTCAGGCCAGTGGAGGCATCTAGTAATTTTGCGATGCCAAAGTCCACTAGAAAGGCGCTGCCACGATCGTCAAACATGACGTTATTGGCTTTGATGTCACGGTGAATGACGCCGCGGCTATGGGCGTGGTCAAGGGCGCTCGCCAATTGTTTCAGAATGTCGCCAACGTCTGTCAGCGACGGCAGTGGGCCATTCGTTTCGTTCCGCTGCCTGATCCGGTCTTCCAACGATCCACCAGTGAGCAGCCGCATTGCTACATAGCTCAGACCATTGATGGTACCAAATTCGTAGATGGGAACGATATGAGCATGTTCCAGTGCAGCTGCCGTCTGCGCCTCGCGGGTGAAGCGTTCTGCATATTCATGTTGGAGGGCAAATTGTGGGGGCAAAATCTTAAACGCAACTTCTCTTTTCAGATTTATCTGGTAAGCACGGTAAACCGTGCCCATACCGCCTTGACCCAGCAGTTCGCGCAGTTCGAAAGACCCAAGTGTATGCCCGGAAAGATCGCTTTGCATAAATTAACGCACGTGGGCACATCAGAAATATGCCCATAAAAATTACATTAGGACGTGGAAATAGACTCCCCTTGCACAATTGTAGCTAGGAATTGAGATTTGTGCGCCTAAGTATGGCGCCTACTGCTCATTGTCTATTTTTCGCTAAGCGCCAGATTGACGGCGAAGGTCGCCAGCAGCAGCGCGAACGCCCGTTGAATGCGCTTCATAGCGGTGGCGGATTTCAATAAGTAGCTGCTTAATCCGCTGGCCAACAGACCATAACCGGCAAACACCACAAAAGTGATGCCCATAAACACAGCGCTCAACACAATCATCTCCAGCGTTGGGGACGTTGCGTTTTTGGAAATGAACAGTGGCAAAAATGCAAAGAAAAAGAGGGTCAGTTTGGGGTTCAGTAGGTTGATGGCAATCGCTTTCAGGATTATTTTTCCGGTACGGGCTTCGACATTCCTGTTATTGAGTTCAATCGCCCCTGCCTCACGCCACATATTCCACGCCAGGTAAAGCAAATATGCCGCCCCTGCAAGTTTCAGCAGCGAAAAGATCTGTGCGCTCATATTCAATAGAGCCGACAGACCCAAAATGCTGGCGAGAATATGGGGCACTATCCCCAGCGTGCAGCCGAAGGCGGCGGCAAGGCTGGCCCGTGATTTGAGCGTCAGTCCGGTGGTGATGGTATAGACCGCCCCTGTACCGGGGACAAGCACAACCACCAGCGATGTCAGCAGAAATTGTGGGTTCATCGCCTGAGCTCCAACGGTAGGAAACGAATGGAAAGATTATTTCGCCGTCTTGGGCTTTCCGCCAGCCTTCTCCATGTTTTGCGCCACCCGATATTTGACGATCTTGGTGATGAGCTTGAGCGGCATCGGTCTGGCGAGCGGGAACTGCACCGCGCCCTTGGAGCTTTCATATTTCGCCAGTTCATCTTTGAAAGCCTCAATGCCAGCCGGTGTTGGGTAGAAGCCGATGTGATGGGTGTGCGCGCCAAAATGCACCAGATTGCCGTTGAGGAAGAAGGTCGGCATTCCGTAGCTGATCTTTTCGGTGGCATCGGGCGCGGCAGCTTTGATGGTTGCCCGCAGTTCGCTGAGAACGGCTTGCACGTCCGGCGGGAAGGTGGCGATGTATTCATCAATTGACGTGTATTTGGCGTTGCTGGCGTTCATAACTACTCCATGTGGTTGTCATGCGAGTACCAGTTTATGTTCATCGTGTGGACATGGCAAGCCATGTCCACACTGTCGCTTTATCTACGGATTGGCTGCTGCGGAAACGACGAAAAAAACTCAGGCAGTCATTGGTTCCACAAGCAGAAACTTCTTTTCAATCTCTAAGAAAAATGCCCCGGACAGGCGAATAAAGTCTTCCTCGCTCAGATTGATTTCGTCGCCAACCTTGTAACCCAGAACCGATTTTGCAGGACTGAGCTTGATCTGTTTGTCCGCTACCAGTTTGCCGTTGTTGGTCAGTAGTGAATTGCAGAGTACCCGCACTTCGTTCAATGGGTTGCCATCTTTGATTTCCAGTGCGCGGCTGCGGTGCACAAAGAGCTGGTCGAGGAGCAGCACCATGTTGTTGAAGAATACCGGTTCAAAGGCGGTGAAGGCGGTATTCAGCGGTTGATCGTCATGCTTGCTGGCGGCTGCCACCAGCGTGCGGTAGGCAGTAAGCTGAGCCTGCACACGGGTGCGGCATTCGTTAATATAGTCCGATTCGTAGTTGTTCATACACAGCATGTTAGTGTCTCCTTTTGTTAGATTGACTCTCACCTTTGGTGCGTCAATTTTGCTTGCGTTTTGTTAAGTCTTGTCATCCGTATGCGAACATGTGTTACCATTTTGTCCGCACCCTTGCGTACGGAATGTGGAGGCCGAATGCCTGATTTTGCGCTGTACTTTGTCCCTCCAGCCGATGACCCGTTGTACCGGATTGGCTCTGATGTACTAGGATATGATGTACGGACTGGTCTGCTGCTGCCTGAACAAAATTCTGCACGCAGCGCCTTCCAGCAGTTTACGTCCGGTTGGGTACAGAACGCCCAGACATACGGCTTTCACATGACCATAAGCCATGCGCTGGAGTTCGAGGCCGAAAAACTGGGCGCGATTGAGGCAGAAACTGCATCCATTTTGAATCTTTTCGACCCCGCTAAACCGTATGTACTCACGCCGTGTACTGGCGACGCTTACATTGCCACTGCTCCCCATTGGGCTTGCCTTCTGCGCTATGACGGCAACCTGTCTTTTTTGATGCTGCACGCGCTGGTTGTCAGCCGCCTCAACCCACTCAGTAGCGGAACACCCCAACTGCGGCGTTATCAAGCGGGTGAAATTACGCCAGCCCGGCACGGGCAGCACCGCATCACTCAATATTTCCACGACACCATTCTGGACGATTTTTATCCGCACTTCACCCTCTTCAACCCACTGCCAGTAGATGACGTGGAGCCGGTTCGTGCCAGCGTCATGGCGACTGTTCCCGAACCACAGCCCATCACCATTAAGAGTTTGTGCCTGCTGGTGCGGCAGGACGGCGAGAGCCATTTCCGGATTCATCGTGAATTTATGCTGGCGGATTATCCACAGGCTATCACGCCAAGCCACACCACATGACCTAGCGGCCAGCTAGAGCAGAGAGAACAGGTTTGATGTCGACAACCGGTGTGCCGTCAATAGCCTCCAGCGGCGCAACCCGTAGTTTATTCCCGTCAAGCTGCAAGACTTTGACTTGATGGAGTCCGATGGGATTGGGACGATGGGGTGAACGGGTAGCGAACACGCCTGTCAGGGGCGCGTCTAGCCTCCCGCGTGGATGTACTTGCAGCACATCTCTTTGGGCGCGGTGCAGCCATGTCAAAACAAGCACATCGTCGCCCACTTCGATGCCATCTAGACCCGGCACCGCTTGATCGGTTACTTTGATCCATGCTTCATAACTCCCCTCATCGCCTTGCAGTGGCGCTCGTGCGAGATCAGTTAAGTCAGAATGTATCACACCGATCGGTTGGATTGTGTAGCTGATTTCCGTCATGCTATTCCCTGTGTTTCTTACCCATACGTGTCGTTACGGGCTGTGTGTATGGAAAATGCCGGTTAAAAATTGAGCATCTCATCCAAACGGCGCTGCAAGTAGGCGCGCTCGGCGCTATTACCACACAACACCAGTGCTTGCTTATAGGCATCGGCTGCCGCTTCGCGCTGGTTGGTACGCCGCAGCAGATCGGCGCGGGCGACGTGATAGGGATAAAATTGCCCCGCCTGATCTTCCAACCGCAGCAGCATGTCCAAACCGGTGCGGGCTCCCCCCGCCATGCCAGCGGCAACTGCCCGGTTAACCTCCACTACCACTGATGGAATCATGATTGCTAGCGTGTCATAGAGCGCAGCAATCTGCTGCCAATCGGTAGCCTCCGCTGTGGTGGCTTCGGCATGCAGGGCGCTGATAGCCGCCTGCACCTGATACGGTCCGGGTGTATACAACTTGAGCGCCGCATCCAGCACTGCAACCCCCTCTTCGATCTTAACCCGATCCCAGAGCGAACGGTCTTGGTCTTCAAGCAGTACCAACTCGCCCGCGTCATTCAGACGGGTTTCGCGGCGGGCATCGTGCAGCAGCATGAGCGCCAGCAGACCGTGCGCTTCGGCACGCTCCGGCAGCAGATCAACTAGTACACGGCATAAGCGGATGGCTTCACTACACAGGTCACTGCGAGTCAGCACCTCACCTTCAGTCGCAACGTACCCTTCGTTGAAGATCAGGTAGATGACCGCCAGCAGCGCATCCAGACGTTCCGGCAGTACATCTGCTGGCGGCACACGGTAGGGAATGCCCGCGTTGCGAATCTTAGCGCGCGCCCGTGCCAACCGCTGTGCCATCGTCGGGACTGGCACAAGGAAAGCCCGCGCAATTTCCGGTGTAGAAAGTCCACCCAGCGTGTGCAGCGTCAGAGCCACCTGCGCTTCCAATGCCAGCGACGGGTGGCAGCAGGTGAACATCAGCTTCAGTCGGTCGTCAGGAATCGGGTCGTCCATATCCGGTTCATCTTGTTCTGTGAATGTTTCAAGAATGACTGCATTGCGTTCCTGCGTAGAAGACCGCCGCAGCCGGTCAATGGCGCGGCGCTTGGCGACGGTGGTCAACCACGCGCCGGGATTGTGTGGAACGCCGTCCACCTCCCAGCGTTCAAGCGCATTCACTAATGCGTCTTGCAGCGCATCTTCAGCCAGCGTGAAATCGCCAAGCTGGCTGATGAGCGCGGCGAGTACCCGTCCGTGTTCGGCGCGGAAGGTGGCTTCAATCTGGTCTGATGCTGTCATCCGTGATGTATCACTACCTTCCAGACCACAACGGGCGAACTTCGACAGTGCCATATTTGGCATTCGGGAATTTGGCTGCCCAACTAATGGCTTCATCCAAATCACTGCACTCCACCAGAAAGTAACCGCCGAGTTGCTCATGTGTTTCGGCAAATGGGCCGTCGGTGACAAGCGTTTTGCTGTCACGCACGCGAACGCTGGTGGCGTTGGCAACCGGGGAGAGGCCACTGTTGCCGAGCAGAACACCTGCATCTTGCAGTTCCTTGGTCAGCGCCATCCATTCCTGATTAGCGGTCTGGAATTGCTCCGGTGTAAATGAGGATGCAACCGTTTCGTTGGCGTACATCAGCAGTAGATATTTCATGAATGCATTCTCCGATGGGGATAGAGCAGCTGCTCTATCCCGACGAACGATGATGAAGTTAACTTAAGGAACTTGAATGAGCCCGATGATGTTGCCGTCGGCTTCTTTGACGGTAGCCCACATCTTGCCGTTGCCGAAATCCTTGATGTCTTGCAGGAGCTGTGCCCCACTGGCAAGTGAGGATTGCAGAGCAGTCTTAACATCATCTACATGCCAGAAACAGATCGGCCCGGTAGCCCGTAACTGGTGACCATTCGGATCAAGGCCGATTTCGAGATCACCCGTCTTGAACCCCACATAATAGTCGTTTTCGGCATAAGGCTCGACACCCAGCAGCGCGCTGTATTGTGTCTTAGCGGCTTTGAGGTCAGTAACGGGATAGACGATTAAGCGGATACCTTTGATCATGATGCACTCCTCATTTTGATTATTGATTGGTTTTGCCTTTCTATACAAACGTCGTGACCAATACCCGCCAAAATGACACAAACGCACCGTTCTCATCATTTACTCATAATTCGGGCTGCAACTGGCATTTTGAGCGAGGCGAATTCTCTTGACTAAATCTATACACCCGGTGTATAGTTTATTTCATTGAAATTAGACTCGCAGTGTATAGGTTTAATGTCGGTCAAACACGCGCTTCTCGCACTTCTATATCAGCACTCCATGCACGGCTACGAGTTGGGCAAACAGCTCAACCGGGTTGTCAGCGCCGAATGGGATGTCAAACCGGGGCAAATTGCCAGCACGTTAGCACGCCTGCATGAAGCTAAGTTAGTAGATTTTGACGTTGAAGAAACAAGCGACGCACCTGACCGCAAAGTGTATTTCATTACCGATGACGGGCGGCAGGAACTAGAAAGCTGGTACCGAACTTCCGAAGTGCGGGAATACCGCCTCGGTGACACTTTTTACATCAAACTTGTGCTGAGTCTTGTCGGCGGCCCTGTCAGTCCTGAAGAAGTGCTCATGACACAACGGCGCGAGCTTTACCAGCAGCTGCACCAAGCGACAGAAATGAGCAGGGAGGCTGACCCGGCAACGCAGCTACCGTGGATACTGCTGCTGGAAAGCGCCATCATGCATCTGGAGGCCGATCTGCGTTGGATCGAAATGTGCGAGGCACGGCTGGCTGATTTGAAACATTACTCACCCCCTGCACCGGTTGCCAAACCCCGGGGCAGACCACGCCGTAAACCTGCGGCATCAAATGAATTACAGGTTGCTAGTCCATTTGAGGACAAAATAGTTGAATAAGGGAAGGCCATGTCAATCGTACGTACTGAATCACTCACAAAAGCTTATGGGGCTGCCGACCAACCAATCTACGCCTTGAATGCCGTCAATCTGGCAGTCGAAGAAGGCGAGTTTCTCGCCATCATGGGGCCAAGTGGCTCCGGCAAAAGCACCCTGCTGTACCTGATCGGCGGTCTGGATCGTCCATCCAGTGGTAAGGTGTGGCTGCGTGACTCTGACATGAGCACATTGGACGACGATGCACTGTCCGGTCTGCGCCGCGAATCATTAGGGTTTGTCTTCCAGTTCTTCAACCTCGTTCCCGTTCTATCGGCAGAGGAAAATGTAGCTATTCCACTGGTTTTGGATGGCGTGCCGCGTCAGGAAGCCTTGAAGCGGGCGAACGAAGCGCTGGCACGGGTGGGGATGGCTGACCGCGCAACACACCGTCCATCGGAGCTTTCGGGCGGCCAGCAGCAGCGTACGGCACTGGCCCGCGCATTGGTCGCCAAGCCAGCAGTGGTCCTGGCAGACGAGCCTACCGGAAACCTCGACTCGCGTTCGAGCGACGAGGTTATTCAGATGCTGCGCCAGACGGTGGACAAGTTCGGGCAGACCATGATTCTAGTCACACACGATCCGCGCGTAGCAGCTTACGCTGACCGTATCGTGTTTTTGAAAGACGGCAAAATCGTTGATGACAACCGCCTTAAGGGGCAGGGAAATGCCGAGCAAATCCGAGAGCAACTCAGCAAAGTCGCTTTCAGTCAGGAAGTGTAACATGACCGCGAAAACTAATAATTTCGGTGCGGGCCTGTGGCAGATGACCTTGATGGGGCTGCGCTATTTGAACGGGCGCAGACTGCGTACCGTATTGACCACGCTGGCAATCGTGTTCGGCGTGGCGTTGATTTTTGCTATTAACCTAGCCCTACCTTCGGCATTGAACGCCTTCAAACAGGGATTGAGTACGTTTACCGGCGCGGATTTGACCGTGACCAGCGTTTCCGGCGAGTCATTCACGCCGGAGAGCGCGCTGCCAAAAGTCGCTGGCCTTGAGCAGGTGCAGGCAGTAACGGGCGTGTTACGCCGTCAGTTCAGCCTGCCAACACTGAGTGATGGTAAATTGGGCACAACTACTCAGCTTACGTTAGTGGGGATTGACCCAACCAGTGCGCAAGACGTGCGCCAGTTCGCCATGAGTGATGGCCGCTTCTTGGAGGAAGGTGACACGGGCAAAGCAGTCTTACCTGCTGGCATTGCCGAACTCGCGCCGGAGCTCAAGGTTGGTACGGTCTTTCCACTCATTACAGCAGGCGGATTGAAGTTCTACACGGTGGTAGGGCTGCTGGCAGAACAGGGCAATGTATCCGCGCCAGAGATTTATGTCAGCTTGAGCGACGCGCAGGCCGCTTTCAACCAACCGGGTCTGATCAACACAGTGGAGGTGTCTATCAAGGCCGGTGCAGATCGTGATGCGGCAGGCACAGCGGTTCAATCGGCGCTCGGTGACAGCTTTGAACTCAATGCGACCAACGATTCGACGACCATCCTCACCGCCATGCAGGCCGGTCTTGCCATCTTCGACCTACTGGGTGTGTTGGCGCTGTTTCTCGGCGCATTCTTGATTTTCAACACCTTCCGCACGGTGGTCGTCGAACGTCGCCACGACATCGCCATGCTGCGGGCGGTGGGCGCAACACGGCGGCAGATTACCCAGATGATTATGATCGAGAGTCTGGTGCAGGGCATTTTCGGCACACTCATCGGACTCGTGCTCGGCGCGCTGATGGCGCTGGGAGTCACCACCTTCATGAATCAGTTTTGGGCTACTTATCTCAAACGTGGCACATTGTCCCTGCAAGTCACCCCTACGGCTGTGATATTGGCGGTGGTTTTGGGGTTAGGTGCGGCACTTTTAGCAGGCTATTTGCCGGCGCGCACGGCGGGCAAAACCTCGCCATTGGAAGCATTGCGACCTGCCACAGCGGGTAGTATTCGCCGTGCTGCCCGTTGGAGCTTGATTGCAGGTGTGGTGCTGATGGTGCTGGCAGTAGGACTCCTCTTGATCGGTAGTAAGGGGGCAGTCGGTGGAGCAATGTTGTTTCTGGTGGGCATCTTGATCGCCGCGCCGGGATTGGTCATTCCCGCTTCACGTTTGTTCAGCCCCCTGCTCTCGTTGTGGTTTGCCCGTGAAGGCGATCTGGCGAGGGGCAATCTTACACGCCAACCGGGGCGGGCGGCCATCACCGGCGGTACATTGATGATTGGACTGGCGGTTCTGATCTTGATGGCAGCGGTAGTGCTGTCGTTCAGTGACCTGATTACCAGTTTGACGAATGTCAATTTCTCCAGCGATCTGCTGCTGACACCGCAATCCATTTCTATCTACGACAATGTGATTGGCGCCGACAGTGGGTTGGCTGAACGGGTGAAAGCCCTGCCCGAAGTGGATACCGTAGGTACGATGCGTTATGCCGCAGCCAAAGCCAACGGGCAAGACCTACAAGTGCTGGGCATTGATCCAAATGTCTATCCAAAAGTTGCCTCGTTGGATTTTAACGAGGCGGATGGAGATGCAGCCTTTGCAGCGTTAGGCAGCGGACGCAATGCGATCCTGACCTCGCTGGCGCTGTCTACGCTCAAGCTGCAAGCGGGCGATGATTTCGTCCTGCAAACTGCCGAAGGGCCGCAGACCTATCATGTTGCTGCCGTTGGCAACGACATTCTGACATTTAAGGTTGCCGCCATCTTCATCTCGCAGGCTAATTTGGCGGCGGACTTCCATAAAACGGAAGACATCATGCTGCTGGTCAATCTCAAGCCAGATGCGGACAAAGCAGCGGCGCTGGCCGATGTTGAGAAAATTACAGCCGATTACCCGCAGTTCACGCCTCACCTGACGGGCGAATACCGCGATGAACTCATTAAGACCAGTTCGGGCGCGATGAGTATGTTCTACTTTATTGCCCTTCTGATCTTGATCCCTGCGGCGCTCGGCCTGCTGAACACGCTCACGATCAATATCCTTGAACGCACCCGCGAAATCGGGGTGGTGCGGGCAGTAGGTGGCAGTCGCGGGCAAGTGCGGCGTATGGTAACAGCCGAAGCGCTCCTCCTTGGCGTCTTCGGCGCCGCGATGGGCGTACTGGCCGGGGTGGCGATGAGTTACGGTTTCATCATGGCCTTTGGTACGATTGGCTGGAAGATGCCCTACACCTTCCCGGCGATAGGTGTCATCGCGGCGATTGTGGTAGGCGTACTTTTGGCGCTGTTTGCCAGCATCCTGCCCGCACGCAGCGCGGCACGGCTGGACATCATCCGCGCATTACAATACGAATAGGCCTATATACACACGACAAGCAGACACGCCGGTTGGAAGGTTCGTGACCTTCATCCCGGCGTGTTTTTGTTTGTGGCATCTGTGACCGCAGCCGCAATGGATATATGGACTGCACATTCCGACCAAACAACCGCTAACATGGTGTTATGAAATCCTACTCAGCCAAGAAAAGTAAGGTTGTTACATGCCCTCCAATTCGTCCGCCTCCCGCTGGCAGGTCATCGTCGCTTTTGCTTGTATCTATTTTTTGTGGGGGGGCAGCTTTCTTGCCATCCGCTACTCGTTGGAAACCATACCAACTTTCATGATCTCCGGAATACGTTTCACCTGCGCCGGATTGATCTTAATTGGACTGGGATGGCGCAGCGGTGCGGCGCGACCATCTACCAGCGAGTGGCGGGCAGCAGCGTTATTAGGCTTTGTTATGTTTTTTCTGGCGAACGGTGCTTTGGTGATAGCCGAACACCTGATTCCTTCTGGCTTGGCGGCGACTTTATATGCCACGCTGCCCTTCTGGATCGCCTTGCTTGGGTGGTGGTGGCAGGGGGAAGCACGGCCCGACCGCCGCATGATTGGCGGACTGGCGCTGGGGTTCGCGGGCGTGGTGCTGATGTTCAATCCCTTTGGGCAAGGCGCAAGTCTTAATCCGACTGGTGGCCTTCTGGTTTTGTTCTCAGCTTTCTCATGGGGGGCAGGCAGTTTGCTTTCACGACGCGTACCCAAGCCAACCTCCACACTATTGGCTTCCGGCATGAATTTGTTCTGCGCCGGGATCATGTTTCTCGTTGTTAGTGCCATAATAGGGGAATGGGGACAGGTCAAGCTAAGCGCAGTTTCCTTAAAGTCGGTGCTGTCACTGGTTTATTTAATAGTAGGGTCGTCCACATTAGCCTTTAGTGCCTACATGTGGCTGATGAATGTGACTACCCCTAACCGCGTGGCGACTTACGCTTATGTCAATCCGGTAGTGGCACTGATATTAGGCGCTTGGGCTGGGAATGAAGTCCTCACAACAATTGAGATCATTGCAGCCGGGGTCATAATTGCGGCGGTTATCATATTGACAACGGCGCGTAAGCCATCCCCTCCGCTCAAGCAGGTTATATCGCCCACACTTTCGACGGAGCACGTTACATGACGGCTGGATATTCTGGTAAACCACTGGCGCAGAAGTTGGGGATCAAAGCCGGGCAGCGGCTTATCATTCTGAATGCCCCGGACGATTACACTGCAACCTTGGGTGAACTGCCTGCGGGGGTAGAAGCCGAAACTACATTCGCCGGTCAGTTCGACTTCATCCACTACTTTACAATGCAGCGTGCTGAGTTAGAAACAGAACTACCGCGCTTGAAAGCCGCATTATTATCCAGCGGGATGCTGTGGATTTCCTGGCCGAAGAAATCCGCTAAGATGGATACTGATTTGAGCGACAATGTTGTCCGCGAAAGCGGTCTTACAGCCGGCCTGGTCGATGTCAAGGTGGCAGCAGTAGATGAGCGATGGTCGGGCTTGAAATTCGTTTACCGCCTCAAAGATCGCTGAGGTCAAACATGAACACCATCCAACGCTATTGGCGCGCTTTCGTACAGGCACTGCGGTTGACCCTGCGCGGCGAAAAATTAACACCACCATCTACAACGCCATTAGAACAGTGGGCGGAACAGTACGAGGTGCTGGTAGAGGCACTGCTGCGGACAGCGGATGAACAGGGTGTCAATAAGATGCTGCGCAAACAAATCATGCTGCGAGTAGATGGCCGCCAGATCAGCCTTGAAACGGCAGTAGCAACCCTTCAATTTCACGCCAAACAAGAATATGCCAGCCTCATCCGCAGCGGGCGGCATCAACATCTCTTCAACGCACTGCAAGCGGGCGTGATGAATGACCGCTATTGGCTGACCCAAATAACCAGCCTGCATGAACTCCAATCAGCACCGTTGCAGACATCGTTATCGCTGCTTGGCGACCACCTCGACCTGTTGTTTGCCACCATAGATGCAGAACGTACGTCGTCCAGCAGCTAGACAGTGTCATCCATTACATTGGGGCAGTGCCGGATTATCCAACAACCAACACTGCACGGCTATGATGCCTTTCAAGTTGCGAACAAACTCGCTGCTGCGTGTGCCACTGAGTTCCACATCCGCTGCCGGAATGCCCTGTCCATCCAGCCAACTTGATTCCGTTCCGCTCACTTTGTAAGCGCTGAAGTCTTCGCCATAACCGTAGCCGGAGGCTTCACCCATCACCGCCGACAGAGCCTGTGAACCATGATCGCCCTCACAGCCACCAGCAAAAACACCATTCGCGGCGCTGTGGAAGAACAAAGCGGCGGTAGGCGGTTCATTGCGAATATAAGCGACTAATGCCTGTGTCTCTGGCTCGGAAAAAGCACGCACACCCGGATCAACCCGCCGGTTTTGAAAAAAAGCTTCTTCAGACCATTCGCAGCCCCAGTTGCGGTTAAGGTCAACCCCGTTGGCATTGAAGCGCCCATCAAGGCTGCGCCCGTGCAGGAGGCCGTCAGGGTTAAGCACAGGCAGCAAAATCAACGTTATGCCTGGCAGCACATCGGCTGGCGTACCTTCAAAGTGGTCTACCAGTTCATTTAGTAACAGAACGGTGTTCGCTTCAAAACCAGTATGAACACCCCCCACCAGCAGCAGACGTTTATCACCTGTGCCGAAGCGCCATGCCAGAATGCTGCGGCCTTCAACTGACTGCCCGATCTGAAAGGTGTTCACAGCAGGAGTAAGCGTTTGCACCGGAGTGGTAGTGGGTGTGCCATCAGAAATTGATGCGAGGTTGGCGGCAGGTGACAGGGTCAGCGGAGGTGGGGCTAATGTCGGCTGGAGCGGAAAGGTGGGGATTGTGGCAGGTGACGATGTAAGCGAAGGCAAAGGCGTGGGCGGCTGGGTTGGAATAACCACTATAACCGCACGCGGTGTCTGCGTGGGGACGAAGGTTGACAACCGTACCGGTGAGGCAAACGGTAGTTCGACCTGTGCAGGCAGGACTGAAGTCGGTTGGCAGGCTGCAGCGAAGGTGAGTATTATTAAAATAAAAATCCGGTTTATCACTGCTTTTATAGTCCAATCCGGAGGGTGGAGGTCAACGTGCGCGCTAATCTTATCCGATTAACTGCCATTATCGCTCTGTTAGGGATGATAGCAGCCTGCCAGCCGACACAGGAAGTAGCAGAACTGCCGACGCTGGCGGTACTGCCCAGCCTGACGCCCAGCAACACCCCTACGGAAACACCTGTGCCATCGGCAACGCCCACTGCAACCCCCACCAGCACGGCGACCAGTACACTGACACCGACCAGCACAGTCACAGTCACTTCATCACTGACTCCAACGAACACCATTACGGCCACCATCACCAATACACCAACATCTACCGTTACGCCGACCAACACCTTGACCTTTACGCCTGTACCCACGAACACACCAATCGCATCCAATACGCCGGTAGCGACCAATACACCTGTCGGCCCACAAATTCTATCATTCACCTCTACCGCCACCAATGTAGCTGCCAATTCTTCCATCACATTGAGCTGGAGCACGCTCGCAGACAGCGCGCGCATTGACCAGTTGAATTCGCAGGGAACAGTGGTGAACTCTTTTGCGGTTGTCACCTCTGGATCGCTGCCTATCAGCGTCCCCAGTAACAGCGGTACACTGATTGTCTACCGGCTGGTGGCACTGCGCGGCGGGCAGGAAGCCAACCGGTCCCTTGCAATCACGATCCAATGCAGCACAGCATGGTTCTTCGGGAGCCAATATGCGCCGCAGGGAGCTGGCTGCCCAACGGGACCACAGGTTTCCGGCTACGGCGCATACCAGCAGTTTGAGCGCGGGTTTATGGTGTATATCGCTGGGAACAGCTTAAACACCGTTTACGGCGCGCAAAATCAGGACGCGCGCTATATCAGCTATGCTTCAGGCTGGGATCTCACCTCAACATATAGTTGCTATGGCACAGTGCCCTCTGGTTTGTTTGCGCCGGAAGGGGTATTCGCATGGACATACTGCAACACCAATGCTCCTATCGGCGGGTGGAACAGCGCGTTGGGTTTCGCAACCGGCCCGGCAAACAACGAAAACCGTACCTACCAGTTTGAAGACACCGGAGCGATCTACATTGACTCGCCGGTCGGTGTTTACCGCTTCAGCGGTGTTTCGAACCTGACGTGGATTAAGGTCAAATAGCACATCGCAAATAACTATTTCGTCTCATCATGAGGGGCGGCCTGCGGGTCGCCCTTATAATGTATACAAATACAGATTACGGGTAGAGGTTAACGGTGGAACCAACGCTGATTTTGTTCGCAGGAATGCCCGGTGGTGGCAAAACCACATTAGCGCGGCAAATCGCGCGGCGATTGAGTATTCCCGTGTTCGCTAAAGATCGGGTACAGCGGGTACTGCGCGACCATAATCTGGCAGATGCCAGCAGCGGTGATGGGTACTACATCATCCTCGATATGGTGGATGAGCAGCTTGGGCTGGGTTTAAGCTGTATGCTGGATGCCACCTTCCCGCTCGACCATTTCCGCATGGTTGCCAGCGAAATTGCCCAGCGCCACAAGGCACGGCTCTGTGCCATCTATTGCTACTGCTCGGATGATCTGGTCTGGCAAGAGCGCATGAAAGATAGGGTGCATTATGTGCCCAACTGGAAGCCGGTAGGCTGGCAAGATGTGCTGCGTATGCGTGAGTATTACCAGCCGTGGAATGATAATGCGCTGTTTGTCGATTCAGTGCGTTCTCCCGATGAAAACATCCCGATTGTGCTGGATCACATCGCGGCGGCTACTACCCGCCCATACATGCCGCACCAGCCCACAGAAGGCCGCGAGTGGTGGGAGGGATAGGCGGATAGCTGTTGGCCGTGTGAGACCTTCCCCTTTTCGAATGGTTGGCACGGGTAAATGTGATGTCACATGCCAGCAAACAGTGTATGTTTAAGGTGTATGCGGTGAACTTGGTCAGATCAAACCCTTGCAGAATTACTTGATCTACTATGTCCCCAACTCAATCATTTGAAGTTTCTTTCATTGCCTCTTTACCAGATGCCCAGCACCTGCCGCAGGATGCCGAACTCGCCGATGTGATAGGCATTGTGGTCAGCCACCACCAAAACCTCACGGAAAATCGTATGTCCGCCGTAACCGTGTGGGATGGGCGCGTACAAGTCGGTGTTCGGGTCTTTGATGAGCGCCACCATTGCCGCCCGGTCTGCTAGAAATTGGTCAATCGTGCGCTGCCAGCCAGCGGCATCTGTCACCGTGTCACGCGCAGGCCACAGATCATCCGGAAAGTTGAGTTCCTTATAGCTGGGATTGCGGCAGTAATCCAGAATATCCCACTGGCAAATCCGCAAGTGTTCTAGCAGATGCCAGAAGGTGTACTCCACGCCCGGTGGACGGGTGTTGAAATGCTGCGCGGGAAACCTGGCAACCGCATCTTCAAAGTTCATGTGCGCCTGCTGCACCGTGAGCATATTGACCAATTGACCGCGAATGTGTTGCTCAGACATGATAGTGTCCTATCTCCAACTACCTATTCAGAGTGATGATTGTCTAGTGCGATTTTTCCGCCAGCAATGCCTGCCCGAACTCTACCACCGACCGCGCCAGCAGCTCGAAATCTTCCAAGCGACTGCGGTGGTTAGTAATGGCGACGCGAATGGCGAACTTGCCGTCAATACGGGTATACGACGGCACAGCCGTTCCTGTTTCGTGCAGGCGGATGAGTAGTTCTTCGTTCAACTCATTCAGCGCATCGTCCGTCAACCCGGCGGTGCAAAAGCGGAAGCAGACGATATTGCAGGAAGTGGGAGCCAGCAATTCTAGCTGCGGCTCGGCCTCGATCAACTGTGTGAGGTAGTGTGCCTGCTGCACATTCTGGTAAATTAGCTGGCCGCATTTCTCGATGCCATAGTTTTTGATGGACATCCATACCTTGAGCGCCCGGAAACTGCGTGAAAGCTCCAGACTGTAATCGCTGAACCAGTGCGAACCCGCTCCGGCGCCGCGTTCCATATGTCTGAGATAGTCCGGTGTCAGTGTGAACGCCCGGTAATGTGCTTTGCGGTCACGTACCAGCGTACAGGCCACATCAAACGGGATATACATCCACTTGTGCATATCAAAAGCCAATGAGTCGGCCCGTTCCATCCCTGCGGTCAGCGAACGCAGTTCCGGCGCTAAAGCTGCCAGTGCCCCGAACGCCCCATCCACATGAAACCATAATCCCTCGCGCTCACATAAATCAGCTAATGCGCTCAGGTCATCAAAGGCGGCAGTGTTGACTGTTCCGGCATTACCCACCACCGCCAGCGGGATATGTCCCGCGGCTTTATCGGCTGTGATGGCGGCCTGCAGCGCGGCTATGTCTATCTGGAAGGCATCATTCACCGGAATGAGGCGCAGCGCCTCATTCCCCAACCCCAGCAGCTCCACTGCTCGCTGGATAGAACTGTGCATCTGGTTTGAACCATACACGACCATCTGGTGGGTTGTACCGTGCAGCCCTTTTTGACGCATATCAAAACCGTCATAGGCATTGCGGGCGACGGTTAAGCCAATGAGGTTAGCCGTCGAGCCGCCGCTGACCAGCACGCCGCTGGCTTCGGCGGGAAAGCCCAACATCTGCTTGCACCACTCGATGACCTGCGCTTCGACGTAATTGGCGACATGATCACCCCCGCCGAGATTCGGGTTGACCGTTGCCGCCAGCATTTCCGCCAGCACACCCATCGGTGTTCCCGTGCCGATCACCCAGCCCCAGAAGCGCGGGTGGGTCGTGCCCATCTGGTAAGGCAATATGTCACGCAAGAATTCGTCATATACAGCTTCGGCAGCCTGAGGTTCCTGCGGGACAGGCACGGTCAGGCGTTCTTTGACCTCGTCGGGTATAGGCTGCCATGCGGGACTTTCGCGCCGCCCCTGCATGTAATCAAACATATCATCCAGCATCTTGTGACCTAACTCGCGCAGCCCGCCCCAATCCTCCGGGTCGAGCGTTAAGTCTTGCTGGCCCAGTTGTTCTTGATGATCCACCTTGTTTGTCCTCTCAAATCACAATCCAGTTTGCACACATATTCTAGTCGAAGTTGAGTAGTGGTTAAACGGTACATGTGATTATACGAAGATATACAAAAGTCGAGGTCCTTGTAGGAAGGCCTCACCGTTATATGCAAAATGACAGGCCAGTCAATCACTCAATGCCCCTCACTTTATGAGAGGGGCATTGAGTTTGGAAATGGAGATTTGTTAGGAGGTTAAAACTTTGTACTGGACTTCAGCTACGGGACTGGGAGCAGATGTACAGTTTCGTGGGCGAAGTCGATTCCGACAGCTTCACCCTCATGATACAACTCGTCTTCTTTAGGATTATTCTGAATAACGGTAAACAGGTTATCCTGCGTATCACGCACCATGTATTCCATTTCTGAGCCAAGATACATCGCGCTTTCGATGTGTCCCTGTCTAAGCGTAGAGTCCCGTCGTAGAATCAAACTTTCTGGACGTAGGAGTGCTTCAACCTGCGACGACGCAGGAGGCTGTGTCAGATTCAGACTGACAACTTGATCGAGCAACTCGATTGTCACTCGGTTCCCCTCGTGCCCCTTGACAGCGGTCGTGACGAAGTTTGCCCGTCCGATGAAATCGGCTACAAAGTGCGTCGCGGGGCGGCGGTAAATTTCAACCGGGGTTCCTGCCTGTTCGATGTGGCCTTTGTTCATGATGACAATACGGTCAGAAAGCGCCATAGCTTCAGCTTGGTCGTGCGTGACATAAATGCTGGTGATGCCCATACGCCGCTGAAGGGCGTGAATTTCAGCGCGCATTTGCACTCTCAGTTTGGCATCTAGGTTGGATAGCGGTTCATCAAACAGCAGTACCTGTGGCTCGACGACAAGTGAACGAGCGAGTGCAACACGCTGCTGCTGGCCTCCCGAAAGTTCGGCAGGTCGCCGTTTGCCCAGCCCGCTGAGACCACTCTGTGCCAACATTTTTTCCACCCGTGCATCGATTTCCTTGCCCGATATTTTCCGCAGACGTAACCCATAGGCCACATTCTCAAGGACAGACATGTGTGGGAACAGCGCATAGCTCTGGAATACCATTGCCATATCCCGATGATTGGGGGCATCATATGTGATATCCCGTTTTCCTAGGATAACTTTTCCGCTCGACGGCATTTCAAAACCTGCGATCATGCGTAAGGTTGTTGTCTTGCCGCATCCGGACGGCCCCAGCAGTGTCAGGAATTCGCCTGACTCTATCGTCAGATCAACGTTATCGACAGCGACGACCTGTCCGGCGCCATCCCGCCCCGTAAAAACCTTGGATATATTCTCCAGTTGGACCGTTCCTGCGCCTGCTTCAGTGTTTGCCATGTTTATGCGCCTCCTTCCAGCCCGCGCTCCGCCCCAGTGGTCGAACCAACAACAAAGTACAGAACGGCCATTGCAGCCAGCACGATGCCGATCAAAATGACGCAGTAGGCAAACGCATTGCCAAAGCGCCCCTGTTCGGTTTCATTCAGGATCTGTTGCGTCATAATGCGGGTTTGCGGTGTTGTCAAGAAAACTATGGCAGAGATAGTAGTCATCGACCGCGCGAAAGCATAAATCAAGCCAGATAAAAAGGCCGGGCGTATCAGCGGAAGTGTGATTTTTCGGAAGGTTAGCCCGCTATCAGCGCCTAGACTGATCGAGGCTTCTTCAATAGCCGGGTCAATCTGCGACAATGCTCCTGCTCCCGAACGCAGTGCCGCTGGCACACTTCGCACGATATACACCAGCACAATTGCTAATGCCCCGCCGAGCAGTGCCCGCCCGCCAGTCAGTTTGGGAATCAATGTTATATAGAGCGGCTGTCCAGCAGCATCCTGAAACGGTAAGTAAATATTTGACGGCACGTTAAATGCCAGCAAAAAGCCGATACCGATAATAGTGCCAGGCACAGCAATCCCGAGCATCGTACCAAAGTCGATTAAGGCGCGTCCTCTGAATTTTTTGCGAACGACCAGAAAAGCGATGACAATGCCAAGAATCCCCGCAATCGGCGTTGCCACAACAGAAAATAGTGTTGTATCGACCATAGCCTCTGACCCATAGCCTTTAATCACAAATTCAAAATTCTTTAACGTGAATTCATGATTCACACCCGGCACACGCGCAAATGCGCCAATGAAAATGGAAGCATAAAGCAATATGATGAGCACACAGAAGGCCATGATTACCGCAAATAATGTCCACCGGATCCACGGATTTTCGATCATCTGCACATTACCAGTCGGTTTGCCAGTCACAGTAATAACTGAGATGCGGTTGACCCAATACCGCTGTACCACAAACACCAGTAAAGCAGGGAGTAGCAAAATGATTGCAAATACGGATGCCGCTGTCGTATCATAAAGTCCAATCACCGATACGTACACGCGCATTGCCAGCACTTCAAAATCACCGCCCAGAACCAGTGGGTTGCCCAGATCAGCAATGGCTTCGACAAACAACAACAGGAACGAGCTCAGAATGCCGGGCAGCAGCATTGGCAGCGTAACGGTGCGGAAGACATGCCAGCGGCTTGCCCCTAGGTTAGTTGCCGCTTCTTCCATTGCCGGGTCCAGTGCCTGCAGCATCCCCTTGAGGTTGAGATACGCTACCGTGAAAAGTGAAAGTGTGAGCACGAATGATAGTCCGGAAAGACCATATACATCCGCCCGCACCCCAAAAACCCCCTTCGAAATTAAACCATTCCGCCCGAATAGAATCAGAAACGCCGTCGCCAGCGCAAACGGCGGCGAAATCAGCGGCACAAGTGCCATCAAATGCATGAAGCGCTTGAACGGTACATCCACTTTGACCTGAACATATGCAAACAGAAATCCCAGCGCAGTGCCCGCCACACCAACAACAATCCCTAAAAGGAACGTGTTGCCGACAAGATTCAGGTAAATCCGCTCCGTTAGATATTTCACAAGTAGGGCGAGGCCATCCGCAGAAAACGCCACGCCAAGCATCGTCATAATGGGGTAAAGGATGCTAATCAGAATAAATGCAACAACCACGACCAAACCAACCGCCAGCACAGGGTCGCGGAATAATCGCCCACCAGAGAAACTCAAAGCCCGCCTCCTGATGTCATGCCACGCCGCTTGGAGTTAAACGGCGTGGCATCTTAGTGTCATAAATTATTGATGCAAATAGTCCTTCGAACTATTCCGCCGGCTGTGGCGCGACTTCTTTGTCAAAACGTTCCGCCAGTTCAGTCCGCAAAGAACCAGCGGCGACGAAGTTATAGTCCACCAGCTGGAGCTGACTGAAGTCAACAGACATCTCAGATACAGGAGTTCCCGGGTTCGTGGGGATCTGAAAGGCATTGACCTGCTGCGCCGTCGATTGTCCTTCAACGCTAAGTGCGAAATCGAGGAACATACGCGCCGCTTCTGGTTCATGTGCGCCGGTAATCACACCCACACCACCAATTTCATAGCCGGTGCCTTCTTCGGGGAAGGTTGTGGTCAAAATACCTTCAAAGCCTTCGACCTGTAGCTTGATGCAGTCATGCGAGAAGATGATCGACACAGCAATTTCGCCGCGTCCTGCCATCGGGCCGGAAGCCAGACCGGAGCGTGTATACTGAAGAATGTTATTGTTCAGCTCAGAAAAATACGCAAATGCGTTGTCAATCGCTGCTTGAGTAGGAACGCCATCTTCGGTATAACCTTCACCGGTTCCTTCACCTTCCATATCGCCATCCGGATGTTCCAGTTTGTCGGCTTCTAGTGTGATGACAGTCCAGAATGCGGTGAAGGCTGTGCCAGAGGTCGCCGGATGGGCCATCGCCACCATTCCCTTTAGTTTCGGATTGAGCAGATCCGCCCATGAAGTTGGCGCATCTACGCCAAGTTCTTCCAGCATCTGGACGTTAGAGCAAAAGCCGGTAGCGCCCATATAAATTCCATACCAGCTGTTGTTCTCGCCAATGAAGCGCGGTTCAAAACCTTCTGCATTTGGAGATTCATATGATTCGAGTAATCCTTCTTCGGCAGCCGCGATATAAGCATCGGCTGGCCCGCCCCACCAGATCGAAAATTCAGGGTCGCTGGCACTGGCGCGAATGCGGGCAAGTGCCTCACCGGACGAAAGACGAACATAACTGGTCTGGATGCCAGTCTTTTCCTGGAATGCCTGCGTGATTGCAACACACCAGTCTTCCTGTGGCGTGCAGAGCACGGTCAGAGTGTCTTCCTGCGCTCGTACAGCGAGCAGCCCAAAAACAGACAGAAAGAGTAATATAGTGATAGTACGTGTAAGTTTCATTTAATATTTCCTCATATTAACCGGGACAAAAAACGCAAACATTGAAACAGTTTCTTAAACAAAAGATAACCGTTCCTTAATAAAAGATACCCTATTCAGCTCAAATTAAAAAGGTATTGCTTGGAATTCTTGTTATCTGCGTCCGCGGGATGATATGCGGGGTGTGGCCACTGCCAACGTAATCAAGTTTTGGGGTGATGATAATTCGCTTGTCGCTCGCAAGCGGCCTGCTCAAGACTGCTCCTGTCCTTACAGTTTCACCCACCGCTGAACAACTCCCCCACCTGATCCAACACCGTTGACCAATGCTGGCGCATGGCTTCCCGCTGGTCCCCATCTTGCAGCCGTTCTTGGTGGAAGCTGATGGTCGTGCCGGTTTTGGCAGGCAGCACCCGCACTTGCAGAGTAGAGGCGGTGTCCCAGCCGCGCGGTTGCCAGCGCAGACGGATGAAACTGCCTTCGCCGTAGCTGCGGACATCCCCGGTTGTCCCGTCAGTCGTTTCGTAAACCAGGCCCTTTTTGAACGCCGGTTCAATCCCCTGACCCAGCCACAGGCTCAGTCCCGGCTGCGTCATCAGCAGCAACCACGCCCGCGCCGGGCTGATAGAAAATGTCCGGCGCACCCCGATCTCCCAACCTTGATCTTTGGTTTTTCCTACAGGACTCATTTGGCTGCTCCTCATCATAACAATGCCATCGCTTCGATTTCGATCAAAAACTGCGGGTTCGCCAACCCCGCCACCACAATCACGCTGATAGTTGGCGGTGGGATGTTTGTGCCCAACACCCGCTGTGCGGCGGCAAAGCCTTCCTGTAAAGAGTACCCCTGCGCAACATAAATGGTCAGCTTCACCACACTTGCCATCGTCGCCCCGGCGGCCTCCAAAGCCGCTAGAACATTCTTCAGCGCCTGTTCCGTCTGGCTGGCAATGTCAACGCCGACCAATTCGCCTTTAGCATTGACCCCGTTTTGTCCACCCACAAAGATGTGCTTGCTAGGGTTTTCCACCACCATCACTTGCGTGAAGGCCGGATTCTTATGGAGTGTATCTGGATTGAGGCGTGTCATGCTCATTTCACAATGTCCTATATCCTAATCGGGATAACAGCAGGTCATTTATTGCCCCCTGTTATCATTATCCGGTCAATATAGGAAAGGAGCAGTCCTATTTAAGAGAGAGCATATCAAAGAAGTTCCAGTGGTTGATGAGCCAAAAGCTTCAGCGTTTGCTCCACCAGTGGATGAGGGTGCTGCCATCGGTGAAGCCCAACGGCAGGAAGCTGCCCAGCCCGAAGAACAGCAGGTTATCTAGAAAAGCAAAGGCCACCAGCGTCCACACCAGACCACCCACCGGAGCCAGCAGCAGCGCCACAGCAGCGAAAAGACGAACGCCACGCCAATGCTCTGATGGGCCCGCCCAGCGCGCGTGTGATATGCACCTGAGCGGACAAAGCTGGTTCATTGGGCGGATATAAAGAGCGCCCAGTACCAGAAAGAAATGGACACCGGTCATGCGGTAGCCAGTGCGCTCGGCGGCGATAGCGTGTCCGATCTGTGTACCATTCACTGAGGTAATGTAAGCTGGCGGCAATGAAGCCCCCACGAACACATCCGCCACTGTAAATCCCAACACTTGCTTGCCCACCACCGCCAGCACCACCCACAGTACGATGAAGCTCACGATAGCCGATGTAGCCCGCCGTTAAGCGCAGCCCCAGTAGCTTGCCTAACTGATAAACCGCTTGAAGCTGCCGGGCAGTTGTGGTGTTTTTTTAGGTGGTGGATTAATCATGCTAGGCTGCCTAGTCTGCTACGAAGTTGATTTTCTTATGGGTGCTGTCAAAATGGCTTGTTGGATGAATGCCCGCAGCGGCAGAACCATTCCTCCTCCGCTTGGAACACCGCATCGCCCGCATCATTCAAAATGGTGAACGGCCCTTTAATTTCATACGAGTCGTTGGTGCCAACGATGATCGTCAGCCCACCTTCGCCTTTCAGGGTTAGCCCAGTTTGCGGTTCTTTCACCGTGCCGAAGCCTCAAAGTGGCTTTCAATATGGCTGTTATCACAGAACGGCTTATTGTTAGACTCTCCGCAGCGGCACAGCGCCACCCGTGTATCATGAAGGATTTCATCACCCTTGCCGTTAATGACTGTCACATTGCCCCGAACATACAGCGGACCGTCCTCATCCACCTGAATAGTATTGTGAGCCGGAATAGGTTCGGTTGCCCCGCCATCCTTGCGCACATAATGCAGCGCGCCCGAGGGGCAGTGGTGAATGGTGTCGGCAATGGCATCAGCTGTTCCGTTATCGGGCTGGACCCATGGCGTTTTCTTATTATCAAAAACCTCACGCAGATGCCTCACACATTCTTCCGCATGAATACAGCGCCGCACTTCATAATTGACGTCAATGTGTTCTCCTGCATACGTGCGTGCCCGTGTAGCCATCGTTCATCTCCCGTAAGTACATAAATGGAATGAAGTGTTTCTTGCCTCGATTGTTATAATTCTCCATCATCTTGAAAATACCGCCAACACAATGTGCTTGGCAAATTTTGGCTGGTAAATAGGTAATAACTATGGAAATTGCATGGGGGCGGGTGCTGCCCGTCATCGTTTCAATCTGCATCATCATTGCCATCGCCATCTTGCGCGAATATTCGAAAACGCTGGCGGCCATCGCAGTTACGATGCCAGTCAACCTGCCGCTGGGGCTGTGGCTGGTGTACGGAACCAGTACCAAAGCCGAAATGGAACAGTTCACACGCAGCCTGTTTTTGAACCTGCTGCCCACCATCTTCTTTGTCATCATCACGTGGCAGGCCGCCCGCGCCGGTTGGAAGCCCGTGCCGATGATCGTTGCCGGCTATATTGGTTGGGGCATCGGGCTGGGGGTGCTGCTGCTCGTGCGTCAGGCCATAGGGTTCTGATTTGTAATAGCTTGGGGAGTGGAAAAAAGCGTTAACGAAGATGGGCAAAGAGACGGTGAATATCTCGCCGCTACAACAAATACGACAATTTACTTGAGTTATGGAATGCTTTTACGGGGCAGTTAATCATCCGATATATTCACACAGAGAGTGTCAACACTGCCGACTGGTGCCCAGATGGTCGTTATATTGCTATCGGCAGCAATTCAGGGGTAACCATCTGGGCACCAGATATATCGACGTAATTTGACTGCCTACTCCGCCCGCACCACGATGGTATTGGCAATCTTGTCATGCCAGCCCTGCCGCTGGTCATCCCACGTCGCCCACAACCAGCCCAGCATAATCACGGCGCTGTTGATGTAGTAACCGATGTAGCGCAGGATGGGTGTCACATCATCTATTGGCGTCCCATCCACCTTAATGACCCGTATTTTCATCAGCATTTTGCCCGGTGTTTGGCCGTGCTGTCGTGTCAGAAAATACCAGTGGTAGGCGATGCCGACGATGATGCCCGCGCCCACACCCGGCCCTTTGGCCGCGCCGAAGAAGGCGCTGGTGATAGCGCCCAATATCAGCGAGTCGATAATCAGCGCCATGAAGCGTGTGCCGATGTCCGCCAGCTCGTAAGATGCGTAGTCCTTTACTTTTGTAGTCATTGTCCTTATCACACGCGACATGCAGATTGTACGCTGCTGTCGCCACCCACACGAAATACTATGCCCCCACTTCACATCCTAGCGGAAAGGGGGCTGCTCCTCAGATGATATTAGCCACACTCGCGGGTGATTTTTAGCCTGAAATGCCTTATGCCCGCACCACGACAAAGATTACACTGTCATGCAGTCCCTGCCGCTTCTCGTCCCACAGCGCCCACAGCAAACCAATCACAATGACGCCGCTCACATACTGCTCCACATAGCGCACAATCGCTGTGCCGTCATCCATCGCTGTGCCGTCGGTTTTCACCACACGCACTTTCATCGCCATCTTGCCGGGTGTGTCTGCCCTTCGCGCCGGGTGAGGAAATACCACCTGCTATGCCAGTGAGATGGGAGAAGCTGACCCCGAAGCCTGTTTCTCCGGCAACACCTGTCAAAATCCCTGTTATGACACTCAAGATGATGCTGTCAACATGCCGCCAAAAAGCGCGTGCCAATATCGGCCAGTTCATAGGTACCCCGTTTTGGTTTTTCCTCGTACATGGTGTCCTCACTTGCATTGAACATATTACATTCTATACGCAGCAGATAGTAAAAAGTTACGCGCGTCTTGTTTATTTTCGCCAACTTTTTGCCTTAAGGACTGGATGAGCGTGTATAGACAGCCACCCGAAAGACATGCTATTGTGAATAAGTTCACATAATTTGAGAGGTAATCAAGCATTTGATCGAACACGAGTATGATGTCATCATTATCGGCGGGCGGCCTGCGGGCGCGTCGCTGGCCGCCCGCTTGGGTAAACAGGGGCTCAAAATCCTGCTGCTGGAGCGCGCTACGTTCCCCAGCCTACCCGCTGCATCTTCCCCCATCGTTTACTCTCCTTCTCTGCAACTTCTGGATGAAATCGGTGCAGACGAAACTCTGTATGCCAGTAACACACCGCGCATCCACACCATCTACGCCGATAACAGTCAGTTCCAGCTCGAAATTCCCATACCGCAGGCTCATGGGCGGGATTATGCCTATGCCTTAGACCGTGCTCGCTTCGACGCTGCTTTGTGGGACACTGCCTGCCGCTACCCAAGTGTCGAAGGGCGGCAGGGATTCTCGGTTACTGATTTGCTGTGGGACGAAGACCGCGTGGTGGGCGTTGTTGGGCATGGCGCGGGTGGCAGCGCAGAACACCTACGCGCTTCGCTCGTGGTAGGGGCTGATGGACGTTTCAGTTTGATAGCGCGCAAAGTGGATGCGCCTGAACGCGATGTTCATACGGAAAATCCGACTTCACTGCTCTATGCCTACTGGAAAGGTGTGAAGCCCTACAGTGAAACAGGCGAACCGGTAGCAGTGGCCTATGAAGGTGGCCCCGGTTACGGACTGCTGGTCATGGATAGCGCCGACGCTACAACTGCTGTCACGATGGAAGGTCAAGCGGATCTGCTCGACCCGCCCGCCGGACAAACCGTTAATTTTTACCTCGATTTACTCCGCACCAACCCCAAAGTAGCGGCTCGCCTCGAAGGGGCAGAGATGCTGACGAAGGTACACGGTATGCGCCGCATTGGCAACTGCTACCGTCAGCCCGGCGGCGCAGGTTGGGCACTCGTCGGAGATGCCTATCACCAGCATGACCCGCTGGATGGGCAAGGCATCTTTAACGCACTGTTCACCGCCAAGTCGTTAGCGTGGGCTATTCGCTACTGGAAGCGCGGTCAGATGACATGGAGCGAGGCGCTGGAATGGTACGATGAAACCAGCCGCAGCAAAACCTATGGCATGTACCGCCAGACGCTGAACAACGTACGCGCCAACCTGTATGACTCCGCACAAATGCCCGGCTGGGCACTCACCGGTCTGCGCTGGGTGATGGAAGACCCTACCACGCAGGAACTCATCGGCAAGCTGCTCACCCGCCAGATACCGCCGGAGGTGATGCAGTTGGCGACTCCGGCAGTAGCGTTAGGGGCAATAGTGCGCGGCCCACTCCGCGACTTTCGCAAACGGCTCAATGGGTGGGTAGCCTCGTGATGCCTTCGCGTTCTTGACCTCCGCTTACCCTCCGCTCACAACCGATTTGCAGGCTGCCGCGTATACTGGCAGACGATCAATTGGTGTAGGGTAAGGGGAGGTCAACATGTCCGATTATCTCTCTGAACAAGAAAATCAGCCCGCCGCGCTTGGCGATCTATTGACAGGTGGCGATGGCACACCGCTGACTGAGGCCGACATTGTGCATGACGAGCGCAAGGCCAAGCCCAAGCGCAAACCTAAGCCGCGCTTCTGGTCCGGCGGCAGAACACTTTACCCCGTACTAGCTGCGGGGGGAATCGGTTTTCTGCTTGCGGTAGCGATGGTTCTATTTGTCACACCCGTTCGCCAAGAAAGCACCGTGCAGGTTGTCCCCGTGACCGTTCCTGTCATCATTAGCCCCACTCCGTTGGGATTACCTGTTGTTCTTGATGTTCCGTCGCTCCCCACGCCCGCTGTACCGGACGATACACTCAATGCCGATAGGTTAGTCGGTCAATGGGTGCGGGTTGACGGAGCGTACAATATGCCACCCAACACGCTGGCCTTCGTCCTCTCCAAAGACACCAACGGCGAATGGTACAACGTTGCCGACAGCAGCGGTACACTGGCCCTCGTTCCTCCGCAGTACCTCAGCCCGGCTGATATTCAGGTGCCGGATACTGTGCGCCCACCCATCGGCCCATTTGATTACGCTATAGATAAAATGGAAAAGCTAGTCGTCGTCCTCGACCAGCATGGGGATATTGCGCCCGGCACACCTGTCTACGTCATGGGCTGGCGCGCTGAAGACGGTTCATGGATCTATCAAGTGAGCAAAGACCTGGTCAAACCGGAGTATGTTCCTGCTGGCTTTCTGGCATGGGCACCCGGTGTGGTTCCGCCTACTCTTGAACCGCTGCCGCTGTTCGGTACATGACGAAATGTCCATAGGGGATGACATCTCTTAGCGTTAACATCCTTCAGAGCTTATCTGAAAATTCAAATTGGGCTGTTCAGTCAGGTGCAATTTCGCATTTTGTTCCAATTTTTTGGATTTCTGATGGCGTTATTTTTCTTTACTCTTGGCGAACTTGGCGCCTTGGCGGTAAGAAATTGAATTTCCAGATGGCCTCTCAGAATTACAGTACTGTTACAAGTGACGATGCCCGCCCAGATTTGCTGTTCGGCGTATGTAAGGCTGTTATGAGAAACTCTTAATATCGAGATCTTTCTAAAAGCAGCACAACTTAATACGTGGTAAACTGTCGGCAATTGTTGCGAGTCACATCACCCGCACAGCATCGGGAGTAGAGTATGGGCAGCAAACATATATTCGTTTCATACAAACATGGTGAACAAGAATTTGTGGACATGCTGATTCACCAGTTACAGGCGGCGGGGTTTGAAGTGTGGGTTGATAGCGAACAATTGCGCGCCGGTGAAAACTGGCGTGAAGCGATCAACTTTGCTATTCAAGATGCGTTTGCACTGATACTCGTCATCTCACCGGAGGCCAAAGCCTCGCAGTATGTCACCTATGAATGGGCATACGCGCAGGGTGCTGGCATCAAGGTTATTCCCCTACTGCTCATCGAAACTGAAAAGTTGCATCCGCAGCTTGATATGCTTCAGTATCTGGACTTTACCGACCGCGCCCGTCCCCCTTGGGACAAGCTCATGCGCCGCTTGTGGGAATTGCAGGGTGAACAGCAGCCTTACTCGGTCACGGTCTCGCGTGATGCACCGCCCGCCGTGAAGTCCGCTATTGCCGCGCTGGACAGCCTAAACGCCGAAGAACGCCGTTCAGCACTTAAGAGTCTGGCGCAAATGAATCACCCCGCGGCTTATGCAGCCTTAGTAGCCGCTGTACAGCATACCGTTCGTGATGTGCGGGTGGATGCCGCCTTCCTGCTGGCGAAACAAACTGAATATAAAGACCCTGCTGCTGTGCCGGGCCTTTTGGACGCGCTGAGCGATGAAGACCCGCGCCTGCGTTCTGCTGCCTGCAAAGCGCTGGGCGATATCGGTGATGGGGCAGCCGTCGCTGACCTCCTACGCGTCATGGTCAAAGACACGGACAGCAACATCCGCTGGCAGGCTACCGGCGCGTTGGGTAAGATTGGTTCTGCTGCCGTGCCCGGCTTATGCGAGGCGCTCCGTGACGAAGATTGGAAAGTGCGCCGCAGTGCTGCCGAAGCCCTCTGGTCCATGCACGAACCGGCTGCTGTCCCCAGCCTAGCTGAAGCCCTGGTCGATAAAAATGATGTGGTACGGCAGGCTGCTGCTGGCGCGCTCGAAGGCATGGGCGCTGGTGCAGTGACCAGCTTAATCGATGTCATGAAAAGCATGAAAGATCCCGGCATCAGCCGTGCAGCCGCCAGCATGTTGCAAAAGATCGGCTCGCCGGTGGGCATCGAAGCGGTCAACGAATGGAACAAAGGGCGCGGCGGGCAAACCACCACCTCGCGTCTGGGTTCACACTAATGCTTTACCTATCGACTGTTAGCTATAGACTGTAGACAATTTATGAAATTCGCCCGTGTCATCGGCAATCTGGTAGCCAGCCAGAAATACAAAGGGTTGGAAGGCGTCAAATTCCTCGTCGTCCAGCCATTGGACGTCAACCGCCAGCCGGAAGGCGAAGCCTATATCGCCGCCGACGCCACCAACCAAGCGGGCGAGGGTGAACTGGTCTTCGTCATCGCTTCCAAAGAAGCGGCGTTTGCCCTGCCCATCTCCTTCGTGCCGGTGGATGCGGCAGTGGTCGGCATCGTGGATGATGTAGACGACAGACCCTTGTATGACGCGGCGTCTGTTGCGTGGAAGGTGTTTATCAGTAAACCGTTAACCGTCAACAGTTAACCGAGGCGATTATGTACATCGGGCGCGTCAAAGGTACAGTAGTCAGCACCGTCAAGCACCCTCTGTTTGATGGGCACAAACTCATGCTGGTTACCCGCCTCAACCTGGACGGCAGCGAAACCAGCACCTACGACATCTGCCTTGATGATGTGCAGGCTGGTGTTGGTGATGTCGTTATCGTCGTGGACGAAGGCAGCAGCGCCCGCCAGATCATCGGCAAGCGCGGCACCGGTCCAGCGCGCGCCGTCATCATGGGTATCGTTGATCGAGTTAACCTCAGCTAGATAGACCCCGCCTGTCTCATAAACCCATCATCCATGACTAATTTCCTAGGCGTTTTTCGGCAGATTCCTTCACTCCGCTTTCAGATTGTCGTGCTATACTGCGTTTAACAACGTTTTCATACAACGCTGATCTCGTCAGTCCATCGGACGCAAATCTATAGGAGGAGGAGCGCCATGTATGCACAGGTCACGTTCTTGCAAGTCCCGATGAACCAGATGCCCCGCCTGCGTAATCTGGTTGAAACCCGCTATTTACCCATCGTCCGTCAGCGTCCCGGCTTCAAAGCCGGCTATTTGCTGGAGCAAATTGACGACCCGGACACAGCACAATTGGTCTTGTTCTGGGATAATCACGCCGCTGTCGAAAACTTCAACCGCACCGGTTCGCTGCTGGCCTCGCTTGAGGGGTTAATGGTTGAAATGCCGGACATCATCGTGCGGCGGCAGGGTTACGAAGTGCGTCTTGCAGCACGGGCGCTGCCTGCGGAAGCCGCAGTTCGCTAGCACCACATCTGACGGCGGTGGCTTGGCACACAGTAAATATTGTCACTGTTCACAAAACAGCAGATGAGAAGTGGTGGTGAGGTTCAGAACATCCACTACCACTTGATACCTACCGGCGGATTGGCACCTGTGATTCATGGCTGCTTGCCGTAACCATGAAGTTCCAGCGCGTCGGTGAACATGCGAACCAGACGTTCGTAGCTTTCGTCACGGTCATAGCCCATTTCGAATCCGCCCGCAGTTTCTAAATCAACAAAACCGTGCAACACACTGCGCAGTGCCCGCACGGCATGAATCAAATCGGCGTCATTAAATCCGTAGGGTCGTAGCACAGCGTAAACAATTTCCAATAGTTCCTCAGACGCCTTCATCATCTCTGCATCGTCGGCTTCGGGAGCTTTGCGCGTGATCGGATATACCCCCGGATGTGTCCGGGCAAACTTGCGGTAGGCGATCGCCAAACTCCAGATGGCATCTTTACCGGCACGTCCAACGGATGCCCGCCGCAGTTCGTCTGCCAGGTTCTGTGCTGCCCACAGTGCCAGTTCGCGCCGCAAGCCCGGCAGTCCCTCAACATGGTTATAAAGTGACGGAATACGGATATCAAGGCGGGCGGCCACACTGGCAAGTGTAACCGCCTCCAGTCCATTTTCGTCAGCGACTTCGATGGCGGTCTGTACCACCTGCTGAAGATCAATATGTTTTTTTGGCGGCATAGGGCTGTCCTTTGATGCTGCGGCTGGCTTCGTCAATCGCGCGCTCCATTGCCTGCAGCGGTTGTTCGACAACCTTACCATGCCCCACTGCCAGACGCGAGGGCTTCCGCGCATACAGTGCTTCAGCACTCTGGAGCGCAGTTAACTTGCTCCATATCGCCATCGCCGTGAATGGGAACAACAGCCGCAGCGTGCCTGCCGTAGTCACACCAAATTTGTTGCTGTAGGCATCTCCAGCAATCAAAGTTTGGTCGCGCTGGTCAAAAAACGCCACGTGACCGGGTGTATGACCGGGCGACGCCACGACCTCCAGCGAACCGACTTTGTCACCGTGTTTGATGAAACGTGTTGGCTCGGTGGTGCATAATGGATACCCGCCCCGTAATTGATCCTGTGGTTCGTCGGCATCCAGACTCTTGTCACCCTTCATGAAACGTGCATCACGGGCAGTGATAAGCACCTCAGCTTCCGGAAGAAGCGCGTGCAGTGCATCCAGTGAACCAACGTGGTCAATGTGTGCGTGGGTCAGGGCAATACGGCGGATAGGTGCGCCAAAGTCTTGGGCAGCCTTGATGATGTCTTTGGCGCTGCCGCTCATGCCGGTGTCCACCAGTGTGAATCCATCATCTTCCCGCACCAAGAAACAATTCACAAATGTTAGCCGCGTAAGCTGCGTCAGGTACGCACCGTGCGTTGTGATTTTCATAATGACCTCACTCAAAACTAATATGTTTAGACTATAAACTAATCACATTAGTTTGTCAACCACCTTTGTGGAACAAAGTCTGCAAAAACCGCATCCCCGCCCATATTTGTTTAATGCGTCGTTCGTCTATAGTCCCGATGAATTCGCCCAACTGCGCCTTATTCACGCTGAACACTTTGGAAACTTCCACAACGCTGGGCTTCGGCAAATTCCCTTCCCCCGCTTCCAGCAGTACATTACCCGGTCTATTTATCCGTCCGATATTTGATGTCAGCGCACACGCTACAACGCTTGTGATGCGGCTGTGGTTCAAGACATTATCTTGAACAATCACATAGGGGTGGGAGATATCCGCCTCAGCCAGTTGCGCCCAGTAAATGTCCCCTTGATTGATAGATTGGTGTCTATCATGCTGGGCCGATGATTTGCTGCCGTCTTCAGCGGTACTCACATCAGCAACCAGTGGTTGCTGATATGGCGTCCTCATAAACGCTTCAACGACCATCTCAAATAGTTGGTCGCGCGTGATGCCTAGCTGTGTTGCCACGGCTTCGGCTTCGTCTGCTATATCTTTCGAGATCGAGAGGGATATTGTTTCCGCTGCACTCATAGTGTCCTGCCCTAAACCTCGCCTAAATCTGGCAATTGTACTGCAACCGGCTTTTGCTAATGGTGAAAGTTGCGCGTTTGCCACTTCGTCAGTAATGTCGTGTCTGTGGCTAATCATCATGAGTATTCACAGGAGCGAGCCATGTCTGCTGAACAACCGCTTTTGCAACCCCGCCGCCTACACGCCCCCGAATTTACGCCGGGCGAGTGGGTCAACAGCCGTCCGTTAACGATGGCTGGCCTGCGGGGGCGCGCCGCCCTCATTGACATTTGGGAAATGAGCTGTATCAACTGTTTGCGAACCCTGCCCTACATCCGCGAGTGGCAGCGCCGCTATGACAAATGGCTGACAGTCATCGGCTTGCACACCCCTGAATTCCCGTTCGCCAAAGAAAAGCAGCAGATCGAAATGGCGGTGCGGCAGCAGGAAATCATCTACCCCGTATACATGGACAATAATTTCGCCATGTGGGAAGCCTATGCCAACCGTTACTGGCCTGCCAAGTATCTGGTGGATGCCGACGGCTACATCCGCTACCAGAGTCACGGTGAGGGCGGCTACGGCGCATTTGAAGAAGCGATTCAAGCCGTGATACACGAATTCGATACCGATGCCACGCTGCCTCCCGTCATGCAGCCACTGCGCGACGAAGATCGCCCCGGCGCGGTGTGTTACCGCCCCACACCCGAACTGCACGCCGGGCTAGATCGCGGTGCGCTCGGCAACCCGGAAGGCTATATGCGCGGTGTGCCTGTTCTCTACAGCATGCCCAAGGACAAAGAACGACAGCGCGGCGCGTTTTACGTCAGCGGTGCTTGGCAGGCGGGCGAACAATTCCTGAGCTATCAGGGGCAAACCGAAGCCATCATTCGTATGCCCTACGAAGCCGTTGAAGTCAATGCGGTGTTGACGCCGCATGTTGATCTTGTTGAGCGCATGGTGCATCCCGAACCCGCCAGCGTCGAAGTCTGGCAGGACGAGCTGCCGCTGGACGACATTGTGCGTGGCGATGATGTGACTGCCGACGGGCGCGTCATTGTAGATAGGCCACGCATGTACAACCTCGTCCGCAACCGGGACTTTGCCCAACACGAACTCACCCTGCGTGTAAAGGTGCGCGGCTTCGCAGTCTATGCCTTCTCCTTCACTGGTTGCGTGAAGGGGGAGTGAGACGGCGATAAGCCAACAAATTAATGTATTGAGTAGGGGTGGATTAGCGCGCCAGCACGTATATCCTCCATATATCCCCTGCTCGGTTAGTGTGCATGGCGGTGATGAATATCAGGCAAGTGTGGATGGTCGTGTTCTAACGCCTCATGGGTGTGAACATGCGAGTGCGTCAGACTGCGTGAAACCATGCCGGGATGATCGTGGTTGTGATGCCCGTCGTCGTGGCGGTGGCGGTGCTCATGCATGATCGCCTGGTGCGTGTGGTGATGCGAATGTCTCTCGGTCAGGAACAGCAGCATGGCGATGACCATCAGTGGCAGTGCAGCCGCGAATAACCCGTTCAACGGTTCACGAAACAGCACGAACGACAACGCCACCCCTGCTAACGGCGCAGTACCGAACAACGCGCTGGTGCGCGCCGCGCCCAGTTCACGCATGGCACGAATGAACAGGGCGATACTGAGCCCATAGCTCAAACTGCCCAACAGCAGCGCTCCCAGCACCACCGGCAGCGCAGGCAGCGTTTCACCTACCACCAGCGCCAGCAGCAGCGACACTGAACCCGCCCCGAAGCCTTTGACCAGCACGATAATCTGCGGGTCTTTGGCCGAAATATTGCGCGTCAGGTTGTTGTCTATGCCCCACAGCACACACGCCCCCACGATACCCAGCGCCCCCAGCGAGAAACCCCATTGACCAGTTGTATTCCACGACAGCAGGATACTCGCCAGTGTGACGCAGGCTGTGGCCCACAATGCCCGCTGGCTGATGGACTCCCTGAAGACGACAAAAGCAATTGCAGCGGTAGCGACACTTTCAAAGTTGAGGAGCAGTGACGCGGTTGCAGCCGGGGTATTTTGCAGGCTGAACAGCAGCAGAATCGGAGCGGCAAATCCGCCCGCCACCACCGCCCCGAACAGCCAGCCCCAATCCGCACGCACGATGCGGGCTTCGCCAGCCACCGCAGCGCGGTTCGTTCGCAGCACGGTTCTAAAGACCAGCACACCTATCCCGCTCCCCAGATACAAGAGCGCCGCCAAAGATACCGGGCTGACTTCGCCAAGCAGCAGCTTAGCCAGCGGTGCGCTCGCCCCAAAGAGTGCCGCTGCTAAAAGAGCAGCCATCATCGGCAACACATATGGACGCTGCATAATATGTACCTCCCCACATATGTACCTCCCCACGAAACGGGTGTACGGGTATGAATCACAGCGCCATCATAACGCGCTCTACCTGAATAGCAAACCATTCAGTTGCCTTCGTTAACTTGATATTTGCACCTCGTCTAGTCCGTTCGCCAACTTGCCCGAAAACGTATAGACTCAACATTCCGTAATGTTGGGTGGGGACTGTTGGGATGTCGCACGTTTTTGTCAGCTATAGCAAGAAGAACAAAGATTACGTCCTCAGACTGGTCGAGAAATTGCTCGACGAGGGCTTTGATGTCTGGATTGATAACCGCCGCCTCCGCAGCAGTGACGACTGGTGGCGCTCGATAGTCGAGGCGCTGCGCGATTGCGGCGCGGTGGTTGTGGTGCTCACGCCGGAATCCGATGCTTCCGAATGGGTTCAGCTCGAAATCACGCTGGCGATGAAGTACAAGAAACAACGCTTTCCCATTCTGCTGTCCGGCAGCATGGACACGCCCAACTGGGCCATCTTCGCCCGTACCCAGTACATCGACGCCACCAACGGCCAGCTTCCCCCGCCGGACTTCTTCGATGAGCTGGCCTCCCATGCCCGCCGCAAGTCGTTTCGTGGTTCAGCAGTAGCCGCCACTGGCCGCCTCGATAAGAAAATTGGACAGGTCATGGAGGATGATCCGGTGCTGAAAGAGGCGCTGGATAAACCCCCACAGTCTGACGACGGCGAGGATGACGACGATCTAGACACCCTGCTGCGGCGCATCGCCCCCGCCACCAGCCGCAGACCGTCCCGCATGCTTATGGCGGGAGGCGCAGGTGTTGTGCTGCTGCTGGCTGTTCTGTTCATCGTGCCGCGCATAGCCTCGCCGCCCGTCACCCCGACTCTCACCGCCACCAGTCAGAGCGTGGATGCCAGCGCTACCCCGCAGCAATCGGATGTGACGCCCAGCCCGACAGCCGACCTGCGCCAGCTTCCGGGTACGTTAGAAAATCTGAACGCTTGGCGCGGCTCACAGGGCTACCCAGCGCTCGAATCGAATGAGCTGCTCAACGAGCTGGCAGAGCGCCACATGAGTTATTTGATCTCGCTGCCTTTGTCGGACTTGAACGCCCTGCCGACATTGAATCAAGATCGTGATGGACGCAACGCGCAGGACATGGCGGAAGCGGCGGGTTATGCTGGCACGGTGCAAATGGTGGTCAAGGTCACCGCCTCCACCCCGCTGCTAGATGAAGTGCTGACGCTCATCGAAACAGGCAGCGAGGCAACCGGTGCCGAAGTACACCAGCAGTTCAAAGATGTCGGGCTGGCCTCACAGCCGTCTGCCACGACCGATTCGTTGTATTATGTGCTGATATTGGGCAGCGGTAATTCGAGTTGATTTCTGCCGTTAGATGCACCTTTTCTCTAAGCCATTTCCCCCTCGCCATGAGGGAGAGGGGGTTGGGGGTGAGGGCATGATTCACCTTGAAATTATGGAGCGAGGAATAAACATGCCACGCATTACCTTCCAACGACTATTCATCGCGCTATTTGCGTTAAGCACGTTCATCATCCCGCCTGTGCTGGCACAGCCCGCGCCCACTGCCACTCTGGATGACAGTGCCCTTACAATCCTGAACAACATCAACGATCTGCGCCGCCGCGAAAATCAAGTACTGCTCGTCCCAAATGACGCGCTCAATCAAGTGGCTGCCACCTACCTCAATGATCTGCTGGCACGCCCCATCACCAGTCTCGGCGATACTTTCCTGACGCGCGACAAGGAAAATCTGGAAACGCTCATGGGACGCGCGGGCTATGCTTCCTTTTCCGATGGCTACGTCGCCGACTTGGTGACGCTCATCGTGCGCGACTTTGACCCCTCGCAAATTGTGACCTACTGGAAAGACAACGCCCGCAGCGACAGCAGCCTCAGCAGCCGCCAGATGATCCGCATGGGCACGTCTACACTGCCCATCTTCAGCCGTTTTTACCGTGAAGTCGGCATCGCCACCCGCAAGAGCGACACCAATGACCGGTACTATTACGTGCTGGTCTTTGGCGCACAGCCCGGCGTGCTGCCTGTCATCATCACAGACCGGATCGCCCGCAATGTGATCGCAGACAATGTCACCTCACCCGATGTCATCCTCTACATCAACGACGAAAACTCCCACCGCAATGGCGATGACGACTTTCTCGGCGGTGTCCAAAATATGCGGATCAGCGAATCCCCTGACGAGCAAGACTGCCCGACAGGTATTTCGCCGGATTGGAGCGGCTACCGCAACGCCGTGCTGTGGACACTGAGCGAAGGATACGGGCCAAAGACCATCTACGTGCAGTTGTGCGACTCATCCAACCCACCACGCAGGCTGACGGTATCGACCACGGTCAACTATGTACAGGTGGTTACAGAGACTCCTGCCGCCAAAATCCAAGGCACACCCACACCTGATGTGCTGAACATCGCCAACGCCACCCAGACCGCCGCCGCCAGTGCTACGTCCTATGCGCCCTATTTGGCAACCGTTGAAAGCATCTTGACCGCCACTGCCGCCGCGCCATCACCATAATCGGTACATAATGAATCAATACTGGTGATAAGACTGCGCCGCTTTCTTCGTAACTGGACGCTTCCCGTAGGGGTTTGACGGCGGCAAACCCTGTATATAATGTTTAATTATCAATTCAATGCAAAGCACACACCCATGAGCCTACAGGTTTTCATCAGCTACAAAAGCGAATACCGAGACTTCGCCCGCAAGGTCAAAACCCAGATCAACCAGTGGGGTTATGGGGCGTGGCTGGATGTGGATAACATTCAGCCCGGCGACTACTTTCCTGACGAAATTGATAAAGGTTTGATGTCATCAGATATTATGATCGGAGTTATGAACAAGGAAGCACTTGACTCTCGTCCAGTCAAACGCGAATGGGACTATTTCCTTTTTCACAAAGATGAAGAACGCCTCTTGCTCATAAAACAAGGGGAATGTAATCCTCCTCCTCGATTCATACTACTACAACACATTGACTTCATAAGAGATGAGGCGGAAGGTTTGCGACAATTACAGACGCGGTTAGCAAAAGTTGCTGCTGAAGTACTGTCATCTACCCCGCCCATCACCGATGTGAAACCCGAACCACTGCCCGCTGACGCCGTCGTTGGGGCGATATCAGACTTAAGCGAAACCGCTGAAGTACCCCTTGTTGAAGAAGAGCAGGCTCAAAAACCACCACCGCCTGCCCCCGCCAAAAAGCGCGATGAAACCGCTGCCGAAGAAATTACAGGCGGTCTTTTGCAGGAAAAAGAAGAAGCCAAAGCTGATATTGACTGGTTTGGTGATGACGCGGATGAAGATGCACCTGCTGCGAACGCTCCTCCGCCTCCACCGGCACAAGCGCCAGCCGTAGTTCCACCGCGCGAACCACCCAAACCCGCGCCGATTACCGCTCCCGTCACCGCCCCTGCCTCCCCCTCTCCGCAGGCAGAGAGGGGGTCGGGGGGTGAGGTTCTTACGTCCGCTCCCCCACAGCCTACCCGCCAGCGTTCCGGTTCACGCTTCCCCATCTGGACGCTGGGCAGTATCGCTGCCCTTATCATTGTTGTGCTAGGGGCTGCCATTCTCTTTAACTTCAACAACCCCGATCTGCCGAATAACAACCCGTCCACCGATACCAACCCACTCACCAATAACCCGCTGATTTATGTGTTAGCTGTGCTGGTCATCGGCGTGGTAGGTGTCGTTGCGTTGCGGCGTTATCGTGCCGCGCCCGTTGGGACAGCCTCTATTTCACCTGCCACTACCGAGGCTAACCGCCGCACCATGCTCGACAAGGTAGAAGAATTCTGGATTGGCGGCGTGCTGGATAAGGCGCTGGAAGCCGGTCAATTCGAGTTGGGGCTGGCTGCTGCGCCCGGCGCTGTCCTGCGCCATAAGGATTATCCTGATTACCCCCTGCCGCCCAACGCCAGCATCTTCCAGATCTTTGAAGACCTTAACCGTGAACTGCTCATCCTCGGCGAGCCCGGTGGCGGCAAAACGGTGCTGCTCCTGCAACTGGGCAAAGAACTTATCGAACAAGCCCGCAGCGATGTCAAGAAACCTATCCCTATCGTCTTTAATCTGTCCTCATGGGCAGCCGAGCGCAAGCCGCTGGCTGACTGGCTGGTGGATGAAATGCGCCTCAAGTATCAGGTTCCCAAGAAAGTGGCTAAAGAGTGGGTGGAGCGCGAACAAATCCTGCCGCTGCTGGACGGGCTGGACGAGGTGGCTGAACAGTACCGTAATGCCTGCGTGAACGCCATCAACGCCTTCCGCCAGCAGTACCGCGCAGTTGACATGGCGGTGTGCAGTCGCATCGCCGACTATGACCTGCTCACCACCAAACTGGATGTGCGCGGCGCAGTCATGCTTCAGCCGTTGGATGACGACCAGATTAACCATTTTTTAGACCGCCCCGATCTCGACGGCCTGCGTCAGGTGATGAAGGATGATGACGAACTGCGCGGCATGACCCACACACCGTTTCTCCTTAACTCAATGGCCTATGCCTACGCCGGCGCATCCATCTCCACTCTGCAAATTCCAATGAACGATGATATGGGGAAGGCGCGGCGGACCCATATGTTTGACATATGGGTAGAGAAGCGATTGATCAAACAACTTGGTCAACTTTTCGACAATGTTGAGAGAAACAGATTCAGTAGCGAGCAATCTTGGTATTGGATGAATTGGCTAGCAGGGAATCAAATCAAATTTGGTCAAAACATTTTTCACATTGAAGGATTACAACCAGCATGGTTATTCCCTGTTCAGAAACTTTTATTTCGTCTTATTTTGGCACTTACTATCGGGCTGATAAGCGGATTGGTATTTGCACTTACATTGGGTGTGCAATACGGGTTAATTGTCGGGATATTCTTAGGTTTACTCGGTCTACTTATGAAACACGAAATCCATCCTGTTGATAACTTAAAGTTTCGTAGAGTAAAAGAAGGTGCTATCGCCTCAATTGGCAACTCTATCGTCGCTTACATAAGTTTCATTGCCACTTCTGTCTTCTGGTTCATTTTAGTCGGTGCAATCACTATTCCAATCAGCTTGATTATTCGAACAGAATCAGATCAATTTGGGGAGGTTGCAGTGGCGTTGGTTCTAATTTTGGTAATTCCGAAGTTTCTCAAAGACTTCGTCGAGTTGAATCCTGTTGAGGATACTAGCGTGAGAATTCGACCAAATCAAGGAATATGGCAATCTTCTATTAATGGATTAAAGGTTGGTCTAATAGTAGCCATAATCCTTATGATTATTTTTTGGATGAATAGCATTTTTAATAGGGACAAAGCAACTCTATCTGTAGCTGCAAGCTTTCTAACGGGCATGTGTGGCGGTTTAGCATTCGGTGGTGGAATTGTGGTTCTACAACACCTCGTCCTCCGCCTCATCGTCTGGCGCTCCGGCGAAGCCCCCCTCAACTACGCCCGCTTCCTCGACTACTGCGCCAGTGCCGGGCTGCTCCGCAAGGTGGGCGGCGGCTACATTTTCGTTCACCGTTACCTGTTGGAATATTTCGCCGCGCTGGAATAGGCGTAGGTCAGCTTCAAAGAAGCCGGTTGAAAAGGATGTTTTCATTGCAGTTGTTGCTCTGCGTAGTCCGGTTTCGTCGCGAAATTTGGCATTTAAGCCCCTCTCCATGAGGGAGAGGGGTTTGGGGTGAGGACTTTTGAAATGGCTTCAAACCAACTTCCAACCTTTTTCTACCCAAATTATAATTGACCTATACAAACACTTGTGCTACTATGTGTCTACAATTTGCCACAACAACTCCGCACCAACCACTTACTGGCAACTGATAGCTGGATACTGGTAAAGCCCTATGCAGCAACCATTGCAGCAGCAGCCCCTCCTCCTCCGCCGCAAACAAAATGTCAAAATATATTGTCCGACATTGACGACTATGACGACTTTTACGATCAGCAAAGCAATCCCTTTAGGGACATAAAATCCATTGGCGTCCCACTGCCGCCGCCTTCGCCGCCAAAAAATATTCGCCGCCAACAGATCGTGTATGTCGTCCACGTCGACGACGAGTGCGAAGCCTCCCTCTAGGGACTTTGCCGACATAAAATCAATTATGCGCGCTGCTTGTTTAGTCCACCAACGACTGACTACACCGGATTACCCCGATGGTTGTCAATCTTGTCGTAGGTCGCGCCGAACACATAGGGATTGCCCTTCAAGAAACCATGCGGAAAACCCATATCAATCTTGCTCACTGCATCCAGTCGTTCTAGTTGTTTCGGCGTCAGCTCCCATTCCAGTATGCCCAAATTTTCTTCCAGTTGGCTCGCCTTGCGCGACCCGAGAATGGGGATAATCAGGGCTTGATGCTGTTGCTGGCGTGCCCAGTTAATGGCTACCTGCGCCATTGATCGCCCGACTTCTTTGGCGATAGCCTGCACTTCCAGCACGATGGCACGGGTCTTTTCGCTCATCTCCACATTTTCGTGTTTCATGCGGGTCGCTTCTGTCGGCTTTTCCAGATACTTGCCCGTCAGCACACCGCCTTCCAGCAAGCCCCACGGCATCACAGCCATGTCCCAGCGTTTCGCCATCGGCATCAGTTCACGTTCGATAGCCCGGTCAGCCAGCGAGTAAGGAACTTGCAAACCAATGAAGCGCGACCAGCCTCGCAGTTCTGCCACTGCGTTAGCCTCCGAAACCACCCACGCGGGCGAGTCGGAAATGGCAATGTAACGGGATTTCCCGGCACGCACCAGATCATCCAGCCCGCGCAGCACTTCTTCCACTGGCGTCATGTAATCCCATGCGTGCAGATAATAGACATCCACATAATCCGTTTGCAGGCGCTTCAGGCTGCGTTCGATAGATTGCATCATGTTCTTGCGGTTGTTCCCACCTGCGTTCGGGTCCGTGGTGGAGGGTGAAGTCAGCGTGTATTTAGTGGTAAGTACATAACGGTCACGGCCAGCTTCTTTGAGGAATTCACCTAAGAATGTTTCGGCTGTGCCGTCGGTGTAATTCACCGACGTATCAATGTAATTGCCACCGTACTTCGAAAATACCTCAAACTGTTTGCGGCTTTCTTCTTTGGAAGCACCCCAGCCCCATGTCTCGCCAAAGGTCATCGTGCCTAGGCACACTTCCGAAACCCGTAATCCGCTCTTACCCAGGAGTTTATAGCGCATGTGAATTCCTCCGTAATTTATCAATCGACGGCTGCATTATCCTAATGTGTATGTAGTCGTATCATATATCGAATGCGCAATGGCATCATGTACTTGCTTACAGCTTTGGCTAATGCACTTAGCCGCGCTTGGAGGCATATTCCTCCAGCTTATCATGTACGCTGAAATAAGCCGGTTTGGGCTGGTAGTCATCATCAAACAGCAGCGGCGCAACCGTGAAATTCTCGAAGAAACCCAGATTTGCGTTCCGCAGCCATGTGTATTTATCGCCCACGCCCCACGTGATGAAGGCTGTACAGTATTCGCTGCTCAAGCACGTGTCCATCAATTTGGCGTAATCACTGGCCTGCCGCTCTAGAATTTTCGGCGTGGTCTCACCACCGTAACGCACATCCACTTCGGTAAATTGAACCTGTAAACCGAGTTCGCCTATGCGCTGAATGTTCTCGGCAATAAAGCGGGGATTGACCGTCCCTACAGAGAAATGCGATTGAAAGCCGACCCCGTTGATCGGTATGCCGCGCGCAATGAAATCTTGGAGCATGGCATACACTTCATCTGATTTGGGATTGGTTTCTTCAATGCTGTAATCGTTGTAAAACAGAAGGGCATCTGGGTCAGCTTCATGAGCAAATTGGAAGGCCAGCTCGATGTAGTCGTCGCCGATGAGCTTCTTCCACGGGGTTTCCCGCAGCCCGCCGGCATCATTGAATGCTTCATTGACCACATCCCAGATGGCGACCCGCCCCTTGTAGCGTCCAACTTCGGTGTAAATGTGCGCGCGTAACTGCTTGATGGCTTCGTCCCGGTCAAATTTGGCATTGGTCAACCACGGCGGCACACATTGATGCCAGACCAGCGTATGCCCATGAATTTTCATGTTATTCGCTTCGGCGAAATCCACCAACTTGTCAAACTTGGTGAAGTCGAATTTGCCGAGCTGCCGCTGAATTTCGCAGGGTTTAGCCTCATTTTCCGGCGTGAGCATATTGAATTCACGGCCGAGTGTTTTGAGGTAATTTTGATCACCGAAGTGCGGGGTGTACACCGCCGCCCCGATGTAGATACCGTTCTTTTCGGCTAACTCTCGCAGTGGAACTGGCGTGTCCTGCGCGGCAGTCAGACTGGTGCCCAATAACAACAATGCTGTGCCAATCAATATGCGTAAGCGAATACCCATGCGTAACAGCCTCCGTATTAAACTTGATTAAGGATGTTCCGTAATTCTATACCGAATGACTAATTTTGCCTGACACGTTGCAATGATACCCGTAGGATAACCTGCAAAATTGAGGGTTTAACCCGCAACAATTGGGCGATAATACAGTATGACAAGTGATAGGACTGTGCAATGGACAAGACCAAGCAAACACCCGCCTTTGGTGTGCCGGGAAAACTAAAAGAGACATCCGCGCCTATCGAATTCGTCGCGCCTTATGACGTGCGCGACTGCCGTCTGCGCCTGCGCGATACACGGCGCCAGGAACCGGGCTTCATGAGCGCGGGTTTTGACCCGTCGTTCGAGGATTTAGGAAATGGGATTATTCGCTTCCGCATCCGGCGCACATGGTACGACACACGCTGGCGGCGCCATACCTCGACTGTCGAAATGCGTGGCTACCTGAAGGGCATTGACGCGCAGTCAACAGCGGTTATCGCAGCAGTGTATGTCTCGTGGTGGTTTTATGTCGTTTTGGGTTTGCTGCTCACCGGATTAGTGGCGGGTTCGTTCATTTCCGGTATGCCTACCAATATCTTGTTCCTGATCGTCAGCATCGGCCTTGTCTTCATACCGTTTGCTTTGACGGTGTACTTTGACCGCCGCGCGCTGCGTAACCTCATTTATAGGTGATGAGCGAGTTGGGGGTCACAGCTTAACTTTCCTGCGGCGGCGGGAAGTGAAACACCATCTCGAAATACTGCGCCGCCATTTGCTGGGGTGTGTAATCGTTGGGGTTGTTGAGCCACCAGATGAACATGCGGATAAGCGCCCCGCTAGTAAACTCCGCTACGAAGCGCGGCGGTAATTTAAACTGCGGTAGACATTGGCCGTCCTGTATGAGTCTTTCCATCCGGTCTGCAAAATATTGCTGAATGCGTTCCGTCAACCGCGCCGAACCACTGCCTGCCAGCAAGGTTGTGAACAGATCACGATGAACCGAAGCATACTCGAACATTCGCAGCCAGACAGCATACTCGTAGCGGGGTGATGGAAGCTGACCGAACTGCATTTCGAGACTGGTATCCAGCGCATCAAAATCATCGCGCACCGCCCGCCACACCACATCTTCTTTATCCGAAAAGTGAATATAGAATGTTCCACGCCCCAAATCTGCCCGATCTGTAATGTCCTGTACCTGTACCGAGTCATAACCATGTTCGAGGATGAGGGCGATAGCAGCCTGCTTGAGCTGGTCACGGGTGCGTTGCTTGCGTTTTTCAAAGCGGTTAACTGGACTAGTGTTCATTATTGGCCTCGCTTCAAGTAATTGACACATCCGGAAACTCGTGTCACTGCTAGATTGACTTCCCAATGGAAATTATTATACAGTAAACAAGACATAATCAACAATTTGTTCAATTATGACCATGTGCGGGAGTATGTTCACAATGGCACTCAAGCGTCCGCCCGGCCCCAAAGGCGTTCCAGTTCTCGGCAGTGTTCCGGAATTCAACCGCGAACGGTTGAATTTTCTACTCAATAATGCCCGCCAGTATGGCGACATCGTGTATTACAAGCTGCTGAACTATCACATCTACCAGCTCAATCACCCTGACTACATTCAGGAAGTGCTGGTAAATGAGGCCGAGCAGGTCAACAAAGGTGATCTGGATAAAGCGGTGTTGTCGCCTACTGTTGGCAACGGCATCCTCACCAGCGAAGGCGAATTCCATCGTTCGCAGCGCAAGCTGATGCAGCCCGCTTTCCATCACAAACGCATCGAAGCCTACGGGCAGGTGATGACAGATTACACAGCCCGACTTTTGAACACATGGCGCGACGGGCAAATGGTGGATATTCACGAGGCGATGACCACACTGACCATGCAGATCGTCTCCAAATCGCTCTACGACGCAGATGTAAATGATGAAAGCGATGCCATTGGCGAGGCAGTTCACACCATAAACCAGATCGGCGGCCAGCAGTTTCAACAGGGTTTCGTGCCGCCCAAATGGCTGCCTATCGCCCAAAATCGTGACGCCAAACATGCTATCCAGCAGTTGGATGCGCTGATGATGCCCATCATCGAAGAACGCCGTAAATCCGGCGAAGACAAAGGCGATTTACTTTCGATGCTATTGCTGGCTCAGGATGAAGTTAGCGGCAGCGGCATGACCGACAGGCAGGTGCGCGACGAAGCGGTGACGCTGTTTGTGGCAGGGCATGAAACCACCTCCAACCTGCTCAGTTGGGCGTGGCATCTGCTGGCGCAGCACCCGAAAGCCGAAGCGAAGCTGCATGAAGAAGTCAATGGTGTGCTGGGCGGCGTCGCACCTACGCTATCTGATCTGGCGCGCCTGCCCTACACCGATTGGGTCATCAAAGAAGCCCTGCGTCTCAATCCACCGGCATGGATTTTGAACGGACGTAAACCGCTAACCGATCTCCAAATTGGCGGTTACACCATCCCGAAGGGCAGCCTGATCTTCCTCAGTCCATATGTGATGCACCGCGATCCACGTTACTTCGACAATCCCAGCGCTTTTATTCCCGAACGCTGGGCAGATGGGTTAGAGAAACGCATTCCGCGCTATGCCTATTTCCCCTTCGGCGGCGGGCCGCGCGTCTGCATCGGCAATCAGTTCGCGCTGATGGAAGCCAAACTGGTGTTGGCGACCATCGCCGGGCGCTACAGCCTGTCATTGGCATCTTCCAAAGCCGTCGAGTTGGACCCACTGGTGACACTTCGCCCCAAAGACGGAATCGCCATGCGGCTGAGCGCGCGGCAGGTACTGCCTGTGCAAACGGTAAAGGCGCCGACAACCGCTGTCCATTTTTAAGAGCTGTTTTGCCCCTCGTCCCCGACCTCAAAAAATTCTGGTTCGCGCCAACATGAGGGGGGACAGGGGACTACCCCGGCTCTTTGTACTTCTCCCACTAAGGCGGGAAGAAGTACATCTCTGCTATGCCAGGCCAAGTCGACCAGAAAAAAGAGCCGTAACCAACCATAAAATAATCTAGACAGGCTGCTTGACCCTGTGTAATACTGATGTTCTATTCGCTCCCATTTACTCAGGACAGCGCTCATGATGTCGTCTTGGCTCGAAAAGCGGAAGGTTGGTCCCATGCTTCCGGTGGTCGCCCTGCTGACCGGGACGCGTACCATCATCGACACGGGTTCTCGCATGATTTACCCGCTGCTGCCGGTTTTCGCGCGTGGGGTCAAGGTCGAAATCAGCGCTATCGTCAGCATACTCACGCTAATGCAGTTGCTGGGGTTGGTCGCGCCGTTCATCGGCAGAACTGCCGAACAACGCGGCCGCAAATTTACCATCCTGCTGGGTCTGCTGCTGTATGTTGCAGGTATGGTCAGCGTTTTCATTTTGCCGGATTTTACCGGGCTGGCGGTTGCCCTTCTGTTGGGCGCGCTTGGCAGAACGGCACTTGGTCCGGCAGTGCAGGCCTACATCGGGGACAAAGTGCCATATCACCGGCGCGGGTCATATCTGGGCTTTGTTGAGCTGGCGTGGTCAGGTGCGTTTTTGTTTGGGGTTCCGGCAATGACGTGGCTGATAGCGCATTACAATTGGCAGACTCCGTTTCTGGCGCTGGCGATTCTCGGCGCGGTCAGCTTCGTGATTATCTGGCTGCAGGTCGAACCAGATGCCCCTATGGCGCATCACGTGGCATTTCTGCAGGCACTACGTGCTTCCATCAGCAGTCCGATGGCACTTGCGGGGTTATGTCTGGGCTTCAGCATCAGCGCTGCCAATCAACTGGTAAGTGTCGTTTTCAGCACATGGATTGAAGACTCGTTCGGTATTCAACTGGCAGCGCTGGCAGTCGCGGCTGCGGTCATCGGAATGTCTGAACTCACCGGAGAGGGAATCGTCACATTCTTCGCCGATAAGGTTGGCAAACGTCGATTGGTGCTAATCGGCGTGACTGGCAACATTCTGGCATGTCTCATCCTGCCGCTGACCGGTATTGACCTGAATCTGGCTCTAGCGGGATTGTTCCTCTTCTACCTTACTTTTGAATTGAGTGTTGTTGCCACTATTCCGCTGGCAACCGAACTCAGCCCGAATTCTCGTGCGATGTATCTGACCATGCTGATGACTGCCGTAACGCTGGGGCGAGCGCTGCTGACCCCGGTGGCTCCGGCGCTATTTGCTTCCGGGCTGCTGGCGAACTGTCTGGTCGCCATCGGGCTAGACCTGATCGCCATCGTTGTGGTTTGGCGTTATATCACCGTGAAGTAAGAATAGCTTTTTACTTGGCGTGTTTATGTAGGAAACGAGACGGGTTCACTCAATGATAAACTGCCCCGCTGCATCAAGCCGGCTGCCGGATTGGAAGTGGTAGATGCTGCTGGATAAATATCCGCGCCGCAAGTTCCCGCGGCTGTTCACTCCCACTTTTTCGAAGATGGCTTTGAGATGATCCTGAACGGTATTCGGGGAAATAAATAACCGCGCCGCAATCTCTGCCGTCAGCCAACCCTGCAGCACACATCGGGTAATTTCTGATTCGCGGCGGGTGAGTTGGTAGGCTTGCATAATGAGCGGGGCCAGTTCTTCTGGTCGCGCCGCCTCCATCGTCACACTGATGTGGGAAGGTGTGCCGGTGCATAACAACCGCGAGGCATAGAGCATGAGCCACTGGCCTGTTCGTGTCCGCAGGCGGACTTTTGGGACGAAGTCTGCGCCTGCCAAACCGCGTTCCAATGCCTGAAGACCAGAAGCGACGCTGCGTACCGTGAGCGGCAGTGTTCCTCTCTCGCCTCCCTCCATCCCTATCAATTCTGCCAACCAATAGGCAGCGACAGCGGTCATCGTAACGATGGAGAAATCATCGGCCAGTATCAATACACCCGGCCCATCCGGTGTTTCGTTTTGCAAAGGCGACTCCAGCAGCAAGGCTTTTCGCAAGCCGTCAGCTATGTGGGGAACAAGGCTGGCTAGGAAATTGGTCTCAGCAGGTGTATACCGCAACTTTTTATTTTCACGGTGCAGACAGAGCGTGCCCCAGCATGCGCCGCCTGCAACAAAAACAGCCCGCAGTTCATCTTCCATCGCCAGCGGAACGAGCATATCGCGGTAGCGCTGGCTCTGGCGCATGTCATAGCGCGTTGCCTCACTAAGCGCGCTGACGGGCTGGTGAGAGCGACACATATCACTAAATTTGTTGAAATCCTGTTGCAGGAATTCATTTTCCAAAAATATAGACATTAACCACGGTGGTGGCGTTTCCAGCAGTACTGAACTCGTCGCAAAATGGGTAGCGGGATCGGTGGTCGAGAAATATACATAGTCGAATGGAATGACCACTTTCAAACGCTTGAGCAGTTCAAGGCGCAGCGTTTGGGAATCCAGCGAACTGTGACATAGTCGAATCATTTCTAACTTAATGGACTCGGTAGATTTTGCGCTCATGATTTCATTGACTGGCTGTGACAGTTGCCATTTTAGGCACCAAATTAATATACCTTAGCCTCTACCACCTCGGAAATTCTCCATTGGGGATCCATCATGATGCTACCCCCAACCCGGGTCCAAACCTGTTGCATGGCGGCCAGCAGTGCTTCTGCCTGCTGTAAGGTGTCGAACTCAAGATCGATAATAGCATAATTTGCATTGTCAACGGGTCGTAAGATATGGTAGCGGCGCACCCCTGACTTTTGCCTGCCAACCGGATCACCATCGAAGGCGACTTTCCACGCATCAAAATTGGGAACGGGATGTTCTATATGGAGCAGTATCATATTATCTTCTTCCTCCTCTTCCATGTGCACCTATTTTGAGTCTGACGACCTTTCCAGACTATCCCAGAATTCTGGGATTTTGTGAACTTCAATCTTGCCAATATTGTTATTGAAGAACATCTGGAAGTGGCGCGATTCCTCATTAGTAAGTATGTAGTATCATGTAGGGGGGACAAACAACCTCTACATTTATTTCCCGCCAAGAGGGATACACCACATGACACAATTGCATTTCGAGAAAACGATCAGTCGTTCACCAGCCGACGTGTTTGCGCTCATCGCGGATTTTAACGGCTACAGCCGCTGGCTCGACCCATCCAAGTTATTCGATCATTTGATGGAAATATCCGAAAATCCGGTTAAGCTGGGCACCAAGTACGTTGACCGTGGCAAAAGCTCTACCATGTATGGAGAAGTGACGGACTACGAACCGCCCACGGTCATCACCTTCCGGCAGCGCACAGCCTACAAAGTGGGTGTGACACTGGGCAGCTTGACTGTCATCATCCAGTACACCCTTAAAAGCGTACCGGCTGGTACGCTGGTTATGCGCGATACAACCATCAAAGCTGGCGGTTTTCTATGGCCGGTTAAGGCCATGCTCGTCAACCGCATCCGTCCCGAAAATGAGCGCATACTACAAGCCATGAAACACGCATTGGAAGCATCCAGCTAAGGTGCAGCACACACCATACAGCGCCAGCCCGCCGTGTAAATATCTTCCAAATAACGAATCACATCGCCACTGGGGAGAGTCATATAACTAATGGCGTTGGAGAAGGTGTCATTGTAGGAGTCTTGGGCGGTCATGGTATAGCTCGTTGGGGGTTCAACCGCCGCGCCCAACTCCACAACAATGCCGTGCAGGTGATTGGCACGCAAGAATTCGCCAAATGGATTGTCGGTCGCTTCCTCTGGTGGGATAGGGTTATTGGAAAAACGCAGTGCAGTGCCGTCTTGCCGCTTGTCATCTACCCACCTGAAGCGCAGCACGTAGATCGTGCTGTTATCCGCCCGCCACAGCAGCATACCGTGTTCGTAGCGTTGGTAAATGGATTGTACGTGCTGCGGGTCGTCCAACGGGCAAACTTGAGAATACAAGTAAGGGTCTTTGCCAAAGAAAAAAGTTTCTGGCGAACAGCGAATGGTGACACCCACCCCTGCCAAGAACACATTACCCGGTGTCCACGGCGAGTCCGCTTCGCCGGGTGTCATTAGCCAGAAGCTCACATTGTTGATATAGCGAGTAGTTTCCGCGCCCTCGACATCACGCCTTGTCAAATCTATGTTTAGGCTGCCTTCAGCGGGTAGATGGTTATATTCTCTGTCAGGCGATTGTTTGTATGACCCGTAACGCTGCTGGATGTTGACCGTCTCCACACTATTTACGTGCCAGCTCAATGTGACGGTCTCGTTGCGGTCAACGGTGTCCGGTTCCGCTTTGAAGTACACCACTTCCGGCGTCACCGTCACTGTTTCGTCTACGGGTTGGGCAGCACATCCTACCAGCAGCATCAGGCCGACTGCCAGCCAGTTTGTCGGCAACGATATGCGCTTCATATACTTAGTTCTCGTGCAGTGTAAATGCTGATCACAGACTACACCTTTACCCCAACATTGACATTCCGCGTACCCTCCGCTTGCGCTGCTGTCAATAAAAAAGCGATATCCCAATTGGGATATCGCTTTTCAGAAACACTAACGATGTTATTCTATGTTGAGCACGAGACAGTAGCTTGCGGTAGGCTGTTGCCGGGATGTCCGATTTGTTGATCGGCTTCCAGCGTGACCGTTCCACCGCCGCTGTAGATGATTTGCGTAGTTTCTCCGCCTGTCAGTTGGACGCTTCCGCTTTCCACAACGGTACCATCTACCAATATGCGGTACTCAGTGGGGACACGCATATCGCCGTTACCCGCTTCGCCTGTATTGCTGATGGTGAATACGGCCGTGTCACCTTCGCATACTGCGGTTACCTGCAAGCTGGAGCAGTCCAGCCGATCCGGATTGTTTTTCTGGCATGCGAGCGTCGGTGGTTCAGTCGGGACAGGTGTGGGTGTCTCCTCCGGTGGTGGCGTTACTTCTTCTGTAGGCGTAGGTTCGTCGGTCACCATGACGCACTGGTTGTTGACGACGACCATACCGCCTGCCACATCAAGTGTGAGCATGCCCGCACCCCATTCCTGTAACGAGAAGGACTCGCCGGCCATGAGTTGTACCCAACCGTCGTCCACGACAGCACCGTTCATGTCGGTCACCACATAGTAGACGGGTTCGGTCATGTCGCCGCCGTTGTTGCTAATGATGAACAGAGTTGAGCCGTCACCGGGGCACAGCGTATCTGCCGCAAGTGAATACGGTTCGTCGGTAGGTGTCGGTTCGTCGGTCACCATGACGCACTGGTTGTTGACGACGACCATTCCGCCTGCTACATCAAGTGTGAGCATGCCCGTAGCCAATTCCTGTAACGAGAAGGACTCGCCAGCCATGAGTTGTACCCAGCCGTCGTCCACGACAGCGCCGTTCATGTCGGCCACTACGTAGTGGACGGGTTCGGTCATGTCGCCACCGTTGTTGCTAATGATGAACAGGGTTGAGCCGTCACCGGGACACAGTGTATCTACCACAAGTGAATACGGTTCGTCGGTAGGTGTCGGTTCGTCGGTCACCATGACGCACTGGTTGTTGACGACGACCATTCCGCCTGCTACATCAAGTGTGAGCATGCCTGTGGCCCACTCTTGTAGCGAGAAGGACCTCGCCGGTCATGAGTTGTACCCAGCCGTCGTCCACGACAGCACCGTTCATGTCGGTCACCACGTAGTAGACGGGTTCGGTCATGTCGCCGCCGTTGTTGCTAATGATGAACAGGGTTGAGCCATCACCGGGGCACAGGGTATCCGCCGCCAATACAAACGGTTCATCAGTAGGCGTGGGTTCGTCGGTCACCATGACGCACTGGTTGTTGACGACGACCATTCCGCCTGCTACATCAAGTGTGAGCATGCCTGTGGCCCATTCCTGTAGCGAGAAAGACTCGCCGGCCATGAGTTGTACCCAGCCGTCGTCCACGACTGCGCCGTTCATGTCGGTCACCACGTAGTAGACGGGTTCGGTCATGTCGCCGCCGTTGTTGCTAATGATGAACAGGGTTGAGCCGTCACTGGGGCACAGCGTATCCGCCGCAAGTGAATACGGTTCATCAGTAGGTGTCGGTTCGTCAGTGGGAACCGGGGTTTCGGTGGCAGTCGGGACACTGCAGGTAACAGTTGACTGTGGCAGGCTGTTGCCCGGATGCCCGATTTGTTGGTCAGCCTCCAATTTGACCGTTCCACCGCCACTGTAGGTGATTTGCATGGATGTACCGCCCGCCAACTGGACACTTCCAGTCTCCACCACAACGCCGTCTACTATGAGGCGGTATTGGGTTGGGGCGCGCATATCACCATCGCCCGGCGCGCCGGTGTTAGTGATGGTAAACACAGCGACATCACCATCACATACGGCAGTGACCTCCAGACTGGAACAGTCCAGTCGATTGGGGTTGTTTTTCTGACAGCCCAATAGACTGTCAGAGGATGTCACGACAGTCGTACTGGAATCGGTAGTTGAAGTCGTAGGTGAATCTTGATTGCTTGTTTGATCACCACCGCCATTGGATGCTGGTTGGTCGGGATTAACGTTTCCATTCCCATTCCCACTCCCATTCCCGTTGCCCTGTGTATGGGTTTCCGAAGAATTAGCTTGGGTATCGGGCTTGCCGGGGGAGTCCGGTTTTCCATCTCCCTTCGCAAGGATTGGCCCAACTGCTAACAGGGCAATTAAGGCGACGAACAAAAATATGTATATACGTTTGTTGTGTTGCATTTCCTCTCCTAATTGTCTTGTATACAATTAGGAAAACGTTGAGGTAGTTTAGATGTTACACACAATCTTTATGAATACTGAGGTTTTCTCTTTGCATAGGGCGAAATGTTTTGCATCATTCCAAACATCTGGTAATCTGTTTTCCCTCGGTGAGTTAGTGGCTAAATATAATCATCTGCATCGAACCGCAAGTATGGAAGAATGGTGCAGTCTTCAGGGTAGGCCAAATGAGGAGGACAATGGGTAAGCGAAATTATCTTATCGAGGGTGTCTCCGGCACGGGCAAAACCTCAGTGTGTCACGAACTGCGCCGACGCGGTTACGCAGCCTTAAATGGTGATAGAGAACTGCGCTGCCAAACGGATGCAACAACGGGCGAGAAGCGCACAGCAATTTTATCGGCTGAAGTCAGTCACTCAAGCAATATTTGGGATGTCGAAAAAGTGCGGCGGCTGGCAGCAAATCAGGACGACGAAGCCACCTTCTTCTGCGGTGGTTCTCGAAATTTCATGCAGTTCATAGACCTTTTTGATAAGATCTTCATCCTAGATGTTGATGCAGCCACACTCAATGAACGGCTCGACAGCCGTCTTGATGATGACTGGGGAAAGAGCAAGAGCGAGCGGGAACTTATCCTACGTTTGCACGCCACAAAAGAAGACCTACCCGGCGGTGGCATCGTAATAGATGCCACACAGCCGCTTGTCAACGTCGTGGACGAAATTCTTAGCCATGTCGTCGTACCACAATAAAGTGCTTTCTATTCCGTTTATCTATAAGTTTTGCCGCTCAATATAAACTGCCGTGCCACATGAGGCGGGCAGGCAAAAAGCCTCTTTGTTCGTGCGTCTGACGGTTAATCTGCCAGCGCCACACTTGCCCAACGTCTGGGTCAACATGGCTGCTGATGTGGCGCATGCCCACCTTTTGCAGCAGGCGGTTGGAGGCGTTGGGTTCTGCCAGCGTGTGGGCGCGCACAGCCTGCACCGCTTCATGGGCGAAGGCATAATTTATCAACCCACGCACGGATTCTGTGCCGAAGCCTTTATTCCAATATTCGGTAGCGATTTCATATCCGATCTCTACCACGCTCTCCGCATCCGGTTCGCCATAAAACCCACCCGAACCGACCAGCACCTTTTCCTGCTGGTGAATGAAGAAATAGGACTGCCATTCACTGGCTGCCGAGTCACCTGACTCAGCAGCGAATGGCAAATAAGCTTCCGCGAACTGCGGCCAACCGTGCGGCACTGTGACGTTTAGTGCCGCACCTAGTACCGATTTGCCTCGTGCGAAAGCCTCGCGGTGTTGCTGTTCAATAGGAATAAGTTGAAGGCGCGCTGTCACAATCACCCTATCTTCTCCCAATTTCAGTAAGTTCATGCAGTGTTTTTCAGACCTCTTCTTCAGATTGTTCCAGTAATCGCGACAGGTCCGCCGCCTTCTCGCGTGGGTCGCCTTCTACGTACTGCTTCCACAATTGGGCAGTGAGGTGAGATGGTTCTTCCGCGCTGCGTACACCTTGTTCCGCGAAGTAGGCACAGATACGCTCAACATCCCGTTCAAGGATGAAATAAGCCTGGCTGTTCCCTTGACTGTTCGTCACCTGCGGGAAATCAATGAGCGTAATATCCCCATCCCAATACAGAATGTTGTAGGCCGATAGATCGCCATGAATCATGTGGTGGTTGAGCATCAATTCCACATTGTTCAATGTTTTGGTGAACAGCCGCCGCGCCTCAGCCGGTTGAAGTTTTACGGTATTCAAGGTTGGAGCTGCAGTGTCTGCATCGCCGATGTAACCCATCAAGATGGCATTCTCGGCGACGGCAAAGGGTTTCGGCACAGCCGCGCCCGCCGCGTGCAGCGTTTGCAGGGTGGTGAACTCATACATGAGCCACGATGTTTGCTCGACCTGTACCCCGAAGGCTGTTTTCTTGCCGAGTGCGCGCATGACACGTTGTTCATTCTCTTTGATCTCTTCGCCACCTGCTGTCAGCACAGCCCGACCTTCGCGGTACATCTTGTCATTACGTAGTTGGCGGAACTTGCGTGGGCGGTAGACTTTGGCGGCTAACAAGTCCACGCCATGCACGGGGCGGGCAGCACAGCGGTAAACACTCGCTTCCTTGCCACCGCGCACCTGTGCCAGCACATCTGTGATGAACTCGTTGCGGTAGAAATCATGCAGAGATTCGAGCAGCCACCCCGCCTCGTAACGTGAGGGTTGGTAGGTGGTTTGAAAGCTCTTTTCTCCCTCTAGTGCACCCACATCTGCCAGTTCACGGACAATGTCCTCCGGCGATTTCTTGGGTACATGTTTCACTTTTGGCTTGCGGCTGCGGCGCGCCTGCCGGTCATAACGCTGCGGATCGAATGTGGCAGCAAATTGTTCGTAATCGGAGTCTTCCCGATCAATCCAGTTCAAGGTTGGTATCCCTATAGGTTGTTAGTAACGGTTCGCAATGGGCTGGTGGCACAAAACACGCCAACAGCGAAAAAGGATTTCGATTAGGTAATGGGTAGATCAGGTGTGGTTCGGGCGAACGGTGTGGACGGGCAGACGGAGTTAATTTTTACAGGCGTCAAACACCAGACAACACAAAATCGGCTTCCCGAACCGGGAGGCCGTTACAAGTTGTCCTGTAGCTGCCGGAAGATTTACAGACGGGGATGAAATACCGTTGTAGAACTACAACGTCAGGCAGGCAACCCTAACGGGCACTCAACCGGATTTTGATGCGGATTCTCACTTGTGCCATACTGTTGCCTCCTAATAATTTAACTTCAGCTAATGTGGACTATAGCACAGGTTCACGGCGGTTGTCAAAGGGTAGTCTCTCGGTTAGGATTCAACCGTCAGTCCTGTGCCGATCACCAATTTGTGTAAACGGCGCACATCGTGGTTCAGTACCGCTGTGTCACTGTTGGCCGCGAAGAAACCACCAACCCCGCCATATTCCAGCGCCACGATGTTTGGTTCCGGCCATTCTCCGGCGTGAATATTGTCCAGCGCCCACTCCACCAGCATCCAATCCGGGTCTGTCATCGGGTAATGGTCAACCAGACGCGCTTCACTTTCCACAAAGCGCGTCCCTGCCACATGCAGTTCGCACAGGGCATGAAGCGGCAGACGTTGGATATAGTCCTGTGCATCCAGATTGAAATAAGCCGCTGACATCCGCGCATGCGCCAGATCGAGCAGAAAACCGCAGCCCGTCTCATCGACCGCGCGGCAGATCATCTCCGGCTCGATCACCACCGTGGGAATATCATAGTTGGGGTCATAGTTGGCATTTTCCAGAATGACGCGCTCTGCCCCGAACTGCTCCACCAATGCACTAGTGTCAAGCTGCATGGCTGCCATCAACTCATTTGCAATATTGGGATCGTGGTTGGTCATCTCCATATGGAAGTCTGTGGCGCGTGGCGCGAGGTGGGTGTTCACATAAGGGGTGGCAGTCGTGTCGAGGATTTCTTGGATACGTTCTACAGTCACTGCCGCCAGATTGTTACGACCCGCCATCAATGGAAAATGAACATAGGCCTCACGCTGTTGTTCCGCCAGCGCGATCATCTCCGGCCATTCGGTTGTTTTGTACAGATCAAATTCAATACGCCCGGCAGCCAAAAGATCGGCAGCTTGCGGAGAATAATTGACGGCCAGTTTCATGAATTTTCCTATTGGGAATTGATTTGTTTTGCGGATATGTAAACCGTATGCATAAACATATACAGTCTAACACAAAGGATTCATCAGTAGTTTAGAAGATAATTTATCTCGCGCCGGGAGAACCGCAAAAATAAGGGGTGACTGAAACAGAAAGGGACTATTTTAGCAGCCCCCTTCTGCTTCTATTGTTGTCTGCCTGTCAAACCATCGACAATGCGGACAACCTCCCGCGTCGAAAGTGTGAACAGAAATCAGGATGGTTGAACGATCACGGTTTCAACGGGCGAAGACACGACTAATAGTCGTCATCATCCTCATAATAGTCATCTTCGTCTTCGTCGTCATCATCCAGATAATCGTCATCTTCGTCGTAAAGATAGTCATCATCCTCGTCGTCAAACTCGGTGATGTCATATCCCTCGTCGTCAACGAGCTCATCATCGTCGACCTCTTCGGGAATATCTTCTTCCTCGAAGTCTAGTTCTTCAAGTTCATCGTCCTCGAAGTCTAGTTCTTCGTCGTCCAAAGCCTCTTCATTGTCGTCGTCAATTTCATCAAGGAACAATTCTTCTTCGTACATGCTCACAGCCCCAAGTTAGGTACATTTTAAGGATTTGCGGGCGATATTTTAGCAGGTTATGTTCAATTGTGAACGGCAAATCCTTACACGTTATATCACAATCTGCTCCATCATAAAATACCCTGTGCCTACATAAAATGTCCCTTAAGATTGCGTCAATTTGAGGAAATATTCATGAAACCGATTATCATTCGTCAATTCAGGGTGGAATGCTGTCGCTAACAGGTGTCCGGATTGTGCTGCGACCACTCCTCCATCCGGTAAAGTTGCCAACACTTCCACATCCTGTCCGACTTTGGTCACCAGTGGGGCACGGATGAAAACGGCGTGGAAGGGCACATCACCTAGCACAGGCACGGGCAGATCAAGTTCAAAGCTGTCTACCTGACGACCAAACGCATTACGGTTCACCGTAATATTCATCACACCCAGAATCGGCTGGCGGTCAATGCCGATATCTTTCGCCAGAAAAATCATCCCGGCGCACGTACCCCATGTTGGCTTGGAACGCGCAAACTCGCGCAGCGGCTCGACCAGCCCAAATTCAACTGCCAGCTTGCCGATGGTGGTACTTTCACCGCCGGGGATAATAAGTCCGTCCAGCCCGTCCAAATTAGCTGGCTGCCGTACCTCTTGTGTTTCCACGCCCAGCGCCCGCAGTTTCTTCTCGTGTTCGATAAATGCACCTTGCAGCGCCAGTACACCAATTTTCATGTTGGTTCTTAATCCCCGTTATCCTGTTATCTGAATAAATCACTGGTTTGACTTCAAAGCAGTTTGTACTTCATATCGTTGCCTGACGTGCACGCGGCGTCAAGTGGGGAATAAGACCACATTTCATATGTCCAATTGGGCTAATGGACTGTGACGAAATACAAGGTGATCTGCTCGCAGTCATTATCTAATTCGGCAGTTTCTCATACTCTCGAACTTACAGATGAATGCTCACGCTGTTGCAAAATTGTAAGTTGGTTCACAGAAAATTAGGTTTTCCTTTTCTGAATTCACCCTGCTCTTACTTATACAATGAGGGCGGGAGAGTTCTTGAGGAAATTATCATGACGGTTTACAAACGCACCATTCTGGTCATTTGCTTGACGTTGGTTGCGGCTGTAGTTGTTTTATACATCAGTTCGCAGCTCGTCTTGCTCAAAAGTTATGAACAGGTAGAAGTTCAAGAAACTGGACAGCATATCCAGCAGGCGCTCAACACCTTTAATGCTGACATCATCGCATTTAAGACTTTGGCGCAAAACTGGGCACGTTGGGACAGCATGCGCGACTTTATCCGCAGGCCCCAGACGCGCTCTTCCCAGGAGTTTGCCAACGAATATATCAACAACACCTTCATCACGGCTGATCTTGATGTGGCAGTGTTCCTGAATACCAAAGGTGAAATTACTTCTTTTAAAGCAGTTGATTCCAGAACACGGAAAGAAATTGAACCGCCTGCTGCCTTGCTAGACGAACTAGAATTAGGCAATCCGCTGCTTGACCACCCGGACATCAATCATGAAGTGACAGGAATCATGTCGCTTCCACAAGGGTATCTCGAAGTAGTCTCACTACCGGTATCGAACACCCGCGGCGTTGGCCGTGTCAACGGCTATCTTGTTTGGGGACGTTATATAACTGACTCGGTTGTTATGCGGGTAGCCAATATACTTGATACTCATGTCGAACTGCATCCTTATTCAACAACACTCCTTGAAGGAATAAAGACAACCGCAGTTGCTGCCAATTCTTATTTTGTCCAACCCATAGATGAAACACATGTGAACGGATACAGCGTGATTAATGATGTGTTCGGCAATCCTGCCCTCATCATGCAGGTGGAACTGCCGCGGCTTACTTATATTCAGGGCAAGAGCATCATCAATTATTTCCTAGTCTCATTGGTAATCGTTGTTCTTGTCTTTGCGGGTATTCTATTATGGCTGCTGGAACGGTCGGTGTTGTCTCGGCTTGCCGCCCTAAGTGCCAGTGTGAGCTATATTCGCCGCAGCCATGACTTAACTGCCCCCATTACCGTTACGGGTGATGACGAGTTGGGTAATCTGGCTTTTGGGCTCAAAGATATGTTGGCGTCGTTAGGACAGTCACAGACGCGGCTGGAAGAGTCCAACCGTGAACTGGAAAAACGGGTTACCGAACGTACGATTGACCTGTCGCAGGCTAATACCCGCCTGCAAGAAGAAATAAAGGAACGTAAGCAAGCTCAATCTGATCTTGCTAGGGCGCGCGATCAAGCCATCGAAGCCCTTAACCTGAAAACTCAAATTCTGGCCAGTATTAGTCACGATTCGCGCGTACCTTTGACAACGATCAATCTCAATACCGAGCGGCTGCAGCTGGGGCATTTTGGTCCTGTCACGCCGGAGCAACGCAATGTTTTGGGCAGTGTTTTGACAAGCGCCCGTGAACTACTCAGTTTTATCAACCAACTTTTGGAAGACGCCCGCATTGGTAGTGGCAAAGTGCAGTTGGCCCATGTTCCACTTGATCCTCGGCAGGTATTGGATGACGTGATGACTATGCTGCAACCGGTTGCAGAAAACAAAGGTGTCGAACTCACTTCAGAAGTCGCATCCGAACTGCCAGACAGTATACTGGGCGACCCTGCTCGCCTCAAGCAGATCATCACCAACTTGACTGATAATGCGCTCAAATATACCGATAAAGGTGCAGTGAAAGTGCGTATGTCCTGCCCGGACACCGGACACTGGTCACTACAGGTTCAAGACAGTGGGCCGGGTATTCCGGAGGATCTACAGCAGCGCATTTTTGAAGCGTTCTGGCAGATCAAAAGCACTGCCACTCATGAAACCAATCGCGGCGTCGGACTGGGATTGTCTATCGTGCGCCAGTTGGTAACATTGATGGATGGGGAAATTAATGTGGAAAGTTCCCCAAACTGTGGCAGCACATTTACCATTGTTCTACCTATTGTCGTAGAAACGTTAGAACAACGGGTTCCTGAATTGGCGGTTCAACCCGGCTAATGTACCTATCATGCAGGGCGGTGGTAGAGTGTCCACCGCCTTGCCGTGACTTTCATCATGACTTCATAGTCTAAGTCCCCTTCTGTTAGGCAAACGCAACGCCACTCCGCTAAACTCCCGCATAATTAGATTGACGATCTGTATTGTCAGGCGTGTAGTCAACTGCTGCTGCCTGCTCCAAAGGAGAACGCTCTGTGAAAATCTTCGTACCGGGACGCATTTGCCTGTTGGGTGAACATTCTGACTGGGCTGGCGGTTACCGCCGCATCAATGCCGATATTGAAAAAGGCTATGCCATCATTGCGGGCACGAATCAAGGCATCTATGCCAATGTGCAACCGCACCCCAACGCCCTCGTACTCCACTCTACCACTCCCGATGGCGAACGGCACGGCCCATATGAAATCCCCATGGAAAAGAAGGCGCTGCTGGAAGAGGCCGAAAAAGGCGGCTTCTGGAGCTACATTGCGGGCGTTGCCTATCAAGTATTAACCCATTACCATGTGCGCGGATTGGTGATCGACAATTACAAAACCGATATGCCTGTCAAAAAGGGGCTGTCCTCCAGCGCCGCCATCACCGTATTAGCCGCGCGTGCTTTCAATCGCATCTATGACCTTAAGATGACAGTACGCGGTGAAATGGAAATGGCCTATCAGGGAGAGATCCTCACCCCGTCGCGTTGCGGTCGCCTCGATCAAGGCTGCGCTTTTGGCAACCGGCCCATCCTTATGACCTTCGATGGTGACCGTCTCGATACGAACGAATTGCAGGTAAAAGAAAATCTGTATTTTGTCATTGTTGATTTACATGCCAAGAAAAACACCCGCAAAATACTGGCGGATTTGAACCGTGCTTTTCCCTTTGCCGACAACGACGTACATCGCGGTGTGCAGCAGCTCCTCGGCCCCATCAACAAACGCATCACCTACGAGGCTCTGGACGCTCTCACTGCCTCTGATGCCCAACGTCTGGGCGCGCTTCTGACTGAAGCACAGGACAATTTCAATCGCTTTGCAGCACCTGCCTGCCCGGAAGAACTCACCGCGCCAGTACTCAACCGCGTGCTGAATTATGAGCCGCTCAAGCCGCATATCTGGGGTGGCAAAGGCGTCGGCAGTCAGGGTGACGGAACGGCACAGTTCATCGCCCGCAGCGAAGCCGACCAGCAGGCCGTTATTGATATCATCGAGCGCGACCTGGAAATGTCCTGCCTTAAATTGACCCTGTATGCCGGAGCGCAGGTTCGCAAAGCCGTCATTCCGGCTGCTGGTTTTGGTACGCGCTTGTTCCCCGCCAGCAAAGCCACCAAGAAAGAATTGTTCCCCGTGGTGGATCGCGATGGTATCGCCAAGCCAGCCATCCTCCTCATCGTCGAGGAAGCACTCGCGGCGGGAATGGAAGAAGTTATCATCATCGTGCAGGCCGAGGACTTGCCTGCCTTCCAAGATTTTTTCTCCAATCAAGTCACCATTGAAAACTTCAACAAACTGCCCCCCCAGTTCCAAGACTATGCTCGCAGACTCTTGGAAATCGGGCAGCGGGTCAAGTTTGCCATTCAACCCACGCAGGAAGGGCTGGGTCACGCCATCTTCTCCGCCCGTGAATTGATTGGAAACGAACCGTTCTTGCTCATGTTGGGCGATCACATCTACCGTTCGGATAGCGAACGCTCATGCGCTCGTCAACTGGTGGAGGCCTTTAACCAGCACAGCATTAGCGTAGTCGGTGTACGCCAGACACCGGAAAGTCAGCTCGCCAACTTCGGCACAGTCACCGGGCATTGGACGGATACAGAAGGACAGATCAATATCACCGAATTTGCTGAAAAACCAACGGTCGAATACGCTCGCAAGAATTTACATGTAGATAATATGGCTGCAGACGAATACCTAACCCTGTTCGGTCAGTACATCATCAAACCACAGGTCTTTGACTACCTTGAAGAACATATCCAGAACAACGTGCGCGAACGCGGCGAGTTCCAATTGACCTCCGCATTGGACAGGTTGCGGAAAGAAGATGGATTCATGGGTGTTCTGATCGACGGCAAGCGCTATGACATCGGCCTGCCGGATTACTATCTGGACACTTTGCAACATTTCAGGAGCGGATGACCGGAGGTCAATCCGCCGCTAGGCTAATCTCGATTCGCTCTTTGCCTTTGCCGATGTTCTTGCGCCGCAAAATTAGGACGCCGACTTCGCCCGTCCTATGCAGGTGTGTGCCACCGCAGGCCACCCGCCCGAAGCCAGCAATCTCCCAATAGCGTTTTTCGCTGCTGAGGTCACTATAGGCGCTGGTAATGGGCAAATCAGCCGCGATTATGGCCTGCGCTTTCTCCTGCAAAGCAGGAAACAAGGTTGTTATGTTCTCAGCCCATTCAAAATCGATGCGTGATTTGTCCTGGGCAATGTGTGCCCCAATTTTGGTGATCGGTGCGAAGTTCTGGTAAGCCAGTTCTAAGATGATTTCAGCCGCAAAGTGCAACCGCATCAGCCTGTAGCGCCGCTCCCAATCAATGTTCATCCTCGCCGTGTCACCCACCTGTAGCCCGTGCCGCCCGTCTAGTGTGTAATAGATTTCTGTGCCATCTTTCCGTGCCTCCAGCACCCGCATCCCACCCAGCGTACCGCTGTCACTTTCCTGCCCGCCCGCAAAGGCGTAAAAGATCGTCCGGTCTACGGTGACGAGTGCGCCACTGACGCTGGTAATGACCGTATCGAGTGACGTCAAATACGGATCATCCCAAAAGACCTTGTGCGTCACTGGTTGTCTCCTATTTCGCCGCGTGTACTACTTCCTCTACTTGACCATATAATACAGCTCACCCGGCTGCATGATCTTGTAGGGCTGGCGCGGCGCATAGCGCACAAACGCATCCGCAATCTGTCCCATGGGAATTGTGTTATTGGGGTACATATCGTTATGCCCCGCAATTACCATGCCCCAGCCCACATGCCTGGCTAACCACGCCGCTTCATCCGGCAGCAGATTGCCAATTGCGCCTTGCTCCGCTTCCCGGTGCCAGTCACGGCCGTTGACCGGCAATATCGCCACATCGGCGACAGGCAGCTTTTTGAGGGTATCCACATATCCGTCATGAATAATGGTGTCACCCGCGTGATAAATAACAATGCCGTTCCATTCAATCAGATACCCCAACCAGCGGTAGCCTTTTTGGGCATCATACTCTTTCACATAATGGGCCGACGGAATCGCTGTCAATTTGAGTGTAGTTTCCGGCAGCGTGACCGGTTCCAATGCCTTCGGGAAAATCCGCCGTTCAGCCGCGATGCCACATTCCTCCATGAGTTCCATACACCAGCCGGGCGCGATGAAATGCGCGGTCGGCGCCGCTTTGGCCGCTGGTCCTGCGGTCAGCGGGTCAAAATGATCCATATGTTCGTGACTGGCGAGATAATAGGTAATATTGGTCAGATTCTCCGGCATCAGCGGCGGGTGATAGGCCCGCTCCCACCAATCGCCTGCCGCACCTTTAACCACGTCGCTCAGGCAGGGATCAATGCAGATGAGGGCGTCCGGGCCTTTGATAGCAAATCCCATCTGCCCCAAACCCCAGATGGCGAGGCTGTTGGGTAGGATAGGCAGGTTGTTCATCTGGTCGAGGAGGGCTTGTCCGGTGGGCATAATTCGATCTCCACATTACAACGGCAAAATGTGTCTCTATTTAACCCCGAACCCGCCAGAACTGCCACCTCAGCCCTCGCCTAAGGACATATCACATAGATTGGCCTGTCCACTCTCATATTTGGCTTGTGAAAACCAGCCGATACACACTTCAGAGTCATCCGAGACGGGCAGTTGAAAAGTTTGCACAGTGCCCGTGCTCACCTCCATCAGATACAACGTGTGACTCGTGGTGCTGTATTTGTCAGATGACAATGCTATCCACTTGCCATCCGGCGACCAATCATGATCAAAAAAGTAAACATCCCTGTCAAAACGCACCACTTCCCGCACGTTTCCTTCTGGCAATGTAATGGTATTCAGGGTGATTTCCCGTCCACCCGAAGCAAACAGCAGCGTATTGTTGTCTAGCCACCGTTGAGAATCCGCGCCCGACTGGCTCAAGCTTGCCCTATAGTCGTCAGTGACCAACAGCGGCTCTTGCCGCGTTTTCTGCAAGTCAAATACCTGCAAAACGTATGATCGTGTCTTGTCGAATTCCTCGCCCCGTGTCTGCACCAGCAGCCAGCGTTCATCCGGCGACCATGATAATCCTACATCGTACTGCGTACTGACTGTCCCCAATAGATCATCGCTGCCCGTTTGCGCGTCGTGGTGGTGAATATTGTAATGCTCGTCGTCCGTCGCCAGCGTGTACAGAAAGTCACTCCCGTCACCCAACCAGCGTGTGGCCGTAAAGATCAGGGTTGATGTGCCCAGTTCCTGCAAGCTACCGTCGTTACGATTGAACAGATAAAGTGTAATTGGTTGCTGCTTACCCTCGCCGGGGCTGATCTGCCGCAAGATGCACCACACGGTTTGGCGCTGGCAGGCCGCGATGCCCCACATCCGGTCTTGGAGCGGGTTGACTTCGCCCGTCTCAAGCTCATATTGTGCAAGAACCCCGCCGCCATTCGATTGGATGTCGCTAACCACATATAAAAACCGACCATTGGGCGACCAGTAGTCGACGGTGACATACGAATTCACATTTTCCAGCACTAACTCCTGCATCCCATCCGCCTTCAAACGGTACAGGTCATAAGTATGAGAGTGTTGATCCGCATCCCCCACCTCCGGTTTTCTAACCAATTCAAACCGCACCGACTCATCATAGGGCGATTTGAGCATGATTGTTTCCGCATCGTCCGCGCTGCCGTAATACACCGCGTCCGGGCGTTCAGGATAGGTGATGGTCTGTACTGACTGTGTGCTGAAGTCATATACATGATATTGGGTGTACCATTCGTTAACGGTGGCATACCCCAGCGGGGGCAGTATGTCCGGCTGCGCCAGAGCCTTTACCCCAATCATCAGCACTAGTGACAGGGCAATCGCGATTGTAAGAGGTTTCATACTCACCCCATCCCCAGATACACATCGCAAATGTTGGCATTCCCGCTTTCGTACTCGGCTTGGGTAAACCATCCCACGCAGATACTTTGCCCATCCGGCAGATCAACCGGCAGTGTGTTGACTTCACCTGTCTCCAATGAGACGACATAGATGTAGGTGGGCTCTGCTGAGTAGTTATAGGTCGCCAGCGCCAGCCATTTACCGTCCGGTGACCAGTCGTGATCGTAGAACTGGAGATCAGGTGGGAAGCGGGCGAGTTCCTGCGGCTCACCCTCCGGCATGGTGACCCGGTACACAACCGTATCTTTACGAGATTTGTGCGTGGAGAAAATCAATGTATCGTTGTCAATCCAATACGGGGAACGCGGCGCGTTGCTCAAGCTATATTCCTCCCGTGTCAAAACCAGTGGAGTTTGGTCGCGCTGTGTCATATCAAAGACAACCAGTGGGCTTTCTTGTGTCGTGGTTAGGTACGATTGGACGGCCAGCCAGTGTTCATCCGGTGACAGCAAAAACTGAGTATTGATCTCCCCGTCCATTTCGCCAATGACGGTGAATTGGTCACTGCTCACCGAGTAGTGATAGATGCGTATCCGAGTCTCACTTAATGCACTGGCGTAGATCATTTCATTCCCGCTGGCTAACCACTTTATCCGACCAATCGAGCCTTCCGCTTTTTTCAATTCGCGCAGGCTGGCCTCATTTCTATTCAGTAAAAATTTACGACTTGGCGGATGTGGAATATCTTCTATCTCATAAGAAAAGACGATGCACCACGCCTTATTTGTAAGGCACGAGTCTAACCCTTCAATTTTGGTACCTAGCGGTTGCACTGTGTCGTTCTTCAGGTCGTAGCTGTAGACATAATAATTCTTGTCCGTTTTCTTGCGGGCCATCAAATACACATAACGCCCGTTCGGCGACCAGTAATCAAGAGAACGGGGGACGGAAGCATAGTCAGCCACCAAACGGCGGCTGCCATCGGCGTTCAGTCGGTACAGCGCATATTCACTGAAGTCGGGGCGACCACCCTGTTGAAGCACCCGCACGAAGCGCACACTTGGGTCAAGCGGCGACTGAATCTCAATTTCCGGCTGCGGGGTGGGAATCTCCTGCGGGCTGCCGTCATCACCATAGTATGTAATCAAGTGGCTGACATACGAGCTGCTTTGCTGGCTTTCGAAGTCATAAACGGAGTAACGCTCCGAACGTTCCGAGTCCACGCCATACCCCAATGGGGGCGGCAGTTTATCCTGTGCCCTGACCCCGATACCGGCCATCAACCACAGCAGCGCACAACCAGTCATTAATCGCCGCCACATGACACGCCTCCCGTTCATTACACCTATATTCATGATTACCGGAAAAGCGTGTTAATTGTTCATACGATTAGCCACCGGTGTCTCAACGCCCATAGACATCATCAAATTTCCCGACCGCTGTGGTTGCATTGTGGTCAAGGAGCATTACCGTAGCAAAGCTATTTTCATATCAATCTGCAACAAGGCGAAACACGAGACACGGGGCACTGCGTTCAATCGGCCTTTGCAGGAGTTCCTGTGGGCTTGATTACTCTCTTATTCTGCATCCGCCATTAAGTGAGGTGTTAGATCGGTCACTTTTTGGAGGAAATCACTCACTATTTTGAAGGGAAACAATTGTTAAGACGGTTTATAGCGTTGGTGAAGGGATAGATCAATGAAAGGTAATGGCTGTTCTGCAACACCGTGCGCGTGGTGCTGGCGGAGATGCGGGCAGTGATTCCAGGCTGAATGCGACACCTCAAGGCTTACGACTTTGAGATATTTTTAGAGGGCTTGCCCCCATGTACATTTTTGTGGCGAAATTGCCGCTGCACTGACAGGCGGGAAGCTCCCGTAATGCCGCTGAATTGACAGAATTGGCGAGCGGGAAGACGGGAGGCAGGCGCTGCAACGTCGTCAGTGCAGCGGTTGGCTCCCTCATGGCTGCCGCGTCGTCGTTTTGCGCTTGTTCAGCGACAGTGAGCGAGCGAGGCGCTGCTGGTAGAGGGCACGCATGTACTCAGCATGAAGCCAGTCACGCAGGGTGCGTTCGGGGATGTTGGCGTAGCGGGCAGTCTTAGCCACATCGCCGTTGAAGGCTTCCTTAACGAGGCGCATGACAAGTTGTTTGTGGTCGGTTGCATAACGTCGGGACATGGTAGGCGTAATCCTCCAGTTTGCGGTTTGTGATGGGATATTGCTACATATTAGGGTAGCACAAAAGTTCGTTCTTATGGCGAACATTTGGTCTCTTTTTGGAGGGGAATTCACCAACCATTTTGAGGGAAAACAATTGTTAAGACGGTTGGTGGATGGTTGGGATTTGGTTTGTGGGGACGGTGAAGGGATAAATTAAAAAGGGGTGCTGTCTGTTCTACAGCACCCCACGCGCGAGAGACTGGCTGTTTAGGTTAAGTAGGATGCCAGATCGTCCCCACAGGTTGTAGCAGGCTGTGCCTTGACTGTGTCATGTCCGGCATGACGGAGGCTATTGACCAGCCGCGTGAAGATGGATAGTTTGGGTTGTACTGATTCGATGTGATGGCTGTTGTTTTCGCTAAGCCGAGCAATTTCCTTCATGGCTTCGGCACCGATGTTTGCGAAATCTTTACTGTCGAAAAACATGATGTTGCTCCCCTTTTTTTGTCGCTTTCTATGACCTCATAGTACGCGCCCAACCCGGGTTGGTGTCACCTATCCAAAGATAGGTATGGGTCAGAAAAGGGGTTTGTATTTTTAAGAGAGGATATGGAGTTCACGGGCGCGGGCAATGGCCTGTGTGCGGCTGCCAACGCCCAGCTTGCCATAGATCTGATTGGCGTACCATTTAACTGTACCGAGGGAAAATACCAGTTTGGCGGCGATTTCGCGGTTGGAAAGTCCTGCTGCCAGCAGGCCGAGTATTTCCTGTTCGCGTTCGGTGAGCTGAACGGTGGATGGTTCGGTCACGGGCAGCGGGGGTGGGGCGACTTCGGCACCATCCAAGCCGGATATGAGCAGTTCGATGGTGGCAGGTACGTCGCGCCGGGCGCCGCGCTGCCAGGCGGCTTCGTAGCGTTCATCACCCAATTCCTGCCGCCAGCGCTGGCAGAGACGCTGAATGAGTGCCCAATTTCTGAACCAGACCAGCGGCACCACACCGGGCGGATCTGGCAGGGTGAGGGCTAAGGCGGTCACTTCCAGCGCCAGTTCCGTTTTACCTTGCATGTCCAGCACCAGTATCCCTGACAGGACCGAATATAGACGATCCATCAAGGTAATAGAACCCCACTTGTGCTGGATGGAACCGGGAATGTTATGAAAATAACGCTGCGTGGCTTCGGCATCGCCGCGCATGTAATTTGAAATGACCAGACCATTGAGGGCATCACTGTAGGCTTCGGTCGCTGTCGCAATATAGTTGATATCTTCGTTGTTGACTTGCAGACAGAGTGCTTCCCCCCGTTCAAAATCTACCTCAGTAATAATCAATATCAAACCTAAATTGGCAAGCGCTGACTTCAGGAAAAAGCTGATATTTAGATTTTGAGCCAGTTTCAGTCCTTCTTCAGCCATTTCCAGTGCCTCTTCCCATTCACCGCGACGGAAGGCCCAGAGGCAGCCGACAATCATGCTGAAGCTTAGCCCTTTGCGGTCATTGCGCTGGCGCTGGAGCGCGATGGCCTGGCGGGCATAGTTTTCGCCATCGGCATAACGATGCAGCAAATAGCTGACACGCGCCAAATGCGATAAGGTCCACCCTATACCATTTTTATCTCCTATGTGCTGCTGAATAGCCAAAGAACGGCGATAACTATCCAACACTTCCTCGGGTTCGGGGTTGGTCAGTCCCACAAAGTTTATGGTGTCCGCGAGATAGAATGGGTCGTCGATCTGTTCGTACAGTTGCATTGCCTGTTCCAAATAGGTGCGCGTGTCCACGTATTTTTCTTGAAGAAACAAGGTCATGCCGGTTTGTAACAGACTAAATGCCGTATCAGCAGAGCTGCTGAAAGGCTCTAGTGCTTTGCCTATGGATTTAATTTCTGTAGCCAATTCAGAGCGCTCACCAGTATCAACGAGCGATCCCAAAATAATCCTGGCGAGCACGCCGCAACCGCAAGCGATAATAAGTGAGTTCCGCCGTGTCATTGTTGAAATGAGCAAAATGGTCAGCCGCAACTTCGAATAACTCTTTGCACCTTCGACAAAGCGAGCGCGCATATCAGCGTAAAAATTTAAGGCTTCGAGCATCAGGTTTATGAGGTCACTGTTGTGCTGCCCGGCAGCCCAGTGCCACGCCAGACGCACATTGGCGAAGTCACGTTTCGATATCATCCAATGCTTCGTCCTGACGACGGAACTTGATGTCGGCCTCGCGCTTCTTCATCTATGTCGCAAAATAGGCAGTGTGGGCATCACGAGCGCTATCCGCGGCAGCAGAGCGGGTGAGTTGTTCTTCGGCGTACTGGCGCAGCAGTTCGTGTACATCATAGCGGCGGCTGGTTGAATCCCATTGCAACCATGATTTGTCCACCAAAGACGACAAGACCGGCAGCGAGACAGTGGCGACGGCTTCTGCCGCTTCGCGGGTGAAGCCGCCCTGAAAAACGGCCAACCCCATAATAACCTGCTGCTCTTCGGGCGTGAGCAACTCCCACGACTGCTGCAGCACGCTGAGCATGGTACGGTGGCGTTCGGGAATGTTGCGGGCGGAGGTGGCGAGGATGCTGAGGTTGCGGGCAATCTCGTCAGCGATTTCGTCGCAGGACATGGCGCGCACCCAGGCGGCGGCCAATTCAATGCCCAGTGGCATCCCACCCACCAGCGAACAGATGCGGCTGATGCCGGCGCGTTCGGTATCCAGTGAAAAGGCGGGGTTGATGCGGCGGGCGTGCTGGACGAAGAGGCGGACGGCGCTAAAGGATTCGATCGATTCGAGTTCGCTGGTGGTGGGAACCCGCATCCCGTTCACTGTATAAATCCATTCCTCTTGCAAGTTGAGCGCCTCGCGGGAAGTTACCAGCACTTTGACACCGGGAGCATGAGCCAATATGTCGCTGATGAGGGCGCTGCCCGCCAGCAGGTGCTCCATGTTGTCCAGCACCAGCAGCAGGCGTTTATTGGCGAGAAAATCTAACAATTGGTCGTAGGGCTTGCCGCCCTGAAAGAATTGAAAGTCGGCGGAATTAGCGATGGCTGTCACCAGCAGATCAGGGGAAGCCAGCGCCTGAAGCGGGATGAAGTAAACGCCATTGGGATAATCATGGGGGCGATTGGCAGCGGCTTGACGGGCGGTTTCCAGCACGAGGCGCGTCTTGCCGATGCCGCCCGGCCCGACAACGTGAGCAGGCGGCGGGCGGGGTCGAACAGCAGTTTGTTGACTTCTTCAATTTCCGCAAAGTCCGGCCCACGAAGGGTGTGGGCTGCGTGGGAAGGTTGTGATGGGCCATGTGGCAAGTTGGTAGTCGAACTTATTTTTCTATTGTAACGCGTAGTCTTTAGCTACGGTAGCCCCACTCATTATAAGTGTTATGGCCTGTGATACGCTAATTCTTCGCGCAACAGCGCCTCCAAGTACGGCGTCACACCCCAAAAACGCCTTCAACGCCTCCATATTCCTGCACGAACTCAGAGTCGCCGGGGGCAGTGCGTTTGACAGCGCGGATCATCAGGTTGCGCCCGGTATGCTCCGACGAAATGAACTCCACCACGTCCGTCTTGTAACCCATGATGCGTAACAGTAGCGCACGAAAACTGTCGGTGAGGATGTCGCCCATGCGCTGCTTGAGGATGCCGTGGCGCATGACCGGGTCGAAGGGCGGGCGGCTTTCCAACTGCTGGTGCAGGTGCTTGTGGCAGCAGGGGGCGGTCATGATGATGCGCGCGCCGTAGCGGACGCCGAGCGCGAGGGCTTCGTCGGTGGCGGTGTCGCAGGCGTGGAGGGCGAGGACAATATCCGGTGGGTGCTGCGGCACATGCTCAATAATCGGCGAAGTGTAAAAGCAAGCATCGGCGAGACCCATGTCCTGACTGTAGGCGTTGCTGCGTTCCATTAACCCGGCGTTGACATCCACGCCGCTGAGGCTGGCGGGTATCTGGCGGATGTGGTTGAGGTAGTGGTAGGTGGCGAAAGTGAGATGCGCCGAGCCTGCGCCACAGTCGAGAATGTGTATGGGGGAATGGTCGAACTCGGTGAGGGCGTCGGTGTGGTTGAGGAGCTTCAAAAATTCGTTGATCTGGGCGAACTTGTCCTGCATATCGGCTTTGATGTGCCCGTCGCTGGCCTGAATGCCGATCTTTTGCAGGAAGGGGTCAGGCAGGCTGGCGGGGATGGGCCAATCTTTCCAGCGGTCATGCTCCACCGTTTCGAGGTGCGGTTTGATGGGCGCGCTGTGGTGGATGATGGCCTTGCCCTTCCTGGTGAGCTGTACGGTGACATCTTCGAGCGTGGTTTTGAGGTGGATGCTGCGGAAAGGCAAGTCGAGCAGTTCGCGCAGATGGGCTAATGCTTCATCACCTTCATAATTTTTAGTGATGTCCTGTTTGGCGGTGAAGTGCGAAAACTGCAAGTGGCGGCGGCCTTTTATCTGCACCGGGCGCAGGGTGACCATGCGGTACGGCAGCAGGTTGGTGATCTCACCTTTGAAGGTCATCTGGACAAAGGTGGCGTCGTCCAGCACGGCCTGCTGGAGCAGTTGGTGGTAGTCGGCATCGGGCATGGGAAGGTGGCCTCTGGCTGTTCTAGCGGACGAGGCATGCCTCGTCCCTACAAATGAAGGAGGATTATATCACTGGCTGAGCGCGAAAATGGAGCAGCATCAGCTGTGGCGCAGGGCGAACAGGTCGCCGCGTGGCCCCTGGACGATGATCATGCCGTTACTGACGTAGACGTAACGATTAGCTGAACCTTCTTCGCCCCCCAACGGCGGCAGGTCGGGATTGAAGACCATTTCCTTTTGCAGCGCTCCCTGATAAATCCAGAAGGCTTCGCCGTAATAGCGATCTCCGGTTTCCACCGGATTCCCGAAGTGGGTGGCGGCATCCGGGTTACTCGGTTCACCATTGAGCAGGTTCCACCAGCGCACGATGAGCGGGTTGGCGCGGGTGGGGATCATAGCGGCGAACGATGACCCAAGATCGGGGCTGCGGTCGAGAATGGTATAGGACTGCACATCAAACACATGGTGATGGAAGATGGTCGAGCCAGCCATGCTGATGGTATGGATTTCGTCGGTGATCATGTTGGTGGGGATTTCGGAGGCGAACTGGATGAAACGCAGTTCACCGGCTTTGTACCCCGGCACGGTGTCATCGTCCAGCACCATTTCGCCCATGGTCGCATCCCAGCGCGAGTCATAGGGCGGCTGGTTAGTGCGGAAGGGAATGTAGGCCACCTGTTTGCCCTCCGGCAGGGTTTTCACGACAGGCGCAGCGGATATGGCGTGGAACAAAGCGGTTGCGCCATTGCAGGTTGGGCGTTGGTCGGAGCCATCGGGGGCAATGTTGGGGATAAATTTGGGGCTGCCGTCGGTGAGGTTAAGTGCAAAAAGGGATTGAAGTTCGGGATGGGCGATGAGATATTGTTGAACTTCAGCGTTGTCCTGACCAGCCGACTCCGCGTTCCACGGGTTACGCAGGCGCATGAAGACAATCCCCGCAGCATCGGCAATGACCGGCCAGCGGTAGTCATAATTGTACATGCCGCACATTTCGTCGGTGGTACGGGGGGTGGGCTTTACTTTCCAGCGCAGGGTGCCGGTGGCTGCATCTACAGCCTGCACATATAAGTCGCCCGTTCCGTACACCACCAGCTTGTGCAGCGCCGAATAAGCCGCAGGTGTTGAACCCGCCGCACCACTGGCATAGACCCAGTTCGGCTGCATACGGTTGGCATCAATGCTGAATAGCTGTCCGTCGGTGGTCACAACGAACAGTGTGTTCTCCGCCAGCAGGAGCGGCCTGGCAATTGCCTGCTGTGTGTCGAATGTTCCCAGCACCGCTCCAGTGTCAGCATTTAGTTTGTAGACAGTGCCATCAGAGGCAGGAGCAAACAGGCTGTCACTGGCTGCGTCGTAAGCGGGCGTGGCGCTGACTGCTGCGGGTTCAAAGTGCCACAGTTCGTCGCCCGTGTGCACGTTGAGCGCATAAAATCCCTGCGCGCCAGAGGGGACATAGATGCGCCCGTGCCCGGTGACGGTGCGCGCATCACGGCGCGGGCCGTCGTAGAAATTACCTGTTTCCTTACCCTGCGCGTCCGACCCATTCCACGACCACGCATAGCTCCACGGCCCGACGGGTTCTTCAGGGGTGTAGCCGGTGTGCTGGGCATCGTGGAGAGGCTTCCTGCAGCCAGTCATCGGTAACTGGCGCATCACCCGCAACGGCAGTTGAAACCGAGAGGGCAAGCCAAGCTACAGCCAGTGTCAATAAAGTAATCAAGCGCAAACGGTACATGGTGAAACTCCGTGTTGTGAACGGTGTGGAGTGGAATTCATGATTCGGTGTACGCCAACTTCGATTTTCCGGCGTATTCTGTCCACTTTGCGTGGGGTGGACATGGAGCTATCAAACCGGCTCTTTGAACACTTCGCTCAAATCAAGTTTGAAGCCCGTAATCACATCGCCTAGATCAATCACACTGGTCGAGTCAACGGTTTGCATATCTGTGCCGGGGCGATAGACATCCACACTTTGGGGGACAGGATAGATTTCAAGGTAGACAATGCCCGCCGCGCGGTAAATGTTGCGCTTGTCACGTATTTTTTGCGCTTCATCCGTCGGTGAGATGATTTCTGCGACCAATGTTGGCGGGGCGCTGTCGGGATAATCGGTACTCATCGGGGTGGGTTTGTAGGCAAAGTCCGGCACAAGTATGTTGCCACGGATCAAAAAAGCGCCCGCTTCGCCGCTGGTATAACACGGGATAGTGTTTTCACGGCAGTGCAAGCGGACTAAGAACGCCAGAATATCACGGATGTTTGAGTTCGAGGTACGCGCAGGCGACACTTCACTCATCTCCCCATTGATGAACTCGAAGATTTGATCAGCGTTCTCCGGTGATTCGGCGAAGGTGATAAATTCTTGGATGGTCATGGGCTTGATTTGTGTGAACATGCCAGCCCTAACTCTTTAGACGGTCAACATTTAAATATTATACACTGAAAAGGTAATCGGCTTCTGGCGGATGGCTGTTAGCAACAATAGAGCACATCATAGGATTGTGGGGAACCTATGCAGCGGATGGAAATCATTAAGTCTCTATGGTGTACAATTTACTTTTTAAGTCGTTCTTCACTTCAATCTACGTATCCTGATATAGAGTGCAATGGCAAGTGAAAAAGGCGTGATAACGAAAAAACTCACAAGAAAACTTAGGTAGATGACTATAAGACCTATACCGATTCGACCAAATTCGTTTTCGCTACTGGTATCGATTAGTGCAGCGGAAATTAACACAAGCACGACAAAAGAAACAAAGCCGAAAATTAGGTAGATTGCCAAAAACCGGATGAGACTGAGAATCTTTTTATTCCAATTGAGAGCAAACTGCCAATCGCACTTTCCCTAACTGCCTTCCATATGCGGGACATGCCATAGGAACTGTTCGGCGGGCGCGAAATCCACAAAACCGGACAGGAACGTAAGCAGGCGGTGAATATCCGCTTCATTGCTGGCAATGCCCACCGAAGCCCGTACCGCGCCAACGGGCAGGTTGTTCATACAGGTTGAGAACTGCTGGACGGTGAATTGGTCGGGGTCGAGGGTGGTAAAACAGTGGTAGGCTTCGTCGGGAAGGTAATCGAAGGCGAATTCGGCAGCGCCGGGATTACAGAAACAGCCCGTCCGCACCGAAATATTCTCTGTATTCGCACGCTGCTCGATAATCTTGGCGTGTACCATCGTGCCGTCAGGTGTGTTCAGGTTGAAGGCAAGCGTACCACCGCGCATCTCCATATTGGGCGGGCCGTAGAGGCGCACCAATGGCTGTCCATTGCTGTGGTGCAGCTTGCGCAGTCCGTCGAAGAGTAAGGCTGTGAGCTGCATGACATGGGCATTGATGTTTTCCATGCCCACGGTCTCCAGAAAGTCCAGTCCGGCGGGAATGGCGGCGATGCTCAAGTAATTTACTGTGCCGTCTTCAAAGGCTTCGCCGGATGAGGCCAGTATGTGCTGGCTGTTTTGGGCGGACACGAACTTGACCGTTCCCCCGCCGAACCACGGACGCTGCAAGCGCGTCATTGTTTCGCGGCGGACGATGAGGGCCCCCACGCCGGTGGGATAGCCGAACATTTTATAGAAAGACACGCTCATGAAATCGGGGTGAACTTCGCGCAGACTGATGCGGTTGGTGGGCACGTAGGCCGCCGCATCCAGCAGCACATCGTATCCGCGTTCGCGACCCAACGCCACCCATTCCAGCGGGTGCTTGACGCCGGAGAAATTGGACTGTGCCGGGAAGGAAAACAAATTGGGAATAGATCGGTCTACTTCCGGCAGCAGGTTTTCGAGGTTCTGGGCGCGCAGGTCACGGTTAAGCGGCAAATAACGGATGGTCGCGCCTTTGGCTTTGGCAAATTCGCGGATGCCGTTGACCGAATTGTGATTATCCGCCACCAGCATGTAATATGAATCCGGTTGCCACGGGTAACTTTCCCCTACTAGTTTGAGTGCGCCGCTGGCATTCAGCGTAAAGATAATTTCGTATTCGTCCTCGTCGGCCTGAAAAAATTGGCGGATACGTTCACGGGCAGCGTGGACATTGTGGGTGCTGGCAAGCGAGGTGGGGTTCTGGGAGTGGGGGTTGCCCAGTACATTGTGGAGAAGGGTGTCGGCGTGTGCGCGCACCTGCGACTCGGCATAGAGGCCGCCGCCAGTGTAATCCAGATAAACGTGTCCGCCTGCGTCGAGCCGTGAAAATTCGCTGGCGCGGAGTTCATCAAAAGAAATAGTCATTTTAGTACCCTCATCGCTCAAAAAGCGGACTGTAATTTAGAAATTATTATAGCACTTGATGGGATGTGGGGTTATGGGACTTAGCTAGTGGCTATTTGAAAACTAGGGAAGGTATAAGGCTCGTGTCTAGCAGAACACAGGCATGATTTGTCTGGTTTTCCTTCATCGTTTGCCCAGACATCTCACGCCTGCATCTCAATTCCCTATGTACAACCGATGGTTTGAGCCCTTACGAGGCTATGCGTAATTCCTCAACAATCTGATCCTGTGCAGCGTACATAGCTCCCGGATAGCCAATAGAGTCGGGCTTCAATACCGAAATAGGTGGCTGCCATGCAGCACCGTATTCCGAAACTGAACGTACCCAGTTGACAAAATTTCGCCAACCTGTGTAGAGGCCACCCACATCTTGGTCAGCGTCAAAGCCGCTGTGGGTGAACGTGAGCCATGTCTTCCCGTTGTTTTCGCGCATCACCCATGTCAGGACTGTAGCTTTCTGAGAATACGGGTCGGGCGGTAAATCAAGCACAATTTGATGGTTTGCCTCAATATCAATGATCTTAGATGCGCCCATATCCTCCCCTTCGTACATCCAGCCTAAGTTGTACTCGCCGCCTTTTTCCGGCTGTACCTTAGCATTGGTCGCAATCCAACGGTTCAATTCGTCAGGATTGGTCAGCACCTCGAAAACTCTGGTTAAAGGCGCATCAATCTCGGTCTCGTGACGAATATCGCCGCGCATGGGGTTTGTATAATCAGCACGGGCATCGCTGGGTTTGCCGTCAAGATAACGGCGCAAATTCTCAAGCGACAAAAACCAAAAATCCTCAAATCCACCCGGTTCTGGACTCTGTTCTCCATCTGGAGCGTGCTGCATGGTCAGAATGGTGCCGTTCTCGCGGGGATACAACCGATAGGTTACCCGTGTACTATCCCCGTCAACTTGCCAGCGGTAAGCCAGCATCTGCCCCGGAATGCTTTCGACGATGGCATGTCTACCGACATTCCGATCTGGTGCTTTCGGCGTAAATTTGCCCCAAAAATCGTATTGATTGTGAGTCAGATCAATCTCGGCATGTTCACTGAACCACGCACACAGTGCTGTTGACTCTGTGAGTGCGCGAAAAACACGTTCGGGTCTGGCATTTAACCCAATTTGGATGCGAGTGGTCGAAAACATGGCTATTCGGTCTCCTATTTGTTGATCTCTTGTTTGGGGTAGCACATCATCACAAGGCGGAAATTGGCGGATTTGCTGGTGCTATCATCCGCATCATCGTCACTCTGAGCGATGCCATACTTTAATGCGAGCGCCTGAAATGTGGTTTGGAGTTCTTGAAGAAATTCCGCTCGCTGTGCAGAATCAGCAAGATGAATCTGTGCAGACAGTGAGAGTGAGGGAACATGCTGCCCCGACTCGGATGCACTTCCGAGTTTGCCAGTATCCTCGATCACATCCTCGGCAAGTTGAAGCAGCACGCGCAAACTTGCTTGATCGCGGGCTTGACGTGGCCCACCTACTGCACCGACGAGTTTAGGCGCTAGCCAGTATGATCGGGCTTTTGCCTCGTAGTATCCTTCGACAGTGCCGCGAACCTGTCTTTCCGCTACCTTATCTACCAGTCCGGCTTCCTGAAGCGCTTTGACGTGGTAATAGATTTTCTGCGCTGATTCTTCAAATTCCACAGCAAGTTCAGGGCAGGTGCGCGGAGAATCCAACCGCCGCAAAATTTCGAGGCGGAGCGGCTTGAGCAAGGCCATTGCTTGCTCAACATCTTCAATGTAGCAAATATTTTGCATCGGGTCATCCATTGTAAAAATTAATTTTTATTATAAAAGTTTTTTTTACAATGTCAATACAGGTGAAGTTCTTTCACCTATTGACGGCTAAGAAACCATATAAAAATTAAGGAGCGGTCGCTCAGGTGACGAGAACAACTAAAGGGTAAGGTTAATCGCTCTCAGGACGTTCCACCGCTTTGACCGGTGTATTCTTGGGGGTGTCAATGTCGCCGTTGTGGCGGGTCATCGCTAGTTCAATGCCATCTACCAGCCACGTCTCCACTGCGTCAGCCGCGCGGTCAACCACCTGCGACGCAAGAATGGCATCGTCGCCCTTAAAGCTGCTGAGGACATAATCGCGGGCCTGCATCTTGCCGGGCGGGCGGCCAATGCCGAAGCGCAGGCGGCTGAAGTCCTGCGTCCCTAGATGCTGGATGACGCTTTTCATGCCGTTCTGCCCACCGGCGCTGCCCGACTTACGCAGGCGCACCGTGCCCAGCGGTATGTCCAGATCATCGGCCACGATAATGACATGCGGTATGTCTACTTTGTAGAAATCAACCAGCGCACGCACCGCTTCGCCGCTGAGGTTCATGAAGGTTTGCGGCTTGGCGAGGATCACTTTTTTGCCGCGCACGAGGCCGCTGGCGGTCTGTGCTTTGCGTTCGGTTTTGCCGAAGGACAGCCCATAGCGGCGCGCCAATTCCTCCACCACATGGAAGCCGACGTTGTGGCGGGTGGTTTCATATTCTTTGCCGGGATTGCCCAAGCCGACGATCAAGTACCAGTCAGTCAAAAGAAGTTACCAGTGATTAGTGGTCCGTTATGAAAAGGATAGCAGAGTTCGGGAGGAAACTGTAGGGGGCAGGATAGCTTCAATCCTGCCTCATTCATTCTGGCTTTCCACAAACGCCTTCAGGCGCAAGAGGCGATCATCCCACCTGGCGTTGAGTGACTTAATCCACTGGTCAATTTCGCGCAGGGGTTCGGGGCGCAAGCTGTACTGCTTCTCACGCCCCTGCTGGCGCACACTCACCAACCCCGCTTCTTCGAGGATTTGCAGATGCTTTAGAATTCCCTGCCGCGTGATGCTGTAATCCCCTTTGAGCTGGGTGGCTGTGCGTGGACTATGCTCGGCCAGATTGACCAGCAAGCTGCGGCGGACGGGATCTGCCAATGCCGTAAAAATCGGCGACTCGATCAACGGATTTATGCTCCCATTTCGAGATAGGTTTTCAGCGATGACAGCACGGTATTATACCCCTGTGCGGTGCGGTCAAAGCGTGTTTGGCGCACCTCATCCGGCAGCACTTCGAAGCCGGTTTCGGTGACGGTCACGCGCGTGCCGTCTTTTTCTTCGGTAAGCAGGTAGGTGGTGAATTTGGGGATGGTATTGTGCGGCAGGATGACCGGCCACTTGATGGTGAATTGGTGGGGTGGATCAACCACTTCTACCGCAGCGAGAATGGGGTCATCCGCTTTGCCGAACTTGATAAGCGCGCCGACCTCCAGCGCGGTAATTTCCCAATAGTCGTGTCCCCACCAGCTGTGCAGCCCGTCGGTGGTGGTGATGGCCTGCCACACCCGTTCGCGCGGGGCGTTGATCCAGATGCTGCGTTCGACATTCAATGGTTTGGTCATGTTCACTCCGCTTATTGCTCTGTGCAGTGCATCGCTTAGAAGCCGCCGGGGAACGGTAAGGCTGTGCCTTCAACCGCCGCTTTCAGGTTAAGCAGCATCATGCCAAAGCCGAAGGCATCCTGTCCCATGCGCTGCTGGCGCTGGTCGTTGGGCATCAGTTCGTAACCGGAGAAGGTCAGCGTCAGGCGTGTGCCGTCATTTTCTTCCGCCAGCATCCAGTTGGTTACGGTTGGGACATCGCCCTCCGCCGGGATGCTGCGGGTGACGAACTGGGCGGGCGGATTGACGACTTCGATGACCTGCCCGTACATCTCCTGTTTGGTTTCGGGGTCAAGCACAAACATCCGCCCGCCCACTTCCAGACCGCCGCTGCCGCTCCACTGCGTGCCGGGTGAGAACCACTGCGTCACCTGTTCGGGGTCGGTGATGGCGCGCCATACCCGTTCGCGCGGGGCGTGGATCCAGACGCTGCGTTCGACGGCAATCCATTCGTGGCCTTCGCGCCAGAAGCCAAAGAGTGGGCCGGTTGCCAGATAGGGAAAGGGTAGTTCTTTGCTTTCTAGATAAGCTGCGAGGTTGGCTAGCGCTTGCTCCCAGCCCGCACCGCTGACAGCCAGCCGGTCTTCACGGGCATTTGCGGGCAGTGATTCGAAGCCACCCATGCGGACGGTGACGCGCGTTCCAGCAGCGTCGTCATCCAGCACGTAGGTGGTAGCGATGAGCCTGTCGGGTAGACTGCGGCTGGTCACGGTGCGTGGGGCTTGCTTCTGTTCGAAGCTGGCGACTGCCATGCCCATCGCGCCCATGAGGACAGAAAGCGTGCCTGCATCATCGCAGGCCATTTGCGCGCCGGGCAGCGCGGGCAAGAACCACTTCACGATCTGTTCGGGTTCGGTGATGGCCTGCCAAACCTGCTGGCGCGGGGCGCTAATCATGACGCTGCGTTCGACAAGTAATTTGGTCATCAGGATTATTCGTGCCTCTGTGCTATTTGTATCAGGTTGCCGCAGGTGTCATCAAACACAGCGATGGTGACCGGCCCCATTTCGGTAGGCGTCATGGTGAAAGCTACCCCTAGTTGTTTGAGCCGGTCATACTCTTTTTGAACGTCATTGACGGCGAATGAGGTAAGGGGTATCCCCTGTTTGTGCATCGCCTCCTGAAAGGTTTTGGCAGCCGGATTGTCGTTTGGCTCCAGTAACAGCTCAGTTCCATCCGGCGCTTCCGGCGACACCACGGTCAGCCACTTAAATTCGCCTAGTGGAACATCGGCCTTTTTCACAAACCCTAGAACCTCGGTATAGAATCTGAGGGCTTTGTCCTGATCGCTCACAAATACACTGCTGAGATGTATTCTCAAGATTTATGCTCCTTATGTGCAACCAATAAGTTGCACATCACTATACATGAAAACTTGTTCTAGTGTCAAGCCTTTGCAATTCCTGTGTGAATTTTTATGCTGGTAAGTGAGGAAACTGCGGCAGAATATCGCCCGCATCGGGTGCTGCAGCAAAAACCTATGTGGTACAAAAATGCCAACTGAAATTGCCGAAATTGCATGCGAAGCCTCCCTGTGGGATGCCAATTTGCCAGCCTTCCGCCATAAAAAAGAGCGATCTGCTTTCACAAATCGCCCTCTCCGTGTCTTCTGTGGTTCGTTTTGTATCTATACCCCGTCGTGGTTGCGCTCCACAATCGCCGCCGTTCGCTGGTCAGTGCTGACCGTATGCCCGTTTAGTGGGAGGATGCGCTCATGGATAATATCCACGATCCACGCTGCCTGCGGGAAGTACGCTTCTTCCATCTCAATCGGTGGGGTAATCCAGTTGCGCGCCCCCAGCACCGCCACCGGCCCGTCCAGATAATCGAACGCCAACTGCGTGATATTGGAGGCAATGGTATGCAGGAACGATGCCCGTTCATTCGCGTCCGAAGTCACCAAGCACTTGCCCGTCTTGCGTACCGACTGCACCAGCGGGTCATAATTCAGCGGGTTGATAAAGCGTGCATCAATCACCTCCGCCGAGATGCCATATTGTTCTTCCAGAATCCGCGCCGCTGCCAGCGCCCGGTACAGTGTCGCCCCGATGGTGATGATGGTCACGTCGTTGCCTGTCCGGCGCACGGCGGGTTCGCCCAACGGCACTTCGTAGTAGTCCGTTGGCACGCCGCCTTCCACCAGCGTTTCCGGTTCGGTGTACAGGCGTTGGCTCTCGAAGAACACCACCGGGTCGGTGCTCCGCAGCGCCAGATTGAGCATCCCTTTCGCGTCGTAGGCCGTCGCCGGGAAGAACACCCGCAGGCCGGGAATATGCGCCACCAGCGAACTCCAATCCTGTGAATGCTGCGCCCCGTAACGCGCGCCCACCGAAACGCGCAGCACCAGCGGCATCTTCAGTACGTTAGCGCTCATGGACTGCCACTTCGCCATCTGGTTGAAAATCTCGTCGCCCGCCCGTCCCATGAAGTCGCAGTACATCAGCTCGACCACTGCCCGCCCGCCTGCCAGCGCGTAGCCCACGCCTGTGCCCACAATCGCCCCTTCGCTGATGGGCGAGTTGAACAGCCGGTGATACGGCAGGGCTTCGGTCAGCCCGCGATACACGCCGAACGCGCCACCCCAGTCGCGGTTTTCTTCACCGTAGGCCACCATCGTCGGGTCTTGGTAGAAACGATAGATCATGGCCTCGAACAGCGCTTCGGCGTAGGTCAGAGTCTTGAGCTTAGGCAGCGGGTTGCCCTGTTCATCCAGCCCGTAACGGAACTTTTCCTGTGTCACCTTCAGGCGGCTTTCTTCCAGCGGTTGCAGGACTTCCGGTTGGCCTTCAGCCATACGGTCAGCCCAGCCGTTGGAGAACATCATCTTGCTGATACGCTCCGGCTGGATGCGCGGCGAAAGCTCCAGTGAGACAGCCGCTTGCACCACCTTGACCATGCGCTCGTCAATGCTGGCGCGGATGTTTTCTAATCCGGCCTCGTCGCTATGTTCGTTGCGCTTCAGGTAATCGGCATAAGCCACCAGCGAGTCTTGATTACGCCACAGATCAACTTCCTGCTTATCACGGTAGGACGACGCATCGGAGGTCGAATGTCCCACCAATCGGTAGGTGATGGTGTCCATCAGCACCGGGCCGCGCCCTTCCAGCAGGATTTTCTTCTTGCGTTCGATGGCATCCACCACCGCCAGCGGGTTGTAACCATCCACCCGTTCGGCGTGCATGGCTTCCGGGTTGACACCCATGCCCACCCGCGCCAGCATCTTGAAGCCCATCGTTTCGCCCTGCGGCTGCCCGCCCATGCCGTAGAAGTTGTTAATGAAGTGGAACAGCATCGGTGGTGCGCCGCCCAGATCGCCATCCCACAGCGTGCGGTATTGATCCATCGCCGCGAACATCATCGCTTCCCACACCGGCCCGCAGCCCATGGACGAGTCGCCGATGTTGGCAATCACGATGCCCGGCTTACGGTTGATGCGTTTGTAGAGTGCCATACCCAGCGCAATATCGGCCGATGCCCCCACCAACGCGTTGTTGGGCATCACCCCGAACGGCGGGAAGAAAGCGTGCATCGAGCCGCCCATGCCCTTGTTAAAGCCGTTTTCGCGGGCGAAGATTTCGGCCAGCGTGCCATACACCAGATAGTTGATGGCGAGGTCTTTCACATTGCCCGATGGGGTAATTTTCTCTACCACCCGCAGCGCTGCCCCGCCATCGTAACTTTCCATGATGGACATGAGCTGGCTGTCGCTCAACTTGTGGATGGCCGAAAGCCCTTTAGCGAGGATTTCGCCGTGACTGCGGTGCGAACCGAGGATGAAATCATCTGGCGTCAGGTGGAAAGCCTGCCCGACCACCACCGCCTCCTGCCCGATAGACAGGTGCGCCGGGCCGAGGTGGCTGTAGCTGATGCCTTTGTACTTACCTTCGCGCTTGGTCAGGTCAATGGCCGTCTCAAACTCGCGGATGAGCGCCATATCATGGTATATGAGCATTAGCGCGTCCGTCCCATACTTGTTGGATTCGGCTATGGGGTCGGAGACGTAAGCATTCACTGGAACGGGCGGCGCGGTGATTTCTCCCTTACGCCGCTGTTCTACGGGGTCAATCACAATAGATTTGGGCATGTGTTACCTCATACGTTAAGTCTGTTGGCCTGTGGAATTTTAGACTGCCAACAGAATATCAATTTCTTTTAGATAACCGGCCAGCGTTTCTAAGAATCGCGCGGCTGGCGCTCCATCAATGATCTGATGGTTAATGGTCAGCGACAGGCTGATGTGGGGCAAGAACTCAACGCCGTTAGCGCCTTCAACCGCTTTCAATTGTATATTGCCCACGCCCAGAATGGCGCTCTGGGGCAGATTCAAAATCGGTGTGAACTGCTCAATGCCCAGCCCGCCGAGATTAGTGACCGTGAATGTACCGCCGTTGAGTTCATCCGGCGTCACTTTGCCGTCAGTGCAAGCGAGAATGAGCCGTTTGGCCTCACCTGAAAGCTGCTTTAGGGTCAATTGGTGAGCATCGCGGATGACCGGCACCAGCAGCCCGCGCGGTGTATCCACCGCCACCCCTAAGTGGACGCGCTGGTACTGGTGAATGGCATTGTCCACCAACAAACTATTTAGATTGAGATGCTGCGTGAGCGTGCGTGCTACAGCAAACAACACCAGATCGTTAATCGTCACTGCCTGCAAGCCCAACCCGGCACTGCTGTTCTTCAGCCGTTCGCGCAGGCGCTTGAGGGCGCGGGCATCGGCGCTACGGTGCATGGTAAGCTGGGCAGTCGTTTGGATGGATTCCAGCATCCGTTGGGCGATAACTTTTCGCGCACCCTTGAGGGGAATAACAGTCACATCGTCAGCCGATGACGCGGACACAGAACCGGGTGAAGGCGGGGTCAGGTCGCGTGCGCCGATGCGTCCGGCTGCGCCTTCGGGCAGGCCGAAGCCGCCCTTTTCCATCATGCTGCGGGCGACAGGTGTGGGACGCACTTTGTTACTGATGGCCGCTTCAATATCTCGCTCAATGATGCGACCTTCCGGCCCGCTGCCCTGCAGATCGTCTACAGTAACAGCTTTGCGCTCGGCCAGATGGCGCGCACGCGGAGAAATTTTGAGGCGCTCGGCATCTCCATTGACATGGATTTCGAGGATAGCGGGTTTGGGTAACGGGACGGGTGAAAGATCAGCATTCGCGCTGGGCGCTGTTGGGGGGAGCGTTGGGCTGGCGCTGGCTGGCGCAATTGAATCGCCTGTCCACTGTTCGCCCGCCTCGCCGATGACCACCATCGGGGCCAGAACGGGTACTTCGTCACCTTCTTTGACCAGATGGGCTAAGACAACGCCTGCCGACTGGCTTTCCACATCCATGCTGGCTTTGTCGGTTTCGACTTCCAGCAGCACATCACCGACTGCCACCGGCTCACCAATCGCTTTGCGCCAATGGAGGACAATCACGCTTTCAACAGTGTTTCCCAGTTTGGGCAAGGGGACAATCGTTGCCATCTATATTCCTCAATGAAAGTAATTACTACTCTACCCGAAATTGGGGCTTTGTGCAAATGCACTATTCATGTGCAAATGCACAGTAAAATGAAAAAATGATCTTTTGAGTATAGAAAAAAAGAGGGGCGACCCGGTGTACCGGATGTCGCCCCTACATAGATATTTCCAATTTCTCCATTACGGATTGATTTGTTTACCTCGCTTGTGCTTTAGGCACGGATACGAAAAGGTTCAAAGGCACGATTAGGACGAATAATTAGGCTGGCACAGTTGTCCGAGCGGGGATCGGTGATGTGATCGTACATGATCTGCTTCACTTTAAACCCGTTACGGAGCTGCGGGGTTAGTGTAGGGTCCGTCAGTTCGGCGTGAACTACCCGGTCAACGTAGGCTTCAATACCCATTTGTTCACGATAGCGATGGTAGCCGGGCAGCATTCCACCAGCCACTTCGCCCTTCAAGTTTAACCGGCGTACCAGCGCCTTACGGGCATCATACAATTTGCTGGCCAGACGCAGCCCGCGGAAATCAGGATGGATGCTCATGTCACCGCCATACAGCCATTCGCCTTCGGGATCGTGATTGTCCATCCAGCCATCGGACACCGCTTCCTGGAAAGTGTGGGGCTTATCAAAGAATGACCACTTAACGCGGAAGGTGGTGGTCGAACCCGCTACAACCCACTTGTCGTGCATATGCACCAACGCTGTGAACTGCCCTTGCGGAAATAATTGCAGATGGTGCAGGTAATGTTCTTCGCGCAGCAGTTCATCTTCCGTCAAAGTGGGGAAAATCACACTCTGCATCTTTGCTAAGGAACGGGCAAACTTGGCCGTCGTCGGCAAAATCATTGTCCTCGGAACATGTTTGGGACTCATTGGACACCTCCTATAAATACGGTTTTGCTTTCCATATACTCTTCCAGACCTTCCAGACCGCATTCACGGCCAAGACCACTTTGTTTTGTGCCGCCAAAAGGTGCTTCCGGTGTGGCTGGCAGCCAGTCATTGACGCACACCATGCCGAATTCCAGACCTTCATACATGCGGATCGACGTATTCATATCATTGGTATGGACAAACGCGGCTAACCCGTAAGGGGTGGCGTTAGCCTTTTGCAGCACCTCCTCTGTTTCGTCAAATTGAATAACAGGCATCACCGGACCGAAGATTTCTTCGTTGTGTAAACGCATGGTTGGCTTCAAGTTGGTGACAACCGTCGGGCTGTAGAAGTAACCAGCGGGCATGTCACAAGGACGCGAACCACCGCTGAGGGCATGTGCACCTTCCGCTACTGCTTCCGCCACCAACGCTTCAACCCGGTCACGCTGGGTGGCATTGATTAATGGGCCGGTTTCGGTGCTTTTGGCTAGCCCATTGCCCACCCGTAAACTGCGGGAGGCGCTGGCGACCCGTTCGGTGAATTCATCGGCAATTTTGCTATGGACGTAGAAACGCTGCGGGGCGACGCATACCTGTCCGGCGTTGCGATATTTCCACGCGATGGATTGTTTAGCGACTTCTTCCACGTTCACGTCGGGGAAGACGATGCACGGCGCGTTACCGCCGAGTTCCAGCGCCAGCCGTGTGACCGTTTGTGAGGCGGCGTCCATCAGCAGTTTGCCCACGCGGGTGCTGCCGGTGAAACTGATCTTCCGCAAACGGGCATCTTTGAGCATAGCCTGCGCCATGCCTGCCGGGTCGCCATTGATGCAGTTGATGACACCAGCAGGAGCACCGGACTCGTGCAGGGCCTGCGCCAGCATCATCGCTGAGCGCGGGGTGTATTCGGACGGGCGGCCTACAACCGTGCAGCCTGCGGCCAGTGCCGCTGACCAGCAGCGGACTACGTTGTAAACAGGGAAGTTCCACGCGGTAATCGTGCCGACCACACCCAACGGCTGCTGCACCACCATGATGCGGCGGGTGGCGACACGGGCCGGAATAGTGCGCCCGTAAGCCCGCTTGCATTCCTCAGCATTCCAAATGAGATAATTCGCGGCGCTGCGCCATTCAGCCAGTGATTCGGAAAGGGGTTTACCACATTCTTCTGTGGTGATGATGGCCATCTCTTCAACCCGCGCCAATATCCAACTGGCGGCTTTCATGAGCACTTCAGCGCGCTGGTAAGGTGTTTGGCGCGACCAAGCCGGGAAAGCCACTGCTGCAGCATCAATAGCGGCCTGAGCATCGCTGGCATCCCCAAACGGGATTTCCATAAGGGTTTCTTCGGTGGCGGGGTTGACTAGCGGCCAGATGCCACCGTTGGAGGCATTCACCCATTCACCATTGATTAACTGCTTAAAAATGAAATCGGACATTTATTCACCTTGACGAAATACGAAAATTAATAGGTTCATAACCACAAATACCGGGTACGCGAAAACGGCCCGGTGATAGGGTTCTATAAGGTTGAAATCAATTCACAAGTTGATGCGGAATTCGGTGTGAATCGAAGCGCCGTCAATGACAGTGTCTAAATCCGCTTGCGTGGAAACCGGAATGTAGTGGCGAGCGAACGAAGAAGCCAGAGGTAGGCGACTGCGGTGTCTGAGTGGCAGTCTTGCAGGGTCTACTAACATAATATCACCTAATTTTTGTGCAGATCGCACTTGGCGAACACGGTCACTGATATTAAATCACAAACAGTGAGTGGTTCGTATGGGATTGATGCACTTACTACTATAGCAGTTGTTTGGTGAATTTTGCCAAAATGTTAATGTAGTCTCAATTGTTTGTGGTGAACATGTGACGATGCGTTCATTTTGCCTTGATTGAGGAGCATAAGATTTGCTCCATTGCTATACTCTTCGCATATTTCTATCCTTTACCTTTTGTGGAAATTATCTGATGGATACCCCTAACCCCTCTTCATTCGGCCTTTCGGCTACTCTCCTCATTTCTTGTCCAGACCGGCACGGTTTGGTGGCTGCTATCACTGATTTTATCGCCCGTCACAATGGCAACATCCTGCACCTCGACCAGCATGTGGACGCACAGGAAAATGTCTTCTTCATGCGCGTACAATGGGATTTAAGCCATTTTGAAATCGCACGTGGAGAAATCGCTGCGCGTTTTGGTGAGGTGGCAGCACCATTTAGCATGACATGGGAACTGTACTTTTCTGATGACGTGCCGCGCATGGCAGTGTTCGTCTCCAAAGAGGCACACTGTTTATATGACATTCTCTACCGTCATCAATCCGGGGAATGGCGGGTGGATATTCCGGTGATCGTCAGCAATCACCCGGCGATGGGTGCGCTGGCCGATAAGTTCGGCATCCCCTACCGGGTCACGCCTGTGAACAAAGATAATAAAGAAGAAGCTGAGCAAGCACAGCTGCAAATCCTGCGTGAACTCAAAGTTGATTTCGTGGTACTGGCACGTTACATGCAGATCATCTCAGAAAATTTCGTTAATCATTTTCCGAACCGCATCATCAACATTCATCATTCATTCTTACCGGCTTTCGCGGGAGCCAAACCATACCACCGGGCGCATGGGCGGGGTGTCAAGATCATTGGGGCAAGCAGCCATTATGTGACTGCTGAACTGGACGCCGGACCGATTATCGAACAAGATATTATGCGGGTGAACCACCGTGACTCGGTAGAAGATTTGGTACGGAAAGGTAAAGATGTGGAGAAGTTGGTACTGTCGCGAGCTATTCGCTACCACCTGAACCATCAAGTGTTAGTCTATAACAACAAAACGGTGATATTTGCGTGACGGAGCAAAGGTTGGACTTATGCTCTACGCAGACGGGCGATGAGTCGTTGAATAACTGACTTGTCGTTGACAGCACGTTCTTGGTGCTGCTGGCGCTGATATTGGGCAAGCCCACGCAGGCGGCTTATTTCCCCAAAGAGTGTTACACGGTGTACGGTTTCGCCATTTACCTGATACCACTCAGCGAACATATGCACAACCTGAGCATCGCGACCATATACCTGACGGTAGGCGCGCTGAAACGCATCAATAATTGAGTGTGGGGTTAGGGTGGTGGCGTCTTCATACTGTTGCATAGTAATCAGGTCTAGCTACTCGTGTCTCGCTGTCCAGCATTCATAGTGCGATGTTACAAAAAACATACCAGTTGTACCTATTACTTATATTAATCCCAAGTCGCCTATTATAGACGACAATTATTGGTATTTTTTACGTTTTAATTCAAATTATACGACAAAACTATTGACTATAACGCGCCGCTTGCGCCCTACCAGCACGCTCACCCACCGCTTGCCTGACTGCTGGCTGATGATGCACACCTATCCAGCCTGATTTCCACTATAATGAAGTTAACGGACAAAACAAATTGCCTGCTAATAATTTTCGAAGCAGGGCGAGGCATGCCTCGCCCCTACATTCATAGGGTAAATTCCGATTTGTCCATCAGTAAGCCGGTTACAACATTTGGGTATTTGCCATCACTGATCTGGTCTGATACCTCTAGGAGCTTGAAAGAACATGCGACGTAGAACATTCCAGTTTTTGCTGATAGCGGCTCTGCTGCTGGCGTTGGGGGCGGGCGTACTGCCCACGCTGGCGCAAGCCGGCATCATCTGGAACAGCGAGTTTTATAACAACGTGGTATTGGTCGGACCCGCTGCCGTTACCCGGCAGGATACGGCTATTGCCTTTGACTGGGGAAGCGGCGCACCCGCCCAAGGTGTAACAGCTGATAATTTCAGTGCGCGGTTTACCACCGACCCGTTTTTTAGCGCCGGGACGTACCGTTTCTGGGTGCTGGCGGACGACAAAATCCGCGTGTTTGTGGACTATAATCCGTTCCCGATTGTGAACACGTTCGACAGCAATCAAGTCGGGAATATTGTGTCGGGTGATGTTTTGCTGACGCAGGGTGTGCACCACATTCAGATAGATTACGCGGAACTGCAAGGCAATGCCTATGTTTATATCACATGGGCGAATCTGGCGACCAATCCAACCGGGCCGAATTTCCCGCCGCTGTCATCATCCAATGCCCTGCCTGTAAGCGGGCCGTGGGTAGCCCAATACTTTGCAAACCCGAGCTTGTTTGGTTCGCCGTCGCTCATTCAGAGTGAAGCAACGCCAAGCCACGATTGGGGGACAAATTCGCCCAGCGCCAGTGTACCGGCCGACAATTTCTCCGCCCGGTGGACGAGCATTCAGACCCTGCCCGCTGGAACGTACCAGATGAAGGTGTTGGCAGACGACGGTGTGCGCGTGGCAGTGGACAACATCATTTACATCAACGAGTTTCATGGCGCGACGGGACAGACTTATACCAGTAATGTGACGTTGAGTGCGGGACAGCATACGTTCCTCATTGAATATTATGAAGCGGCGGGTGTGGCCTTCCTAAACTTCAGTCTCAATACATTGGGAGCGGGCGGTGGTGTGGTTACGCCTACCCCAACACCCACACCCGTACTCATCGGTGGTGCTTCAGCAAAGGTAACAGGGGCGTTCCGCTTGAACGTCCGCAGTTCGCCCGATCCGGTGAACGGCGCAATTCTGACGAAGATCAACCGCAATGAAACCTACCCGATTGTGGGCAAGAACAGCGCCGGAACGTGGTGGCAGTTGAACGTCAACGGCATCATCGGCTGGGTGAATGCACGTTTCGTGACCGCGACCAATACGGCTGGTGTACCCGTGAGCAGCGGTGGTGTGGTGCTGCCCACAGCGACTTCGGTAGCGATTAACTGCAGCACAGCGCCCGCGCCGCGCCTGCGATCTGGTGGTTACGGGCGCGTGACACCGGGACTGCCGAACAACATCCGCGCGACACCGGGCAGTAACGGGGCGCTGCTGGGTCAGATACCGCCGGGGTCAATCTTCGCGGTGTTGAGCGCGCCGACCTGCGCAGATGGCTTCTACTGGTATCAGGTGAATTTCAACGGCCTGACAGGTTGGACGCCGGAAGGTGGCAGTGGTCAGTACTGGGTCGAACCGGTGTAGTAACCCCTATCCCCCGTCCCCTTTCCCCGCATGCAGGGAAAGGGGGGGAGAACAACAACCCGTGCTTTTGACAATAAATTAAGAGGGCGATCTGCGAAGGCAGGTCGTTTTCTTTTTATGGCCGAAATGGCGCAATTGGCAAAATTGCCGCTGCACGGTCAGGCGGGAAGCTCGCCTATGGCCGCTGAATTGACACAATTGGCGAGCGGGAACAGGGGAGCATGGCGCTGCACTGTCGCTCGTGCAGCGGTTGGCTCGCTCATGGCTGCCGCAGCGCCGGCGCGCAGTACCGAGTGTTTAGTACCGAGTACCGAGGAAGGGCATAATAGGTTAAATGGCAGTCAGGGCGATTTAGCACAGATGGGGAAGCCATAGAGCAATACAGCCTATTCTACAACTATGAACGAGTTTGAAGCTGCTGGATGAGTTTTTTGGGGGCGGTCATACGATAGCTTTCCTCAATCCAATCTGTGATGAGTTCCCAATCAACTGCGATATCCAGCCAGACGCCGACCCAGCCGTGATGCCCGACATAGGGCGGGACAAAATACCGTTCAGGCTCGGCAGCGACGACTGCATCCTGAAAGCCGCGCGGCGCTTTGAGCCAGAGTGACGGCCTCCCATGATGCGGGTGGTGCATGGCAAATATTTTCTTGCGGACGGTGAAGCTGGGACTGCCGACACCGGCAGCTTCGACGGCTTCGGGGAGGGCTAAACAAATCTGGCTGAGTTGGAGGATGGGATTGGGTGTCATCAATATGAATAGTGTTGGGTCTTGGTCAAATACGGGACTCAGCACGTAGCGCAGTGCTACCAAAGTGCGTTCAAGACGTTATTTTAGCACAAATGTTTTTATTTGTCAATTATGATTCAGGTAGGAAATGGTTTGTGGAAGGTTTGAAAAAACGGTGTGGCGCGGGGCACTGTGCCTATCGAAATCCATAATCGAGATATAGAATAGGTGTTCTTATTAGTAGTTGAACCATGTAGGCGCAAAGCGTAAAGGATTTGAACCACAGAGACGCAGAGGGGAAAGCAAAGAGTTAAATAAAAAGATAGAATGATAACAACAATTAGCAAATAGAATTTAGGGGTAGATAGAATGCTAACCCGATTGAAAGTCTCTGGTTTCAAAAACTTGGTTGATGTTGATGTGCGATTTGGCCCATTCACTTGCATTGCAGGTGCAAATGGTGTTGGAAAGTCGAACTTGTTTGATGCCATACGGTTCTTAAGTGCGTTGGCTGACAACACTCTTTTGGATGCAGCATTATCAGTTCGCTCTGAGGGTGATAAGAGCGGAGATATCCGTAGTCTATTTCATTGTATTGCCGACGAATTTGATCCTGAAATGTCATTTGATGTTGAAATGATTGTTCCTGAAACCGGTTCTGATGATCTAGGACAGCAAGCTAAAGCTAGTATCACATTTCTTCGATACTCACTTGTTCTTAGATATAGAGAAGGTAGTTTTGGAAATGGATTCAGCACAGGATTTCAAACTTCAGGTCTCGAAATTGTTAGGGAAGAATTAACCCATATCACCCAAGGAGATGCACGAAAAAATTTACCTTTCAAGCATTCGGTTCAATGGCGGAGGTCAGCAGTACGTGGAGAACGGCGTGTTCCACATCTGATATCCACGTCTCTCGAAGATCAGAAACTTGTGATTCGTCAGCATCAAGATGGCGGGAGCAGCGGTAGACCTCTCACAAGACTCGCTGGTAATCTTCCTCGAACAGTACTTTCGGCAGCAAGTGCGGCCGAAAGCCCAACTGCATTGATGGCAAGACGCGAAATGCGATCGTGGCGACTTCTACAACTAGAACCATCAGCTCTACGTCGGCCAGATGAATTTACGAGCCCTGACCAATTAGGTTCGAATGGTTCACATCTCGCATCTACTTTGTTTAGGCTTGCATACATGAGTTCAGATCCAGAGCAAATTTATGCCCAAGTTGCTGGACGTCTGTCGCAATTAATAGAGGACGTTCGGCATGTATGGGTAGATGTTGACGAAAAACGTCAGCTATACACGTTACACATGACCGATCTAGGTGGTACTTCACACCCAGCGAGAGGACTGTCAGATGGTACACTGCGATTCATAGCTCTTTCCGTTTTGGAGCTTGATCCAAGGGAACAAGGATTAATATGCCTTGAGGAACCTGAGAATGGTATCTATCCAAAGCGAATACCAGCTATGCTACGCTTACTTAAAGATATACCTACTGATCCTGAACTGATTGTAGACATTGATAATCCTCTACGACAAGTAATCATTAACACTCACTCGCCCTCTGTAGTGCAACAAGTTCCAGATGAAAGCTTATTAGTAGCAGAACTTAGGAACAGTTTACAAAACGGGAGACGTTTCAAAAAGGCAACTTTTAGCTATTTGCCGAATACGTGGCGTAACAAAGCACAACAGAATTCAGATGACTTAACTAATGTAGTATCGAAAGGAACTCTCTTAGCATATCTCACACAAGTTAAGCCGGAATCTCAAAATGATAGAGTGATTGATCGGCAAGATATACTTCCACTTCTGGATGGATTGGATAATGACTGAATCACTATTTCGATACACACTTCTAAGTGATGGGAGTTCAGATGCAGCCCTGTTGCCAATATTGACATGGTTGTTAGAAGTTCACTTACCACAATACTCAATACTGCCTGCGTGGGCAGAATTACGGGACTTACCGCATCCTCCCAAAAAACTGGCAGATCGTATTTTTTGGACTTTAGATCTCTTTCCTTGTGATCTTCTATTTGTTCATCGCGATGCTGAAAAAGAATCACATAGTGCGCGAGGTCACAGAAATCCGTCAACACCTAGAATCTGTTGAGGAAAAAAAAAGGTTCTGTTATCCCAACAGTATGCGTTTGTACCTGATACGAATGCAAGAAGCTTGGATGCTCATAAATGAGCAAGCAATCAAGAATGCAGCCAACAATCCCCGTAACAGCATATCGCTCAAGCTGCCAAAGACTAACGAGTTAGAACGAATCCCTGATCCTAAAAACGAACTCTACAATCGACTGCGCCAAGCAAGTGGCCTTCATGGAAGACGATTGGCTAAATTTAATCCATCTGAACATGTGCGTCGTGTCAGCGAGTTCATCAGCGATTTTTCAATATTAACTAAACTACCGGCATTTAGAGCCATGCAAGAAGAATTAGTTCAAGTAATTGCAGACCAAAGTTGGAATACATCTTCATAGCTCAATGGAGTTTACATTATGCAATACCCCTCCTCCCCCGAAAATCTGAATGACTGGTTCCCCGGCAGCACACGCCCGGACCCTGATTCACGCCTCGGCGTGGTGGTGGGCGGATCGCTCAGCAAGGGGCTGGTGGTCAAGCTGGATCGCGGGCAGACGGTAGAAGATCTGGCGGTGGGGCGTTACGTGGTGGTGCATGGCGCGAACGACACGCGCTTCTTCTGCATGTTGAACGACATCAGCCTCAACAGCACCAACGCCGGCATCCAGAATCACCCGCCGGAACTGACCGGCGACCCGTTTCTGGAAGCGGTCTACGTGGGTACGGCGGTGTACGGCGTCATCAATGTCACGCCGATGCTCTCGATTGAGGACGGGCAGCCTAAACCCGTCAAGACCATTCCCGGCCACTTCACGCAGGTGTTTAACGCCACGGTGGAGGATGTGAACGCGGTCTTCGGAGCGGAGGACGAGGCGCACTTCAACATCGGCGCGCCGCTGGAACTGGAAATGACGCAGATCAACCTCGACCTGAAGCGGCTGGTGGAGCGTTCGGTGGGGGTCTTCGGCAAAAGCGGCACGGGCAAGAGCTTCCTGACGCGCATGCTGGTGGCGGGCGTCATCAAATGGGACAAAGCGGTCAACCTGATCTTCGACATGCACAACGATTACGGCTGGGCAGCCACCGACGAGCGCGGCACACAGGCCAAAGGGCTGAAGCAGCTCTTTAGCAATCAGGTCAGGATTATCACGCTGGACGGTGAAAGCACGCGGCGGCGCGGGGCGAAGTACGACTTCGAGGTCAAGCTGGGCTACGACGAGATCGACCCGGAGGACATCGCGGCGCTGCGGGGCAGCATGAACCTGACCGACGCCATGATTGACGCGGCCTACACACTCAAGAAGCGCTGGAAAGCGGGCTGGATTAAACGGCTGAACGAGGCCAGCGAAGTGGACTTCGACGACATCACCATGAACACCAACATCGCCGAAGGGACGATGCTGGGTTTGCAGCGGCGCACGCAGCGCTTTGAACGCTGGGGCTTTCTGGTAAATGAATCGACAGGTGACAGCGTACAGCAGATCATTAGCCTGCTAGTTGACCAGCGCAAGCATGTGGTGCTGGAGTTCGGGCGCTATGGCAACGAACTGGAAGCCTATATTCTGGTGGCGAATTATCTGACGCGGCGCATCCGTGATAAGTACGTGGACATGGTGGAGCGTTCGCTGGGGGACGAGGCCGACAAGCCGCCGCAGTTGGTGATTACCATCGAAGAAGCGCATAAATTCTTGCAGCCGGGCATCGCCGGGCAGACCATCTTCGGCACGATTGCGCGCGAGTTACGCAAGTACAACGTGACGCTGCTGGTGGTTGACCAGCGTCCCAGCGGGATTGACGAGGAAGTGATGAGCCAGATTGGCACGCGGGTGACGGCGCTGCTGGACAACGAGCGCGACATCAACGCGGTGCTGAACGGCATCAACGGGGCGCAGGGTTTGCGCGAGGTGCTGGCGCGGCTGGATACCAAGCAGCAGGCCATCATCATGGGTCATGCTGTGCCGATGCCGGTGGTGGTCAAGACGCGCAGCTACGACGAGGATTTCTACAGCGCCATCATGCGCGAGGGCAGCATGTCATCCAGCGCCGCTAAAGAAAAGCTGGGCAGCGGGGGACGGGAGAAGCGACGGTTGTGAAATGACAGATTTAGATGAACTGATTGCAGACATTCACTCGCGTGTAACCGAGATCGCCACGCACGTCGCGCGGCTGCCTGCGGCTGATGAAGTGTCGGATGCAATATTTGTTAGGCTAGAAAACCTCTTTGATCGAAATATTCAAACTATGTTCGACATTTTGGATAAAGCGTCATCCATCCCAAATAACATGAGGGTTGCTTCAAAAACGGAAAGCATTTCAGAAGTCGCACGCATGTTGCGATTTGACTTGAACCCAAGCATTTCCAACATGATTAACGTGGTTGACATCATGCAAGAACGATTTGCTGGTCAATTGAGTGCAGAACAGAAAGAATCCTTACTTTCCATTAAGAGACTATCTGAAACATTATTAGCCCGCCTTCGCAGTCTTGCTGGGTATGACGCGCAATTTAATTAAGTGGCGGGAGAAGCGGTTTTAGAGCAGCACATATAACAGGTTTGTCAGCCTTCAGCAGATTTCCTTTCAGCGCGCACTCAGGTTATACTGTGAACATCCGTTTCATACGCAAGAGAAAACGACGATGAGCCATGCCGCCGTCATCGAAAAGTTGCTGCAATCAGACGAACCATCGATACGCTGGAAGATCAACGTCAACGTTTTGGGGGTGGATCGAGACTCGGCGGACATTCAGGCGCTGGAACAGGACATCAAACAGTCGGCACGGGTCAAAGCCATCTTGCAGCATGTGGATGCCGATGGGATTTTGCAGGGTTCGCGGGGTGTCTATGACAAGTGGCAGGGCGCACACTGGGTCTTGATGACGCTGGCGGACATCGGCTATCCACACGGCGAGCGGGCGCTGTACCCGATGGCGGACGAGGTCATGCGGACGTGGCTGGCTCCGCGTTATTTCAACGAGTTTGTGACCGACCGCAAAGCGGATGTTTATGGACACGATGCCATTCCGGTGATGGAGGGCCGCCACCGCACCTGCACCTCGCAGCAGGGCAACGCGCTGTACAGCGTGCTGCGGCTGGGGCTGGAGGACGAGCGCATACACCAACTGGCGGAACGGCTGCGCTACTGGCAGTGGCCGGACGGCGGCTGGAACTGCGACAAAGAACCCTCGGCGCACACGTCTACTTTCATTCACACGCTGTACTCGATGCGGGCGCTGGCGCTCTATGCGCGGCACACAGGCGACAGCGAGTCGCTGGCGGCGGCGCGGCGGGCAGCCGAGTTCTTCCTGAAGCGGCGGTTGTATAAGCGCGTCAGCACGGGCGGGGTGATTGCCCGCGAGTTTGTGAAGCTGCATTACCCGCTCTACTGGCATTATGACATCCTCGGCGCGCTCAAAATCTTCGCCGAGATTGACTTCACAGACGACGAACGCTTGGCGGACGCCCTGGATTTGCTGGAAGAGAAAGCACTTCCGGCGGGGGGCTGGCCTGCCGAAAGCCGCTATTACAAAAAGGTGGCGAGTGAGTTCGAGTTAGGCAATGATTATGTGGATTGGGGCGGCACCAGCACGCGCAAGCTGAACGAGTGGGTGACGGCGGACGCGCTGTACGTGCTGAAGCGCTTCGGACGGCTTGTATATTGATTCACAGCGAAATGACGATGATGGTATGCATTCGTTAGATGAACTGATCACCGATATTCGTTCGCGCCTGAGCGGCATCGCTGCTGCTGTCGCGAAGCTGCCGACGGCTGAGGACGTGCCGGATGAAACTTATGTGAAGCTCTGGAACTTCGTTCAGCAAAGCCTGCAAAAAGCGATCACGCTGTTGGACGATGCTGATTTTTCAGAGTCGGAACGCATTTTACTGCACGATGTGCGTGGGGCAATTGCATCCCTATTCGCCTGCTCGGAAATCATGAACGAGCAGTGTGCAGACCACCTGAGCGCCGAGCAGCAAGATGCGGTGCAGGCTATGCAGCAACTATCCAGCGATTTACTGGAACACCTGTCGATCCTTGCCGGTCACGAGGCGCAGGTGGATTGAGGGTGGGGAGTCAGATACCTAAGATGCTGGCAGCACATTCCAGATATAGCCCTGCTCAAGCGTGGGCTGGCTGGCGGCAAGCTGTATGATGCGTGCATCGGCCAGCTTGATGTACAGAGCCGGGCTGCATGATGTACTGCACACGATGCGCGTTTGTTGAAGGGTGGCGTTGAACTGGACTTCGGGTTCCGTCGCCCAACCTATGTCTGCTAGCAGTTCGGGATAGTCTGCTAATATTTTGGTGAAGCGTCCATGCGGCTGCAACAATCCGGCGGGCGGTTGGCTGGCGAGGGTGAAGGACTGATCGGCTGCCCATGTGTCGGGATAGGCCTTCCAGCCAATGAGGGCATGCGGCGTATCAGGCGGAGCGGCCAGTACATAGACGGTTGTGGTATCGCCACGCCACAGCATGTACCCATGTTCAAAGGGCTGAAGCATGGCGATCACCTGCGTGGGTGGAGTGACGCAATCCACCGCCGCTTCCGCAAAGCACGGCCAATAGCTCACGGTGATGATACCGGAGCGCGTGGCGACTTTGTTGCCGGCTTCATCCATGCCTTCGATCTCGAATTTAAAGCGGGTATCCACAAGGTCAAGCGGAACGGTGTACGACCACTGCCCGACGGGCGGCAAGCTGCCGGATAACAGTTCAGGGCGCACCGATTCCCACAAGTCCCCATGACTGCCGGTGGGCAGATGCACAAAGCGGAAGGCGACCTGCGCAGCATCCTGTACGTTCCACGAAAAGGTAACGCTGTCACCGACGAGGACTTGCTGCCGGTCTGCCGTGAAAGACTGGACACGCAGGCCGCGCGTGGTTAGCAGGGCATAGGTGGCGGCAGCGCCCAGCAGCGCACCGAACGCGGCGGCGAGCAAGACAGCCATCCATGTTTTGCGAGTCGGCATGGGGCATCCCTTGAGGCGATTTACATAGGGTTATGGTAGCACGGCATGGCAGAACACAGGCGCGGCAGGCGGGCAAGCGTAGGTCAAAAGCTGGTTGAAGGCTGCCCCATTTGCCCGTACATTAGCGCTTATTTAATGCAGGCCATTGTTTATTCGACTATGATAAAATGCAGCACTTTTCGGCTTAACATGGCAATCTCGACGATATGAGAAGATTATTCTTTTACCTGCGCCACGCCACCACCAACCTCCGCCACAGCGGGCACTGGACAGTCTTTGCCGTATTTTGTGTAGCAGCGGGCGTGGCAACGGTGGTGGCGCTGCGGAGTTTGGGACTTTCGATCACCGACTCGCTGCTGGGCAATCTGCGCCAGTACAATCACGGGGATATTCTGCTGAGCGCCATTCCCAACCTCGGCCCGTTCAACGGGGCGTTCCAGCGCGGGGCGGACGAACCCTCCATTTTCCGGGAACGCACCCAGCAGTTCGCGCGGGATTGGACGGCACAGCACGACGGCCAACTGACCATGTTTACGCTGGTGAACAATGTGCAGATGACGCCTATCGGGGTGAGCGGGATGGGCCGCCCGCAGTTTATCAGCACCTATCTCATTGACCCGCAAACGTTTGATATTTCCGGACCGATCACGGCTGTTGATCCGGCGGGCAGGCGGCTGCCGGAACTGCTGGCGGGTGAATTTACCATCGTCATCAGCCAGAGTTTGGCGGACTCGCAGCGCTTGAAGGTGGGCGATCCGGTACGGCTGAGCGGGACGGAGCAACCGTTCACCATCAGCGGGATCGTACCCAGCGAAAGCGAAGCCAACATCAACAATATTCTGGCGTCGTTCTTCGGCTTCATCTACATTGACCGGCGCTATGCCGAAACGCTGCAACTGAACACCAACCCCAATCAAATCGGCATCGTGCTGCCGGATACCCTGACCAGCGAAGAGATCCGCGCCGCAGCCAATGAGCTAACCCCTATGTACCTTCATCCGTGACATCAATGCCACACCGTGGCTGCTGGAACGCAACCGCGAACTGGCCGATCTGGTGGGACGCTTCATTGTGACGATGGGATTGGGGGCGCTGCTGATCGGCGGGGTGGGCATCATGAATACCATGCTGGTGCTGGTGGGTAGGCGCTCACTGGAGATCGCAGCACTGAAGACCTTCGGCCTGAAGGGGCAGCAGATTGGGGCGTTGTTCCTCAGCGAAGCCTTTTTGCTGGGCATCATGGGCAGCGCTGCCGGTGTCTTCCTCGGCCTGCTGTTGAGCGGAGTCGTCAATGCCTATGGGGAAGCCTTCTACAACAACAGCGGCTGCCGTGGCGGCTGCACCCTGAAGCCATTGTTTACGGGGTGGGGTTGGGCATGGTGACGACGCTGGTGTTCGGTGTGCTGCCCATTTTGACAGCCTCGCGCGTCCGTCCAGCGATTGTGCTGCGTCCCAACGAAACCCACCTTCCCCGTGCCAGCGTGATGCAGGGACTGATGGCATTGGGGGTTGTGGTACTAGTGCTGGGTGTGATTTCAGGGCAGATCATCGGGCCGGTGGTTGACCAGGCGGTCGATCGCTTCATCAACCCGCCGCCTAATGCGATCATCGGCATCGCACTGGTGGCGGGAACCATGCTGGTGCTTGGGCTGCTGACGGTGGTGATGTGGGTGATTGTGTGGTTCATCGGGCATCTGCCGTCATTCGGTTCGATTGATTTACATCTGGCACTGCGAAATCTGTCCAGCCGCCGCATCCGCACGGCCACAACCTTACTGGCGCTGACGGCGGGCATGTTCGCCCTGAGCAGCATTACTTATTTCGGGTTAGGCACGCGCGAGATCGTGCGCTTCCAATTCGCGCAGACGCTGGGCGGGAATGTCATGATTTTTCCGCTGCTGCCCAAAGCCGTCGCCCAACCGTTGATTAATTTGATCGTCAACAGCCAACCGGGCATGGAATACCAGACCATCCTGAATGTCAACACCGGGCGGCTGCTGGAAGTGGATGGGCAGCAGGTAACGCTGGAAGGGACGCTGCGCTCGCTGCCGCTGAGCATCATGACACGCGACTCCGATAACCCCAATTTGAGCAGTGGGCCGCTGCTGGCGGGGCGCGACCTGCTGCCCGAAGACCGCGGCAAGAGTGTGATCGTGCTGACGCAGCAGTCGGCGCTGGGCGGGCTGGTGCAGGGCTTTTCCTCGCTGGAAGAGGTGGGCATTGATGTGGGTTCACACATCCGGCTGCAAATTCAGGGTCGTTTGTACGATTACGAGGTGGTGGGCATCGTGGGAACGGCTACGCGCTTCACGCCGAGCATCGCCAACGCCTACCTGCCGCCAAACGCGCCGGGTACGGAAAATGCCCGCCAGCTGGATGTGGTGCAGGTGAAAGAGGAAAACCTCGACGAGTTTTTGACGCGTATCACCACGCTGCCGCTGGTGTTTGCGGTGGATGTCACCTTTATTGACGGCCTGCTCAAGCGGTTAATTGATCAGCTCGCAGCTATTCCCACCATCGTCGGCATTCTCTCGCTACTGGCCGCCGCTGTCATCATGGCGAACACGGTTTCGCTGACCATGCTGGAACGCCGCCATCAGATCGGTGTGTTGAAAGCGCTGGGACTGACGCGCGGACGGGTGCTGCGGATCGTGCTGCTGGAAAACACGGTTATCGGTTTGCTGGGGGGACTGTTGGGTATCGGTCTCAGTTCGCTGGGTGTATCCATCCTCACCACACTGGGCATAGGCTTAACCATCCCCATCCCGCGCGAAGCCACCGTGATTACCTTGCTGTTGGCAGTCGCGTCGGTAGTGATTGCGTGGGTGGCGACCTTATTGAGCGCCCGCGTCGCCATCCGCGAGACAGTCGCCAAGATTTTGCGCTATGAATGAGCGCGCACAGGCTTTTTGGAGCGACCAAGTTACCTGATAATGGCTGAGAGGGTTCAACATGAGCGAATGGTTGCCAACCCCATATTCCGAGCTAAATATCGTTTTGCATGAATTAGTAACAGGTATTCGCGGGGCGTTAGGGGACAATTTTGTTGGCGCTTACTTGCAAGGTTCGTTTGCCATCGGTGGGTTTGACCTCAACAGCGACTGTGATTTCATTATGGTGACCGAAAACGAGCTGTCCGACGATGAAGTTGAGGCTCTACAGGATGTACATGGGCGCATCTTTGACCTAGAAATCGACTGGGCGCAACATTTGGAAGGTTCGTATTTTACTCAGGAAACGCTGCGCACTTATACCCGGTCCGGAACTGACCTGTGGTATCTCAACCACGGCAGCCGCTCCCTCACGCGAGATAAACACTGCAATAGAGGATTGGTTCGATGGGTGGTACGCGAACACGGTGTTACTCTGGCAGGGCCGTCTCCAAAGACATTCATTGAACCTGTTCCAGTGGAGATTTTGCGCGGCGAGATCATAGGAACGATTGTCAATTGGGGACAGGAGATTGCCGCCAATCCCGACGAATACAACAATCGCTTTTACCAAGGCTATATCGTTTTGCAGTACTGCCGCATGCTGCACGATCTGATCCGCGGCTTTCCCGGCTCCAAGCGTGCCGGAGCCGAGTGGGTCAAGGCAAACCTCGATCAGTCGTGGACAGCGCTTATTGATAGGGCGTGGAACGGACGCCCTGATCCAGCCCGCTCGGTGCGCCAACCGGCCGATCCCCAAGATTTTAAGGATACTCTGCGTTTTGTTGCCTACATTACGGATGAAGCCAACAGACGATACGGTAACAACTTCAACGGCTAGTCACTGGTCGGGAACAACTTGATGAATAGCTGTAACCGACCCGTATGACCCGTATCAATTTCCAACTTCTTCTGCCTAAAGGATCAATGCTACATACCTTATGCAGAGAGGCGGATAGTCCCGCGAAGAATTTCTCAACCTCTCTGCCGACCAATGAACGACTATAATCGCTGGAAAGGCCATAGTTGCAAAGTTGCGTTCAATGGTAATATTCATATAGTTGATAGACATAAGCAACGTACTACCAGATCGGACAATTGATGTTCACAGGTAATGACCCGGACGCAGTGCGCCGCATGTATACCACAGAGGAAGCACTACGCATTCGCCAGATGACTCATGATCAGTACAGCGAGACGCGGGTGAGTATCGCAGATTGGGCATTGAGCAACATTCAATGGCGCGGCGATGAACAAATATTGGATGTTGGCTGTGGGCCGGGGCGCTGGAGCACGGCTGTTCAGAATAAATTGCCTGACGTTAAATATTACGGATTCGATCTATATCCCAAAATGATGCAGACGCATCCGCTTCCCGAACACATCGCCGTAGCCGACGCCCAACGTATCCCGTTCGCGGACGGCGCGTTCGATCTGCTGATGGCAAACCATATGCTGTTTCATGTGCCGGATGTCGAGCGTGCCATGCGTGAATTCCGGCGCGTGCTGAAGCCGGGCGGGGTCATCATGGCGACCACCAACAGTGTGCAAAATTTACCGGAAATTCAGGCGCTGATGCGGCGGGCGATAACCTTGCTCGTCCCGCCGGGCACGACCAACATACGTGTTCCCCCGCAGCACACTGATTTGTTTACCTTGGAAAGTGGAACCCGTTTGCTGTCCCGCTACTTCTTTGCGGTGGTGCGTTACGATTTGCCCGGCAAATTGGTGTTCACCAGCGCCGACCCTTTGTTGGCATACATCGAAAGCACACGCTCGATACGCGAAGCTGAACTGCCAGCCGGCGTGATGTGGGACGACATGATGATGATCGTGCGTGAACAAATTGGCCGCCTGATTGAGCATTTTGGCGAATTGACCATCAACAAGCTGAGCGGCCTGCTGGTCGCTACGGATCGCGGCGACTTTATTCATGATTATCTTGACCACATGGCAAACAACCGCGAAAAAACCAAACCCACACGCCCCAAGAAGAAGCGCAAGCACTAATCGCTGCTATTCAGCACACGCGGTAGTGGTTAGCGTTCACGACCAGATTGCGATTGAAATTGGAATGTGGGGATTGGTTGAACAAATCACCGCCCAGAACGCGGTCATTGAAAAACGTGAGCTTCACCACAGGCAGCCGCATATAATTGGCGAAATGCAGCGGACAGAGTGTATCGGTCAACGTGTAGAAATAGTGGTCGGCGTAAAATTCGTTGACAATGAGCGGGGCTTGGCTATTCCGGAATTGGCTGACACCGACCGTAAAAAATGACGGTGCGCCAAATAGCAGGTGAACATCCCCAGCTTGCAGATTCATCCCCACCCATACCTGCTCAATAAACGTCGCATTGGCGTTAAAGATGAGTCGTGATGGAGAATTTCCGTCAATCACGGCAGGCTGCTGCCCATTCCAGCGCCAGTCGATGTAAGCACCCTGCCGATAATCAATACTGTCTGTGTCCACCCATTCATGCTGGCGCAGCAGGTCGAGCGCGGCGGTCACGGTGGTGCGTCCGGGGCGGATACCCATAAAGCAGGGGGCAATACATTCTTCCGGCAGCAGCAGGTCACGTACGGTGTGCCCATCGTAGGGTTGGGCGCGTACCAGCAGCAGCCCTGCCGTCAGCATTGTCAAAACAATCAGCGTGTTGCGTACCACACAACGGATCACGGGTCGCCTCCCTCATGATACATTGTCAACAGACGTCCTTAATCGGCATTAGCCCGTCAGGGTCACTCACGTTATGGCTGAGCCGCAGCGTGATCGGCACTGTCCACACGTTCCAGCGCGTCAATGGACAAGCGGTTATAGCCGAAATCATGACATCGCTTTCAGGATACGATGCTTCCAAGTACACCCGTTGTCCTTTGCCCAGCGCCCCCGAATAATCCGGCGGCAAATCACCCAGCAGGAGGATGATGTAACCGGCGGGCAGATTGAGCGGCAGGATGATGCTGCTGGCGGTTTGCTTGCTAGACGATTCGGTGAACAGAATGTTTACCGTTCCGCCGCGCTCACCGTCAAAGATGGCGGGCTGGCGACCATTCCACGTCCATGTAACAGCCATCGAGTCGTAATTATTGACAAACCGTGAGGTAATGCCGTCAACCCAGGGATTTGCCGAGAGAATATCATAGACCGAATTCATGCTAGTCACGCCGGGTTGGATGCCCATAAAGCAGGGCGGCTGGCAATCTTCTGAGTAGACTAAACCACGCAGCCCCTCATCATCATAGGGTTGGGCATGGATCAGCATAGACGTGCCGGTCAGCATGATTAAGAGGAGCAGGCTCAGTTTGATCAGGGTTTTAATTAAAGGCGGCATAGCATGACTAATTTTTTGGCCTGAGTATAGCAGAAGGTTCGTTGAGTGCCATCAACGAGCGGCGACAACATGCAACCGGAGAGCGTTGGGTATAATCGTCCGACGTGATGCTTTCCACAGTGGAGCGTGATACATCGTGAGCATTTTGGTGGTTGATATTGGTAGTTCGTCGGTGCGCGCACTGCTGTTCGATGAGCAGGCTAAACCCATTCCCGGTGCGCTGTGCCAGATCAAGCACAGCTTCCACACCGCCGGCGACGGGGAAGCCACTGCCGACCCCCGCCACTTGCAGCAGTTGACCGAAGAGTGCATCACACAAGTAGTGCAGCACCCCGCCGCCAGTGACATTCAAGCGGTTGGCGTCTCCAGCTTCGTCGGTAATATTTTAGGGGTAGATGCCAGCGGTTCGGCTGTGACGCCCTGCTTCACCTATGCCGACGGACGGGGCGGAGAACTGGTCAAAACCCTGCAAGACAAGATTGACGTGCCAACCAATTATCAAGCGACGGGCTGCCGCCTGCATCCGGCTTACGCCACAGTGCGCTTGTACTGGTATCAACAGCAGTATCCCGAAGCATACCGCCGCGTCGCCCGCTGGATGGACTTTGCCGCCTACCTTTACCGCCAGTGGTTCGGGCAAACCGTGACCAGTTATTCTGTCGCTTCGTGGAGCGGCCTGCTCAACCGCGCCCAACTGGCATGGGATGACCGGTGGCTGAACCTGCTCCAGCTCGACCCGGCGGCGCTGCCCACGCTGGCGGACACAATGGATACGGTGCAGGGGTTGCTACCGCCGTACAACGAACGGTGGCAAGTTTTAGCCGATGTCCCCTTCTTCCTCGCCATCGGCGACGGTGCGGCGGCTAATATCGGGTCAGGGGGTGTGGATAGCACATCAGCCGCGCTGTCCATCGGCTCGACATCTGCCATCCGCCGTGTCTCGACAGACAGGTTACCGCCTGTCCCCGATGGATTGTGGGGCTATCGCGTTACGGCGCAACACCCTCTGATCGGTGGGGCGACCACCGAAGGCGGAACGCTCTACGAATGGGCACGTAAGACGCTGCAATTGGAGGCCGATGTTGAAGCGGCGTTGGCAGCCCAAGTACCCGATGGACACGGCCTTACCGTCTTGCCCTTTTGGTCAGGCGAACGCAGTCCCGGCTGGCACAGTGAGGCCAGCGGTACGCTGCACGGCTTACGCCTGTCCACCACACCGCTTGATATTCTACACGCCCTGCTGGAAAGTATTGCCTTACGCCTTGCTCACATTGCCGGTGTCCTGCTGCCCGGCGAAGCGCGGATTATGGCGGGCGGCGGAGCCATCGCGGCTTCCACCGTTTGGCCGCAGATCATCGCCAACGCCTTGAACCGGCCTTTGCACATGCTGAGCGAAGGGGAAACCAGCGCGCGGGGAATCGCTATTCTGCTGCTGAGTCATCTGCATCAGCGACAGTGGACGGATTACCCACCCCAAATTGCCCGCGTGATCCAGCCGCAGCGTTCAGCAGTCGAAATATACCAGCAGGCACGCCAGCGCCAACAGGCGTTATACCAGCAGTTCTACAAAGGATAATCAACAGGCTTGGCTGACGGTTGCTAGACGGGCGGGTATGGCGGTGTCGGCGCTGCTCAGCCAATAAAGATTAAGCGGCGACTCCAAAAATTTGCGGCGGGTGATGGGACAGGCCACATGCGACCACACTTCCAGTGCGTAATGGTCGTACAGCGCGATCACCGGCACGTCCGTGGGGCTATTGGCATGCCCCACGTTCAACGTCGGGGGTTCGCCCAGCGCCAGCAGCGCTTGGCCGACAGGCAGGCGCAGCGGGATTTGAATGCCGTCAATCACCTGTAATTCGCGGTTGTCCGACCAGACGATCAACATGGGTTGAATACTGCTGTTGATGAGAGCGGGCTGGCGGCCACTCCACGCCCACAACACCTCGCCGCCGCTGGTGCGGTGTACGCTGTCGGGTGCGACCCAGTCATGCTGGCGCAGCAGTCGAACGGCTTCATCGGGTTTGGTGAGGCCGGGTTGGATGCCCAGGAAGCACGGCCCTAAACAATCATCCGGCATCAGCAGCAGGCGCAGATCACGGTCATCGTAAGGCCACAGCCGCAGCAGCATGAACACGGCACAGAAACCGCCCAACAGGACAGCCGTGATGTACAGTGCCATGCGGATGATCGCCATCGTACCGTTCCCTTAGACACCCGATGCAAAGACAGAATGCGCTGTCCCTGCGCCGTACACTTATGTGTATATTACTCCCGCAAGGTGGGGAAAGTTTGGTTCTGTCCTGAATTAAGACAGATGAAATAGCCATAAAACGCACACATTCTGTAACGGAGTGGAACAATTGGCAGACTTATTGGTGAAGACGATTATCAACAGGAGTTCAGCATGACATTACCGGCCTTAGCCAATTGGGAGCCGACACGCACTGCCTTACATCAAGCAGCACAGGTGGTGGGCGGGGTTCGCAAAGTCTCTGTCCCAGCCCTGCCCAATTATGCCCATTTGGGATTGTACGTCACCGCCAAAGGTGTCACCAGCGGACGGCTGGCGGACGGCGGCATAATAGACCTCAACTTCGCTGAACGGGCATTGGTCTACACCTGCCCGGAAGCCAGCGTCAACCCCATCCCGCTGGACGGACATACGCAGCAGTCATTGGCCGATGCGCTGCTTAAAACGATGGCGGACGCCGATCACCCATCGACAATTGACCGTACCAAAATTACCGGACAGACACCACTTAACCCACACCCCGACGCCGCAGCAGAATATCAGGCGGCATTGCACAGCGTCTACAGCGCTATCGCCCGCTTCCGGGGGCGGCTGCTGGGCGGATTGTCACCGATGATCGTCTGGCCGCACGGCTTCGACCTTTCTACCCTGTGGTTCGCCAAGGGTTTTGAAGAACAGCGTGACCCGCACATGAACGTCGGCTTTTCACCGGGCAGCGCTGGCTTCCCCCGCCCCTATATTTACGTCTATGCTTCGCCGCTGCCTGACGCCTTCTTCGATGTCAGGCTGCCGCAGGGCGCACGTTTCACCCGCGAAACATGGAAGGGCATCGTGATTGATTATGATTTCCTGCGCGAACAGGCCAATCACGAACTTGTTTTGGAGGGAATGCTCACGGATATATTCGCAGCACTCGCGCCGCTGATGATGTAAAATAGCAGTGTTCGCCGGGCGCGGCTTTTCTTACCGCCGCGTCCGCTGTTCATGTGGAGAATTCCATGAGCAACGATACTGCTCTTTTGGTCGTCAGCGTTTGTGGTATTGTCGCGGTTGTCATAATTCTGGCAGCCTTTTTGCTCATCCGCATCTTTAAGATGAGCCTTTTCGGACTCGCCAATCTAGTCCTCAAAAGTGTAATCACACCCCCCGAAGAACCGTCCCGTCTGGATGGACAGGCGCACGCCGAACGCCAGCACCCGCGCAACCTGCGGGCCGAAGCACAGGCCGTTGACTTTGACGCGGCAGTGGCACAGAAGAAGGGTGAAGCGGTTCCGTCCGTCCGCACCGCCCCCACCGTGCTGCCGCCTGCCCGCGCGCAAGTCGCGCCGGTGAATGAGGACAGCCGCCCGCTGCGCCCACGCCGCCGCCGCATGCCGGATGAAGATAACGAAGGGCTGCTGGACGGCTTTCTGGATGAGGATAATGATGCCGGATTATTCGGCTGATGGGGTGTGATGGGCACTGACCCACCTGCGTAAGGTGGCTTCCAGTGCTTCGCGCTGTGCCAGCCGGTCTGCCGGATCGTAGCGCACATCGAGCAAAGTATGCGCCGCATCCGGTGGGCTGGCATCCCCTTCATAAAATAGATCAAAGCGGCGCTTGATGTGGTGGTAATATGACTCCGGGTTAAAGACCGGCGCGTTAAACGTCAGCGCCTTTTCGCCCACCAGCACCGCGATACCCGATTGCGTTTCCCGCGCCCAAATGCCTAACAATCCCATTGTTTGATAATGATGGTAGCCTTTAGGTTTGTGCCACAGCACCACGCCCGTCCAGTGGAACGGCCCTAACGAATCCTGCTCGTCAACTGCCAGTAGCGACTCTAGCGTTGCGACCAGCCCGGTAAAGGATTTTGGCCCGTAGGCGCTCAGCCCAGCGGGGGGACGCCGCTTAATGGCGGACAGCAGACCGGCAGCATTTAAGCTATCCAAAACAGCGGCCAGCACACTTTGCTTGGGAGCGCTGGCCTGCTGTTGTTTATGCTGTTCAATACGCCGCAGAATATCCTGATAGCGGCGTTCGGGGTCGTCGGCTGACAAATTTTTCAGTCGCGCATGCTGCGGATCTGGCGGAAGCCCAGCGCCAGCGCGACAAAGCCCAGCAGCACAATAATCCGGTGCACCACGTTGTTGGTCGCGCCGTCAAATATATTGAGGCGTCCCGGCCCGGCGAAGGTTGCGATCAAGTGAGCAAAACCGAGGATAATGGCGCCGATGACGATTAAGTTGAGAGAACGTCCCACCAATCCGCCGATGCCGCGAATGGAAAACACCATCCAGACCGAGGCAACAACCAGTACGAAATCAAAAATTAAGTTGATGGTCGATAAACTATCTGCGCTGCCAAAGCTCATCATAATGAAAAATCCTTTCCAACAAATTTAGTATTGCGAATATTCGCTTTCGGCAGGAAATGTAACGCATTTTCCATCTGGATTCAAAGCACGTCGAACAAATCATACAGTTTGAGTTCTTCGACGACGTTGAGAATGGTCGGTTCAATCTGGCCGTCCACCGATTGCATACTCTTCATGACAATTTTCTTGCCCACCAGATTGACGGCAAAGGCAATCGCCTTCGCCAGCAGCGCACGGTACACATCAGCATCATTGGCTTTGATGTTGATATCGATTTTGTCGCCGTTCATGCTCACCGCCCACACGTTGCGCTGGGCCGTTTCGTTGATGATGCGGTCAAGGTTGGCGCCCATCCGGTTGCCGCCCCACTGAACCAGCGCCTGACGCAGACTCTGCAACTGTTTGGCGAAGTACGTTTGTAGGAAACTCTCGTCAGTCGTCGCCATGCGCCGGTCAATGGTGGTGAACTCGTCACTGGGTGGTACCACCACATCCGGGATCGTTTGCAGGGTAATATCCGCGCCGACAAACGCCCCTTTATCGTCTCTGGTAGCCATCGCGCTGTACAGCACACTCACCACGCGCGAACGCGCATCGCGGATGTCGAGGCGCTGCTGCTCAATTTTTCCAGCTTTGCCCACATTCCGGATGATTTCATCCGCCACGCTGCGGTCAATGCCCAACACTTCCGAAAGCGGCTTGCCGATAATGGATCGCGCTTCGTTGTGGTGGCGCTTGAGCACCCGCAGGCAGGGTTGGTCGACAAAGATCACCTGCCCGACCATGTTGGTCATCAGCAGGGCGTTTGCCCCTTCCGCCTGAATGCTGGCGCTGGTGTGAATTTTCTGCCCCATCGCTTCGGCCAGCGCGTCCGCCAGCTCGGTTGCCCGCTGGTAACGGTCCTCTGGCTTCTTCGCCATCGAGCGGTCAATCACCGCCTGTACACCGTCATTCAGTTCCGCCCGCAAACTGCGGACGTCGGGAATAGGATGCGTCAGGTGTGCCATCAACACGCCCAGCGGGGTTGCCGCCTCAAACGGTGCGTGCCCCGTCAGCATTTGAAACACAGTGATGCCCAGCGCATAGATATCCGCCGCCGGGGTGAGTTCGCCCGGTTCGCTTTGTTCTGGCGACATGTAGGTGGGCGTGCCGAGGATGCCTGTGCCCGTCAGCGCGCCGGATGATTCGCTCATCTTCGCCAGACCGAAATCGGTTAAGTAGGTGTTGCGGTTTTCGTCCAGCAGCACGTTGCCCGGTTTGAAGTCACGGTGAATAACCCCCTTGCTGTGGGCATACTCCAGCGCGCTCGCCATCTGGTTGACCGTCCGCAGCACCATTTCGTTATCCATCGGGCCGTGCGCCATCAGGTCAGCCAGCGTGCCACCGCTCATATATGCCATGACGATGTAGGGCAGTTCTTCGTATTGGCCGAAGTCATACACCGGCAGAATGTGGGGATGCTGCAAACTGGCCGCTATTTGAACTTCGCGGTAGAAACGCTCCAAAAATTTCTCTTCATGCGTCAGCGCGCGCGGCAGTATCTTGATGGCAACCGTGCGCTTCATGCTGGCCTGCGTAGCCTGATACACAGTGGCCATGCCGCCCTTGCCGAGCTGTGCCGTGACATCATATTGACCCAGTTTGTGGCCGATAAGTTCGGTCATAATCCCCATATCCTGCATGTAGATTCAAGACGTAGATAACAGCTAGTATAACACCTGCCGAGAAAACATGTGCAAACCACGGGCTCAAGGCAGATGACACACCGCATCCAACTTTGGTATCCCATTAATGTAGGTTATGCCGTCCGCATCGACAAATTCGTCCCACACGCTGGCCGCCCCGCCCCGAACTAGCTGTTGCACTGTTCACGCGCTTCTGTAATAATCGCATACACATCCATATTCACGTACTTAAGCAGGCAGTAAATATTGAAAGCGCCAGACCGCGAAAAACAACCGCTTCCCTCTACCCTTTATACTGAGGAATACTTCCTCACGGCCTGCGAGGGCTACGACGAATTCACCACCAGTGAAGGTGAACACCTCTCGCGCCGTCTGAGCGCCGCCTTCAAGCTGGCCGAAGTCACCCCGGGTATGACGATTTTGGATGTGGGCTGCGGGCGCGGGGAAATCCTGCGGCACTGCGCCACGCTGGGCGCGGATGCCATTGGTATTGATTACGCCGCCGTCGCCGTCAAGATGTCAAAAAATGTCATTCAGGGCGTAAACGGCGTCGTTCCCGGCAAAACCGCCGTCATGCAGGCTGACGCCAAAACCCTGCCGTTCCCCGACGCCTCCTTTGACCGCGTACTCATGTTCGATGTCGTCGAGCATCTGCACCCGTGGGAACTGCACAGCGCTATGCTCGAAGTCCACCGCGTCCTCAAGCCGGATGGACGCTTCATCATCCACACCGCCCCCAACGTGTGGTATGACCGCTACGCCTACCCACTGGTGCGCGCCTTCCGCATCCTTGTGGGTCAGGGCAGTGACTACCCCAAAGACCCGCGCCAATTCGGCGTGGCCGTCAACCAGCACGTACACGTCAATGAGCAGTCGTTGTGGAGCATGGGGCGGGCGCTGCGCGAAGCCGGATTTGACGGCAAGGTATGGCTGGACAGCCCGCCACAAAACCGCGCCGAAAATATCTTCATGGCGGCGCTGCGCGTGCTGGCCTTCGATGTGCCGCCCTTCCGCTGGTTCTTCGAGCGCGAGGTTTTCGCTGTCGCCGCCAAAGCCTAGCCCACCAGCCTCCTACACGCAGCCATAATCCTGTGGACTGAATCGCAGCGTTGGGCACTAAATGTGACGTAGTTTCACGAAATTAACTAAAAACGTATTCCGTGCTACATTTTGTTATCAAAATAACCGACTTTTTCAGTTAACTTTTGATAGCAAATAAACGTTCCATTTCAGTGAACTTTTACGCGCATCTGCATGTAGACATTGCCCTTGCGGAAGGCACGGCGGGCTACTTGTGCGGTGAGTTCGGGAATGGGCGGGATAGAGCGGGTTTGCAGGGACATGCAGCACTAACTTTCTCTCATTGGAGGAGTTTGTGCCCGATTCTATGTCCATTCTTAAATAGAGTCATCCATATGTTGCCAATACTCTAATCCTTTTTGCAGGATTTCTTGGTAATCCCATTCCTTTATCCATACTGGATAAATCTGTCCAAATGCCTCAACAAATCTATGGATGCACTTTATCTGATTCGAAGTGAGTTCATTGCTGAACGGTAATTTGTGTATTTTCCCATCTTCTCCTTTTGTTGGCGACAAAACCTTTAGTACAGCCTCTCGAGCTAATTTGTCTACTTGTTCGGGATGAAGCAATATTGCAATGAGATAGGCAGGAAGATAATACGCCAGCCCCTTAGGGGTGAAATGATGTGGCCCCCAGTTTGTATTTACGTCTTCAAGAGAAACCTCTTTCCATTTTTTACCAAGGAAATTGCTTAACTCCCACCAGTTGCCAACAACTTTAGGATCATCACCCGGATACGGAATAGGTTCAAACGCTATCGTGATTTCACTTGCCAGTTCATTATATGTTTCGTCTATCATATTAGTTCCTCTTCAAGGATAAAGGTGTGAGAACACAAAACATTTCCCACACCTATATTCTATGCGCTTTACGTTACAATTATGCGATGATAGTGGACGACGAAAGCAACCAGCGGTATTCTTGCGGTACTAAATTGCGATCACAAGGGGCAAATCTACCTTGCTTAGGATTATAATTAAATAGATTCCTGCATCTAGGGATAACTATATCCTGCAATATGCTAATCTCTCCAGTATCCTCATCATGTATGGCGTCACCACGTCCTTGATAGCACTCATTAATGATGTCTTGTCTAGCTTGGCGGCATAGCCATGCCTGCACTATTTTCTTGGCCAAGTCTTCGCAAGAATCATTAGAGTCACAGCTATAGTTCTGACAAGCGGAGTTTTTTGCATCTCGGAGTTCCTTTGCTCGAATATCCGTACACCGCCTCCTAACTTCAGGGTCACAGGCGGCTGTAACGCCTCTATTGCACAACTCTAGAATTTCATAACAAGCGTCATCATCATTATGAAATCTGCATCTCCCTGAAAGAGCATTTACAAGAGCGATACATGCAAGATTATTTCCTTGTTTGCATTGTCTCCTATAATCCTCAATCACTTCCGGTGGGACTTCGACATTTGGAATAATAAAGACATTCCCCAAACCACTGGGGCAAAATCCATTGTTGCACCACCGCGCTATTTCTAATGAGTTATTAGGGTCAAAATTCGGCGGGATGATCGTGATGGGCACGTTACCCGGGCAGCCCAGCGCATTGGGGAAAAGCGCGCAGTTGGAAGTAAACGGGATTTCATCTATTGGCGCTATGCAGATGGAACCCGGAGTACAGGCTTGCATCCCATTCGGGTCTACAAGGTTGGTCGGGTTGCCGTTGGCGTAGCTGTAGCGGTTGTGGAAGATGAGTTCGCCAACAGTATCGTTGATCGGATTCCCGCTCACGTAGGCGTAACGATTGGGCGTTTCCAGTGGGTCCAAACTGGCAAACACCCCCAACCCCGGCGCATAGCGTCGCGCGCGCAGGTCGAGCAGCCCTCCGCCATCCACTAACTCACCCGTGAAACCGTAGTTGGTCTGGCTTGTTCCCGTATTCCCAAAACCACTGCCAAACGGGTCGTAGTTGCGGCTTTCGAGGACGGCGAGGCTGTTATCCACCACCCCACGCACACTGCCCAGCCCATCTTGCAACGGCCATTCCCAGTTGTTGGTGGCATCCTTGTGGGCATGGATGCCGCGCAGACTGTGCACATGGCGTGTCACGTTCGCGCCCTGCGTCTCGCTCAGGACGACATGCAGCCCGCCGGGCGTAGACACTCCGGTTCGCTGAATGTCCAACAAATACCGGGTGATACTGCCGCTTATCAGCGAGCAATTCTTGCTATTTTATTTCCCAAACGGCGGCCACTTTGGGGTAGGGGAGGATTAGCGCCTTGGCGCGTATATCCTCCCGCCTTTCATCTGGCAACTGGCATCCGGTAACTGGCAACTCCCCCTCCCAAACCATTTTCAAACCATCCACTAACAGTCTTAACAATCATTTTCCCTCAAAATAGTTAGTGAAATTGCCCCCAAAAAGAGACCAAATGGTCACCCTAAAACCGAATTTTTGTGCTACACTATTCTTGAACATTTAGTCACCACAGATTGGCTGCCTACTATTAACCATGAACCATCAACAACCAACCCAACTCTCTGCGCTTTCTTGGCGTCCTCTGCGTCTGTGCGAAGCCTCCCCGTGGGATGGCGGTTCAATTGCATTGGCCTTCCCTCGGTACTTCTGCACAGCGGCAGCCATGAGCGAGCCAACCGCTGCACAACCGACATTGCAGCGCCTGTCTCCCTTGTTCCCGCCCGCCAATTCTGTCAGTGCAGCGCTTCGCTCCCCTGTTCCCGTTTGCCAGTGCAGCGGCAGTTTCGCCAATTGCGCCATTTCCGCCATAAAAAAGAGCGATCTGCTTTCACAAATCGCCCTCTCTGAGTCTGTGCGGTTCAATTATGTATTTATCCACCCCACCAAAATGGAGCAAGCCCCTACTGTACCTGCTCCAATTCCGCCATCGTGGTTTCCATCAGGTTCACCAATTCGCCCAACATGCTGGCATCAAAGGCGAACTTTGCCCCCGCAGCGGCGAACAATTCCGGCAGCGGGCGCGTCCCACCCAGAGACAGCGCATCCCGATACTGGCTTACAGCCTGTGCTTGGTCGCGCAGGGCATTGCGCCACACCTGAATAGCCCCGATCTGCGCCAGTCCATAATCCACATAATAAAAGGGGATTTCAAAGATATGCGCTTTGCGATGCCAGCCGGTAACACGCGCATCTTCCAACCCGCTCCAATCCACGCCGGGGATGAAACGCGCCCACAGTTCGCCCCACTGCGCGTCGCAGGCCACCGGGTCAGCCGCTTGCTGCGGGTTGCTGTAGACCCAATGCTGGAAGGCATCCACCACCGCCATGTAGGGCCAGAACAGAATGTTCTGCTCCATGTGCTCGATGCGGGCGCGGGCTGCATCGCGCGGGGTGTAGTAGCCGCCTTCGCTGAACGGCAGATAGGGCGCGGCCAGCAGTTCCATGGACATTGAAGCCACCTCGCACATTTCGATCGGAGCATCGCGCTGCTGGTTGTAGGGCAGCTTGACCGACTCAAAGGCGTGGAAGGCATGTCCCGCCTCATGGAACAGGGTTTGCACATCATCGTGGATGCCAACGGCGTTCATGAAGATGAAGGCGCGGCGGGAATGGCCTAGCGTGATGCAGTAACCGCCGGGCGCTTTGCCTTTGCGGTTATCTAGATCAAGCAGATTTTCGCGGCGCATGGTGCTGAAATGCTGCGCCAGATAGGGATCAACCTTGTTGAAGATACCTTCCGCTTTGCCCTCCAGCTCGTCAATCGTTTTGTAAGGATGCAGCGGCGGGCGTGAGGGTGGATAAACATCGTCGCGATCAAGGTCCCACGGGCGCAGTGTTTCTACCCCCAACTTCCGGCGCTGACGTTCATAGATACGGCTGGCGGCCGGAACCGCAACTTCTTCGATAGCTTCGTGGAATGTCATGCAATCCTGCGGGGAATAGTCGAAGCGTTTGAACTGCTGCCAGCGAAAATCACGGTAACTCTCAAATCCGACGTTTTCAGTCATCTTTAAGCGCAGTTCCAGAAATTGTCCCCATAATTTGTTCAGTTCAGCGCGGTCAGCCAGCCGCCGTTCGGAAGCCAGTTTCCACGCCTGTTCGCGTGTAGGGCGCTCCGCCGTGTGGAATACCGGCTTGAGCTGCATGAGCGTCAATTCCTGCCCTTCCCACTGCACGGTCTGCGCCCCTACGATGCGGTCATATTCATTGGTCAGCTTTTGCTCTTCGGTATTCAGCGGAATATTAGCTTCGCGGAACAGAGCCACATCGGTTTTCATGTTGCGCAGCGCGATTTCGAAGCCCGGCGGATTGAGGCCGCTGGCGATCACTTTTTCGCGCAGGATTTGCTCTTTCGGTTCAACTTTTTCCATGATGTCGCCCAAATAGGTATGGAAGCGCGTCACAGCAGCTTCGTCGGTGGTATCCACTGTGGTGGCGACGTACAGGCGGGTATAGCTTTCACCGATCAGTTCGCCGAGGAGCGTCCACTCTTTCAACCATGTGTCAACGGTGGCGGCGCTCAGTTCGCGGGTAGCCAGCGCATCGTAATAGGGTTCGATCTGCGACCACGACCAGTTCATGAAGGTCGCGGTGTCTTTGGGGAGCGTATCAAACATCCATGTGTCCTTTCCTAAAACAGGAGTGATCCACATCATAGCCTAAAAGGGGAGACGGTGCGACGGTGGTGTTAGGAGTTGGTGAGTATTCGCTGCTCATAAAAATAACCACCGCTATACTGTTCAAAAATGTGAAGCGGTGGAGACTTATTCAATGCGCGTTAAACGTTGGTTGATTTTCGCCTCAAGTTTCGTTTCCTTCTTGCTCGGCGTTGTTCCCACGCTGGCGCAGGACAGCAGTAAACCGTTCATCATGCCCCTCAGCCAACCGGCAGGCCCATCCACATGGATGTTCGGGCAGCCCTACGGCAACACCGTTGGCGCGTTCAACTTCGGCACGGCGTGGTACAGCGCCGGACAGGGGCTGCACTTCGGCATAGACATCAGCATGCCCTGCAACACACCCGTCATCGCGGTGGCGGATGGCGATGTGATCTATGTGGATAACCTCAACTTCGGCGCGGGGCCGCATAACCTGATTCTGCGCCACAGTCAGGCCAATGTCACCACCCTCTACGGGCATCTGCTGGATAGGCCGCCCGTACAGCAGTACCAACCTGTGCGGCAGGGCGATGTGGTCGGTTACTCCGGCGACCCGGACGTGACCTGTGACTCACGCCCGCACCTGCACTTTGAAGTGCGCTCGCTGGATTACCGCACCGCTTTTAATCCCGTGGATTATATTGACGCCAACTGGGATGTGCTGGCGGCGATGGGGCCGTTTAATTCCAATCTGTTTGAGCAGGATTTGACCAACCCACGCCAGTGGATGCGCTTGGCTGACCAGCCGCCGGTCAGCTTTGGCGGGGCACGGGTGAACGCCTATACATCGGCATGGCCACCGCCCAACGATGAACGCGCTCCCAACAGTGCCGCGCCGCTGCGCCCCTTCACAGCGTTGGGGGATGCTGCGTGGACACTGCGCCCCCTCGGCATTGACGGATGCTGCGCCACCCGCTGGTGGCATCCCACCAATCCCGATAGGCTGTTCGTGATTGATGGCACGCCGGGGCAGAACGCCGCCAGCTTCGAGTGGGATATTCCCGGCAACAGCATGACCGGTTACCTCGAACCCGCGCCCCCGCCACAGTTCTCACCGGACGGTACGCATTTTGTGCGGCGCAGTGGCAGCCAGATCATCATTCACCGGCAGGCCGACGGAGCGGAGTGGACGGTGAACACCAGCGGCTTCACACCCGCCATCAACGCGGACAGCACACGCCTGTTGTGGCAGGTGCAGTACGGGCAGTCCGTCCCCGGCGCGACCCCGCCGCAGGTCGAAATCTGGGTGAGCGACATAGACGGGGCGAACGCCCGCCAGATCATGAGCGACACCCGCATTTCTGCCAGTTGGATAGACGGTAGCCGCCTGCTGGTCAGTTCCAGCGAAAAGACAGTCACTACTCTTTCGGTGTACAACGTGGTGGATGGCAGCAGTTTCGCGCTGGGTTCATGGGACAGGGTGCGCGGCGTGAGCATCGCACCGGGCGGGCAGCGGCTGGTGTATTACCAGTCCTTCCAGAGCGATCCAACAGTGAATGCTATCTACGCGCTGGAACTGCAAGCGGGGGCACAGCCAAAGCGCCTCGACTGGTTCGGGGCCTACCGCTGGCGCGATGCGGAAAGCCTGTATTACATCCCCTTTGAGCCGTCTACCCCCGTGCAAACACTGATGTACTACCATGTGCCAAGCGGTGAACGCCGTATTCTGATTGACCCTGCCACACAGCCCTTCACCATCCGCAATGGCGACTGGTCGGTGTCGCCGGACGGGCGGCGCATCGTCTTTCAAAACACGGACGGCAACATGATGATGGTGGAAGCGGCGGGATAAGTAAATTCGCTTTCACAACCCCTATTCTTTGGGGTCTTTTGCGGAAAATTGGTGCTACTGTACAAGAGTCACAACTTTGCAGGAGGCACAAAATCCATGTTAGCGCAGCTCCGGCACACCCAACCGGTCAAACGCTTGGGTGTCTTTCTACTTGTCTTGGCGGCGGTCATCACACTGATTGGAGCACTGGATTTGCATCCCGGCCTCGACCCCCTTCACTTCATCCAAAAGCTGCTGGATGATCTGTACGCCAATGTGGGCACCGAGCTAGCCAGTGTGGCGCTGGCGGTGCTGATTATTGACAGCTTGCATGACCGCCGCTCGGACGAAAATGAGCGCGAAAAGTTAGTGTTGCAGATGGGCAGTCCCGACAACGCCTTCGCCATCGAAGCTGTCCGCATGCTGGCGGCTCGTGACTGGCTGAAGCACGGAACGCTAAAAGCCGCACATCTCAGCCACGCCAATCTGGAAGGCGCGAATTTACAGCAGACCATGTTGTTCGGGGTGCGGCTGGGGCTGGCGAATTTATGCCGTGCCAAGCTCAACGAGGCCAATCTGGAATGTGCTTATTTGCAGAACGCCATTCTGGCGCAGGCCGATCTGCGAGGCGCAGACTTGAGCGGCGCGAACCTCAACGGAGCGGATATGAGCAGCGCCAAGCTAGACGCCAACACTGTGTTCAGTCCCGAAACCATCCTGCCCGACCTGACCTACTGGACACCGAATACGGATATGCGACGCTTCACCGACTCGCGGCATCCCGATTTTTGGCAGGCGCGCGGGCGGGCGGCGTAAATATGAATTGAACTGCTGAGGCGTAGAAAAAAGCGCAATCGACCGTCAGTCTTTCTTGGACCACGCTTTGACCCGCGTTAACCAATCACTGCCGGAGATGTCCACACCCGCCGCGAAAGTCAGCACCCGCCGGGCGATGACGCTTTCGTCGCCGTAATCACCGCGCGCTAGAAATAACAAATCGGGGGCATACTGTTTGTCCCCGCCAAAGACCAACCCCAATGCCGAGCCGAGCGTGATGCGTAGTTCGGCGTTGCTCTTTTCGTTAGCAATGTCGAGGAATTCAGCCGTCGTCTGCCAGCCGCCAATGCTGCTCAGGTCGGCATCAAGCGCCTTCTGGAACGTTAACCCCCAGCGCGCCAGCACTGTCTGGCTTTCCTGCACCACACCTGCCAGTGCGGCCAGCAGTTCCGGGCTGCACTTTACAGCCGCGCCCTGCACGCGCTGTAGCGCCATTTCATTGGCCTCGGCATCAGTCAGTTTGAAACCCTGTGTCCCCAGCGGGCGCTTAAGCTGGCGCAGCAGTACGCTCAGCAGCTCGTCCAATGGTGCGCCTTCAAAGGTGTGGGCGCGGTCAGTTGGCTCCATTTCGCCTCCTGGATTTGGTACAACCGTCGTGGCGGCATTCTACGTTGGGCTATTTCAGCCCTTATGCTCTTGGGCAGCTTACCTATCTCTGACATTTTTTGTGTCCGTTAAACGGGGCAAGTCCAACCTAACTCTGCCCCATTTTTTCCAAGCCCTTACCCATTACTATACCTCTGTCAGCCGTGCAGAGGGAAAAGCGAGTATTTAATCCTTATAGACAGGAAGATGGTTCATGATAATTATCCTACCCCGTCTTTTGTACCCGGCATTGCAAACGGTCTCCCGCCTCAATCGTCCGCCCATCGTCAAATGTCACCGAGCCGCCACCTTTCAACGTGAGTTTGTGAAGACGCAAACTCCCATGTAGCACTCGCAGTTCAACCGCTGATCCGGTGTCGCCGGGCGTCTGCTGGCAGGTTCCCCACGCATAGCCGTTTGACCAGAAATAGGTTACAGGCGTGTCACTGGCCTTGAACGCCATGCTGTGGTCGACCGCCGAGTAATGAAAGCCAGTCAGCGCCAGCACAGCCGCCCAGCTTGCCATGGCTCGCGCGTAATGGTGTCCGCATTCCGCCTCATCAAATGGGCTGCGTTTGCGCCCATCGTACCGTTCGCGCACTGCTTCGATACACTTCAGCCCGTCACTGTCTAGACCTTCATACATCATCCCCACTGCCGCCGTGTACTCAAAGCCGGTCATCACCTCGTTGTAATACGGGAAGGGGCGTGCCGGGCGCTGCCCGCGGGGATACGTCGCCATCACCAGCGCCGATTCATCGTTCAGCACGAATGAACGCAAGTGATTGAAATGATCGTAAAAACCCGTCTTAAAGTTATGCTTCATGATGCTTTGCAGCGTTTGCCGTGCGTGTTCGGGATCAACGACATAGCCCAGCCCACACACATGTGCCATATATTGCCCGACAAGTTGATCCACCAAACAACCTGCCCCCAGTTGCAATACCGGGTTGCTCACGTCTTTCGCGCCCATATCCCAGATGAGCATGGGGAAAATGTCGTCGTTGCTCCTTACCGGACGGATTTCATGTTCGTAGTACTCACCGTTGAAAAGGTGTGCGTCAATCCATTCCCGTCCGTTGGCGTACAAAGCATGGCACTCGTCTGCGAAATCTTTCTCGCCCACATGCCGCGCCATTTCTTCGCATGCCCGCAGCGCCCCCAGATACCAGATGCCCATCTGCGGGTTTGGCCCATAATATTCCACATCCATCGTATTGTGCTGGCAGCCTTCCATCACACCGTCTTTGTCTGCATCCCAGCCGCCTCTGCGCCAGCAAAACTCCAGCGCCCGCCGCGCCATCGGCCACACTTTAAGCAACCATTCCTCATCGCCGGCAAGCTGCCAATCGCGGTATACCTTCATGATGCAGCCCATCTGCCCGTCTGCTGCCGCCACCGACCACTGACTGGCTTTGTCCAGTGGCAGCTCAACGCGGAAGCTCATACCGCCGTCCTCGCGCGTGGCGTGCAGGAATTCCACTTCGCGCATCTTTAGGGCGAGGTCGCCAAACAGGAACGCTGTAGCCTGTTCATAATTCCACACATGCGTGCATGAGCCAAAGCAGCAGCCCTGCGTGTCGTCACACCCCTCCCAACCGAACACGTTGCCGTCCGCCGTCCGGAATACCGTCTGCGTACGCAGCGTGCTAACGTTGAATAACGCTGATTCTTTCACCACGTCCGGCAAATCAGCTTCTGCGAATGCCTGCACGAACTTGACTGTGTCATCTTCTAGCACTTGTAACCGGGCTGCCGTCTTCGCCGCTACCTGCCACGCATCCGCGTACTGTGTGGCATAGTAATTGCCGATGTAGGTATCCGTCTGGAAACCGCTCTGGGGATGGTTGACGCCAGCTTCCCGCCACGCCATCCGGTTCGGGAAATGCCATGTCAGCAAGAATGTGATTGCCGCTTCACCCTGCGCTGGTACATCCACATTGACCGCCAGCGAACCCATCGGCGCGTCCACCCCGTCCTGCTCACGGTTTTCCAGCCGTCCGTCACCGCCGAAGTCGTCCCAGAAATCCAGCAGCGAATCGCCCCAGTTGTAGTTCGCCCATGCTGTCCGGTAGGTAACGTGCTCGGCAGTGGTAGTCAGCGCCAATGTCCCGAACTGCTCGGCATCAGCCAGCAATCCGTTGGACTGCATATAGATTCCCCGCAGTCCATCTTCTTCGCGATATGTATTGAAATTACCCTGCGCCTTGCCCCGCGTGCCATCCGCCCCGATGAAGTTTTGCAGACTACCCGCGATGGCCGCCGAAACAGGCTGGTCGGTGTTGTTGTAAAGGATGAAACGGAATATGGCGACGGGTATGCCGCTGGCGTCGGCATCGCAGGGTATAAGTGGGTTAAAGGCCTGCAATCGCACACTCAACGGCACATCGGTGTCATTGAGGATGACCTGTCCCAGCGGGTAGGCGGCTTCAAAGACGCACTGGCGGAAGCGGGGCAGGCCGTGGTTAGGTACTTCCGCTCCGCGCGCTCCTTCGTAATCCTCCGGCGGAATCACTCCCTCCAGCGCCCGCATGACAGGTTCACCATCGCCCACTTTGGTGTAGAGGGCAAAGAAGCTGTTTTGCAGTTGGAAGCCTTTTGCGGGGCGGTTGACAATTTCCCAATCGGTCAGGTTGCCGCGTCCGCCGAGCGACACTGTACCCGTGCCAATGCCCCCCAGCGGCAGCGCGGTGCGTCGTAAGTGCTCTTGATCGTAATATTTAATAACGGGCCATTGAGGGTATTTTGTAGGCATAGAATTATTCCATAGATAATTTGGGTTTCATTATAACCCTCGCCTGTATCTGTGGTAAAATTTGCCCACAATCACATGGTCGAAACAACAATCAGGAAACAAGCCCCATGAGCGACTGGAAGCCCATTATCGGTCTGGAAATTCACGCCGAACTGCTGACCAAAAGCAAGATGTTTAGCGCCTGCCCGGTGGTGGACAGCGTCGAGGCGGAACCCAACACCGCCGTTGACCCGGTGTCGCTTGGCCTGCCGGGAACACTGCCGGTCATCAACCAGCAGGCCATCACCTTTGGCATGATGGTCGGTCTGGCGCTCAACTGCGAAATTCCTCCCTTCAACCAGTTCGCGCGCAAAAGTTATTTTTATCCTGACCTGCCTAAAGGCTACCAGATCAGCCAGTATGACCACCCACTGGCGATCAACGGCTATGTTGATATTGAAGTCACGCCCGAAAATGGCGAACCGTATACCAAGCGCATTCGCATCCGCCGTGCACACCTCGAAGAAGATACCGGCAAATTGACCCATGTGACGGGTGGCAGTCTGGTGGATTACAACCGCGCGGGTGTACCCCTGCTGGAAATTGTTACCGAACCGGACATCAACAGCGCCGAAGAAGCCGAAGCATTTGGGCGTAAACTCCGTGCCACCCTGCAATACTTGGGTGTGAACAACGGTGATATGTCCAAAGGCGTGCTGCGGATGGAGCCAAATATTAGCGTCATGCACAAGGACGATACAGGCTACCGGGAACGTACTGAAGTCAAGAATCTCAACAGCATCCGCAATGTCTACCGCGCCATCAAAGCTGAGTGCGAACGCCAGATTAAACTGTGGGAAAGCGGTGACAGTGTCAAACGGGCCACACTGGGCTGGGATGAAGCCAAACAAAAAGTCGTCATTCAGCGCTACAAAGAAAGCGCCGACGAGTACCGCTACTTCCCCGAGCCCGATCTACCCGTGCTGGAAATTAGCCGCGAGCAGGTTGAAGAAGTGCGTGCCACGTTGCCTGAACTGCCGGAAGCCAAACATCAGCGATTTGTGTCTGAATTAGGATTATCGGCTTACGATGCGATGGTACTCAGTCAGGATAAGGCCGTTGCCGACTATTACGAAGCAGTGCTGGCAGCAGGAGCTAGTCCTAAATCTGCCGCAAACTGGATTACCACCAGCCTCTTTAGCGTCATGAACAGTGCTAATGTTGAGCGCGACCAAATCGGGCAGACAAAGGTTAGCGCAGCCCCACTTGCCGAGCTCATCAAACTGGCTGATGGTGGTACCATCAACCGCAGCACCGGCCTCGAAGTTCTCAACAAAATGTGGGAAAGTGGACAGGATGCCAACGCCATAGTGCAGGCTGAAGGCTTGGCACAGGTGTCTGATACCAGTGCCATCAGCGCTGTTGTTGCCGAAGTGCTGGCCGCCAATGAAGCAGTCGTCGCTCGATATCTAGGGGGAGAGGAAAAACTCTTTGGTGCATTGATGGGACAGTGTATGAAGGCTTTGAAGGGCAAGGGCAATCCAGCAGTCGTAACCGATTTGCTTAAACAGCAAATCGCCACGCGGCGGGGTAGTTAGTTACACAAATTGGGGATGGTGCTGAGCGTGTTTTTCAGCAGGTCTATCTTAAATGGCTTCGGTAGAAAACCATTTGCTCCCAAATCGGTCGCTTGCTCCTGCCACTGGGTTCCTGCCGCTGCCGAAAGCATAATAAAGGGGATGTGTTCGTACTGCGGCTGACGCCGCACCTGTTCCAGAAATACCAAGCCATTCATATGCGGCATGTAATAATTGCTGATGATAAGATCGGGTTTCGGTTCACTGCGCTCCAGCAACCGCATCCCCTCCTGACCGTTACGTCCAGTGATGACCTGATACCCTTGCTGCTTTAGTATCATTTGCAGCAGGGTGACAATATCTGAATTATCATCTACCAGTAAAATCGTTCTCATGTCAGCCATTCAATTCGTACGTTTCATTCTTAATTATCATAACCTGAAAATTAAATGAACTTCGTTGTAAATGTGAATATTTCCTCAATTCTTTATTAATTATTTAGCTGAAATTGGGCGAACCCCTAGAAATTCGGGGTGGGCAATTCAGGGTTTTGTGGTAGAATGGTTGTTCTGCTAACAATTGGCTGTAGCTGGCAGTATGTGTGCTGCACCAGCAGCCGCAGAAGTCAGATCATTTAAGTTGACAGTCTTGCAACAGCAGCAAGACTCATATAAGAGGAGTAAAGGACAATGGCTGGCTGGCAGCAGGTAATTATCATCGGCAATTTGGGCCGGGACGCTGAAATGCGTTATCTCCAGAGCGGACAGGGTGTTTGCTCATTTAATGTGGCCGTCAGTGAAAACTGGACGGATCGCTCTACCAACGAAAAACGTGAAAAGACCACATGGTTCCGCGTGTCTGCGTGGGGTCAGCTTGGCGAGAATTTGCATCAATATCTGACCAAAGGCAAACAAGTGATGGTCACTGGAACCGTCGAAGCCCGTGGCTATACGGATAATGCCGGGCAGGTGCAGGCCAACCTTGAACTGCGTGCTCGCGACATTCGCTTGCTTGGCACGCGCGGTGAAGGTGGCGGAGATCGTGGTGGTGATTACGGCGACTATGCCCCGCCGCCCGATAACATGGGCGACATTCCCTTCTAGGGCACAGTATTCCATATCATCGTATCAACCCGCATCGTTCATGGCGCGCCAGATTTTTTCTGGCCGGAGGGGCATATCCAAGTGGCGTATCCCAAACGGTTTAAGCGCATCTAGTACAGCATTAACGACAGTGGGAGTAGCACCGATAGTTCCTAACTCACCCACCCCTTTGGCCCCCAACAGGTTATGAGGGGTGGGTGTTTCACTTAGGGCAGTACGGAAGTGGGGAAAAGTGTCAGCGCGCGGGATGGCGTAGTCCATGAGGGTGCCGCTAAGCAATTGGCCGTATTCGTCGTAAATGATTTCTTCGAGCAGCGCTTGCCCGATGCCCTGTGCCAATCCGCCATGCACCTGACCTTCAACTAGCACGGGACTGATGCGCCGCCCACAATCATCCACCGAAACGTAATCGCGCAGATGGACGATGCCCGTTTCGCGCTCAATTTCGACCACAGCAACATGGGCACCAAAGGGATATAGACTGGCAGCAGGGCGGAAGAAGTCCGTGGCTTCCAGACCAGAGGAAATGTCATCAGGCAGGTTATCAGAGTAAGCGCGATCAGCGATTTCCTGCAAGGTGAGGCCAGTGGACGGCACACCGCGCACACGATACTGCCCCTCCTCCAGCACGATGTCTTCAACCGCCGCTTCCAGCATGTGGGCAGCGATCTGCTGGGCTTTGGCCTTAACCGTGGCAGCGGCCTGTACCACCGCCATGCCACCCACCGCTAAGCCACGACTGCCATAGGTGCCGATGCCCATTGGGGTGCTGGCGGTATCACCATATTTCACCACAATGCGGTCAAAGTCCGCGCCGATGGCATCGGCCACGATCTGGGCAAAGGTGGTGGCGTTGCCCTGTCCGTGCGGCATGATGCCGGTATAAACAGTCACCGTGCCAGTTGGCTCGACGCGCACCACAGCACTTTCATACGGGCCGGGGGCACAGGTTTCGACAAAACAGGCTGTGCCGATGCCCAGCAACAAAGGATGGTCGGCGGGGCGGCTGGCCTGTTCCGCGCGTAAATCATTGTAATTGGCTAATTCCAGCGCCATCGTCAGTACCTTGTCGTAATCGCCACTGTCATAGGTGGGGCCGCTGGCGGCTTCATAAGGAAATTGGTGAGGTTGGATGAAGTTTTTACGGCGCACTACAACCGGATCGAGGCCGAGTTCGTGGGCGGCTAAATCCACCATGCGCTCGATGTAGTAGGCGGCTTCGGGACGGCCTGCGCCGCGATAGGCGGAAATGGGGGTGGTGTTGGTATGGGTATAACCCGTTTGAATTTCGACAGCCGGAATATCATAGACACCGACTGACATATAGCCAGTGAGCCAGGGCAGCCACGTCGCCACCGGATACGCGCCCGAATCGTTGACGACACGAATCTTGAGACCAGTAATTTTGCCGTCCTGCTGAAGCGCCAGTTCAATATCGGCCATCTGGGCGCGCCCGTGGGTGGTAACAAGAATATTTTCCATGCGGGTTTCAATCCAGCGCAGGGGCAACTGCAAACGCAGCGCCAACAGCGCCAGTACCGCTTCTTCGCTGTAGACTCCAATCTTGACACCAAAACCACCGCCGACATCCGGCGCAATGACGCGGATCATATTCTCAGGTAAGTCAAGCGACGCGGCCAGTTCGCTGCGGACGTTGTGCGGCGTTTGCGTACTGCTCCACAAGGTCAGTCCGCTGGACGCAGGATCAGGGGCGGCGATGACGGCGCGGGGTTCCATAGGGATGGCCGCCAAACGCTGGCTGTGGATGCGCTGCTTGACGGTGCGAAAGGCCGACGCAAAAGCAGCAGTTACATCACCTTTCCGTTTGACATCACCCATATCGGCGGGGCCTTCCATGTCCGCATACAGTGGTGGGGATTGCAGTGCCTGTTCGATGCTGCCGGTTGCGGGCAGCGGTTCCCAATCCACCTCTACAGCAACAGCGGCATCCTCCGCCTGTTGAGGAGAATTGGCGATAACAACGGCAACGGCTTCTCCGGCGCAGCGCACAATATCGACGGCCAGCGGATAACGGCTGCGGCGCGCCTTGAAATCCGCATCTCCGGAAACAGGCAGACGCCCATAATTGGGCTGTAATTCATCGGCAGTCACGATGGCGACAACACCGGGTAATTTGAGGGCAGCGGCAGTATCTATGCTGCGGATACGGGCATGGGCATAGGGACTGCGAACAAACATGACATGCTTCAGACCGGGCAGCTTAAGATCGCCAGTGTAGATACCTTTGCCCGTGATTAAGCGGGGATCTTCCTTGCGCTTGATTTCTGCGCCGATTAGTTTGCTGAACATACTATTCCTCTCAATAGGATGAACAACGTATTCAATTGTGAGTGCGATATAAACTGCGTCTTGTTAGAGAGTATGTTACCCAATATGGGCGTGATATTCTAATTTTGGGAAATGTGTGGTGGGGCAGATAGGTGGGGAGCACGGCTGGCACTGTGCCCCATTACCAAAATTCTGTGAAGTGATGTGGCTAGGTTATTATGTTGCTACCCGACTTGAGATGGGCAATCACGTCTGGATTAGCCCTGTCCCAGCTGATGGTCTGATCCATTTCCTTCAAATAGGCTTTGGCCTCATCGAAGGTGGTAAAACTCCGATAACGGAGCTTGAAGAGTGACGCGCCTAAAGCAGATGCCATCTTGACAATTGTAGACTTTTCGCGAATCGTGAAGGACCATCCAGCGCGTTCGTGCCCACCAATGTCGCGCACAATGGGGAGCGCCTGTTTCATGGGAACAGCTTCGCTGATGTCGCCACTGTCACTGATATTGTGCACCAGATGGCGAGGACTGGCGTCAATCAATTCCTTCAATTTCAGCAGGGAATCCCGGAGTTCTTCTTCGGTTACAACACCCCAATAGCGTGTAAAAGCAACTTCATTTTCGATGTACCAATTGATTGAATACGGCATTGAAACAATTCTCCTACGGTTGATCACTTCTATTATAAAAAATATGCACAGAATTCGACGTTAAGGAGTATTACATCATATATTTCTGGTCACCCAAAACCGCCATCGTCTATAGAGATATTGGCATGATTAAAGACAAGAGAAAACTTGATCGCGAAGATCAAAAGTGGGAGCACTTGTGAGTGCTCCTGGAACGTAAACGGATAGGGTTGTTGAACAGATACTAGGCCACGTTGCTGGTGCCTGTGATGTGGGCTGTCACTGACGGTTTTACGTTGTCCCAATTGAGCGATTCGTCCATCTCTTTAAGGAGCGTAATAGCTTCATCCAACGTGCCAAATGAACGATAGCGCAAATTGAATAGGGAAGCCCCTAGAGCAGACCCCATTTTGACGAGTAATGATCTTTCACGAATAGAGACGGACCAGCCTGCTCGCGGATGCCGGCCGACTGCACGGAGGATGGGCAGGGACTCTTTCAACGACACCGCTTCAACCACATCGCCAACATCACTGATGGCATGGATGATGGAGCGTGGGCTGCTGTCCATAAATGCCTTCATTTTTAAAAGGCATTCATGAAGTTCGTCAGGGGTCATTGCACCCAAATAACGTGCGAAGACAAGTTCGTATTCAATATACCATTCAACGGTATAGGGCATTGATGATCATCTCCTCGATTCAAAAAGCCTGTGCGCAAATGTTTTCTGAGCCTAATGTCTAAATCGGGGAGAAAGTTGACCACAATCTGAGGGAAACAAAAGGCATAGTAAGTATTAAAATTATTGCACACCGAGTTAAATGGTGTAATTGTAACAAATTATTACATTAAATGCTAGCAAAATATATTACAGACGGGAAGGCGGAAAGCTAGCTGAACAGATTTAGAGGCACACAGAACAGCAAAGTGAGGTTATTCCTCATCTGATATTCGGCTACGGCGCAGGCGTTTTTTGGCAGCGTGATGTTGTTTGCTTTCCAGACGTTTGCGTTTGGAGGCCAGTGTGGGTTTGGTTTTGAGGTGGGGTTTGGGACGGATTTCAGCACGGCGCAGCAAGTCGAGCAGTTGGTTAAGGGCGTCATCACGGTTTTGGGCCTGCGTGCGGAAGCGGCGGGCGCTGACAATCAGGACACCATCTTTAGTTAGGCGGCTGCCCGCGAGTGCCATGAGGCGCTGGCGCACCCGTTCCGACAGCGAGGGGGAGTGCAGCACGTCGAAGCGCAGTTGGACAGCAGTGCTGACTTTATTAACATTCTGCCCGCCCGGCCCCTCGGCGCGAATGAACTCCTCCTGAATTTCGCGCTCATCAATGGCGAGTGTGGGACTCACTTGAATCATGAGCCGCCTTCGCCCTCAATCTGCTGGACGCGGCCAATCTGACCGTTCGTCAGGCGTACTTTGATGCCGTGCGGGTGGGTGGCTGAACTGGTCAAAATATCCTTGACGATGCCGGTGGTGAGTTTGCCGGTACGCTGATCCTGCTTGAGTACAATTGCGACCGCGCTGCCGGGATGTATGTCTTTGCGGTTGCGTCCGTCTGGCATGTAGTATTCGCCTCTTAGTTGAAATTTAATCTGATATTTTACCAGAGGCACAAATGGACTTACGGAACGAAAGCAGTTTCGCGTGGTTTGGTAAAGGTCAATTCAGTGATCTTGCCAGATTTTGGATGCAGTACAGCCTTCATATCCACGCTGCCCTGTTTGCCCACCAGCCGCAGCCGCGCCCAGCTTCGGCCATCGCCTTCCAGCACATCGCCCCATTTGAGTTTGCCGTAGTGGACGGCTAATGCGGCCACCTGTGGTTTGAGCATCTTGGGTTTTAAGGGCTTCGCTACCAGCAGTTTGGCTTGTGTTTTGTCCCAGTGGTTCAGCAGGCGCAGAACATTTTTTAGCTTGCGCTTGAACGCTGGCTTGAGCGATTTGGCGGCGGTGAACTCCAAGTGCTGCAGACGGGGAGGGATGGTAGGAGCAAGTGTCATAAACACGTCAATGCGCCCACGCTTGCAGTTCATCGACCAGCGACCACGCAATGCATTCTCGGCTTCGAAGGGGGTGCTGCTAACAACCGAACCAAAACTACTCCGCAAGTCTTTGACCTGCCTGCGGCGCTTTTCCAGCGGCATATCTTGAAAGAAGGATTGGGTAGCCAGCGCGGTCATGGCGTCGTCATCCCAAGTGGCATAGAGGTTAGTTAAGGCTGTTTGCATCTCCTGCAACACGGGGGCGACAGGGCGTAGACGGGGTTTTACATGACCGTCGGATTGAAGAGCGTAAAAGAGATCATTCACACAGCGGGCCGCGCCAGTGTAGGTGCGGTTGGTGAGGACGACGATGCCCATGCTACAGTCCGGCAGCAGGCGGTAAAAGGTGCCGTAACCGGGCAGGCCGCCACCGTGCGATACAGAGTAACCCAAGCGTGAGTCAACCCCACAGGCCAACCCATAGCCGTAACCATCGCTTTGGACGAATGCGGCAGTATCAGGTGTGGAGCGCATCGACATGAGGATACGGGGACGCCACGCCTGCTGCATCTCACGCAAGGAACTTCGGCAGATCGGGCCCGTTTCGTCATCATCGCGGGCGGGGAAAGCCGAGAGGAGGTAGGCCATGTAACGAGCAAAGTCGGTCACGGTGGTGAAGAGACCGCCGATGGAGGCGAACGCGCCATCCGGCAGGGGTAGTTCTTCGCGCCACTGATCATCATCGCGCTGGTAGCCCATAGCTAACCTTGTGGGCGGCACAGCGGCTATATTGAAGCCGCTAGACGTCATCCCCAGTGGCTTGAGGATGTTTTCGACCACATACTGTTGATAGGGCACGCCCGACACATTGGTAATGACACGCCCCAAAATGGCGTAGCCCGTGTTGGAATATTCATAGGTCACGCCCGGCGGGTTGGAAAACGAAAAGCCCTGCGCCAGCCAAGCAGTGAAATCATCTTCATGCAGGGCAAGCTGACGGTCTGCCCATGGGTCATCCTGCGGGAAGCCAGCACCCATCGTCAGCAGGTAGCGCACCGTAATGCGCGCCGAGTCGCGGGTGGGATAGCATAAGTTGGTAAGCTGCGGCACATACCTTTCCGCAGGATCATCCAGATTGAGCAGACCCGCATCGCGCAGTTTGACGACGGCCATTGCCGTAAAACTTTTGGTCATAGAGGCGATACGGAAGATGCTGTCGGGTGTAACGGGCGACTGATCCTGCAAATTCTGCACACCAACCCCGCCAGCATGTACCAATTGGCCGTTGACGACAACACCATAGGCCAAGCCGGGTACAGGATATTGGTCGGCAAAGGCACGGCAGATAGGTTCAAGCTGCGGAAAAGCAGCGGGGAGAGATGGCCCGACAAAGAGGTGCATGTGAGGCAACATAAACATGCTATTGCTCCGCTTTACTCAATGCTTTAAGAAATCTTGCTCAAAATATAACTTCTTTAGGTAGACAGCTCTTTCGATTCCTGTTCACTAACTTGTATCGCATTTCCTAAATTCGTCCGCTGAAGCGGTCATTGATGTAGGCCAGCTTGGCAGCATTATCGCGCGGGGAGGACAGGAAGCGCACCCACGCGTGGCGTTCATGCCAGACCGCACCCAATTCCCACACGCAGAAGGTTCCCCGATGGTTATTTTCGAACTGCGCCGGTTGGTAGCCAGACAACTGTGTCACATCTTTGGCGTAGACTGCTTCCCAAATCTCGTTGGTGTTGCGCCATGTGTTGAGCATAAGCAGCAGAAAAGAACCGGCGCGGTGCAGGATGACGAACCCCAATTCGCCCTGCAAATTGAGGCGCGGTACTTCGGCTGTGAGAAAGGCCCGGCAGTCTGCCTCTTGCTGCGGCGTGATGGGCGCATCGTCCGGATACAGGTTGTACCACTTGAGATAGGCGATGGGCAAGCTGAGGTCGATGCCGGGTGTAATGACCTTTTCGTAATACAAGTAGCCTTCGGGTACGACATTTCCCAACTGGTTGAGGTTTGAGATATTTTTGACGAGTGGCTGGTCTATCATAATACCTTCAGCCTTCTACCCGCCGTTTTAGTGCGACCATGCCCAAAGGTGGGACGGTGAGTTCAAGCGTGTGACCGAACTCTCCCCATTTTTCAGGCTTGCTCTGCACACCGCCACCGTTGCCAACATTGCCTCCGCCATAAATTCCGGCGTCACTATTGAGCAGTTCGACATAGTAACCGTCTGCCGGAACGCCGAGGCGATAATGCTTGAGGGGAACAGGCGTGAAGTTGACGATGACCACAATGAATTCGTTCATATCTTTAGCGAAGCGGATGTAGCTAAAGGTGCTGTTGTCAGCGTCGTTGGCTTCGATCCATTTGAAACCATCCCAGTCGAGATCGCGCTCGTACAAGGCGGGCTGGGTGACATAGAAATGGTTCAAGTCCTGCGTCCACTTTTTCAAGCCTTGGTGGGTGGGGAAGTCGAGTAGATTCCAGTCCAGTTCACGCGCTTCGCTCCATTCACGCCACTGCCCAAATTCCTGCCCCATGAAATTGAGCTTCTTGCCACTGTGGGTATATTGATAGCCAAAGAGCAGGCGCAGGGTAGCGAACTTCTGCCACCAGTCACCAGCCGCTTTGGTGATGAGCGAACCTTTGAGATGCACCACCTCATCGTGCGACAGCGAGAGGATGAAATTTTCGTTGAAAGCATAGAACATGCTGAAGGTGATCTGGTTGTGATGGTAGCGGCGGAAGATGGGGTCGAGGGCGATGTACTTGAGCGTGTCGTGCATCCAGCCCATATCCCATTTGAAGGTGAAGCCCAACCCGCCGACATACACCGGGCGGGAGATCATGGGCCACGAGGTGCTTTCTTCGGCGATTGTGACCGCGCCGGGACATTCGGCGTAAACTGTTTTGTTGAACTCGCGAATGAACTCGATGGCGTCTAGATTTTCCCGCCCGCCGTGCTTGTTGGGTATCCACTGACCCGGCTGGCGTGAGAAATCGAGGTAGATCATGCTGGATACGGCATCCACGCGGAGGCCGTCGCAGTGATAATGCTTTAGCCAGAAGAGCGCATTGCTGATGAGGAAATTCCGCACCTCATTGCGCCCGTAGTTGAAGATGAGCGTACCCCAGTCGGGATGTTCCCGCTGGAGGGGGTGTTCATGTTCGTAAAGATGCGTACCGTCGAAGTAACTGAGTCCGTGCCCGTCCTTAGGGAAGTGGGCAGGAACCCAATCTAGAATGACACCGATATTGTTCTGGTGGCACTGGTCAACAAAGTACATGAAGTCTTTAGGCTGGCCGAAGCGGCTGGTGGGCGCATAATAGCCGGTGACTTGATAACCCCACGACATATCCAGCGGGTGCTCGGCAATCGGCATAAGTTCGATATGGGTGTAGCCTAAATCTTTGACGTAGCTGACCAGTTCATCGGCCAGTTCGCGGTAGGTTTTGAAGCCACCGCCTTGTTTGCGCTTCCACGATCCCAGATGAACCTCATAGATGGACATCGGCGAATTCAGGTTGTCCTGTTTAGCACGGGCCTCCATCCATGCCTCGTCACCCCACTCGTACCCTTCGATATTGGCGACGATGGAAGCATTCTTGGGACGCATTTCACTATGAAAGCCATAAGGATCGGACTTTTCGATGGTGAAGTTGTCATGACGGGACTTGACGTGATAGCGGTAGATTTCGCCTTCGCCAATATCCGGGATGAACAGTTCCCAGAAGCCGCTGTCGCCCACGGGACGCATAGGATGAGTACGCGCATCCCAATGGTTGAGGTTGCCGATCACACTGATACGCAGGGCGTTGGGTGCCCAAACGGCAAAGTTGACCCCCTTCACACCATCAACTTCACGCGGGTGTGCGCCCATCTTTTCATAGCTGTAGAGGTGTTTGCCTTCACGTAACAGATACACATCATAATCGGTAAACGACGTGGGAAAGGCATAGGGGTCGCCACAGATTTCTTCATGACCGTTCATGGTGATGGTTTCAAAGTGGTAGCTGCCAGCTGGCCAGTCACCTTTTACAGTGATTGCGAATAAACCTTCTTCGCGCACGCGCTCCATGCTCAGGCGCTCCTCGGTACCTGTCTTCACTAATGAAACTGTCGAAGCATTAGGGCGCAGGGTTCGGATGATAGTATTACCATCTTCTTGTTTGTGCGGGCCGAGGATGTCTCCGGGCGCGCCGTGATTGCCATTAACCAGTGCGTAGATTGCATCGGGATTAAGTTGTGTTGGCATGGGGTTCACCTACTTTGCATGTGGTTTATAGAATAACGCTAAAAGTGGCTACCGATTGCTGTCAACCATTGTAAAAGATGTTGGGAGTTTGGGCGAATTACACGAATTGTAACTCGCCCATCTATAAAGCTGAGGGAAAATGCGCCGCCTATGGAGCAGGAGTATTGGTGGCAAAAACGGACAGCGAAGCATCGGATGAGGCGGGGGTAACGGTCACATCCAACACGCGGAATCGCACCGAGTCCAAGATGGCCTGTAGCTCACCACTGCTGGTATCCATCACAGTGATGGGATCGCCAAAGACATAAAATACGAAGTTGATGCCTTTTTCTCGGACACCCGCGAACCAACCGCGTGTATCTGGGAGGCCGCTCTCGGTGCAGCCCACCGCTGACCACTGCGTACCCACAGCGGACAGCAAGCCTACGCGAAAGCTGCGGCGGACATCCACGCCGATATTGCAGTCGGATTCCACAATGCCGGAACGCAGCAAGCGCACCCCGTCTGACCATAAGTCCGGTTCAGGTGTGGCCTGCGGTGTCACACCCAGCGCGGCCTGCGCTAAATCCTCCTGTGTGGGCGTTACCAAATTGGGAAAGCCCCAATAGACCACAATCGTCCCTGTGCCGCCGGTAATAGGCCCACCGTAGGCAGCGACCGGAATGGCAATCAAATTGCCCTGCTCGACATCCGGCAGTATCTGGGCGTTGTAGTCAAACTTCCAACCGTCAGGCAGCGTAATATCAAAAGGCGGCGGGATTTTGTCTCCGGTTACAGGTGGCAACTGTGTGACTGGAATGGTCGGTTCAGGCGTAAGGGTGAAGTCAGGTGGTGGTGTGGGACTGGCAATATCGGCAACTGCCAGTGCTGTCACCGTACCGTTCACTGCTTCCTGAATTTCGGCCGCACTGCTGGCTGTGAGCGACGGCACTAGGGTAAAGGCGACGGTGCTGGTGGGCGCGGTTTGTGCGCCGCAAGCGGCCAAGAGTAACAGACCGCTCGCCAGCAGCAAGCGCTTGATATGGGCAAATCTTATGTGGTTTGATAAGGTGCGACCATGTGAAAAGGTGAGCATAGGCGTTCTTTAGTAATCAGATGATGGATTATAGATCATAACAAGATGCGTTGATTGTACACGTTAAATGAAAACTGTCGCCAGAGGTATCCAATAACAGAACCCTAAGCGCATGCACAATCCACTGCACCTTATTGAACTGTAATTATGCCAAGCGGGTACAGGTTATCGTTTGTGTTCGGCACAGGCAGGCGCTGTCCGGTAAGTGAATCATAGATGACGACCCACAAATGATAGTCACCCGGCGCAGCAGGCATAGTCAAGGTTTTGGTATCTTCAAAAATATAGGCGGGCGGCAGCGACCATGTGAGCAAGCGTCCAGCATGAGGTGGGTTATCATCCTGCGTGATGAAAGTACCTGCCTCATCATAAAGATGAACACCAATCGAATAAGAATCATTGAGGGGCCGGTCTGTCCGCTGCCAGCCGAGCGTAACATCAACAGTTGAATTAACCGCAGCACTGGTGGGATATGACCAGCCGCGCAGCAGCAGTTGGTCGTCAAATGAAACCGATGTGGGCTGCGGTGTAATGCGATCAAAATGGGACGAGACGGGCATGATGGCGGGCTGCGCGAGTAGTATGCTCAAGGGACTTTCAGGCAGGCCGGCGGCAGGGATGGGTGCATCTGCCCGACCATTGGGATAGACACTCAGGAAAAGACCGCCTGTGGTTTCAAACGGCCCATCGGCCTGCTGGTACGCCAACGCCAGATGCTCAACGTAGATAGCGCCGGGTGTCCACTGGCTGGTCATTCGTTCTGGCGCCGCGACGGTGCCTATGGGATGATCAAAAGCCATTACCCGATGTCCATCAATCAAATAAGCCAACGAGAAAATATAATCGGTGCTGGTAGGCTTCTCAAGCTGCCAATAAAGCGTTATGACATAGGGACGGTAGGGTTCTATCACCTGCGCCGGGCTGTACGCAGATTCCACCTGCCAACCGAGGAGTTTGAGCGTGTCATCATATGTAGCGTCGAGCTTTTGAGCCGAATCGGGCAAGGACGTATCTATCAGCCGATTCGGCAAATAATCTTCCGCCCATTGACCGGCCACCAATAACACCGCAATCGGCAGCAGTGGCATCAAGAGTGGACGTAGGGCACGCCTATCTGTTGTACCCGTTAGCAACGCGCGTATCTGTGTAGCAGCATCGACTATTCCAAAGGCTGCACCGATCACAAGGACAGCAATGACCGGAGTGCGTATGCGAGCCTCCACCCAGATTAACAAGGTTGAGGCCATGATGACCAGAAAGCTCAAGCCCAGCAACCAGAAAGCGCCAGCGCGGGCGCGGTGCAGCCCATACAAGCCGTACAGGAATAACGCAATCAGAATGGGGAAATTGAGCGGGTTGAGTTGCAGAACAGGCGAAACATCCCGCCCGGAATTGACGTAGCTCAGGTTGTTGGCAGGTTCGCGGGCAGAAAGGTACATGCCCACTTTATGAATTTCCAACTCAATGAAGCGCACCGGCTCAAGCTGGATGTCTTTCACCAGATAGTGCAAATAATCAGTGGTGGTGGTGCTGCTGGCCTGATTATTGCGATTGTCGCCATAGGCATCGCGGTTGTTGCCCCGATAGATTTCTATTTCACCAGCCGGAGTGAGCAGATAGTCAGCACCGCCCGCTCGATTATGCAAAGCAACGGGAAGGACGCATACCACCGCAATCAGCGCAGCTAGTCCGATCTGCAGGAGAGTGCGGGAGTGTCGCTGCTGCCACAACAGCCACAACCCTAGAATGATGCCTACTGCAATCAATTCACGCCGCATAAGTGCTAGCGCACCAATGCTCAAACCGGCCAGTACTGCACCCGTCCAGTTACGTGGAAAACACCACAACAGGCAGACACTAAACAGCAGCAGTGTGATGAGTACCGTAGCCTGTGATGTGATTACAAAATCAGTATCAAAAAAGGCACTGACCGGATAGAAAGCTAACATCAGTCCCGACACAATCGCCACCGAACGCCGCCCGGTTGCTAAACGCGCGGCAGCTATCATGAACCCACAGTTAATAGATGCGATAGCTGCTAAAAACACCCGCAGCGCCCCGAGGTTTGTAGTACGCATGATGGTGCTGACCGCAATCAGCAGATAAGACATGCCGGGTTGGAAGAAAAATTTCTGCGGCGGAAATTTACCAGAAGCAAAGTCCGCGATTGAATTGTAATAATAGGTCTGGTCAGCTCCTACCGGCAGTGGATCAAAAGCGATAGCGTCGCCCTCTGCGCGATCAACAATAATCTGCAGACGGTATATAAGCGCTAGCGCAATTACCAGCAGGGAAATCACCATGTCACGGCGGGTGAAGGAATACGCAACGCTGGGTGACATGGGCATTGTGCTAGACCTTAGTGTTCGAAGTGTGCTGAGGACTGTATTCAATAACCGTCCAAAATGGCGGAACGAAGGTGGTTATTATAGTAGATGGGAAGGAAGGCGTCCACACAGCCTGCCGAGTCTGAGAAACGGATTGATCCTTTCTATCCTTTCCTAAAGTGTTAATATTCGGTTGTCAAAATTTACAAATTTCACAGTCATCAATTCTTCCTTGATATTCACGTATGTATGCTGAGAGTTACATGACGCTATACAGGAGGAATGATCGATGCAAACTGTTCGTCACTTTAAGCCGGCCCTGATTTTGGGAATAGTCTTCATTTTGATGAATGGTGCTTTCTTGTTTACAGCACAGGGACAAGACACACCGCCACCGCACTGGACATATGAAGGGGAAGAAGGACCAAGCCATTGGGGAGAACTAGACGCCAACTACGAACTTTGTTCCACCGGAAGGGCCCAATCACCGATAAATGTAACGGGCGGCTTAACCGGCAATCTTGTTGATATTGGTTTCAATTATGTGTCATCGGCACTGAACATCTTTAACAATGGGCACACCGTTCAGGTCAACTATGATGCGGGCAGTTCGATTGTCTACAATGAAGACACTTACCAATTGGCACAATTCCATTTCCATCACCCCAGCGAACACACTATCAATGGTGAACACTATGCGATGGAACTGCACTTCGTTCATAAGGATGCGGCAGGCAATCTGGCGGTAGTGGGTGTGCTGCTGAACCAGACCGAGCAGGATAACCCGGCCTTTGATGAGATTTTCAACAATCTTCCCGCTGCCAAAGGCGACCCACAACCCACTGATATGATGGTTGATGCGGCTTCGCTGCTGCCTGCCACGCACACTTATTTCACCTACAGCGGATCACTGACGACCCCACCGTGTTCACAGGGGGTACGCTGGCTGCTGCTGACCACACCTGTGGCTGTTTCCGTCCATCAGGTTGAAGAATTCGCCACGCTGTTTGAAATGAATGCCCGTCCCGTACAGGCGTTAAATAACCGCGACCTACTGCAAGACGGCGGCACGTCCGTCGCCGGTTCGTAAATCAGATTCCGTGATTTAGAGGCGTATTATACAGATACGCCTCCTGGATTCGAAATCATTTTTACTACCTCTAGTTTCACAGTTGCCCCCATCCATTAAGGATTTTCAGCCTATTCCCCCAGAAATGCGGGGGTACGATAATAGATAGTTGCGCGTAGCATGAGATCATGCAGTATGTTCATTTCCAAGTAAACAGGTTTTTATAATTATGATTGAAACGCATGAACTGACCAAAAACTTCGATGGTTTTCAGGCAGTGGATGGGGTTTCGCTCAACATCCCGCCAGGCAACGTGCTGGCAGTGCTGGGGCCAAACGGGGCGGGCAAAACCACTACCGTCCGCATGCTGACCTCTATCCTCGCCCCCACTTCCGGTTGGGCAAAGGTGGCGGGTCATGATGTGGTCAATGAGCCAGAGCAGGTGCGGAGCAAAGTAGGCGTCCTCACCGAGCAACACGGCCTCTACGAGCGCATGAAGGCCATTGAGTATCTGGATTTTTTCGGGCGGGTCTACCGGCTGGACAGCACCGAACGCAAGCAGCGTTCGATGCAACTGATGGAACGTTTCGAATTGACATTTGCGCTGGACAAACGGCTGGGTGATTACTCCAAAGGTATGAAGCAGAAACTGGCACTGGTGCGGGCCATGCTCCACAATCCACCGGTGCTGCTGCTGGATGAACCTACCTCAGCTATGGACCCATTGAGCGCCAAACTGGTGCGCGACGCCATTGTCGAACTCCAGCGCGACGAGCAGCGAACCTTCCTCATCACCACCCACAATTTGACCGAAGCGCAGGCGCTTGCCAACCAGATCGCCATCATCCGTTCCGGGCGCATCATCGCGCAGGGCAGTTTTGATGAACTGGCACGGCAGTTCGTGGGCGAGCCAGTCATGGAATTAAAAGTGGCAGGCATCCTCAACGGGCTGGCGAAAGACCTGAGCGACATGGTGACGATAGTTGAGTCCGGGCAGAACTGGCTGCGCTACCGCGTGGCCGAACCAACCACCACTAATCCGGCGCTGCTGCGGCGCGTGGCAGGACTAGGCGTGGATGTGGTGACGCTTGCGCCTATCACCCGCACACTGGAAGATATTTATCTGCAGGTGGTGAAAGAGGATGAGGGTGGTAGTGCCAACAGCGAGTGAATCCTACCTCATTTATGGAAATCTCAAACTCTACGGATGCTGATTCATGAGCTTATATGAAATGGTTTTAGCGCGACTCAACGAAACAGATTGCAAGACGTTGACGGGTTTGTTTGATCTGGATGCCATATTCGCTTACTGCAAAGCGAAACCGGGTGTAACTGAATTGAGACATAGTGGTAAGAAAAAATCAGAATTCCGATGGTATGACTCGTCATTTGTCACCATCGAAGGCGATTTTCCGCTACCGCAGTTGCAACTGCACTGTAGATCATCTCGCGTTGATGCGCTCATGAACGAACACAAAGGAATCCATTGCGAATATCGTAGTGAATGGGGGAAACAGAAAACCAAGCTATGGATTGAGGTAAATATTACTCCAGATATTCAACCCGAGCTATTGCTTGAGCTAATCGATGATGCTTATGCAATTATTGTCGAGGGATTGTCTGATAAGGACAAAGCGATACTCGCCTTGATGGATCGTGCGTCGATTGATGAAAATAAGATTCGTCAACTTATTCACTTGTCCGATTTAGAGCATCGAAGCAATGAAATTTTTGCGCTACTCAAGCCGTCCATATCACTCCAACCAAGCAGTAAGACGAAAAGATACCCCGGATATAATCGCTCGAAATTTGGAGGACTGCCTTACCTTCCCGGTGCAATGAATTGGCCCACATACAATAGTATACCGCTTTCATTCCTAGCACAGATAAACCTTAGTGAGATTTCTCAGTATCCCGCTGCTATTGATTTGCCGTCGAAGGGTATGTTGTATTTTTTCTCAAGCTATGGCTGGATGCGTGCGGAGATGATGGGTGACAGCACAATCAGATTTGAGTCAAGAACAAAAGTCATTTATCTCAATAGTGATTTGGAACAATTGACACATACACGACTTCCACCACGAATGCCAATTGACAGTATTTATCCCGAATTCGGAATCGAATTCTCGCATAAATGGACTTTGCCATGCTCATTTGGGTTCAACGATCCGCTCGACCCTGCCATCAAGGCACTTGGTTGGAACGAAGATGAATACAACAAGCTCAGTGACCTGACATTTCATTTGCATAGGTTATATGTAGACAATGGCGAAATAGGACATCAACTCATGGGACACTTTTATCCCGAATCAAATCCTATTGCTATCAATCCCGAAGACCGACTGCTGATGCAATTAACCTCAGACTATTCCTATACCGGATTTGAGTGGGGAGATGGCGGCAATTTGTTCTTTGCGATTGACCAAAAGGATTTGACCGAACACAATTTTAACCGCATTCGTGTTGAATTTGAGTGCGGCTAAACATGAACGAATAGAATAAGGTAATTCATATGACCACACAAACCGCAACGCAATTTACCACCCGTATTCCAGCACCCCGCACCCCCAACTGGCGGCACACCTTGAGCAACGCCCTCATCGTCACCCGCCGCGAGGTGCGCGACAGCTTCCGCGACTGGCGCATCATCGCCCCCATCATTATTCTGACCTTCGCCTTCCCTGCGCTGGCACAATTCATGGCGGGCAAGTTTGTGGGCTTCGTTTCTGACTACGGCGCGGAGATCATTGGCGAGCGTACCATTCCATTCCTGTTGATGATCGTCGGCTTCTTCCCAATTTCGATTTCATTGGTGATCGCACTGGAAACGTTCGTCGGAGAAAAAGAACGTCGCAGTTTAGAACCGCTTCTCAGCACGCCACTGACCAATACCGAACTCTACATCGGCAAGACGCTGGCAGCCATGATCCCGCCGCTCGTTGCCAGTTTGGGTGGTATGACGGTCTATCTGACGAGCCTGTTGACAGGCGATCTGGCGTGGCGGCCTCCCATCGTGCTCATTATCCAAATTGTGGTGCTGACGATGGTGCAGGCGCTCGTCATGGTGACAGGGGCTGTGGTCGTTTCTAGCCAGACCACCAGCACCCGCGCGGCTAACCTGCTCGCCAGCTTCATCATCATCCCTATGTCGCTGTTCATTCAGGGCGAGAGCGTCATCATGTTCCTCGCGCCAGATGCCGAGTCACCTAATGGTATCGGGTCGTTGTGGGCGGTCATCATCGGTATGGTGGTGGCAACGGTGCTGCTGCTGCGGGTAGGCAACGCCGTCTTCAACCGTGAGGAACTGCTGGGGCGCACCATTGACCAATTGAACCTCAAGAACTTTTTCCGCAACTTCATACGCTGGGCGCGGGCGGTGGATGACAAAGGCAACCCAGCGGGCAATCTGATGCAGTGGTATCGTGAGGGAGTATTCCCGGCCGTGCGGCGGCTCGGTGCCGCCCGTTGGATTACGATTGGTGTATTCTTGCTGGCGCTGGTGGGCGGCTTTGTCGTGGGGCAGTCGCCGGATTGGCAGCTCCACCTGCCCAAAGACGCTTCACTAACTACCGCCTCGCTGATGATTAGACCCATGCTCAACGTGCCGACGCAAACCGGCGCCCTGCTGGCGATTGTCTGGCAGAACGGGCGCATATTGCTGGCAGCGCTCATTCTTTCCATGTTCACCTTCGGCGCAGCCTCGCTGGTGCTGACACCAGCCGTATACTTCATTCTAGGCTATTTGTTCAGCCAAATATTGGTGGCAGGTTATAATCCGTCCTTTATGCTGGCTGCCATATTGACACACGGCGTCGTCGAAATCCCTATGATCATTCTGGCAACATCGGCAGCATTGCGACTGGGAGCGATTGTGACCAAACCACCGCGCGGCATCACCGTCGGGCAAGCATGGTCTATGACATTGGGCGACACCATGAAGATCGGTTTGGGCTTGGTGCTGCCCGGCCTGCTGCTGGCAGCATTCATCGAGTCGTTCATCACGCCACAGGTGGTGGTGGCGGTGTTGGGCGGAGGGTAGATTCCGCCAGTAAGACCGAGACCACAAATACCTGCAAATCGACAGGGGAGCATACAGAAATGCTCCCCTGTTTGTTGGAAGTAATGCGCGTACTTTACTCTCACATTGCCATTTGTTACCGAACGCGTCTATCACCCATTTCATCAAAATGCGCTATTATCCTGTCGATGAGACACCTTTCACGCAGGATAGGATAAACCATGAGCAGCAGAACAGGCCGCCCTACCCAGTGGCGTAATGTTGTGTTCAGCTACGCGATGTTGACTATAGCAGCGATTATTGACGCTGCTGGCGTAATCGTGTTTCTCGTACCCGCCAAAGTAGCGCCCGGTGGGGTTTCTGGTGTAGCCGTCATCCTCAACCACCTGAATCCAGCGCTTCCCATCGGCGTGATGATCTTGATCGGCAACATACCAATTCAATTGTTGGGCGCGCGCTATCTAGGGGGGTGGCGGATCGTGATACGGACGGTGTATTACATCGTTCTGTATTCGGTGCTGGTGGATGTGCTGCAGCCGCAGTTAGCCTCGGTGGTGGTGGGCAACAATACACTGACTAACGCCCTGTTCGGTGGCATCATGAGCGGCCTTGCAGGTGGGTTGGTGCTGCGGGCAGGTGGTACGCAGGGTGGCACTTCGACGCTGGGGCGTATTCTGCAATATCGCTTCGGCATGCCGTTAAGCGTCACTGCCTTGTATACGGATGCAGCCGTCGTACTGCTGGCGGGCGCGGTATTCGGCTGGGAAGGGGCACTGTACGCGCTCGTGACTTTATTTGTCGGTGGGCTGGCAGCGGACTACGTTTTAGAGGGGCCCAGCACTATTCGCACGGCTACCATTATCACCGACAAAGCGGATGATGTATCGAATCTCATATTGGACGAAATGGGACGCGGTGTAACGGCCTGGCCGGGCACGGGCATGTTCACCGATGCTACCCACACTGTACTGTTTGTCACGGTAGCGCGTTCACAGGTCAATGAACTGCGGCGGTTGGTGCATGAAGCCGACTCAGATGCTTTTTTGGTGGTAGGACAGGGACACGCGGCCTACGGGGAAGGATTCAAACGAATGCGAACAAGAAGGTTGTACTAATGGTTAGCTATTCAGGATATTGGTATGCCAGCAGCACAGCCGATGCACAACAAACCAATTCCAACAATTGGCTGCTGCGTCTGGTGCTCATGCTGCTCTTTACCCTGTTGGGGCTGGTCATTACCGTACTAGTCATTGGACATGCCCTACCGCAAGGTGTCCAGATTGCCTATGAGAGCACCACGTTGACGACACCTCCACAGCGCCATATTTACCTGATGGATGTCATGCGGGCGCTGCCAGCACGGCTCAGTGCTAATAACGACAATATCTTATCCATGAATTGGTCGCCAGATGGTTCACAGTTGGTTTTTGTCGCAGCGCGTTCCAACGCACCGGCGCGCTTATATGTGATGGATGTCAACCAACGACTTCGCACCCCGCTACCGGATAACATATTGCCGATCAGCAATACCATTAATTGGTCACCGGATGGTCACGCAGTGGCCTTTATGGCATCGAGCAATGGTCGCAGTCGAATCGGGATATTCGATGTAGAAGACGACAAGTTGCAGGTCATGGATATAAGCAACGGGGGTTTGTACTCTGTACCTGATTGGGCACCTAACTCAGAAGCACTGGTGTATCTGGCTTACCAATCATTTTCCAGCAATCCGGGCCGACCCATGTTGTGGACAGTACCCATAGGGTGTGTGGAAACCCAAACGTGTAACAAAAGTAGTATTCGACTGCTATCACCCTTTAACATGTACGGTTATTCATGGTCGCCGGATGGAACAACGCTCATCTTCAACGGTGTTACTCCCACCGAAGCAGGAATTTACACCGCCAAATTGACTTGTGCGGACATTACAGAAGGGTGTCTGAGCACGCCGGAGCCGTTGTGGTCGACCAGCGCGCACACGCGCCCGGTTATGTCGCCGGATGGAAAACTGGTGGCGCTGCGTGACGACCATAATGTCATCACCGTGATAGATGTTGAGAGCCGGGACGCCCGACAGGTTGTCACCCAGTCAGACATCAAAGATGATGTGGTATGGGGAACGGATGGAACGGAAATCATCTATGAGGCACACAACCGTGTTACAGCCGATGTGTTTGCGGTCAATGTGGAAAACGGTACTGAACGGCGGTTGACGCATTCCACAAACGAAGACCGCAGGCCCAAAGTGCGGCCAAGCTAATCAAACCTTTCGAGGATACGAAAAAGAAAGTCTCATTGATGGCGGGCTATTCCGGGTATTTCAATTTAGGCACTAAAACAGCAACGCAGTGCTTCAAACCCGACAACTGGTTATTGCGTTTTGGCCTGCTGCTGACCTTTGCGCTTCTGATGCTAGTGACTATTACTGTCATTTTTGCAAAGATACTCCCAAAAACTGTTGAGGTGGCATATGAAAGCGCGGCACTCAGCGTACCTCACGAGCGACACATCCACCTAAGGACGTACCATCATCTTCATAGCAGTCGTGAAAAGCCGTCCAGAGATCGCCATACTTAATCTTGAGTCGGGCGCTGCCCACTCACCCACAACGCTGTGACTGCCGTCCAAAAACGCCCCTAAAGGGATCGCAAGCTGCGCGGCGGTGTCCCAAAGGGAGGCTACTCACGCAGATTTGGGAAGATTTTATTTGCAGCGGCGGAGGAGGGGACTGCCGCTGCAATGTTTGCTGCAAAAACGGCAGTTCTATGAGGCGTTGATGTCCAGCATCATGGCTTCAAACGTGCTGCGAGCGGTGTTGGCACGCCATTGCTGCTCCCATGCTCTGTCAGAATCGGCGGGGATGAGGTTGATCGAGGCGGGAATATAGGTCATGGCCCAAGCACCGCCGTGCATCTGCATCTTTTTACGATAGGGAACGGCCAGCTTCGCCATGCGTGTCTGCACGATCTTACGCACACGTTGATGCACAATATCCAGCATCGGGTAATTTTCGCGCAACGCCAAAGTAACGCCATAAGCGGTGAAGGACTTGCCAGATTGCAAGTGACGGGCCAACTCCGTTTCGACGATGTAGTGCAGATGGCTGCTGCTGACGGGCTGGCGCTCATTGGCGAGACGGGAGACGGGGGCAGAATTGCGATCAAACGTGCTCATAGATCACCTTTCTGGAAACAACGGACTTTATTCGGGAATGTGGTTGAAGTGGCCTACCAAGACCGGGCTAATTCAATTTTTGATTGCAGGAAAATTATAGAACAATTGTACGATTTTGTCACCCCCCAAATGTTGGGGGACAACTGCTTCGTGCGGGTCATTGGGACTTCGACGTGCATCCGACGTTTAGAGGTGAGTTGGTTTTTGTCGCCAGACCGTCTGGCTATCGGAACAAAGCCTGCTGAAGCAGACTGAGGTGATCTGTGACGTAATGTGCGGTGTCCAAACCTCCTTGTCCTCAGTTCGAATGCACACTTGCCCAAGTTTCCGATGGCGAGATTCGAGGTCATTTAGCGCAAGTCACTGCCATTTTGTCCCATTTGCTCGCGCAAATCCTGCGCCACCAGCCGTGCGGCGGCATTCTGCCAGTTGTAGAGAGTGCGTTCAGGTACCGCAATGCGAAACCACTCTAACACCCGCTGTGTGTCGGCATCCACTTCATCGGGTAGTCTGCGGCTGAGGGGTTTGAGGCCGCGCACGTAAGGATAATAGAGTGCGTTGTAGAAGCGCCATTCGTCGCCGGTTCCGCTGGTGGTATCTCCCGGCGGCTTCAGGCGTTGGATGGTTTCCGCCAATAACAGCTTAAGTTCGGCAGCTCGTTCCAGGGTGTTGGCGCTGGCAGTTTTCGCAGCAAGGCGTGTCTCGACGAGTGGCAGGCGCAGCAGCGGTGAAGCCGCCAGTTTGCCGGGATCAGTCATGTGGCTGAGGGCACGCCGCGTGAGGCGGGTGAATTCTTCGGTGGGTAGTGAATTCAAGTCCAACGAGTCATCGGCACGCGGTAGGGCGCTGATAGTTTCACGTAGTTCATTGCGGCTGCGGCGCATTTGCGGGAAACGGGCAAACAAGAGGCGGTCAGCCGCGCTTTGAATGAGATCACTGAACACCTGTGAAGCTATCGCCGCACCAATGACACCAAACAACAGGAGCAGCATGTTCTCACCAATCTGCCCCCCTGCTACGATCAACACCTGCCCACCGAAGATGAGTGCCACCAACTCGGCACGAAATAGCGAGTGTGTGGCATCCGGCAGCAGCGTTTCACCCTCATCAAAAGCATCCAGCACCGCAATACAAATGCCCAGCACCAACAGATCAGCCCCAACTAGTAGCAGCGCAATATCGCGCCACACAAAATCATTGACGAACACCAACATGCCGCTGCTCAAAGTAAAGAACAGGGCTATTGTCAGCAGGATGAGCCACCAACGTTTGCGCCGTTCCTGCCACAGCCGCCACAGCACCAGCCCCATGCTGACGAGCAGCCCAAATACCAGCCATCCGCCAAGCTGGTTAAATATCAACGACAGATAGACAGCTTCGGTAATGGGCGGACGCGGCGCATGACCGATGACACTGTAGTACAGGTAAAGCAGCGCACCGGAAACGGCGAAACGAACACCCAACGTCAACCAGCGTTGCCAGCGTCCGGACGGCAGCAGATGCAGCGCCGCGCCCAGCCAGCATAATGCCGGCGCAAACAACAGCGGCACATGGATGCGCTGCAAAAAATCCGACTGGGGGAAAGGCGGACGGGTCAAAATGTCCACTGGCATGATGAGCGCGTAGGCCACTAATCCTAAGCCAGTGAAAACCAGCAGCGGCTTGTGCCCATCGCGCGCAATGAGATACAGCCCTAACCACAGGGTAAAGGCGTAGATCAAAATGGGCAGCAGTGGGATGTCAATCATGAATGGTCACAAGGGTGAATTAGACATTGGTTATACTATAGCGCGTAATTGGTGTAACTGAATACGCATAGTGAAGTGGTAGGTTGCAAACCCGCCACTCCAGTGTTGGATAACATAGGTCGTAAATTCATGAAACCTGCTACCCGCGTCGTCCGGGCTGGACTGCCTGCCGCCCAGCAAGGCGCACCCTTCCTACCCGGCCCTACTTTCGCTGCGCCTTACCACGCTGCTGGCGATCCTGCCTCCGCACCCTATAATTACGGGCGGTTGCATAATCCGACGTGGACACACTACGAACAGGCGCTGGGTGAACTGGAAGGTGGCCCTGCTCTGGTGTTTGCTTCTGGCATGGCGGCTATTGCGGCTGTGTTTGGCAGCGTGCTGCATCCCGGCGACAAAGTCGTGTTGCCCTCCGATAGCTATTATTTGGCGCGTCTCCTCGCCAGCGGCTACTTCACCCAGATTGGCGTACAAGTGGAAATGGCGGCGACTGCTAGCGACGCACAGAGTACACATTTGGACGGCGCAAAGTTGTTGTGGCTGGAAACACCGTCTAATCCCGGCCTCGATGTGTGCGACATCGCTGCGCTGTCGCAGGCGGCTCATGAGCGCGGGGTTCTGGTAGCGGTAGATAACACCACTGCTACGCCGTTGGGGCAGCAGCCTTTGGCACTGGGTGCGGATTTTTCGGTCGCCTCGGACACCAAAGCCATGACCGGACATTCTGATTTGATCCTCGGTCATGTGGCGGCGCGTGATCCGCAGCTTCTGGAAGGTGTGAGGACGTGGCGCAACCAGATCGGCGCTGCGCCCGGCCCGATGGAGGTGTGGTTGGCGCACCGTTCGCTGGCGACGCTGCACCTGCGGCTGGAACGGCAGTGTGCCAACGCGCTTCAAATCGCCCGATTTCTAGCGTTACATCCCGCAGTATGTGATGTGCGTTATCCCGGTTTGCCCGACCATCCGGCACACACACTGGCAGCGCGGCAGATGCAACACTTCGGGCCAATTGTCAGCTTCACACTGGCGGATAAAACCCGCGCAGAACGCTTTTTGAGTTCATGCAAATTGGTCTACGAAGCCACCAGCTTCGGCAGTCTGCATACCACCGCTGAGCGGCGGGCGCGCTGGGGCGGGGATATCGTTCCCGATGGCTTCATTCGCCTCAATGCAGGCTGCGAAGATGGTGATGATCTGGTAGACGATATCGGGCAGGCGCTGAAACAACTCTAGAATGTGTAATCTTTCCGGATGTAGGGGCCATTGATTGTGCTTCCTTGATCTATTCTTGCGTAACTGAATACAGCAGTAACAGGTGGTTCTTTGATGTTGGCACAGATGGAATGGCGCGAACAACGCGCATTTTGGAGATTATTAATCAAGTGGCTGGTGCTAGGTGGCGCGGTCGGGGTGCTGTCCGGCACTGCTTCGGCCATATTTTTGGCGGCGTTGAAAACCGTTACCGATTTCCGCGTGGAAAATTCTGTTATCGTTTGGCTGCTGCCGCTGGCGGGACTGGCTTTGGGCTGGGTGTACACACAATATGCTGGACGGGCCAGCGGTGGCAACAGTCTGGTTATTGAGGAAACCCATCTCAACCGTGCCCCTATTCCCCGGCGTATGGCTCCCTTTGTGCTCATCGGGACGGTCTGGACCCATTTATTCGGCGGCTCAGCCGGACGCGAAGGCACAGCTATACAGATGGGCGCGAGTCTGGCGGACGGGCTGCGGCGGGTACTGCGCCTAGAGGGTGAAGACCGCCGCCTGATGGTCTTGGCGGGCATTGCGGGCGGCTTCGGTTCAGTATTCGGGACTCCGGTGGCGGGGTTTGTATTTGCGCTGGAAGTGCCGATGCTGGGGCGGGTACGCTACGAAGGATTGATCCCTTGTCTGGTAGCCTCAGTTGTTGGCGACATGGTGACGCGGGGGATGGGCATCGGTCACAGCCATTATCCGCTGTTGGCCGAAACCGCGCTCGATCCGCTGCTGCTGGTCAAGGTGCTGCTGGCAGGCGTGGTTTGTGGACTGACGGCGCTGCTGTTCGTGGAAATGACCGAAACGATCAAGGCCCTGCACCGCCGCTATGTGCCCTATGCACCACTGCGCCCGCTCATCGGCGGTGTTGTCGTCGTTGTACTCATGCTTCTGGTCGGCACGCGCGATTATCTTGGACTGAGCCTGCCGCTCATCCAGAACACCATGAACGGAACTGGCGTTGACACATTTGCTTTCTTGCTCAAGGTGACATTCACGGCGGTGACGCTCGGTTCGGGCTTCCTCGGCGGCGAGGTGACGCCGTTGTTCGTGATGGGTTCGACGCTGGGGTATACGGTTGGTCGGGTGTTAGGTGTTGACCCTGCTTTTATGGCGGCGCTCGGTTTCGTGGCGGTTTTTGCCGGAGCCAGCAATACACCGCTGGCCTGCACGATGATGGGCGTAGAACTTTTTGGCGGTGGCGCAGTTCTCTATCTGGCGGTCGCCTGCTTCGTGGCCTATGTGGCCTCCGGTCACCGTGGCATCTACGGGACACAGCGCATTGGTGCACCAAAGACACCTGATCTGGTTTCACTGCCCGAGGATACTCTACACGATGTAGCACAGCGGCGTGGGAATAGCAATGGACATCCCTAATTCATAAAGCCGCGCTATACTCGCCTCTGTCCTCCCCAGTTTACCAACTAAGGCACACCATCATGACTGATGCTCCGCAATCTGTCCGCGCCTCTCTTCGCAGCCTGCCGCGCAACGTGTGGGCGACCACGCTCACCAGCTTTTTCACGGATATTTCGACAGAAATGATTGTCAATCTGCTGCCGCTCTATCTGGCAAATGTGCTGGGTGTGAGAACCAATGTTATTGGCTTGATCGAGGGGGTTGCCGACAGTACAGCCAGCATCTTAAAAGTATTTTCCGGCTGGTTTTCGGACAAGCTGCGCCGCCGCAAAGGATTGACCATATTGGGTTACAGCCTGTCGGCCTTCAGCAAACCGTTTCTATATTTCGCAGCGACTTGGCCGGGTGTGCTGGCGGTGCGCTTCGCTGACCGGGTGGGCAAGGGAATCCGCACTGCACCGCGCGATGCGCTCATCGCTGACAGTGTATCATCCGAAAATCGCGGACTGGCCTTTGGTGTCAATCGAACTGGTGACACATTAGGGGCGTTCACTGGCTTAGCCGTGGCGCTGCTGGTGGTGTTAGTGACGCAAGCACACTCCGTCGGCCTTGCGCGCGACACGTTCCAGACCATCGTACTGGTGAGCATCGTTCCCGCAGTGCTGGCGGTGCTGGTGCTGGCGCTGTGGGCAAGGGAAACCCCGGTGACAGGCACGCGCGCTGCACCACGCTTAAGCCTCAAAGAAATGCCGCCAGCCTTCCGCCACTTTTTGCTGATCGTCATCATCTTCACGCTGGGCAACTCGTCTGATGCTTTCCTCATCCTGCGGGCGCAGGAACGCGGTTTGAGCGTGCCCGCCGTGCTGGGCATGTTGATGACCTTCAATCTGGTGTACGCCCTGCTTTCCGGGCCAGCGGGGGCGCTGTCTGACCGCATTGGCCGCCGCCGATTAATCGTCATCGGCTGGACTGTGTATGGGTTAATTTACATCGGTTTTGCGCTGGTACAGGCCGGCTGGCAGGTGTGGGCGCTGTACGGCCTATACGGTATCTACTATGCGGCCTTCGACGGCACGGCCAGAGCCTTTGTGGCTGATTTTATTCCGGTAGAAAAGCGCGGCACCGCTTACGGCATCTACAACACGGCTGTAGGCATTGTCGCGCTTCCAGCCAGTCTGCTAGCCGGTATTCTATGGCAGGGTGTTGGCGGTTGGGCGGGATTTGGCCCCGCTGCGCCTTTTGTAGCAGGCGCAGTCCTCGCGCTGGTCGCGCTAGTGCTGCTGCTGCGCTGGCAGCCGGGTAAGTCGAATAGTGTTACTGTCTCGTGAGAACGTCTCTAAACACCTTTTACAAGCAACGTTAATACCTTGCTAAAGATATTTTTGGGAGACTGTTAGGTTCGGAAGATAAGGTGAAAGGTATATGTTTAATGAGTAGGAAATGTAATAGATCACATGACCTTTCAGTATTTTGTTAGTCGGATATGGAAAATGACGACAGTCATCGCGTTGGTCATGACCTTTGCCGTGATCTCGCGCGTAAGTGTGCAAGCTCAAAGCGAAAATGTTTCCTTCCCGGTTGGGCCGGGCTTCACCGATGTTATCCCTCACCAGATTGTTCGTACGGATGATGATCGAGTCTACATCATTGCGGCTGTCGGGCAGTATAAGACTGAAATCGCGATATATTGGACAGGAACGCCCGGTTTGCCTCAGGCGGGCGATTTCGACCAATTACAAATGATTAACATAAAGGCAGAGCCAATTTCGGTTGACGCAGTATATGACGGCGCAGATATCATTCACATACTGGTCAATACGCGCGCACCCGCCCTGTACGACTATGCATTAAACATCCGTACCAATACGGTGCAACCGCCTATCACCGTCCCGGCACATCCGGCAACCATAGAAGGCGTCTACATGGGCACATCGGGCTTATCCGGTATGTTTGATGCGGAAGGAATGCTCCACATAGCCTACTGGTCTAACGATGACCATATCATGTACCAACCATTCCGCTATGACGTGGCACAGAACACACTGACCGAAGCTGAACCAGCGACTCAGGTGGACAGTGCGGGCAGCGCAAATCACCCCGTTCTGGCCGTTTCACCGGTTACGCAGGCTGTGACCATTGCGTGGGTTTCGGAGTATGAAAATCCGGCTGCCATCCGTGCACGAACTCGCTCAGAATCCGGTGAATGGGGGAAGGAAGAACGGGTGAGTACTGCGCCTGTGTGGACGAGCACCAGCGCGGGCATCAATATTGACCAAGGGCCAAGTCTGGTCATTGACCACGAAGACACCCAACATCTCGTCTATATTGAGGACTACGGGAGTGACGGGGAATATGGGCATGTGCATTATGTCTATAAAGCCTCAACGGACTCGAAATGGGCCGATGTGCCTCTAGCGATGTACAGTCATGATCCGGCTGTTGCGCTGAATGATCGGGGGGGCGTGTTTATCGTCGGTCATGGAGCGGAAGCGACAGGCGAAAACGTGAATATGTACGTCAGCCGGAAGCAGCAGGACGGATTATGGTCGGAGCTAGAATTAATCGCTACACCACAGCCGGGTGACTCGTTGGATTCAAGCGTCTCGGTAAAGTGGTCGGTCGTGGGGTGGAATCGCCCCGATCTAGTTGAGTTTGTGTTTTTTGCTGCTCATCAGGGTGACTATGACAACGCCACGTTGTATTACGGACGGTTGGGTGAATAGGGGTACAGACCGTACCCCTACCCTAAACTTACTTTTTAACCGCTTGCCATAGCCGCATTGGCCTCGTCGGTCATACGTTGGGCAACTTCCGCGACATCTAATCCGCCTGAAGTTACATCAGCGATGCCGGTTGCTAGAATGCTGCGTACTTGACCATAAGACAAGTTTTGATGCGATACGTACACGCCCACCTCGTCGTTGGCGACCTTATTAACTATTTCCAGGAACTGCGGCACCATTTTGCTGCTGTCCAACATGGCGGATGCCGATTTGCTCAGCGGGAAAAGCGACAAGGACTGTGACCATTGAGCCTGAATTTCCGGCGATGCAAAGAAGCGCAGGAACAGCCACGAGGCCAGTTGTTCTTCCGGTGTGGCGCTCATGATCATAATGCCCGGTGTGAAAAGCTGAATAACAGGCTTGTCGCCAGCGGCGTTGACCGGTGCGGGTAGTACTTTCCAATCTGTTACGAGGTTGCCCGCATCTCGCACGGTGTTCAGTGTCGGGGCGATACCGGCGCTGCTGCTGAAGGCGAATGGATTGATCGCGCGCGCCCAATCAGCCGTGTTACCAAAGGCCGCTTCTGGAATGTAGGCACAACCTTGATCGTACAAGTCTTTGAACAATTGCAGCACGCGGGTGGACTCTTCAGTTGTGAAGTTCCATTGTCCATCAACCCATATGTTGCCGCCAATGCCCGCTACCGTGGTTTCAAATTGTGACGCGTCAGCCACGATAGGATAGCCCTGAACGGTCGCGCCGTCCGCACCGGTCATGTTGCTGTTGGCTGCGGCACAAGCCGCTGCGGCAAATTCATCCAGTGTCACCGGCGAATCTGCCGAAAAGCCGAGTTCCTGCATCATGGCGGCGTTGCTGAACATCACCTCGCCAGAAAGTTGGTTCGGTACGCCCAAACGCCCGTTCTCGAATAACCATGAGTCGAGCGCTACTTGATTCAGGTCAGCCAATGCAGCCGCATCAAAACCCCATTTTGCATCCGCATAGTAGGGTGTGAGATCAACTACAACATCGTCCAGCGCATAGCTCAGAGAGTCATTGGGGAAGCCTGCCACCAGATTAGGCAGATCACCTGAAATAATGGCGTTGTTGGTTGAGGTGCGGATGTCGTTGTAATTGCCGGAAGCCTTCGCATCGACCCTAATGCCGTACGGATTGGCAGCATTGAATGCGTTGACAATGCCGCTGATATAGGACAACTGGGTTGGATTATTGTACTGATGCCAGTAAGTAATCGTCACACCGGAAGGATCAATACCAGCGAAATTATCCGACTCGCCGGTGAATTCCGGCATGCTCGCTGTGACTTCCAGTGGGGGCAGCGGTGTGGGTGTCGGTGTGGCGTCCTGGGCGGCAACGGATACCACCCCAAGCGCTAAGAAAAGTAATGTGAGCAATATTACTAATTTATGCATGTCTTCCCTTCTCCTTGATACTTGCCATTACGGGTCGCGCCTGCACTTGCATCCCACGTACAGATCGCGGTTATCATCGCCTTCGTCGGCGATGGATGGGACGAGGCTAGGTCATGTTATTACATATCACACAACCATAAGTGTGCATATATACATGGTGCTTAGGGCATAGCTCAAAATGCCCTTCGATATGTGTCCAGCTATTCGCAGATTTGATTGACGTTTCTTCAAACAGGTGAATCATGAGACCAAACGCCTTAATATACCCCGTCATGAAGTCTGCGGGCCGATAATTCAGATCACCCCAACGATGTTGGTTGGAGGCCACATCAACTGCTTTGAGAATAAATTGTTTCTGTCGGTCAAATGAATTGGCCAACCATCCTATTTCATCAAGTTCAAACCCAACTGTTCCAATACCGTATATGTGTTGATCATGCTCCCCGAACCATTGTGCGAATCGTTTCTCCCATAATGTCTCTGCATGATCAGACAAACTTAGCATCAAGGTATCTATCAAAACAGCAGTGCCGCCATTGCTTAATTTCAGATATTGATTAAGTTGCCTGCTCAGAAACAGGTTACCCATCGACTGCAGTTAGCCTTTCAATCTGGTGGATAAAATGACAGCAGTGGATTGGCGTTACATGTAAACGTGTTTGAATAGCACCGAGATTGTAAACCTCAATCTTTAAGCGCAAGTTATGACATCTTTTAGCGCCATATGCAAACGAATTGGACACTATGAACATGGCGCGGGGCATGATGTGACGGTTGAATGGCAATTATATTATGATACAAATTATCCAAATCGTGAACGCCTCTGCTCTAAGTTCCGCATCATCAAAAAATCCACAAACTAAAGAGATAATTCACGGCAGGAAAAAAGAGGATGAGATATGAAAGGCCAGTTTTGGACGTTATAACTGATTGAAATCGCAGGAATAATTTTGTTCAGTGCACCTATCTTTAGTTTGGCATCCCCCTCTCAAGCAGGCCGCGATGTTCACGTGAATCCCATCAACAATCTACGGGCCGCTGTTTTATTATGAACGGTGCTGCTGACTGAGTCCAGCATAATCAGCCCATCAAACCTGTCGAAAGTGGGCAGCACTAATGGTAAAAAGTGATGAGTGCTGCCCAGTGTGTATGGATTAGATTTACATCATCAAACGTAACGTTACGATTTGATACGGTGTAATGTCAAAGCGAACCTGATTCGCGTTGACGGGTAGTTCCACTTCATTTTGTTCTAAGAGGTTGCAGTGATAAGCTTTGGTCAGTGCAAAACCTGTTGTGATGCCGACTTTACCCCGATTACGATGGTTTTCGTACAAGCGGACGATGAGTCCGTTGCCATCTTCGGCCATCTTGATCGTTTCGATGATAACGTTGGACGCCGAGACAGAGACAAGTGAACCCAGCGACGCGGTTTCTGAAGATCCGCCGCTAACGCGCCGCAAAATGAGCGGGTTGTTCAGATCATACGCCGTTTCAACAACTTCTTCACGCCAATCACCTTCATGTGGAAGCAGAGCGTATGTCATAAGATGTTCGCCCTGATCCGCATTAGGATCAGGATTGGTAGCACTTTTCAACAGGGTCAGCCGAATGACGTTGTCGTGAATATCATGACCATATTTGCAATCGTTCAATATCGAGACACCGTAATTGCCCTCGCTCAAATCCGCCCACTTATGCGCGCACGTTTCGAAGCGCGCCCAATCCCATGACGTATTCTCATGGGTAGGACGCTGCACATTACCCCACTGCACATCAAAGGTCGCTACCGGACTCATGATATTGACCGGGAAAGCCACTTTGAGCAGGATATGATGTTCATGCCAGTCAATCCATGTATCAAATTCAATACGCTTGCTATCCCGGTAGAGGTAAATTTTCTGACGAATGTGACTGCTGCGATATATACGCTGGATTTCCAGTCCTACCCGCAGCGGCCCTTGTTCGATGATGGCTATTTTCTCGACGCCTTCAATCTTCTCTGTCCGGTCCTCGTAGAAGATGTCAATGTCCCACGCATCGAAATTCATAGGACGGTCTTCAAAAGCGAGTAATGTGTTAGCGACTGCGCCGGGAGCCAGCACCTCGCGGTCAACCTGCTTGTCATAAATCCGGGTGATGTCCCCGCCGTTGTTGATCTTGACCAGCAGAAGCCCATTTTCCAATACGATCTGATCATCTTCCTGTGTGATGGACAGTGATCCACCCGATTGATGGGGTGTCCCTGATAATTCTTGGATACCGATAACTGAATAAGGCGCAAAGTCAGGAATTTCAACCAGCGTTCCGCCGTCAACAGTCTGAGTGGTTAGCGCATTGCCGTCTGCATCGCTCAAATGGGTTCCCGGTTCGAGACTGCTATCCAGAAGGCCGATGCGTTGTCCACCAAAGGATGTCGGGTTAGCGGCTAGGATGGTCGTCTTGCGCGGAAGTTGTCGCGCCAGCGCCTGAATCGCCGCTTCGCGCACCTTTTCGCCTAATTCTCGAATGATTGTGTAATCGCGGGCGCTATCCTCATAAACGGGTCCGATAGATGAACCCGGCAAAATATCATGAAATTGGTTCAGACAGACCAGTTCCCACGCCTTGAGCAAATCAGCCTGCGGGTAAGGATGTCCGGTTAAAAGAGTCGCCCAACTTGCGAGAAACTCAGCATCGTGCAGCAAAAATTCGCTCTTGCGATTATGGCGCTTGTTCCGCGCCTGACTGGTAAACGTGCCGCGATGATATTCAAAGTAAAATTCACCGTTCCAAACTGGTAGATCATCGGCGATGGAGGACTCGACCCCTTCCATATACTCGCGCACCGTGCCAGTACGGACCTGCGGCGCGCCGGGATGGTTGGCAAGCCCGTGGATATTTTCGAGCATTTCGCTGGTCGGGCCACCACCGCCATCACCATAGCCGTAAGCCGTGATGAGTTTGTTATAGGTTTCCTTCTGTCTGAAGTTCTCCCACGTACCGAATATTTCCTGCGCAGATACCAGCCCATTATAGGTTGTAGCGTGGGGCAAAAACTCCCAACCGGAAGGCGTAGTGAGGAAATGGGTTAAGACGCGCGTGCCATCTAATCCCTGCCACCAAAGAATCTGGTTGGGCATGTGGTTGTATTGATTCCAACTCATCTTATGGGTGATGAAATATTTCATACCCGCCTGCTTAATAAGCTGGGGCAGCGCCCAACTGTAACCGAAGGTATCCGGCAGCCACAAGACAGGTGTATCAACATCACCGAAATGCTTATGAAAGTAGTTGCGCCCTAGCAAAAACTGACGGGCCAACGACTCCGCGCCGATGGCGTTGCAGTCCGGCTCTACCCATGTGCCGCCCATGGTCTCCCAACGACCTTCCGCCACACGCTGCTTAATCTGTTCAAATATGGTCGGGTAATTTTCCTCAGTGTACTTGTAAAGCTGCGGCTGACTTTGCGAAAATATGTAATCTGGGAACTGCTCCATGAGGCGCAGAACATTGCTGAAGGTACGCCCTGACTTTCGCACGGTTTGACCCAGTGTCCACAGCCATGCCACATCAATGTGGGCATGTCCGATACCGATAATCTCCACATCCATGGGTGAACCGGCAGCCGCAATGCCCTGCTTTAACGCCGTCATTGCGGCAGGAACGCTGTCGTAAAAAGCCGGTGTACCCATTGGGTCGCGCGTATCCAGAATTTTTAGCGCTTCATCGAGCGCGTTGAATAAACGCCCCTTAGCGGTATCGTTGTCATCAAGTTGTGCTGTTACGTCTAACGCAATTCGAGCAGTAGCCACAAAGTCGCGCGTGGGCTGGTCGATTTGAGCCACAGCGCATTCCCGCATGTAGAGTTTCGTATCAGGGTCACCTGTCTCAGTACCACCCAGCCCTGTCCAACCATGCAGCGTAAGACGATGGGTTTGACCATCACAGTAACGGGCAGGGAGCAAAATTTCATGGTGATGGCGATCTACCGAAGCGAATGGCTCCCCATCGATGTACGCTAGGGCTTCAGGGTGGCTAAAGTCACCCGATTCCCCAAAGGGCATAAATAGGGCGATAGGCGAATCACCCTTCATCGCGGCGGGCACTTGAAAGGTAGTACGCATAACAAAGTTGGTTAACCATGACCCCCAGTACGTAAATGGAGAGATGATTTCCCAACCGCTGTCATCCACATTGGCCTCAATCGGCGGCTTCTCCAGCGGACTTGACAACGTTTTGTAGCGGAAAGGAGGCAGTGGACTCCGCTGTCTATAGACCCAAGACTGAACAAGCTTGATACGTTGGGCGATTTTCTGTGGTGTCCAGCGGACTTTGTGTAGCAAGATTGCACTCCTTTAGGCGTATGGCTGAATGACCATTGGTAGCATGCTGCTGCGTCAGAACTGCTGCATAACTATATCCGCCACTTTCTTTTCATCATAGAGAAAATATGATGCCAGATGATTGACCGCTACCGGGTAAGGTGGTTGAACTTGCCAATTTGGATGATTAGAGCGCCAGTGAACAGAGCAACAATAGTTCAAGGATTGAAGTAGCATAATGTGATACGGCGCACATCTTGATCCGCCGTTCGAACTAAGACGATGGATAGTTCACCTCATCAGGTACAACTATCCCTTCAACCCCGTCGAAGCGATTCCTTCTGTGAACTGCCGTTGCGTGAAGAAGTACAGCAGCAGCATCGGCGCGATCATGATGACCACTGCTGCCATTTGCAGCGCCAGTTCGTTGGGCGCATCATTGCTCACAAACTTGAGCAGACCGTAACCGATGGGACGCCACGTATCGCTTTGTATCACCAAGAGCGGCCACATGAGAGCATTCCACGAGCCAATGAAACCGAATAGCCCTACGGTCATGACGGGCGCGCGAGAAAGCGGCAGCACGACTGACCACAAAAAGCGCAGATGCCCTGCGCCGTCAATGCGGGCAGCGTCCCACAATTCTTCCGGGATCTGGATAAAAAATTGGCGCAGCAGAAAGATGCTGAAGGCTGAGGCCATAAACGGGATGGTCAATGAAGGCCAATTGTCGAGCCATTTGCAGGCTTCGCCGCAGATGTTTTCGCCCAGACGGCTGATCCATACGACGGTCAGATAATTGGGAATGAGGGTAGCGATGGCGGGAATCATCATGGTTGCCAGCATGATACCGAACAATGTATTGCGCCCATAAAATTTCATGCGGGCAAAGGCATAGGCTGCCGGGATGCAGACCAACAATTCCCCGAATACCGTAATAAAGGTGATACGGACGCTGTTGCCCATGAACAGTCCCATATTGGCAAAGTCCCACGCTGCCGGATAATTGCCAACCTGCATGACGGCGGGGAAAACACGTCCTGAGCCAATTTCCGAGGTGGTCATAAATGAGGCGCTCAACACCCAGAAGAACGGCCCAAGGGCTATTACCGTGCCAAAGATCAGCGCTGTATAACTGAACAAGCGATTCCAGTTAAAGGGTCTTGGCGGCGTAGTCAACACGGTTGATCGTGTGTTGAAGGTTTGGGCTGCATCAGCCATAGAATACCCTCCTGCCCGCCAGCCGATTCTGGAAGAGTGTCAGCAGCAGAATAACGGCAAACAAAACAAAGGCCAACGCCGAACCATAACCATAATTCACATTGGCATCCGTGATGGTTTTGAAGATGTAAATGCTGACAGTATCCATGGTGTTACGCGCGGCTGGACTGCGCATCAACCACAACTGGGTGAAGGCTTGAAAGGTGCCGATGACCGCCACCAGCGATAGAAAGAAGGTAGTTGGAGACAGCAGCGGCAGCGTCAGGTTGCGGAAGATGGCCCAACCGGAGGCGCCATCAATGCGGGCCGCTTCATATAGTTCGCCAGGGATATTGCCCAGCCCTGCGAGAAACACGACCGTGTCATAACCGGCATAGGTCCATATGCTAAAGATAATGACCACCACCAGCGCTAAGCTCGGCCCGGCTAAACCCTGCGGGAATTCGCTTCCGAAAATCAGGTTGCCGATAGCCAGCGGCTCCAGCAGCCACTTCTGCGGGGTAACGCCGACTGCACCCACAATTTGATTGATGATCGAATCTTCGCGGTGCGAAAACAGCAGCTTAAAAACCAGTGCTGTCGCCAGAAAGGGCATGATGTAGGGCAGGAAAAAGACCATGCGAAAAAACGTCTTGCCCTTCAAATTTTGAAAGAGGAGATAGGCAAGACCAAGCCCGATTGCCAACTGGAACGGCACAGCACCCACCGCGTACATGACGGTCACACTGAAACCATCTACCAGAAACCGGTCAGCGCTGGCGACCATCCGGGGCAGCTCGGCGATGAGGATATACCCGCCGACCATGATGACCAGTGCGCCCAACCCACCCAACAACAGGCGGCGGTCACTGGACTGGCGCAGGGCATGCTGCCACAACCAATAAGCAACGCCCAGCAGCCCAAAACCGGCGCTGATGATAATAATCTGCGACCAGACGGGGAGTTCGGTTCCGGCGGCGCGGGCGGTTTCAATGGCTGCATTGATGCTGTCCAATGTAAGCTGCATAGTCAGTCCACCCAGCAGCAGCAGCAGCAGGCTGCCGGTGGAGCGCCAGAGCAGACCGCTGTTTTCGAGCAGGATGCGGCGCAGCAGCAGGACAGTAGCAGCGATAGCGGCGATGACAATCACCAAGGTCAACGTACCGGCTTCAGCTACGCCCGGCGTGCCAAAACTGGAAAAAAGCTCATTTACAAACAATCCCTGCGTGCGTTCCTGACCGCGCAGACGGCGGGGAATATCCAGCACGACAGGCAGCAGCAAAGCAAACCAGCGCACAAATTGAAAGATAGCAGCCGAGTTGATAACCGCAGCCCCAAACACCAGCAAACCGTTCACTTTGTTGGGGTGTGAACGTGTTTGCTGGACGAAACGCCATAATAAGACTATGCCAGCGATGAGCGCGGCGATGGCTGCCCAGAAAAACACGATGTAGACCAAATCGCCCATGGCCCGCTGGTAATTGCCCAGACCGATATATTCATCCGGGAAACGCCGCCAGCGGTACAGGCTGACAAAGAAGGCGAACATCACCGGGAACAGACCGAAGATGACGATCAACAGGGCGGCAGGAAGTAAAAAGAGATAGGCTGTCAGATTTTCCAGCAGAACGCGCCGCAAACGGCTGCGCCGATGATGCCGGGTTGTTGAGGTAGCAGACATCTACGAAAAACCCTCGGCTTGTCTTGTGGACTTCAGAGCGGGATTGTAACCAATGTTATTGGAATTCGGAAACGACTCGGCGTGGAATGGGGTTAAGTTGTTCAAACTTTAACCTCCTTAATCTCGTGACAACGATGGCATGCGCTCGCCGGATTCTGCTATACTCTTTTACATGAATGAACAACCTTTTGACGACGACCTTTCTGAAATACCTGGTGAACTGTTTCCGGCAGATAAAATGCCCCCTGACCACGTGGGTGTATTGATCGCTGGATTCGGCTTTATGGTAGTGGGCTGGGCTGGGCTGCTGCAATTGGTTCTGACGACGCTCCCGCGCGTGGGGCAGCGCTGGCTCTTCTTCCTGCTCCTGCAAATCGCGGTGACGGGTACGGTGGTTCCGTTCGTGCGTTATTTGAATGCGCGCTTCACACCGCTGACGGCTGAACTGCCGCCGGGTGGGGTGGTTGTGCGGCAAAGCATCTGGATTGGGCTGTACGTCAGCCTGTGTATGTGGCTGCAAATTCCGCGTGTGTTGAACGCTCCGATTGCGATCTTGTCGGCGCTGCTGTTCATCGTTATTGAAGCCTACCTGCGTTCCCGCGAAATCCGCAATGAACGGGCTGAATAGTCGAGGTCGGAACGGAAAATAACCTATGGCTACCTTCCAGTTTGAAAGTCTGCCTGTCGCGCTGCTGTTATGGCTGGTTGTTTACCCGATTGATTATTATTTAACGTTGTACGGACAGCAATTGTGGCAAGCATACGCTAAAACCCATGTGGAGTTTGAAGGCAGCTACGAACTTAACCCCGTGTTCCAGAAAGATGTTGATGCGCGCAAGAAGGTCAGCCGTCGCTTTCTGCTGTTCTACATTTTGGCTGCGCTATGGCTAGTGGTGGTGTTTTGGATCTCTAGCTATCTTGATATTTTACCGGCCTTTGGCGCGGGTGCTGGTTTTTTAATCCTGATGGAACTGGTGGTTATTTCCGGTCATGTACAAAATATCCGGTTATTTTCCGCGATCAAACGTGACCCGCAGGCTGTTGACGGTCATGTGAAATACGCCCGCTGGGTTTCGCTCGATATTATGGCGTGGAAATTCGGATATTGGGCCGTTATCTTCCTCATCTTATTCCTGCTGACGGGTAGTTGGTTCTTGGCGGGTGGCGCGGTTTCTTGCCTGAATGTCTTCATTCGCTATTATCGCTACAGCCGCCGCATGAAAACTCGTCCAGTTCAAGCGCCGGCAGCCGCCAGTACATGACGAACTCTGCCCTGCGTAACCTCCCATCGGTTGATGTGCTCATCAACAATCCCGATGGGCAATCATTAGTGGTCAATTATGGTCGTGAGGCGGCGCTGGACGCCTTGCGACAGACACTCGACAACACGCGGGAACGGCTGCGGGCGGGTGAGACGCTGGCAGTGGACGCGGATGCAATATTGCAAGTGGCCTCAGATCGTTTGCGTCAGCGCTTCATCCCCACGCTGCGTCCCGTTATTAACGCAACGGGTATTATTCTCCACACCAACTTGGGACGTGCTCCGCTTTCGGGGGCGGCGCAGCAGGCTATCCTGGCTGCGGCTGCTGCATATAACACCCTTGAATACGATCTGGAAGCCGGGCAGCGTGGCAGTCGATTGCGCCATGCTGCGGACGTGCTGACCGAGATCACAGGGGCCGAAGCGGCGCTGGTGGTCAATAACAACGCTTCGGCGCTGGTGCTGATCTTGACCGCGCTGGCGCACCAGCGTGAAGTCATTATTTCACGCGGGCAGTTGGTGGAAATCGGCGGGGGTTTCCGCGTGCCGGAAGTGATGGAGCAGAGCGGCGCGCGGCTGGTGGAAGTGGGCACAACCAACCGCACCCGTCCGGCAGATTATGAACGAGCGATCACCCCGCAAAGCGCCCTACTGCTGCGTGCTCACGCTTCGAACTTTAAGCAAATCGGTTTTGTGGAAAGCGCCTCGCTGGCCGAAATGGCTGCGATTGCCCACCACCACAATTTGCTGCTGGTGGATGATGTGGGCAGTGGGGCGCTGCTGGATACAGCGGATTACGGGTTGGATCACGAACCGACCGTGCAGGAAAGTCTAGCAGCGGGTTGTGATCTGGTCGCCTTCAGCGGGGACAAACTGCTGGGCGGGCCGCAGGCGGGCATTATCGTGGGCAAAAAGGCGCTGGTTGATATGCTGGCGCACCATCCACTTGCGCGGGCGATACGCGCGGACAAGTTGTGCTTAGCAGGACTGGTGGCGACGCTCGACCATTACCGGCGCGGAGAAGCAACCAGCAAAATCCCGATCTGGAATATGATGGCGACCCCACTAGACACACTTCGGGCCACTGCTCAACACTGGGCGGAAGCGGTAGGCGGCACCGTCATCGCCGGTGAGTCAGCAGTGGGTGGTGGCAGCCTGCCGGGGGCCACTCTGCTGACGGCCCTGCTGGCGTTGGATGTGTCTTCACCGGATGATTTCGCCGCACGGCTGCGGGCTGCACCACAGCCGGTCATCGCCCGCATCGCCGAAGGGCGGGTGCTGTTTGACCCGCGCACGGTGCTGGCGGGACAGGAAGCGGCGCTGCTCGACACCATACACGCTGTATTACACGGTTAATTCACGGGGCTGTAGGAACGAAAAGAGGCAGGGTATCCCGCCTCTTGTGTATGCTGTCTAGATAATCAGCAGGTTATGATACCTTGGCCGCCACAAAATTAATCGCCAGAGTGACATCATTACTGACGTTGGCAACACCCGGCGCATTGGGGATGGTTAAGTTGTACTGATCGCGTGTAACCTGTGCGGTGGCACTGCCTACCAAACGATCTTCTGATACAGCAGTCAATGTCACGTCAAATGTTACCGAATGCACGATTTCACGGATCTTCAAATCACCCACTAGTTGGAAAGTAACTTCCTGCCCCACCTCAACTTTATCCGGGAGGCCAGTTATAGCCGTTGGCGTGAAGTCAATGAACTCGTACTCTGCTTTGCTAGACTCAAGAATATTGCTGCGAATGGCACGGTTTCTGAACTCCTGATCAGTAGCCAGTGTGCGGGCGTTGATACGAATGACACCGACTTTTGAGCTGGCTGGCACTGCAAAATCCACAAAAAGCTGTCCTGCGACTTCCTTCGTTGTGCCAATAACCGTAGTTGGTTGGCCGCGCAGCTCTTCAGTCAGAGTGAAACTGACCTGCGACTCATCGAGAACGATCTCATAAACCGAAGCTGCAGCAGCTGCCACAACCGTTGGTTCTGCCGTAGGTTCAGTAGTTGGTGCAGCAGCCTCGGTGGTTGGCTCATCGGTTGCATCGGGTGCAACGGCGGTCGGTTCAGCGCTGTTGGACGTAGCTGCTGCCACTAGCGCCGCGTTGGTAGCCTCTAAATCAGCCACCTGTGCCGCGAGTTCTGCCGCCCGTGTCTCAACCGCTGGTAGTGTGACCGAGGATAAATCAAGTGTTGGTGCGACGGTTGTTCCACTGGCTTCACCAGACCCGCCAACTGTTAAAATGTAGCCTGTAACCCCAATAAGCGCGCCTATGCCAAGTAATACAATAGCTGCAATAATATTGATCGTGCGACGTGACATGCTTCCGTTCTCTCCCATAATAATGAACAACCCGGTCTGCTTATGAAAAGCCCTCTGCAATCATAACAAAGGGCTTTTATGACTCATCGAAATACTGTGAAATGTTAATCGAGTTCTAAATTACATCGCACCGACCATCACCACTTCACCATTGCCTTCTTCTCCGCCAATCCCATGTATGGAGGCCCAGAAGTTGCCGTCAGCGTCCTCCGCCAGACCGTAGGGCGCAGGCAGATTTTCAGCAATGACTTCTACACCGTCATCCGTTACTTTGACCACGCTGCCGGAGTCAGGGTTGAAACCTAGATCGCCAAAACCGGACGCCATCTGCACCGCATAAATCGAACCATCGGCTGTCACCAATACATCAGTGACCAGATTCAACTTCTTGTCATACGTCTTTTTGAGCGTTCCGTCTGTGCCCCATACTTCAATGCGCGAACTGGTAAACGGAAATCCACCCAGAAAACCCACGACAATATCACCATTCGGCGCGAGTGCTACCGCAGTTGGAACAGCGGCTGTTTCGCCTTCCATCGGCCATGCAGCTACCAACTGAAGACCATCGGCTGCCGTCCAGCTAATCAGCGAGTTGCCGCTGGCATCAACAATGTATAACGTGCCGTCTTCAGCCAGCGCCAGATCAACCGGATTAGAAACGAGATCGTCAGGATTCTGGTCGGGGTTGTTTTCGGCTTCCCACGCGCCCACATCAATGAACTGTTCCATTGCCATGTCATCTTTAGCAACTTGGATAACGCCCGCAACGTGCTGACCCTCTTCCAGTCCCTCAACTGACGGCCCATCGCCAACCGCTACCCAATAGCTGTCATCGGTGACAACAATCGAACCTGCACCATATATTTGTCCAAATCCGGTGTCAGTGCTAACTAAATCCGAAATGATTATTGTTTGTTCGCCGTCTGGTGTAACGGCAGTAATCTGCCCGGTTGTTCCGAATTTCGTGGAACCCAGAAGATTTTTGCCTTCCTTATCACCACCAATACCGGCTTCTGCGATGTAAACCGTGCCATCCTGATCAATAAAAAGCTGGCGCGGGCTGTTCAAGCCACTGGCGAGAACTGTCATTTCGTCCTGCGCGGCAGCCAGCGAAACCATTCCAAGAAGCATACTTGCAATCAATACCAACCATACAACTTTACGAACCATGCCTGCACTCCTCCTTGAGTGTAAATAAATCACAATATCACTTCCGTTTAGGAAGGGTAATTCCCCATTCTTAAAAGATACAAATTAAGACGCGGTGAGTAGACGATGAGATAACCCTACACATCCTTACGGGGCGCTGCGCGGTGTGCGTAAAGTGGTTGTTGTGTCAGCAAAAAGCTGCGGCAACTCAATGAAAAGCCCTGTGCTGTCCAGTACGATGCTGCCATCCGCCAGCGTAATTTGAGCCGCCGTATAAATTTTGCGGCCCTCCGTACTTGCCACCCACGCGCTAATAAAGAACGGCGTTTCTAACGGTGCGCGGGAACGGAAGTTCGTCGCCAGATTCGCTGTGACAACCGAGTGACCGGCACACCACGCCGCCATGCCCATCGCCTCATCCACCAATGTGACCAGCAGCCCTCCGTGTGCGGAGTTCGGCGGGCCTTCATGTGTAGACCGCAGCGTGACACTGCCGCTTATGCGCCCGTCGGGTTCAAGCCAATACTCAACCCCCATCCATGCCGCAACAGGTGAACCGTTGAGAAGTCTGCGTTCGTTCGCCATGCGCCTCACCACGTCATCCATATGAACAAAAATCGAGCCGTGAGTCGGTCAACCGGTGTCAGGTGCAGGTTATTCTGGTCGGCACTTTGGCCTCTGCCCAACGGCGTGCAAATTCTTCCTGATATTGCAGCGCCAGATCCGGGTCGGTAATGATTACGACATTTTCATCGTTCTCGTCGCGCGCACCAGCCGAGAAATTGAACGATCCGGTGATGACCGTTTTACCATCAATTATCATCACCTTGTGGTGCAGGACGAAAGGATTCCCGTCCTGTTTCATTTCCAGCCCCGAACATAGCAGCGGGCGCAGTTCACTGCTCCGTGTCTCGCTACCCGTCGTTTCAAAGATACCCTGCACGATCACCCCTTGGTTAGCCTTCTGCTGCATCACCCCGGCCACGTCGTCAAGCGTGAAGGAAAAGGCCAAAAACTGGATTGATTTTTGAGCCGAACTCAATGTCACGGCAAGGGCGGAGACAATGCGGTCTTCCGGGGCAAATAATATCTGTATCGGAACGCTGTCTTGGGTGAAGTTGGCAAGCGGTTTGGCGGTCGGTGTTTTCGCTGTCCCGAACACATGGAGTTCAAACATCTTATTGAACTCCGCTTGATACGCTTGCACCGCGCTGCGTGACCGCAGTGCCAGCGCGTTGTTGTTATTGCGATAGGTTCCGTTGATCGTGTAATTCCACGCCCCTGTCCACACCGACAGTCCATCTAGAATCATGAATTTGTTGTGCATCAATGCCGGACGTCCGTCGTCCACCACCGGAATACCAGCCGCTACAAACTGGCCTATGGTGGTTTCTTTGTCCTGTATTCCATGCACATCGTCCACTACCATCCGCACCGTCACGCCGCGCGCGTGAGCATCCAGAATCGCCTGCGTCAGTACCACATTATTGAACTCAAAAGCAGCGATATCCAGCGTGCGCGTGGTGGCGTTAATGGCGTCTGCTAACTGACCGTCAATACCACCCACATAGGTTTTGCTGTCACGGCTGCCAGTGGGCGCGGTGAAATACACCTGCCAGAAACCCTTCTGCGCCCCGAAGCCTTGCTGCAGCGGTGTTCGCCCGACCGGCGGCGGTGTGCTGGTCGGCAGTGCGATGACAGTCGTGGGTTGTTCCGGCAGCGTTGAAGGTTGGGTAGGCAGTTCGGGTATTGTTACTGGCTGCGTGGGCAAATCCGGTGAGATCGTAGCGCTGTCGCAGGCCGCCACAAGCAGCAGCACAGCAACAGCAGAACAGACAGTTTTCAGGGTAGTACGTGACGAAAAGATCATATTAGTTCGATGTCTCCTGCGGGGCGTAGTGGTCACAGACGCTGGGTTGTAATATCCTCACCCTACTTTCTGCCATACCAATTATAGCGGAATTGGTTTGTATGCCTATCCAGGCCCACTTTCCCAAATGCCAATCTGAAAAACTGAGACATTCCATTTCAATAACACAATCAAATCTTGATCACCTATTGCACCGCTCACTTTTAACTTCCACTCTTCACACTGTTGAACTATCATCTCATGAAACACTTTCGGTATACGCTTGGTAGCAAAACAGACGGCGCTTGCACAAGCGTATAATCAACAAGGTGTCATCACAATTCTAGATAATGGCGTAAGACTTACGCGCTGCAACGCTTCAAAAGAGGAAGTAACAGGGCCAGCCCAAAAGTCATCAGGAGACATCATTGTGAATGACGACGTTCGCGCATTTCTCGACGAAAAACCCTATACTGCCTACCTTTCGACAATCGATCTGAAAGGATTCCCGCATACGGTTCCGGTTTGGTTTGCTGTGGATGGAGACGATCTGATTAGCAGTATGACGACAAATCGGACCAGACTAAAATTTATACAGGCCAATCCCAGAGCGTCGATGACCATTGGCGGTAATCATGACGATCGCGCGGGATACCTGTTTCAGGGCAACTTAACCATTGATGATGATCCGGACTTTGTACTGCTCCATAAAGTTATCGGGCGCTACATGAACGAAGACGGCATCACCAAATTTATGGAACGTGTAAAATCAGAGCAGCGAATCATCCTGCGTTTGTCGCCTACCAAGATTATCGAAGTCTGATGGATTTTAGTTAATTACACATAAGGCATATCAGCCATACCCGCCGTCGATTAAATACTTGGTAGCAAAGAAAACTGTGCCTATGAGAAGTATATAAGAAAAAGGATTCGCTTGACATTTGAGCGTCAAAGAGGTAAATTCATTAGGAAGCTAATGATTATAGTGAGAGTAAGGGTTCTTGACAGCAGTCAATTTGGATGATTGGGAATTATTGGCTCAGTTGAGCCAAATGTTCCGCACCATATCCGACTTGTTCAGCGATGAAGTTGACATGCATCGCGGGCAGGCGGTTGTGCTGTGCACAGTCGCTAAGTTGGATGGAATGACCCAGTCCGAAATTGCTCAACAACTTTCAGTTCAGGGTGCAACCATTACCAACATGCTTCAGCGCATGGAGGAAGCTGGGCTAGTGGTTCGTCGCCGTGACCCGGATGATAATCGGCTGGTACGGGTCTATGTCACCGAAACCGGACGAGCCAAAGAGCAGGAACTTAATGAGCAATTCCAAAACATGCAGAAAGCAATCTTTCAGAACATCAATGACAGTGAACGGGCTGAACTACGACGGTTGCTGCGACAGGTGCTCGAAAACCTGAACATGACGGGCTGAAAAAATTTATTCAATTAGTTAGCTTGCTAATCTTATGGTTGCAAATTGTATCAATGCTAATGAGTTTGTGTAATCTACCTCATTGTGAGATGTTTTTGAATGGGCATTTGCCCGGAAAGCGAAAGGCTATGAATACCACATTGTGGATCGTACAATTATTGCTTGCGCTCGCGTTTGTCATGGCGGGACTAACGAAATTGACCCAACCAAAAGAAAAGTTGATAAAACAGATGAAATGGGTAGAGGATTTTGAGCCCAACATCATAAAAGGAATTGGCACTCTGGAAGCACTAGGGGCAGTCGGGCTGATTCTGCCGGCGCTCACCGGCTTCCTGCCGATTCTGACACCGCTGGCAGCGGTCGGGCTGGTTTTGACGATGATTGGCGCAATTCTCACTCACCTGCGCCGCAAAGAACCCCCCATGATCGCAGTCAATGCGATATTGCTAGTGCTTGCCGCTTTTGTGGCCTATGGGCGCTTTGTGCTCGTGCCGCTATAATGAATAAACGCAATTGAGGTTCAAAAAATGACAGTATCCACACAGCCATCCATAACCGAAGCGCCTGTAATTCACCCAGCGACACGCTTGGGACATGTTCACTATACCGTTGCCAACCTTGACAACCAGATTGCGTTTTACCGCGACATTCTCGGCTTCAAGCTGCACTGGCGCGAGGGCAATGCTGCTGGCATGGGCGCGGGCAAGGAAGATTTGCTACGCCTGACGCAGGTAGATGGCACGCGCGAAGTGCAGGGCACGACGGGTTTGTATCACACCGCCTTTCTCGTGCCGACCCGTCTGGAATTAGCGCAGCTTCTAAGGAGCATCGCCATCACCCGTACGCCGATTCAGGGTATGAGCGACCACGGCACACACCACGCCATTTACCTGCCAGATGCCGAAGGCAATGGCATTGAGTTGGCATGGGACCGTCCCAAAGAAATGTGGCCGAAAACGTTAGAGGAAATGATACGCAACAATCGCGGCCTTTCGCCGGACACGGTGTTCAGCGTCTTGACTGAAGACGATGCCGAATGGCAAGGGCTTGATGCAGGCACGATTGTGGGACATGTGCATCTGCATGTGTCGTCCTTGAAGCCAACCAATCACTTCTATCACGAGGTATTGGGTTTTGGGCTGCCGTTTGATATGACCAAAGCACCCCGCCAGTTCGCGGATACGGCCATTTTCTTTTCGGCGGGTGGCTACCACCACCACATCGGCACCAATATCTGGCAGGGCGAAGGTGCGCCGCCGCCCCCCAAAGATGCCACCGGACTGCGCTACTTCACTGCCGTGCTGCCGGACAGCGATGAGTTGGAACGGGTGCGCGCCCGCTTGAATGAAGCGAATGTCCCGGCAGAGCAAACCGAAAATGGGCTCCTCATCCGTGACCCCGCACAAAACGGGTTGATGCTGGCGGTGGAAGGACTGTAACGCGCCTTTGGAAATCCGGACGGTATACGTATCCGTCCCACATCAATAGGTTAGAAATTTGTCAGGTGATGATAAAGTCATGCCTGACAAATTGCTTTTATGGAAGTGAAACGACATGACCAATAATCAGACTCCTTCAGCGAATGGAATTGCGGTTGCGCAGAGCAGCCACTTTGAAATTGGCCTGTATAGCTTTGTCGAACGCTATAACCACCCCACTACCGGATTCAAGATTGACCCGGCAGTGCGGATGAAAAATCTACTGGAAACGATTGAACTGGCCGATCAGGTGGGGCTGGATGTGTTCGCCATCGGCGAGCATCACCGCGAAGAATATCTGGCCTCAGCGCCGGAAGTGATCCTCGGCGCGGCGGCGGCCCGCACCAAGAACATCCGCCTGTCAACGGCGGTGACGGTGCTAAGTTCGGACGACCCCGTGCGGGTATTCCAACGGTTCGCCTCGGTGGATTTGATTTCCAACGGACGGGCGGAAATCATGGCTGGACGGGGTTCATTCATCGAGTCCTTTCCGTTGTTCGGTTACGATTTGCACGACTATGACGTCCTGTTTGACGAGAAGCTGCGCCTGCTGGCCGAACTCAACGAATCTGAACGGATCACGTGGTCAGGTCACATGCGCCCGCGGCTGGATAATCTCGGTATCTATCCACGTCCAGTTCAGGAAAAGCTCCCGATTTGGGTGGCGGTGGGCGGCACACCGGAGTCGGTGGTGCGGGCTGCTTCGCTGGGGTTGCCGATGGCGCTGGCGATTATCGGCGGGATGCCGGAACGTTTCGCCCCGTACTTCCAACTCTACCGCGAAGCCTCTGCGCGGGCCGGTTTCGACCCGACAACCATCCCCCTCAGCATTAACTCACACGGATTCATCGCCGACACGGCACAAGAAGCGGTGGACGAATACTACCCGACAGCGGCGGTAGTGATGAACAAGATCGGGCGGGAGCGTGGCTGGCAGCCTTCAACCCAGCAGCAGTTGGAAGGCAATCGAGCGCTGCGTGGGTCGGACTTCGTGGGGACGCCGGATGAAATCATCGAAAAAATCCTGTTCCAGCACGAGATTTTCAACCACCAACGCTTCCTCATTTATTTGGGGTACAGCACGATTGAACATAAGAAGATGATGCACGCTATTGAACTACTGGGCACGAAGGTCGCGCCGGTAGTACGGCAGGAAATCGCACGGCGAAATGCGGTTGCTGCGGAACGATAAAACAAAAGCAGCCGCACCGCGTACAGATCGGGCGGTTGCTCCACTGCCCGTCTAATACGCGCCTTTGCTCAGGATAACGGCTGGAATAGTCTGGAACAGAATCTGCAAGTCCAACCAGATAGAATAATTGCGGATGTAATTCATATCCAGCCGCACGCGCTCTTCATAAGTCAATTCACTGCGGCCTGTCACCTGCCACAAACCCGTGATTCCCGGCTTGACCGTATGGAGGTTCAGCCCCCATTTGCCGTACTTATCCACTTCCTCCATCGTAATCATACGCGGGCCGACCAGACTCATCTCCCCCCGCAGCACATTCGCCAACTGCGGCAGTTCGTCAACGCTCGTCTTTCGCAGGAATGCGCCGATGCGTGTAATGCGCGGGTCCTTCTTGAGCTTGTAGAATGTATTCCACTCCTCCGCCGCTTTAGGATCGCGCGCCAGAAGTGCTTCCAGCACTTCCTGCGAATTCACCACCATCGTCCGAAATTTGAATGCGTCAAACTCCTTGCCGCCCACACCCACCACCCGGCGGCGGTAGAAAATCGGCCCCGGATCGGTAATTTTCATGATGATGGCGATAATCAAAAAGAAGGGCGAAAGCGCCAGCAGCCCCAACGACGCGCCCACATAATCCAGCAGCAGTTTGAGGAAAGTGTTCATACCTGTCAGGCGCACACGGTTCACGCTGACCATCGGCACACTGCCCACATCCTGAACCTTCACACCCGTTGTCAGAATTTCGTACATACCGGATGACAGCCACATCGAAACTTCAGTGGAATTGACGAACCGCCGGAACAAGTCCACCATATTTTCACGGTGAATACCGCTCGTCGCCACCACTAAACGCTCGATCCCGAAGCGGTTAACCAGCGTTTCAGCACGGTTGGTTGGGCCATGAACGACCAGACCGGGCAGAACTTCTTTTCCGGGTGTTATCGTATCATCCAGAAAGCCGATGATATTAATGCCCGCTACGGGACTGTTTATAAGCTGCTCGGCGATAGCGATACCTTCCGGATTTGCACCGACGATATAGGCGGGAGACATAAAGTGCCCCCGTTTACGCGCCCAATAGATGGCCCGGCGGAAAATAAACCGCTCCACCGATACCCCGACAGCCGCGAAAGCCCATGCCAGTATCAGCCACGCACGCGCGAACGACAGGTTCGGATCGAGGTAGCCGGCAATAATGACCAGCATAAAACCGATTGTCGAAGCGTTGAATACGTTGGCATATTCTTGCAGCCCACCGAACAATGTTGATGAATCATACAGGCGAAAAACAACAAAGAGCGCCAACCAGACCGGAATGAGGATGAGAATGAAACGCGTGTAAAAATCCAGATCGACGACGGCAAGTGGGTCGAACAATGTGGTTGTGGGAGCGATAAACCGGATATTGTAGGCAATACCAAACGAAGCGCTGACCACCACCAAATCCAAAATAAAAAGGGCGATCTGGATGACGCGCATCTTGCGCCGCCCGTGTTGGCGAACGATATTCAACATATCCAGCGGATTTAACGCCCACATTGACATCTGGGCGGATTTAGGAGAATCGACTACTCGCGAGCTCATTTCCGCACTCCTTCTACGCTAGTACGCTAGCGCCCGCTGCGTTGCCGCAGCGCTGTAAAGTTCTTCTAATAAAGATGCCGCATGATCCCACGTCTGGAAGGATTCCACGTAGGCGCGCCCGGCTCTGCCTATCTCATCGCGGCGCGCGGGGTCAGCCAGCAAATCAAGGATGTGACGGGCAATTGCTTCTGGCGTATCACCCACTAGAATATCCACCCCGTTTCGTGTTTTGAGCGCCGAGTTGGCCTGCGGCGAACACACCACCGCCGTACCCATCGCCATCGCTTCCAACACCTTGTTTTGAATACCCACACCGTAGCGCACGGTACTCAGCGCCACTGCTGCCTCGGCCAAATAGGGACGCATATCCGGCACTGACCCGGTCACCGTCACCTGTGGTGTTTCACCCAGCGCGAGCACGGCTGGGCTGGGGTCTTTGCCGACGATATACAACTCGGCTGCGGGTTGTTCTTGCCATACCAGCGGCATGATCTTGTGTACCAGATCCTCAACCGCCGCGATATTGGCGTGGTAGCTCATCTTGCCTGTGAAGACCAGACGCATCGCATTGCGCGGGCGTTCCATCGGCGTGAAATAATCCAGATCAACCCCGTTGGGAACCACTGTCACCCGTCCACCGTCGCTGCCCAGTTCAATCAGCGCCTGCCGGTCTGCTTCGCTGGTGACCGCCACTTGCTTGAAGCGTTCTGTCAGCTTGCCTTCGAATTGGCGGGTGCGTTCCAAGTCCAGCATTGCCATCAGGCGGCTTTTCATGCTCGGCGCGTCTTGCAGTACCTTCCCGAACAACAGCGATATACTGTCAACCGAGTCGAACACGGTAGGTAGATTGCCCAGCGCATCGGCCAGTACCGCCCCCCGCAGATGTTCCAGATGCACCACGTCGAACGCGCCGCGTGCCACAATCTCCCGTGCCATCTTGTCAAAAGCGGGTGAGCGTGAATAAGCGGCCTGAACTGGGAACCGTCCCGGCAGTGCCAGCAGGCCGTTTAACATCGTTTGCAATCGTGGGTGTGCTACGGTGTGAACCGCTTCACACCATTCCCGTAGCTGCGGCAGTGATTCCCCCTCGTCTCCCGGCGGTTGCAGTGCCAGCAGTGTGACGCTATGACCGCGCTTAACCAGCGCGTGCAGGATGTTGTAGGGGCGCACCCGGATGAGCGACGGAATGTAGGGGGAAACAAACAGAATGCGCATTCCTTTAACCCTTCCCGGCGTAAATGGCATCCAGCGGCTTGCAAGCCTGACGGTAGTCATATACCTGCTGGGCAGTCTTGCGGCCATTAGCCGTAATCTGCTCATTGAGCGCGCGGTCCAGCAGCAGGTTTGCGGTGGCTTCGGCAAAAGCCTGCGGGTCATCCGCCACCATGATGTCCTGCCCGTTGTGCACGGCAATACCCTCGCATCCTACCGTCGTACTGACCATCGGAATCCCCTGCGACAGGGCATTCAGAATCTTAACGCGCATCCCACCCCCGGCCTCCAACGGCACGACCATCATGCTGGAGTCGCATAAGTACGGCATGGGGTCTTCAACATAACCCGTCACAGTTAGCGACGGGTCATCCTTCGCCCGTTCGCTGATGCTCGCCGGTGGCCGCGCCCCAATCAGGGTGCAGCGCACACCCGGCACACGGGCTTTCACCAGCGGGTAAATCTCATCAAGGAACCATGTAATGCCTTCAATATTCGGCGGCCAATACATCGTGCCGATATGGACGATGTGCGGGCTGGCGGGTTCCCGCATAATCTGCGCCTGATCATCAGTATCAATCGCAATCGGTATAACAGTAATGTCAGGCCGCGCCCCTGCTTCGACCAGCGCCGCTCGGTCCTCCGTGCTGACCGCCGTCACCGCGTCAAAATCGCGGCACATTTTGCCTTCATAGCGCTTTAGCAACTGCCAGTCGCGCATCAGAATGTATTTCATCGGTTTGCTGGCCGCCAGCGACTCCGAAAGCCGCTTGTACAGCACCCATAACGCATTATGCAGGTCCAACACCTTGCGGCTGTTCTTGAAGCGCAGCGCATACTGCCCCATATTCAACTGGTCAGCATGCACCACGTCAAAATAGGTCGTCTTCGCCAGCTCATCCAGCAGCGCCATCATTTCCGGGCGCTGGTCGCGCAGCATCATCCACGGTTGCCCCGTCAGCAAACTTTTCCCCAAAAATATCAAGTCACGCACTGGAGAACGCGAAATCGGCACGGTGATAACCCGTTCGCACATACTTTCAAGATGCTGAATGTATTCCGGTTTATCGCTGTCCCGCACAAACGAAACCAGCGTAACCTGATGCCGCGCAGCTAGATATTTGAGTACATAGTAGGTTTTGACCTTAGGCCCGCTGTCCGGAGGATAAGGCAATACCTGTGTGAGCAGTAACACGCGCATAATCTGTCCGAATACTCAGTTGATGTTATCAGGTACGGTCTTCCGGTCACGCACGATTTGGGCGACGTGCCCGGCATGTGCAATCACCGCGTTGCTGGTTGCCAACTGGGGATAAACCTGTCCCGAATTGGCGAGGAACAGCCCTTCGTATGGCGTGGCGACCTCCAGAAAATTCTGGAGCGTATTGACCGTATGAACAGGTTCCACATAGCGCGAACGGCTGACTGTAAAATGCTGGATCGACTCTTCATGAAATTCAGGGAAAATCATCTTCAGGTGACTAATCCAAGCATCGCGAATGTCATTATCAGAAACCCCCATCCAGTCGTTATCCGGCGCGGTATAGCGCGGCAGATAGACGGTATGGAGTTCCGGCTTGACCGGATGCGGCACTTCAATAATGGTCGCGAATGGAAAAGACGGATCAGTCAGATTGAGTGTCCAGTACGGGGTAAGCGGCTTATCCAGCACCATCACCGGACAGATCAGTCCCAGATATTTCATTTTTGCCAACTGATCGAGGTAATTCCTGTCCGCCCCCGGAATAAGCCGGGCAAAATTCGGCGTATCTATCGCCGCAATCAGCGCATCAAATTCCATCATCCCGCTGGGTGTGCGGACACGGCGTGCGCTCCCGCCGTCAATCTCAATTTCGCGTACGCGTGCTTCGTACTCGATAGTGCCACCGGCGGCCCTAAAACCATCCGCCAGTGCCTTAATGAGCGAATAATGTCCCCGCCGCAGATAACCGACGCTGCCTTCAAGCTGTGGCCCGCGCCGGATGGACGACATGCGATTCAACCACGCCCAGATGTAAGTCGCGGACACATTTTCGTAAACCCAGTCGAACTTGGCTTCGAGCAGCGGCCGCCAGATGCGGTCAAAGGCCTCAGCCCCGCCGCTGCGTACCAACCATTCTTTCGCCGGAACAGCGTCCAACGCCTTCCAGCTGTTTTGGGTGCGGGTTTGCAGGATGATACGCCCCAACCGGACGCGGTCCCACAAACTCAGCACCGGAAAGGATAGAAAATCGAAGATATTGCTGAGCGGGTGAATTTTGCCCTCATGCACAAAACCGGCTCGCGCCTTCTGGAAAATCAGGTCATCCTGTAAACCCAATTTGTTACACAGATCGCGCAGCGCGTCATCTGTTGGCAGCAGCGCGTGTTGGTAACGGGGGATAGAAAGGTCGCCTTCCAACTGGATTTCGCTGTTCAGGCCACCTAATTCAGTTCCCTTTTCCAGCACTGTGACCGTTTCCCCCTCTTTAGCGAGGAAATAGGCCAGTGCCACCCCCATTAACCCACCGCCGATAATGCCAATACGCATATTATTCTTTTCTCTGCTCACTGCGGGCGACGATCCACACCCCCGCGATAATCACCAGAAAGCCAACGACGCGCGGCAGGGTGACTTCTTCATGGAACAGCAGCGCGCCGCCCACCAGCACTGCCAGATAAGTCAGGCTCAAAAACGGGTAAGCAAAGCTCAGGTCAGCCTTTGAAAGTGCAAACAGCCACAGCAGGGTGCTGATCCCGAAAATAGCAACTCCCACCAGAAGGAGCGGATTGGTCGCCATGCGCATCAAAGTGTCGACCGATAGTTGAGACTTGCCGACGCTGTTCATACCGGCTTTCAACGTGAGCTGCCCAACCGCGCCAAAAGCGACACTCAGCAAAAGCATGCCGATAGATTGTACGTTACGTTCAGCTTGGGTAGTGCCTTGTATAGTTTTTTGCATTAGTGATTCCAAATAATCGTGATAGATCGTTCTGATTGTTAGGTTACGGGAGAGCGCCTTACAGCAACCTATCTATAACCACTATATGATGAGTATCAGATTTATAACCAAAACGAATTCAAACAGCCGGAGTTTCGCATTCGGCTGTTGCCGTTCCTATGTAATTATTTCACCTAAATTGTTTGAATATCGAATTCAGCTCAACGACGCCGTATAAACCGTACTAACAGCAGCACCCCACCACAGAACAGCGCCGCGAGGAACATCCCACCCAAAACTGTCTGCGCCGCATAATTGTCATACGAATAGATCGTCAAACCCGGATCGAATTTTTCGAGCGTCGGCAGCGGCGTAGGTGATGGATCAATATTCTGGAACACCGTTGGCGTTGGGAACATTGTTTCAGTTGGCCGGAATTCTACCGTTGGTGCTGCCGGAAGGTTGCCCGTCAGATAACTGTAATAAACCCGCAGTTGTGCGGTGTTGTTCTGCGTGCCTTGAACATTTTCACGCAGACCGCGTGTGAAGAAAGTGAGGTGAATGTCATTCCCTAGGCCAAACACCGCTTCCGGCCACTCAGGTTCCTCATCCGGGCTGTAATAAATACGCTGCGGCGAACGCCAAAAATCTGCCTGCGGTCTATAAGTGATGTCATACAATTGCGCGTTAGTGGTGCTGGTCAACGTGCTTTGTCCCACCATAAACAAATGAACCGTGCCCAGACGGTCAGTCAGCAGCGTGTAATGGTCGAGTGTCGACTCATTGACCGAGCGTGCGAATATGCGGGGTATAGATGTCGGTTCAGTCCACGTTTCCCCTGAATTATTTGAAATCTGATAATAGATGTTACGGTCAGAGTCGGTTGAATACCGCCACACCATCATGATCGAACCATTTTGCAGCTCTGTCAGGGTTCCTTGTATCGGGCGGCGGTCAGGATGATCCCCGCCATCCAGAATGACAGGCTTTGACCACGTCAGACCGCTGTCGTCCGAATACACCATGCGGACATCAAGCGCCTGTCCGCGGCCGGTATACCAATCGAGTCCCTCATCCCATGTAATATATAAACGACCGTTAGGACCTTGCTGAATTTTGACCCGGTCCGAACCGGTATTAGGCTCCGTAGAAAGTGGCGCTAAATCGCCCCATGTCTGGCCGCCATCCATTGAGCGGCGGTAAAACAGGTTGTAGCACAAAAAGCAGGCACTCGATTCTTGGCGGCCTTCCTCGGTAGCCAGTCCCGGCAAAAACGCACTGCCACTAAAGACCGCGTGCAGCACATCATTCTTATCAGAAATCAGGCTCAAATAGTAGCCGGTGTCGCTCACCTGCCGCCATTCACTCCAATTAGCAGCTTCCGACGCGCCGACAATAGCAGCACTGGAAGAATAATGGGCCGTGCCCGCCCGGAACAAAACGTGGATGACACCATCACTCGTCGCGGCAAGTGCATTACGCACCGTAAAACCACCCAGCCCGGTGTAAATAGCATCAACCTGTGGTGTCCAGCTCCCATCCAGTTTACGCATCGTGTAGATCAGTTGGTCAATATCTGAACCATCTTCGGCCCTTTGTGAACCGTACCACCCGACGTGCAGTTCCCCTTCTTGGTCGAGTGTCATAGACTGCCACCACCCATCGCCAAGAAACTGGGGAGTAGTCCAGCGGCCAGCGGTGGTATTCTGGGCATCCACAACCAATAGACCACCAACGCAAAATATGAAAACAAAAAGTAGGATTCGACGAGTCATCATCACATCACACCGCTGCCGTTTGTTGTAGTGCCTGTTCGGCATTCTGTTTAGCCATGATGTGGTAAGTGGCAACCGTCAAGCCGGTCAGAATCCATGCCCAGATAGTGTAGTCAAGTCCGGCTAGAGTTTGCGTATAAGGGAACGGCGTAATCCAATCCCCTAACATCATCGTGATTAGAATGGCAGGATAACAGGCCACCAATGCGTATTTTGTTCCTTTAAGAAAACTGCTAGGGGCTGGTGTTCGCCACAGGCGCAATACATTCAACCCCTGCGCCCCCCAGAAAACGATCCACATCATAAAGCCGACCACACCCGTCTGTGCCATAATATCGACATAGTTATTGTGGGACAGATTAAAGCTACCGATGCCTCCCAGCTCGTAATAACCATAGGCTGTGAAGTAAAAGTGATAACCGGCGGGCCCTGTGCCGAGGAAAAAATGGTCGCCCGTTACCGCGAACGTTCGCTGCCACGACAGGGCGCGTGTACTGCCGGATTCTCCTTCTTCTGCGTTTAAGGTATTGCGAATGTCATCAACCTTGACCACACCATAAATGACAATTAGGAGCGCCAGCACCAGCACAGCTTTGCGGGAACGGAAAAAGACCAGAATCATAGCGACGACGAACAAAGGAACCCAACCACTCAGCCACGTGATACCTAAACCGAGCATTTCCTGCAACCAGACTAAAACACCAACCACCAGCACGGCGCGTATTTTCCAGCTGAGCTTATTATTAAACAAAAGCTGCCCCAACATCAGCGCCGTAACCCACGCCGGGAACTGGCCTTTGTCATTCAGTGGCTCAGGTACTGAACCCGTAACAAATCGCAGCACCCCAAAAACGACACCCACGCCGATCAACCACCACACAAGGCGCTTGAGCATTTTTTCAGACGTAACGTTGTTAGCATACAACAGGCTGGTCAGGGGAGAAATAACAATCACCAGCCCCGTCATGAGGCGCGGGATTATCTTGTCGGCGTATAGATACCCGACCTGTTCTTCGACGAACGTACTGCTCCAGATAAAAGAAATAGCTAGAGCGCCTAAAAAAAGCCCCAATGGAATATTGGTATAAGCCGGTTGCAGTTTGAGGCGACGTTCCACCACCACAAATTTGAATAACCAGATGCCCAACCACAGATAAAGCAAAAAGAAGGTAAAGGTGATTTTTGTGTCGGTTCCGGTACTTATGCCATCATGCAAAACGGTCGTCACGATCAACACAACCAGCGCAGGAGCTTCGATGTTGCGATATACCCACGCCGCAGCGGTGATTCCTCCCACAAAGATGATCACGGCAAGCTGGCGCAAAATACTAAACGGATCGTTCGCATTGAACTGGCGCAGCATGATCGCGGACATTGCCGTAAAGACTAGGCACAGTACAACCAAAGAGATGCGTATCGTGCGGTTATAATGCCGGTCAAGCAAAAGATAACGCCAACGACCTATGAAAGGCATATGGCGGGCAAACAGACCAACCATACCCCTATCCTCTCCGATCCGTTAGGTACTGCACCTTATTCTTCCTCGGAACCGGTTTCTTCCGGTTGGTTTTCCCGTGCCGCAGCCAGCAGCGCTTCACGCTGCTGCCCGCCCAGTAAATCACGCAGCTTACCGCTCGATAATTTTCCTGTACCGGCTTTCTTGCGCAACTGGTCGTCTTCTACTGGGCGCGCTGGCGTCACACCAGATGGTTGAATCTGATAACGTGGCAGCCGGTCAAGCATCTGTGTAATTTCGCTCTCGGAAATCCACTGGCGGCGACCATGTCGTTCGGTCTTTACATAACCTTTCTTAATCCATTCTTTCAGCGTATCAACACTCACCCCTAATTGGATTGAAGCCGCAGCCAGCGAAAAGATACGTAGGCCACTTGCGTCAAAGATGACGTTCTGGTTGCGCGACAGCAGCCCTCGTTTGCTGCCAGTCGCCATTTCTTTGCTCAGCCGTTCAGGGCTGATAGCGAGGTTCCGGCGGTAGTAGGGTTGGTTGTAGGTCGAAGTTGCTTGCAACGCGATGCGGTTGAAAACCACACCAAAGATCTTGACGTTGCTGTTCGCACCCTGCCGCAGAGCTTGCAGCGTACGCCGCAAACCGTTGTGGGTCGTGCGCTGGCCGTGAACCACGATCACCACGCCATTACTCCGTTCAGCAAGGAAGGCTGCATCCGGGCCACCAATGGTCGGCACGGAGTCGATAATAATCGTGTCGAACTGCTGCTTTAGGATGTCCATCAGCTCGGTCATGCGCGGTTTGCTCAACAGCGCCGCCGGGTCAGATGTAGCCCGTCCCGATGTCAACACCGTGAGGTTGTCATGGTGGCTGTCCAGCAGTGCCCGCGAAAGCAGCACGTGCAGTTCCTCGCGCCCAGCCAGAATATCAGAAATACCCATAACATTGGGAAGCTGGAAAAATTCGTGCAAGTCTCCCTTGCGAATATCGCCGTCAATCAACAGCGTTTTCAGGCCCGCGCCAGCCGCCATCAATGCCATATTAGCCGATGTCACCGACTTACCATCCCCCGAATCATAACTGGTAATGGTAACGACTTTCGGTTCAACGCCGCCGGACTCCAGCACCAGCTTGGCGCGCAGCTGCTTCAAAACCTCGGTTTCAATCGCACTCGGCATATTGATGGAATAGAGAGGAAGTTTGCTCCTCGCAATGAGTCCCAGCGGGCCCAGCACCCGCACACCCTCAACCTCTTCCATATGCTCATTCCACTCCAGCCGGTCATCTAAATATTCGATCAGCACCACGGTTAAAATCGCCAGCACCAAACCGCCCACAGCCGCCAGCACCACACTGGTCAACGATCCCGTCACCACCACTGCGTTCTGGGCAGTAGCATACGAAAACATGGAAATCACATTGCTCGAATCAGTAATGCCGACCCGCATGTCTGCGTACAAAGTGCGCAGTTCTTGCAGTGTCTTGAGTGTTTCCTGCGCCTTCTTCTGGTTTTGAGCGATTTCGAAAGCTGATGTGAGCGTAGCCCCTTCTGTGAGTGCTGTATTGTATTCCGCCTCAAGCTGCGTAATTTGCGCCTGAACTTCCCGTAGTTGCTGAAGTTGGAATTCAGCTTCCTGCGTGATGCGGTTGGTCGGACTCTGGTCAATCATTTCCTGCGCGACGGCATTGGCGATATTGGCCGCCGTCGTCGCATCTTCATCCGCAAAGATAATTTCGAGCAGCGGCAAATTAGGTACTTCCCGCACCAGCAGCCGTTCATTGAATTTCTCCACCGAGATGTTCAAATTCATTTTTTCGATCACGGGCTGTATAATTTGCGCCTGTCGCACCAGATTAGCGAAGGTGCTGATTTGCTGATTGACAGTTGCCAGTGTTTGTTGCTCTTTGGCATTGAAAAACTGCCCGAATAAAACGCTGGCCCGCGCATAATAAATATCGGGTTGCTGCGTCCGCACAAAATAGCCGACGCCGCCACCCAGAGCAATAGCAATTGCTAACAGCCACCACCACCGCAACAATAATTTGAAAACAATGGACATTGGTGAAGAAGATTTAGCGTTCACAAACATTCACCCCGCTGGTAGGGAATCAATACACAAAGCATTTCCTATTCTACAGCCTATTAGCAAGAGATAACAACAGCCTAAAAATCGTTCAAGTGTCTGAAAGTGTAGACAAAAGAACGCATTAAACAGAAACAATATACGGGTCAGAAAAGGTTACAAAAATTATTATGAGAGCAATTTGATGCACTGAACGGTAGTGGTCACATGGTACGTGATGATTAAATCAACTTAGAACACCTTCGGGTGTGGATGTGGGTACAGGGCGCGCCGGTAGCCCCACACTAAACGGTGGACATCAATTTTGACTGAAAATAGCAGATAACTTGATCCTATTTGGTCTTTTAAGCCCCCTCCTCATCGCTATGGGGAGGGGGTTGGGGGATGGGGACTATGATAAAGTCCCCCTCCACCGTTTTCTTCCGTCCTACCGGCGCGCCCTGTCCTGAAAACTGATTCGCGGAACGCAGTACACCGGTATCTGTTGCTTGGCATGATGAAGGGAAGAAGGAGCGATTGTAGAAACAAAAATGAGGAACTTCTGCCCCTCATTTCTGATTGCCCGTTCGTGCCACCATCACGCGGCGTTCAGCGGTTCGTCCTCCAGCGCCGCGTACGCTTCAGCGAAGGCCGCCCGCACATCAGCCTCGCTGTGCGCCGCCAGCAGTGAGGCCGACAGCTCAAACGCGATAGGCGCTGGCACGGCATGGATTTCAAATGGGCGGCTGTGGGTCTTGCCCACCCGCCGCAATGTATAACGTTCCCACTGCTGTAACTCCTTGTATATCGCATCCGCGTCAACCGGCTCAATAGTGTCCACGAGCAGCCCCTTGTTGGCCGCAGGTTCACCGAGCAGTGCGGCAAGGCTGACCGGTTCAATTACAGAATTGCCGTCATGTACGTCAGTGGATACCGTATGATCTGCGGCTGTAGGGGTACTGTTTGCGCTGTTGTCCGCCGTTTGGTTGAGATTTTTCTGCGCCCCCACTGGCAGTTGCCCCCACAGCGTCGCGGGTAAACGGTAATAGCGCTGGCGAATTTCGTTGATGCTCATCACCGGATACGCTGTGCGGATTTCATCCAGCCGCGCCTGTGTGTCCGTCGGGCGGATGTCGTCGAACGCTGCCACATAATTACCCGGCCAGAACGGCAGCAAATCCTGTGTAATCTTCTGCGCCAACCGCACCAGCTTCGGCCACAGCGTGCGTTCGATGAACAGGCGCTCTGCTACGGTGGCATTGGCTTCAGTGGCATTTTCGCTCACCAATCCCACCGGGATACCGAAAATATTCAGGATTTCGTCGCGGTGCGCCTGCCGCCCGCGTAGAAAATCCAGCTCGTTGTGGTTCAGGCCGATGTTCTTCCATTCCACATCGCCGCCCCGCAGGAAAGCAGTCGTGCGCTGCGGGCCGCCGTAGCTTTGTCGCCACTCCCGTTTGATGCGTTCGAAGTCGGCATCATTCACCGTGTTTTTGATCGAAACCACACCCGCCGGAACGCCGTTGTCTGCCCCGAAAGTGTTCTTGTTCCACTCCGCCATCGCCCGGTCGCTGCTGACAGCCAGCCGTGCCGCTTCCAGTGCACTCAAGCCGTAATAATCGTTGGCCGGATGCCAGCGTTTGAAGTGGACGACTTCCAGCGGCATGAGCGGGATGCGCTGCCCGTCAATTTCATAGACATAACCTTTGATGTACGCCCCCGCGTCCGGCACGATGCTCACACGATCCGGGCGCAGCGGCCAGATTTCGGTGGGCACGCCCGCAGCATCGCCTGAGAGGAACCAGTAAGCGTCGCCCGTCAGTTCCAGCATGCCCAGCGTTTGCTCGATCAATTCAAACTGGCTCAGATACGGGTTAGGCGCATCCAGCAGCGTCTCAAGCGGATGACGAACTTCATTACGGGTGGATGCTGCGTCATTTTCTGCCGTAGGGACGTCATTTTTGGCGTCCATTCCAATATGATTCTGCATGGGCAAACTGGGCTGCGGCGCAGCAAAGCGCGGGCGCACCCGCAGCGGAACCAGCGCGGCGGCTTCGGCGATCCGGTTGACAGCGATATAGACCCACGGTGACTGCCGGTACAGTTCGCTCTGGGCTTGTGCTTCGGCCAGGTTCGGCCAGCGGTAGCTATTGTGGAGAGCGACAGCCTGTACATGCGGCGCAGGGCGCAGGCCACGGCGGCGGGGAAAGACGGTGGACAGCCAGTTAAACATGATATGATAACTCCTTCTACAGTCACCCGTTGTCAGATACCCGTTGCCAGTTTACGATGCGCCCATATCTGCCGTTCTGAATCGCACAAAACGCATCAACCTATCCGTGCCATATGCCATTGAATGGAAACTAGAAACTGGTGTCTGAAACTGACAACTCTCTAAGAACAGATGTTTTACATTATACAGCACATGTGTTCTGAATGGGCGACCAAATGGTCTCTTTTTCGGGGCAATTTCACTAACCCTTTTGAGGGAAAAAAATTATTAAGAAGGTCGGTAAATGGTTAGAAATCAGTTTGGTAGTCAGCTAGAGGTCAGGTTTCAAACCCGCCTTCAGCCCCCAACCGCCCCCACTCTACAGTGTGCCGCCTTACATCTTGACCAACCGCATCATCGGGCGCGAAACCAAACTCAACCAACTGAACGCATGGAAGCAGTCCGCTGATCCGCTCATAGTCATCGGCGGCATGGGCAAAAGCGCCCTCAATTGGGAACTAGCTACCGGACACTGAAAATATGTTCGTAGTTTTACCCTCAACTTCACCCAATGCGGCTTTAGTTCATTGGGTAGGGGCGAGAGATATAGTGCTCATTAAGCCCCCTCCCTAACGCTTGTGTGAAGCCTCCCTTCGGGATGGGGAGGGCTACGAGCGGCGATAGCGAGTGTGGGGGTGGAGACAAGGAAAACTACAGAACAAACGTCTGGTGTCCGGTAGCTAGATTGGGAATGGGTGACCAACGAAAAATGGGCACGGGCGGCGCTGCCCGATCTCAAGGGCATTTTTTGGTGGAGTTTTTACGAACGCGACGCGACGATGGAAGCCTTCCTGCGTCACGCGCTGGCCTATATCACCCGTCGCAGCCCGGATGCCCCCGGCTTACATGCTGTCGTCAGCCTTTTTTCGAATAACAGCGGTAACCCGGTCAGGGGTATCCGAGCAGATGCCATTCACCCCCAGATTCACAAGTGCCTCAATCTCTGTGGGGCGTTCCTCATGCCATGTAACAATGCCTAGCCCGGCCTCGCGCACGGCTTTCAACCACTCTGGCGTAAGCAGTTTGTGCGGTTCCGGCGCGGCATTTTCCCAACAGGGGTGTACGTAATCTGCGCCAATAGAAGTCGCCAGTTGGACTGCATTGACCCGCGTTGAGCCGAACAAGATAGAAGTTGGCATCTGTGGTCGCTGGGCTTTAAGGTCCGCCAGCCAGTCGCCTCGGAATGATCCCGCAATACATTTATCACTGAGGTGGAAGGTGTCCAGCGCCTCAAACATGAGCTTGCCTGACTGCTTACTCAGCGCCTTGATGTCCAGATACATGCCCATTCCCAACGCCTCACAACGCAACGCCACTTCTTCAAAAGTCATGACTGGTTCTTCAGTATCAGGAACTTGCATCCTCAGTTCCCGCAGCGTGAGGTCACTGATGGCGTGCGGCAGGTTGTAGAGCCGTTTGAGCGTATCATCATGGGCAACCACAGGATACTCATCAGCCGTCACCCGTATATCCACTTCAACCATATCCGTGCCCAACTCGGCGGCCTTCTGCAATGCAGCCAGTGAATTCTCCCGCGCATAGGCCGATGCGCCACGATGGGCAATGCACAAGACCCGCCCCTTCGGTGCATCATCCAGAAATGAAAATTTAGGTAGCGTACTCATTGGTGTTGATAAGCATTCAAATAGCGGCGCATAAGATTAATCTGTGCTGTGATGATATCAGGTTTAGCTTCGTCTAGTTCAATTATAACATCCCGCTCAACGCATCATGACGCGCTCTCCGTTTAAATCCCTCACCAACCGGAGCGGCTTGGTGCTGTCTCATACGCTGTAGGGGCATACCCAAAAAAACGGCAAAAAGGTAGACCCCGATGCCGGGTCCAATAGAAAATGCAATTCATCTCGAAGTCGCCCAACGCCATCAAAGTGGGGAAAGCCTGCGTTCTATTAGTGCTGAAATGCATCTGTCGTACGAAACGGTGCAAAATTGGCGCGATTATTGGCCGGCGCAGCTTCCCATGCCGCACCCCAGCCCCCGCAACAAACTGTGGCTGATCCGTAATCCGTGGTTTGAAGAAGATGTGATCCCCGTCCTGCGCCAGCATTCTGTCAGCCTAATGGCATAGTAGGCAGGACATGTTATCCTGCCCGTAAACTAATTTTGATGTGCATGCGCTGGAAGCTATTGCTCTGCGGCTCCCAGCGGGCCGGTCAGCGTTTCCCGCAGTTGTGCCGCTATCTCCGGATCGCCCTGTTCCTCCAAAATATCGGCCTGTAAATCCAGGTTGCGCTGCAGCATCGGCAAGGACACATCCACTGCGCTGCCCAGTCTGCCGCCGATGAACGTCAGCGAACTGGTCACTGAACCGCTCAAAACAAGTGCTGCATCCAGTTGACCCAAATCCTTCAATTTCTCCGCAGTGTCAGTCATCAACGCAAAATCCAGAGTCTCATTGAAATTACTCGCCAGCAGTTCATCTAAAAGCGACATCGAAACTTCCAGATTCGCTACCCCTCCTTTCTGAACTTTATGTTTGGCAAGCGCCACGGTAATACATACGAGGCGGCATGCTTCGGCAACAGGTCTTACACATGAACAGCCCATTTTTACTCCCCTTTACAAACAACAATTATTTACATGCGTTATTGGCGGTAGTTGCATAACTCATCATGTCGCGCATCCACAAAAGCTGTAGAGTAGGCGGCGCTTGACCGGCTACTGATACAAAGTCCTGCCATGTTTCGCAGGCCTTCTCCCTTTCATTCGCGCCTTCGTAGCTGCGTCCGAGGTAATAGGTCATTTCCAGAAAATAGGACGAAAAAATGCCCGCGTCAGCGCCACTTTGATCAGGGCGAAATCCCTCCCGCTGCATATCGAACATATTAATCACATCATCATAATGATGGTCGCTGTATGCGATCTTGCCTTCGGCACGTACCTCGAGCAGTAGAAAGTTATCTTCCTCTTCCGGAACAGTTAGAGTCTGATAAATCTCTCCGGCGCGTTGCACGATATCCTGCGCCGAGCTGACTTCTTCCTGAACTTGATATACATCTGCCAATAAAAAGTAGGGATCGAGCCCGTTTGGATCTACGGTGATAGCAGCATTCAACTGTTCCTCGGCGCAGTCATAATCCCGCAGTTGCGCACAGGTCTGCCCGTAATTCGCCAGCCAGTTGGCAATATCGACGCCCTTCGACCGGTAATCCTCCGTGGCAAAGACTGACCATTCTTCAGTATTTGGCTCAAGCTGCCGCACTGCCTCCAGCGCTGCCTTGTATGAATCGCGCGCGCCTTCAAAATCCCCGATCAAGTAGGAGTTCGCGGCAATCGTGCGTTCGGTAGTGGCCACTTTCAGCCGTTCTTCTGTTGTTGCCCGTCGCCCTTCCAGTACCCCGATAGTTGTCAGAATCACCAGCGCCACCACCACCACCGCTGCGATTGCCGCGCCTACACGCCGGTTTCGTTTTTCAATTTCCACACTTCGATCGACAAAGTCTTTTTGCAGTGCCGTTGCTTCTGGATTTTTCCCTTCGCTCTTACCCAGCCATTCCTTAGCGCGAATCAGTTCTTTTCCTCGCAGCAGCGCGCTGTTGTTAAGTCCCTGTGCTTCCCACGTTGTCGCCCGCGCCAGAAGCCATGTGTGGTCTTGAATGTAGCCGAGGTCTGCATCCAGCGCTTCGTTGAGCTTTGGCATAACCGCGTCAAGTTCTCGCGCTGCGGATATACACCCAGTTGAATTTACGGATGTGCAGCCAATTTTCCGTGGCGATAGCTTGTAAATGACTGTTTGGCACTTCAGCGATGAGTGACTGTTCAAAACTGTCCAGCGGGCGTTTTGCCAGATCCTCTTTTTGCTGTGTTTCATTGATGTCTGCGAACAGAATAGGCACAAAGCGCTTGTTCAACCGCCGCGCATAACGCATTTCGAGGTTGCACACCGGGGAGGCCATGTACGGCGGGCTAAGCACCGTAACGAAAATATCGCTGGCCTCAATTCCGCGCTTGATCGCTTGCCACCATTCTTCAGTGTAAAGAATATCCTCTTTGTCGATCCACACCTCTCGCTTCTCGTCCGTGAGCCGGTTAATAAATTGATCGACAAAGTCTCTGTTTTGGCGGGAGTACGATACAAGGACACTATTTTTCACTGAACAACCTGTCTTCTACCAGTTACGGACAGTGAGGCTGTGGAGCCGCGGCGGAATAGTTGAATAAAGTTATGGATAACGGCGTGAACATGCAGGGCTGCGAAGTAAGTAAAAGTATGAACCAGAATAGCAATTTTTGCCAACTATTTACTATTACAATCAAGCGTTTCTCGCGTCAGCCAATGTGACTAACCGTCACCACCCAAATTCCGCAATGTTTGAAAACTCTAACCCTTTATCGCTTGACAAAATATAACATTTGTTCTAAAATCAGATGCATTGTAACTCTATTAACCTACCCCACAGCAAATAAAAGTATTGCCGAATTCGCCGCTGCCACCGCCGTTTTTTTCACCGCCGCCATATCTACCCACTGGCACAAATGTCACAAAATCTGTGTGGTAGTGGTCATATGGTAAGTGATGATCTTAGTTAATGATAACAATCAGGGGATATTTGTAGGGACAGGGCGTGCCGGTAGCACCGCACTAAACGGTGGACATCAATTTCGGCTGAAAATAGCGGATAGTTTGATCCTATTTGGTCTTTTACGCCCCGACCCTAACGCTTGTACGAAGCCTCCCTTCGGGATGGGGAGGGCTACGAGCGACTCAAGCGAGTGGGGGGTGGGGACCATGATAAAATCCCGCCTCCACCGTTTTCTACCTAGCTACCGGCGTGCCCTGTCCGAGTTCACAGTTCTCCCTTATCACTTACTTTGCAACTACCACCATTGAGTGTGATGTAATGTAAACTCACCAATGAGATTTGGTCATAATTGTCCCGTTATGACGCAGCAACAACAACAATGACATCGCTGCCAATGCCGACATTTCCGACACAAAATGCACAAATGGCACAAAAATCTGTGCCGCCTGTGCCGCATTTGCTGCTTTTTGGTGCGAAGCCTCCCTTTAGGGATGCAATTCCGTAATCTTCCGTAATAGTCTATCAGCTATTGACTACCAACTATCGACTACAAACTATGAACTATGAACCACCAGCTATCAACTACCAACTATCGACTACAAACCATGAACTATCAACCATTAACCACTACCCGCCTCACGCCTGTATTTCAACCACCACACCTTCTTCAGCCCAGTTATAGAGCAGTTGAACGTTATCATTACTGAGCAGGATGCAGCCGTAAGTCACCCGTGTGCCGAGGCTGTTCGTCCACAGAAGCTGCCAACCGCCGCGCGTCGGGAAGCCGTGGAAACCGTTGGTGAAGTCCGCGCCGGGGATCGGCTGGTACACACCCATGAAGTTGGGCATCCACAAATCCCAATTGCCCGCGTATGCGTTGGTCTCGTGCGAAATAATCTGGTAAATACCCGGCCACGTCGGGCTGTCAGGAATACCGGTGCTGGTCGCCCAGCTCCACTTCTCCTGCCCGTTTTCATAAACCCACGTGTGCTGCTGGCTGATGCTCACCACAATCCGCTTGTCAGGGTCAACCGGATACGGCATAAAGGTATCCGCAGACGGGATCGTAATCGTTTGTCCTGCAGAAACACTCTGTAAGCCGCCGTTGGCCTGCACGATATATAGGTACGGCACGCCCACATCCCACGCGATGCTGGTGATCGTTTCGCCCGGTTTTACCACATACTGCCAGTCATGATGGTACACCCGTGCGTACGGGCTGGTGCGCCCTTCACGGATGCCCTGCTGCACGCTGGCAACCGCCTCATCCAGCTTGAGGTAGCGCGTCGAATCCAGCACCGCGGACTGCGCCGTTAAGTAATCGCGTACCGGTGCGTCATTGGCGGTTATCGCCAGTCCGGTTGCACTGCTGGGATCAGGTTCGGCGCTCAGCCAGTTAGCCCACACGGTGGGCGGCGCTGACCAATACACCGAGTCGCCCGTCACCGGGTCAAAAATGCGGATGTCAAGTGGGCTGCTCAGCAGCGCCCGCGCCTGTTCCAACATCGGCGTTGAGTCACTGATGGCGGGCTGTACCGCCTGCATCACCAATTCCAGCCGCCCATCCCGCAGCGCCGCGCCCGGATTTTGCATGGCGCGTGCCACTGTCGCTCCTACATCCACTGCTTTCCCATTGTGGGGTGATGTCGTTTCCACCTGACCGTTCACAAATTGAACACCAGCGTTTACAGGGTCTTGGCCGAACACATTGGTGTTACTCTGCAAAGCCGACTCCAGCACCGCTGCGTCAATGGTCACGACAGGCGGGGTTTCCACATGCCCGATCAAGCCCCCCAGCACTGTGTTGAGGTTGCTCCGGCCCTGTTCATAAGCCGCGCGCGCCGTCGCCCGCGCATCCAATGTGATGCCGAATGATGCGGGGGCATAACGCCATGCCCGCTGTCCATCGGTTAGGGTGATCTGCTGCCACTTATCCGCTAATTTTTGCGCGGCCTCTGCTTCAGATAATCCGCCCAGCCCCACGCCGCCGGCCTGCACACCGGGCAGGATACCATTCGCATATACCAATCCCAGCCCCAGCGTGAGCGCGCCGCAGGTCATGAACATCATGAAGGCACTACCCGCCGCCACCCACAACCACAGGCGTGATGATTTACGCGCTGTTTGTCGAGCAGCTTGCTTTTCCATCCGCTGACGGGCTGGCGGCATAGGATAAGCTCCCGTCGGATAACGCTGCGGCGCAGGTGGATAAGCCGGATTGGTGCGCTGAGGAGCAGGCCGCCGCGCTACCGGTCGATAACCCGTTGGCGGGGCAGACAGCACCCGCACAGGTTGGGTGTGGTGGGCTTGTGAATAGCTACGTCGGACAGACATGATGCGTGAACAAACTCATGTAATAAGAATGGATTACAAACTTTATTATAGGTCAAATGCGAAGTGCCGATAGCCCCCAGTAAATGGGGCGTAGGTCAGGCGGTGGGTAATAGTAATTAGCTTAATTTGGAGAGGAGTAACTTAGCCTCATTCACTAGCGTGTCGTTCCACTTGAGTTCTTTGCTCACCCATTCGATGTCCGTAAATCGTTGACTACGTTTGATCAAGCCACGCCATAGTTGCTTCGCCTTATCAATATCTCCCAATGCATGGAAGGTAACGGCTGCCCCAGCAATTGCCATCCGAAAACCCCCATGTCGAAGTTTATTTGCTTGCTCGAAATCCGGCAGTGCTTTAGCATATTCACCGAGAGCAAAGAAACATTCACCTCGGTTATTTAAGGCCTCAGACATATATGCGCCTTGCTCGAGCACTTCATTATAGCCCTCTATTGCTTTTAGAAAATCATCCTTTTGATAGTAGGAAATGGCTCTCATATAAATTGCATCTATGAATTCAGGATCTAAACGAATTGCTTCGCTAAAATCCATGATTGCCGCGTCTAGGTAAGCATTATTTTCGAAATAAATTAAGCCCCGATTGAAGTACGCGATTCCAAGGTCAGGATTTAATATCACCGCTTGAGAATAATCTTTGATTGCTCCGTCAAAGTCTTTGTTTTTTGCTCTTCCATACGCGCGTTCAAACAGCACTTCCGCACTCAATTGTTCCTTAGTTGGCGCGGGCTGGCTAGCGGCTTGGTTAAGGCGCTCATCTACAAAGGGTTTTTCACTGGCAGGTACAGAAATGATTTTCCCCTGAAGTGGCTGCTTAAGAAAACGAGTGCGAATTCGCAACATGGCTTCATCAAAATAATCATGGGGTACATTCACCGCATTAAATCGCGCAAGTTCGCTTAAATTACCGTTAAGAAACTTCTCTGAATCTTGGAACGAGAAATTGTTGACTAACAATGGCACAACATTCCGTTGAGTTTTGATTGCATACTCAATTTCTCGGCGGAACCAGTCTTCTTGATTGGGGGTTCCATCATTCCGGGTACAGCGTTCGACTGAGCCAGGAGTCAGGATGACTATGAAATGGGCACGGGCAGCAATTTGATTGAGGATAGCCGTATCAAAAGCGCCACTGTCAATACTCATGACATCCATGAAGACATCATATCCATTGTGGTTCAAATCTTGAAAAACCGCCCGCGCAATAAACGCGCTCACATTGCGACGATAGCTGATGAACACAGTCTTTTCGATATCGGTCATGAGGACAATCCTAATAAGCCTAGTTAGAAATTATCTTGTGATCAAAAACTTGTGTCAAGCGCAACGAAGTCGCAATAATCAATCGTACAAATCTCTAATGTCCGCAATCTTTATCACTTGTATTGCAATGTTAAACATACTCTGATATATCACCCACCCCCTGCCAGCAGCTCCATAATCGCGTTCTGGGCATGCAGCAGATTGTCCTTAGCCGCATAGTTCAAACACAATCGGGATTGCATCGCCTCGGCAGAAACTTCCTCCCCCCGCGTCACCGGCGGGCAGGGCAGAAACATCGCCGCTTCATGCAAGCGCGCCACATGAGCAGCAGTGATTTGGTACGGCAGGAACAATTCACGTATCCGGTCTTTGCTAAGTGTGTCATTCACTTTCGGCCAGCAGTCAGTGTAGATCAAATCAACACCGGTTAGCGCCGCATCAAGATCGGCGCTAACCGCGATTTCACCGAGCGCGCCATCGTTCATCCTCCTCAGCACAGCGTCAGCTGCCTGATAGCCGTCTGGCGCAACCTGTATGATGTGGATAGGAAAGCGCACTGCCGCTTCAAACCAGCTCATGCAAAGGTTGGTGACTTCACCCACAAATACCATCTTCAGCCCGTCCAGACTGCCGCGCCGCTGCCGGATAAATTGCAAATCACCCATGATTTCACAGGGGTGGCTGCTGTTGGTGCGGGCGTTTATGACCGGCACAGGTGTGCTGGCCGCCAACGTGTACAGGTCTTCGTGGCGGGCGGTCCGTACGACGAGCAGGTCATACCAATTCGCCAGATAGTGCCCCACATCCTCCAGCGGTTCATGGACGCCCAGTTCGCCGGGAACGTATGAAACCTGTCCGCCCATCGCTTTTGCGCCGATTTCAAAGGCCAGCCGGTTGCGGAAACCCTGCCCGTAAAACCATAAACCGACTTGCTGACCGTCTAAACACTGCGGCATGGTGTGCAACAGCCACAGGTCGCGCAGTGCGTCGGCACGGTCGAGTAGATGAATCAATTCATCACGGCTGTAATCAAGCAAAGAGAGAAAATGTCGCACGATACTGGATTACTTCCGTTGAAAGACCATCGTGGTGACAGCTTCGTTGTGTGGCTGTGGTGTGTTGCACAAGTAGTAGTTGTTTGAGATTGATTGAAACTCAAACCCTAATATTTTCATCAACTCGACATAAAATTCTTTAGAGTAATGCCAGAAAGCATAGTTCTGATCAGGATTAGTATGACGACCAAGAAAGAGCGCTGTGGGTGGAGCGGGTTCCAGCAACCCAATAGCTCTCAAGATACGCAGAAGTTTCCGTTCATGGAAAATGGCTTCGGTTATAACCAGCGTATGTCTGCAACGAGCTGCAATCGAAGTCAATGATGCTATGTTATCACGTAGATGTACTAGTATCTGCCCAACCAGCACCACATCAAATTGCCCCAATGCGTCTGGTAAATCATAAACGTGACCATAATAGACTTGAGCTTTGGAATTGAGTTCACGATGAGACAGCCAATAAGAACGCTTCATAGCATCAAGGATTCGTTCTTGCTCAGCGAAACGCTTTTCACGCTCGATTGCTGTTTCATTATGGACAAAAGGTAAGAGTTGCCAGCTGCGGGCATTCGCAACATCAACTGAAACAACCTCTGCCGCACCGCGCTTTTCTGCCTCGAAGGTTACAAATCCGCTAGCAGTACCCACATCAAGGACACGTTTACCACGTAATTCAGTTTTGTTGATATATTCGTCAAACCGTCCGCGCAGGTCCCATTGACCCGGTTGAAAACCTGATGTCGGAAGATCAATCGCATGATAAAAAAAACAGTTCTCAGCAGACTCTACCTGCATTGGCGCTGAAAAAAGTTCCATACGTAATATCCTTAATTGAGTGGGTAGTTATGCTGTCTCAAGTTGAGATAACTATACCCAAGACAGCATGAAACAGCCCACATGTGCTGCCTCTCTTAATTGAAAGCCTGTTGACATCGCTGGCGTTTTCACATTATGATATGTCGTGACGCGACATATCGCTAAACGACATATAGCGGAGCGATGCTAACGGAGGCGCAGAGTTGGACAGCACAATCGCAATTCACACCGATCAGCTTTTTAAGCAGTTCGGGCGCGGCAAGAAACAGGTCAAGGCCGTGCAAGATCTCAGTTTGGATGTGAAAGCCGGGCAGGTTTATGGCTTCTTGGGGCCAAACGGTGCGGGCAAAACCACCACCATCCGCATGCTGCTCGACCTCATCCGTCCCAGCAGCGGCGCAGTCAGCCTATATGGGCGGGCGGTGCGGCGGGATACCGACGTACTCAACCGCGTGGGGGCGATGGTGGAAGGCGCGACTTTTTACCCCTTCCTCACCGGACGACAGAACCTCGAAGTCATGGCGCGCAGCGGCGGCTATTATGACAAGAAAGTCGTAGCTGATCTTATTGAACAGGTGGGCATGGCAGACCGCGCTGACCGGCGCACACGCGGCTATTCGACAGGCATGAAGCAGCGCATGGGACTGGCCGCCGCCTTGCTGGGCAACCCCGATCTCATCATTCTCGACGAACCGACCAACGGTCTCGACCCGGCGGGCATTCAGGAAATCCGACTTTTCATCCGCGAGTTGGTGGATAAGCAGGGGAAAACAGTCTTTCTTTCCAGCCACATGCTGAACGAAGTTGAACAGGTGTGTGACCGCGTCGCCATCATCAACAAGGGGGAATTGGTGCGCGAAGGCACGGTCTCTGAACTGCTGGCGGCCCAGTCCCGTTTGTTGATCGACGCTTCCCCGCTGGACAAAGCACAGTCCATCTTGGGCGACCAGTGGAAACTGCATGTCAACGGCAGCACCCATCTGGTAGCCGAAGCACGCCGCGAAGATGTGCCTGCCATCGTGCGCCGTTTGGTTGAACAACAGGTGGAGGTGTACGAAGTCACACCACAGCGCCAAACTCTCGAAGAATACTTCCTATCCGTCACCCAGAGCGAAGCGTAAGCCTCAGGAGCAATTTACGAAATGACGCAACTTTTCCGTGCTGAATGGATGAAAATTAACGGCAACCGCTTTGTAGCGGGCATGCTAGTCTGGATATTCCCCGTAGGCGCAATCACCTTCTTATCACTGGCGCTCATCCCGGCCTTTGCTTCCGATGTCTTCAAAGCGCAGGTCAATGCCAACCCGCCTACTTGGTCCATGCAAACCCTGCTGCCGTGGGCGGTCATCAACTCCTTTGTCACCCGCTTAGCCCTAATCGGTTTCGCTGCGGATGTCTTTGCCGGTGAATACCAGCGCAGCATGTGGAAGAACCTGCTGCCGCGCCGCCGCCGAGTACCGCTAATTCTGATGAAGTTCTTCACGATGGGCGTGATGGTGCTGCTGGCGTTCTTTCTGGCCTGCGTTTTTTCGGGCATATGGAGTGGATTTGTGGTGCGAACCGCCGGAGCACCCTACGAGACATTTGGTCCCAACGAAACCTTTGGCGATTTCGCCCGCACCTTTGGCTTTAATGCCTTGGTCGCCTATGCTTCCGTACTCATCGCTGCCAGCTTTGCGGCTTTGGGTGGTATCATCACACGTTCCATTCTGGGCGCGGTTGGGGTGGGCGCGGTCTTCACCATAGCAGAACAGGGCATGTTGGCCTTGCTGTTCATGATCGGCAACCTGCTGCAAATCCCGCAGATTATCGGCCTCTACAAATTCACACCGGGCTATAATCTATCCAATATCACCTCTTGGGCCACCAGTGGCACAGCCTATTCGCTCCCACCGATTGACCAATACGCGGGCGGCGGCTTCAGCGCCGAAACATCCCTTGTACTCGTTCTGCTGTGGGTGATAGGCTTGATGGCGCTGACCGTCTGGTTGTTCCGGCGGCAGGATATCACAACATAAAGAACGACTAACCATGAACAACGACACCCACACTATTCAAGATCATCTGCCGCTTACAGAAGCCACGTTCTTCATTCTCCTTAGTCTGGCGCACAACCCGAAACACGGTTACGCTATAATGAAGGATGTAGAAGACCTGAGCGGCGGACGCATCAAATTCAGTACAGGCACGCTATACGGCGCACTGGGTCGGCTGCTTGACCAGCGGTGGATTGAGCAGTTCGAACCGGACGAACCGCAGGACACAGGTCGCCCCCGCAAGGACTACGCCCTCACCGACATCGGGCGGCGCATCCTTTCAGCCGAAGTCAGCCGCTTGCAGGGTTTGCTGGCAACTGTCAAATTGCGTTTCGGAGAGTCTCTATGAATCGGTTCGCGAACATCGCAGCTGTCTGTTATGGTCGCCTGTTGGGACTGTACCCGGCCTCGTTCCGCGCGGCCTTTGCGGATGATATGCACACGGTGTTCAACATGGCCGTGACCGATGCAGCCCGTGCGGATGATTTGGCGCTGTTGCTGGTCATCGGGCGCGAACTGCGCGATCTCCCGTTAAGTGTTCTACGCGAACATCAACGCGAACGGACGCGGCGACCGCGCACCATGCAACCGACTTTGAGCCATGATGAACGGCGAGTATGGCGCGCGCGTATTTTTACCCGGATTGCAGGCACGCTCCTCAGTTCCTTCATGCTCCTCACCCTGCGCGATATCCTGACCCCAAACTATCAGATGAACTCGAGTGCGGCGCCATTCTACTTCTTCTTAGCAGTGACCTGCGTCAGCATGCTTTCGGCGCTGCGCTGGGAACGCGCTGGGGGTCTGGTGACAATGGGCGGCGGGATAGGCATGGGGCTGTACATCGGCTCGTTCATCGCCTTCCTCGGCAGACCGGATTTCAACGTCATCGGCGCCATTTTGGTTGGTATTTTATGGATGTTGCCATTTGTGATTTTCGGGGCATTATTCTATAAGTTAGGCCGCCACCAGCAGCGGCAAGGACAGCTTGTCACTAGAATCTGACAACAGTCCGACCACATGTCTTAAATTTGATCATCACGGTTCGAGGGTGCGAACCCTTACTTAGACACACCTTATCCCCAGCACCCGATCTTTTCCTCAGCTTATTTCAATTTAGCTATCGTTTACACGGCTGGCTGCGCTTCAGAGAGTCACTCCCCCGCGGATAGATGTTTCAAAATCAACGTGACATTTGTTTCTCATTTCGGTAAGTGTTACTATGACTTCCATAAAAATACCCCCTTTCCTTTTAGAAATGAACATTTTGGTGTTCAGGAGAACCTAATGAACGCGATAGCGGTACGCATTAGACGCTCACCTTTGGTGGCCTTTTTTGTCCTGGCATACCTTCTGTCTTGGAGCGTCTGGTTGCTGCTGGCGGTATCCTCAATAAGCATCAATTCGACAGTAGGGAACATCCTAAACGTTATTGCCATTGCCGGCCCTACACTCTCAGCTCTTATCCTGACAGCAATCACTCAGGGAACGAAAGGTCTGCAAGAAATAAGTTCCCGCCTCCAAAACTGGCGGGTTCCAGTACGCTGGTATGTAATTGCCCTCCTACTCCCATTTCTCCTCATCGTCATTTCCTTGGTTATTAGTTACTTCATGATGACACCAGCGCCCGCGTTGTCCGGGTCAAAATCACTACTTCTCCTGCTGCCGGAATTTGTCCGCATTCTATTTTTCGGTGGACCGCTGGGGGAAGAGATTGGCTGGCGCGGCTTTGCCTTGCCACGCTTGCTGGCTGGACGTAATACCTTTAGTGCGAGCATCATTCTCGGTGTAATATGGGGTTTATGGCACGCGCCAATATATGCGGTGCCGGGCACAGGTCAGAACGAGATTGTACGGAACGACGGGTCATTTGTGGTTTTCTTCGCAGCCTTCGTCATCTGGACAATCGGTCTTTCGATTTTGTTCACCTGGCTGTACCGCATCACGCAGGGCAATCTGCTGATGATGATACTGTTCCATGCAGCCATTAACACTGCTGTATTCCTACCATTCCTCTTAGGGATGCAAAACTCACCAGTTACGATGGTGAACGCCGGTTTGACATGGGTGACAGCATTTCTTGTGAGTCGCAGACCGATATTTATGGAAAACAAAGCCTCTGACTACAAAAAGGAAGCGCAATGACTCAAACTCAATGGACAGCTGTCGACGATTACATTTCCAGCAGGCTAGTACCAACTGATGGTGTGCTGGATGCGGCTTTAGAAGCCAGCGCCGCCGCCGGCTTGCCCGCCATCCATGTCGCGCCCAATCAAGGCAAGATGCTGCAACTTTTGGCGCAAATTCACGGCGCACGTACCATCCTCGAAGTGGGCACGTTGGGCGGTTACAGCACCATCTGGTTAGCCCGCGCCCTTCCGGCGGATGGCAAGCTCATTACACTGGAACTGAACCCCAAGAACGCCGAGGTGTCACGGACCAACCTCGCCCGCGCCGGTCTGAACAAGCGCGTCGAACTGCGGTTGGGTGCAGCGGCGGACAGCATGGCACAGTTGGCCGCGGATGGGCACGACCCTTTCGACCTGATCTTCATTGATGCGGATAAACCCAACAACCCAGTCTATTTTGATTGGGCGCTGAAGCTAACACGACCCGGCAGTTTGATTATTGTGGACAACGTGGTGCGCGACGGCAAGGTGGTGGACGCCAACAGCAGCGACGGCGCTATTCAAGGCACGCGCCAGCTTTATGACATGATGTCCAAAGAGCCGCGCGTCAATGCCACTGCCGTCCAAACGGTGGGCAGCAAAGGCTACGATGGCTTCATCCTTGCTCTGGTGACTGCATAAGAATCAGCTACGGGAACAGGAATGGTCTCACCGCCTCGAACATGCGCCGCGGATGCGTTACAATCTGCACTACATCGTTCATTTGTACGCACCTTGCTGATTGTCCGAGGCTATAAAGATGTCCAACGAACTCCGCCCCTCACCCCGTCATAAACCTGTTTCGCTGTTCGTCACCTGCATTGTGGATATGGTCTACCCGCACACCGGTGTTTCGGTAGTTGAAATACTGGAACATCTCGGAATAGAGGTAAACTTCCCGCTCGGACAAACCTGCTGCGGGCAGGTGGCCTTTAACTCCGGTTTCTGGAAGGACGCCAAAGACGTTGCCAAGACCTTCCTCACCGCCTTTGCCGATGCCGAAGTCATCGTCGCTCCGTCCGGCAGTTGCGCGTCGATGGTGCAACATTATTATCCCGAACTGTTCAAAGATGACCCCGAATGGCGTGACCGTGCTACCTGGGCCGCCAGCATCACCTGGGAATTTACCGAATATCTGGTGGATGGTTTGGGCATCACCGACATCGGCGCGGCGCTGCCGCCCACCAAAGTGGCCTTCCACGACGCTTGTCACGGCTACCGCCTGATTAACCTCAAAGAGCAGGCTCGGACGCTGGCCAGCAACGTCAAGGGCGTGGAAGTCACCGAACTCAAAGGGAATGACCAATGCTGCGGTTTCGGCGGTTTGTTTTCAGTCAAGATGCCCGAAATTAGCAACGCCATGCTCAAGGACAAAATCACCAACATCGAAGCTGCTGACGCTGACGTGATTATCACGGGCGACGCGAGCTGCCTGACGCAGATGAACGGTGGACTCAGCCGCAACGACGCCAGCAAGCGGGTGCTGCACATCGCCGACCTGCTGGCACGGGGGTTGAGACATCCACAAAACGTGGAGTAAAACCAACCTATGGATAGTGTGTGCGGGAGTATGCAAAACGATGCTTATCACAAAACTGGCGATTCTGATTTCGCTAATATTACTTACCAGTTGTGCAAATAATCCATCATCGTCCATCGTTTCAAGTAATGTCAGTTGTACATCAGAGCAAAATACTGTCACTGATTACACCGGTGTTGGAATAGTCCATACGAACAATGTAACCGCAAGACTAAAAGATTCTGCTGGCAAGATAATCTCACCTTCAGAATCTAAGAAGCAGACAACTTCAAATGGTATTGAATTCACGGCACTTTTCTATTATGAGAATGCGGTATCCCGTGGAAGCTATTCAGTTGAGATAGTGGCTAATAATTTAGTGATTGAAACTTATGAACTCAGCGTTAGAACCAACAATTCGCCAGTCTTGACAGTGTTTTGTACCTAATATTGAAACGAATTGGTCTAGTAGTATTTTTGAGTAGTGGGGTTAATATCATCATGATGATTGTAGACGCTCACCGCGACATCGCCTTTGATGCCATAGATTGTGACCGTGACTACCGCCGCAGCGTGGCCGAAACCCGCCGTCTGGAAAAAGATGTCGCCCACCCGCGCCGCAAAGGCCAAACCGCCACCGGCCTACCGGATGCCATCACGGCGGGCATCAGCATCGTCGGTGCAACGTTGTTCGTTGAACCGGCGGATTACAAACCGTGGGGAGGCCTGACCTCGGACTTTCACGCCCTCCACTCCTACCATAACCCGCAGGAAGCCCACGATCTGGCATTAGAGCAGCTCCACTATTATGAAAAGCTGGCCGCCGATACCGAGACCATCCGCATCATCCGCACTGAATCCGATCTGGACAGTGTACTGGCGACATGGGAAGAAGGGACTGACCCCGCCAAACGTCAGCAGGGATTCTTGATTTTGATGGAGGGAGCAGACCCGGTTATTGAACCTTCGCAGTTTGACGAATGGTACGAACGAGGCGTGCGTATCCTCGGCACATCGTGGAGTAAAACACGCTACGCGGGCGGCACTTCCGCGCCCGGCCCGCTGACCGAATTGGGGCGCCAACTGCTAGCCGAGATGGCGCAGTATCATGCGCTGCTGGATGTGTCTCACATGGCTGAGGAAGCCTGCCTTGAATCGCTCTACAGCTATCAGGGGCCGATCTTCGCCAGCCACGCCAACCCGCGCGCCTTCTGCGATACGGATCGCCACCTCACTGATGAAGCCATCAAACTGCTGGCCGGACGCGACGGCGTCATGGGGTTGGTGTTGCTCAACCTGTTCTGGAAGGTCGATTGGAAACCCGGCAACATTGTGCCGATTTCGCGCATTGTGGATGCCGTCGATCACATCTGCCAATTGACCGGCAGTGCCCGCCATGTAGGCATCGGCACCGACTGGAACGCGGGCATGGGCAGCGATGAATATCCCCATGACTTCGATACTGTTGCCGACCTACCCAAGATCGCGGCGGCCCTGACGGAACGTGGCTACAGCCAGCCTGATGTCGAAGGCATCATGTCGGGCAACATGCTGCGTGTCATCCGCGCCGGACTGCCTGCTACCTAACACCTCATTTGACAACGTAGCGTAGGGACAGGGTGTGCCCTATCCGATTATAGAAAGAGCAAAACCACATGCAGAAATTCCATTTGAATCCCGATGTGGCCTCTGACCCGCAGGGCAATTATTCGCAGTTGGTAAAGGTGGATGTGGGTGATGCCACCTTCTTGTACTTGGCGGGACAGGTGGCGGAAGATAAGGACGGCAACGTGGTGGGCGCGGGCGATCTACGGCAGCAGGCCGAACGCATCTACCAGAATATTGAAGCCATCCTCGCCACCGAAGGCGCAACCCTACGTGACATTATCCGCGCCACCACCTACATCACCGATATGAGCCAGCGGGCGATTGTTAGCGCCGTGCGTAAAGAGCTGTTTCCCGTCGATCCACCTGCCACCACTTTACTCGGCGTCACCGCACTGGCGGGCGAGGAGTGGCTGATTGAAGTCGATGTCATCGCAGTCATTCCCAACCAGAACCATCCTTCGCACGACTGACCCAGTCCATTTCACACAGCGGGGAAGACCATGTTAGCCACCATTGACCGTCAGACAGCCATCCAGCAGCTTAATATCGAGCATGCCGCCGTGCGCGAACTCATCAACACCCTCACGCCCGAAGAAATGACCTATCCTGATACCATCCGCTATGGGTTATATTGGGATCAAAAATTGTCCTTCAAAGACCTGCTAGCCCACCTCATCACCTATGAAGTCTATTCGGTAGAAGCCGTGAAGGCTTGGTCACAGGGGCAGTCCCACCCTGTAACAAATGCTATGCTCTCCGAAAGTGGTGGCCGCGCGATCCACTACGGTGGTATCGAAGACCGCCGCCACCTGTCGCTGGAAGAGGTGCTGGCGGAATGGGAACGCAGCCAGTCTGAATTGATGACGACTATTCACCGCCTCACCGACGCCGACTGGCATGCACGCGCGCCTTATCCAACGGATGTTTCCACTGACCTCGGCGGCATCTTGGAAATCATCTTGGTTGCGCCCCCGCGCCCACCCTACCGCCATCTCCCCGTTCACATTCCCGATACGCAAGTCTATATCGCCTCGCTCCGCAGGAAGTGATACCCATATCGCGTAGTTTTTGAATATATTTTAGGAATTTACTTCCATTGGTATAATTGCCGTTCTCCAACAATATCCAACTGCGTGAGGCAAGCATGAAAACCATTCTGCTGCGGCTGTCCGTGATGCTTGGGGTTATGCTGCTCTGTGTATCGGTTGTCACAGCCCAGAGTGATTGTCCGACTATTGTCCGCACTGCGCTGGATGTCGCGGGATCTGTCTGTGGGGGAATTGGTCGCAACCAAGCCTGCTACGGCAATATCACCCTGAACGCCGTGCCGCAGGCGGGTGTGAGCAACTTCACCTTCAACCAAACTGGCGATGTGGTGAGCGTGGCTGATGTGCAGAGCTTAACTCTCACCTCGCTGGATACGACAACCGACCAGTGGGGCGTAGCCCTGATGAAGATTCAAGCCAATATCCCCGATACCCTTCCCGGTCAGAATGTCACCTTGCTGCTGTTTGGTGATGTTCAAATGGAGAATGCCGCCACGCCGCCCGTCACTGAATCGTCGTCCGCCTCTTCTCCTTCAGCCACAGAAGTCACATTCACCGTTACAGCCATACAACCTATGGATGTGCTGGCTGAACCATCAACCGGAGCAGCGGCTGTCGCTAAGCTACCCCTCTACCAACCGGCGGTGGCGGACGGACGCGACGAAAACCGCATCTGGCTGCACCTTCGCCTCGTCGACGGCAGCGCAGGTTGGGTATCCGCTAATGATGTGAGTCTTCTCGGTGATTCGGGTATCCTGCCCGTCTTGGATAGCTCTGCACCATCGGGAACAGCGCCTGCGCCAACGGCTGAAGCGCCACAAGCGCTGTCCTTCAGCCCTATGCAGGCTTTTCTTTTCAAGAGCGGCGTTGATGACCGCCCCTGTGCCGAAGCGCCGGACAGCGGTATTTTGGTTCAATCTCCGCAGGGTGCAGCCTCCATCAACCTAAACGTGGACGGCGTAGATATTACCCTCGGCTCAACGGCCTATTTGCAGGCCCAGCCCGGCGGCGATCTCTTCATCTATGTCGTTGAAGGACACGGGACTGCTTCAGCTTTCAACCGAACCGTCACCATTCCGGCAGGCACATGGGTGCGTATTCCCATTGGTGCTGATTTGCGTGCGACAGCCGCGCCTACTGACCCTGAAGGGTATGACCCCCGCAAATTTCGCGGCTTGCCCTTTCGTATTCTACCGGACGAGATTGAGCCTCTCCTGCCTCTGCCGGACGACGACATTCGCGTCTTAAGCAGTCCGCCAGCAGGTCTTTGGACGCTCACGTATGACAGCGACTACATTGACGTTGGCTGTGCTGCCGACGCCTACAACGGGGGATTTACCACTGAACTCCGCTACGCTGCCGATGGTTCAATAGAGTGGTACAGCAATGTGTTGGCTCCAGTCGGCTTTGGCGTTTATGAAGGCGATCATGGCCCTAACCGAATATTCAAAATGGTAGTCGTATCGCCCACGCAGATCGAAGGGCAGAACATATGGATCGTGCCCGGCTGCGCTACCATCATCAACAATTTCCATCTGGTGCTGGATAGGGCGTTCTAATCGCCTTACTCGCTAATTGCCTTTACGTACCGTTCAGCCGACCGGTTCAAGCGTTCCTTGGCGTCGTGCCGTGAGATGCCGCCAAATGCGTCATACATGCGGTCAAATTCATACGGCCCCAACCGCCCCACAATCGCCTGTACTTTGGAAGCGGGCAGCGGTATCAAATTCGGATAGCTGTACATGAAGCTCATATAACGCGAATCCGGTACTACATCAATCGTGTCCGCGCACAGCACTACACCGCGTCCGCCTGCACCCTTGTCCCAGTGCAGCACCGTCGCCCCTTCGAAATGTCCGCCGCAGTGCACAATGGTAATGCCTTCTCCCAGCGGCTGCGTCGCCCCATTCCAGAAAGTGACCGCCCCTTCATCCCGCATCACCCATTCCTTATTGCCTGAATGGATATACACCGGTGCGTTGAAAGCTTTGCTCCATTCCACCAGTGTGCCGTGATAATGCGGGTGTGAAATGGCGATGGTCGAGATGCCACCTAGAGCCTTCACCGCGTCAATCGTAGCCTCGTCCAACAGCGTAATGCAGTCCCACAGTACGTTGCCTGAGCCGGACTGCACCAGAAACGCCTGCTGCCCGATACCTATCTTGGGCTCGGACTTGATATAGTGCAAACCCAGTTCAGATTCCACAATCACATTCTTTGCATGTTTGCGGAGTTCTTCTAGTGTCGTCCATGCCTGTCCATTGGGGTTCACATACTGCCGCTCATCTGCGCAAATGGGGCAGTTAGCGGGGGGTATCGCCGAATCGGGATATTGCGTACCACACGTCACACAAATGAAATTGGTCATTGAGAATTTCCCTTTAGTGGACTTTGTAGACAGTGTAACGACTACCGCGGTGCGCGGCAAACCACACACTAATCTGCAACTCAGCCAATACCCGAACAACACTGGTAAAATATGATAGATGTTACGGCGAATATCACATGGAAGATTGTTATCATAAAGTCTGTGAATACACTTATGAGGAAGATTGCACCTGTGAAGACGGAGTTGATGACGGTCGTGGTTGCCGTTGTCATTCTTTTTTGCGCCAGTTTATTTGCGAACAACAACGTCAGCGTGGTGGTTGAAAGTCGCGCCCATATCCAGATGACCTCCGATCCCTATCCGCTGGTAATTGGTCCCTCTCAACTGTTCTTTGCCGTGCTGGACGCTGCCGGCAATCCGGTGGATGCGACCTCGCTGGAACTGGATGTCGAGATGACCCACGACGGCATGCTGCCTCTTTATGCTCCTGTCACCAAGACAGGCTTCGGGCAATTCTCTGCTACTGTGCAGTGGTCTATGGCGGGTTCATGGACAGTCAGCGCCGAGGCTGTGTTAGCGGACGGCAGTACAATGGATGATTCCTTTCAGGCGTATGTTTACTCCACCACTACAGCAGTCGGCAGTTACCAGACACAGTTCCGCAGCGCCCGTCAGGATGCGGCACTCATTACCGACCCGCAGCGCGAACTGGCGATCATTATTCCGCAGGGCACACGGGCTATGATGCTCAGTGGGATGCTGGAAGAAGTCATCCCTGATGAGATTCACTTGAGTGTCAGCGGGCAGAACACGCTCATCATCCACAACAATGACATTGTCGATCATGTCGTGGGGCCCTTTAGCATCCACGTAGGCGAAACTATCCGCCAGAAGTTCAATGCGCCGCAGTTCTTTCAAGGCGTATGCAGCGCAACAGCCACCTCGGTCGTCAGCATCATTGTAGACGAGTAGGCCGGTTACGTTCTGAACGTCAAAACACGAAGCACGATCCCCTAAATATCGGTTTTGGTAGGGAAGCATCCGTGTATGCTCTCCTTGAAAGATCAAACGTCCGCCCGCCACTTTCCAAAAAACACTGGTAAAATGTGATAGATGTCACGGTTTATATCACGCAAAAGGCCGTTATCATAAAGTCTGTTAAGTCGCGCTTGAGAAATCTCGACCGTATGAAAGCAGTCGTATACGTGCTGCTCGTTGCTCAAGTTGGTTTTTTTATGATTGGTCTGTTCACACAAACGGGTGTGGTGTCCGAAACTGCGGACATGGTGATCGATAACCGCACCCATATCGAACTGAGGTCGAACCCCTATCCATTGGTGGTCGGTTCGTCCCAATTGTTCTTTACCGTCTTGGATGCCAACGGCCATCCGTTGGACGCCGCATCACTTGATGTGAAAATCGCCACGTCACAGGGAAGCAGCTTGCCGCTCCAGTCGTCCGTCATCCAAACCGCAACGGGGCAGTTCTCCGTGCCCGTGCAGTGGTCTACCGGCGGAGCATTGACCATCAGCGCTAATGCTGTATTGACTGATGGTAGTGTGCTGGACGATTCTTTTGCTGTCTACATGTACACTGCTACCGAAACCGCTCCGCCTTTGCCAACCCAGTTCCGCAGCGCCCGTCAGAATGGGGCGCTGGTCACCGACCCGCAGCACGAACTGGCGATCATCATCCCACAGGGTACGCTCGCCATGATTCAGAGCGGCGTCATTGAAAATGCCTTCCCCGACGAAATCCGGCTCAGCGTAAGCGGTCTGAACACGCTCATCATTCGCAACAATGACATCGTGAATCATGAGGTAGGGCCGTTTAGCATTCGTGCTGGAGAAACCATCCGCCAGAAGTTCACCATACCAAACTTTTTTCAGGGATCGTGTACCGTCACCGGCACTTCCCTCGTCAGTATTATCGTAGAAGAGTAGGCAGGGAAAATTATGCGATACGTGAGATCATCCGTAAAGTTGGGGTATTTATTGGTACTCCTGATCGCCGTCTTGGTCGCAGTCAGTGCCTGTGGCACAGCAGGGCAGGCCAAGAATGTATTTGAAAGTAGCGATCTACGCGGGGCGGTCATCAATCCGCCGCGCCAGTTGACTGATTTCACCTTTGCGTCCACCACTGGCGATCCTTTCCAACTCAGCCAGCATCATGGTCAGACTATTCTGCTGTACTTCGGCTACCGCTCCTGCCCGGACTTTTGCCCGACTACCTTTGCTGAACTGAAACAGGTCTACGAAAAGCTGAACTCGCCCAAAGACAAACTCAAAATTGTCTTCGTAACGGTTGATCCTGATCGCGATACAGTCGAAAATCTGACGCCCTACACACAAGCCTTCAACCAAGATTTCATCGGTCTGCGTGATGATGGCCCGGCCCTCAAAACGTTGATGGACGAGTTCGGTGTGGTGGCCACCAAACGGCAGGTTGGCGATTCCGCCCTGTCCTATCTCATTGACCACACCGCGTCCGTGTTCTTGATTGACGAGAACGGTGATCTGCGCATGCAGTATCTCTACGGCACGGATTATCGCGATATTGTTCACGATTTGCAGATCGTTTTACAGCAGGCATAAATCACATTTTACATTGTTGAAAGGTGTCTCATATGAAAATCAAACTCCTTGCAATTTGTCTCATTTTGGTGGCCCTGTTCGTACCTATGATTACGCCTACTAGCGCACATGGCGACGAGTGTGAAATGGCTTACATGTTCAATGGCTATGCTCGCGCCACCCCACCGGGCGCGCCCACTGGCGCTGTGTTCGGTCTGGTGGTTAACCTATCCGCCGCTGAAGATACCCTCGTCAGCGTAGATACCGATGTGGCCGAAGTCGCCGAGCTACATGAAATGATGATGGGCGATAACGATGTGATGCAGATGCGCCCGGTCGAGGGTGGATTTGTCATCGCTCCCCACGACTTTGTCGAGCTCATGCCCGGCGGTTACCACATCATGCTGGTCAATCTCAAACAAGAGTTGGTGGCCGGGGAGATGCTGGCACTCACCCTGCACTTTGAACATGCCGGTGATGTGGCGCTCAGTGTACCCATCAAGGACATGACCGCGATGGAAGATGGCGCGATGGGTGGCATGGACATGGGGTCGATGAACGGCATGAGTGGCGATAAGCCGACGGATATGTCCTCCGGTTCAATGGACAGCATGCCGATGGACTGGGGCGCGTGCGCTGGAATGCAGGTTGTCGGCGCATGGGCGCGGCCCACGGTTTCCGCCATGCCTAACAGTGCCGCCTACGCGCTCTTGGTCAACTTGACTGATAAAGACGATGTTCTGGTGAGCGCCGAAACCACAGTAGCGGACGCGGTTGAACTGCACGAAATGACGATGGGTGCCAACGATGTGATGCAGATGCGCCCGATAGAGGGGGGTATCCCCGTACCTGCTGGAGCAGCCGTACGGTTACAACCGGGTGGCCTGCATGTCATGCTCATCGGCCTAACCCAGGAACTTGCGGCGGGCACCACCATGCATTTGAAACTCAACTTCGCCGAAAGTGACAGCCTCGAACTGGACGTTCCCATCCACGATCCCGTAGAGACAGGGATGAGCATGCCGATGTCCGGCGGCTAAACCACCGCACCACGTCCATCCTGCGGTATACTAACGGGATAAAGGCAGGCGTAACGAACACCCAATCAAAATTGGTCATTGTGACAGGGCTCACATGCCCTGTTTCCATTCATATTTCCAGTTAGATTGTCCGAAAACACCTATTTAGCCAGTGGGAGAATGAACTGATGACAGGCACACTCATCCTCGTCCGCCATGGGCAGTCCCAGTGGAATCTCGAAAACCGTTTCACTGGCTGGGTCGATATTCCGCTCACCGATGCCGGACGTGAAGAAGCGCGCAAGGCGGGCGAACTCCTGCGCGACTACACCTTCGACCACGCCTTTACCTCCGCCCTCAACCGCGCGCAGGAGACGCTGCAAATTATTCTGGTAAACATCGGGCAAACCACTGTGCCGGTAGACCGCGATCAGGCACTCAACGAACGCTATTACGGCGACTTGCAGGGTTTGAACAAAGCGGAAACCGCCGCTAAGTTTGGCGACGAGCAGGTGCACATCTGGCGGCGCAGTTACGATACCCCACCACCTAACGGCGAAAGTCTCAAGGATACCGGGGCGCGTGTCATGCCCTATTATCATGCCCATATCGAACCGCTGCTCTTAGGCGGCAAATCAATACTGGTCGTCGCGCATGGCAACAGCCTGCGGGCGCTGGTCATGAAACTGGAAAATATCTCGGAGCAGGATATTCCGAACCTGAACATTCCCACCGGCGCACCGCTGCGTTACGTACTAAATGCCGCCGGACAGGTGCTTGAGCATGGGTATCTGGCGCAGGGAAGCGGCTGATCCTAAATGTGCGCTTCTATGTCACCAGTGTGTACCAGCGGTTTTCATCCAGATTAAGCCGCTGGTGTTCTGCCGTACTCGCGATACCTTTGCCGCGTTCCAAAGCCGCTGTCACCAGCGCCGCTGACGCTCCCATTTCCTCCAGCACGGTCGCTGCCCGATCACGGGATTCTTGCGGCGCGGCGTAGTGATTCAAGATCATCCCCAGCAGTTCGGCAGCCCGTTCTTGCTCCCCTTCTTTTGCCAGCAGCGCGGCAATGCCCGAAAGAATCCAGAGTGTAAGGGGAACATCGCGGATAGCCTGTGCTGTGTTATGAGCCTCGTAGTAATGCTGGCGCGCTGTTTTGGTGTCGCCGAATCGGATGGCAACATCTCCCAGCCCACCTAAGGACATGCTGGTCCCCACACGCTGGTCAAATTCGCGGTAAACCGCCAGGGCGTCAGTATAATGCCGTTTGGCGTCCGTTAGGTCCTTCTGCCCCAGCGCCACATCACCCAAAAAGAGCATGGCGCGAGCCAACGCGCGGCGGTTGCCGGATTCCATATTGATGACAATGCTGTCTTCCAGATACTTTCGCGCTTCGTCATAACGTTTCTGTACCCGCGCCACCCCGCCCAGATTAAGCAGCGCATTGGCAACTTCATGTTGGTCGCCCACTTCGCCGGCGATCATTAACACTTCCTGCAAGTAGCTGCGTGCTTCGTCGTAACGGCCTTGCAGCCGTGCCACCAGCGCCAGATCCTCAAGGCTGGAAACAATACCGGGTGGCGAACCGATCTCCCGCGAAATCTGGAGTGAATCGTTGTAATAACTGCGTGCGAGATCATATTCGCCCTGTACCCGTACTAGACTGCCCAGTGACCATAAGGAGACCGAGACACCCGCGCGGTCACCTGTCTCTTCATAGATAGTGAGCGCTTCTTGAAACAACTTCTGCGCTTCTTCCAGCCGCCCTTGAAAACGCGCTAGATTACCCAAATTCGTGATGGGCGAGGCCAAGCCGGAACGATTACCAATGGTTTTGAAAATTTGTAGACCGGCTTCCAGATCACCCTGCGCCTCATCCAGCCGTCCTAGTTCGGCTTTGAGCAAACCGAGGTTGTTCAGTGCGCCTGCTGTGCGGGCATGGTCGCCGATGTCGCGGGCAATAACGAGACTGTCCTGATAATAGCGAATGGCTTCGGCATAATCGCCCTGAAAATGGGCCACAGCCCCCAATCCGTTATAGGCCCATGCCACCCCGCGCTTGTCGCCAATCTCTTCGGCGATCAGCAGCGAATCATGGAAATAGCCTTCCGCTTCAGGGTAGCGGCGCATGATCGAACCGACCAGCCACCCCAATTCATACAACACGCGGACGATGCCGCTCTTGTCGCCGCACCGCTGGAAACTCTTCAAGCTCTCTTCGTAATATTCACGGGCGCTCACAAAGTCGCTCAGCCAGCGATATGCCTGTCCCAGATGGGCCTTCAACTGGGCATCCAGTATGCAGGTTTCGGTTGTATCCGGCTCGCCCTTCAGCAAGTCAAGCGCTTTGCGCGCCCACTCGATAGCCTCGTAATAGGCGCTAATGTTCAGCGCTACTTCCGCCGCTTTGTTGAGATAGGCGATAGCCTTGCCGGGCTGCCCCGCCTGTTCGTAATGCCGCGCGATCATGCCGGTATATTCATTCAGGCGGTCACCGCTGCGTTCCACCAGCCAATCCGCTACCTGCTCGTGGTACACCCGCCGCAGCCTGCGCAGCACACTTTCATAGGTCACATCATGCAAAATATTGTGGCGGAAGATATATTCTTCCGCGCCGTCAAACACCGACATTTCACGCCAGTTAATCAGTTCGCGGCGGCGCAGCGCAGCCAGCGTTTCGTGGATATTTTCGAGCGGCGGTTCGCCGTCCGCTCGTAACCGTGCCAGCGGCGTATCCCAGAATATGCGCCCGATCACCGCCGCCCGCTGCAGCAGCGTCCGCTCGTCGTCGGGCAGCGCATCAAGGCGTGCCTGCAAAACACCAGTGAGTGTGGGCGGTATGCGCAGATCGGTCAGGCGTGCCGTATCCATCGTCCACTTTGTCGGACTTTTGACGATCACCCCATCATCCAGCAGCATTTTGATAATTTCTTCCACGTAGAAGGGGTTGCCTTCTGCCGAAGTGACGATCAGGTCGATCAATTCTTCCGGCACACTGTCCATCATGCACAGAATTTGCCCGACCAAATTGCGCGTATCCACCCGTGTGAGCGGGCGCAGATCAAGCATGGTGTGGAAATCCGGTTGGTCATCCCACGGCAGCGTGCGCCGTTCCAGCAGCGCCGGGCGGGTCAGGCACACTACCATCAGCCGCAGGCCGCGTTTGGTTCGGACGATGTGATTGACCAATTCAATAGATTTGTCATCCGCCCAGTGGATGTCGTCCAAAAAGATGACAGTGGGTTTTTCGCTGGCCACCCGCGCGAAAAACTCGGTAATGCTGTACTGGCCCAACTGGCTCAACTGCTGCGGGTCTTCGCCCTTGAGATAGGGGCTGTTGGAATAATCGAACCCGATCAGATTGCCGATAGCCGCAGCCCGCCGTCCGCTGTCCGGGCCGAGAAACGCCGCGATGCCCCGTTCCAACTTTTCGCGCACTGTACCGGCGCTATCGCTGTCTTGAATTTCAAAGCGGAAGGCGAACATATTGCGGATGAGGGCGTAGGGCAGTTGGAACATCTCCACTGTAGCCCGCCCGGTAAAGTGCAGGATACTGTCCGGCAGTTCGTCCAGCCAGCCGTCAAATTCCCGCAGCAGGCGCGACTTGCCCACGCCCGGTTCGCCCACAACGGTGGCAATTTGCGTTTCGTATTCATCAACCGCCCAGTTAAACGTCGTTTGCAGTTGCTGTAGTTCGTGGTCGCGTCCCACCATCTGCGTTTCGACGCCTTCTACGCCGCGGGTAGTCACGCGGAAAGTGCGGGGTTTTTCCCGCTCCACCAGATACACCTGCACCGGCTCGGCCTTGCCCTTCAGGACAATCGGTTCTAAGGTGCGGGTTTCAAAGACGCCGCGCACATGAATATACGTGTCGTGGGAAATGAGGATACCGCCTGCCGGAGCAGCATTTTGCAGGCGCGCCGCCAGATTAATCGCGTCGCCCATCGCCGTCCACTCCGAGCCGGACGCGCCGCCCACTTCACCCAGTGCCACCAACCCCGTATTGAGGCCAACCCGCACATTAAAGCTGCTCACGCCCCACTTTGCCTCTACCGTGTTGGCATAGGCACGTGCGGCCCGGACAATCCCCAGTGCGCAGCGCACTGCTCGTGTGGCGTCGTCTTCACGGCCAATCGGTGCACCGAAGAAGGCAAGCAGACCGTCACCCATCAAGCGGGCTACGGTTCCGCCGTAATCACCGACGGCGTCCGAGTACGCTTTGAGCGCCCCATCCATAATTTCGAGCACATCTTCGGGATCGAGGTTTTCCGACATGGCGGTGGACGCCACTGTATCGGCAAACAGAATCGTGACCAGTTTGCGCTGGTCATGGGCAGAATGAGCCAGTGCCGCCAACCGTTCACGCAGGATGGCGATAGTCGCATCTACGACGGTATTACCCAGCGTATCACGCAGGGCTTCCTGGGCAGCGATGGCTTGTTCGAGTTGTTCCCGGTTGAGCATCCCGGCGTCACCTCAGCCTGCGAACAGTGGGCGATTTCCCCTAGTGTAACACGGGAGCGACTACGAGAACATACACAACTAGAACACTTGTTTTTATTTTGGAATCGGGCTATTCTACATTCACAATCATTAGCGGAGGTTGGGCATGGAACTGAACGAGCAAATAATTGATTCGTGGCACATTCACAACCGCATTCTGTACTACCTCATGAGTGCCATTCCTGAAGAAGCGTTGGCCGGTGTTTCAGCGTCCAAAGGTCGCAGCGTCGGGCAAATGTTGGGGCATATCCATAATGTGCGCTTGATGTGGCTAGAAGCCGCCGCCCCGGACTTAATGTCCGCGGTTAGCAAAATCGCGGCAGGCAAAAAAGATACGATTGAAAAAGCCGCTGTTCGGGCAGCCCTGGAAGCATCGGAAAAAGCTGTCGAATTACTGTTGCAACGAGGGCTGGAAAGTGGACGAATCAAGGGCTTTAAGCCGCACCCTATGGCTTTCTACACTTACCTCACTGCCCACGAATGGTATCACGTCGGGGAAATCGGTATAACGCTCACGCAGGCCGGGTATCCCCTTGACCAGAAAGTATCCTATGGCATCTGGGAGTGGGGTGTGCGCTAAGCTGCATTTCAGTGGTTGGCACATGCCCCTTGCAGTGTCTTGAAGTCCAGACCAATAATCTGGTCGGCGATGCCCACCCGCAAAATATTTCCCATGCCCAGCTCGTCCCACACATGACTGCGCCAGTCGCCGTACATACGCATCTGGTTGCAGACGAGGCCGGTGCTCTGCTGGACGACAGCGATATACCCGTCGTTGGTGAGGAGCAGTAAAGTATCAAAATCATAGAGCGAAATGCGGGCACGACCCGTGACATCCGGCAGCGCGGTCTGCCAGTAGGTGTTGCCCTGCGCATCTCGCGCATACAGCGTGCGCGCCGTCCCGCCGCTCCAGAAGTAGTATGGACTATCCCCCCGGGTATAATATAAAGCGCTTTCCTCGCCACCTCCCGGCAGCCCCTCCAAACGGCGTGACCATGTGCCTGTGCCATCTACTTCGGAATAGCCATCCTGTGCGTAGATCAGTAGGTTGCCGTTAAAGCTAGCAGCCATACTGGTCACCTCACCGAGCTGCGCTGTATCTATGAGTTGTCCCTGTGTCGACACGCTGAGCAGACTGTTGCTTTCCGTAATCAAGCCGATCACATTTGGCGCGGCCTGCGCCCGCAGCACCGGCGGGATGTTATCCAAGCGCCACGCCAGCGAACGGCGGTCAGCCCCCAGTGCCACCAGCGCATTATCCGGCGTATGAAACAGCAGCAAATCACCCGCTTCAATAGCCGGGCCTTCCAGTGCTGTCCCTACCGACCAGCTTTCACCCAACGTGCTGTCAAAGTTGACGATCTGCATTGTGCCGTCCGCGTAGGTCAGCAGCGGTTGCCCCACCAACCGTGTCAGCGCCACCGCCGGACGGTTGAGCACGATGCGCGACAGCACCCGCCCGTCGTTAGAAGCGAACCGTACCCGTTCCGCGCTCAAGATGATGAGACTGCCATCATCCAGCAGCAGGGGAGGTGAAAGTGGGCGTGTATCATCCGGCAGTTGTAGATGCCAGCGGTGTTCAGGGCGCAGCCATGCCTGCCAGTTGAGGATGAATTTAGAGGGTTGCAGCCAGCCAAGTTCCGTTGGCGGTTGCAGCGAGTAACCGGGGCCGGGAATGTCCGGGCTGTTGGTGCGGATTTCGAGATGCAAATGTGGCGCAGGGCGGGCATCGCCCACCACGCCCACAACATCCCCGGCCTGTACACACTGGAAGCGCTGCGGGAAGGGGTAGGCGTCGCTGTTGAACATATGCCCGTACATGCTGTAGGCCGTGGAGCCGTCCGGCATGCTGTGCTGGATGATGACCACGCCACCATCCCGTCCCCAGCCGTTGGGCGCGGAATAGGTCACCAGTCCATTGGCGATAGCATGCACCGGCGTGCCGTAGCTGCTGCCGCGCCCGCCGTAATAATCTTCACCCGTGTGGTAGCGTCCCTGATACCGGGTGCTGGGCACACCGAAACCTTGTACCAATTGAAACGTAGATATATCTACTGGAAACGATACCGTGGTAACAGGCGAACACTGAGCCTGCGCGTGGATTGGTGCGAAGCCGAACAGAAACACAAATGCGACGACTACACCGCACAGACGCGGAGAAGGTCTGGACCATACGGAGAAGCTATTGAGAGGCACGGGGCAGAACCTCGTTCATATAACTGATTGTTGAACCGCAAAAGTGTTAAAATGATAACATGGCCTACAGAAAAGGAGGAACAGCCATGTTTTCAAGCTGGAGTCGGAGTTGGGAACTGGTGAAAGCCAGTTGGGCGGTATTACGTTCCGATAAGGAGTTAATCGTCTTTCCGATAGTATCCTTCATCGGCAGTATTTTAGTCATGATTGCCTTCGCGATACCTTCGATTGCCGCAGGGTTGATTGATAATGTACAGCGTAACGGAACAGACGGAGTTGGCATCGCCGGTTTGATCGTGGCCTTCCTGTTTTATCTAGTGTTGTACACCGTCATCTTTTTCGCCAACACTGCGCTTGTGGGAGCAGCCATGATCCGCTTGCAGGGTGGCGACCCAACGTTGAGCGATGGCTTCCGCATCGCCAGCCAGCGTTTCGGAAAGATTGTGGGTTACGCCCTCATTTCGGCCACCGTCGGCATGATACTGAGGGCGCTTTCGGAACGCAGCGGCTTGCTGGGACGCATCATCATTTCAATCATTGGCTTCGTCTGGAGTACTGCCACCTTCCTCGTCGTGCCTGTGCTGGCAGTCGAAGACATCGGCCCGATTGATGCGGTCAAACGCAGCGCCGCGCTGCTCAAGAAAACATGGGGTGAACAGATCGTCGCCACTTCTGGCATGGGTCTTGTGTTCTTCTTCCTCATCTTCGGCATCATCGTGCTCGGCGGTATCCTCGCGGGTGTGTTCAGCCAGATCTCCGGCGGCCTCGCGCTGCTCGTCGTTCTAGGAACCATCGTGGCCGTTATCGCGCTGGGGTTAATTTCATCCGCCCTCAGCGGCATCTATCAAGCGGCGCTCTATCGCTACGCCACCGAAGGCGAGGCCAGCTCCTATTTCCCGTCGGAACTGGTGCAGGGAGCGTTCACCGAAAACCGAAGCGTGGTTTGATCTAGATATCACTGCCAGTATAAATGATTATTAAGGGGCGGGTCCCGCAAAGTGACCCGCCCCTCATTTATATCAATTCAGCTCTATCAAGTGGAGACACTTCATCACCACGATGCCAGAGAACTCACGTATACAGGCCGTCGAGCGTGCCACCAACCGGACATGGGACGAATGGCTGAAGTACATGGACAGCATTGATGCCAAAAATCTCAGCCACCACGAAATTGCGACCAAGCTGCTGCAAGAACTCGACGGCAAGATTGAGAACATCGGCTGGTGGGCACAGTCTGTAACCGTCGCTTACGAGCAGTACATTGACCGGCGTGTGCCCGGCCAGCGCCCCGACGGAACCTTTCAAACCAGCGTCAGCAAAGCTACCAAACTCGGCATGCAGGAACTCATGGATCAGTGGGTCGAATTTGCGGCGCAGGATAAAGAGGTTCTGGCACTTATCGCGGATGATGTAAAGGTTAGCGGCACTGATAAACGCATCACATGGCGCAGCAAAGGGCACGACAGCTCATCTATCCGCGTCACCAGCGAGCCTAAGAAGGGCGGAACAGCCTCCATCATCGTCAATCACATGGAGCTGCAAACCGAAGATCTGAATAACGCCGCCAAGGCACAATGGTCATCCATCATCCAGCGTTTTATCGAAGCGCTTTAATTTTCGGTTCTCATTACGACTTCTTCAGCCATGCCGGCGCGTTAGCCCCTTCATAAGAGGCTGTGATGCCCCCGTACACCTGTGGGCGGCGCTGGTGCAGCAGCGGGAAGTGGTGTCGCCAGTGTTCCAGCACCGCCGCGTCGAGGTCGACCACGAGCACCTCAGTCGTTTCCCGCCCGGCCTGCGCCAGCACCCTGCCGCCGGGATCACATACGAAGCTGCTGCCGTACAGGCGGATGCCGTTCTCCACCCCCACGCGGTTCGCCGCGCCGATGAACACGCCGTTAGCAATGGCCTGCCCGCGCATCACCGTCTGCCATGCCTCGCTGCTGTCCATCGTCCGGTCACCCGGTTCTTCGCCAATCGCGCTGGGATAGAAGATAAATTCCGCCCCGTTCAGTGTATAAATGCGCGACACTTCCGGGAACCACTGGTCATAACAGGTTGGCGTCGCCACCGTCAGCCCGTCTAGATGAAACGTAGGGTATTGGTCGCCGCCCACGAAATAGTCGGTTTCGTGGTAGCCCTCGCCCGATGGAATATGAATTTTGCGGGTGAAGCCAACCAGCTTGCCGTCCGGCCCGTGAATGGTGGCCGTGTCGTAATATGTTCCGTCCTCAGCCTTCTCGTACAAGCTGCCAATGAGCGTCACCATATGCTGGCGGGCCATCGCGCTGAAAAACCGTTCGGACACACCGCCGGGCAGCGCCTCCGCCCACTCGAACCCCGCCAGATCGCGCACGCCGGGGAAATAGGGGATGAGCGAAAACTCCGGCAGGCACACCAGCGCCGCCCCCTGCTCCACCGCCCGCGGGATGAGCAGGCGATACTGCTCCTGCATCAACTCGATACTGCCCGACCATGCCAGTTGTATCAGAGCAACCCGTGTCACAGCCTGCATATCACCCGCCCCTATCCCTGATACTCAGGATGTTGTTCGATGAATTTCTTCAGGCCGGACTGCGCTCGCTGCCGCACTCTGTTCTGCACCAGCGGACTCCACCCCAACAGCACGCCGGAGGTGCCAATCGCCATGCGCGTCCAGCGCCACAGGTCGAAGCGGTCGCGGTGTTTCACGATCAACCCGTCCGCAAACTCAAATGCCGCATCAATCACGTTATGCACCCGCCGCCCGCTGCCGCTGAAGGTGTACTGTGCTTCCCAGTGCGCCTGCCCGCTTGAACCCTGCGCCTGCACATGGTCAAACGTAATATCAATATCGGTTGCCCGCTCCGCCAGCATATGCCACATGGCGCAAGCTTGTTTGCCCTTCAGTGTTTGGAACACGGGGTCGGTAAATTCCACCTGCGGATGGTAACAGGCGATCATACCTGCATGGTCACGCTGTTGAAAACTGCTATAAAAACGGTTAATCAGGGCAATCGCTTCGTCACTAGTCATGATGAAATACTTTCTCTGAGAATTTTTTAGAACACACTTTAGAAATAAATCTGTGTACCGTATACCATATCAAAACTGAAACACAGTCCACAACTATAGCGTGAGCCCTGCCAAAACGCCTAGAGTGTGTACAATAAAGGTATGAACCGCCCACGTTTTATTCTCCTTAGCACCATTCTGGCCGCTGTGCTGACAGGTGCTGTGCTGCTGTCCAACCTACCGGGGGGGGACACGCTCGGCAGTTACGGCTGGCAGGCGCTGGTATTCATGCTGCTCATTGCCGCCACGCTTTACCTGAGCGTGACGCTAGCACAGGGTAAATTCAGTCCGGCGCACGCCGTTGCTATGACGGCTGTCCTCTCCCAACCGGCTGACGCACTGCCGCTCATGCTGTGGTGTATTGCGCTGGGCGGGGCACTAGGTGGGCTGCTTCGTTATGGCGCTGATCTGCGCGGACGGAAGTGGACTGACGGCCCGCTCGCCAACGTTTTACTCATCACTGCCCGCATGACGCTTAGCACCTATTTGGGGGTACAGGTTTATTTGCTGTTCAGCGGTGAACTGCCGTTCCGCCCTCCATTGCGCGAAGTATTGGCCCCGTTGGTAGCCTTCAGTCTGGTCACCAGTGTGGTATACACCCTCATCTATTTATTAGAAATTCGCGTTGACGGTCTGTCGTGGCGGAATTTGCTGCCTTACCGCTGGCTGATTGTCGGGGTGCTGACTGTTCCTGTGCCTTTTGGTGTGATGGCCGCAGTGGTTATCAGCCTGACGCCCAGTTCCATCATTATTTTCGCCATCGGCACGCTGTTGGTTGCGCTTGGTCTCAACCGCTTCAGCGATACGCAGTACCGTCTGCGGAAACAGGTGGATGAACTGCGTTCCATCAGCGCTGTCAGTCAGGCGCTGCAATCCGGCTTAAAGCTCGATTTGTTACTCTATGCCGTCTACAATCAGGTCGAGCAGTTGATGCACACCGACCAGTTTGTGGTGGCACTCTACAACCGCAGCCGCCAGCAGCTCACGTTCCCGCTGGTGGTGCTGGATGGTGAACCGCTAAAGGGTGAAAGCGAAAGCACAGAGCATACTCTCATCGGTCACGTACTGCGCCGTGAAATGCCGCTGCTCATCGGCCACGACGTGGCCGAAAAAGCCGAGCAGTTGGGCTTGCAAGCACCGGACGAAGGGGTGCAATCGTGGCTGGGTGTGCCGCTGCTGGCACGCGGCCACCTGCTGGGCGCTATCGTCATCAGTTCCAATAATCCCCAACAGCACTTTACGCCGGAAGACGAACGTTTGCTGACTATTGTAGCGACCAGTGCCAGCGTAGCGATTGATAACGCACAACTGTACGAAGAACAAACCAGCCGAGCCAACCAGTTGAGCGCCCTCAACCGCGCCCTGCCGCAGCTCACCGGCACACTCTCGATGGACGAGGTGATGAAGGCCATCGTCACGGCTGCTACCGAAATATCCGAGTCGAACGCCACGGCGATTTATCTCTTTTGGGGTGAAGACCGGCAGGCGCTGGCACTGGCCCGTTCCAGTGGCTTGAGTACGCATTTTCTAGCCGAGCCAGTACACCCCCTGTCCACGCGCCAGACCCGGCAGCCCGTGCTGGTGGCTGATGTCACCCACGACGAGCGGGCGGCTGCTTCCCGTGAATCACTGGCGCGGGAAGGCAAAGCGGCGTGGGCCGAACTACCGCTAGAAGTCGGTGATGACATGTTGGGCGTCATCATGTTCTTTTATGATAGGCCGCAGCAGTTTAGTGACGACGATATTGAAATACTGCGCACCTTCGCCAACCAGTCAGCGCAGTCCATCCGTAACGCCCGCCAATATGCGACAACCGATCAAGCGCTGGTGCGGCAGGTGGAACAGATGTACGCGCTGGCGATGCTGGGACGGCAGATCACGGCGGGGATGGATGTGCGCGAGATTTGTGCGATGGTGCTCAACCGTGCCCTTGAACTGCACCAACAGGCGGCAGGCTTCGTCATGCTGCAAAACAGCCTGACCGGTACGAGTGAGGTCACAGCCCAAAATGGCTATCCCCCCAGCGTGACCCTCACAGCCGATGTGCTGATGCAAAGCCTGACGGGGCGGGCGCTGCGCGACGGCAAACTGCTGCGGCTGCATGATGTCCGCACGGTTCAGCCGGAGCATCCACTGCTGCCCGCTACCCGTTCGCAACTCACCGTGCCGCTCATCAGCGCCGGGGAAATTTGCGGCGCGATCACGCTGGAAAGCGAGCGACCTGAAGCCTTTAGCGAGGAAGATACGTATTTCCTGAGCCAGATGGCGAACCAGATGATGACCGCCGTGGATAACATGCGCCTGTTCCAGAATGTGGCGGAAACCCGTGACCGGTTGCAGGTTATTCTGGATACCATGACCGAAGGCATCGTTCTAATTGACCGCAGCGGGCTGGTGGTATTAGCCAACCCACGGGTGAATATGATCGCGCTGGAAGCGGCCAGCATGCTGGGGCAAAAGGTGGATGATCTGCTGGAACGCCCCGATCTTGATCTGGCGGAACGGATGGGTTTCGAGTCTGACCAGAAAGTACGCAAGCTGTTGAAGGAAATACGTACCCCCGGCGCATGGTCGGACGTCCCGCCCCATTCGTACGCTGTCACAACGGCGGGAGATGAACGGCATATTGAGCGGCGCATCTTCCCTATCCGCAGTAATAATGGTGAACCGCTGGGTTTGCTGCTGGTCTTTTATGACGAAACCGAAGCCCACGAACTGCTGCAAATGCGGGCTGATCTTTCCGATATGATCGTTCATGATCTGCGCAGTCCGCTGACGGCTGTCACCACCGGCCTCAAGCTGATGCGGGACATCGTGCCGCCGGATAATCCGCTGCGCCCGACCGTGGTTACCACCACTGAAACCAGCCAGCGGGCTATCCGTAAAATGATGGCGCGGGTCGATTCGCTGCTGGATATTTCCCGCAATGACAGCGGCCAGCTCGAACTGGAAACCGAGCCGACTGATCTGGCGACGGTGGCCGACAGCGTCTGTGTCGAACTCAGTCCACTGGCGCAGGAGTTGGAGGTCACGCTCACGACCGATATCGACGAAGAAACGCCCGACCTCAATATTGATCCGGACAAAGTGGAGCGGGTTCTGCAAAATCTGGTGGACAATGCGCTGAAGTTCTGTCCGGCTTCGGGCTATGTCACCATACGCGCCCACCCACTGCTCCAAGCTGATACGGGACGCCGTATGGTGCGTATCGAGGTGGTGGACACCGGGCCGGGTATTCCTGACGAACATAAAACGCGCTTGTTCGAGCGCTTCAGCCAGATCAAGGGGCGGCGGGGAACGCGGCGCGGCACGGGTCTGGGGCTAACCTTCTGCAAATTAGTGGTGGAAGCGCACGGCGGCACGATCTGGATTGAGGATAATCCCGGCGGGGGCAGCATCTTCGCCTTCACGCTGCCCGTTGCCGATATGGATTTGGACGATAATTGAGGTACGGCAGAGGCCAAGAATGGCGTCTCTACGGTTGGGATGAGGGCGGCGTTAGGCGAAGGAGATGGGCGGGCTGGTGAAGTTCGAACCGTACCAGGCGAGGGCGGTGGCGATGACGAGGTCATCGTGGAGGCCGGGCGGGGCGCTGTAGCTATAACCACCCGCGGGCAAGCGTGTCATGCGGTAGGCGGCGAGTTCGGCCAGCAGGGTTTCATCGGGCAAGAGGGCGATATCGCGGCGTTCGATGGCAAGGGCAAGGGACTCGATAAGCGGCGCTTTGCTGGCGGCGGTGGTGGTGAAGGGGCGCAGGGGCAGACCTTCCTGCTGAAGGGCTTCGATGTTGGGTGAGCCGATGCTGTTGGCTTCGGCCCAGATCGCCAGCGGCTGCCAGCGGTCATAGAGGGCGCGGAGGCGGGCGCGCTGCAGCGACCACGCGACCTGATTAAAACGATCCAAAGCAATCAATTGATGAGTGGTGGCATTGAGGACGGCGACAGCGGTGAAGTCGGATTCGCGTCCCCAGTCGAGGCCGAAGACGTAACGGGCGGATGGGTCGGGCGCGGTGTTGGCGGGAGCGATGGCGGCTTCGATAATACCACGAAAGACCTGACCGGAGTCGGAAATGAATTCGGCGAGATATTCTTCGCGCCAGACGCGTTCGGGAGTCTGGGCGTGGATGGCTTCGATTTCCGCAGGGTCGAGCAGCGGGTTATCAGCAGTGGTGAAATGGAAGCTGCGCCAGTGGGGACGGCGCTGCTTTCCCATCTGGTAGATATCCCAAAACCAGTTTTTGCCGTTGGGCGAACTGAGAAAGAGCGCCGAGCCTTGGCGATCCAAGAGCATGGGGCGGACGACTTCAGGCCAGACGGTGGAGTCCATGAAGGCGGCTTCATCGAGGACGACGAAGTCCAAACCGGCGCCGCGCAGATGGTCTGCGATGTGGGTGGAGCGGACGGTAATGGAACCGCGCTTGGTGAAGGTGAGGCGGCGGTCACTTTCATACACACGGCGTCCGACAATGTCGCGGCTGGCGGCTTTGAGTTCATCCCAAACGTGGTCAGCCATGGCGTAGGTGGGGGCAAGCCACCAACACTTTTTCTTGTCCACTGCGGCGGCTTCCAAGATGCTGTAGATGCCAACAAAGGTTTTACCGAAGCGGCGACCACAGGCGACGACGCGGAAGCGGACGTCACTCCTAATAATCTTCTCCTGCTTGGGATGGGCTGTCAGGTGTCGAATCTTCTTCTTCAACGTCGTCATCCTTTACTTTAGCTATAGGGTGTTCCATCTCGATTTCTTCGTCTTCAGGGGGGAGTTCGTGACCGAGTTTGATGTAGCGGTCGGTGATCTGGGCGAGGGCCGTCGTAAGCTGATTCAGCGGCGCGTCTTGAATAGCTGGACCTATGGCATCAATCAATGTGTTGATGATGAACAGCATTTTGTCGCGCAGTTCGTAGAGGGAGTCGAGAATTTCGGGGTTGAGGGGAACCTCACCCCCCGGCCCCCTCTCCGTATACAGAGAGGGGGAGGCGTTTTGTGTCGGCGAAGTCGTCGTCGGCGGCGACGACATAACGTGAACTGATGGCGGTGGAATATTGTGTTCCTGTCGCCAACGTAATAAGGTTCGGTCAGAAACACCAGTTTCTTTTGCGGTGCGGGTGATGTCGCCACGATTGGCGACGAGGCGGTCAAGGACGAGTTGTTTTTCGTCGGCGGAGTAATGACGGGGCATGGTGGTCTCCTGTGCGGCCGGAGGATAAACCCTCCGGCAAATTGGGGTAAAGCCCCCTGAAGGGGACTGGAAATTGGGGTGTGCAGGGCGATGGAAGCGAGAACCCCCACCCCAGCCCTCCCCCGTATACGAGGGAGGGGGAAAAGCGGCGGTGGACGATGTGGGGCGCAGGGTTGAAAACCCCGCGCTAGGCGGTGGCAGTAAACCCCTGAAGGGGTTGCGGACGGGGGAGACAACCCACCCCGTCCCTCCCCCGTATATGAGGGAGGGAGAAAAGCGGCGGGTACACAGGCAGGTGCGGCGTTACGGTTGGGATAGATGGTTTACAAAGCGGACGGTGTGAATGGTGGGACGGGAACCCCCACCCCAGCCCTCCCCCGTATACGAGGGAGGGGGAAAAGCGGTGGGCGCACACACAGGTGCGGCGTTACGGTGAGCACATTCAACAGACGAAGGGCATGTCACCGGCATGCCCCTACGGTGGGCGGGATGATGTGAACGGTGGGATTGATGCGGCGGACGCCATTTTTGGCGTCCCTACGGCGGATGAAGATGATTTATAAAGTGGACGACATTACGAATAACCTCACCCCGGCCCCCTCTCTATGAGGCGGAGTGCAGAGAGGGGGAAAGGAGAGGGGGGCGGCTCGCCGTCCGGCTGGTGGCGGAAGCGGTCCATTTCGAATGGTGTTTATCCGTCCGCGCCGCACCTGATCTTAAGATAGCACACTTGTTCGCATAAAGGGTGAACATTTGGTCGAACATTTGGTCGCTTTTTGGAGGTGGCGGCACAAACCATTTTGAGGGAGGGCGTATGTTAAGAAGGTTGGTAAGCCGTTGGGAAATGGTTAGGGGCGGTTTGTAAATTCAAACGGAAGGGGGTGGGATGGATATGGGGATGAGGCGGCGGACGCCATTTTTTGGCGTTCCTACGGTGGGTGAACAGGGTTCGTAAGGCGGATGACGGGATGGCGGGGATGATGCGGGCGCACACACAGGTGCGCCCCTACGAGGGGCGTAGATGGTTGACAGGGCGGACGGTGGGGGGATGGTGGAAATGACGAGCAAGCTCATTGCATGGAGACAGGTAGACAAACACTGTCGGAGGTTCGCACGGCCTGTTCAAACGCGTTATATTGAAGCTTCGGCTGGCAAGCTGTAGCCTCCTTTCCACACTGCAGAACTAAAAGAAACCACGCAAATAAAGCTGCCGATCATCAGAGGGACGCCAGAAAAAATAAGGGGGACTAGGTTTATGACCATCAGCCGAAGACAGCTGGTAGCGCTTTTTACTGTCAATCTCATTTTCTGGACAGCAAACCAGGCAGTAGGCGCTATGCTGCCACTCTTTGCCCTGCGATTGGGCGCTGAACCAGCCTCAATTGGCAATTTTCTCGGTTTGGGTGTGCTGGCGATGCCCTTCGGGGGGATGCTGGCAGGCTGGCTGGCCGACAAGCTTCAGCGACGTAAACCACTGCTGGCAGGGGCTGCCTTGCTGAATATCCCGGTCATCTGGCTCATGGGTCAGGTGGCTGATCTTGGTCAGTTGACGATATTGACCTGCAGCTATTATTTTCTCCTGTCGATTGGCTTTGCCATGGTCCTCAATCTAGCAGGATTATCCGCCGGAGAAGCTGAACGTGGCAAGGTGTTTGGCATATTGGGTGTCACCGGGCCGGTGGGAGGCGTGATCGCGGGGGCGGTCAGCGGTGTGATCGCCAATCGATGGGGGTTTCCGACCTTGTTTCTGGTGGCGGCACTGGTCTGGGGGCTGTCATTGCTGGTTGTGGTGCTGGCGGAAGAGAAAACAGTCGCGCCAGCAGAAACACAGACCGATTCCAGATCGTCATCGCCGCTGTCACTGGGGTGGTCATTCTATGCCATGCTCGCGGCGAACTTGATCGCCTTTGGTTGTGGCTTTGTGGCCGTGCTGGGCAGACCCTTGCAGATGGACGGGCTGGGCCGACCCGGAGGCCGTTTCGGGCGTGGGGGCCATCGGCAGCGCTGTGTCGATCCCGCTGCCCTTCCTGCTCGGGTGGCTTTCGGACCGCATGAACCGCTACTATGTGGTCGCTTTCTGCTTTTTGATCGGTGCACTGGGTTTGTTCGCCCTGACGGGTTCGAACCTCGTGTGGCACTTCGCGGTTGCCAGTGCGGCAATGCCCGCGGTGGCAGCCAGTATGGGCATCAGTCAGGCGTTGGTGACTGATCTGGTGCCGCCCAAAGCGCTGGGTGTAGCCCTAGCGCTCTACGGCGCTGCATTACAAATTGGCATTGGGATTGGCCTCATCAGCACCGGGAATGCTATTCAGAGCTTCGGCCTGACAGCGAGTTATATCGGGGGTGCAGTCCTGACACTGGTGGCTATAGTTGTGCTGTTTGTGGTTCAAGTGAATAAAATTCGGCGGCCAGTACTGGCATGACCCTTTCCCAGTGTTAGATACAGTTCACAAGACGGAAGATGGGATGATGAGGACGGTGACTTAGTGGAGGGAGGTGGCACGATGGACGTTCCCATTCTTCTGCGGGTGGCGGCGTTCCTGCACTGGTTTGTAGCTATCGGTTTTGGCGTATTCTGCATCCCGGCGATTCGCAACCTGCTGGCAGGGCGTGACATTCCGATGGTAATGGGTTTTCCGGCTTACGGACGCGGGCCATTTGAACGGGCAGGTATCCCTACAACTGTTCCGCTGCTCGCCGGTTTCCTCGTGGTGTGTATTCTTGAGGGGGTGGCCGGTTATTTGCTGTGGCAGGGTTCCATGTCGGGGGCGGTGCTGGCGCTGGTTCTGCTTCCAGTTGGCGCGATATTCTGGTGGGGATTCGCGCTGCCCATTCCACCAATTTGCGCGGTGATCTGGACAGTTCTCATTCTGGTGAGCTGGCAGGCACTACATTGAGGGCCGAGTAACGGAAGACGTGGGGGTAAAGGGACGCCAATGGGAACGACAGGATAACGGAGATGATGCGGGCGTAGATGGTTGACAGGGCGGACGGTGGGGGGGATGGCGGGCATTCAGGCAGCGGGCAGTTCGCTGCCCTGTTTTCGGCGCGAAGGGTTATGTACCCGCCAGCGGACTGGCTATACGGCCAAGATTAACCCAACATTATCGACCATTGAAAAATAGTCAAATGTTTAAGGAATCTGTTGACATTGAAGACAGTCTCATAATAAGATTTATGTTGAACATTGAAATAGTTTTCAATGTTGAAACTTCTTCGTCCATTTCAATTACCTCAAGTCAAGGAGCTGCCTATGTTCAACGTCAATTTCATGCTCGCTAAAGCCATCCAGAAAGATCAACTGCGGACGGCTAAAAATGGACGTCTGGCACGCCAGATGGACAACACGCGCAAAAAACTTCTGGATAAAATGGCCTTTCGCAAAGTGGAGAAGCATTAATCGTGGACGAGGTTCCTGAACCGGAGATTTACCGGTCATGACGAGGCGGTAGATGACAACATCTGCGGCCTCGTTTTTATTTGCGTTTCACCCAGTCTACGGCTGCATATTTACCGGCGGCTTAGGCGTGCATTTTAGGCAATTGATATGTGAGCGCCAATGAATACAATTTCGAATCAAATAGATTACTTCGATTAAACATGTTATTCTCAAAAAGCCGTTATATAATGACATAACTTTTTCAATAGTCCGCTTATTTGAGGTCAGCATTTGCTCGACTTACATCATGATGTCCGAAGCCAAACCCGATCCTAATCACCAGCCTTTTAAGCCTGAACCAGAATACACCATCAACGACCTCGAAACACTCAAAGTACTGGCTGATCCGCTCCGTCTGCAAATCGTTGAGCTTTGTACGCAGGCGCCGCGCACGGTGAAGCAGGTAGCGGCTGTTTTGAATGTCCCCCCTACCAAGTTGTACTATCACGTCAAACAGCTTGAAGAACGTTCACTAGTTAAAGTCGTGGATACGCGGATAGTCTCCGGCATAGTCGAAAAGCAATATCAGGCAGCGGCCTATCATTACCGGGTTGACCGTGAACTGTTTTCCTTGACGTCAGAGGCAGGCAAAGAAGGTCTGAATGTGATGCTCACGGGTTTGTTTGATGACACCCGTGAGGACATCCAAAAGAGTGCCGAAGCTGATGTGCTGGATGTTTCGCCGAATGAAAGTGAGGGCAAGCAGTTGAGCCGTTCGCTTTTGATTTCGCGCAATACACTGCAACTCGCGCCGGATGTGGCTGAAGAATTTTATAGGCGCTTGAAAGAACTGGTGCAGGAATATGCCAGCGCCGAGAGCAACGGCAGCACGGAAAAACAACCGTACGGGCTGCTGGTGGCGCTTTATCCTTCTACTGGTGGAACACCCACAAAACATGAATAATGACCCAATATGATATTCATCCTTCATAAACCATGATGAATATCACCCGCGCAATCTATGAAGCGGGGGGACAATGATGGCAGAAAATTATGTGAAACAGGTTCACTAAGCCTGCGAAACTAAACTCTTGGAACAATTATTTGTAGGGCGCTCCTTCGCGCAGGCGGGGAGTGCCCTTTTTTATTACCCCAAACACTCGTGAATTTTTTCACTCATATGACATTTGGGTAATTAAATCCCTGATAATACTCACTACGGAACAGGAAGTAATGTGCGCATAATGTAGACAGTTCAGTGTAATTAAACACAAGAAGGCAGAGACGAAAAACCGTTTCAAAACCGTGTGCCAAAGATGCAGTTGAGCTTCAATCAAATCGCCTGATTTGAAGCCATCCTCATGAATTTAGGATCGGTAAAATATCCAGGTTCTTTATGTTGTGAACGTAACATAAAGATTGCTTAATCGTGCACATTTTCAAGCTGGTATCTGGCTATGCCGTGCTGCGAAGAGGGTCAAAATATTACTTGTCCGAGGCATTCATGCCAATCCGATGGAGAGGCATTAGAAATTAGAGCACGACACAATATTGTTTATTTATAGGGCTAACTAACGCCAGCCTAAACTATAATCAACAGGAGTCATCTCATGAAGTACTTGAATTATCGTCTCTCGGCAGCTATGTGGGCTCGAGTCTTGCTACTCTGGTTGGTACTCGCTCTTGGAGCTCTCGTTGTAGGGGGAGCAGCTTTAATGATGGGCCGAATCGTCCAAGATAATGTTCGTACCGAACTAGCAGCTCAGCAAATCACTTTTACAGCAGAAGACAAACTTTCCGATGAAGAACGACAGGTACCCGGGATCGTCGAAAATGCCGGGCAACCGCTCACGACTGGCAGCCAAGCCCAAGTTTATGCGGGTCTCATAGGACTGCATCTACGAGAAGCAGCCGAAGGGGCGGGCTATCCTGATGCTTCCTATGCGACATTGGGTGGAGTACAGCGTGATTTGAGAGCAGAGGTTACCAAGGCCACGGAATCAGGTGATCAGGCTGCGATTGATGAAGCACAAGCACAGTTAACCGCCGTCACCAATCTTCGCAATACGATGTTGACGGGAAGTACCCTTAGAGGCAATCTATTCTCTGCGTATGGCTGGGACAATGTTGCCTCAGGGATTACACTAGGCGGTGCATTCATTCTGGTTTTATCGGTTGTGTTCTTCGTGTTATTCATCTACGAATGGCGGCGGGGCCACTTACCACCTACTGAAGCGTAATTTCTGGATCGCGTTCGCTATGAATACCTCCGTATGATGATAGCTACGGAGGTATTTTTTTTAGATTTAAGACCGAAATTCAGTTTAACATTCGGTCAATAGACTATACGGGGATAGCAGCCGGACAAAATGCCCAGCAGATAGGAAGATAACAGCTATAACGCACGATCAAACGGCGACAGTTATCTATCCACCGACGGCACAACAGCGGCGAACTCATACCCGGTTATGATATTGATGCTACCCGCATCAAGCACCTTGAAGCGGGGGTCAATGATGACACAAATTTCTGGAAATAGTGGTTCACTAAGCCTGCGAAACGAAACTCTTGGAACAATTATTTGTAGGGCGCTGCTTGGCGCAGACGGGGAGTGCCCTTTTTATTACCCCAAACACTCGTGAATTTTTTCACTCATATGACATTTGGATAATTAAATCCCTGATGATACTCACTACGATAGGGGAAGCAATGGGAGCATAATGCAAGTTGTTCAACGTAATTGAACATGTCAAGTTAGTGAGGAGAACAGAAATGGCCAAGCAGGAAGTACGCACTCGTCAGGGACGGATCATTGAGGACCCGCCATTCGTCAAGATGTTGTTTAGCGACACACGCTTTGCATGGATATGGATATTCGTGCGGGTAGCTGTCGGGCTGTCGTGGATTGATGCAGCATCACACAAGATTGGTGTTCCAGCGTGGACGGAAACAGGCGAAGCACTCAAAGGTTTCTGGACCGCCGCCGTGCAAATTCCAGAGCAGGGCAGACCAGCGATCACCTATGATTGGTACCGCAGCTTCCTTCAAGGGATGCTGGACTCGGGTTCGTATGTGTGGTTTGCCAAGTTAGTGGCTTACGGTGAACTGCTGATCGGTATCGGGCTCATTCTGGGCGCATTCGTGGGTATCGCTGCCTTCTTCGGTGCGTTCATGAACTGGAACTTCATCATGGCCGGTTCAGCCAGCACCAACGGTTTACTGGGTATTGCCGCTATCGTTCTGGTACTGGCGTGGAAAGTCGCCGGATACTACGGTGCAGACTACTTCCTGCTCAGTTGGCTGGGCACGCCGTGGCGGGCACGTGATGCAGAGGCGGTAGAACAAGAGGCGGTGCGCGGGAAGGCACACAGTCCCGCCTGACCGAACCGCAATATGACCGATAAACGAGGGGCGTTATGCCCCTTGTTTTATTTGTTCGCCTCGTGCGTTTGCCCATTTTACTGATGCGCTTTTCATTCACTGCGGTTAGAATGGCACACTGCTGTACGTGTTAAGTGTAATTGAATCCAAATAACAGCGGAACCTACCCATGCTTAATTTCAATGATTATTCTGTCCTGACATTCGACTGCTACGGCACGCTCATTGACTGGGAAACAGGCATCTGGCAGGCTTTAAGACCCATTCTGACCGCACATCAGGTGACCATTGAGTCAGACAAGGCGCTGGAACTTTACGGCGAACTAGAAGCCGGTGTTGAAAGCGGCCCATATCGCGAATACAAAACGGTTCTGAGGGAAGTGCTGGAAGGCATCGGCGCACGGTTGGGTTTTGCGCCGACAGCGGAAGAGCTGGCGGAATTTTCGGTATCGGTCAAGGATTGGCCAGCGTTCCCCGACTCGCCAGAAGCATTGAAGGCGCTAGCGACAAAATATAAGCTGGCGATTGTGACGAATATAGATGATGATTTATTTGCCTACTCAGCACCCAAGCTGGGTGCAGCGTTCGATTATGTGATTACGGCACAGCAGGTCAAAAGTTATAAACCTGCCCTTCCCCACTTCGAAACGGCGTTTGAGCGTATCGGCCTACCCCGCAGCAAATTTCTGCATGTCGCCCAAAGTTTGTTTCATGACATTAAGACGGCAAAGTCGCTGGGGTTAGCGACGGTATGGGTGAACCGACGGCACGCGCAGGGCGGCTCCGGCGCAACGCCTCCCACAACAGCCACGCCCGATGTAGAAGTGCCCGATCTGGCGACACTGGCCCGCATGACGGGGACGATGCAATAATTTTGAGGGCAGGCGGTGGACTCAGCGCCGTCCGGCCTGCCGTTCTTCTTCGCGGTAATCCAGCAGGTCGGCTACGGTATGCGGCAAATCTTCTTTATTGTCCTTCTGCTCAAGGCGACGCCGCAGATAGGCCAGTTCTTCTTCGTCCAAGTCGTCCACCATGCGGTCAATCAGGGTATACATATCTAACCCGTTGAGTCCGCGCTTGCGTTTTTCGGCACTGGTTTCCGGGCGTAAGACATTGCCGCTCATGAGGGTTACGGCGAGGGCAATGACCGCGATAATCACTGCCGCTGCGCCAGCAACACCCGCAGCCAAACCGCCGGCAAACAATAGGATGACCCCCAACGCCAGCATGCCCAAGAGTCCAACAATGGTGAGTTTTGTAGAGCGCCGCCCATTTGCGGACTCAGTTGTGGATTCACGGTCGGGTATCATGGTTGAACCTCCTACTTACGAACGCGTTCTACATAAGAATACGCAAAATGGAGGGGATAAGTGGCAACAAGAACGCACTTCAGAAATGATGAGACGGATCTAGAGCGCCGTGGTCATCAAGAGTTCATGCACTTTCTTTACCGGTTCCCAAACGCCCCGCATCATATTCGAGAGCATAATCACATTCAGGTTTTGGGCGGGGTAGTGACGCATGACGGCGCTTGCACCGGCGTTAATGCCGTCTTTCTCGTAATAGGTGAAGATGTCCGGTTTCCACAGGTAAAACTCTAAGCCGTAACCACACTTGAAGGTGTAGTGTTCTGTTTCGTGATGCAAGGCTTTAGGTACGAGCATATCGGCGGTGAATTCCGCCGACAGCAACTTACCTGATTGAATCGCGTTGAGGAAAATATCCAGATCGCCCGCTGTGACATGTGCCCCGCCGTCCGGTGAGCCAATCGGCGGATACGAATAGATATTTCGCTTCCACCCGGTTATGGTGTTGTCACCATCGACAATCGGGTCGCAGCCTTCGGCAACATTTTCAGTGACTACATCCATCCGGTAAAAATCGCTGTGCCACATTTCAGCGCGCTCGAATACATGCTTACGCACGTAACTGCGGTAAGTCATGCCTGTCACTTTTTCAATCATCAGACCCAGCAGAGTAAAACCGACATTGCAGTAGCGGCAGCCTGCGCCGGGGGCAAAATTGGGTGGCTTGTGAACAAACTGCGGCAAGAAGTCGGCTGTTTCCAGCACCGAATAATTCGGTTTGGTGATCCACAAGTCGGCGTAATCTTCGCCCGCTTCTTCCTCGGAATCATCGGCAATGCCTGATGTGTGAGTGAGCAGATGGAAAACATTGACCGCTTCTGAGATTTGGGTGTCGCGCAGTCCCAACAACTGAACGGCGCTCGTTTCAAAAGTCAGCAAACCCTGTTCGATTAATTGCAGCACCGCTACGGCTGTGAAGATTTTGGTAACTGAGGCGCAATCAAAACGGATGTCGAGCGAATTCATGACTTTCCATGCGCGGCTGGCGTAACCATAAGCAGCCGAATACAGTTCATGAGAATTCTGCGTAATCAATACCACGCCAGAAAAGTAGTCTTGTCGTTCCCGCTCCAGCAGGTATTCATGAAGCGCGGCGAATAAATTCACGGTGGTACTCTCTGTTTTGAACCGTAATGAACTCTCAGTATAGTCTATGACACTGACGATGGCTATCACAGTTACCACGTATACCATTTGTGGCGTATAGCGGCGTACGGGTAAACCGGCTGCCTAGAAGCTAGTCCCTATGCGACAAACAAAATGATGAGTACGAGGAAATACAGCGTCGTGTGAAATCATCTAAGAAGCTGATTAAATTAATAAATATTTCGATTATTACATATCGTTCTTAATAGGTCATTAAAGAAGAATTTGTAAATTTATGTAAGATGGGTAACAATACGTGACCATTATCCTATTGACGCGGGATTAGTGAGTAAGAGAGGTACTAACCCGATGAATTTTGTTTTCAAGCGCCTGCCAATTTATGTGTTCGTGATCTTCATAACTGTTCTCATGACAACCAGTATTGTGGCAGCGCAGACTTCGACACAGCCACCTGCAGGTGAACCGCAAACCGCTGAGGGGTTCATGGCATTCGGCGACTATTACACGGAGGCCGGGGACTACGGGCGGGCGATAGCATATTATACACTCGCCATCCAGTTGAAGCCGGATTGGGCTGAAGCCTATAACAATCGTGGCTACGCCCATTATTGGAATTACGTTCAAACGGGCGGTGCGGGCGCGATTGCCGACTTTGACCGGGCACTCGCACTGCGGCCTGATTATCCTAATGCTTATAACAACCGTTGTCTGGCATATTTGACCGTCGGCAGTGCCCAACAAGCGGTTAATGACTGTACGCAAGCCATCCATCTCCAGCCCAAGTTCCCGCAGGCGTACATGAATCGCGCTAACGCCTATCTACAACTCGGCAGGTTGGATCTGGCCTTTGCCGACTTCAGGCACGAAGGCATGTTCAGCCGTTCTACGATTGCGCTGTATCTGGCGATCCCCCTGACAGTAGTAGGGGTAATGGTGTTCATGATTATCCGGCGCAGGCAGATGAAATTGGGACTGTCGCAACCCTCGCCCGCTTAGGTGGGGTAACCCGTTAGACAGAAAACAAAAAGGCCATCCGAACAGGGATGGCCTTTTCAATTCTAAGTGTTTGATTTACGCCGCGACTCGCATGGCCTGCCAAACTTTTTCCGGCAGTTCTTTGAGGTCAAAAGGTTTAGTGAAGTATTGATAGACGCGCGACTGGAATTTGCCAATGAGTTTGTTGGCCGGGTCGTTGAAGGCTGTCAGTACGATCACCGGGAAATCGGCCTCCGGGTAGCGGGCTTTTACCTCGTCAAGCACCTGCCAACCGTTCATGCCGGGCATACCGATATCCAGCAGCATGGCGTCGGGCAGGCGTTCTTCCAGATAATCCAGCGCTTTGTATCCATCCGATACATGATGTGATTGAATGCCGGCGCGCTGTAACATGGTTTGCACAATCTGAGCGTACTCAAGGGTGTCTTCGACGATTAAAACGCGGGGTTGTGCGCCCATTTTTGAACTCCGGAAAGAAACTAAAAACGTAAATATACGCTTAGTATATCCCTGCCATCCCAATTATTCGTTAATCTTCACAATAATTTCACGAAATTTACAAAATCCCTCAGCTTATATAAAGAAGGCTATTACATGCGGAACACGCCGTACTGTGTCTCCTCGTTGGGCGATAAGAGTTCAAGCGCTTAATTAGCTTAATTTATACCCCAAACCCGAATGGTGCCATCCCAGCTCCCCGAAATCAGAAGCCTTCCGTTGGGGCTGAACAATAAACTGGTTATGCCATCTGTATGTCCGGTAAGATTAGCGACCAGTTCCTTAGATTTTATCTCCCAAATTTGGATATTCCCCGCATTACTGCCCACCGCGAGCAGCGATCCATCAGAACTAAATGCAAGACCTGTTTTCAAAATAGCGGGTGAGGCTTCAAAGGTCATGGTAGTATGTCCAGCAGGAAGCTCTTGGATTTGCACAAAATCTTGATCAGTGACCGAAGCTAACAGAGTTTGATCTGGACTTAGAACCGCAGTTTGTATTGTTGCTGTTCCGACAGTGAGATTGCGCTCAGGTTTTCCAGTTTCAACATTCCACAATATGATATAACCATTTTTGCCCGCGGACAGCAGAAAATTTCCATCGTGGCTAAAAGTAATACTCGTGAAGTAATAATCGCCATCACTGAGTACAAACTGTATTTCTCCTGTGTTTACATCCCATATCCGCGTTGTGGAATCGTAACTGGCACTGGCAAGTAGTTTGCCATCGGGACTAAAAGCCAAATCAGTTATTGTCGCAATATGTCCATCTAGCTCTCTCAATAACTTATTGGTAGTAACATCCCAAATTTGAATCTCCCCTTTTGCATCGCCGATTGCTATCAATTGACCATCGGGGCTATAGGCCACAGAAAATGGAGCAACCGCAATTTCCGTGGGCGTTGATAATATTTCACCATCAGAAAGACTCCAAAGCCTGCTTGTTTTGTCCAGACTCGCAGAAACCAAAGCCATTGAATCATGATTAATATCGAGACTCACTACCGAGCCAGTAAAATTCTCGATTTGGGTATCAATCGTGCCTGTAGTAACGTTCCAAAGTTGTACACTACTATCTAGCCCAACATATGCCATCAAATCCCCATCTATATTGAAGGCGACACTGAAAACGCTGCTCCCCTTGTTAGAAATTCGAGAATTCACTTGTCCTGTTACAGGATTCCATAACCAAACCTCATCGGAGTTTGCTGCGGCTATAGTTGAACCATCTAAAGAGAAAGATATACTCTGCACTGAATCATCATGTCCACTCAGGGTTTTTCGATGTTCTCCAGTTTCCAAGTCCCACAGTCGAACAGTTTTATCATTGCCTCCCGACGCCAATTTAGTTCCGTCTGGGCTAAATGCCAATGTAAGAATTCTTCCTTCATGTCCATTAAAAGCAGCCAACATTTCGTTCGTTTCCATGTTCCATAAGCGCAAAATTCTGTCAGAGCCACCAGACGCCAACAACTTCCCATCGTTGCTCAAAGCAAGGCTATCTACGTATCCTGTTCCACCATCCAACTCGCTACGAATCTCGCCAGTCTTAATGTCCCATATGCGAATCGTGCCATCATTGCTGCCTGATGCCAGAAATTTTCCATCTTTGCCAAATGCCACACTAAAGAAACGACTTTCATTATCAGTGAACGTCGCAGTCAGTTGACTCGCTTGCATATCCCATAACCATATTCGCGTGTCACCTGTCACAATAACAATGAAATTCCCATCCGCACTGAAATCAAGATCATAAACATTGCCGACTTCAATTAAGAGGGGTTCTGTTTCGAACTCTGTGGCCGGATAAAGCCACACACCAACTGAACCTCCAAGTGCAAGAGTGCTTCCGTCCGGCGACCAGGCAACATGTCGCACAGTGCCGCGTCCCAAACGGGCAATCTGCGTTAATTGATCGACATTCTTTGGTGTAATCACCTCACGGTCAGTGAAGGTATCGTTAGTTTGTTGGGCAAACGAGGGGGTTGTTGTATATGAAAAAGTAATCAATATCACAATAAGAATTACACACAACGTCAAAATCATTCGCAACTTTACAGTCATCTTGCAATACCCCTTTGAGTTATGTTTGCATAATCTCTAACTTTATCACATCCTGAACACGCCGTACTGTGTCTCCTCGTTGGGCGCGTTCAGGCAGACGCTCAGAGCCAGTCCCAGCACGCGCCGCGTTTCCAGCGGGTCGAGGATGCCGTCATCCCAAAGGTGGGCGGTGGAATAGTAAGGATTGCCCTCCGCTTCGTACTTATCGAGGATGGGTTGTTTGAAGGCTGCTTGTTCTGCGGCGGTCATATCCGGCTTGTCCTGCCGCTTGAGCTGATCGCGCTTGACGGTCAGCAGCACATTGGCCGCCTGTTCACCCCCCATGACGCTGATGCGGGCATTCGGCCACATCCACAAAAAGCGCGGCCCATAGGCCCGCCCGCACATGCCATAATTGCCTGCGCCAAAGCTGCCGCCAATGATGAGCGTTAATTTGGGTACACGGGCACTGGCAACGGCATGCACCATCTTCGCCCCATCTTTGGCGATGCCGCGCTGCTCATACTCCTTACCCACCATGAAGCCGGTGATATTTTGTAAGAACAGCAGCGGGATATTGCGGGCTGTACATAATTCGATAAAGTGCGTGCCCTTCAGCGCGCTTTCGCTGAACAGCACGCCGTTGTTGGCGATGATGCCCACCGGCATCCCCTCAATGCGGGCGAAACCTGTGATGAGCGTCGTGCCGTAGTTGGCCTTGAACTCACGCAGGTTGCTGCCGTCCACCAGCCGCGCGATGACTTCACGCACGTCATAACTTTCGCGGAAGGTGGTGGGCAGGATGCCGTACAAGTCCTGCGGGTCGTAGGCTGGTTCTTCAGAAGCGATAATGTCCTGTAGGGACGAGGCATGCCTCGTCCGTGTTCGCACATTCAAGGTCGCCACGATTTCCCGCACGATTTCCAGTGCGTGGTCATCATCTTCGGCGAAGTGGTCGGCCACGCCGGATTGATGGGTGTGAACAAATGCGCCGCCCAATTCTTCGGCGGTCACGTCCTCGCCAGTAGCGGCCTTCACCAGCGGCGGGCCGCCCAGAAAGATCGTCCCCGTGCCCTTCACAATCACCGTCTCGTCGGACATGGCTGGCACATACGCGCCGCCCGCCGTGCAGCTTCCCATCACGCAGGCGATTTGCGGGATTTTGGCGGCGCTCATCACGGCCTGATTGTAAAAGATACGCCCAAAGTCATCCACATCCGGGAAGACCTCGTCCTGCATCGGCAGGAACGCTCCACCGCTGTCCACCAGATAGATGCAGGGTAGGTTATTTTCCAGCGCCACCTGCTGCGCCCGCAGATGTTTCTTGACGGTTATCGGGTAGTACGTGCCCCCCTTCACCGTGGCATCGTTGGCGACGATCAGGCATTCCACGCCGCTCACACGCCCGATGCCGGTCACGATTCCCGCGCTGGGCGCGTCACCGTCGTACATCCCCCACGCCGCCAGCGGCGAGAGTTCCAGAAAGGGTGAACCGGGGTCGAGCAGCTTGTCAATCCGGTCGCGCACGAACAGCTTGCCCTGCTCACGCTGGCGCTGCTGGTACTGCTCACCGCCCCCCTGCCGCACCTGTGCCAGCCGCGCGCGCAGCTCGGCGACCAGTGCGCGGTTGTGGGCAGCGTTGGCTTTGTAGCGTTCGTCGTTGGGGTTGATCTGGGTATCGAGAATGGGCATGGCACTTGCTCTTTGACTGCACATACGGACATGCGTACAGATTAACAGCAGAGCGCCGGACACTGCCAGTCCATGTTTGCGTGAATATCTTGTTGGCTACCCCACCCGCACCACCAGCGCCGTAATGTCGTCGTTGCTGCCGCGTTCGCGGGCGAGCGCCACCAGCCGGTCAGAGGCAGTTTGTGGGTCACAATTGTGAATAATTGTAGTTACCTGTGATTCGCTCAAGAAACCCCAAGACCATTTTATGAGGCCATCTGTGCAAAGTAGCAATGATGAGTTAACTGTCAGGTTCATGGCTACCATGTCTACTTCTAGTTCCGCGTCTCTCCCTAAAGCGCGAAAGAGAACATCGTCAATTGGGTGAAGTTTTAATTCTTCGGTAGTTACATGTCCTAGTCGCACTAACTCCATTGAAAATGTGTGATCTTTTGTCAGCAGTATTATTTCATTGTTGAATAAAACATATGCTCGTGTGTCTCCGACGTGAGCAATATGCAGTTTATTCCCAATAACAAGCGCACAAGTCAGGGTTGTCCCACCATCAGGAGTCTCGCTTAATATCGTTGCGTTCGCCTTCTTGAACGCTTCAGTTAAAAACTCGCCGATGTTGGTCGGTGCATCATTGTTGCTCATTAACTCAGTGACAGCCTCTATCACTGTATCCACCGCAATCTGTGCCGCACGCTCACCTTCACCTCTTGCCCCCATCCCATCCGCAACCATGAACAAACCAACATCGTCCTCACTCCACGCTGGTTTGAACAGACGGGCGGCGGCTACATCCTGATTGGTTTCGCGGACAGTGCCTTTAGCGCTGGTCAGCCCGTAAGTGAGATGAAAGGGTGTCATGGGGTAAATTTCCCCCGTATTGATCGCCATATTACGGATTAAGGGACACTATCTCCAGTCAAAACATACTATGAATTAATGTTATAATGCGATCAGTCTACCAGCACGAACAGGGTGCGTAAATGAACATTTCAGAACGAACGATTATCTCCATCGAATTGACAGCCGACGAGCGCCGACGGATAGAGGAAATAGCGCACAATCTTGGATATGACCAACTCGGAAATTATGTGCGGCATCTACTGGGTATGGATGACGAAGGTGAAGCAGTTAATCCCGAAGATGGTTTCCGGGAAGGCTGGCAGGACATGGTAGCTGGCAGGGTCTATCCTGCATCATCTCTGTGGGATGATGACGATGACGAATGAAAGTCATGTCAATGTCTATTTATCTGCCCGCTTCAAGAAAGATATAAAACGGTTAGTTAAGAAATACCGAAACATACGAAGCGATGTTCAAGTGCTCATTGATCAACTTGAGCATGGTGATTTGCCGGGAGATAAAATCACAGGGGCCGATTATCCTGTTTTCAAAGTCCGCGTTCAAAACAGTGACATTGACAAAGGCAAAAGTGGTGGATACCGGGTGATTTACTATGTCAGAACCGCAACCCGTATTTTCCTCGTTACGCTCTATTCCAAAACTGAACAAACTGACATACAAGTTGAAGTCATTAACCGCATTATTCGGGAGCTAGGACTCCCGCCGGAATGATGTGCTTGTGATCGGGACTTCTTTCAACCCACCCGCACCACCAGCGCCGTGATGTCACTGGTGGTGCCGCGTTCGCGGGCGAGCGCGACCAGTTTGTCACTGGCGGTCTGCGGGTCGTTGTCGCGGAGGATGGCTTGGAGTTCTGACTCTAGCTCATCTTTCCATCTCCAGTGCAGAAAGTCATATGTACAAATCAAAATTGTTGAATTGGAATGAAGCGTCTCGACAACAACATCAACACTTGTTTCGCCGGATTGGCCTAACGCAATATACGCGTCATCTACCCATGCTTGCTTCAGTTCATCAATAGTTATTTGACCGTGTTGAAGCAGCCAGCTCGACCCGCGATGATCAATGTTCAATCGTGATACAGTGTCATCGGCAAGGTAACATACTAATGTGTCTCCGACGTGAGCAATATGTAGTTTATCCCCGATAATAACAGCCGCGGTCAGTGTCGTAGCACCATAATGATCGGATGATTGGACCTCGAAGATTGATTGATTCGCCTTCTTGAACGCTTCAGCTAAAAGCTCGCCGATGTTGGTCGGTGCATCATCGCGGCTCATGACTTCAGAGACAGCCTCCATCACCGTATCAACTGCAATCTGTGCTGCCCGCTCACCTTCGCCTTTTCCGCCGAACCCATCCGCCACCATGAACAAGCCAACATCACCCTCACTCCACGCTGGTTTGAACAGGCGGGCGGCGGCTACATCCTGATTGGTTTCGCGGGCAGTGCCTTTAACGCTGGTCAGCCCGTAGGTGAGGCGGAAAGGTGTCATGAGGACACAATAGGTAAAATCGTGATTAATGATGCAAAATGGGTAAAATCTTCGACGTTATTGGTTAGCAATTGGTCAATGCCATAAGCCTGCATAGTAGCGACGATGTTAGCGTCGTGGATTTGTTTGCCAGAGACTTCAATGGTACTTATAAGTCTCAGCAAGTTATCAGTTACGACATCGCTATCCTCCGCTAATTCAAAATTGCCCATGAAGAATCTGACCCGCTTTAGCACGGTAGAGATTGGTAGTGGTTGCATAAAAGTCTGGTGGCGTGTGACATTCACCATGTACTCGCGTAGTACCTGACGGCTGATCCACAATTCGGAACGTGTTTTCCATAATCTGTCCAACGCAATGCGTGTCTCTAGGTGCATGGGAGCGGTCTTCACTGTTGACCGAATCAGGATATTTGTATCCAAAAACACCCGCTGTTTATCGTCCGTCGTCGCCATACATTTCCTCGCGGCTAAGGGTTAGACCTTCCGGCCACGGGCCGAGATCGTCTACTGGCAAATCCAGCGGGGGGCATTCCGGTTTGGAAATGGATTGTTCCTCAAGCACCACCAGTACCCGATACTGACCCGGCGCAGCATTGACAGGAATATCCAGCGTCAAATGACCATCTACAGTTACAACGGCATCGGTTTCAATTGTTTTCATAACTAAACCTCTTGTTGCTTAGGTTATTACACCCATTATAAGGCAAAGCGGAGTACACCCAAAGCAACTATGTCCCGCTATCTACCTGTTGCTTCGCGCCCCACACGCCGCCCGATTTCGACAGCGAAGTTTGTCCCGCGATCCCACGGATACACCTGACTCATGCTGGCCCAGAACACTCCCGGCAGCGGTGTTTTGAGGGGCGGGATGTGCTGGCTGTGGTTGACACCCGGCACAGGCTGGGCATAGGGCGCGCGCCACAACCACGTCTTGCGTATCCACTCCCGCTTGAAGGCGGGATTCACTTTTTCCAGCGCGGGGATGAAGCGTTCCAGTAGTTCGGCTTCGGTCATCGAGAAGTATTCGTGGTCAACCGGCACATAATCACCGCAGTACACCAGCACATCCCCACCGTAGTGAGCTTTGTCCATGAAATTGGTGTGCTCCACCAGTGCCAGAAACGGGAACTGGCTGGCCTGTTTATCGGCGCTGGTAGCGGGCAGGTTGAGCCAATACGTGCCGTCGGTCAGCACTGATTGTTTGAGCGCCAGCACCAGACACAGCGCCCCGATGCTCTTGAGTTCGCCCACCTGCTTGCCGTAGGACGTATCCTTCAGTTCCGGCGCGAGTTTGAGCAGCAAGCCCGGCGACGAAGTGCTGATGACGCGGTCAAATACGCGCACTTCATTGTTTACTGTTAGCGTAGGTTTGCCGTCCTGCTGCCCGATGGCCTGCACAGGGGTATTAAGATGGATGGTCGCGCCTCTGGCGGTGATAGCGTCACCCAAGTCATTGAGAAAGGCCTGAAAGCCACCTTCGTAGATGCCCAAGCGCAGGCTGCGGGTTTTAATGCGCGCCCACAACCACGCCATGTTGACCTGCGTGTAGCGGTCAGCAAACTTGCCGATAAGCAAGGGTTTCCACAGGCGGTCATACGCTTCGTCGCCCATCCAGCGGCGCATCCACGAGTCGGCGGTTACTTTTTCTAGCGCCTGCCAGTTCTGCGTGATGAACTTGAGGTAGACCCCCGCCAGCCCCATACGGAACAGCGCCACCAGCGACAGGGGCAAACTGAGCATAGAGGCATTCATTTCGGAGCGGTAAATCTTGCCATCCATCCAGTAGCTGGTTTTGGGGCGCGGGAACAGCACCTTGTCCGCTTTGCCCATTTCGCCGATGAGTTTCAGGACGTCGCTGTCGGTCTGGAACCAGTGGTGATAGAACTTCTCCATCGTCCACTCCCAGCCTTCGTCACGGAAACCAGCTGCCAGCCCGCCGACATTGGGTTCAGCTTCATATAAATGAACCTCGTGGCCTGCGTGTGCCAAATCCCATGCGGCGGACATGCCCGCCACGCCGGCGCCGATGATGGCGATACGTAGTTTATAGTTCATAGTCAATAGTTTATAGTTTAATCGCCAGGATGTAGACTCTGAATAAAGCCATTGAGCATTCTCAACACTTCAGCCGTTTCAGGTGCGAGTTCCTTAAAAAGTTCAGGTTCCAGAAAACCCAAATCACGAGTCACCATGAGATACAGTTCAAGTTCTTTGGCTGAACCGAGTGCTATTCGCAAGAAACGCACGTAGTCCGCATTGCTGCCTCTCCCGGAACCCTCAGCAATGTTAGCCGAAATTGAAATGACGGCACGGCGCATCTGGCTGGTCAGGCCATATTGTTCATCTTTTGGGAAATTTTTAGTCGCACCATAAACTGACAATATCAGAGCATATGATTTCCGCCACACCGCTAGAGTTTTATAATCGCTCAACCTATACCTCCTTCTACACGATGAAGAAACTATAAACTATTAACTACAAACTATGAACCAACTACCTCCATATCCCGTGCCTGCGTAATCGTGCTCCAGCCTAACCCCTGCCGGACAAGGGACAGGAAACCCGCCAGCGTCACCGGCAGCCAGATGACCACATGCACCACCAGCGCGTAGGCACGCGCCTGTTCCTGCGCCACGCCGACGCCGGTCAGGATGAGCGACACAAAGAACTCGAACACACCGATCTGCCCCGGTGAGGCCGGGATGAGGCCAGCCAGATTGACGGCCGCCTACGATAAGCAACATCACCGGTGGCTGAGGTGCAGGTCAAACGCAAACACGACACCATCAGTAGACGCTGGCTTCCACCATCCAACTGGCGAAAGAGGCCACTACTGCTGCCAGATCAGCCAGCTGCGGGTCCCTCTGGCCCCTCGGTAAACTTCTCGGCCAGATGGTCGAGGATGCGCTATGACGGTTGGGCCTGAAACGGTCTACCAGCGCCAAAAGCTGGCACAAGATGATATTGGGACGGGTGGCCAGCACGAAGAACACTGCAACGGCAGTCAGAAATATCGGCGTGGCAAACATGGCAACACGCTTGACCGGCGAGGTCTTTGCGACGAACAACAGCGAGACCGTGATGAACGTCAGCATCGTACCGTCAAAAACTGCCTTCGATCACACGGTGGTCGCCGCCCGTACCACCAGCACTTGATGTTCACGCTGGAGCAAAATGACGCAGCACTTCGCCGCTGCGGAAGGGATGAACATTGTTGCCCGTAACCGATGGCGACAATCGGAACGAGCGAAGACGGCGGCACACGCTTGATCGCACGCAGCAAAAACTGCCAGCGCAGCAGATGAAGCGTAACGGCTAGAAAATATACAACCAGGCCGACGACCAAGCCAAGCTGCATTCACCGTACGAATATGTTCCCAGACAACAGCCGGATTCAAATTACGGAAGGCAAACCATAGAAAAATAGCCACGCTGATGAGGAGACTAACGCTGACAACCAGCCATTGTTGATTTTCATTACAGAACGGCACATTCAGGGCGACATTATTACATAAGCCCTATAAACCCAATAAGATTTGCGCCTCATTTTTATCAGCATTGCCACCAGCAGACAGGTAAGACGCCCGTTCCGCCTGTGATCATATGGCTCTCATTTGTCTTTATACACAAGCGAAGTACACTACTCTTTATTGTATATGTAATGTTTGCGCGCGACCTACATGGTCCGAATAGTTGCGGAGGAAGTACGCTCGCCGAATGATCAGTCCTCACCGCCGGATGATCCCCGCTGGTTGGATGAGTTTGAAGAACTGGCGAACCGACAGTTAGAAGATGGCTCTTCCTGCGATCAAGTTCATCCGATTATCGAACGCTGGTTTGCCAATTTGATGCAGGGCGAACCGCCAACGTCGCGCGCCTCAATACAACAGGCCATGTCACCTTTTCAACCGAGATTTTTGAACCTTCTCCCGATGATATGATTCTGAACCGCTCATGCAACATCTGACCGAAGATGATCTGGCGATGTGGATTGAACACGTCCTGCACTCATCGGACGTGCCTTCAGAAACTGCCGTGCGGAACGGCGATTTGAGTGATCTGTGGTTTTACAGCTGGCTTATAACGCTGCAGTTGGCACTAAACGTTCATGCTGCCCGTATTGAACCATTGTGATTTGCTGTTGGTAATATATTTTTAGGCGGGGTTGTTTTACAATAGACCTCGCTTTATTTCTTTAGGTGTACAGGAGTACGGTATAGCGGCGAAAACTGAAATGCCCCTCCGCGAGTATTGCGGACGAATACAAATGGAATGCTGAAAGTGTTTTTCCCGACGCGCAGCATGGCCGCCGAATTGAAAGCGGCTGGCGAGGCGTTAACAGATCGCCCCCTTTCAGGGGAACGTTAGGGCAAATTGCGCGCGGCTGGCGGATTGGTTCGCAACCGCAGGAAAGCCTTATCGCGACGGGTGGAAAAACTCTTCTTTTTTATGCCCGCATGTCGCAGGCCTGCGATACCGGCGATCAAGAAGCGATTGGCATGACCGGGCAGGCCAGCGGCTTGTTCGGGCGCTTCGCAGCGGCGGCGGCCTTCTCGAGCCAGAACTGCTGGCGATTGGGCATTGAAGCCAAGCTCAACCAGTGGATGGCGGAAGAACCCCGCCTAGCCGTGCTCAAGCACTACATCCACAACTTGTTCCGCAAGCAGCAGCATGTACGGTCACCGGAAGTGGAAGAGGTCATCGCCATGACCCGTGAACCCTTCCGGGCAGGTGGACAACACCGAGATGCTCACAGCGCCGATATGCAGTTCACGCAGTACGCATCAGCGCGCGTAGCTGCCCCCTCGCCAGAGCAACGGTGATTCCTATATGGAAAATCCAGATCGTGAGGCTCGGCGGCAGGCGTGGGGAAAATTATGCCGATACCTACCTGAGCTTCAAGAATACCCTGACCAGCAACTATCTAGCCTCCGTCAAGCGCGATGTGTTTCTGGCACGGGCACGCAACTACAAAGGCGCGTTGGAAGCCTCCCTATTCCAGAATAATATTGGCCGCGAGGTGTTCGATAACCTGATCGCCACCTATCGCAAAAATATCCCCACATGGCACAAATATTGGGCCATCCGGCGCAAGGCGCTGGGCGTAGATACGCTCAATCCGTATGACATCTGGGCACCGATTGCCAAGAAACCGCCCAAAGTGCCCTACAAGAAAGCGGTAGCGTGGATTTGCGAAGGCATGAAGCCGCTGGGCAAGGCCTATGTGGATGCGCTGCGGCGCGGCTGTCTGGAAGAACGCTGGGTGGATGTGTATCCCAATAAGGGCAAGAGCGCCGGAGCTTTCAGCTTTGGCACCTATGACACCCACCCGTTCATCATGATGAGCTATGACGATGGCTTGGGGGCACTCAGCACGCTGGCTCACGAACTCGGTCACTCCATGCATTCCTACCATTCCAGCAAGCAGCCCTATATCTATGCGGATTATTCGCTGTTCGTGGCGGAGGTCGCCTCCAACTTTAATCAGGCCATGACACGGGCGCACCTCTTCAAGACCAACAGCGACCCGGATTTCCAGATCGCTGTGATCGAAGAAGCCATGAACAATCTGCACCGCTACTTCTTTATCATGCCCACGCTGGCACGCTTCGAACTGGAAGTGCATGAACGCATCGAGCGCGGCGAGGCGGTGACGGCTGATGATCTCATCACCCTCATGACCGACCTGTTCAGCGAAGGCTACGGCAAGGAAATGCATGTAGATCGCGAGCGGGTGGGCATCACATGGGCGCAGTTCGGACACTTGTACGCCAATTATTATGTCTACCAGTACGCCACCGGCATTTCCGCCGCGCATGCGCTCTCCGGACGTATTCTGGATGGAGTACCGGGTGCAGCCGAGAATTACATCAAGTTCCTGAGCGCAGGAAGTTCACTCTATCCAGTGGATGCGCTCAAGCTGGGCGGCGTGGATATGGCAACACCGGAAGCAGTGGAACGCACCTTCGCGGTTTTAGCCAGTTACGTAGACCGGCTAGAGAAGCTGGTAGCGGCGCGGTAAATAAAATTGTCGTCCTCGTAACGCAAAAAATATCTCCCCGCATAGGGGAGATATTTTATATTACTGCCTGCCGACTACCTCACTTGTTGTTCATAGGTTTAGGGCGTCTAAGCAGTATGTGTTGGTTCCACCTGTGGCACTTGATCGGACGGAATAAATCCCCACGCCACGCCAGCAAAAAGGTCTATCTTGATGTCACCAATGTCAACCTGTTGAGCATTCGTACCGTCAGCATTAACGATAAACAGCCCCAATCCAGAATCTGTGGCTCCAATAATGGCAATCTGTGTGCTGTCTGGTGACCATGCAGCCGGCGCAGAACTTTTCCTCTGCCTGTACACTGTCTATCGGCTGGTTGATGAGATCCTTGTAATTAAAAATGGACAATGGATTAGATGGATTATAGGCATAATTACCATCCGGTGAGAAATTCTCCCCAATGGGAACCGAATTCTTTTGTACTGGGATTTCTTGAGGATCACTGCCGTCTAAATTAACCTGCAAGGCGACAATGTGATCTGCTGGAACATATTCAATCAAGAGTTGCTTACTATCTTTAGTCCAGCCCAGCGCAAATACATTTTGTGACGTTATTTCTGCATCAGCAACGGTCACGATTTGGTTCTGGCTGCCATCGGCACTCACCAGATGTATAACACCTTGCGAAAAGAACACTAACATGGTGCTATCGGGCGACCATGCTAGTTTAACGATCGTATTATTATCAGCCTGTTCGGTGGGATGATAGATAACCGTCCGTTCGAGAGTTGTTCCCATCTGGATGATCGCCAACGATGGGCGGGTATCTTCAAGGTTGAAAGAGTCAACAGTTACAAAAGCCAGTTTTGTCCCATCAGGCGACCACACCGGCGAATAATTATCAAAATCATCATTCGTCAAAGCGACTATATTTTCCCCATCCGTATCCATCATGAAAATTGTGGAACCCGAATGTTCGGGATCAGTTCCAACGACTGCCAATTTGGGGGTTGTTTCGGGCGATTGGGCGCGTGCAAGTTCCAAATTAAGACTGCTGTGCATGAAAAGTAAGCCTAATAGTATAGGCAATATGGTAACGACTAAGTAACGGATATTAAACTTATGAATGACCATAACATCCTCCACATATTAGACTCTTGAAGTTATTTTCAGTGGACTAAATGTCCACCTGAAATACGATTTGCTAAGACATCTTGAATAGTGAGTGACCTTACGAAGACGAAAAGCAAACGATAATTTATGAGTAATTTTGCAGCTTCCACTTCAGTATAATAACAGTCATAAAAAACACAACCGGACTGCGGCAATCTATTTTTGAACCCGACCATGAACTGTCAACAATTCATGTTAGTTATGCTTTGTGCTGGGCTGGGAGGATAGCCCTCGCCTGTAAAAAATTTTTATTCTCTCATGCAATCGGCTTAAGGGTTAATCTGAAACATTATGCCTTTCCTCACCTCCCAGCAGCACCCATTTGCTCTAATTTGCGTGTCAATTCGCCCGCATCATTCGCCTCCAGCGCTTCGGATGTGTTTTTAGCCAGCGTCAACTTATAGTTCATCATCGTATTTCACAAAGCAGCCGAGTTGCTAAGATATCCAATAGACGAGTTGGTTAAGTAGACTCACGCGAATCGGGTTCAGTGGCACGCGTGAGGCCATACATCACAATATCTACCCATTCTCCATCTTTGAGGTGATGCTGTCGTAGAACGGCTTCACGGACAAGACCAATTTTTTCCAAGACACGGGCGGACGCGCTGTTGCTTTGCATACATTGGGCATAAATGCGGTGGAGTTGTAGTTCTTCAAAACCGTAAATCAGCACCCGCGCGGCAGCTTCGGTGACCAGACCGCGCCCCCAAAATTCGGGGTGCAGCCAGTAGGCGATATCTCCGCGCTTATGTTCGGTTTGAAGTTCAATATCAATGCCACCGATGAGCCGCTTCTCTTCTTTTAGGACTACGCCAAAACCGAAGCGTTCGCCACGGCGGCGTAACGCTTGTTCCAAGCGTATCCATAGTTTGGCATCGGGTATTTCAACGGGGTGTGGACTATCCAGCAGGGTAGCTACCACTTGAGGATGGGTGAGAATACGCTGTACGACAGCCGCATCTTTGCGCTGGAAGGGGCGCAGCAGCAGACGATCAGTTTCTAACGTGTTTTTAGCAGGCATCCACTTCTTTTCTGTAGAAAGCCGTGTTGTCTACTGGTCATGTGGGGTGGTATCCCGGATGGTCAGGCTGTCGAAGTCAGCAGTCGTTCCCGTTTCTACCCCCAGCGCCAGTGTACCACCAAGTGCGAGGGCGTTGTCAATGGCAGCGACGAACTGGCCGTTGGCGAAGAAGGCTACGCGCTGCTGGTAGGTGATGGCTGTGAGCTTAATCCATTCGGGAAGCCCTTTTTCCGACCCCGGTACAGCCCCTTCATAATATATTTCGTCGTGCGTGCCGTCGATGTAGCGCACAATGACATCGGTGGTGCCGTCAGGGTTGCGGCGCAGGTCAAGGCGGTAGCCATACAGGCCAACACCGGTAATGGTGGGAGTACTGCGAACACCGAGCCACGCTGTGCCGACGGCTTCGGGGAAACGCACTTCGGCACTGATATACAAATCGGTTGAGTCGCGGTAACTGCGGGTATCTGTGCCCGCACCGAACATTTCGACACCCATCTCGGAGCGGAAGAGGCGGAAGGTGGAACGGTTATCGTGCACCAAGCGCAAGTACATCTGGTGGTCTCCGCCAGTCGGGTCGGTGACGAATTGACCGGCTGCTTGTAAGCCGCCCACCCAGAAGACATCGGTGCGGAACTTGTCGTCGAAGGTTTCTAACAGGTCACTGCGAAGATCGCGGAAGGGACGGTTGAAGACCTGATCCTGAATGGTGAGGGCAAAGCGGGCGTTAGCATTGGCGCTGACGGCGGTTTCAGTTATCAGGCAGTCGTCCAGCCGCAGCCGGTCACCATTGCGGGCTTCGAAGACAACACCTCCAGCGGGCGGCGAGGCGGTGATGGTATCTTCAAAACGGCTGACACCGTCGCGGAAGATTTCCAGCCGATCACCCACAAAGGAGATGTTCACGTCTTCCCAACGGTTGCGGTTGTAAAAATTGGTGACGCGGTGCATGGCCAGCAGGTTGCCTGCCCCATCGAGGTGAGAGAGGGTCATGTTGCCTGCGTCCATCTCCAGCACCAGACTGCCCGCAGCACTCTGGCGGATGGTCAGGCGGTAGCCACCCTCAGCTATCCATACGACACGAGAAGTCCAAGATCACCGGATGGGAAGCATATTGGGCGTAACGGTCACTGGCCCACGCAGATCGAGATATTGATTGCCGCTCTTCCTGCGCGATGACAGCGGCGGTGGTACTACTGGTTTGCCAGGCGGATGGTAAGCCGACGCTCTGGAAGTGATCGCTGGCTCGTTCCGGACGCTGGATGATGAAGTTATCCCAACGGACGGCGCGGAAATTGCTATTGGTTTGCAGGATGACCGCGCCACCACCAAGCTGGGGCAAGTTCAAGTCTTCAGCGGTCAGCACCAGTTGGCGATTCAAGTACACGAAGGTGCGGCTGCCTTCTACCCAGATGGTGACATCGTACCACTGCTGGGTTGAGAGCGGGACTTCGACAGAACGCAGCACCTTTTCATCGTTGCGATTGAAGATGTTCGGTGTCGGGGCATTGCGGCGCAGGTTGATAGAACCGGGGAACATCTCCAATACCTGATAGCCACCGGGACAGCCATTCTGGTCGGCACAGCGGAAGATGACGCGCGCGCCGGCTGATTGTCTATCCATATTGACACTAAAACTGATGACCAGATTGCCAGAATTGATGGTCTGCCATTCGGGCTGCTGCCGCCCCAGAACAACCAGCGGCTGCTGGAGCGTACCTAATCCGATGAGCACATTGTCGCCGCCTTCGTTGACCACCTGCCAGATGGTGGGGTCGTAGTCCCAGCCTTGCAGCGGATTGACGGACTCGAAATCACCCACAAACGGCATACGCCCTGCGGGTATGGGGGTGGGTGACGGCAGCGGCGTAGGTGTAAAGGGCAGAGGTGTGTCGGTGGGTAAGGGTGTCGATGTAGGAGTCACCGAGGGCGTTGACGTCTCAGTTGGTAAGGGTGTCGGCGTCTCCGTATCGGTGGGCGTGGGAGTGGCTGTTGCTGTCTCCGTTGGCGTGGCGCTGGGCGTGACAGTGTTGGTGGATGTCGCGGTGGGGGTCAGGGTATGCGTGGGCGTATCAGTGGGAGCCAGTGCGATGGGCACGCCCTGAATATTGCCCGCCATGCTGTAGGCGACAGGACTAAAAGCCATCCAACCTTCACTGCCGTCGTCGAGCAATACCTTGAACCAACTACCATCTTCGCTGGCACCGATGACGACCAACCGGGTGTCAGCTTCGACATCCGCCACCTTGGGATACTGCGCGCCCGGCCCCAGCCGCAGGATAGTATTCCGCAAAGCCTGAGCCAGCGGTGTGGCAGGGGTGGGCGTGGACGTAACGGTTGGCGTGCTGGTCGGCGTCGCGGTCGCCGTTGGCGTGTCGCTAGGCAGGGGCGTGGGAGAGGCGGCGGTGGCGGTTTGGGTATGTTCTGCAGCCTGCGTGAGCAGTCCGTTGTTAAAGATGAGTGTCTGGTCAGGCGTCGATGTACGGGTAGGGCGCGGAGTATCGCTTGCGGCTTGCACCACAACCTGCGTGGGCACAACCGTGCTTTGGGGAGATTGTCCCCCGCCGCCGATGGCAACTACCCCGATGGCGATGGCAACCACCAGTAATGCGCCTATTATCAATATGGGTGTCACTTCACGCCGGTTGGATGCCGCTGGTCTAACAGCTTGTTGGCCGGAGGGGGTCAGCACGGTCGCCACGTCCTCCATAAAAGGCGTGGACTGCGAGCGGGGAGTGGGTGGAACAGGGTTGCTGCGGCTGGCTTCAAAGGAAGCCATAGCCGCTTTGACCTGCTCCTGCTGCCCCGCACGGGCGGCGCCAAGCAGTTCGACGGTGGCCTGTGCTGCACGGCGGATGCTGGACGGCGTACCCGTGCTGGAAACAGCGAGCGCGGTGATCAAGTCGTTGACGAAGTCGGAAGCATTGCTGTAGCGGTCATCCGGGCGCTTCGCCATGCCCTTTTTGACGACCTCATTAGCAGCGGCGGGAATGTTCGCATCAACATCGGTTAGGTTAGGAATAGGATCGTTGATATGCTTGAAGATGACGCCCAGCGCTGATTCGGCTGTATAGGGAAGCTGACCAGTGAGCATTTGAAAAGTCATTACGGCCAGTGAGTACAGGTCGGCACGGTGATCAATCGCTTCTGCGCCCATACCTTGTTCAGGTGACATATAACCGGGCGTGCCCAGCGCATAACCACTCTGGGTCATATTCTGGCCGGCTTCGATCCAGCGGGCGATGCCGAAATCGGTCAGAAAGGCGTTCCCGTCCGGGTCTACCATGATGTTAGTAGGCTTAATGTCCCGGTGAATAATGTGGCGGCGGTGGGCATAATCTAAGGCAGAGGCCACCTGCCGCAGCATGTAGACGACTTCTTCGTGGGGCAGCTTCTCCTGATCGAGCACGTCTTTGAGCGTGCCGCTTTCCAGATAACGCATGACGATGTAGGGCGGATCGTGCGCCCCATCGTAATCATATATAGGAAGCAAGTGAGGATGTTCAAGGCGAGTGACGAGGCGTGCTTCACGCTGGAAGCGTTCGAGGCTGACAGAATCGGTGGCGATGGCGCGGTGAATAACTTTGACGGCGACATAGCGGTCAAGGTTGGGCTGGTAGGCACGGTAAACCGTAGCCATACCGCCTTTACCGATTTCTTCTACGATCTCGTATGGGCCTAAGCGCGTTCCAATCATGAATGATGCAGCCTGTGACGTGGTACGTCACCCTAGTGTAACACATGGTAAGCTTGGACGCAGGCAACGGGCAATTTGTCGAGATTTGAAAGTGGTGTGACATTATGTGTTTGGCGGGCATGTCGCCAAACATGTCACAGTTTACGAAGTTCATGTAACAAAAAATTCGTAAAATCTTACGTTTTGTGCCAGAGATTTTGTGGAACAATGTAATAGAAAGTTCGCGAATATATTTTTGGCAGGTAATTTGTGACATCTATTGTCACACAGTTGGCAAAGAGAGCTAATCATTGACTAAGTGTTGACATTTTGTGGCAGTAGTTGACACAGCTCCATGATTTCTCCTATAATTCGTAAATGGTTTGAGTCTTGTAATATTGTTTTTGCCTCACCGGAGGCTGCCCTAACGGGCTGAGGACGCGGTGAATTCTTACGTCAGCAACCGGGTTCTGAAAATTAATGTGGGGTTCTTGCTCGCGGCTGGTCCCGGCAACAACCACGACTCGGTTTTTGATGTACCTACTGTGCGGGTTTCGGATGATCTTACACTGGAGTATGTCCGGGGCCCGATCCGCATGAGCCGTACAGCCGCCGGTATTCTAGTACAGGGACAGCTTGAAACCGCCCTAACGGGCGAGTGCTACCGCTGCCTCGATTCTGTGACACAACCCGTCACAGTCAAGCTAGAAGAACTATTTACGTACCCTGCCTCGACTGCTGCTGAATTTAGCATTCTCGAAGACGCGGTTCTGGATTTAGCGCCGCTGCTGCGGGCTGAAGTCATGATTGCAGCCACGAACGGCCTGTTGTGCCGACCGGACTGCAAAGGACTATGCCCGGAGTGTGGCACGAATTGGAACCACGCGACCTGCACCTGTGGTGAAGACGCGATTGATCCACGGTTGGCAGGATTGAAGCACTTTCTCGAATAGAACGACAGTTTTCATAATTGGTGTTTAGCCGGGGAGCGTGACTTGTGGGATACAGTAAAACGTCTATTGAAAGTTTGGATTTTGTTACAGATAGTGACTTCTTTGAAGATGAGGATGATTTCGGGAACGAGCGCGACGTCGAGCCGTCCGATGACCTATTTTTCGGTATGGATGAGAGTGAAGACGATTTATTTGATGATGATTTCGATGATGAATTCGACGATTACAGCTACGACGACAGTGACCCGAACGAAAATTACAATATGCTGACTATGTCATCCAGCGATACAGTCGGGCTGTATCTGAAGGAAATGGCCCGTGTTCCCCTGCTCAATACAGAGGAAGAAATCCAACTGGCAAAAAGACTGGAAAGCGCCGACGACTGCAAGCGCAAGCTCCGCAAAAATCCCGCGCACAAAAAAGCTGCTGAGTGGCAGATGCAAGTCTGCGACGGTGACGAAGCCCGCGAACATCTGATAAAGGCCAATACCCGGCTGGTCGTATCTATCGCCAAGCGGTATATGACACGCGGCGTTCCTTTCCTTGACCTCATTCAAGAAGGTAATCTAGGCTTGATGAAGGCCGTCGAAAAATTTGATTACCGTCGTGGTTTCCGCTTCAGCACCTATGCCACGTGGTGGATTCGCCAGACCATTACCCGCGCCATTGCCGATCAGGGCCGCACGATCCGTGTCCCTGTCCATATGAGTGACCGCATCCGCCGTCTGTATCGTGTGGCGCGCCAACTGGAACAGGAATATGGTCGTAAGCCCACCCCTGAAGAAATCGCCAAAGAGATGCAGTGCGAACCACGTAAGGTACAGTGGATGCTGCGCGTTTCATGGCAGCCATTGAGCTTAGAACATCCGGTGGGTGAAGACGAAGATAGCGAGTTGGGCAACTTCATTGAAAATGATACCGAAGTGACCCCGGCCCAGCATACGCACGACAATCTGCTGCGCGATAAGATTGAACAGGTTCTTGGAACGCTGACCCCGCGCGAAGCCCGTATTCTACGCCTGCGCTTCGGCCTACAAAATGGACGCTGTTACACGCTGGAGGAAGTCGGGCAAAAATTTGGCCTGACCCGTGAACGCATCCGCCAGATCGAAGGCCGCGCCCTGCGCCGGCTGCGTCACCCGCGCCGCGCCCGCCAGCTGCGCGATTATATGAGTCTGTAAATCGTCATGCTTGCTATAGAAAACGCCGCCCAACCAGCGGCGTTTTTGATTGATAAAATTTAACCATTTCCGCAAGAAATCCTGCCTTATTATTAATTATAAGGAGATTATTCTTTTGGAGGCTGCCATGTCAACGAATCAGCGTAAAACCAACGTTGAATACAAGCTCCCCAATATGTGCGCTAACTGCGCCGAAAAACCAGCCGAAGTCAGCTGGCGCGTTCACCAGCAGGAGTATGCAAGCACCAAAAGAGAAATGAACATAGTGGGACGTGTCAAACAAACCGACACTTACAATGTTTTAGATTTCACCGTCGGCGTTTGCAAAGAATGTGAGGCAAAGCTGAAGAAGTCACAAAAACAGACTGCGGTTGCACTAGGGATTGGCTGCGTTCCAGTTGCGCTAGGCTTTATTGGACTGTTGGCCGCTGTTGGCGGTGTGGCATTGACCACCGTGCCCCACAGTGTATTTATTGTCCTTATTGGGGGTGGCATCATTTTTGGGATTGCTGCGATGGTTCTGTTAGGTGAACAACCGTTAGCCAAACGCTCCCGTGACGGCAAGATGTTTACCTTCCGCAACAAAAAATATGAAGTGGCCTTTGGTCAACTCAACCCCAACCTGATCTACCGCAAGTAAAGCTGAATGATAAATCGAAACTACGGGATTTGAACACCAAACACCGCTCATCAGAAGGACAGCAAAATGTCGTCCTTTCTAAAACATTTACCTCTCATCGTCCAAACCAATCACTGAACTTAACTCAATTCAGATTCAGTGTGTCTGTCCTTTGGCATTTCCTCAATAGTAAGTATGAGAGAAATGATGTAGCTTATTCTGCCCATCCCAAAAACATCCAATCCTCACGCAGGGCGGAAATGAGCCGTGCATCACCGCCATCCGCATCTATTGCGTACAGTTCTACCCCACTGGCAGCGTGGGTGTAGTAAGTAATAGACTGTCCGTCCGGCGACCACACAGGCCCCCACGCGCCGCCCCATGTGACGCGCCGGGCAGCCGTACCACAGCCCGCTAGCTGGTGAATACAATCGGTATCAACCGTATATAAGTCACCACGTCCGGCACGGTCAGAAACGAAGACCAAATGGCGGCTGTCCGGCGACCACGCGGGTTGAAAGTCTGTGGCCGGATTGAGGGTGATGTTCGCTGCCGTTCCTGTAGCTACATCATAGACATAAATTTCCACATTATGGTCACGGGCGGTGCGGAAAGCGATGTGTGCTCCATCCGGGGACCACGCCAGTTCCCGCCCCAATTCAGCTACATCCGGCAGCGGCAGCGATGTGCCGTGAACAACGTCCATTAACCAATAACTGGAAGGGCCGGGTGATTGCCACGTACGCAGCATGAGCCAGCGTTGGTCGGGTGACCACAACAATGAACGGGCACTCTGTGCAGGATCAGGCATCGTGATCCTTTGCAAATCACTGCCATTACTGTTCATGACATAAGGCTGCCAACTACCGTTACGGTTGGAAAAGAAAGCTACCTGCTGCCCATCCGGCGAGACACGCGCCATCCGATCTTCGACTCCCGGCGTACTGCGGTAACCCGGCCCACCATCAGCCTGAAGAACCACAATGCCTAAATGGGCATCCGGACTGAGGGTTTCCAAGCTCAAGATACGGGCATCACTGGAATAGGCGGGCGGCGCGAGAACCAGCAGGTCAGCAGGTAGGCTCAGTAAGCGTCCAACCAAGTGGCGCTGAGTATCAAGCGCGTACACCGCTTTACCGGACGGGCGGCGCGACCAGAACAGCAGACGGTTGTCCGGGCGCTGAGTCTGCGCTAACAGCGGCGTGACGACGGTCAGGCCGGAAATGGCAAACAATAGTACGGCAGCCATTTTGAACAGTGCCGCAGAGGACAGGTAGCGGGGAATATGCAAGCCGGTGTTCAATTAGCTACTCATTGAACCACATACCGGAACCGACCACGACAGTGCTTGATGAGCGACCAGCATGCCGTCGATTTGAGCGGTGATTTCCGGCGGGAAAGGTGCTGTGCGGCGGGTGGTCAGGTCAGCATAAGAGTTGACACATTCAAAAGTCGAAGCCACTAACTTACGTGTTTCGTTGACCATCAACAACATGTAATGCAGGCGCTTGGCAGAGCGGTCGAGCAACCGCCCGTAAAACGCGACATTATCCCCGATATGCACTTCATTCACATAATGAATGTGGTGTTCAAGGTCGAAGCCACCCGCGCCACGGCTGCGGTAATGCTGTTCGGTCAGGCCGAACCCTTCAAAAAAGAAGAGACCCGCCTCATCGTATAACTCCAGATACCAGCGGATATTCATATGTCCCATCATGTCACGGTAACGTTCGGGGATCGAGGCGCGATAGACCAAGGGCAGCGCAACAATTTGTTCAAGTTCGGGCACAGTAGGACGCATAGTAAATTCACCTGCTTGACGTAAACCTATTTTATTTATAGCACAGCGGCGAGAGACTTGAAAAACATTACAGTTGTGCGGGCATTATTCATGCAATAATAATTGCATCGTATAATTGACTGCGTTATGATTAACAATTTCTGAAATATTCATGTTACGATTGCAAAGGGGGTGGTTCAGTTTTTCTGCTCCTCGCACTGAAAAGCCATGATTAGCAAAACTTCAGTGTAGGCTACGATCTCCATAGGAGTGGAGACCGATAGCACCACACGGTTATGCGAGTCTAGAAAGTGAAGGTCGGCGACGTAAAGAGCTTTTCCAGAATGACTGCTCTTAAAAGGAAAAACTATGCCCATTCGAACATTCTGGGACAATGACAAAAAAAACCTCATACGAATCGTTTTTGATACCCATTGGGATATTGCTGAATTTGAAAAAATGATCGACGAAATCCGTGAGATGCGTATGGGCATTCTCTATCCCGTTGATATTATCCTCGACTTCAGCACTTCCTACAGCGGCTATAATCTCAATCTGCTGTCCATTATGGGTCGTATTGAGCGTATCGTTTCCAACCACACCGGTATCACACTGCTCCTCAAGCCGCCGCCGTACATCAAGTATTTGGTAGGTGTGGTTGAACGAATGGCTCCCCGCATCACCCGCGATTTGTATATCGTCGATTCGACTGAAGAAGCCCAGGAACTATTGGAAAAGCGCCAGCGTCCGTCTGAGTCCTGACCCCTGCCCGTCCGTCATGTAACCGTAGGTCATGCGCCTATCGCGTCATCGGCCTATCCTTTCTATAATCAACACTATACATCTGTCACATCAATCTGCATTGGGGGCGGAGCATGATGATTTTGAGGCGCGGCTTACTGCTGCTGGTGCTGGCACTGGCGGCCTGCAACCTGTCGGTTCCAGAAGTCACGCCAACCGTTGCCCCCACCCGCACACCCAGCCCTGCTCCCCTCATCACCAATACTCCGCCGCCCACCATCGTGGCACAGGTCGCCAGCGCCACAGCCAGCAGCACCGCCACTTTAACGCTGACGGCTGTTCCTTCAGCTACATTTACCGAGCTGCCGACATCAACGCATACCCAGACGGCAACGGTTACGCTCACCAGCACCAATACCCTTACCCCCACGGCAAGCGATACCAATGCGCCGACGGCTACACCGACATTCACGGCCAGCGCCACGAACACCGATCAACCAACAGTCACGCCGTCGCTGACGGCAACCGCAACACTGTTCCCAACCCGCACTGACACGCCGCTGCCATCAGCAACGAACACGCCTATACCCAGCCCGACGCCGCTGCCGCTTATCCCGACGGATACAGCGACCTCCACACTGACGCCAACCCTTACAGCCACCAATGCGCCCAGCAGCACCCCGACCTATACACCGACGGTGACCTTTACACCCAGTAACACACCGCGCCCCAGCCCGACTCCCACACGCACGCTTTCGCCGGGAGAACTGGCGGCCTTCAATACACCTATTGCGCCAGTCGGGCAGCCTGCCACGCCCACGCCTCCGGAGCTGGCGCAAGTGCCGACGCTGGACGCTACCCCTACCTTTATCACTGCCGAAGCACCGCTTCAGGTCACGCCACAGGTCGAAATCACGGTGCTGCCCATCAATGTCACACCGCAGTTAGTTGAACTGTCACCCACGCCGCAGCCAACGGTAGCGCTCATCGTGACGCTGCCGGGCATTGTGACGGCTGCGCCGCCGATCACGCTGGACTTCAACCCGCCCACCACCGAAAACCGCGCCTTTGCCCTGAGCACTGACGGCGGTCTGGCGGGAACGGGCTTCAGCCTGTTGAATAACACGCTGCTCTTTGAGCGCAATCCAGTTGATCCTAACATCTACCTGACCACCGACACCAACGGCAGTCTGTTCATTACGGGGCTGGGGGGAGCGGGCGCGTACAGGCCAGACATGTCGCCCTTCTCGCAGTTCGTGCCGCAAACCCGCGACGAGAACAATGCTTATGTCTCGGCGGCCAAATGGTCGCCCAACGGGCAGTATCTGGCGTTCATCGTGGCGGGGCGCAAGACCGCCGATGACGGTGTGTGGTTCTTCACACCGGGACAGTTCCCGCCCATTCAACTGCTGGTGGACTGCCTGCCGATAGATGTGCCGGGGTGCAGTATCGTCAGCAATCCCTTCGACCCCAACAAATGGGAAAGCCGCGAACTGCGCTGGTCGCCCGGCTCGGACGCGATTCTGGTCAGCCTCTATCTGCACGAAGAAAACCGCAGCGCCGTGCTGGTGCTGCCGGTCACTGACAACACCCGCGCCCGCGATGTGCGCCCACCTGTTTACCGCTACGACTACGGTGATTGGGCGGTGGATGGCAGCCGCATTCTGGTCAGCGGGCACGCGGTAGACGGGCATGTGTTCGTCGGTTGGATAAACCGTGACGGCAGTTTCTCGGAACTGGTTTACGACGCCGAGGCCAATGGCTTGTGGATGGGCTTCGCGCACCAAGCCCGCGACGGCAGCATCTTCGCGCTGGGTTCGCCGGGTAATCGCAACGGGCCGTATGAAGCGTTACGCATTTACAACATGGCGGGGCAGCCGCTGACTGGCCCAATAGGCGACGGCTTCCCGCAGCGTGTGGAGTGGAGTCCGGACGGGCGGGCAGTATTCCTACAAACCAATGGCCGACAATTCCTCGCCAGCGTGGACGGCGAGGTGCGCGAGATCACCGGACAAGTGGCGGGGGCGCAGGCGGTCAATTGGGTGAGCGGCGGACTGCCCCCCGGCGACGGTGGTGGAGCGCCACCTGTAATCCAGCCCACGCCAGCGGGCGTTATCGAAGGAAGCCTGTACCCGCCCGGCACGCAGCTACGCATTTATAGCACGCAATTGAACATCCGCAGCGGCCCCGGCACAGGCTATGATTTCGTCCGCAACTTTCTGGAGCTGGGCGAGTATGTGGTTATTCTGGCCGGGCCGGTGGAGGCCGACAGCGCGCGCTGGTGGCAGGTGCAAACGGCGGATGGCTACATCGGCTGGATCGCGGCTGAGATCGGCGGGGTAGCGACCGTGGGGTTCTAACTACCAAACTGTGCCGTAGTTCAAAATGTGTGCTAGAACTGTATTCATCAGAATACACAGATTTTAGACTATGATCGATACCAACCGCATCTTCATCAGTTACAAGAGTCAGGAACGGCACTACGCTCTAGCCGTGCGCGACCAGCTTCAAGCATGGGGCTATGAGACATGGCTTGACGTTGATAATCTCCCGCCGCGCGCCGAGTGGGAGGATGATTACGATTGGCAGGAGAAAATTGATGGCGCTTTGAAATCCGCTGCCGCTGTGGTTGCGGTCGTGACGGATGCTGCCGTGCATTCCCGTTATGTGACGGCTGAATGGGATATTGCCATTGTTCAAAACAAACCGCTACTGCCCCTGATCTATGAACCCGTCGCACTTCCGGCGCGTTTCCGTACATTAGAAAGCATCCAATTCACGGGCAGCGACCCGGCAACTGCAGTAGAAACATTAAGATCGCACCTGCAAAAGTCACTGGGGTTTGCGCTCTTAATATCCGATCCTTTTCACGATTACCTGACTGCCCTTTTCGACCAAGTCAGTGTTCAACTGGGCCAACTCATGATTCGCACGCTATCTACTTACGGCACTGAAGGGCGGGTGGCGGGTGAACCTATTCGCCTAACAGTCAAGACAGACGACAATATCACCTTTGAACATTTCGATGATGCCTTTGCCGCTTGCAATGAACACGCGGTTCTGTTGGGGGAAGCGGGTGGCGGCAAAACGATTATGCTGCTCAATGCTGTGCGTGACGCAGTGGTTGCGCGTTTGTTTGATGCCCGCGCCCCGCTGCCAATCTACGCCAGCATTGCTACATGGGACAGCGAAAATGCTTCACCGCTTGAATGGCTGCGTCAGAGCAGCGGCATACCCCAAAAAGTGCAGCCGATCATCGAGTCCGGTGACGCACTGCTGCTGCTTGACGGTTTGGATGAAATTGCGCCAGTTCAAAAGAGTTTATCCACCGGCCTGAGTGATGACCCACGCTTGAATTTTCTAAACGCCCTGCCTACTAAGAATCAGATACTCGTCACCTGCCGCGCCCAAGAGTATGCCAGTCTCAAGGGCCGCTCATCCCTCAATCGCGCAGTCACCCTTAACCCGCTGAATGATGCACAGACTAAAGATTATTTGCGGGACCAACCAGAGGTATTGGCCGCCATTGAAAGTGATGCTAACCTGCGCGATCTGCTGCGAACACCCCTGCTCCTCAGTTTCTTTGCGTTTACCTACGAGCGTATGACCAATGAGGAGCGCTATCACTTTCATCAACTGCGCGACGTAGGTGAAATCCGCGAAACGGTCTTTGAACAATTCGTCCGGCGGCGCTACCAGCACGAAACCCAAAAACGTGGCGCTCCCCTGCCGTTTGAATTGGCGGAAATCAAAGATGTGTTGGGGCAGTTGGCGTTAGAGGATGCCGCTGCCCCCTTTTTCACCAACCGCATCCATGTGCGCTCCCTTCAAGCTTTGTTGGGCGAACGCACCTCAGCATTTTCTGAACTGATGACCCAACTACATTTGTTTGTTTCGATTGATACCTCTTTCTCCCGTTTTGTGCATTTGCTCATTCGAGATTATTTCGCGTTTGAACCAGCAGTGGTCGCACTAAAAGATCGTGATAGCTTCAAGCGCCAGCGGGCGGCCCGTGCGCTAAAGGCGCTGCGTGACCAGCGTGCTTTAGCTGACCTCATCGAAGCAACACGCGATAAAGACCAGCAGGTGCGGGTGGAGGCAATTGGCGCATTAGGACAAGTCGGCGGCGATCAAGCGATCGCAGCCCTTTTGACTGCCTTGTGCGGAAGGGACGACATCACAGTGCGAGCCGCCGAAGATGGTCTACGGGATATGGCACGTTCCGAGCGCAGCGCCCGGCAAGCGTATGCGGCACTGGAAAGGCTCAGCCCGACGACTGTACCCGTCCAACCTACTGAAAAGTGGTATCAACTGCTCTGGCGGACTAAAGACAGTCCAGCACCAATGTGGACATTCCCTCTGGTTTTGGCATGCGTCATAACCGCTATTATCCCAACTTCTATCTTAAACAACGGGACTGCTGGTGTACTGCTCACGTCACTGGTTTACGGCGGAATATTTATCGTTCTGCTATTCCTGCGTGAAAGAGCCAGAGCAGAAGACGAACGGCGTAAAGCATTGGTCGCCAGCCTACAGCGCATCGTCTACACACTGCCTCAGAACCTGCGCGAGACAATCTGGTGGGCGAAGGGAAAATTCAAATAACCATAATGCCACTCACTCAATCGTGATATAGGGCCGACCCGCCGCCGTCTACCATGAGGTTGGTGGCAGTGATGAAACTGGCTTCGTCCGAGGCGAGGAATACCACTGCCCACGCCACTTCATCTGGCTGGCCGATGCGCTTCATGGGCTGGCGGCTGCCTGCGCGCTCAATTTCGGCCTGCGGGTCGGGCTTCTGCCGCCAGATCGCCATGTTGATCTCGGTGGCGATGTAGGAGGGCGACACTGAGTTGACGCGGATATTCTGCGCGGCGTACTCCACCCCCAGCGCCCGCGTCAGGCCGATCAAGCCGTGCTTGGCGACCGGGTATGGGAAGTGATGCGGGATGATCTGGAAGGAGTGCGACGAGGCGATATTGACGATGCTGCCTTTGCCAAGCTGGAGCATGTGGGGCAGCACGGCCTGACAGCAGTACCACACCCCGTCGAGATCAACCGCGAAGCAGCGCCGCCAGTCGTCCTGATTCATGTCGAGCGGTTCTTTGTAGACACCGATACCGGCGTTATTCACCAGAATATCCGGCGGGCCGAAGTGGGCTGCGGTGGCTTCTACCATGCGGGCTACCGAGTCCGGGTCGGCGACATCGGTTTGGACGGCCAGCGCCGCGCCCCCTTCCGCGCGCAGGCGGGCGGCTACAGCCTCGCCGGTTTGCGGGTTGCGCTCGGCGATGACCACGCGCGCGCCTTCGGCCACGAAGCGGTTGGCGATGGCTTCACCGATGCCCTGTCCTGCGCCGGTGATGATGGCGATGCGGTCTTTGAGTCGGTCTGCCATGTGTGTGTCCTTATCCTGTGCGGGTTACAAAATATCTCTATGATGTACCACGTTGCTGCTTTTCCCGCCATACCGCCAGCGCCCGCAATGCAGGTTCATCGGCGACACTTTCCAAAACCTGTGCCGCATACTCACCCGCTACAGCATCATCCAAAAGGGCTGCGAGCTGCGGGATGGCAGCCTCGCCGATGTGGCGCAAGGCATTAGCCGCGTGTGAACGGATAGACGAGTCGGCATCCTGCAACAAGGAAATGAGATGCGGCACGGCCTGCGGCTCACCAATCCTCCCCAGCGCAGCAGCGGCACGGGAACGAAGATAACGATCATCGGCCTGCAACAGGGGAATGAGATAGGGTACGGCCTGTGGGTCATTGATGCGCCCCAGCACGGAGGCTGCACCGTCGCGAATGTGGCGTGTGTCATCCTTGAGCAAGGGCAAAAGCTGGAGTACGGCAGGGAGGCCCATCTCGCCCAGCGCGAAGGTGACGCGGCTGTGAATATCGGGTATAGCGGTTTCCTTAAGGAGGGAAACCAGATGTGGCACGGCCTGCGGGTCTTTGATCTCGCCCAATACACCCACCACTCGATTACAGACATCGGGGTCGGTGTCCCGCAGCAGCGGGATGAGCAGCGGTACAGCCTGTGAGTTTCGCATTTCCCCCAACACAGCGGCCGCCCGGTAGCGAACATCGGGGTCAGCATCCTTGAGCAGCGGGACGAGATGCGGTATGACCTGCGGATCATTGGCCTCAATCAAGGCGTCGGTGGCGCGGGAACGGACAGCAGGGTCGGCATCCCGCAGTTGGGAAAGGAGATGGGGAAGGTTTGGAAGGTTCATCTGTTGAACGGGTTAGGCTTCTATCCGGTTTGAGCAACTGAGGAATAGTATATCCATTTTTACGGTGCGAGGGGTGGGGTTAGGGTTGTGCAGGTTGTGGCAAATTGCCGCTGCACTGGCGGGCGGGAAGCTCGCGTATGGGCGCTGAATTGACAGATTTGGCGGGCGGGAGTGAGGGAGCGTGGCGCTGCAATGTCGTCAGTGCAGCGGTTGGCTCGCTCATGGCTGCCGCGTCGTCGGAAGTGACACAGCAGTGCGGGAACCAGGGAAGCAGGCGCTGTGCGGAAGTGCCGGGTAACGAGAAAAGAAGGAGGGGGTTGGCAGGAGTTAATTTCATAGGTATAATTTTAGCACAAAAGTTCGTAAAATGCAAGGGGGAAGACATGTTAAAATATACGGATTGTACAATCAAGGGACAGCCAAAAGCATGATTACACCCCGCGACTTTGTAGACCGCTGGGCGCAGAGCCACCTGCGCGAACAACAGG
>JAWKPB010000025.1:0-366240 GCA_041390885.1 Anaerolineae bacterium | reverse complement strand
AGATCGAAATGTTTACGGGATACCGTGTGCACCACAGTACCATATTGGGGCCGGGCAAAGGCGGTATCCGATATAGCACGAATGTGACGCTGGATGAGGTGCGGGCGCTTGCGATGTGGATGTCGTGGAAATGTGCCCTTGTTAATCTTCCTTATGGCGGCGCCAAAGGGGGTGTGCTGGTAGATCCGAAGTCGCTCAGTTTGCGGGAGCGCGAGGGGCTTACCCGCCGCTATGCATCAGAACTTTTCCCCCTTATTAGTCCTCACTCCGATATTCCTGCACCTGACATGGGGACCGGCCCGCAGGAAATGGCGTGGATCATGGATACCTACAGTATGAATATCGGTTATGCTGCGCGGGCGGTGGTGACCGGCAAGCCGCTCAACATAGGCGGAAGTCAAGGACGTACCGAGGCTACCGGGCGTGGTGTTGTGATTTGCATGAAAGAAGCACTGACACGACGCGGCATTACCGATGCTGGAAACGTAAGTGTTGTTATACAAGGTTTTGGCAATGTGGGTTCTCATGCGGCGGCTTATGCCCATGAACTGGGTTTCAAGGTGGTCGGCGTGAGTGATGTTGATGGCGGCATTTTCAACGCACATGGGTTGAATATCCCGGCAGTACGTGAATGGGTGGCAAAAACAGGGAATGTGGCTGGTTTCAATGGCGCGAGTGCCGTCACCAACTCTGAGCTGCTGACTTTGCCCTGCGATGTACTCATTCCGGCAGCGATGGAAGGGCAAATAACCGAAAATAATGCCCCATATATTCGGGCAAAGTTTATTGTTGAAGGCGCGAATGGCCCTACTACCCCTGAAGCTGACGACATCATAAATGATCGTGGAATCCTCCTCGTACCCGATATTCTGGCTAATGCGGGTGGCGTGATCGTCTCGTATTTTGAGTGGGTTCAGGGATTGCAGGAATTCTTCTGGGACAAGGAAGAGGTCTTCCGCCAGTTAGAACGCATTCTGGTTCGCAGCTACGATGCAACGATTGTTACCTCTGAAAAGCATGGAGTCGACATGCGGACCGGCGCACAGATGACGGCTATTCAACGGGTGGGCGATGCACTGCTAACACGAGGATTTTACCCGTAATCATTTTTTCAGATTGTGTTGTAAATTGGAGCGTATCTGCGAGGGTGCGCTCTTTTTTTTACCCGGATATTGAGATGAGATATGGAGCGGTCTTGTAGCATTCGTACAAGTCCAAACCTATTATTCTGGCGTAACCCCGTTACAATACACCTGTGTTTAATTATGATAATTTACGAACCGCTCAGGCAGCTGCATTGAGAAGCCATCGGTTTTCCTCACGTGAAATGACGAATTGGCATTTTTTATCTGAGAACTAGATCCATATGAATGTTGTTGATGAAGTCAAACGTATTATGGGACTTACGCCACCACCGCGTTACCCCAACCGCCCTGAAACAAGCAGTTTGCGCGAGACCGTGGATATTGGTCAACGATTGAAGCGAAGTGAGCAATATGGTGATGCCCTGAAAGCATTTGAGTCCGCTATGCAGCAGGCTATCAGCGTGGGCGACTCGAATGCGATGGCGGTGATCGCGCTTCATCAAGCAGAAGTACATATGGCACAGGAACACTTTGATGAGGCTGAAGCCATTCTCAAGCGAAGTTATCAAACGGCACAGGAGTCGCGCCAACGCAGCCATATGGCCTATATGTTAGTGGGGATGGGGCGGTTGGCTCAGTGCTGTGGCGAATGGAAATCGGCCCAAACTCATTATGAACAGGCACGTGAAACCGCGCGACAGGCTCGATCGGCAGGTGCAGAAGGGCGGGCGTTGGGGTATCTGGCAGATGTATTTCGACATGACGATAACGCTACTTATGCCGTACATTTGCTGCGCGAGGCACTGCCTAAACTGAACATGACGGGTGATGTAGAGCCGAGCAGTTATTTTGTTGGGCGATTGGGCGAGGCACTAATCGCCAGCGGGCAACCGGGCGAAGGCCGCCAATTACTGGAGCGGGCGCTGCGGCTGGCGAAGCAGATCGGTTACCGGCAGTACGAACGGCGTTGGGGGGTAACGCTAGGCGAGCAGGTTGCAAGTGAAGGTCGGCTGGAAGAAGCATTGGGTTATTTCCGGGACGCGATGGAGTTGATTGATCCGGAAACACACGCGGAAGATTATGTACGGGCAATGTGCCAGCTAAGCAAAATCTGTGTTGATTTGCGGCGGCTGGACGAAGCCGGAAATTATGCAAAGATAGCCTCCCGTACCGCTGCGGGACGGGTAGGCGATAAAAAACTGGCCGCGCAAACCGATATGACGATGGGCATTGTTCTGGTGGCTGCGAAAGAATATCAGGCGGCGATATCCTATTTGGACGCCGGCGTTGAAGCAATGGGCAATCTGGGCGTTAAGCCAATTTCATTTGCAGATACCGATGTGGTGCGCGCGCTGGCAGCGGCACATGCAGAGTTAGGGAATGAAGGGGCGGCAACGGAGACTTACCGGCGAGCGATTGTCCGTGCCGAGAAGGCAGAGGCCAAGCTGGAAGCGGCTCAGGCACAGCGCGATTTGGGATTGTTCTTTGCGAGCCGGCGCAAGATGGCGGAGGCTATTCAAGAGTGGTCGGCGGCACTGGCAATTTACCAGAGTGAACAACAGACGGCTCAGGCAGCGCGATTGTACTGCGATCTGGCATCAGCACGGAAGTTTATCGGACACGGGCAGCGTGCGATGAAAGATTATGACGACGCACTGATGCTCCTGAGCAACCTTAAGGATGATTGGGAAACACGCGGGTTGGTGCTTTCTAACGCAGCTACGGCGTATGCTGACAAGGGAGACGTGGACAGCGCTGATTCTTTCTTTAACGAGTCGATTGCGATTGCCCGACGCCTTAATAATGAAACAGCAGAGAGCACGAGGCGGGGTAATTACGGCTATTTTCTGCTGATGACAGGACGTCCGCAACAGGCACAATCTACTTTAGAGTTCGCCCTGCGGCTGAGCCAGAAACTGGAACTTGGTTTGCAGACGGCGATTCAGACCGACAATCTGGGACTCCTGCGTGACCAGCAGGCGAATTATGCAGAGGGTTTACAACTGCACCGCGAGGCGCTGGCACACATTACGCCGCTCAAGAATCTGCATTGGGAACACACTATTCGCTTAAATCTGGCGAACAATTTACTGGCGAGCAACGAGTTAGATGAAGCGGGCCGCTTGATTGAGACCGCCCTGACACAAGGGCGAACGGACGAGGATACCGAGGTTATTATTCGGGCGCTAACTGCGAAAGCACAATGGCAAATGCAGTTGCAGCAGGATCAAGCAATGGGTGAATGGTTAGAGGAAGCGGTTACACGGGCGCGTAAGGCGGATATGCGGCGCTGGCAGGCGGAGGCCCTAGAGGCTTATAGCCAATATCAGGCAGTGATGGGACGACGGGAGGAGGCTGCAAGCCTGTGGCGCGATGCTCAGAAATTGTATGCTATCTTACGCGCACCACAGGCGGATATTCAGCCTGCATGGTTAAACGGTTCAACCCAAACGAACTAATACTAGGCTTCGGTACGGAAGGGGCGTTCGATCACTGCGCCTTCGGGAGACACCAGACTTAATACTTTGCTACCGTGTGCCCGTTCCAAGCGAACCCAAAGTTCCTCAATTAAACCTTGACGTTGATCTTCGCGCAGACTGTCATCATGAAAAGCGGTTTCGATCTGCTCAATTGCTGAAATTTCCATTGGAGTTGGGGTGAACCAAGCCATGAATTTATCCCTCTGTATTAACTATCGCTTAACTCTTCCTTATGAATTAATCATAGATCAATTTCATGATTCAATCGTTAAGATTCTCAATGGAAAAGCCAAATTTCACAATTGTTTCAGAAATGTAACAAGTAGATATATGCGGGCTAGCATCGAGAAAGCAGTTGATTTGACATGACACATTTCTGGTTTGTTTCCGCGCCGCTGCACGGGCATCTGGATTGGGGCGGCTTCCTTAAAACGGCACAGGCTTTACAGCAGCGTGGTCACACAGTTCATTGGATCAGTGAAGCGGGTATTGGGGCGACAGTGAGTGGTGGGGGTGTAAATTTTCTACCTGTCGAGCGAACCGGGTGGCTGTGGCCGCCACCACCTGCGCCCGACCTGACCAGCATCCCGCCTGCAGAGGCTGTGATGCTACGATACCGGCGGGCGCTGGATACATGGATGAGTGAGTCTTTGGTAGGTGAGGCAGTTGAATGCCTGCTTACGCTGGCTGGAGAACAGGGCAAACCGGATGTCATGGTGACTGATCCTTTTCTAACGGCGGCGGCGCTGGCAGCCGAGGCGCTGGAAGTGCCATTGGCGGTGTGCGGCTGGCCGGCGCAGCGGGAATTGAACGACGAGTTCCTGTTCCCGGTGCAAAAGGTGCTGGGAAGCGAAAGCCGGGAACGTTTGGAGCGGCTGTGCCAGCGGTTCGGGTTGAAGGGAATGAATTTTTCGGGCGGGGCGACGCCTTCCATCATTAGTCCTCATCTGCACATTAGCTATTTCAATGACTACTGGTATCAAGCGGACAGTGGAAATATCTTGCCGCAAACGTTGTTCGTGGGCGGGCTGCCAAGTGGCGTTGTCGACGCACCACCAGCATGGCTAACTGATATTCCGAACGATGCACCGCTGGCGCTGATTACGCTGGGAAGTGTGTTTACGGGCGATCTGGGCTTCTTCGCATGGGCGGCGCAGGCGGCGGCACGTTTGCGCTATGTGCCGGTAGTGGTGATCGGGCGTAACCCGATTGAAGCGGACAAGAAAGCGGAACTCAAAGCGGCATTACCTCCTCATACCCGACTACTGAACTGGGTTCCATTCGATCATGTGCTGCCGCGCACACGACTCATGATCCATCACGGCGGGATGGGCACGACGCACGCAGCAGTGATTTATGGAATCCCGCAAATTGCTGTGCCACACGCGGCAGACCAGCGCGGGAACGCCCGTCGGATCGCACAGGCCAAAGTGGGACTGAACCTGAGCGCCCACGAGGTACGGCAGGGGGCACTGCTGGAGGGCGTTAAAGCCTTGAGCGCCGATACACGGGTTCAAGAAAACGCCCGACAGTTAGCAGCCGATTTCGCGGCGCTGGGTGGTGTGGTGGCGGCAGCGGCGGCATTGGAAACGTTGGGATAGGCTCTCCGCTTTCAGCGATCTGCATTCGGCTAATGGCAAATACCTTTTTCAATCACAGCTTGAATAATTACGGAAAATTGCGGATTTTGCAGCACATGCGGCACACTTTGTTGTGCAAATTCGCATTTGTGTGGCGGAATGTCGGAATTGTCAGTCTGACAATTTGCTCAGGATTTGGCGGGGCAGTTCCGGCTGGAGCCGCGTCGGAGTGACGATTTTTATGTCGGAAAACGATCTTTTGAGCGACATTTCCGACATATGATAGGGGCTAGATAAGAGATGTTAGACGGTGATGGAAAGAGATTGTGGATCAATTAGGGAAGGTTCTTGTGATCTCCATACATGGTGGTGGTTGTAGTGGACGGGATATATCTCGTCCCTACAATAACCCCCACATTATAGAACAAATGTTATAGAATGTCAAGAGTCAGTTTGGGTGATGGGGCATGGTGGGCGCACACACAGGTGCGCCCCTACGAAAGACTGCTGCGTGTAAGCCGAACACGCATCAATGTGACATTATGGCGAAGGTGAGTGCCGCAGGCTAATGAAGTCTCATAAATTAGGGCCGTGAAGGAACCCCCACCCTAACCCTCCCCCGCATGCGAGGGAGGGCAGTGGTGCGTGGTTACGATGAGGCTATTAACCTGCGTCGCTGCTGTCTACGGCGTTGGGGGCGATGGCGACTAGTGCGTTGGCGGTAGTAGCCATCTCTTCTTTAATGAAGACATCACCAGAGCCGCGCAGGACGGATACCCATGTGCGTCCGAGCTTCATCATAATAGGCAGGTTGTTGCCGTAGATCACTTGCAGGGCGGAACCGGGTTCGCGTCTTTACGACGCAGTAGCCTTCGTAGACCTGTCCATCACGTAGTAAGTAGGCGCGGCACTGATCCCATAGTTCGATTTGAATTGAGGTGTAGCTGGCCCCGTCCGGGAATATATCGGGGTGATCGTTGTGGGGTAGTTCGATGATGACCAGATTATCGGCCCAAAGCTGCTGCCCATCACCCTTATCAATGTGGGGCAGGCCGTCTGTCCAATCTTCGAATTTCGTTGAAACGAAACGATCCTCACAATCTGATGCTTCACTTCACGTATGATGGTGAACCGATGATTTGAGTAACAAGGAATGGATAATTTTCATTTTGAACTTAAGCGTATTCCACTTTTCGAGAACGATCATCAAGAGATATTATTGAGGCACAACATCTCATACCGTTAAATGAATATATGCTCAGGTTTCACTTTTCAGTCCCAAGCCCGCTTCGCGCGCTTGAATAATGGCATGCGCCCGATCTGAAACCTGCAATTTACTCAAGATGTTTGAGACATGATTGCGAACAGTCTTGCCGCTAAGAACCAAGTGTTCCGCAATTTCACTGTTGTTATACCCGGCAGCAATCAAGTCCAGAATTTCACGCTCTCGACCTGTCAACTCCGGGAAAACCTGTGGCGCGAAAGCGGCTGGCAGCGGGTGCGAAAAGTAACTCATGAGCCGCCGCGCGATCGCGGCACTGAAAATTGCCTGCCCCTCGCTGACCGCTTGCAGCGCACGAATGATTTCGCTCTGGTCAGATCCCTTAAGAAGATAACCACGTGCACCGGCCTGCATCGCAGCGAAAACCATATCATCATCTTCGTACATCGTGACGATCAAGACGCCGATATGAGGACTGTCATGCAAAATTTGACGGTATCAATACCATTGATTCCGGGTAATTGAATGTCCATCAAGATCACATCCGGCTGAAGACGCAGCGCCATTTCAACTGCCGCATGCCCATCGGCAGCCTCACCCAACCACTCCATTTGCGGCAGTGAATCTAGCAAGACATGCAAACCGTTACGAAACATAGGATGGTCGTCCACGACCAGCACGTGAATAGTATCCATCAAAGTGATTCCGTGTACTCAGCAGAGTGTCATAAATGATCTGATCGGTAGTGTTGCTGGTAGCACGCATGTCCCCCCACTCAGGCGTGACCTCGACTTTGCATGTCCCGCCAAGTTCAGCGGCCCGTTCTTGCATAGAACGCACACCAACCCCGTAGAGCGCATTTGAGGAGGCAGCCCGGTGCCGTTATCGCATATTTCGAGGCGTAAATCCCCATCTTGCTGATGCGAATCGTACACTCGGTAGCTTGAGCGTATAGATAGTGTTAGTAAGGGCTTCTGAGTGCAATCCGGTATAGGGCACCCTCAACAGCAGCCGGTAACGTTGGTAGCGTTGGCGCGTCAATTTCGATTAGCACTCAAGAAGATTTACCTAGCTGGCGAGCCTTTTCCTCTAATGGCCACTCAATCCCAATTCATCAAGTATGGGCGGACGCAGTTCATACGAAATGCGCCGCACATCGGTGATGGCAGTCTGAATTTGTGTTTTGGGCTCCAAGAGAATTCCATCCACACGTTCAAGATCACTTTGGAGCAGGCTGCGAGCTGCACCACTCTGAAGCATGAGGCTGGCTAGGCTTGGTCCGAGGCCATCGTGTACTCCGCGGCCGCAAGTGATTACGCCGCTCTTCTTCGCGCGCGACAATGATTTTTTCGCGTGATCGTTGCAGATCAACCGTTAGGTGTGCGGTGTGGATAGTGATTCTTGCTTCGTGTGCCAATCCGGAAATCAGACGGTGGTCATGGACGGACAAACCCTCCCCTCACCTGATTGATGGTGAAATCAACAAACGCCCAATTGTTTCGTCGGCATATTTGAGTAGGAACGAGAGATATTCGGTTGCTGGAACGCCATTTGACGCCCCGAATTCTGCCACTTTAATGAAATGATCGTTTTCAACCAGTTCGATGGCCGTGTACGGTAGTTTTAGCGCCTTGCACAACGTTTCAACGATCATATCAAGCGCAACCTGTGGAACAAGTGCCTCTTCAAGACGCTGTGTCAGGCCGATTATGACTTTATAGGGTGAGTCACGATCCCCATAGATTATGTTATTCACGGTGTGCTGAAGTCGTTCACGGACTGGATGGAACAATACCGCCACTACACCTGTCGCGATTAACGCAAAAACAGGATCATTGCGCTGATTGAGCAGAATGCTAAGCGCTCCAACGACAACAATGTACACAACAATGATCATCGTCGTGAGCGCGCCCCATACCAATGTGCGTTGGATGGCGATCCGAAAATCGAAGAGCCGATAGAACACGATTGCCATTACCAGGCTGAACACGATGGGCAGCATGACAAGTGGCAAGATCTCCCAATTTGATTCGCGGGTGATGAGCAAGGGGAGCCAACCAACAGTAACAACCAATATTGCTGTGACCACCAATGCCGAAACTAAGATCATGAGCTGGCGGCGTACAAACTTGTTATCGGCTACCCAATACTTCATCCATGCCACACCAAGTCCGATGACAAAACAACCCGCCATTATTAGCCAGATCCCTTGTTCCCAGTGGGTGATCCATACCAGTTTGTCGGGCGTATAGGACATGACCAAGAAAAGAATGTAAAGCAGATATGGAACAAGGTAAATCGAGATGACGGTACGGCGATCAAGACCCACTTCCGGTGCTTTGCGGGTCAGCAAGAGGGTAAAGTGCAGTAATGAAGCGCACATAATCATCAACAATGAAAATGTGCTAAACCGGTAATACAGCCATAGATAGCCTACATTTACAAGAAGTACTAGATCAGTTCCCACGAACCAGTACATGCTAAAGGCCGTTAAGCTGCTTGAGGCAAGGAGAAGTACATGAGCGGCTCGTTCATCACCACGATGAACGAATAACCATACTGCTGCGGCCTCTATCCCCACCAGGAGCAGAACGGTCAGCATGTTTTTGCGAATGATTCCTAGAATAGGATACTGCTGGAGCGTTATAGGAACATCAATCGTTTTGCCATCGCGATCAACGGTATAAGTGACTGTTTGTCCGAATTTCCAGCGCGGTTGCGATGAGTCAAGCGTTAGAAGCGAATCAACCCAGTGAGTTAGTGGTTGGCCTTCAACACCGATAATGTTGTCAGTCGCCAGTAAATTGGTGGGCACGAAGTTAAGCGGTACGACGGAGATGGGACTGGGTTGTAATTCATGTTGGTGTACCCAAAGCCGTGTGCCATCCGAAGGTAGATTCATCCGCAGAACGAGAAAGAGTGATGCACCGGTATACATCAACAAAATTATGCCTATTATCAACTTGCGGTCGGCATGTTGTGATGCAACCTTCATGATTTGTTTCACCGGGCCACCCTACATGGTTGCCCACTCACACGAAATCTAAACTGAAAAATTCAGTTATGACCCGTTACCAATTCATTTGTTCGCCACTATTTCCTATTTAGAAATGTAGCAAATAGTGTGTCCCGACGTCTTCAGACATTTGTCCCTAGTTAGTCCCGATATAAATCAGGACTTGATTGAGATCGCGCTCCCATGACAGAAGGATGATTTGATAGATACCTTAGAAGAGAACGGTAAACACAATTTACGTGGAAATGAGGTGAAATTGCGCTATATGAATATGAAGCCTACGTTCCCGTTTTACAGCATAGGCATCGGAGTCTCTTAGCGCCTGCACATATTCCGCAATCGAAGGGGCGGAGAACAATGAGGGGAGGTGCCCAATGTTACAGGAAAAAGCTATTAAAATCGGTTTTCCACGTGCTTTGCTCTATCACAAGTATGGGCCGATGTGGATGCACTTTTTTCGAGCACTACATTGTCAGATCCTGACTAGCCCGAATACAAATCGCGCGATCCTTGATCAAGGTCTACAGTATTCAATTGATGAAAATTGTCTGGCAGTGAAAATATTCTTAGGCCATGTTCAGTATCTAATCGGTAAAGTGGACTACATTTTCGTGCCGAGTTTTAACTGCCTGCACGAGAATGAGGAAATATGCGTCAAGCTTTCCGCGCTGGGAGATATTGTTCGAAACACATTTAAGAACGTTCAACTCCTAGACTACATTGTTGATCAGTCGAAGCATCAAGATGAGCTTTCTGGATTAACTGAAATTGGTCGGAAGTTGGGGTACAACCCCTCACAGACGCGCCAGGCTTACGACGAAGCTGTCTCCGTACTCGCCGAACATAAACAAGCTGAACTTGAAAAGCAGTTAGTACTGCTCACTCAAGAGCCTGATGCGAAATGCCGCATACTCGTGGTGGCCCATTCTTATGTGATGCACGACGCAATTCTCGGCAAATTGATTACCCGTTTCCTTGAAGAAATGGGAACTGAAGTAATCATTGCCGATGTTGTTGACGAACAGCTTGCAAGAACATTATCGACCCGTCTTTCGTCAGATTGTCATTGGACATATAGCAAATCGCTCATGGGTGGAATTGAGTTTTATCGCAATCAAGTGGATGGCATCGTATTCCTAATGGCATTTCCGTGTGGGCCTGATGCCCTAATTGCCACTCTATGCCAGCACATGATTCAAGATTTGCCGTTGTGCGTCTTGAATATGGATGAGCTGCAAGGCGATGCAGGATTGAAAACACGTCTAGAAAGCTTTGTCGACATTTTGCTGCTCAGAAAGGAGAAATCGTTATGACTAGCCGACGTATTTGTTTTCCGCTGCTGGGCAATTATTACATCGCTGAAAAAACAATCGGTCGTCTGCTGGGTGACGAGATCATACTGCCGCCCAGAATCACTAAAAAGACCTTAGAAATAGGTTCTAAGTACAGCCCGGAAGCGGTATGTGTTCCCTTTAAGTATATGCTCGGCAATTTCATCGAAGCACTTGAAAAAGGCGCTAATGTACTCTTTCAAATGGGTGGTGGCTGCCGGTTGGGATGTTACGGGGAAATTCATCGAGCAATCTTAAAGAATTTGGGTTATGAATTTGAGTACATCAAAATGACCAATCGGCATGACATCGGTGCCATCGTCCGGTTCATCAAGGATCTGTATCCTCAACTGAGCTACTGGCAAATTGCCAAGACATTTTATATGGCATATGAACAGGCAAAAGCGATTGATGTACTTGAAGATTTCATGCGCCTGAATATCGGGTTTGAGGTAGAAAAGGGATCCTTTGAGCGGCAACATAAACAATTTCTATATGCTTTAGATCGTAGCACATCGGTCTGGGATGTGTGGCGTGTGAAGCGGGAGTTTGGCGCGACATTCAGAAAGATCGCTGTCAACAAACCGGCTAAACCCCTGCGAGTGGGATTTGTTGGCGAGTTTTATGTAGTGCTTGAGCCTTTCTCGAACTTTTTCATCGAAAAACAACTTGCGGAACTTGGAATAGAAATGCATCGTCCACTGTCAGTTTCTGGCAGCGTGCTGCATTACACATTTTATGACCGGCACATTCATCACTTGCTCAAGGACGCTGCTCCCTATATCAACGGCCCTTTGGGGGCGCACGGTACCGAAAGTGTGGCTCAAGCTGTGCGCTTTGCCAAACGGGGTTTCGACGGGTTGATTCATGTCAAACCTTTTGGTTGCATGCCAGAAATTAACGCCATGCCTGCGTTACATCGCATATCGGAAGATTTCCATTTTCCGATCTTGTACTTCAGCTTTGACTCGTTGACTTCCGAAACAGGGATCAAGACACGACTTGAAGCATTCTACGACATGTTGGTGATGCGGGAGGGGAAAAATGAACGGGCAGCTTAAAGCTTTTATGGGCGTGGATATCGGATCAATTTCAACCAAGGCGGTCGTTTTGGACGAAGCACACAATATCCTTGCCCAGGATTATTTATGGACTGAAGGAAATCCTATTCAGGCAGTGAAGCGCTTGATGGAAAGTATCGAGCATCAGTTGAGCGCTGATGTGTCCGTTGCCGCGGTTGGAACGACTGGCTCCGCGCGTGAGTTAATTGGAAGCGTCTTAGGTGCAATCGTTATTAAGAATGAGATCACTGCCCACGCAATCGGCACACTGGCGTATCACCCGGACGTACACACCATATTTGAGATTGGAGGGCAAGACAGCAAGATCATCATTCTGGATAACGGCGTCGTAACCGATTACGCAATGAATACATTGTGTGCTGCCGGAACGGGTTCCTTCCTGGCATCCCAGGCGAAACGGCTCAATATACCAGTAGAAGCATTCGGTGCCTATGCGCTTCGCTCGCATAATCCAACACGGATTGCCGGGCGATGCACTGTCTTTGCCGAGTCAGACCTGGTACATAAAGCACAAATGGGATATCCAACAGAAGACATTATCGCTGGCTTATGCAACTCAATCGTACTGAACTACATGAATAATGTCGGCAAAGGAAAGCATATCGTTCCACCAATGGTATTTCAGGGTGGTGTCAGTAAGAATGTTGGTGTGGTGAAAGCTTTTGAGCGAATCACCGGCTACCCGATTATCGTTGATCCCTATGGCCATTTGATGGGAGCGATTGGTGTGGCCATGTTGGCGCACCGGCGGCAGCAAGACCAGCACTTTGACTTCAACATCAAGGATATTGAGTTCAAGACCGTTGGAGTGGAGTGTGGGGGCTGTCCAAATAACTGTGAGGTGGTATGCGTGTTAAGAGAAGGTCAGTTCCTGGATGGATGGGGGAACCGCTGTCCCACCGGCATAACCAATGCAAAAGGGAAAATTGATACAAATGTGACAGAGGCAGTCATTGAAACATCACTACAGATGTGAGACTGAGCCCCGCCCCGGATAGTTCTAGGAGATAATCTGGAAACGCCCGCAAATCTACAGGAAGAACAGCGGGCGTATGTTGTGGCGGGGTGAAGTCGAGGGGTATTTGAACCCACCACCAGTTACAGGCAGACCCAGGTGAATGAGCGGGCAGGGTACAAGGAGGAATATCGCTATTTCAAATGACAGGAGGCTCAGGACCAACAAGATAACTTTGTGTGGTGGTATGACTGGGTATCAACAACTGCCAAAAGGGAGATCTGTAGGATTTCATACCCAGTCGATGCCCTATGGAAGATTGTTAGTTCATGGAGTATATGGAATTGCTCTCGTGTTATATCAATAAGAGCCATGTCAATATTGACTAACAAAAGCATTACACCGCTTTCGTGCTGCCGCATCACTCATCGCCATTGCCGAGCGTAGAAAATCTCGTCTGGTAATAGTTGCCTTTGTCATGTTCTCACATAAGTATTAAAAACTTTCTTGTGGGTGATGTCGCAAATTCGTTTTGTGGATAGTTTTACGTCCAGCAACTCTTTTCAATGAACCGTCATCGGGCTTTGGGTGTTCGCGGTGAAATAGTATCGGCAGCGATCACCACGAATGACAGATTTGCAGAATTCAGTCGGTTGACGGTTTGTTGTATAAGCGACCATATGCACCAGCATGGCAGGTTGACCGCCCTTGAGGTCAAAGTATCCACTTTCCTCTGGGGTCAACAGAGTAGGTTCAAATGTATGATCCGTTTCAATGATAGGGGTGTTGTAGCGGGCTGCCAGCAAGTAATACAGACTTTGCTGATTGAAATCTTCCTCCATTAAATCAGGGAACGCGGTATATGAAAGATATGAGGATTCAATCATCAGTGGTTCATCGTCGATCAGGCGCAGGCGCCTGAGCAGGATCAAAGGGGCTTTCTGGTCCAGTTCCAGCTTTTCAGTAATGAACGGACTGCCGGGGACAAGTTCGAGTGAAAGGACGCGACTCGTCGGTTTCTGACCTGCATTTCGGGTGCGTTCGCTAAAGCCTATGATGGCCGGGACAATCGGTGCGATTATCGTTCTTTCTGTGACAAAAGTGCCTACGCCATGCAAACGTCGCAATACGCCCTGTGTGGTCAGTTCGGTGATTGCTTGCCGTACGGTCATGCGATTGACGTTATATAGCTCGCCCAATTCTCGTTCAGAAGGCAGCGCATCGCCTGCGCGCAGAAGGTTACTCTGAATGAGATCGATAAGATTTTGCTTGATTTGATAGTAGCGAGGCAAAGGACTATTCAAATCAATGGTGAAATGTAATGGATGATGATTTGACATGGTTTAAGTGGTATATACCTCTATACCACACAGGGTAATCTACTCGCTCTACTTTGTCAATCTACCGAGTGCAAATCTCGAATATAGTCGACAAATCGTGCTGTAATGAGTTGAGGTCGGGTGATGGCACTGCCGACAACCACAGCTAAAGCACCGCATACGAGCGCCAGCCTTGCATCTTCGGGAGTAGTTATGTGACCTTCAGCAATTACAGGTACATTTAATGTGGCTATCATTGATCGCAGGAGTTCAACGTCTGGCCCTGGTAGCTGCTGGCTGTAAGGTGTGTAACCGGCCAGTGTTGGGGCAACAAAATCAGCACCTGCTGCCTCTGCTGCATGAGCTTCTTCCAGTGTCGAGATATCCGCCATCACAGGGCACTTCAATTCAGAATGAATCCGCGCAATGAGTTCTGTTACCGTCTTGCCGTCTGGGCGCGGTCGTTGCGTGGCATCCAATGCCACGATATCAGCGCCAGCCTCAACTACAGCCTGTGCGTGGGAGAAAGTCGGCGTAATGAAAACGCCCGTGTCTCCCTCTTTATAAATACCGATGATGGGCAGTGAGATAATATTGCGAATGGCGCGAATGTCTTCCGGACTATTCGCCCGAATGCCAACAGCTCCACCCTGCGCGGCTGCTAGTGCCATGCGCGCCATGATCTCCGAACTGTGCAAGGGTTCGTTTGAAAGGGCCTGACATGACACAATCAAACCGCTGCGAACTTGCTCAACAAACTCTTCTTTTTTTAGCATAGTAATCCTTCAACTCAACTAAATCATCTCTAAATCGAAATCGACTTCAAAGGTGCGCTGTCACAGCAAGCGGACACTGCATGGAATCCCAGATTGAGCAGCAGTATCGTTGTGGATGCGTGAGGCAATCAAGCCCCCACAGCCCGGCATTTCGCACCGGGCAATCAGCGCATCACAATCGGCAACATGCTGGTGCAACCATCCAATCAGTGCATCACAATTAGCCTGCGCCCGGAAATGGCTAACATCTGTACCGGTGGTAGCACAACTTCGGCATTTATCATCTCTGCCAGCATACATGGATAACGCGTATTCACCGGACGTTCGCCTAGAAGTAGCAAGCAGATTTTCATGTTAGTTTTTCCCATGCCGAGAGTGCTGCGCCGATAATGACGGCATGATGACCCAACTTTGCCTGTTTAATTGATATATATCTGGAAGCTGGCAATGGGTTTTCATGTACTGCTTTTTCAAATGGTATCCACCACAAATCACCTAGCTGTATTACTCCACCGCCAATAATTAGCGCCTGGGGATCAATTACGTTAACTAGACCTGCGAGAACCGTACCTAGTATCTGCGCTCCTTCTGTAATAACTGATAGGGCAACAGTGTCACCTTGTTGAGCAGCAAGAGCAACCGGGCGCAAATCAGGAGAAATCTCCAATCCTTTCAACTTGTAGTAACGGCGGGCAAGTGCTGGTCCTGCGGCATAGGCTTCAAGATGGCCACCCTGCCCACAATTGCACATCTCTTCTCCATTCCATACAGCCGGAATATGCCCCAGTTCACCAGCCGACCAATTTGCCCCTCGCCACAGTTGTCCATTGATAACGACAGCACCACCAATTCCTGTGCCTACGGCGGCATAAAGTGTGCTTGTTAGTCCAAGACCGGCGCCAAAACGAAGCTCCGCAATTGCCATTGCGTTGACATCATTATCAACAGTTACGGGCAAGGCAAATGCCGTCGACAGTACTTCAGCAATTTCGGTACCCTTCCAACTTGAAAGCGTATCAACGGCATAAACTACTGTACCCGTCTCAACATTCACTTGACCTGCTGTTCCAACACCAATGCCAACGATTTTCAAGTGTTGAGACGCGGCAATGTCCGAGATTCTGCGGATTAAAGTGATTACTGTTTGAATTACAGCCTTTGGATCCGTGGCGGGCGTTGAGACTTCGTTATATACAGATATTTGTCCGACGCGGGTCACTAGTGCTGCCGAAATCTTTGTTCCACCTATATCAATGCCTACCGTAAAAGGCATGTATCCTCCTAGTGCCGCTGTGTATAACCTGCCGAGTAGACTCGTTAATTTGGTATAGAGGTATATACCAGTTGAAGCTATTATACATTAGATTTGTTTTAGGTTTTCAAGAGGGAAGCGTAGCGAATCTAAAGCAAAGTTCAGTGTATAGCACTTCTCTAGCATATCAAAAGACTGCTTCTACTTTTCGGAATATATTCTCCAATGAATATTTTTTCATAACCTTGGCCGGCACAGTATCATATATATGGACATTTTTTACTGACAAAAGTTAACCTTAAAGGTCTGAAATTTTGTTATCATTTTTAGTGCGGGGAGCTCTTGACAACCCAATAGAGGAGTATCATAACCAGAGGGAGACCAGAAATCATGAGCAGGCAAAGAACTTTCAAACCTGAGTTCTAATTTGAAGTAGGGCCGGAGATGGTACGAGGGGATAAAGCCATCGCCCAAATTTGGCGGGAATGAGACATTACTAAACGGAATAAGCCGAGTGGTATGAACGTGTTCATCACTGGACGTTTAGTCCCTTTCCAGATCCCGAGAATAGCGAGGGGTATGACTGCTTACATCGAGATGATTCGCTATCCACGCCGATTGAAGGAGGTATGTGGAAAGGATACTTTCATTTGCTCACATCCTCTGGCTACGTTAGCGACTACTGGACAAGGTGGATACTGATGAGAAAGTCTGATCAGTCTATGTTAGGCATCGGCATAATTGGTGCAGGATCTTACGGAGAGTCACACGCGCAGGCTCTCGCTGAGGTAACGAATGCAAAGCTTGTTGCGGCATCCCGGACGAATGTAAGTGCTCTGGATGCATTCGTCCAAAAATTCGGTGGGCGAGGGTATGCTGATTATCGTGATCTACTGGCGGATGATTCAGTGGCCGCCGTGGTAATTGCCACCCCGCACCATTTGCATACTGAGATTGCAATTGCTGCTGCTCATGCCGGAAAACATATTCTGCTGGAGAAGCCAATGGCCCCCAGTCTGGCAGAATGTGATGCCATCATAGCGGCGGCATGTCAGGCTGGGGTCAAATTGATGGTAGGTCACGTCAACCGTTTTGCTCGACCTTATCTTGTTGCCAAGGAGCTAATTGAGAGCGGTGAAATGGGACAGGTTGTTCAGGGGACGGCCACGATGCAGAAATTTTGGTTTGAGCCGAATCGTCGCGAATGGCATTTGGACCGCGAACACGGGGGTGGCGTCTGGATGACGGTTGGTATTCATCCATTGGATCGATTGACATGGTTGATCGATAGTGCTGTTACCACTGTGAGCGCACAATTTGGGACGTACTTTCATTCAATGGCCGCAGACGACACGGGAATGGTGTTTTTGCGGTACGAGAACGGCGCGGCGGGAAACGTCATCAGTACCGGATACTCTGTAGGCGCTCCTAAGCACACCACTGAACTCACATGCACTATAGGGACACTGATTGTAGATTATGCCAGCGGTGTACAAATTGGCCGCAATGACCAATGGCGAGTAATACCAGAGTCGGGACCAAGTGGCAGTTGGATGCAAGAAGCACTTGCTAACGAATGGCGAGCATTTGTGAAAGCTATTCAGTCTGACAGCGAACCGCCGGTTTCTGGCGCTGTGGCTCGTGAGATTATGAAAGTCGTTTTTGCTGCTGAAGCCTCGTCTGCTCAGGGGCGTGAAATCCGAATAGGTGAGTTCAGTTAATGGAAGGCTATATCGCGCACTGGGGGCTGGAAGCATTCGACTGCCTGAAGCTCTATTCCCGGTTGATTGAGCTGCCAATGCTGGAACAGGGACAAAACTTCACTCTTTGCTTCTGGTTCTGGGCGGCGGATTACCAGCGGCGGCAGGAGATCATGCGCAGTGTGGATGCGGCGAGTAGCTGGGCTTGCGTTATCCGTGATGGTGTGCTGGTGGTGGAGAATGGGCAGCCCGAACGCGAATTGTTTCGATTCGAATTGGCAGGTGACGGGTGGCATCATTTCGCATTGACGGTGGACGGAAAAGGAACAGTACGGGCTGCACTGAACCGTCAGCACATGACCATACTGACTGACAGAAAAGTCCTGTGCAATCAACTGCTGGTTGGTGGCCGTACTGATCCAGCAGGCGGGCATTATGACTATACATTCGGGCGAAACGCATCGGGACAGATTGATGATCTGCGACTGTACGCGCGAGTGCTTGCGGAAGTGGAATTGGATGCTTTCGTTGTTCCTTCGAATCAAACTCCTATAGCGAGATATAGTGCTATTCAGGATCTAAACACGGCGCCAACCAATGTGGATTTTGATGCGACTGCATCGAGTGATGTGAGTAGCCAAATGGCTGCGTTCCAATGGGATTTTGGGGATGGGACTTATGGAACGGGGATGAAGGTTTCTCACTTCTATGAGTTCGCTGGAGCGTATAACGTGCGGCTACGCGTGATTGACGCTCATCACAGACAAGGAGAGGCTGAGCAGATTTTGCGCCTGAGCGGGCGCGAAAACCCGCTGCGCTTTGTGCCGGTATTCATCAATGGTAGCGAAGGCTATGCTTGTTACCGTATTCCCAGCGTTGTGCGGGCGCTGAATGGTGATCTTGTAGCTTTTGCAGAAGCACGACTCGAATCATGTAGCGATTCGACGGGAACGATTCATATTGTGTGCAAGCGCAGCTCGGATAATGGGACGCGATGGTCACCACTGACAGTTGTTGCAGCTGTCGAGGGTTTCGTGAACATGAATGCTTCTCCGGTTGTGGATGTGGTTCGGGGCACGGGCAAAATGGTTGTCGTGTTCAGGGCGGCGGATCATTCAGAGTGGGATATTGCGCGAGGTATTGGGCTGAGTCGAGCAATGTGCGTCAGCAGTGACGATCATGGTGTTAGGTGGAGCGTACCCCGCGATATTACAGCTCAGGTACATAAACCATACCAACCAACATATGCGGCAATTTGCCCAGCCGCGGCGCTACTCGATAATCGGCAGCATGATTGGCGAATCCAGATCCCCGCACAGGGACATGCTATTCAATTGCAACGCACGCCACAAACACGCGGACGCCTCTTTTTTGCGGGCAGCATCACACGCGGAGAACGGAGTATTTTTGACTCCGAGAATTACGTGTTCTGGAGCGATGATCTGGGAGAGACATGGCAGATTGGAGCGATCATTCCACGACTAGGATTGAATGAAGCGATTGCAGCAGAACTAGAAAATGGTGATGTATTGATTAACACACGCAGCTACACTGACCAGAATCCCGATGGGCGGCGAGCAGTGACTCGTGCACGCTTTGACGCAGGGGGAATGGTTCACTTCGACCAGACCACGCACGATGAAGTTCTAATCGATCCGGCGGTGCAGGCTACGCTCCTGCGCTATACGTGGAGTGACGCACAGCAATTTGGCGGAAGAAGTCGTCTGTTGTTTGCGAATCCGGCACATATGCAGGCGCGGGTCAACCTCACTGTACGCTTGAGTTATGATGAAGGCATCAGTTGGGCCTTTAGTAAGGTCATTGAGCGGGGACCGGCCGCATACAGCGATCTGGTAGCGACCGGCGATGATCAGATTGGGCTGCTGTACGAACGGGGCAATACAGGCGGTATCACTTTTGTTCGCTTCACTCTTGACTGGTTGAGCGACGGGCAGGATCAAATTTGATCCTGCCCGGCTAGCTCACAGGGTAATTAACTCGGCAAAGTCGGTGGCACCCAGGCTGCGACGCAGTGATGCTTTTGCTTCGGCAGACAGAGGCAGCGAAGGCAGTCGGGGCTCGCCGCATTCGATACCGATCATACGCAACACTTCGCGGAGGGCGCCGCCAAAGCCGACCTCAATCATAGCTGCCGTGACACGATTTGCGCGGAGCTGCATGGTTTGTGCGGCTTGAAAATCACCTTGATGCACTGAATTCATGATCGAACGGTAAACTCCCGGCATGAAATTGAGGGTTGAACCGATAGCACCGTTGACACCACATCATGGAACTGTATACGCACTGTTCATCCATGCCTGCGAAAATGACCCACTTTCCGTGATTCATATCCATATAATCTGGCGCATTTCGTACATGTTTGGGCCGGTGTACTTAGCTCCGATCAGATTGGGGACATTTATTAGTTCATTCATGACTTTGACTGGATCGATTAGTGGGTTGATGATATAGGAGAAAAATGGGAGATTGGGCACAGAGGCGGCGAGCGCTTTGTAATAAGCTAGGACACTGGCGGCAGAGTTATATGTGGGTGGCATGATGCTGGCAAAAGCGCTGGCCCCGTGCTCGGCCGCGTGGCGGGCTAATGTCTGTGCATCTGACAGAGCTGATGACGCTACATGGACGATGACTGGAACGCGGCTGTTGACGCGGCGCAACACGGTTTCTGCCATAAGCTGCCGTTCTGACGAAGACATGTAAATGCCTTCGCCCGTTGTTCCCCCAATATAAAATCCATCAATGCCTCTGGCGAGCAAGTGGTCAACCAACGCTTCCAGCGCAGGGACATTGACGCCACCACTGGCATCACTTGGCGTTACTAAGGCCGGGTAAATACCCTTAAACGTTGTCATTTGGTGTCCTCTATTTTGTAATGAACGTGACCGGACGAACCGATAGTGTCGGCATCTCCTTCATAGGGTGTGCCGTCCAGTTTGGAACGGAGATAGTGTAGTTCTGCCTGAATACCGCGAGCGGTGAACAATGTATCGCCGCGGTAACTGATAAAATTGAAGCCCTTGCGCGCCCAATCCAACGCCCATTCTACTGAACGGGCAATGAAGTGTATGCCTACACCAACCTGATGGGCTTGTGCGATTTCAATGACACTTTCAAGTGCTGCTACAAAAATAGGGTGGTCATATTGTTCTGGAATGCCGTGGGAAATCGATAGATCATGCGGGCCTATGAGGACGGCATCGACGCCGCCAACAGCCAACATCTCTGCTAAATTGCGAACACCGGCAGGGCTTTCGATCATGATGATGAGGGTGGCGTCTGGATTATATGCGTCAAGATAGGCTCGTGTTTCTTCATTGGGGAAGTTGCCTGTTTCGAGCGCATGTGCCAGCGCCGCGCCTTTCAGTGGGCGGTATTTGACCGCCCCGACCATTGCTTTAACCTGTTCAACGGTTTCAACATAGGGCACGATGATGCCGTGCGCACCGGCATCCATGCCCATAGCAGCCTGTGAGGCGGAAATTTCAGGTATTCGGAGCAGGGGGGCAACATTATATGCGGCATACAATTGAGCCGCCCAGGCGATGGTTTCGCGATTGTTAGGCGCATGCTCACTGTCCAGCCATACGAAATCCATCCCAATATCCGAAAAGTACTTTGGCCAGCGCGGCTGACCATAACCTTCCATCGCTATACCATATACACGCTCACCGGCATGTAATCTGGCTCGAAGTTCTTGTCCACGCATAGTTCCTATGTCCTTGAAAATCTTAGATGACCATGCGCGGGTCGACGGCGTCGCGCACACCATCACCAATAAAATTCACGGCCAACACCGTTAACACCAGCATGACAGCCGGGGGGATCCACATCCAGGGTACATTGCGGAGAATGTCGAGGTTACGGGCCGCTTCTAGCATGTTGCCCCAACTTGGGGTGGGGGGTGGAACACCGAGACCGAGAAAGCTTAGTCCCGCTTCAGTAAGAATAGCAGAACCGATAGCAAACGTTACCAGCGCGACAAGTGAGCCGAATACATTGGGCAGAATATGCACGACAATGATGCGTTTGTCCGAATATCCCAGCGCACGGCAGGCAAGGATGTAATCAAGCTCGCGGATTGACAGCACCTGGCTACGCACCATACGTGCGGTACCTGTCCAACTCAGTGCGCCGATGATGAACACAATGGTCCAGACACTTCGCGGCAGCATTGCAGCTAGTGTTAGCATGATAATAATGCTAGGGAATGTCATGAAGACATCGGTGAAGCGCATGATTACCATATCCACCCATCCACGATAGTAACCAGAGAGCGCACCCAGTACGGTTCCGATCAAAGTTGAAACCAGAGTAGCCCCGAAGCCGACAACCAGAGAAACCTGTCCTCCATTAAGCAATCTGCTCCAAACATCGCGACCTACCCGATCTGTCCCGAGCCAATGATCGCCGTTAGGGAGTACAGAGCGCGCTCGTAAATCAATTTGTTCATATCCATAGCGCTGAAACAGCGGCGCACCAATGGTCAGTACAACAATGACCGCGAGGGTGATGAGCGAAAATACTGCCGGACGATTACGGAGAAAGCGTCGTAAGATGCGTTTGTCGTCGCGACGCGCAGATTTTTCCTCTTCCCATGACAAGGAGCCTAATCGCATTACACTCTGGCTCTGATTAGTCATAACGAATCCTCGGATCGGCTAATCCATAAGCGATGTCGGTCAGTAGATTTGCAGCAAGAACTACCAGCGCAATGACCAAATTCATGCCCATCAGCAATGGCACATCCCTTCCGTTGACAGCTTCAAGATACAGCGTGCCCATTCCCGGCCAGCTAAAAATTGTCTCTGTGAAGACAGCCCCAACCACCAGCAGTGGGAGACTGAGTCCCAATAGCGTGATGACGGGCAGCAGCGCATTTGGGAAACTATGCCGCCAGGTGATGCGGTTTTCTGGCACACCTTTGCCGCGTGCCGTGCGTACGTAATCGGCACGGATCACCTCGAGCATGCTGAAGCGGGTGTAGCGCATGAAATTGGCGATAGGCGCAAGACTGAGTACGAGGGCAGGCAGGGCTAGATGCTGGATGCTGGTAATCAACGTTGGTTCACGATCAACCGGACGCATGCCGCCAGACGGAAACCAACCGAGCTTGATAGAAAAAATGTAGAGGGCAATGATGCCTGCCACAAAAGCGGGGATTGATATACCTAAAAATGAAACGCCAGTTAATAAGAAATCCCACTTGGAATACTGGTGCAGCGCGGTAAAGATACCGAGTGAAACACCCACTATTGCACCAATTACTAATGCTGTTCCGGCCAGCAATATGGTTGCGCTCAATCGTTGAGCGATGGTTGAACCAACTGGTTGCCCGTTGGTGAAGCGATATCCCAGATCTCCGTGAAGTATATTGACCAACCAGTTGAAGTAACGCACGGTGACAGGTTGGTCCAGACCAAAACGGGCACGGATTTCATCCTCAGCTTCGTTGGTCATATTCAATTCGGGACGGATAAAGTAGTCGGTAATGTCACCCGGCGCAATTTCGATCAAGCCGTAAATAATGACAGTGATAGCAAGAAAAACCGGAATGCTGATGACAATCCGACGCAAGATATATTTTTGCATAAGTATTCATTTCATAAAGGGGCCCCCGGTGCCGGATGCCCCTTCATAACTCAAGTGGACTGGTTAACTACCCACTGTCCACATTTCGGAACCATCTTCATATGGGCCACCACCTGCGGCGGGGAACCAGTAGAAGTCTTGTAATTTGCTGGAAGCGACACCGAAACGTATCGCTGTCCACATATAACCTTCGGTTGCATTCTGATTCTGGAAGCGGCAGATGTCCTGAATCAAACCTGCATAGGCAGCAGCATCGCCCTCAACACGAGCTTTGGCAATCAGATCGAGCATTTCGGGGTAGGTTCCGCCGCTCAGCGGTTTGCCATCGGTTGTCGGCTGTCCGCCCGGTTCATAAAACGGGAAGGGGAAGTTGGCAAGTCCAGCCGCCACACCACGATACGAGATCGTCCAGCCTTCACCAGTATAGAAGTAGCTGTTGTAGGTCGGCACATCTTGCTTGATGGGTGTGATGGTGACGCCAACATCGGCCAGGAATGCCTGCATGGCGGCCAGAGCGTCGGAGTGGAACTGACTATCATAGTAAGTGACGACTTCGACAGGCTGGCTAGCATCGAAACCGGCATCTGCCAGCAGCTGACGGGCCTTCTCGGGATCGTAGGCATAGTCGTTCAGTTGATCCGGCGGAGGATACATCGACGGGAATGCACCGATGCAGGGTACAACCTGTGCCGTCCCCTGAAGAACAGTTTCGGTGATGGCTTTCCGATCAATAGCGTACAAGAATGCCTGACGAACCCGTACATCTGCAAAGCGTGGATCGCGCTCGTTGAAGATCATGTAGTTGGTGACGCCAGACGGGCCGGAGAAAATCTGATAGTCGGAATTGCTCGTGAAACCCTGTGCAACATCACCGCTAGCATAGCTGAACTGAATTTCGCCGGCCTCAAGTGCGAGGATGGCTGATGTTTCATCTGCAAAGTAGCGGTTGATCAACTTTTCCAGTTTGGGTGCACCGCGCCAGTAATCGGGATTTGGAACCAGTGCCCAGAACTGGTCGCGCTGGAACTCTTCATGTTTGAACGGGCCAGTGCCTATCGGGTTAGTGAAGAACCAATCGCTGTTCTGATAGTCCGCCGGTTTGAGATCAGCAAGGGCATGCTGAGGCAGAATCCACAGCAAAGTGAGATTGTACGGCAGACGAGGGTTAGCCTGATTCAAGTCGAACTCAACGGTTAGATCGTCGATAGCGCGTACTTCCTTGACGGTATCGCGTGAAAGCTGGCTGAAACCGGGGAACGAAGTCGCGGCATCGGGATTCATAGCCAGAGTCAGTGAGAAAACGACGTCATCGGCAGTGAAAGCTTCTCCATCGTGCCATAGGACACCGTCGCGCAGCTTAAATGTCCATGCAGTGTAATCATCATTGGCTGACCATTCGGTGGCCAACTGGGGTTCGAGTGCGCTCATATCTGCGTTCCAGCTTACCAGTGGCGACCAGATTTTTGATAACCAAGTACGACCAGCCGTATCCATGTAGGGAATAACGGCCGGCGCCCCACCAGGTCCGACATCAAATGCGCCGATCAATGTGCCGCCCGAATCCTGTGCGACGCCGACAGTGACTGGCAGCACCAGTAGGAGCAGCACTCCGATGACAAAAAGTCTCTTCAAATTATTCATTCTTACCTCCAATAGCATTGTTCTCGACTAAGTACTTGCCAAACATTTTAATTGTTATGCGGCAACACCTCCTTCGATGGCCAATATTTCCGGGATGACCTGTAAACCGATTTGTCTCAAACGCTCTGCTTCGGTTTCATCAATCCAGCGATAGGGAAGACGCAGACGGCTTCCGATATGTGCCCAACGACCGATTACCGAGAGCAGTTTGTCTACAGCACCATTTGAGTAATGCCTCTCACTGATATACGGTGTGATGTATTCATCGAAATACTGGCGAATCCGATGCTCAATTTCGAGTGCGCCGGTTAAATTGACAGGCATTAGATCATACCAGCGTTGAGCACCAACAGGATGTAGGCAGGCTACATTAGAGTACGCGCCCGCTGCGCCGTGACTAAAGCCGGTTGCCAAGTGGTGACCGGGGATGAAGATGGATAATTCGCTACAGTGCGCTCGCATTTCGGCATACCAACTGGCATCGCCGCCAGCAACCTTGACACCGACCAGTGCAGGTACAGCGCGTTTCAGTGAGCCGATTTGCGCGGGGGTTAGGCGGCGTTTGGCGTGCGGCGGGTTGTACAACACCAACCCAATAGGGTCGGCGGCTCTGGCGAAATGTTCCAAACATGTCACCATTTCGGCTTCTTGCAGCGGAAACCAATCCGCCAGTATGACCTGAAATGCGCTAGGGCAGAGTGCGCGGGTGCGCTTGATGCGTTCTATAGAGATTTGGAAGCTCATGTGACTGGCTCCAATTTGAAATGGGAGCTTCGCAGCTTCGCAACGCTGCGCTACAAGTTCATGAATGCGATCAAATTCCTGTTCGGTCTGCGCATGAAATTCCCCGGCAGTTCCGTTTGAGTAAATGCCATTTACACCAGCTTGTGCCAGGACTTCTAGCTCATCATCCAATCGAACAAAGTCAATGCTATCATCAACATTAATAGGCAGGAGCAGGGTCGCCCAGTTGCCAAGAATTTCAGACGCCGTAAAAGGCTTCATGACATAAACCTAACTGCCTGAACCGGACGAATGTTGCGATTGTTTAAGCTGTGCCAATCGCAACTTGATATCGCCATAATGACGGCTAAGTGCCTGGCGTACTTTTTCTGCATCTCCAGTACGAACTGCCTCTACAATGGCGCCATGAGCCATTGCAGTGTGAACTGGATTGCTGTCCCCTATATTGGTGTGATGTAAAGCTTTGCGTAGGGTACTCCAGAAAATATCCTGTAATTGAAGGAGAATGGTGTTCCCGACAGGCTGGAACAATTCCATGTGGAAGGCACGGTCTGGCTCGACAAGTGGAATGTCGTTGTTGGCGTTATACAGCATCTGTGCGACGATAGCATCGAGAGTCTGTACCCGTTCTGGCGTGAGGAGAGGCAATGCCAGATCAACCATACCATTTTCGAGGACCTCGCGAACCTGCAAGAGATCTTCCAGTTCTCGCAGATCAAAGAGGAAGCCGTACGGGAGATTTTCTATTAGCGGCTGAAGTGTAAATCCTTTGACAAACAGGCCGCTTCCCGCCGCACATCGATAATGCCAAGCGAGGCCAAGGAATGTACTGCTTCGCGAACCGAATTGCGGCTGACTCCCAGTTGTTTGCTCAAGGCATTTTCAGAAGGCAGCTTGTCGCCATCCTGGAGATGATTGTCAAGGATATATTGTTTGACTGCGTCCTGAACCTGATTATTTATCAAGGGAGCAGGCGCTATGCGCTGGAGAGGCTTTTGCACAACGTATCCAATCGGATGTCATGTACCTTATTTACAAGAATAACAAACTTGTAGGATATGTGCAACGTATTGATCAATGGGGTTCTGTATATTCCCTCGAAAAAATATGATCAGAATATTCAATAATTGTGTGGAGAAGTTCGTTCACTAAGGAAATGTGAGATACTCTGATGGTAAATGTATCGTGTATTGGGTTATTAATTTACGTTAACCTCAGTTCGGGATATGAATCTTCAATTGAAGCAAATCCAGAGCTAAGGAAGGTCTCCCGGGGTGGCGATAGTAAGCGATCACGCCAGCGTCCACATTAACCATCAGGTTAGCTAGGCCGGGTGAGGGGTACGCTCAATCTGGGAAATGTTGTTGAGTCGGTCATTGATGATTTCGAGAGGGCGTAACAGCAGCTTGTCCGATAGGAGTATTAAACAGTTCTTCATTATGGACTTGACGTGCGGGATGAGCTGAATACTACGCTGCCGCAACTGGGTGGTTAAGTGTTGAGATAGATAATCTATGTCACCAAAGAGCGTGCGTTACAGGCGTTTGACCAACTGGGAGACAGGCATACGATCATCAACAGTTCCTGTCGTCAGCCGAGTAGCTAACAGCTCGCCGCGCTCATTGACGATCAAGTGTAGTTTTAAACCAAAGAACCACTCGACTGAGTTTTCCAATGCTGGGCGAAACGGGCAAATACATAGTGGGGTGGGATGCGGCGATATTTGAGACATCTTGCCGCCTGACACACTCGTCATGTGGTCAAAAACAGGCAATTCAAATAGCAAAGCCCAAAATGAGGGCACTGGCGGTCGGATTCGATGGTTTTCTACTGACCAGCAACTTTATCTACGAAGATGCCTGATAGACCTATGTATTGCGTCGGGTCAAGAAGGGCATCAATTTTCTCAGCTTCAATGTGTTTGGTAACCATCGGATTTTGTTTCAGGACGTCTGCAAATGCTACACGCTTTTCGAAAGACTCCATGGCTGCCTCGTAAATAATGTCGTGGGAGTGTTGGCGTCCTATGGATTGCCCCAATGTGAGCATCACACGTTCTGCGAGAAGCGTGCCGCGTGTCATATCTAAGTTGCGCTTCATATTTTCGGGATACACGATCAATCCGGTGAGAACACGTTGGGTCAATTGCAACGCACCGTGCGTCATCGTACAGATTTCAGGAATGTAAGCCCATTCCATTTGAAAGCTCGACCAATCACGTTCGTGTTCATGCATCATCGCGTCAATTGCGGTAGTGGCATGTGTACGTGTCAACCGGGCAAGCGCCAAAATGGATTCACAGATCATCGGATTGCGCTTTTGTGGCATGGTGCTGCTGCCAACCTTACCCATTTCAAAGGGTTCTTCAACCTCACCAAATTCCGATTTTTGTAGGTCAATAATCTCATGGGCGATTTTGCCGAGGGTCGCACAAATCATAGATAAAATTGTCGCGAATTCGGCGAAGTTGTCCCGTGATGTATGCCATGCAATTTCGGGTATGTTCAGACCCAATTCGTGCATCAGCCGCTCATTGATTTCAATCCCGTGCTCACTGACGCTTGCCAGAGTGCCTGCTGCACCTGCGAATTCACCTGTGAGGACGCGCGGCTTGTTTTCATATAATCGTGTCCGGTGACGTTTGAGTTCGGCAACCCAGACGGCGACCTTGAATCCGAATGTGATCGGTAATGCTTGCTGACCATGCGTGCGTCCAGCCATTACCGTATTACGATGGGTTCGCGCCAAATGAACTGCCGCATCGATTAGGCCCTCCAGTGCGGATTCAAATAAAGGGAAAGCTTCTTTAATTTGAAGGACGATGGCAGTGTCCATCACGTCTTGGGTAGTCGCGCCCCAATGCACATAGCCACCGGCGTCACCGTCGCATTTTTCGGAAAGCTGCCAGATCAGCGAGACAAGTGGATGAACGGTCTTATCCATGCCGCGTTTGATTGCATCTTTGTCCATGAATTCGGCTCGCGCCTTGCGGGTGATTTCTGCCGCTGCTTCGGCTGGCACAAGGTTCAACGAGGCTTCCGCTCGTGCTAATGCCGCTTCGTAATCCAACCACTTTTGCAGCAGATTGTGGTCATCAAATACGGCTCGCATCGCTTCTGAGCCGTATAAGTCCTTGAAGAATAACGAATCGATCACGTGAGCAGCCATGCTATCCCTACTTAAGTGTATTGTGCTCGACAAAGGAACGAATACCATTGAGGGTCTGGTTCATATGGAAAATAATCGCCTCCCGCAGCGCCCTAGAATCGTGGGCGTGACAGGCATCCAAGATTTGCTTGTGCTCAGCCTGTATAACCGACCCTTGATCCTTAAAGAAGACATAGCGGTAACGGTACCGTTCAGCCAAATCCCATAGACTGGCGATCATTCCGGCGAGATATTTGCTGCCCGCCGCATCATAAATAGTGAAATGAAACTCGCGGTTCAAATGCGTGAAGGCCGCAAAATCGTGGGTTTTAAGTGATGTTCCTACCTGATCGTGGATAGAATCGAGTCGATCAAGGTCGGATTGGGTCAGATTTGGTGCTGCGTGATAGCCTGCTTGTCCTTCCAAAATGCTGCGAGCAAAGTACAAGTCTTCCATGTCCTTGGTGGAAGTTTCAGTAATAAATGCGCCTCGCCTCGGAATGATTTGAACAAAACCTTCGCCCTCCAGCTTCTTTAAGGCTTCGCGTACGGGTACAAGACTGGTGTTCAAATCTTTTGCAAGCTGATTTTGGTCAATACGGGTGCCTGGTCGCAGTATGCCTTCTAGAATCGCATCCCGTATACGTTCTTGCGCCATACTGGATACCGTTTTGTTCATATCTTCAATTGGCTTGATTTGCTTGTTGAGCATAGCCCCTCAATGGATGACTACGAATTTTGAAATTAACACATAAATTATTAATAATAAAACAACTTGATCAGTGCTTGCAAATCGCTTCATAAATGATAAACTAGAATTTATAATTTTCAACCTGTACGGGTATGTTTATCATGAAAAGATTTGGACAAACTGTTCATTTAAGACCAGAAGTTGAAGCCGAATATCGAAGGCTGCACCGCAAAATATGGTCGGAGATTGAGATCGCGATTCGCGAATCGGGCATTACAAACTATAGTATCTTCTTAAAAGACGGAGTTATGTTCGCTTATTACGAATACACTGGTCCAGAAGAAGAATTGGATCAGCGGATGGAAACATTAGCAAATGCCCCCCGCATGCAGGAATGGTGGGCAATTACCAAAGCCATGCAAATCCCATTGGAAACCCGTGCCGAAGGGGAATGGTGGGCCAATATGGAAGAAGTATTCCATCAGGATTAACAATGAGTTATTCAGATATTGTACTGCCCAACTTGGGCTTTGGTATGGAAGAAGGCCAACTGCTGGCTTGGCTTAAAAAACCGGGCGATATGGTCCGTAAAGGGGAGGCAGTTGCCGAGGTTGAGAGCGATAAGGCAACCGTCGAATTGGAAGCGGTTGCCGACGGCATTATTGATAGTATTCTCGTGCCGGCCAATCAACCGGTTGCGGTGGGTACAGTACTCGCCCGTATTCGAAGCGCAGATGAATCCTCCTCTCCTCCAGTGGTATCGGCATCAGAGGAACGTGCTCCACGAATATCGCCCATTGCCCAACGTTTAGCGCGCGAAAAGGGTGTTGATCTCTCTAACGTGCTGGGCAGCGGAAGCAACGGACGTATCACCCAGGAAGACGTTCAAGCAGTAATCGGAGGCTCGACCCGAAAACCACTGGCCGCGCCTGCCGTCCGCAAACTGGCTCGTGACCATCAAATTGATCTTTCGACGGTGGTCGGCACCGGACTGGATGGACACATTCGCAGGGAAGACGTCGAAGCGATCCTGAACACGCTCTCTGTTCCTGAAACTGAAGTGTCGCCATTGGCGAAAGGGTTGTCTAGCCTAGCTACCCTTTCACGCCCGGAAGAAAATGTCGATGGCCGCAGAGAAGTTCCAATTAGCACGATGCGTCAGGCAATTGCCCGGCGACTGAGTCAAAGTGCTACGGAATCCCCTCACTTCTACACCACAGCTGAGCTCGATTTCACCGATGCAATGGCTGCGCTGCCCGAGGGTATCGGCGTTAATACCCTTATATTGTATTTAACGGTCAAGACACTTCTCAAGCAAAAACAACTTAACGCGACTTATGAAAATGGTCACTTGTTTCAGTATGATCATGTGAATCTAGCAGTCGCGGTTGCTGTGAAAGATGGGCTGTTGACACCTGTCTTGCAGCACGCGGATGACTATTCACTATCCGGCCTAGCAAGCCGCTCCCGTGAAATAATCGAGCGAGCGCGTTCTGGTAAGCTCAAGCTGGACGAGATGAGTGGTGGGACATTTACCGTTAGCAACCTCGGCATCATCAAGCAAATCGACCGATTTACAGCAATCATCAATCCGCCGCAAGTTGCCATTTTGGCGGTCGGTGCAGCAAAACCTCGTCCGGTTGTAATGAACGGTGGCTTGCACATTCGGACCACTGCCCATCTCACGCTATCGGCTGATCACCGCGTTATTGATGGGATGGTGGCGGCGGGCTTCTTAGAAGCATTTGATGCTGAACTGCATGAATTCGAAAGGACTCTTCGGTGACACAATCGCTCCCGTCTGAAACACGGCATCATATGCTCCAGCGCATGTTGGAAATCCGCTCCTGTGAAGAGCGTATTCAAGAACTGTTTTTGGAGAATGTAATCCGTGGCACGACCCATTTATGTATTGGACAAGAAGCTGTTTCTGTAGGTATGGCTGCTCTAGTAGATGCTGCACGAGGTGATACCGTAACCTGTACCTACCGTGGACATGGTCACGCGCTGGCATTGGGATTGTCACTCCGCAGCATGATGGCCGAGATGATGGGTAAAGAAGCCGGATGCTGCAAAGGTAAGGGCGGTTCAATGCACCTGACAGATATGAGCGTCGGATTGATCGGTACCTTCGCCATTGTTGGAGCAGGACTGCCGGTAACCAATGGGGCAGCACTCACCGCACAGATTAAAGGCACGGGCGCGGTAAGCATATCGATTTTTGGAGACGGTACAGCCAATATCGGTGCTTGGCATGAAGCCGTTAACCTCGCGGCGGTCTGGAAGCTCCCGAGCATTTTCCTGTGTGAAAATAATCTGTATGGCGAATACAGTCCCTACGAAACCACATCCCCTGTTCCCAACGTAGCGGATCGAGCTGCGGCATATGGTATGCCCAGCACCATCGTTGACGGGCAGGATGCGGAAGCCGTGTATGCTGTTGTAAAACAAGCCACCGACTTCGCTCGCGCGGGCAAAGGCCCTACCCTGATCGAAGCCAAGACGTATCGTTATAAGGGCCACTCCCGTACTGATCCGGCAACCTACCGCCCTGCGGGTGAGCTTGACGAGTGGTTGAAGCGCGACCCGATCAATATTCTGGCTGATCGTATGAAGCAAGACGGTCAGTTAAATGATGCGCAGTTCAAACAAATGACTCAGCAGGCACAGAACGCCGTTCAAGAAGCCACAACTTGGGCCCTGGAACAACCGTACCCCGCTCCGGAAGCGGCTTTCGAGGACATCTGGGTTTAGCTGAAAATTAGTATTGAAACTATTCTAATGAGCAGAGCACCATTATGGCGGTCATAACCTATCGTGAAGCAGTGCAGCGCGCCCTCGACGAAGAGATGGCGCGTGATGAAAATGTGATCTTCTTTGGTGAAGATGTCGGCAAGGCGGGCGGTGTTTTCAAAGTCACTCCCGGCCTATATGAAAAATATGGCCCGGTTCGCGTGCGCGACACCCCGATTTCCGAAAATGCAATTATCGGTGCGGGCGTCGGCGCGGCGGTTACGGGCTTACGTCCGGTAGTAGAGTTAATGTTCGCGGATTTTGCGGCGGTCACTCTCGATCAGATCATCAACCAAGCGGCCAAGTTTCGCTATATGTCCGGCGGCCAACTTAAAGTACCGCTCACCATTCGTGCTGCGCAAGGGGGTGGCGCGGGCTTCGCCTCACAACATTCTCAGTGCTGTGAAACCTGGTTCATGCATTCGGCTGGCCTCAAAGTGGCTGTGCCGTCCAACCCTGCCGATGTGCTCGGCCTGCTGAAAAGTGCCATTCGTGATGACAATCCGGTGGTCTTTTGGAGCACAAATTCCAGTACGCCGAAAAAGGCGATGTGCCTGACAGTGAACACGTTGTTCCTTTTGGTGTCGCAAATATAGTACGCCCCGGAAAAGATATTACAGTTGTGGCGACACAACGCATGGTTTCAGTGGCAATGAATGCAGCTAGTGAGCTCGCTAAAGATGGAATCGAGTGCGAAGTGATTGATCCGCGGACGCTGGTACCTCTAGATTTGGAATCAATTATCAATTCGGTCAAAAAGACCGGGCGATTGCTAACCGTTGAAGAAGCACCACATGCGGGTGGTTGGGGTGCAGAAATCGCGACTCGGGTGACTGACCAAGCCATCTGGTATCTGGAAGGACCAGTCGTGCGGGTGACATTGGAAGGCGCAATCATTCCATTCAGCGGCCCGTTGGAAGATTATGTAATCCCGAACAAAGATCGTGTTATTGCTGCGGCGAAACGAATGCTGGTCGTCTAAACGCCTTATTGTTTTCACATTTTTAGTTGCACAGTCCCCGGCGGTCGCTTGGCGTTTGTTGGCGGTCGCTTGGGGACTGCTCACTGGTCAAGTGAACATCAACTCGCATAGATAAAAGAGTCCATGCACTCAGTGGGCATGGCAAAATTCCAAAAACATCCGTCAGACCATTGGCATATAAGGCGTGATAAAATACCGTCGGAGTTGAACGTGGTGCTTTGATGATGACGGTGTTTTGCGGTTCCCCTGCGGCCTGCCATACTTGCGCAAAGGATACTTTTAAGGGCAGTTCAATGGAATACACCAATCCGTTGTGCAGCCAAATCGTTCCATCTCGCTCATTGTCAATGATGCTGGATTGCAGACCATTCCACTTCCAGCGAATGATGCTGTCTTTAGTGACAATGCCTTGAATCGCGCTAATGTTAGTGACCCAAGGCAAAGTTTTTAGTTGAGAGATGGCATCGGTACCGCTTGTCCGTGCCGGGCGAATACCCTGCCAGCACGGTTGAGGACAGGTTGAATTTGGACTGAACATCGGGCGAAGTTCTGCAACCAGCGGGTCATCAGTAGTTTGTGGCAATCCGAAAGCGAGGATTGCCAGCATCCATAATCCGGTGGTGAGACCTACGCTCAGTTTGACCGCCCATATCAACATGGTTATAAGTTGTAGAAAGTAGTGGCGCTGCCGCCGAGTATGGCATCCTTTTCAGTTTGAGAATAACTGGAAATAGCGGCGTTGGTTTCCGTCCACACTTGGTTATAGTCGCCTGCGAGGATAGCCACGGGCCAATCACTGCCGAACATCAAGCGGTTGGGCGTGAAGCATTCCACCGCAAAATCAGTATAAGGCTTCAGGTCGGCTGCTGACCAACCGGCCGCGGCAGCGGTGTTTAATCCCGATATTTTGGCATAGACATTCGGATTGGCAGCAGCAGCTTTTAGTTGATCTGACCAAGGCGACATCACCTTGTCTTTAATCGGTGGTTTTGCAAGATGGTCGATTGCCATCTTGAGGTTTGGTATTTTTTCGGAGAGAGTAGGCACATGCTTGAGGTGATTCGGGAAAACCGCTACCACTTCAAACACCATCCCGTAACTCGCTAAGACTTTAAGTGATTCAATCACCACGGGCTGAATCACCCAATCGGGGTTCTTCTCCTCATGAATAAGATGCCGCATCCCGCGAAACTTCGGGTGCTTTTTGAAAAGTTCCAAATCTGCTGCTGTTTTGTCAGGATTTAGCAAGTCAACCCACCCGATCACCGCGCCGATCCAATCATTGTAGTCGGCGTGAACCAACATGGAAGCCGTATCCGCATACGAATTGGCGCTTTGCACTAAAACGGTCTTATCAATACCCGCTGCTTTGATCTGCGGAGCCAAATCGCCTGGTGAAAATGTGGCATAGATCGGGCCATAAGCAGGGATGAGCCATGGATAATCCACTTCGCTGAGGTTCCAAAAATGCTGGTGACTATCTACTTTGTACATTGCAATAACTCCTCTTTTGAATGTTAGTCAACTAATTTTGATCCGCTTCTAACTTCGACGCCTGTAGTGACCTGAAATCCTAGCCAATTCGCTCTGATTTGACAATTATAAAACACAAATTATAATTTATTTGACTGCAACCTAAGTATTTTTTAGGAACCGTTGCCGATGTCTTTGAGCCTTCCCTTTGAACTAAACTATAAGCCCAAATTTGGAAAAAAAACGGATTACGGTATCGCTTTTATTGGAACAGGCGGGATCGTCCAATATGCTCACATTCCAGCTTATAAGAAAGCTGGCTTCAAACTCGTTGGCTGCTTTGACCTCAATCCCGAAACCGCCCAAAAAGTTGCTACAGACCACGGTATCCCTCACGTTTATCAGACCCTTGATGAGTTATTAGCTGCACCCGAAGTCGAAGTTGTCGACATAGCCGTACCCCCTTGGGAACAGCTCAAAGTCGTGGAAAAAGTGGCTGAGGCAGGCAAGCATATGCTCTGTCAGAAACCCATGTCTGATAACTATTCTGATGCGCAAAAAATCGTCGAATTGGCGAAACGAGCTGGTGTCAAGCAAGCCATTAACCATCAAATGCGTTGGGATGCAGGCATCCACGCCAGTAAACGCCTCATTCAAGCGGGCATGATCGGCGAGCCTACCGATGTTCAAATCCAAGTGAGCTGCTTGACACCGTGGCATATGTGGCCGTGGCTGGCGGCAGTCCCGCATCTGGAAGTCATGTTCCACAGCATTCATTATATAGACGCGCTGCGTTACCTGTTTGGCAATCCCGATTGGGTCACCAGCCGTCACGCGCGTTACGCCAAGCAGGGCGAGGTCAAAGGCGAAACCAAAACTATTACCGTGCTGGACTACGACAGTGGTTTACAGGGATTAGTATCAGTCAATCATTACAACGAGTGGGCAGAGCCGTTTGCTACCTTCCGCTTCATTGGTGCCGAAGGAGCAATCGACGGCACTATCGGCCTTATGTACAACTACCCCGCCGGACGGCCCGATACGATTACCATTACGTCTAGTAAATTGGGAAAGGGTGTCAGGCTCACGCCCACCATTGAGGACATGTGGATACCTGACGCCTTTGTCGGCACGATGGCCTCGCTTATGGAAGCGATCGAGAACGACCATGAGCCGACCGAGAACAGCACTGAAGACAACCTCAATACCCTGCGTGTGGTTTTCGCCGCGTATCTCTCGGCGGCTGAAAATCGCTCGGTACGTCCCTCAGAGGTCAAGTAAGATGCCAACCCCTGTCGCCGGACGTCACGCAGGAAAAGTCGCCATTGTCACTGGTGCGGGACAGGGCATCGGGCGCGGAGTCGCCAAGCGCTTGGCACAAGAGGGTGCACGGGTCGTCATTGCAGAATACAACAAAACTAATGCCGAAGAAGCTGCGCACGAAATGACCGGATTCGGTGTGGAAGCACTGGCGTATCCTGTGGATATAGGCGTTGTGGCCCAGACGCGGCAGATGGTGGCAGATGTGGTGGCACATTTTGGGCAGATTGACATTTTGGTTAACAACGCTGGACTAAGCCGACCGGGACCGCTTTTCGACTTGACCCCAGAGAACTGGGAACCCATCCTTAAAGTGAACCAAACCGGATTGTTCTTCTGTATGCAGGCTGTGGCCAAGCAGATGGTGAAACAAATACCAGAAGCAGTTAAGCAGGCCGGTAGAGCAGACCGCAGCTACGGCAAGATTGTGAATTTCTCATCGGTGGCTGGCCGCAGTGGGCGACCATTCGATGCTGCTTATTCGTCAACCAAGTGGGCCGTCATCAGCATGACCCAGAGCGCCGCCAGCTATCTCGCCCCATATAACATAAATGTTAACGCCGTTTGCCCCGGCATGGTGTTGACGCCAATGTGGGAAAATATTGATAAAGTGCAGGGTGTGGAACGGCAGGGTTTGCAGCCGGGTGAGTGGATCAAGAAGTCAGTTGAGGCAATCCCACTTAAACGCACTGCTACGCCAGAGGACATCGCAGCAGCTGTATCGTTCCTAAGTTCAACCGATGCCGACTACATCACCGGACAGGCTCTCAACGTGGATGGCGGAATTGAGATGAATTGACACATGTCATCGCCATTCGTTCACGAGTTCATTTATTTATTGAGTAAAAAGTAAAAGACCAACTTATGTATCACTATAAAGATATGCCCTTATTACCCACGCAAGTCATCGGCAGCTACGGCACGCCGGGGTGGCTGTGGGTCGTGCGTGACTCGATGAAAGCCGGCGACAAAATGGGCCCGGTCGACATCAAAGAAGCCTTCGATGACGCCACCAACCTCGCCATCATGGAGATGGAAGAGGCGGGTGTCGATGTCATCTCCGATGGCGAAATGCGGCGCTTCAATTTCCTCGTCGGATTTTATGATTATATTCATGGGGTGCAGAAGATCCCGTGGGAGCGGCAGTTGGGCTACCCCGGCCCCGATATGATTAACGCCTTCCGTGCAGTGGACAAGTTCGCTGCGCCCAAAGGTTTCGGGCTAGTAGAGGAATTGCAGTACGCGCGGACGCGGACGCAAAAACCATTGGTCACACCATTGGGTGGGCCGGTGACGTTCGCCTTCCGCATTGACCCGGCGGATGTTTACAAAGACAAGCGCGAGGTGGCGTGGGCGCTGGTACCGCTGCTGAACAAAGAACTCAAGGATGTGGTCGCAGCTGGCGCGACGCATATTCAGATTGATGAACCATCTGCCATTGACGATTTTGTGTCGGTGGATGAGTTTGTGGACATGATGAACGCGATGGTGGAAGGGGTGAAGGCCACTATCGGTTTGCATATTTGCTTCGGCAACTTCATGGGTCGCCCGGCGGTGGCACACCGCACCTACGAACATATTGGGCCGATCTTCAAGAAGCTGAATACGGACATCATTCATCTGGAATTCGCTAATCGCGGCATGTGGCAGTCCGATTTATTTGCCAAGCACGCCCGTGATGACCAATTTCTAGCGGCGGGGGTGGTGGATGTGAAGGCGCGGGCGGTGGAGAAGCCGGAAATTGTGGCTGAACGCATCCGTGAGATTTTGAAGTACAACGACCCGCAGCGGGTATGGATTTCGGCAGACTGCGGCTTCAGTATGACCGCCCGTTGGGTGGCGCGGGAGAAGCTCAAGGCGATGGTGGCAGGCACCAAGATTGTGCGGCGCGAGCTGGGTGTGGAGTAAGGATTGAACCACAAAGACACCAAGACAAAAATTTGGATCACAGAGAGCACGGAGAACACAGAGAGAAAATGCCATTAAACTATACCCGTTCCGATGTGCTTGGTCGTGACCTGCGGCTGGACGATATTGACACCATTGGCACCTCATCGCAAACGCTGGCGGAGGAAGCGATACAGGCTGGACGCGATGAAGAAGCTATGACACTGGTAAATTATTTCCTACGTGAAATGCAGATCATGCACGGCATCATGTGGACGTGGGCGCAGGACATTATTCGCTTCATCATCGAAAAGTCGGGCGGACAGCCGGGCATGGATGTGCAGGCTTCGGAAGGCATCATGCGGGTGTTCAAGACGGCAGAGATCGGCGTTGCGCCGCGTGACCGCTGCCTGGAAGCGCTGAAGAACGGTGATCGGCAGGGGGCGATCTCCTGGCTAGACCGGATGCGGCTAGAGATAAAAAACCCACATGAACTGATGGTGGCATGGGTGCAGGATATGCTCTCATACTGCGCGGCAACGTGGGGCGAAGAAGCTGTGCTGGAAACGATCTTGCACACGCACCAGTCGATCTGGGGTGACCGTTACGAGAACTGGGACAAGATGACGGCGTGGGAGAAAGTGGCGCTCACTGTCGAAGGAATGCGGGGTGGGCACTTTAGCGGGGCACGGCGGCGCGGTGATGTGCAGGTGAGCGAAGAGGACGATCGCTTCGTGATCAGTTTCGATCCGTGTGGGAGCGGAGGGGTGCTGCGGCGTGGCGACCCGGAAACTGGACGCGCACCCTACCCGATCACCGAACATGGTGTGAACAAAGAACCGCATCTCTGGACGTGGCAAAAGACCGGCATTCACTGGTACTGTTCGCACTGTGCTATTGCAATGGAATGGCTGCCGGGACGCAAGCGTGGACACCCACTACGGCCACTGGATCACAACCCCGATCACAGCGCCCCATGTGTGTGGTATGTTTACAAAGATGAAAAACAGACGCGGGAATACCATTACCCGCGCACTGGATTAATCAAGCCTGAGGATATTTCCTCATAATTGAAAGGAGCGAGCACGTAGAAAAGTACTCACTTTGGTCTACCCTGAATATATTCAGTTTTGTACATGAAGGAGAACTGAAAATGCGAAAGGGTTTACTGGTTTTATTGGTCGCTGTCGTCGCGGTGTTTGGACTTCAGCTTGTGGCAGCGCAGGATGCAATGCCCAACGACGGTGTGATGGCCGGTGTTGATAAAGACTTGAGTGGTATCACCCTGCGTATGGCAACCATTGGTGATGCGCCTTATGAATTGGCTTATACTTTCATTCCCATGTTTGAAGAAAAGACTGGCGCTAAGGTCGAGATTGTAGCCCGACTAAATGGGTTCGATATTGATCGCAAATTGGTACAGGACTTCGCGACCGGAGCAGCCGACTATGATGTCGCTTGGGATCACACCAGCTTTTATTCGGCTTATGTGCCCTATCTCGAACCGCTTAATGCCTATTTCAGCGAGGAAGAACTATCACAGTTTAGCCCCGCTATCTCAGTTCGTCTACGATTGATGGTAACCTGTATTTAATCCCACGCCATGCTGACATCAGTGTGCTGCATTATCGCACGGATCTATATGAAGACCCGGCCAATCAAGCGCCTTTAAGGAAAAAATATGGCTACGATCTGCTTCCACCCGAAACTTGGCAGCAGGTGAGCGACCAAGCTACATTCTTTACAAAACCAGGTGAGAACTTCTGGGGAACACAGTGGGCAGGCAAAGATGAGGCACTGAACGGGCGTTTCATGGAACTTTTGCAGGCTAATGGCGGCGATATCCTTTCTGCAGATTTCCATCCCATATTCAATAATGAAGTTGGCGTTAAGACCGCAACTTGGTTGCACGACCTGTATCAGGCTGGTGTGCTTCCCCCGGACATGACCAACTATGTATGGCCGGAAGTTGCCAATAACTTCTGCAATGGTTCTATCGCCGTTTATACCGAATGGTATGGGTGGTATAGTTATTTCCAAGATCCCAAGAGTTGCCCGGCAGTAGCCGGTAAGTTTGGTCTGGTTCGTGCTCCGGTAGGCGACGCTGGCCGTCACTCAGGGTGGGCCGGTGCTCACGGGTACTCGATTGTGGGCAGCAGCAAGAACAAAGAAGCAGCCGCGCAGCTTATCAAGTTCCTGACGTCTGAGTTCGTGTTGACGGAAGAATCACGTCAAGGTACTCTGCCAGTTCGTGATGATGTATGGGCACGGGTGATTGCCGATGCTGAAGCATCAACCAACCCTCTTGACAAGCAACGGTTGGAAATTGCCCAGGTGCAGATTAGCGAGGATTTCACAACCCCACCGCTAATTTCTGATTGGCTCGCCGTTTCAAATATTGTCTTCCCTGCAGTGCAGGAAATCCTGATCACCAAAGATATTGATATTCAGGCACGGCTGGATCAGGCAGCCAAAGACGTTGAGCAACTACTCGACGATGCAGGCTACTACAGTTAGTTTACTCCCCTGAGGTAAGGGGAACGAAATACCCCTCCCTCGTTCAGTAGGGAGGGGCGCATATTGGGAGATTTTGAGGCACTACCTATGTCGGTTGAATCAGTGGATTCAGTGGTAACTACTAGTCAACGTGCGATGCGTCCAAAAACTCGAGTGAGAAAGAGTGGGCGCTGGTTTCCTTTGTTCCTAATCGTCCCGTCAATTCTATTTATTCTATTGGTTGTTGTTTTCCCACTGGTTTATTCGTTATACGTTAGCTTTACACCCTATACCCTACTCAAACCTGACAGCCTCGCAATCCGTTGGGATGATGTATTCCGCAATTATCGCCGCCTCATAGAAGACGATATTTTCTGGAAGGCTTTTGGTAACACCATTATCTATCTGACCGTGACGGTCAACTTGCAGCTTGTGTTGGGCATGGGGCTTTCGCAACTACTGGCACGTGTAACCCGTGGGCAAAGTCTCCTGCGAACCATGCTGATGGTGCCGATGATGTTTGCTCCGGTACTGGTTGGTTTCCAGTTTGGATGGTTCTTTAATACCACGCTGGGAGTCGTCAATAACGCGCTCAGCGACATTGGTTTGATACAGCAACCGATTGCTTGGCTTGTAGATGTTCCGCTGGGGTTAATTTCGATCATGATCGCTGATATATGGATGAGTACACCCATTGTAGCTATCATCCTACTGGCTGGCACTCTGTCGCTGTCCAGTGAGCCGTTTGAGGCCGCGGAGGTAGATGGGGCGACCGCATGGCAAAAGTTTCGCTACATCACTTATCCTATGCTCGGACCATTCATCACAATTGCGCTTACCATTCGGTCACTTGACCTGTCGCGAGCCTTTGATATTGCCATGATTATGACCGGAGGTGGCCCGGCCAACCGCACTGAATTGACTTGGACATATGTGTTCAAGTTGGCGCTGGTAGACCGTAAATTTGGTCTGGGAGCGGCCATGTCTTTTATTACTGTCATCATCACAGTCGGCTTCACATTTTATTTGTTCAGGCAGTTGATCAAGTCGCGTGTGGTTTATTAAGAGGTTGTACCCATGTTAGCGAGCGTAAGCCCACGTAAGCGGCAGCAGCAAATATTTCTGAATATTTTGGCGTGGGTTATCATGCTTTTGTTGTTGTTCCCGGCCGTATGGGTTGTGTTCACTTCCATGCGTCCCTACAGTGAGATCAACAAAAGCCCTACTATCTGGATACCGCAGGAGATCACCTTCGAGTCGTACGCCAATATGTTTGGCTTGAGTCCAGAGATGGTGAGCCAGGCGCCAATCGGTCTTTATGCCGCCAACTCGATCATTGTTGCCGTTGTTGTGACCATCCTCTCGCTAGCACTTGGAACTGCGGCTGGCTATGCTTTTTCACGTTTCCGTTTTCGAGGGCACAATACTGTTTTCCTGTTAATTATTCTGTCACGAGCCGTACCGGGTATCGCTTTAGGTTTACCGCTCTTTATTTTATTCTCTAGTCTGGGTCTACTCAATCAGTTGAGCGGGTTGATTATCATTAATATTGCACTCAATATTCCATTCACGATTTGGTTGATGGACGGCTTTTTCCGCACAATACCTGTCGATCTAGATGAGTCAGCCTATATTGACGGAGCCAGTCATTTGGCAGGCCTTTTGGTTGATTGACCTGCCATTGGCACGCTCAGGCATGGCAGCTGCAGCCGTGTTCGCCTTCTTAGCGACTTGGAATGAGTTCCAAATCGTTAGTCTGATTTCGCGCAGCCCTGAGGGCAAAACATTCACTGTGGGTCTGTTAGGCTTCATGCAGACCTTCACCAGTGACTGGCGAGGCATGGCGGCGCTGTCGGTGTTGATGATGATTCCGGCCTTGATGTTTGTTGCCCTGGCACAGCGCAATATGGTACGTGGTCTGACTTTCGGAGCCGTTAAAGGTTAAGGACATATATAATGCCAACTGTACTCATCTATTGGTCGCCCGGACGCAATGCTGAACAAAAGAAACGTATCATCGAAAAGGTGACCGATACCTTAGTCGAACACGGCAACGCCCGTAAGGAAGATGTTTTGATCATCTTTCAAGACATTCAACCGGGCGATGCAGGGCGGGGTGGCAAGGTTATAGGTGAAGTTGAATCTTCAAATTCAACAGCTAATAGCTCAATTTCGGATTGAAATGACCAGAAGACTGGGTCTGGCAGGCAACCATCTTATCAACGAAATGAATTCATCATGAAAATTGGATTGCTAGGTTTGGTTTGGAGCGATTGGAAAGACATTGACTATAACCGGATACGGTTTGCTCACGAATTAGGCTTTCATGGAGTTGGAGCGCATTTGACCGTTCCCGCAAGCACTATCACGGATGAGTTGGCAACACACGTCAAATCGGTGTATGACGCCCAGAAAATGCCCTTTCTGCAAATTTGGGGACCCTACTCATGCATCATTTCACCTGATGAAACGATTCGGAAATCAGGCGTCGAAGGTGCTCGTGATCTGGTACGCCTTGCGGCCAAGATGGGCGTTCCCGAATCAGGTGTTCGCCCAACCAGCTTGAATCCGCGCGGGGATTGGTGGCCACATCCTGATAACTATAAACCCGAAACTTTAGAGCGCCTTTTGAAGAGTTTGGTTGAAATTCTTGAAACAGCTGAAGACCTCGGAATTGATGTCGTGCTGGAAACGCATGTCACAACCACCTTAAACACCGCCGAAATCATTCGCAAAGTGATTGAGCGTACTGGCTCCAAACGCCTCAAAATCAACCTCGATCCCTGTAATTTCGTGGGCGATTTACAAGTTGCATGCAATCCCACCCCGATGATTCACCATATTTTTGACGTACTTGAAGAATTTATCGCGACAGTTCATTTAAAAGATTACTATACGGAAGATCGCTTTACTGTGCATATTGCTGAGACGGTGATTGGGACCGGTATGATGGACTTTGATACAGTCCTGCAACGGGTGAATAAGGTCAAACCTGACGGCTATGTTGTCATTGAGCATTTACCCATCAATCTGATTGCGCTTGCTAAGACCAATCTCACGGCCAAGATCAAAGCGCTTGGCTTACCATTGGGTTGAGTTCTGAAACGCGTAAGCCTATAGCGCGCGCAAAAAAACCTTTGATTACTCCTGCTGAACATTTTGCAACTAAGAATATGGTTGGGGTCTCTACAAAAAGCTGCTGGTAGACGCTACAAATTGAAAAGGTACATTCATCACTCTGGACGATGACTCGAACCCGGTATATTAGCTTCTGAAGGTTATAAGGCTAATTATGCTGTTACTGGATGTCTGCTAGAGACTGCGCCTCGGCAAGTTGATTGTCAATCAGTAATCTCGGGATGCTATGTGCCCTGCTGTGGATACCGCCAAGATTGACAAATAAACGGACGAGATTTCTGTCCAAATAGGTAAAAACCGGGCGACAATCAATCGCTGGTTGAAAGGCACCGCCAGTGCGAGATTCGGGGATAAGTGCGCTACTTCCAGCAGTGCAAACGAGGATATCGCCAGCGAAAAACCCATAACTACGTCGTGCAGCGGGTACTGAACTTGCGGCGGGAATACAGTAATTGTTGTGGGGAGAAGGTGGTGTATTTGTTGTCCTTGCTTGGAAGGCTATAAGCTGTCACTGAGCACAGTCTGTCGCCCCTTGAAACTTCACCTGATGCCGGATAAGAAACGAGATACTCACAAGGGAAAGCCCATCCAGCAAGCAACCGACCGGCGGTGGTGCTGCGGAAGGGACACGCTCAATTCAGGTGAGCTAGTCGCCTACACCGCCATTGACACCTTCGCACGGGAAGCAACCATTGTCATCCGAGTTTCGCTGCAAGCCAGCGACGGCAAAGTTGGCTCTGGCCCAGATGGCAGCCCGCTTCGGGCAGGTGGAGATGCTCCAAACCGATGGCAGGTGTTAAGTTCAGGGCCGAATGTGCGGAGAGCTTGACCGTCACTACTGCCACTAACATTGCATTGCCCGTCCTGGTCGCCCTCATCTTTTCGCTAAAGATGCAGACCTCGCTCAGTTTAATTTCCTTCTATCTCGGAGTTCGCATTTGACATTAAAGAATGGTGCCGATATTTCTCAACACGGAACAGCAAATCTTTCAGCTTTAAGTACCAGTCTTACAAGATTTCTGACTATGTGACTTGACATTTGATCTGAGTATTCCTCTTGTCATGTTTAGAACTCAATAGTATATACACTCCATTGATGCAAATTGTCCTATGTAAAATCACCTTTAATGGGGTGATTACTCGATTGCTGGTAGGTTCAAATGGACGGAAATGGATTTAATCGATGGAAATAGAGGGTTTGACTAATTTAAACCTTAATTCGGGGACATATAGAAAACGTTCAAGAAATTCGTAGTGGCGTTATTGGTGACTGTGGATATTCGTAACGGGTAGTTGACTTTCGTCCTTTGCCACCCAATTGACTTTTCAAGCATAAGGTGGTTGCAAGGCGCAGTGTGAAGGTTATTCAGTTCAATGTTGCCATTTCAATGTGAAACACAGTGAGGCGTGGAATTAATCCCGCCGTAGCCCTCCCCTGAAAACAAGGGAGGGAACTTGTACGATGCAATTATTAGCCTGCATCGCTGCTGTCTACGGCGTTGGGGTCAACGGTGGGGGTAGCAATGGCGGCGAGGGCGGTGGCTGTAGCGGCCATATCGGCTTTTTGTTCGCTGATGAAAACATCGCCGAAGCCACGCACTACGGACACCCATGTGCGTCCGGGTTTCATCATAATCGGTTCATTATTGCCGTAGATGATTTGTAAGGCAGAACCGGGTTCGCGATCTTTGCGACGCCAGTAACCTTCATATACTTGACCATCGCGCAGCAGGTAAGCGCGTCCTGGGATCCCACAGTTCGGATTTGATGAAGCATAGCTGGCGCCGTCGGGGAAGATATCGGGATGGTCGTTATGGGGCACTTCGATAATGACGAGATTATCGGCCCAAAGCTGCTGGCTATCACCTTTGTCGATGTGCGGCAGGCCGTCTGTCCAGCGCAACCAATGACCGCTGGCGCTGTCGTACTGCCAACGGGCGTCGGTCTGACCGTACCAGTCAATGAAGGCATCATTGGCGGGAAGCGCCACCGGGGTCGGGGTGGGGTTGAAAGCGAAGCCGCGCGCTTTGTAACCGGTATTGACTTCGCGGCGGGTGGCTTTGGCCCATAGCAGGTTGGTGTCTAGAAACAGGGTGTGTTCAAAAGCTAGATCACCATCCGGGAAGCGGCAGAAACCGGCATCTTCGCAGTTATCACCTTTGAGGGGCGAGAAGGTCTGATAAACATATTCGGATTCGAGAATGAGTTTTTGGATGGGAGCGCTGGTGCCGGAATAGGCCAAGAGCGCGTTGTACATGGGAACGAGTTCAAGATCAATGAGACGGGCGCTACGTACAGAGCCGACATGGTCGGGGGCATTGTTGCGGTAGATGGCAGCAAAACGGGTCACACCGCCTTCGGTTTCGTACTCCCACACCAAGTCAGCCTTGTTAACCCCGGTCTGGGGGCGGACGATGGGCGGGTAGTTGGAAATCTTGACGATCAAGTTACGGCGAGCCTTGGCAGCTTCGTCGGGATAGAACTGACCGGTTAAGGGATTGATATTTTCCGGGTAGACGAAGGGGCCGTTGGGCGTAGGCGTGGGCGATGGCGTATCGGTTGGCGTAAACGTCGCCGTTGGCGTGAACGTAGGTGTCGCGGTGGCGGTAAAGGTGGCAGTAGCTGTCGCAGTGAGGGTTGGTGTGGCCGAGGGGCCAGCAGGCGTGTTGGTCGCGAAGCTAAACTGCGTCGGTGCCAACGTGTTAGTGCCGGGCAGGGTTACTTGCAGCAAGTTGGCGCGACTCTGGGCTACGGCGGGCAGTGCAGCCGCCCCGACCAGCAGCATACACATTAGTGTAAATCCGAAAATTCGGCGCATATACAATTGAAATCCTCATGTCATTCAGGGTATGGGCACGGCGGGGAAGTATACGCCGTGAAAATTGGATTGCACAGGGCTATTTCGTACTGTAGACCTCTGATGTATGATTCCGTAGGTTAATCGTCGTCTAAATATTATTCAGCAACACATGCGAGTTACATAACGAGGAAATTACATGGCACAAGGCCGAATATTGTTGTCACTGGCACATCCTGATGATGAAAGTTTTGGTTCAGGCGGATTGATTTCGCGATATGTGACCGAGGGCGCAGAGGTCTATTACATTTGTGCGACGAACGGGGATGTTGGCACGGTCGCGCCGGAAAAGATGAACGGATACAAGTCGGTGGCTGAACTGCGTTTATCTGAACTGGACTGCGCTTCCGCCAAGCTGGGCTTCAAAGAAGTGTTCAAGCTGGGCTACCGTGACAGCGGCATGATGAATTCGGAAACGAGCAAAGATGCAACCTGCCTGTGGCAAGCGCCGCGAGAAGCTGTGGCGCGGCGAGTGGTGGAGGTCATACGTAAGGTTAGACCACAGGTCGTTATCACGTTTAATAAGTATGGCGGTTATGGTCACCCTGACCACATTGCAATCCAGCGGGCGACGACAGATGCCTTCAAGCTGGCAGGTGATGCAACTTATGAAACGGGGCAAGCGCCATACCAACCGCAGAAATTGTATTATTCATCAATTGATACGCGAATGCTGCGCTACAATGTGCTGAGAGTACGTTTGCGGGGAGAAGACCCACGACGACTGGGACGAAACAAAGACCTCGATATGATTGCGATTCTGGACAATGCCGAACCTGTCAGTACGCGAATCCTAATCCGCAATTATCTGGAAGCCTGGGATGAGGCGAGTGCCTGCCATGCCAGCCAGTTAGGCGGTGGATTCGCGCGGTATCCACTATGGTTCCGTAAGTTGTTTGCAGCGCACCAGAATCTGACGCGTGTGCATCCTGCGCCGACACGCAGCGGGGTTGATGAATACGATTTGTTTACGGGTGTCACTTTGGATTGAGGCTACATGAGCGAGCGGGATGGGGCCGAACATATTGACCGCTTGATGGATGCCATCGATTTGGTGAAGGCGGGAAGACGTCCGGAAGCCGTGACGATACTGCGCGAGCTGATTCACGAAGATAACGATTTTGAAGATGCGTGGTTGTGGATGAGCGTCGCGGTTGATTCTTTGGATCAAAGCTCCATTTGTTTGGACAATGTGCTGCGCGTAAACCCGGCAAATTATGAAGCGGCAAGTGCCCTGTTCCGCATTCGCAGTCCAGAGATTGAGCTCGAAAAACGGCGCGGACGTCTGCGGATTTATCGTGATCTGGCGTGGGTGGGTATGTGGACGATGGTGCTGGGATTGTTATACAGCTTGTTGTTTACGTTCCTGATTGCAAAGGCGTAGGCAGCGGGGCATAGTGCTGGCTGACGGTGCGCTGTCCTTCCGGCGTTTGAATCCAGCCGATGAATTCACGGTAAACATTTTCCGGCTCGTTAAACCCCACCACATAGATCGTGGAACGCAGGGGGTAGGTGTTGCTGGAAACGGTTTCGGGGGTGGGCAAACTTTCATCCACTGCAACGGTTTGGACCGGCGCTCCCGCATAGCCCATTGAGGTATAACCGATAGCGCCGGCGATGCTGGATACGCTACGGATCATGGCATTGCTGGAGGGGGCGATTTGCGCGGACCGGGTTGTCAGGCGTTCGCCCATCAACAGTTTTTCGAATTCGGCGCGCGTTCCGCTGCCATCTTCGCGGCTCAATACAATCATATCCTCTGGCAAGCCACCGACCTCGCTCCAGTTGGAAACATGACCCAAGTAGATGTTGCGAAGCTGCTGGCTGCTCAAGCCGGTCACAGGGTTATTTTCATTCACGATGATCGCTATGCCATCCTGCCCAATTGGCCATGCCAGCAGTGATTCATTTTCTGGTAGGTGATTGGTGAGCAAGTAGGCCGCATCTTCGGAACGAATTTGTTCCAGCATGGTCTGGAAGTTGCCACTCATACTTTCAAAAACGACGGGGCTGTGTGTTTGGGAGTAGGTAACTGCGAGGTCATTCAAGAGAGGGAGTGTGGCAGTGGTGGCGTAGACGTGGAGTGTTATCGCGCCATTGGTAGGCGTAGAGGCCGGAACAACCGGTGAACTACAACTTACCAGCGCAAATGTCATGAGTACGAGTGAACGTCGAGGTTGCAACATAGGTCTATTTTACCGTGTGGCGCAATTATGTGCATCTGCCCCTATGTGACGGGACGAGCAGCCCTGTGTAAAAAGTTGGACAAAAATTGCTCACCGTAAGCATTTAGATTGCCGTTTAGAATAGCTTCACGCATGGCTTCCATGTGGCGTATCAAGAAGCGTACATTGTGGATGCTGAGCAGGTACGCGCCCAAGATTTCATCCGCTTTGAGCAGGTGGCGAATATAAGCACGGGTGAAGTGCTGGCAGCAGTAACAATCGCAGCCCGCATCTACAGGTGCTTTATCTGTGGCGTGCACCAAGTTCCGCATGTTGATGCGACCCTGTACAGTGAAGGCTGCCCCGTGCCGTGCTAAGCGTGTGGGAATGACGCAGTCAAAAATATCGACACCGCGCATGACGCCTTCCACAAGGTCATCTGGTTCACCGACGCCCATCAGATAACGCGGTTTGTTGGCGGGCAAGAGCGGTTCAGTGAAATCGAGCGCGGTGTACATCTCGGTTTTGGTTTCACCGACGGCCAAACCGCCGATGGCATAACCGGGAAAGTCCAGTTCGGTGAGGTGGGCGGCAGAGCGGGCACGCAGATCTTCAAAGATGCCGCCCTGCACAATTCCGAAAACGGCTTGTTGGGAATAATCAGGATGGGCTTCGCGGCAGCGGATGGCCCAGCGACTGGTGCGTTCAACGGCATTTTCTACCATCTGGCGGTCTGTGGGGACGGGGCATTGGTCAAAGCACATGATGATGTCTGCGCCGAGACGCTGTTGAATTTGCATCGAAATTTCAGGGGTGAGGCGGTGTTTGCTGCCGTCCAAGTGACTGCGGAAGGTGACGCCTTCGTCATCAATCTTGTTGATTTCGGCTAGACTGAAGACTTGAAAGCCACCTGAGTCGGTCAGGATGGGGCCCGGCCACACCATGAATTGATGCAAGCCGCCCATTTCGCGAACGAGTTCAGAGCCGGGCCGCAGGTGAAGGTGATAGGTATTCGCCAATACCAACGATGCTTTTAATTCATGCAGGTCGCGGGGCGGGATAGCTTTGACAGTGGCTTGTGTGCCGACCGGCGCGAAGACCGGCGTGGGAATATCGCCGTGCGGGGTGTGCAAAATTCCAGCCCGCGCACGCCCGACGGTTTTGATAATTTCGAACTCAAATGACATTCAATTATTTTTCCTTTGCAGAGCGTGCTATTATATCATAAGCACTTGGTTCTAAATTATTGCCCTTCAGGATACGCGATTGTGATAAGCCTTTACGACATCCTTGAAGCCTCCAACGGTCAGCTTTTCGGTGAGCCTGCAGCCCATCTTTTTAGCGACTTTTGTTTCGATTCGCGGCAAGCCGGAGAGTCGCAGCTCTATGTTGCGCTTAAAACGGAGCGTGGCGATACGCATCAATATATGCGAGACGCTGTCGAACGGGGTGTGACGGGAATTTTGTGCACGCACCCGCCGGATTTTGATACAGAGTCTCTGTCGGTCATTCTGGTGCGGGATACTGAAGCGGCGTTGATGAATTGGACCCGCTATATCTTGCACAAATTAGGAACGCAGGTGATTTGCGTTTCTGGCACGTCGGGCAAGTCACTGGTGGTAGAAGCAATCAGCAAAGTGCTTTCAACACAGTACACTGTTCATCATAGTCACGATCAAGGACTTGGACGTCTCAATTTACCGCTGACGCTGGCTAAACTGACTCCCGAACATCAATTTGTGGTGTTGGAACTCGATATTCCTCCGTCGGTGTGGATGGCTGGAAATTGTAAAGTGGTACAACCGGACGTGTAGTGATTCCCAGCTTAGGCCGGGCACGGACAGACACATTTGCGTCTGTTGAGGAAATCGTCGCCGAGAACCGCCTGCTGCTGGATAGGCTGCTGCCAACCAGCCTAGCGGTGTTGAACGGGGACGATGAATTATCTCATATGCTGCTGGACACCAATCACGCTCAAGTCGCTACTTATGGGATTGAGAGCTTTGGGGCGAATTTGATCGCCTATAATGTTGTGCCTGATACGGATAAGACCGGTTTTGACGTGCGTTATGGCAGCGAACGCTATGTGGGGCGTTGGATTCCGTGGTTGGGGCAGCATCAAGTAGCGGCGGCGCTGGCGGGACTTACGGTGGGGTTGCATTATGATGTGCAACTGGATGAAGGGCTGCGGGCGCTTACGGAACTTCCTTATATGCCGGGGCGTATGAATCCCCTGACCGGCGAAGCCAACAGTCTCATTATTGATGACAGTATCGGCGCGACTCCGCAGTCGGTGTTGGCGGCACTTGGATGGCTGCAAAATATACGCGCTAACGCAGGACGGGACGAAGATCATCGTGTCTTCTTTGTGGTTGGTGATGTTGACCATCTGGGTGTTGATAGTTCACAGGCACACCGCACCATCGGTCAGCGGGCCGCTGAAGTTGCGGATGTGATCGTGACTGAGGGCGCGGAAGCGGCGATGGCGGGGCGGGCTGCGCTGGATAGTGGGATGAATCCGCGCCACGTCTGCATGACCTACAATGTGCAAGATGCGTTACAAGCTCTGCGGGAACGTTTTACACTGACGGAACACGATACTGTATTGGTCACGGGCGGGGCCACAATGCGAATGGAAGAGGTTGTGAGCGCCCTGCTACTGGACGAAAAAGATCGTAAATGGCTACCGAGGGTTGAACTTTTAGGGGCGGCCTTGCGCGCTCCGGGACCAACCCGCTTAAGTTGGCTTGAGCTTGATCTTGAGGCATTGGCCGGTAATGTTCGCGCACTCAAGCGTATTGTGGGTGAGAGTGTAACATTGATGGCGGTAGTCAAGGCCGATGCGTATGGGCATGGGGCGGTGGCGGTAGCCCGCACTGCGCTCCTCAATGGCGCAGAACAATTGGCGGTGAGTTCAATTGATGAAGCACTGCAACTGCGTGAGGCGGGCATAGACGCACCCATTCTGCTGCTCAACTACACACCGCCTAACGCCGTGAGGCAGGCACTGCGGCAACAATTTATCCTGACTGTTTATGATCTGGACATGGCGCGAGCCTATGACCGGGCGGCGCGCGAATTGGGTGAACGGCTGGTGGTTCATGTTAAGGTCGATTCGGGTATGGGGCGATTAGGCGCTATGCCAAAGGATGCCATGAGCCTGTTTCGCCATATCATAAACCTCAAGAATTTAGATGTTCAAGGTATTTATACGCATTTTGCGTCAGCGGACGAAGACCAAGATTACACCGCTTTCCAAGTGAAGACGTTCAAGGATGTGATTAAGCCACTGCGGGCATCCGGATTTGATTTCCAATATATTCATGCTGCTAATTCGGCGGCAACACTGGCTTCCAAAGACAGTCACTTCAATATGGTGCGGGTAGGGATAGCGATGTACGGGTTGTCGCCTTCCAGTGCCGTACCCGTGACATCCGAATTTCGCCCGGTACTGACATGGAAAACGATAGTGGCACAGGTCAAAACACTAGCAGCTAATCACCCTGTTGGATATGGGCGCACGTATTACACGCAGAATGAAGAACGTATTGCTGTGCTGCCCGTGGGTTTTGCTGACGGCTTCCGACGTGCGCCGAAAAATTGGGGCGAAGTGCTGATACACGGACAGCGTGCGCCAGTTATTGGCCGTGTGAGTATGGAGAAGACTGTCATCAATATCAACGACATTCCTGATGTGAGTGTAGGTGATGAAGTGGTGCTGCTGGGCGCACAGGGCGACGAGAGAATTACAGCTGAAGAAATCGCCTCGAAGTTGGGCACTAGCAATTATGAGGTCGTGACCAGCATACTCCCGCGCGTGCCACGCCACTAAAATGAGATCAGGTGCAAGTGTAGGCCTATTGGTGCGCTGACCCAATACCCATATGCCGCTGCTTACAGAGATGTTACTGATATGAATTGTTCGCGATACGCTGAAGCAAATCAGTGGCTGTGGACTGCGGGTCAATACCCGTTAAGTATCTTGCGGTCAGATTTCCGTCTTTATCCACCAAAAACAAATCGGACGTGTGGGAAATAAGATATTCAGTTTGTGATGGCGAACCCTCAACTGGAACTTGTAGGAACTCCAGATCATAGTTGTTCTTAATCATGTCGAACACCGCCAAGTCGCCTGCAAGTCCGATGATGGCAGGATCAAACTTGGCTATGTAGTCGCCAATGACCTGTGGGGTGTCCCGCTGTGGGTCTACACTAATAAACGTTAAGTTGACTTGATCGGCTTTTTCGCCAAGCAGCTGGCGGATTTGCTTGAAGTTGAGCATCGTGGCCTGACAAATATCGGGACAGTTGATGTAGCCAAAGTATATGATGGTGAACTTACCGCGAAAATCACTGAGGCTGACGGGTTGCCCGGATGTGCCTGTCAATGTGAAATCTTTAGGTTGTGAGCTAGAAAAGTTGGTAATGCCTGTGTAGGCCTGTCCTTGGATTATGGCTGCACCACTGCCGACAGCAGATGGTGCGATTGGCGCGGTTGGTGAGTGCGTATAAAACGATGAGAATGTCGCAACAATGCCAACGAGCAGTGTGCCTAACATGACTAAGCGGGATTGCCGGTGAGATGGGGGTGGAGCTACAGGATTGGACACGGTTGGGGGAGATGCCTTTCTACAACGGGGACTCTGATGGTTGAATTGTAGCCTACCACGCCAAAAAATAAATAAAAAGTCGTATTTTCGTGGGCACTTTTGTGTTATACTCGCGGCGTTTTGTGAACTTTGGAGCACAACCCATGCGAAACTTTGAACTACTTGACCGTGTTTCGATTGATGAATCAAGCGGGGTGATCACTTTTACCCTTGAGGTGCAGAATGCGGCTCAACCTATCCTCGCGATGCGCCGTGAAGGGGGATACATTGCGCTTTCCGCTAGTTATGGGGTATTTGAAATTGCCCTCCGTCCGCGCTTCCAAGAACTGGCACGGATATTGGGCCGCTTGCAGCCAGTAGAAGGCTTGCAGACGACACGGCAGGTGGGGACAGCGCAAGCATATCTTTCGGTTGGGTTGAAATCGGATGGTGTTTTACTGCTGCGGCCAACGATAGTCGCTGACGCTACCGGACACGTGGGTTTTAATTTGGCCCTTAGCGATTTGGCACGTGCAGCTTTATTTGAATGGTTGCCTGTTGACATCGGTTCTTAATTTTCTTAAGAAATTCATGTTAGGCGTTTGTAATTTGTATTGAGGTATACTAACCAAAGCCTGAAACTAGGAAAAGGCCTTGGTTATGAACCCTTCCCAAATCAAATTGTGGGAGGTTTTGCGTATTGGAGTTTTCACTGCGCTTCTATCCCTCACATTTGCGCCAACCTTCCAACCTTCTGCCGCAGCCGCGTGTGTAACATCAGCAGCGTACCGTGACTACAATGCCAACGGTACAGATGATGGCCCGTTTGAGCCCGGGGTGCGGGAGTCACTGCCACTGTTACGACAACACCAATATAGCCAGAAAACTGGGCAGTTACGGCGGCGGACGGCACATTCTCCCCTTAGCCTTCCAGACACAATACTCCGGTGCGTGTTGAATTTGGCGGTATTCCTGCATTCCTTGAAACTGAGCCGCCGATCCGGAGGCAGCAACAGCACAACTGTGACATTCGTGGATGGATGCATAGGAACAGCTGCAACAACGGTCAGTTTTGGTGTAACGAATGTGGGGGAATATTGCCATACTGATAATCCGACGATTGCGACGAGCTGCTTCTTGTTCGGAGACCAGCGGCAGTATGATCCGGCGGCGGCGCCAAATAGTGTATTGGTTTCGTTTCCCTATAATGCCGGTGATGTGCCGGGTGGAGCAATCGGGCAACCGCCGGATACGCTTGAGGGTATCGGCGCAGATTTAGGATCGGTGTGGGGGCTGGCTTACCAGCGGTCAACAGATACTTTATTCGCTGCTGCATTTTTGAAACGGCATACGGGCCTAGGAACGCTGGGGCGAGAAAGTACGGGCGCGATTTATGGTATACCGCGAATCCAGAACGGGCTGCGTTCTCCCGCATCACTATTTTTTGATCTTTCGACTATTACACCAACAGGCACAAATCCACACCCGAATGTTGGCGGCGATGCATCGTTTCAGGTGGACGCGGCTGCGTGGGACGCTGTGGGGAAGGTAGGGCTGGGTGATCTGGACATTTCACAGGATGACCAGACCTTATATGTCGTTAATTTATTTGACCGCCGCATATATGTTGTGCCAATCAACAATCCGGGCGCTGCTGTCGGGTATCCAGCGGCGGCCAACGGCGTTGCGAGTTTGTTTAGCGTATCAGACTGCCCTAATCCGGCGGTGGATATTCGGCCATTTGGATTGGGTGTGTACGATGGTATTGTTTACGTCGGGATTGTGTGTACGGCAGAAAGCACACAGAATCCGGCACAACTGAACGGCTTTATCTATTCTTTCAATCCAGCAACGGCTGCTTTTGCCCGTGTGTTGACAATACCAATGAACCCGGTGGCGTACCCACGCGAGTGCGTGGACAATACCGGCACGCCGGGCTGTCCGTCGGCGCTGTGGAATCCGTGGTCGCCGACGTGGCGGGCGACTAATGTCTATGGTGATTCAGTTAACTTCGACACGAATTTTGCGGTGTTACCGCAGCCGTGGATCACGGATATTGCCTTTGATAACGCGTGCTGGGTAATCGGACTGCGCGACCGGTTTGGTGATCAGCAAGGTAACTTTACTCCCAACCCGACTGAAACCGATTTAACGCCTCTAATCTCATTAATTACAGGACATCCGCGCGCGTGTGGTACGCCTGCTACCGGATGGGTGCTGGAAAGTAACGCTATGGGGCGTGACTACAGCGGGAAACAAATGAGATCCCACCGCAGGGTTTGGGGCGGCGGGAAATATTATTTTTTTGAAGATAATCATATATTCCACAGCGAAATTGGCACGGGTGGGGTAATGGTTCTGCCCGGCACTGGTGAGGCTATCTACCGTGCTTGGACCCGGGCTGCATCGACTTGTACGATGCAGGGTTCAACACTTCGTATAACGCCACGTTGGTCGCAGACCCGTGAATACTGTAAAAATAATGGCGACTTGACACAAATCCGCCGTTGTTGGTATGTCAATGGGCTTAAGCACACTGGAAGCCTTTTGCGGTCCAGTTTCTGAGATCGGCAACTGGGTGGTTTGATGCAAATCAAAATGGTGTGCAAGATGCCGACCTTATTGGACTGCGGTGCTTCAGATCCCCGGCGTGGTGATGAGTCTGTGGACGGATATTGAGGACGGCGTGCTTGATTTGCTGGCCCAAACCACGACGGACGCCAATGGGGGAATACTATTTTAACGAGAATGCTTATACGGGTTCGACCATTGGACCAATGGAGCTGGTGTGAACTTTGATGACATTAACCTTAATGGCATAGCGGATGCCAACGAACCGCGCGGGATATTGCCGAACCGTGTTTATGAAGTGCGGATAGATGCTGCTTCGAACTTTGCGGCAGGCGGACCACTCGAAAATTACTTTTATTACGGCGGCCAATGCATCGCCGGATATGCGGAGATAGCTGGACGGGACAAACATTCAATCCGGCGGCATTAAGAAGTCTCAATTTCCTGTTTGTGCGGCTGGGATAACGGGTAACTTCGGACAGAACAACCATACCTATGATTTCGCCGTCCTTTCACCGGCGCAGCAGCCGGTGGTGACTCCGCCTGTACCGGTGACGCCGGGTGTTCCGGGGGGACCGGGCACACCGGGTGTTCCACCGCCAATTGTTCAGACGCAATTGCCGGGTGCAGTAGGATATTTGCCTGCCATCCAAAGTCAGTGGATGTATGCTGTTTGCGGCACGTGGGGCAACCGTAAAGTGGACTATTACGTTGTTTAACCCCAACAGCGTGGCGCTGACCAATGTAACGGCAAGCGATACGATTCCGGGTGAACTGGTCATTGTGCGTGCGACGACCAGCGCAGGAACTGTTAGCGTAAGTGGGAATACAATATCTTTCACGCAGGCGGTAATGGCTTGCGGGAAGTTCTACAGTACCACGGTTATTACGCGGGTGCGAGACGATATTCCAGTGCCGTTCGTTATCATTAATTCGGCAACGACGTATGCGACAATATCCAGCAGGATCATCAAGTTCGGCGCGGATTATTAGCACGGCGGCTGCCTTCTACAGGTGAAACGCCTGATGACTACTGGTTGATGGGGGTTGATTGTGGCGGGCGGCGTGGTGCTGGCAGGTCTTTCTTTACCACGCATCCGGCACAGGTCCTGAGATTGGTGGTTGCGTGCTTGCGTGAATGTGGCTAGAATGATGGTGGAAGTTTTATATAAACAATTTGCGGAGAGAGTTCCCATACAATGGGACGCCGAAGGGGCAAGTTACCCGGTTTTGCTGACCGGGCAGCGAAACTCTCAGGTTCAAGGATCCGCAAATTAGTCACTCTGAAGGATTACTGACAGAGCGTGCAGCATTTTGGTCTGGACGCTCTTTTTGTTTAACATTCAGAGAATATCGATGGCTGACTTGAAGATTCCAACTGATTTGAAGTACACCAAAAATGATGAATGGCTGCGGATTGATGGCGATAGCGCCACGATGGGTATTAGCGATTACGCGCAAGATCAGTTTAATGATGTTGTGTATGTGGAGTTCCCCGATGTAGGAGCGACCTTGCTAAAGGAGCATCTTTTGGCGTGGTTAACTGAAGAAGGCAGCATCCGATATTTTTGCCGGTGGGCGGCACGATTACCGAAGTCAACAAGGCACTAGAAGATACACCGGAAACGATCAACCTGACCCGTATGGTGAAGGGTGGTTAATCAAGTTCAAGGTTACGAATGCTGCCGAAGCGGAGATCTGATGGATGCTGAGGCTTATAAGGCGTATTGTGCCGACCGATAAGATTGTTTAGTGTAGTTTCGGATTTACAGATTGCAAGATAATTGGAGGGAGCATAAGTGGATGCTTCCCTACCCAAGCCAACATTGTATTGTAACGCGGCCCTCATTTGGTGGCTGCATATCTTTCGCACTACCGTAAAGTGTCAGGAAAATCATGAGTTATATACCGCATACTGAAATAGAGCGGCAGCAAATGCTGTCCGCTATCGGCGTGACGACCATCGAAGACTTGTTCGAGGCTGTACCCGCCGCGCACCGCTTTCCCAAACTGGATTTGCCTAAGCCATTGAGTGAGATGGAGGTGGCTTCGGAACTCAGCGCAATGGCTGGCGCAAATGACCATGCAGGTGATTTTGCCATCTTTAGGGGGGCGGGAGCATATCACCATTTTATTCCGTCGGCGATAGGCCACCTCGTTATGCGCGGCGAGTTTTTGACGGCATATACGCCGTACCAGCCAGAGGTGAGCCAAGGCACGCTGCAAGCCATTTATGAATACCAGAGCATGATGTGTGCTTTGACCGGAATGGACGCGGCAAACGCGAGCCATTATGACGGCGCGACCAGCCTTGCAGAGGCGGTGACGGTGGCGCTGGAGGTGGGACGGCAAAAGCGAAAGAAAATCATTTTAAGTCCGGCGATTAATCCCCAATACCGCGCGGTGGTCCGTACCTATCATCAGGGTAATGATCTGCGCATTGTAGGCGATAAAGGGAAAGCGGACATAGACGATTTGATGGAGCTGCTGGATGAAAAGACGGCTATGCTGGCGGTGGCTTACCCCAATTTCTTTGGTCAAATTGATGATTTCAAGACGCTGGCTGAAAAGGTTCATCAGGCGGGTGCCCTGCTGGTGATGGTCGTTAATCCCCTCGCATTAGGGTTGCTCAAGAGCCCTGGTGAACTGGGTGCGGATATTGTGGTGGGAGAGGGACAACCGCTGGGGATACCGTTGAGTTTCGGCGGGCCATATCTCGGATTCTTTGCCTGCCGTACAGAATATGTGCGAAAGATCGCCGGACGCATTGTGGGCGAAACGGTAGATCAAGATGGGCGGCGTGCCTTTGTGATGACCTTGCGCCCACGCGAACAGGACATCCGGCGGGAAAAGGCAAGCAGCAATATTTGCACTAATCAGGGATTGATGTCGCTGACGGCCTGCATCTATATGTCACTGATGGGGAAACACGGGATGCGAAAAGTGGCAGAATTGTGCTACCACAAAGCGCATTACGCCGCCCAGCAAATTGACGGTATCAAAGGCTTTTCGGTGGATACAACACGACCCTTCTTCCACGAATTTGTGGTCAGATGCCCGCGTCCGGTGAGCGAAATTAATCGTGTACTGATCGGGAAGGGCATTATTGGCGGGTATGATCTGGGGGCTGAGTACAAGCACCTTAAAGATCATATGCTGGTGTGTGTGACAGAGACAAATTCCAAAGAAGAAATTGATGAACTGGTGGAAGGTCTGAAGGAAGCAACATCATGAGTGAACCTCTCATCTACGAAATTAGCTCGGCAGGACGCGTGGGCGCATTACTGCCAGACTGTGATGTGCCGGAAGCGCAGCTTCCAGCAGATCTACTGCGGGCAGATTTAGGACGCTTCGAAGTCACGAAATCCGCCAGGTAGGCCGCCACCACACGGTTGAGCGGATTAAACGCAGGCATTGATAAGAATTTTTATCCGCTGGGGTCGTGCACGATGGAAGTACAACCTGCGCTTGAATGAGGACGTGGCACGCCTGCCGGGTTTGGCGCAGCTACATCCCCTGACCGATGGTGAAGGTTCACAGGTGCTGGCCTTGATGTACACGCTGCAACAATGGCTGGCCGAGATCAGCGGTTTGGCAGTAGTCTGGCGCCAGCAGCCGGGGCACACGGTGAGCTGGCTGGTATTTTGATGATCCGGCATCACCTTGACCGCAAAAGACAAGAAGCGCACCAAGATATTGATCTGAACAGCAGCGTACGGGACAACCAGCGACCGTAAGCGTGGCGGGTTACACAGCGGTGAACTGCTCGCCGATGAGAATGGTGATGTTGATCTGAACGCGCTGGCGGAAGCGTGTGACGACACGGTTGCCGGAATGATGATTACTGTTCCCAATACACTGGGTTTGTTCGAGAGTCACATCCTTGATGTGGTCAAGACCGTACACGACTGCGGCGGTCTGATGTATATGGACGGCGCGGAACATGAACGCGCTGCTGGGTGTATCAAGCCGGGTGAGTTGGGCTTTCGACGTGATGCACTACAATCTACATAAGACGTTCTCTACGCCACACGGCGGTGGCGGGCCCGGAAGCGGACCAGTGGGGTGGAGGCGAGAAACTTATCCCATTCCTGCCCGGCCTGGTGGTGCAAATTGTTGACGAGGCTAATGAAGAGGAAGAAGCGCCGCTGTACGGATTAGTTATGCCAGAGAAGTCTATCGGACGCATGAAAGACCACGGCAACTTCGAATGCATGCCCGCGCTTACACTTATATATTCGAATTCACGGCGATGTGGGAATTAAGAATATCACATACACGCGGTGCTGAACGCGAATTACATTCGAGTCAAGCTCAACGACACTTATAAAGTGCTTTTAACTGTATCAATGCACACGAGTTTCTGTGTTGGAAGGCCACTTTGAGGGTGTGGACGGGGTTCACGCGCTGGATATTTCCAAGCGGCTGATGGATTATGGCATCCATCCGCCGACCAATTATTTCCCGCTGATCGTCCCGGAAGCGCTGATGATCGAGCCGACGGAGACGGAGGACAAAGCTACGCTGGACGAGTTCATTGACGTCATGAAGAAGATTGCCGCAGAAGCCCATGAAAATCCTGAGCTTTTGACAGGCGCACCCCATACCGCGCCTGTTTCACGGCTGGACGAGGTGCGAGCTGCGAAACAATTGGTGTTATGCTGCCGTCCAATACCGGAGCAAGCGGGGTAGGGCGAATAGGCTGTGTTGACAAATGAGGCACAAATAGCCTCATGAGCGGACACATGCTTGGTAGCACTGCATTACATGGTGGAGGGTTGTTTTGTCACAGTCCCCACCCCCAAACCCCCTCCCCAATGCGTTAAGGAGGGGGCTTAAAGACCACTTTTCGAACTGATATGACCCAATTCATAGGCCATCTTATGGTAATTTCGACATAAAATAAGGCATCCTCCGTTTAGCGGGGTGCTACCCACATGTTTGATGACGCACAGTGAAAGAAAATGCAGATCTTTATGCGTAGTTGCCGTCAAGTGAAAGTTGGGTTGTCATCGTCATTTTGGCGCTGCTCGGCCCGGCCATCCGTAACATCTTCTCCAACATCATCCGAGGTCTGTAGTTCGTTCCATTGTTGTTAGTAGTTCATTCTCATCGGAGAAGACCCTGCACCTGATCGCAGGGTGTTTTTTAATAAGGGACATTGTGAACCACCAAGGCACAAGGAAAGGATTAGTGAATGGAATCCCAATCTGATCAAAAGGAATATCCAGAAGAACAGAAACCAAGACCCGGAGTTCTGACCTATGTTGTGATATTCATAGTAGTTGTCGTTGTAGTCCTCCTTATATTGGCGCTACTACCCGGGCCACAATTTGGCGTTTTCAGCAATATCGTCCACAACATCTAAGTTTCACAATTTATCAACGACCTTTTTGAAAGATCTCCCGCGTGTTGGGAGGCCTTTCGCTTTTATATAGCCACTACCCTGCCATTCTGTTAAAATCTTCTCATTCCGCATTCTCAACTCTCGATAAGGGTGAACATGACACAACAAGACTTCCTATTTCGCGGGGAACTGGCAGAGCTTGACCCGGATGTAGCCGAACTCATCCGCCACGAAACCGCCCGTCAGGCGCAGTACATCATCCTCATTCCGTCCGAAAGCACAGTGCCAGAAGCTGTGCGCGAGACGCTCAGTTCCGCCTTCCACAACATCTATGCCGAAGGCTATCCGCTTGATGAGACACGCACCATGACCCAGCAGGAAATTCTGGATTATGGTCAGCGCCTGCCCGAATACCGCCGTCAGGCTGACAAGCGCTACTACAAAGGCACGGAGTACGCCGATATTGTCGAAGCATTGGCGCGGCGCCGTGCGGCCGAACTATTCGCCACCCCGCAGTACAAACCGGAACAGCTCTTTGTCAACGTGCAGGCACTTTCCGGCGCACCCGCCAACAACGCTGTCTACAGCGCCCTGCTCAGTGTGGGCGACACCGTAATGGGTATGGACTTGTTGCACGGTGGTCACCTGACGCATGGCAGCCCCGTCAACCGCAGCGGTAAGAACTACAAAATCGTGAGTTACGGCGTTGATCCGCAAACCGAAAAGCTGGATTACGATCAGATCCGCGCCATTGCGCTAGAACACAAACCCAAGATGATTATCGGTGGCTACACCAGCTACCCCTACGCCCCCGACTGGCACAAATTCCGCGCCATCGCCGACGAGGTGGGTGCGTATCTCATGGCGGATGTTTCGCACGTATCGGGATTGATTATCGCGGGTGACTTCCCCAATCCGGTGGGCATCGCCGATGTTGTCACCTTCACCACGCATAAAACATTAGCTGGCCCGCGCGGTGCAGTCATCATCACCCACAAGTCACAGCTATCCGGCAAAATTGACCGGGCAGTATTTCCCGGCGAGCAGGGCGGCCCACATGTCAACAGCATCGCCGCGCTGTGTGTGGCACTGCGGCTAGCGGCTACCGACCAATTCAAAGAACTTCAGCACCGCACGGTGAAGAACGCTGCACGGTTGGCCGATAAGCTCGCGTCTCGCGGCCTGCGTGTAGCCTACGGCGGTACGGATACACACCTGCTACTAGTGGACTGCAAGAGCGTGGTCGGCGCGGACGGTACACCTCTTAGCGGCGATATGGCCGCCCGCATCCTTGACCTGTGTGGCATTGTGCTCAACCGCAACACGATTCCCGGCGATGTGGCGGCACTCCGTTCGTCCGGCATCCGCATCGGCACACCGTGGATCAGCCAGCGCGGCTTCGGCGATGCTGAGATTGATAAGTTAGGCGACATCATCGCTGACATTTTGCAGGCCTGCGTGCCCTTTAGCTATGGCGGCAAGAAAGGCCCCGAACCACGCGCTAAGATTGATTTTGATGTGTGGCAAAATGCCAAGATCGCTGTCCGTGAATTGGCCGCCAGCGTAGGCATTGACACACATGTCGAAGCTGATGGCTATCCCCATTTCTACTACATGGACTCTCTAAACGGTAAAGCGAGTTGGCAAACGCTCTCCATTTCGGGTGTAGAAGCCCGCTCCTTCTTAAATACCGCCCTGACCAGTGACGTGCTGTCACTCAAGGCTGGCGACCAGCAGCTTACATGGATATTAGAAGCCAACGGCAAACCCATGTCACGCGCCGTATTGGAAGCGGGCGACAAAGGCTACTTGTTGCATGTCGAGGAAAACGTGGGGCGTGTCGCTGCGTGGCTGCGCGCGCTGTCCGATGGCTTTGCCCTCTTTGACCCCACTGATCCCTATGCCAAAGTACCGGGGCCAGTGGATGTGCAAGATATAGGCGCAGCCAAGAAGAGCCAGTTGAAAGTTGATCTTAAGAACGACGGCGCGGGCTATGCCGCCAAATCCTATTTTATCGGCATTAATGGCGAATTCTATAACGCCTCGCAGACCGACCAATTACCTTTCTTTCACTGGGAAGAACCCAAGCAAACAGAACTTCTAACCACTACGCTCCACTCGCTGCACAAAGAACTTGGCGCGAAAATGGTCGAATTCGCCGGATACGATATGCCTGTCTGGTACAGCTCCGTCACGGAGGAGCATCTGGCCGTCCGCACCGGTTCGGGCATCTTTGATGTGACACATATGGGCGTGTTGGATGTCAAAGGTGCTGGAGCAGCCGCCTTTTTGGACGTTATGACCACCAATGAAGTCGAAAAGTTAGCGGTAGGCCAATCACACTACACCTACCTCCTTGACCAAAATGGTATCCCCTTTGACGATTTGATGATCTATCGGCTGGGAGCAGAACACTTCCTCGTCGTGGTAAACGCTTCCAATGACTCTAAGAACCGTGCTTACTTGCTGGATGCACAAGCCGGAAAGATTCGCTTTGGTGACGGGGAACGCGGCAAACGCCCGCCAACCGGCGCCAACAATGCCACCATCCGTAACCTGCGCGATGCCAGCGCAGGCGCTGACCAGCGGGTTGATGTCGCTTTGCAAGGGCCGAAAAGCACCGACATTTTGTTGGGGTTAGGCGGCAGCGATGCGGACAAGGCTAAAGTCAAAAAGTTAGCGTGGGCCGGCGTGACTCAGGTGAGGCTGGGTGAATATGATCTCATCGTTTCGCGCACGGGATACACCGGCGAACGCGTCGCTTACGAATTGTTCGTACACCCCGATCAGTCGCCAAAACTGTTCCGCGAGTTGGTATTGCACGGCGCGACACCCTGCGGTTTAGCTGCCCGTGACAGCCTCCGTACCGAAGCCGGACTGCCGCTCTATGGTCACGAATTATCCGGCCCGCTCAACCTTAACCCGGCAGACGCGGGATTTGCCAATTACGTCAAATTATGGAAACCCTATTTTGTGGGCAAACAGGCTTACTTGGCCCATGAAATGAGGCGCACAGCAGAAGTCACGCGCTTCCGCATGGATAACAAAGGTTCACGCCCCGCTCATCAGGGCGACCCGATTGTGGATAAGAAAGGGAAGGTTGTGGGCGTCGTCACCAGTTGCAGCATAGACCGCGACGGTTTCCAATGTGGACAGGCCTACCTAAACGATGATTACCTCGCGGAAGGGACAGCCATCGGGGTATTTTCCGGCGCGGGACGGGCAAAGGCTGGCAAAGCGCCCGGTGAACTTTCGCTAGGTGACAAAGTGACAATGCCGGAACCAGCTACCGTCTTGAGCCGCTTCCCGAAGGCGAAGAAGAACTAACTTTAACCTGCTGAAAAGAAAAGCGGAGTGGCAAGATTGCTCTCCGCTTCTGGTCTCAACTTAATGACTTACGACTGCAACCGAAAGTCAAAACCGCACGCACAGCGCCAACTGCCCCAGTTCCAAAATATCCCCATCATGCAAATCATATGCCGCGTTAGGAACTAATCCCTCCCGGTTCAAATACGTGCCGTTCACGCTGCCCAAATCCGATATTTTCAAACCATCTTCCATGCGGTAGATCGCAGCATGACGTCCAGAAACACCTTTGCTAAAGCCATCAAACGGGGTCAGGTCAACGTCTGGCTTTTGCACTGACCGATTGCTTTCACGTCCGATAACGATACGACTGCTTAGTTCAATCATGATCGAATCCGCCGACTCCAGCAGTTGGAAAGTCACATTGCCGGGTGAAATTTGAGTGGTGCTGGTCGGATCAAATTCGAAAGGATCGGTCAAATCATACACGCGGCGCATTTTGCGGGTGGCAAGAGTGGCCTCATCACTGAACACCTTACCGCATCTTTCACACAAAAGCACTCCATCGCGATTTTTGTGAGCACACTTTGGACAGGTCTGCATAGTAACCTTTCCGCGAAACTATTCGGTCTATGATTATTAACATCATTATAACAATGCTCAGTGAAAAGGGATTTGAGGGATTGCCAAGAAATTACGAATAACTTATAAATGAAACGTAAATTTTGTTACCTCAAACACATGTAGACACTGCCCTGTAAGTTAGGGAAGACGAACTAAGCCCTAGCGCGACGGTTACGTTCGACAATGTCTACTACCCGCGCATGACGGGCGAAAAGAACCAGTGTGTCCCCACCCTGTACCCGCACATCGTTATGCGGCTGCACTTCAACATCGCCGTTGCGCCCGTGCAAAACGATGTCCATATCGTTAGCCCGCTGCAATTCGCCTATTGTGCCGCCGTCCAAAAATGAGCCTGTGCCAACTTCTAGCCGGATCATACTGTAGTCCTCGCCATGAATGTGAAGGGTCTGTGTCAGCTCAATGCCCACCGCCGCTCCTGCGAAAGCTGGCGCGGCCAATTCAGACGCGCTGTGAGCCGCGTCAACACCCATGAAGTGTTTCATTTGTTTTACATAGGTGTCGTCCCACATGCGGGCTACGATGCGAATATCGGGGTTGGCGTCCCGCACGCGCATGATGACCTCTAAATTCGTCTGGTCGCTGGATGTGCAAGCCAGAAAAGCCTGAGCGTGGCGCAGTTCGGCCTTTTCCAAGGTCTGCGCCAACCGTCCGTCGCCATTAATAATCGGTATACCCAAATGTGCCAATTCGGTTTCCACATCAGGCTTAAGCCGTTGGTCAATCCCAACAACATCAAACCCCATCCCGGCCAGTGTACGCGCCACCCGCAGCCCCACATGACCAACACCCAGAATAACAATATGATTACGATAGGTTGAAGCCACCGCTTCCTCCCAGGCACTACGCCGTTCACTACGGTCGAAAAACAAACGGACAAAATCTGCCGCACCTCGTCCAACGATGAGGATTGCAAGCACCGGCACAATATACCAGAACGCGATCAAGTAGATTTGCGATGGTACTTCATCCACTGGCGGTGGTTGGAGAACCATCATCTCCAGAATGAAATAGGGCAATTGTTGAAAAGGTGGTCGTGCATACCCCGCCACCACCATAAGCTCTCCATACAGCCAACCACCGCCAAAAACCATCATTATGAAAGCAATGATTGGCCCGCGGAATTCGCTCCACAGCGCAGCCGAGTCGCGGTATACGGCACGCAAAATGCGCCATAAGCGTGTTCGGCGGCGTCGGGCTTGCGGAAGTACCAGTCGAGTTGAAGGCATGGGTCATCCCATCAGCATAAGGTTGCCCATCTATTGTAACGAAATACTTTGTAACTGCACCAAAATGAGCCACTTGAATGTTGTGCTTGTCCACGCTGCTAGCGGTGACAAAATTCACTATACACGCTCACCCTAATGCGAGATGATTCTGAGTGAACCATAAGGCCTCGCCCCATTTTGCTCTAGCTGGTAAGCGCGAAGTGGTAGGGAGGTGAGTGAAAGGAATTGATCATGTCAGCGCCAAAGCACCAGACATACGTGCGATGGTTTGAGGATTTGAACGCACATGACGTACCCATCGTCGGCGGTAAAAATGCCTCGTTGGGTGAAATGATTCGTGCCCTAAAACCCAAAGGGATTCATATCCCGGATGGATTTGCAACCACTGCACAGGCTTATCGTGATTTTCTCGAGTTCAATGACCTGAATACTGTCATACAAGATCGGTTGCAGGAACTGGAAAACGGCACGAAAACACTGGAAGAGACTGGCAAAACTATTCGTAGGCTAATTTTGCATGCGGCCTTTCCTGAAGACTTCCGCGACGCCATTCTCCACGCCTACGCCGAACTCAGTCAACGCTACAATGTAGAACATGTTGACGTGGCTGTTCGCAGTAGCGCCACAGCGGAAGACCTGCCGACAGCCAGTTTTGCCGGTCAGCAGGAAACCTTCCTCAACATTTCCAACGAAGTTGAATTGTTGACCGCCTGTCACAAGTGTTTCGCCTCGCTCTTCACAGATCGGGCCATCAGTTACCGGCAAACGCAGGGCTTCGAGCACATGAAGGTAGCCCTGTCCATCGGCGTCCAGAAAATGGTGCGCTCGGACAAGGCCAGTTCCGGAGTCATCTTCTCAATTGATCCTGAAACGGGCTTCCCGGATGTAGTAGTCATCAACGGCGCATGGGGACTGGGTGAAAATGTAGTTCAAGGTGCCATTACGCCAGATCAATATACTGTATTCAAGCCGCTGCTGGCTAACGCGGCACTCACCCCAATTGTCGAAAAGATGTTGGGAACCAAAGAAAAGAAAATGATTTATGCTGTGGGCGGCAGCCAGACCACCAAGAATGTGGATACCACCGCTGAAGAACGGCGTTCATTCGTGCTCAATGATGCAGAGATTATGGCGCTTGCTCGCTGGGCGCGAACCATTGAACTACACTACGGTCGCCCGATGGACATTGAGTGGGCCAAGGATGGCGATACCGGTGAATTGTTCATTGTGCAGGCGCGCCCCGAAACAGTCCAATCACGTTTGGAAGCCGCTTCACTCAAGACCTACACGCTTCAGGAAGAGGGTGAACGCCTTCTGGAAGGGCTGAGCATCGGCTCTGCCATCGCCAGCGGTCAAGTTTGTCTCATCAAGAGTGTAAGCGAGATCGACCAATTTAGAGATGGCACAATTCTTGTGACCGGCATGACCGACCCCGACTGGGTGCCGATCATGCGCCGTGCCAAGGGGATCATTACTGACTTTGGCGGGCGCACATGTCATGCCGCGATTGTCAGCCGCGAGCTAGGCGTTCCCGCCATCGTTGGTACCGGCGAAGCGACACATCTACTACATGACGGTCAGGACATCACCCTCTCCTGCGCGGAGGGCGATCATGGCTTTGTCTATAATGGCATCCTCAAATATAAGGAGGAAAAAGTAGACCTAAGCCACATGCCGGACACCAAGACCCACATCATGATGAACATCGGCGATCCGGCGGCAGCCTTCCGTTGGTGGCGCTTGCCGTCCGAAGGCATCGGCTTGGCGCGGATGGAATTTATCATTGGCAATGTCATCAAGATTCACCCGATGGCACTGGTACATTTCGATGAACTGAAAGACGCCAGAGCCCGTCAGCAAATTGCTCTACTCACACGCGGCTACGAGGACAAGACAGAGTACTTTGTCGAACACCTCGCGCGCGGCATCAGCAAGATTGCAGCCTCGCAATATCCTGCGCCGGTCATTGTCCGCATGAGCGATTTCAAGACCAATGAATACGCCAATCTCATAGGCGGAGCGCAGTTTGAGCCAGAAGAGTCAAATCCCATGCTCGGCTTCCGTGGTGCGTCCCGCTACGCACATGATTTGTATCGCGAAGGTTTTGCGCTGGAATGCAAAGCCATCAAGCGCGTGCGTGCTGAAATTGGCCTGACCAATGTCGTCGTCATGATCCCCTTCTGCCGCACACTGGAAGAAGCCGACAGCGTACTTGAAGTTATGGAACAGCACGGTCTAAAGCGCGGCCAAAACGATCTCGAAATCTATGTCATGGCCGAAATTCCGTCTAACATCTTGTTAGCAAAGGAATTTGCCAAACGCTTTGACGGCTTCTCCATCGGCAGCAATGATCTAACCCAACTGGTGCTCGGCGTTGACCGTGACTCCAGCATTCTTGCGCCGCTTTTTGATGAACGTAATCAGGCCGTCAAGAAAATGATTCGCCAATTGATCGTGACTGCCCACGAATCGCATTCCAAGGTAGGCATTTGCGGACAAGCGCCTAGCGACTATCCTGAATTCTCAGAATTTCTGGTGCAAGCCGGCATCGACTCCATCTCCCTCAACCCCGACAGCGTGGTTCAGATGAAACGGGTCGTCGCCAAGCAAGAATCAGAAAAGGGCTGGGAGGTAGAAAGCGATTTCGTTATGGCGTAGTAAAGTTCCTCCACTGTCCGAACGGGGGTAACATGTGTTAGCCCCGTTCAATTTCGGCTCATTAAGGTAACCCTAACACAATACCCGTTCTCGTACCGCGCAAATTCCCGATTCTTGGCGTATCATGTCTACTGTACGCATAGGCAAATTACGGACTGAAGGCAGCGCGAGATGGATACCTTCATTGGAAAACGGCTCGGACAGTACGAAATTCTCTCCAAGTTAGGCGCGGGCGGAATGGCCTCTGTTTACCGTGCGCGCCAAACGTCGGTGGATCGGGATGTGGCCTGCAAAGTCATTCGGGCTGACCTAACCGAAGATTCCAGTTTTACCGAACGCTTTGCCCGCGAAGCCCGCACGATTGCTTCCCTCAGCCACCTGCACATCCTGAAGGTTTTTGACTACGGGCAAGAAGGTTCAACCGCGTATTTGGTGATGGAATTGATGGATGGTGGCAGCCTGCGCCAACTCATCCAGCAGTACGAGGCGCTGCCACTGCCTACGGCCTCACGCATCCTCGGCCAGATCGCCAGCGCACTGGATTATGCCCACCAAAAAGGGATAATCCACCGTGACCTCAAGTCCGATAATGTCCTGATGGACAAATCTCAGAACGCCTATCTCACTGACTTCGGTATTGCCCGTATGATGGGCGAAACCTCCCGTATGACCCAGACCGGGACGCTCATGGGTACGCCCGCCTATATGGCTCCTGAACTCTGGACGGGGCAACCGGCCAACGAACAAACCGACATTTATGCGCTGGGCGTCATCTTGTACGAAATGGTAACAGGCATTACCCCCTTCAGCGGTGAAACGCCTTACGCCATTATGTACCAGCACCTCCACAACGAACCGCCCATCGTCGTCAATGACACCCTGATTGATCCGGCTATACAAGCCGTTGTGCAAAAGGCATTGGCGAAGACTGCTGCAGACCGCTATACAACCGCCACCGAAATGGCAACCGCCTTCCAACAGGCCATAGGCAGTTCGCAGGGTAGCACGACACCGCCTCCGGCAGTAACTCCCGACAAAGTGGTCGTCACCTTTCCCACCCCTACCCGAACCCTCGAAGATACAAAAGAAAGCGACCAGCCAACCGTTGTTGAACCGGTAGGGCGGCAACCTACCACATCGCCTGCTGTAACCGTGCCGCCGAACAACACCAAAACCTATTTGGCACTTGGCGCGGCATTAGTAGCTGTCGTCCTCGTCGCCTTGTTCCTCTTTTCCCGCAATCAGAGCGAACAGGCGGCGCTAACGGCTACCCAGCAGGCGTTCGATGTGCAAAGCACCGCAATCGCGCAGTTCCAAACCGAAACAGCACAGCCAACCCCAACCGTCCCAACCGCAACCTTAACGCCCACTCCAGTTCCAACCCTGACGCCAACCATCACGCCGCTGGCGTTCGACCAAACCCAATTTGAGACTTACACCGACCCATTGCTCAATGTGGCCTTTCGCTACCCTGCCGGATGGGATGTACGCGCTGTAGGGGATACCAACCTGTTCGTGACTGAAGACTTCACCAAACTAGATTTTAGTGATACGACCACCGGCGTCACCGGCGCGCCATACATACAAGTCAGCGTCGGCAATGGCGAGGCCTTTGGTGCTTTGGAGATGCGTACCGCCCGCACACCGCAGGAAGCACTTGTCGCCTTTATGGGTCGCAATCGTATCACCAACCTCGATCCCGTGCCCGGAACCCGCTATCCCACTGCGACCACCACACGCCGTCGTCCTGATTTGGACGCCGTTCGCGAAGTATATGCCTCGGTGCTTGGCACTGATCATTTCGCATTGGTGATGCTTCAGGCTTCGCCCGATCTTGTCGCCGAGTACAACAACAACATCGCGCTGCCCCTGGTGCGATCTCTCGATAATTTCACCCCGCTGGCCGAAACAACGCTAGAGTTCACCCCGACCCCCGCGCCGACCATCTTCTACGCCACGCCATCGGCATTTGCCACGAAATTGGTTTCGGAACTCAACACAGAATTTGTCTATCCGGCCGATTGGACTATTCTGGCAAGCAAGCAGTCTGCCGTGATTGTGCCCACCGATCAATTGGAAGCATTTAACAATTCAGCCATCGGCGATTTTAGCCGTCCCATGAACATCTATATGCGCTTCGACGGAACGGACTTTATTATCGTCAAACGCAATGCCGATATTGAAACCGTCTTCATTGACAATTACGGCGGCTACACTATGGATGTAACACCGCTTTACGACGCGCCATTCCCGACCGTCTACGCCCGTACGGGTGACCAGCCTGTATATGGATTAGCGGTTCGTGGATGGATGGCACTCGTCAAACTGCGGCCCAATTTATACATATCTGTCTTCGCTCACGCCGGTGCAGGTCGCGAAGATGCCTTCCTGCAGGGCGTACTTTTGCCCATGCTACGCGGCATTAAATCAGTAAGCGGAACGGATTCAACGCAGTAGTTAGGTCTGCCAATCCAGAATGCCGGACTTTTCAGCTTCTTCTAGTGAAAGTGTCCGTTCATCGCTTGAGGTTTGTTTCGCCACCCGTGCAAGATTTTCAGGTGACAAAATATCGTCATTGAGTGAAGCGGCAAAATCCGAAAGTTTGTCCAGCAGCGCGAAATCAAATTCCGGCGCTGCCGCCAGCTTACGCGCATCTATATTCTCATCAAGTGATTCTGCTGGCATGGGCGCGGGCCGGAAATGGGCCGCCAGATCATCGGGATCATAGGCCGGATAATCTCTCCAGAATGCCTCTAGTGCCATCCACACCCGTTCTTGTTCCTCTGGCTTCTTCAACGCCCGTTCCGCCATCGCGCGGACGAACTGATAACCCGCCGCAGCCGCCTGCAAATGTAAGGCCTCCCGCGCCTCTTGCTCGTAATCTTCTAGTGGATACCAATCTGGCGCAAAACCCGACTCGCGAATCCGCGCCAGCCAATCCAGCGCGGTCTTCCAATCTGTGCCGTCAGCCGCTTCTTGATACTTTTCGATGGCTTTCATCACATCGAATTGTACCGTCTGTACGTGCGCCATTACCTTCCACGCATCCAGCCGTACCAACTGCGATTCAACTGCATCGAGGATCATTTCGATGTTGTCCAGAAAGTGGCGACCAGAATCCAGATAAGCCACGTTATAATCCAGCATCTGCCTTAGTTCTGATGGCACGTCCTTCTTGCGTGGTTCGCCCGCTTTCTTGATGCAAATCGGTGCAATCGGCTTTTGTTCTTCCAGTGCCAACTTGATTTCTAGCCGGACATAATCTTCGTCGTCCTGTTGGTGAATCCGTTCCTGCATCAGCCGCATCCACTCCGGCCCGATAATTGCCACCAACAGATCGCACTCGCGCACTTTCTCACGAATGTAATCGGCGAACAGAGTGAACGGGGGTATGGCGTCAAAGTCCATGAACACGCTATCCCGTCCGTACTTCCACGCGAACCAATCCCGTATACGTTCCACGAAATCCGGATTATCGGCACGGCGGTAACTGATGAAAATTTTGCGCTTGGGTGGTGCGGACGTTTCGGTCATCGTTCCATCTCAACTCCAGCAGCAGGACATTAAGATCCTAACCGACTCCATTCCATATGACAAGCAAAAAATGAAGCTCCCAGCAATTTAATGTAGGGAACTTCATTGTGACTCACTTGACCGAGTGTGTCTAATTACAAGCGATGCCCCCCGCTCACTGCCATGAATGCATCCATCCGCAGCCCGCAAAACATCGTCCCCCGTCGGTACGAAGACATGTATCTACAACTTATACACTTACAACTTTGTCACTACCCACAGTGCAAATTCTCCTGGTGTCTTTGTGGCTTAGGTATACAAAGCGAAAGGCCTCCCAATAAGCGGGAGGCCCTTCAAAAAGAACGTTGATGAATGGTGAAACTTAGATGTTGCGGACGAGGTTCGAGAAGATGTTGCCGATGGCCGGGCCGAGCAGCGCCAAAATGACGATCACCACAACGGCGACCAACACGAGAATGAGCGCGTATTCAACCAAACCTTGACCTTCTTCGCGTGGCATATAAATCATCGTTTGTTTCTCCTTATATATAAACGATAAAGAAATCGTATCACGATATAAATCACGAAGTCAACGGAATTTTATGTGAATAGTACTGAAGGCATAGGCGTGAAACGCGACTATATAATCGGCTGAGTATAGGTCAATGGTGAGCATATTACAGATGGTTTGTTCATGGTTTGAAAGTGTTTAGATTGCGTTATTCCTTCATGAAGGTAAAGACGGTACTTAACTCCTAATATCCCCATTTTTTCGACAGTTTTAGGACTTAAAGCCTATCCAGAGTGATTGCCTTATGAAAAGGGTAAATGTATCGTAAAGCCGTAGTGCAACCCTGATGTGAATACTTTACGTTGGCTATGAGTCAGGAGATGAGTCGAATGTTGAACATAATGCAGAAGTTCCCTAGAAGGGGGCGCATGAGAAGCCGAACCCTTCTCATGTGGATGGCACTGGTTATTATGCTATCCGCATCATTTTCGTGGTCGGTATCTGCCCAGTCGTTAGGCGGCGGTCTTGTGGGATGTCGGACGCGGCCAGGGCAAGAAACGGGCGCTAATACTACGGCGCTGAGTTTGCTCCTGTAATGATATTAACGCGGGGGTCTATGATCGCCCGTGTACGGCGGCGGAACATGACCCAACCAAGTGGCACACGTTAGTTAATGTACAGGCTAGGTGCCATTACGATCACCAACATAATGATGATCCTAATTACGTTAATGACATATTTGGAGCACCCGGTGCATGGTTCGGAAATCCGGGACAGGAAATTTCCTACCCGTGGCAGACCTTTAAGGCGGCCACTGCCAATGAGCAAAATACGACTTATATGGCTAACCACCAGATGGAAAATGACCTCAAGCATGAAGGTTACGTCTGGGTTGTGCGGCGCGACCAGCCATGCCCTAATGGAAACTGCGTTACTGATTTCCGCGTTCAGGTTCATGCGATTATGGGTGCGGCAGATATGCCAGTTCGTTACCATTCTTTTAGTATTGAAGCGCGGGTATGTATCAATGCTTCCCAACCCAGCTCCTGCGGAATTGTTCGCTATGGTGGCTGGATTGATATGGGACGGCTGTTTACAACCCAACCCAATGACATTCGATGCACCCATGATGTTCAGGATATACCCATTCCGCTAGCAGCTGATACTTTATACTTCCCGTTGGATCGCCCCGCATCGCGCGATGAAATTCGCTGCCATCCCAATGTGGCGACTCTGCCTACTTATCCTCCGCGCAACCCATTGGCCGAGTGGTGGGGACATGCGGGTGGCGAGACCCGTTTCCAAGTTCGCTCCTTCGACCCGATTGGCAATGTTGACACCGCCAACCCCGCAAATTGGAAGTTCTTTTGCAGCGAAGCTGATGTGAACTGCCGTTACGATGCTTCTATCTTCTCGATCTTCATTGGCTACACACTTCATATACATGAGTTTGTGGGCGGTAATACGCGAGTTGACTCAAATGGAGACGGACGTACCGACTATCGTGGCTACTTCAGCCGGTGGGGCGGGCTAAACACGTCTTGTACAGGTGCGGGGTTGGACTGTGTTCCGTATCAGTACGACAACGTGGTGCTGAATTTCTCTAATAATAAAGAAGCACGTTACGCGCAAAACGATAACCGGAACGGATCATATCCGGTTGATTATGATATTTCACCTCCCGGCAAGAAGTGGATTACATGGTTCTACCGCTACGCTAATGGTGGTAACGCGACACCTGTTCCACCGACAGCGACAGCAGTGGTGCCTCCCACAAGCACGCCTGTTCAACCTACGGCAACGATGCCGCCACCGACTGCGACAAGTGTGCCTCCGTCACCGACACCAGTACCGGTTGGGCCAACGTTGATCGTGTCGGTCAACCCGTCAACCGCGATCACCGGAAGCGCAGTATCAGTTGATCTGTCACTGGCGAACGCACAGAATGTGTACGGTTTGCAGACGACCTGCCAAGTTAATCCCGCAGTGCTGGCCGGTGTGACGCATGCAGATGGTGCGATATTCAATGGTTCAAACAGTTTCTTCGTTGACAAGGGCTTCCAACCTGATGGTTCGTGGACAGTTGCAGCCAGCCTCTTGCAACCTAATCCAGCCTTCAGCGGTGACGGTGTGGCCTACAGCTTGACCTACAACGTGGTCGGCGCGGCAGACAGCGATGTGGTGTGCTCGGCTCTGGCAGTCGATGGAAACGGTCAGGAACTCCCGTTGACCGTGGTGAATGGAAGTTTTAGCGGTGGCCTTTGGTCACTGAGGAGCCAACAGTTGTTGTGGAGCCATCCATGACCCCGAACCGCCGACTGCGACTCTGGAGCCGCCAACTGCAACACCGGAACCCCCAACCAGCACGCCGGTTACACCATCGGCAATGGGGACAGTTGCGGGCAAGATGGCTTATCAAAATCATCCAGATGATGCAGGGATTACGGTTCAACTCGTAACCAATCAGAACGTACTCGCTACGGTTGTTACGGCGGCTGACGGCGCTTACACCTTCACTGATGTGCCAGTGGGACAGTATGGTGTGACGGCGATTGGTCCCGGCCACCTGCGCATTGGTAAGATCATTGATGTCACCAGTAACGGTGAAGTGATTGATCTGGGTACGCTGGTTCTGCCGGGCGGCGATACGGATGACAACGGTATTATTGACCTGACAGATGCCAGCTTGATTGGTGCCAACTTTGACCTGCCCGTCAACCCGGCTCCTGCGACGGGTGACGTGAATGTGGATGGCATGATCAACATTCGCGATCTGGCGATTATCGGTGGCAATTTCAATCTACAAGCTCCCATCATCATGCAGTAGTAGTACGGATAGTTCAGCAAGGGTGGAGCAATCTACCCTTGCTGATTGATCGAAGCGCTTTTACGTAAGGACACACACAGAATGACACACACACACAAACACACACAAATTGCTTTGATTGTTTCGTTTATCTTGATCGTGGTATTTGCTCAGGTTTTCGCGGTTGGCGCACAGTCAACCGACCCACGTTTGTCTATCGTGCCGGAGGTGGCTGAGGCAACGGAGGGGCAGACCTTTTCTGTAAACATAAATATTAGCGGTGCTACTAGCGTCTACGGCAGCAGTTTTAAACTTAGTTATGATCCCCAGTTGTTTGAGTTGGTGCAGACGGATAACAAAGCCGTGACGCCGGGTGCGTTCTTCGCGGATGAGCCCGGATTTACGCTACGCAATGTCGTTGATGCAACGGCGGGCACTGTAGAATATGCGCTGACGTTGATGCAACCCGCCCAGCCGGTTGATGGAGACGGTGTACTGGGGACAATTACACTGCGCGCGCTGCAAGACGCACCAGTCAGCGTTAATGCGATCAGTGCAAGTTTAGTTTCGCCTGAGTTCGCCGAAGTTGATGGTCACATGGTGGCGCAAAAGGTGAACCAGGTGGCGGTGCAAATAGATGGTCGGGTTGCGCCACAGGCTGCTAATGAAGTTGTTGAAGCGTCTGTCCAACCCGCCGTCGCCGCAGTTGTTCCAGCTTCTGACCCGGCCGCTGCCCAGATGTTTACCAATCCAGAGCTAAGCAATACAGCTTCTGTCCAGAGTAACCAGCCAGCTAGTGTCATTCCGGCGGAAACTGTGCAGCGTACCGATCATATTGTATCAACACTGGCTGTCGCATTTTTGGCAATCGGGGTTGTTCTTCTCACCTTAAGTATTGGACTTTATTCCCGTATGCGCGTTCAATATACGCTTGCCAGCCATAAGCGGTAGGGGGTGCTTTATGCGTCGAATTCCACCCTATGTGATTTTCGCGATTTGTGGTGTCTTCTTTACGGCAATGGGCATGGTCATTATCACTGCCGATAATGAGCCATCCGTGCCTGCTGCCGAAGCGCCATCTGATGTAATTGAACCAACGTTTACGTTGGGCCGACGATGACGTTAGAGGTTGTTGCTCCTGTTATAGAGCAGCCTGTGCAACCACCTCCAGCCGATAATGCCGTGATTCCAGTCGCACCTCCACCAACCGATAATGCCGCGGTGCAACCGCCGCCAGCAGCCGATAGCGGCGCTGTGGTGGCTTCCCCCAGCAGATCCTCAGCCGAGCAACCGGTACAATCGCTGCCCGAGCAAGCTGCACCAGCAGCCGATAGTGCAGTTGAACAGTCTGCACAACCTCCGGCGGATGCAGTGAGTGAGCAATTGCTGCCTATTGAAGTTCCAGCGCAAGCGCAATCTATGGAACAGCAAGCCGGGCAAGTGCAGCAGGGCCTTGTCGCGGTTGGGCAGCCCACGCTGGACGTTCCAGCGCTGCAACCCACAACTGTTTATGTGGCACCGGCTGACATGCAAGCAACGATTGTTGCGCCTGCCGTAGTCGTTCCGCCACCCACCGGTGTACCAGCAGTCGCTGCTCCGCTGGGGACACTACCGCCCCCGTCGAATGTAGTTCCGGCGACGGCTGCGGTAGTTACCGGACAAATCTATGGGCAGATTATTACACCCCTGCGTCCGGACTCGACGGGTATAACGATTATGTTGACCCTGCCGGATGGGGCAGCACAACAGGCTGTTACCGACAGCCGGGGTATTTTTAGCTTTGCCAACCTACCGTCCGGTAATTACCGGATTGACGCAGGCGCGGCGGGTTATCTTTCGAGCCAACTGGTTTTTGTACTGGCTGATGGACAGGCATTGACGCTGCCACCGGTTACGTTGATCGGCGGTGATACCAACGCAGATAACCAGATTGATTTGTCTGACGCTGCTTTGATAGCGGCCAATTTTGATGTCAGATCAGCTACAGCCGCCGACCTTAACCAAGATGGCATCGTTGATATTCGTGACTTGACGGCTATTGGTGCCTACTTTGGTAAATCCGGGCCGGTGCAGTGGCAGTAGGGTAAATATTACCTATACTTCACCCCATCTGATTTAATTGATACCTGCTCATGAATTAAGTAATGAGCGGGCCGGGGGTGAAGCTTCATTTGCTATCTTCCTGTGTGTCCTCCTGTGTGGTGTAGGGGCGGTTCTTTGTAACCGCCTCTACCCGTTTATGCAGCTTTTTGACAAGCGCTTAACGCGGTCTTAAAATCTGCGCTATACGTGCTTGTACACACTCCCCGCAGCCAAAAGCCTTACACATTGCACGTATGGATAAGGAGGCTTCTCACTAAAATATCCGTTAAAGATATGTAAAGATTTGACTGCGCTGTCGTGTCGCGGTTGTTTTCCGGTAATCCCGTCGCCGACTGCCGTAGTAAACATTCTTAACAAGGAGATGGGTTTATGAAAGAATATGCAACTGATAAGCTGAGGAACGTAGCCTTCGTGGGCCATCAGGGCGCCGGTAAAACCACACTTGTAGAAGCCCTGCTCTTTAATACCGGCGCCATCAACCGTATGGGCAGGGTAGAAGAAAAGAACACGGTCTCCGACTGGGATGATGATGAAAAGGAACGCGGCCTTTCGCTTTCTACCTCCCTGGTTCCCGTTGAATTTGAGGAAAACAAAATTAATGTCCTCGATGCGCCCGGCATGACTGACTTCCAAGGCGAAATCAAGAACGCTATTCGCGTGGCAGACTCCGTTATTGTGGTGGTTGACGCCGTAGCAGGTGTTGAAGTTGGTACAGAATTGGCGTGGGAATATGCCCAAGTCTACCAACAGCCTATAATTGTGACTATCAACAAAATGGATCGTGAGAACGCTGATTTCGAGCGTACGCTCGACAGCCTCAAACAGAGTTTCCCCGAATATAAATTTATCCCGGTGATGATCCCCATCGGGGCGCAGGCCGACTCTAAGGGTGCGGGATCAACCTCCTGACGGATGAAAGCCTATTATGACGCAGGTAAAGATCGTTCCGATTTGCCTGCTGATATGCAGGCCGAAGCTGATGCAGCCCGCACGGTTTTGATTGAAGCCGCCGCAGAAGCGGATGATGCATTTATCGAAAAATACTTCAATGAAGGAACGCTGACCAACGAAGAAATTCGTGACGGGATGCGTAAGGCCGCGCGCGATGCGTACCTCAAGACTGTGCCTGTTTTCGTCACTTCTGGTGCCAAGAATATTGGGACCGTACCGCTGATGGAAGCCCTTGTGGTCTATGTTTCGCCTCCGTCGCAGCGGCGCGTACAAGTGATAAATCCGGCGGGTGAGCGAGAATTCCTAACCGCGCCCCAAAAAGATGACGGCCCACTGGCTGCTTACGTCTTCAAGACAACCAATGACCGTTTCGTGGGTACGCTTAACTACTTTCGCATATTCTCCGGGTCAATGACGGCTGATGGCCGCTATTTCAACCCGGTTCGCAACGTTGAAGAACGTTTTAACAGCATGTTGATCATGCGCGGAAAAGAGCAGTTGCCAATTTCCGTACTGCATGTCGGTGATATTGGCGTAGTCGCTAAATTGAACGATACAAAAACGGGCGACTCGTTCAGCACGCGTGATAAGCCGCTTCAGGTCACCAAGCCCGAATTTCCTGAACCATTGTTTGCGGTGGCGGTTAATCCTAAGACGCAGGCTGACAGCGCTAAGATGGGAACCATCCTCACGAGTCTTTCGCAGGCTGACCCAACATTACGCTGGCGGCAAGATCCCGATGTCAAACAAACCATCGTGGAAGGCATGGGGGAATCGCACGTCAATCTTGCCATCAGCCGCGCCGCCAAGTTGGGCGTTGGTATGGATATGGAAATGCCGAAAGTGCCGTACAAAGAAACGATCACAAAACAGGGATCGGATTTTCACCGCCACAAGAAACAGAGTGGTGGCGCGGGACAATTCGCCGAAGTGCATATGCGGCTTGAGCCTAATCCCGGTGGTGGATTTCTCTACGAAACCAAGATCGTCGGTGGAGCAATTTCCGGCAGCTTCTTACCTTCAATCGAAAAGGGGATTCATTCGGTACTGGGTGAAGGTGTGATCGCCGGGTATCCGGTAGTGGATGTGCACGCGGTGGTGTTCGACGGTAAGGAACATCCTGTTGACTCGAAGGATATTGCGTTCCAGATCGCGGGGCGTGAAGCCTTCAAGAAGGTGTTTGAGGAGTCCGGGCCGGTGCTGATGGAACCCATTATGGCGGTCAAGATCACCGTTCCCGAAGCGGTCATGGGTGATGTGATGGGCGACTTGAACACCCGGCGCGGACGGGTACAGGGTATGGAAACGGAGGGGCACAAAGGTATTGTTACTGCCCACGTACCGTACAGTGAAATGATGCGCTACGGCAATGTGCTGCGTTCGCTTACGGCTGCGCGCGGCGTCTTTACCATGCGCTTTGATCATTATGAGCAGGTGCCACCACAGGTGGCGCAACCCATTATTGCTGCTCATAAAGCAGCGCATGCGGGAGCAAGTAGTTAAGTACGGTTAGAAACCGAAAGCAAAACGCCCCGATCAACGGGGCGTTTTTGTTGCGATGAATGTCAACATACTCTAATTCGGGCTAAGGACGGGTTCGCCTTCATCCTCTTGCGGTGTGCCTCTTGTTCCGGCAATTTCGTGAACACGGCTGCCTTCGACAATCTCGTTCTCCAGCAGTTCCTTAGCAAGCGTGTCCAACTTATCTTTGTTATCCCGCAGCATTGTGACGGTCTTTTCATGGGCTTCGTCAACGATGCGGCGCACTTCGGCATCAATACGAGCGGAGGTGGATTCGCTGTAGCGGCGTCCCTGTGCTAACGAGTAGCCTAAGAAAGGCTGGCGTTCGTCATCACCGAAATTCAAGGGGCCGATATTGTCGCTCATGCCGAACTCGGCCACCATGCGATGTGCCATATCGGTTACGCGACGCAGGTCACTGGAAGCGCCGGTGGTGATTTCGCCTATTGCCACTTCTTCCGCCGCTCGTCCGCCCAGAAGTACCAGCATTTGCGCCATGAGGTACGACTTGGAGTAATTGCGCCGGTCATCATCGGGTAGGGCTGCCGTGACCCCCAACGCCTGACCGCGCGGCACGATGGTCACTTTGAATACCGGATTGGCTTCCGGTGTGAGCGCACCAACGATGGCATGACCGGCTTCATGATAGGCCACTACACGGCGTTCCTGTTCGTTCGAAAGCGGCGGGCTTTCTGTTCCGAGTACGATGCGGTCAAAGGCATTCATAAAGTCGTGTTGGGTGATGCGTTTGGCATTGCGACGGGCGGCGTTTAATGCGGCTTCGTTTGCAAGATTGGAAAGATCAGCACCCGAAAAGCCGATGGTCGCCTTTGCAAGGTCGTCAAGTTTGACATCCGAACTCAGCGGTTTGCCTTTAGTGTGAATTTTGAGGATATTTTCGCGGCCACTGCGGTCCGGCAGGGCCACCGTTACCTGACGATCAAAGCGGCCGGGACGCAGCAGCGCCGGGTCGAGTACATCGGGGCGGTTGGTAGCGGCCATAACGATAACGCTTTCGGTCTGATCAAAACCGTCCATTTCCGACAGCAGTTGATTAAGCGTCTGTTCGCGCTCGTCGTTACCGCCACCTAACCCTGTACCACGCTGACGTCCGACCGCATCAATTTCGTCAATGAATACGATGCTGGGTGCGGCATCTTTGGCGCGTTTGAATAGATCGCGCACCCGGCTCGCACCGACACCGACGAACATTTCCACAAATTCTGACGCGGAGATGCTGAAGAAGGCTACGCTGGCTTCACCGGCCACGGCCCTTGCCATCAATGTCTTACCGGTACCGGGAGGGCCGACCAGCAGCACACCGCGCGGTATACGAGCGCCGAGCGCAATGTACTTATCCGGTTCTTTAAGGAAGTCTACAATTTCAACTAGTTCGCTTTTGGCGGCGTCTTGGCCGGCAACATCGGCAAATGTTACCTGTGGGCGCTCCACCGTATATTCTCGGGCTTGCGTACGTCCAAAGCCGAAGACATTGCCCATCTGCCCCTGTGCCCGGCGCGCGGACCAGATGAAGAAACCCAGTATCAGCAGGAAGGGCGCGAAGTTTAGGATCAAGATCAGCAACGGTGACTGCTGGTCGGATTGTGAAATGATGGTTACGCCGTTTTCGGTTAGCAACGTTGCCAGTGTGGGGTCTTCAATGGGGAGCAGTGTGCTTGTGAACCGGCCTGACTTTTGCTGGCGAACACCTTCGGCTAGCAACGGCGAACCGTTTGGCGGGAACGTGGTATCAGTTTTGAATATACCTCTAACCTGAGAGCCCTGAATTGTGACCTGTTCCACGTTACCAGCCGTGACTTGCTCGCGGAAGAACGAGTAGGGAATGGTAACGGCTTGATCGCCCGTGACCGAACTCACCATGCTTTGGACATTGGAGATCGCCCATAAGACAACGATGATAATCACGATAGGTAGAACCCAGCGTGGCACATTGAACTGAGGGCCTGCTGGTTGTTTGTCGGGTTGTTTATCTTGTCCCGGAGGTATCACGTCTTCACCTCTTTTGTTAACTTTCCAAATGGAGTATGCCATCAAGTGCGACATATCACAAATCAAATGTACAATGTTGTAGCATTTGGGCGGATTGCGAGCGTATGTGGCAAAGAATAACTGGCACTAGCATAGGCAGTCTGTGTTAGAACTGCATGAGCGGAATGTCATATTGGTGTTACATTTGCTCTTTTCCCCAATGTTGGGGGTAAATCACTATTTGCGTTTCACTATGGCATGTTATAAGCTGAATAAGAGAGTGTGATTGATAGATGCTGTTTGCCGGTTTGCGAACCGGCTATGGCGATGAGTTTGCGAGGGTTTTATGACTGATCTACACGACGATTCACGTACACCGGATGAAATGACCGTCACGTCGCGTATGAGCATGTCTGATACCCAGCCCGAAGCTGATGGAATGAGTGGGGCACACTCGGCGACCATTTCCGCTCCACGATGAATGCGCCGTGGCTGCTGCAACAATTTTATGATGGGCGCATAGATTTGGCGGCTGAACTGGCAAACCGGTATCCTTCGCTGCCACTGATGACGCTGTTTGAAGCAGCGTAACAGCAAGTCACGCGCTCAAACTTCGGTGAGCAAACCTTTAGCCGCTCCGGACGGCATGGCGTCGCTGCTGGTGGAATGCCAACCGGGTACGTATAAAGTCCAGTTTGCGTTTACATTAGGCTCGATGCTCACGCAGCGGTTCCGTTTGGATGACCTGCATGGGGTAGACTGCGCCCACTGGCTAGAACTCATTAAGCGCAACCAAGACGGTATCGCGTTCTTGTGGGGGCAGGCACGCTGGGAAAGAGACTATCTCGTTTGCACCATCCGCAGCCAGTACGCCAGTATCTTTGCCTTCTCGCCGCATGGTTTGGAAGCGGCTGTGCGCCTGACGCACGATGTCAAACGCCAACTCCATGACTGGCTGGCAGGTACATGGAACCCGGACACAGCTTCCACCGGGACACTGCCTAACCTGCTGAGCTGGTAACTCTATTACATTGAAAGCGCGCCGTTATTATTTGCGCCTGCTGACCTTCGCGCTTTCACTCTTTATCATCATACCCGCTGCCCTCGTTTTTGGCGTGGCCTATGCTACAGCCTCAGCCTATATTTCACCTGCACCGTCAAGCGTGAGCCGCCCACCTGACCTGCCGTTCGTGGTGGAGGATGTGTCGTTCATGGGCGGAGATGACGTGACGCTGCGGGGATGGTACACGCCGCCTTCTAATGGGGTGGTTATCATTGTGCTGCATGGTTACGACTCGAACCGCCTTTCGATGATGTTTCATGCTGAGGCTCTAACGCAAGCAGGCTATGGCGTGTTGATGTATGACGAGCGCGGACACGGGATGAGTGATGTGACACAGCGTTCCTTCGGTTGGCGCGATGTGGAGGATGTTGGCGGGGCGCTGGCTTTTCTGGACGGGAAGCGGTGTGCGGGCGAGGGCAAGACGTGTGTTCGCACGGTAGCTCTCGTGGGATGTTCTATCGGCGGGCAGATTGGTTTGCGGGCAGCGGCTCATTATCCTGAAATCCGCGCGGTGCTGGCGGACGGACCGGCAATTGTATCGGCGGCGGATTTGCCTCCAGCCGATGGGCTAAAACCCAGCACGATATGGGATTCTTTGATTGACCGTTTTCTTGAACTGCGGTTGGGCACGGCTGCACCAGCGCCGGTGGTGGAGGTTATTGACGAGATTGCGCCGCGCCCGATTTTGCTGATCGCAGGGGCGGCGGGCAAGGAATTGGAACCCATCCGCTACTATCGTGAACGGGCGGGGGACAAGGCGCAAATCTGGGAAGTGCCGGGGGCGACACACTGCGACGGGCCGAGCGTCGCGCCGGAGGAATATGCGCGGCGGATGGTGGCGTTTTTTGATGAGGCAACATCGTCTTAATGGTTAATTATAGTAAGCACGATTATTACGAAACATTACATTGTATTGCACAAAATGCAGCAAATGCGGCAATTGCGACACACTTTTTTGTGCAAATTGTGCATTTTATGTCGGCGATGTCGTCGGCGGACAACTCGAACCGTGACGTTTGGTTAGGTAGGAGAAATAGGAGGCAATTTACACCCGATTATAGAACAAAAGTCCTTATTAGTCAAGTGGGATTTGGTTAGTGTTTCCAAACGGTGGGGGAGGGATTAGAGGTAGTCCAGAATGTGAGTGGTGGATGTCGGCGCGCTGTAAGCGGGAGCATATACGCGCTGACGCGCTAATGCTCCCCTACGGGATGGCGTTCGTATTAGTGCTGCTGCTCGCGCTTGGGTTTTTCGTTAAGGTCAACCGGAGTATCGTCGAGTTCGACCAGTTCGCCGTCGTCGCCGACGCGAAAATGTTTTTCGGTTTTGGCCTTTTCTTCATTCTTGGCCTTAGTTGGATACATATTATTGATTTCGGCCTGCAAAGTCTGTGCAACTTTGCGTTCCCGCCGCGCCAACATTCCGTCGGTTGGGAATGCCTGCAACGCATGAGGTAACAGGAGGACGAGTGTCCATAAAATGGGGATGGGGAGACAGATCGTCTGCATGGTTGGTTCGCGGTACTTAACGGCAAAATCAAATATGCCATATAAAACAAATGCGTTTACGGGGACATAGACTAATAAGTGCAAGAAGAACAGCCAGCGATTGCGCCGACGGAGGCGAATGCGATCTTGTGCAAAGGTATATTCAAATGAACCGGTATTTTCTTGCCATGTTTCACCAAAGAGCCATGTCATTTCTTGTTCAATCAACGGCTGCTTGATAATGCGACCGGGAGAACTGTAGTAGGTTTGTAATCCGTAGAAAATTGTCATAAATAGGGTAAAGAGCGTCAACGGGAGCAATGATCCAGCTACTGCGCCCCCAAAAGGAATCGTCAAAAAAACAAGGACACCAAATACACCTAGCCAAAGCAGCATGAACATCCGATGCCGCTGACGCAAAGCCAGACGTTTTTGAGCCAATTCAAACTCGGACAGTGTTGTTTCAGGCACGCGCCGTTGTCGTTGAGACTGCCTAAAATGTCCAGCAGCTATTGCAAAGGCCACGATACTAGCTGTTATTCCGAGGGTCGAAAGTCCCGAAAATTGATAATTGCCTGCGGCGAGTACGCCGATTCCCAACAGCAGGATGGCAGCCACAAACCAGAATCTGGGCTGCCAGTTGGTTGGCTGTAAAGGGAAGGGCGTGTCTGTTTCGAGCGGATGTTTGGAACGGTCATTCATTGGATATGCTTCTGCTTTATATCGATTACGAAAATTCTAGTCTACATTTTCCTTTTAAGGAGTTGTGGGAATATTTTATTAGGGGGAGCGGGACGACACACAGGTCGTCCCCTACATCATCAGATGTGCGTTCGCCAAAATCTGACATGACAACAGAATGTATTGGCGATTTGTTTCGCCCCATATTGCCAATCACTCCCGCATCTGCCACAATCGCGCTTACCTGATCGCTGATAACCGAAAGCTGACTGGCCATGCCCAACCGCCTGCAACACGAAACCAGCCCGTATCTGCTCCAGCACGCCGATAATCCGGTGGATTGGTATGCGTGGGGTGAGGAAGCCTTCACCCGCGCCCGCAGCGAGGACAAGCCGATTTTGTTGAGTGTGGGTTACAGCGCCTGCCACTGGTGCCATGTGATGGCGCATGAGAGCTTCGAGCACGAGATCACGGCCAAGATGATGAATGACCTATTCATCAATATCAAGGTAGACCGCGAAGAACGGCCAGATGTGGATGATATTTATATGCAGGCGGTGCAGGCATTGAGCGGGCATGGCGGCTGGCCGATGACCGTGTTCCTGACGCCGGATGGCCGCCCGTTTTACGGTGGGACGTATTACCCGCGCGAACCGCGACACGGGATGCCAGCCTTCCGCCAGATATTGGAGGGGATCGCGGATGCCTACCAGAACCGCCGCCAGCAGGTGGAAGAGGCGGCGGCCAACCTGACGCAGGCGCTCAACCGCGAGGTGTTGGGGATTGGCGGGGAACAGAGCGCACTGAATGCTGATCTGCTGACGACGGCGTACCAGACGATTGGGCACAGTTTTGATGAGCAGCACGGCGGCTTTGGCGGCGCACCCAAGTTCCCGCAGCCCATGAACCTCGAATTTATGCTGCGGGCGCATTTACGCTCCGGTGATGCTGAACCACTGGCACAGGTGACTTTTACGCTGAATAAGATGGCACGCGGGGGCATCTATGACCAACTGGGGGGCGGTTTCCACCGGTACAGCGTGGATGCGGTGTGGCTGGTGCCGCACTTCGAGAAAATGCTGTACGACAACGCGCAACTGAGCCGCCTGTATTTACATGCGTATCAAGTGACGGGCGATGCCTTCTTCAAGAGTGTCGCCACCGACATTTACGATTACATCCTGCTGGAAATGACCGCGCCGGAGGGTGGGTTTTACAGCGCGACGGACGCCGACAGCGACGGTGAGGAAGGGTTGTTCTTCATCTGGAGCAAGGCGGAACTGGAAGAATTATTGGGCGAGGATGCGCCGACTGCCATTGAGTACTGGGGCGTAACGACGCGTGGCAATTTTGAGGGGCATAACATTCTGTATGTGCCGAATGATGACGAGGTGGTGGCTGACCGGCTTGAACTGACGGTAGATGAACTGCGGACGCGGCTGGCGGCTATCCGCCACAAATTGTATGCGGCACGCAGCCAACGGGTGGCGCCGGGACTGGACGATAAAATACTGACTTCGTGGAACGGCATGATGCTGGCGAGTCTGGCGGAAGCGGCGCGGGTGCTGGATCGCCCTGATTACCGCGCGGCGGCGATTAAGAACGCCGAGTTCCTGATTGGCAATATGAAGGCGGGGGATGGACGTTTGCTGCGGACGCACAAAAGCGGGGTGACCAACGCACGCATCAAAGGTACGCTGGAAGATTATGCCTGCCTTATAGACGGCCTGCTGGAACTGTACATGACCACCTTCGAGGAACGGTGGTTTGTGGAGGCGCGGACGTTGGCGGACAGTGCGCTGGCGCATTTCGCGGCGGCGGACGGGGGCTTCTTCGATACGGCGGACGACCACGAGGCGCTGATTGCCCGCCCGCGCAACATGCAGGACAATGCAGTGCCTTCGGGCAACGCGATGTTCGCCAAGTGCCTGATACGGTTGGCGGCGTACACGGGGGAGGCGCGGTATGACGAGGCGGCGCGGGGCACGCTGGCACTGCTGACAGAGGCCATGAAGCAGTATCCACAGGCGTTTGGTGAGGCGTTGAGCGCGGTGGATATGCTGGTGAGCGGGCTGGATGAAGTGGCTGTCGTTGGCGCGGCGGAGGATGCACAAACGCAAGAGCTGCTTAAGGTGGTGCAAAAGCCGTTCCGCCCCAATGTGATTACGGCATTGGCGGCGGCTGATGTGGCGGCGGAGGCGACGATTCCGCTGCTGAGTTACCGGACGCTGCGGAACAACCAGCCCACCGTTTATGTCTGCCGCCACTTCGCCTGCGCGAATCCAGTGAATACGGCGGGGGAAGTGGCGGGATTGTTGGGGCGTGGGGGGACGGTGTGAGATGGACAGGGCACGCCCTGTCCCTACGTTTGTGGGAGAATTGTTGCTGGGGGCGCGGTGATGAGATGAGTTCTGCGGGACGGCACATCGGTCGGCCCCTACAAAATACTGTGCGATAGGGAGTTTTATTGGTGTTGCGAATGGGTAAGATAAGGTATCAAGGGTACAAGCCATGTTTCAAAGTTGTTCCTTGAGTGGCTTTACGGCGCAGTTTGTGGTTCAATGCTTGTTATAGCGATCTTCTGCCTACAAGGAGCATCATCATGCGGCGTTTGCTACTCGTGACCTTTATGCTCGCCCTCACTGTTTTTCATGTGTCAGCCCAATCGGTTTCGACCCCTAATATCGTGCATTTCGCGGCCAATCCGGCGCAGGTTGACCATGCCGCTGTGGAAGCAAGCACGGCGCAGGTTGAGATCAGCACCGCCATCATCGGGATGACGGCGGATTATCACCTACAACTGGCAGCGTGGGTCAACGGCGACTGGCGGGTGGTGAACGAGAACTTCCCGGCGCTTTCGGTGGAAAGTGTGACGGTGGTTCATCCGCAGGATTTTGACGCACCGGCCTTCCGGCTGGCGGTGCTGGACGGGCAGGGCAAGGTGGTGGACTCGGCACTGCTGCAACTGGCGTATGCCGCCCCAAGTGCCGCGGCGGACATCATCCGTTTTGAGGCAGGCGATAACCTCAGTTACGACGATGTACAGTCGGGGCAAGGACGGCTGCCGATACGCTGGACGGTGCAGAATATGCCCGCGAATACGGTTCTGGTTTTCCAGCAGATTATGCCAGACGGCAGCCTGACTTCGGTTGAACTGCCGCGTGAACATCTGTGGATACCGGCGACAGGTGAAGGGGTGCTGGCCCCCGTACCCGTGGAGGCCAAGCAAATCATATTCCGGGCGTTGCTCATGGATATTGCAAGTGGATTTCCGCTGGAGTCGGAGGTGCATAAAGACCTGATTATTCCGCTGGTGGGTGTTCCTGCGGTAGAGGCCGGGAATGCAGGTGGAAATCCAGAGCCGACCATTGAGCCGCCCGCGGCTGCCCCGACTGAAAGTGTGGCTGCTTCCGCGCCCGCGGCTGAAACGATCTTCGGGATTAACGGTTACGCGCCGCTGACGACTGAACCCGCCCGCAGCGTGGAAACCATGCCGGGCGAAACCATAACCCTGAGTTGGACAGGCAGTTCGACGCCGGTTTACATCCAGCAGGTGGATAACAGCGGGCTGAGGGAAGGGCAGCAGTTCGGGCCGCTGGATGCCAGCGGTCAGCTTGAAGTGTGCCCGCGTGACAGCTACACCTACACCTTATTTGCGGGTGGCGAGCCACAGGCGGTAGCGGGACAATCTATCACGATTATCCAGTCTCCTTCGGTCACGACCCAACGCGAACAGGCGGGTAATGCGATGTGCTGGAATGCGGGCGGGTGAGAACAGTTTCTATCAACAAAATGGGCGGCGGAAGCAGCCGCCCGCAAATTTCCTCCAAGTCTACTGAAAATTAACCATGACAGCGCAAACGCCACAAGATTATTTTCGTCTGCTGCTGCTGACAGTGGTGGGTCAGGCGTTCACGGCGGCTGGATACACGCTGGAAGAACGGCCCGCGCAGTGGGTTGGGGGGCAGTTCCGCTTCCACAAGCTGCTCGACAGTGGGCTGAATGCCTTCATTGAATTCCAACTTTTGGCTTATGCGGATACACAGTGGGCGTCGCGCACGCCATCGCGGTTTAGGGTGACGCTGACGCGCACTGACCAGCCTGCGCCCAACGCGGCAAGTACACATGTTGATTTTGTGCAGCGTGATTTGAGCGCACTGGTGGTTGAGGATTTCAAAGTCGAAATTTTGCCATCCAACGATTACTGGTGGACATTTGCCAGCACAGACGAACTGGGCAAAGCGCTGGCTGAAGCGGGGCATCTGGTGATCGGGTTCGGGCTGCCGTGGCTGGCGGGGGAACTGATGCCACCGTCGGGTTAACGTCAGGTAAATCTATTGACATCGTTCCGGCTACATTCGATAATCCCCTCCATGAAAAATATCCCATCAATATGGCTTCCCCAATTTCCTGCAGGGTTGCTCCTCACTCGAATCGCGATACTTGGTGCGTGTTTGTTAGCTGGGTGTACGCTCAGCGAACAGCCTGCGGTGATTTACGTGACGGCGACACCACCACCTGCCACCGAAGGCCCGTCGCCCATTCCACCGACTGCGACCATACCTCCGACGCCGACGGTTCCGCCAGAGGTCGCTATCCAACTTGCGAACCAATACCTCACAGACGGCTACTATGAACGGGCTGTGAGCGCGTATCAGGATGTGCTGCTCAACACGGCCGCACCGCCGACTATCGCCGCGACTGCCGCTTACGGGTTGGGGCGTGCTAATTTGCGGGAAGGGTTGTTCGCGGATGCGGTGAATGCGCTGACAGCTTTCATCAATAACTATGCCAGCGACTCACATGTTGTACAGGCACATTTTCTGCGCGGTGATGCCTATCTTGGCTTGTCGCAGTGGCAGGCGGCGCTGGATGATTTCCAATATTACCTGTCCCAACGTCCCGGCCTGATTGATAGTTACGTTCATGAACGAATTGGTGATGCCCAGCTTGCGCTTGGTCAGACTGATCAGTCGCTCGGGAGTTACAAAGCTGCTGCTGATGCTGGGCGTAGCCTTGTGCCGCTGCTGGCACTGCGGGAAAAGGTAGCACAAGTTTATGTGGCGGCCAGCAAACCCGCCGACGCGCTGGCGCAGTACGACGCCATTCTGTCAGTTGCCAAGAACGCGCCATACCGCGCGGAAATTGAATTTCGCGCTGCGAATACCCTCATCAACAGCGGAGCGCGTGATTTGGGGTTGCAGCGCATGCAGTCTATCTTTGATACGTATCCCAGCACCCCACAAGCGTATCAGGCAATGAAGGTGCTGTTGGAGGCCGGGGTGGAAGTGGATGATTATGCACATGGTCAGGTCAGCTACGCCTACGGCGATTATGAGGATGCGATTGACGCCTTCTCGAATTATACGACCGAGCGCGTATTATCAACCGTGCCTGCCAACTTGCACCTGCTGCTGGGGCGGGCTTACCGCGAGATTGGAAATCCTTCGGCGGCATTAGTCGCGTTTCAAACTATTGTGGATCAATATCCGTCGGATGCGCTGTTCGGTGAGGCGCTGCTCGAACAAGGGCGGACGCGTTTTCTCTCCGGCGATATTCCGGGGGCTATTGAGCAGTATTTCAAAATTGCTGATAACTACGATTATTTGCCGGAAGCGGCAGAGGCTCTGTGGCGCATCGGGTATTTATATGGGACGAATGATAATCCCACCGAGTCACGTACGGTGTTCGAGCGGCTGGCCGACAAGTACCCAGACACAGAGCAGGCACGCAGCGGCTTGTTTCTGGCGGCGTCGGCTGCTTATAACACGCAGGACCCGGTAGGGGCGGAACGCCTGTATGCCCGCCTGGCGACCACGACGACGGGTGAAGATCAAGCGGCCGCTTATTTGTGGGTGGGGCGGCTGGCTGCGGCGCGTGGTGACCAAAATACGGCAAATCAGGCATTCCAATTGGCTGTGACAGCCGCCCCTGATAGTTATTTCAGCGCGCGCGCCAGTGATATTCTGGCAGGGCGTGATACGTTCGCGCGTCCAACTGCTTATCGTTTTGAGTTTGATGATACGGCGCAAATTGCTGATGCCGAAAATTGGCTGCGGCAAAAGTTTGCCTTGCAGGAAGAAGGCGCACTTTGGCGGCTTGGGCCCGCACTTCAGAGCGACGCACGATTGATTCGTGGCAATGAATTGTGGGCGGTGGGCGCATTTACTGAAGCCGATACAGAATTTGGTGATGTTATTGATGCGTTTAAGGATGATGGTCTGGCTTCTTACCAATTGGCAATCTTCCTGCGCGGTATTCAAGCCTACAGTTGGTCGGTGACGGCTGCTGCCAACATTATCCGTGCGGCAAACGTCGGCACATTGGATGCGCCGCCCTATATTGCCCGGCTGCGTTACCCGGCATACTATCTATCTATCGTGCAAGATGTTGCAGCCCGATATAAGATGGACCCGCTGCTGATCTTTTCTCTGATCCGGCACGAAAGCCTATTCGATACATATGCGACCGCTGCGGCAGGGGAAAAGGGGTTGACTCAAGTTATTCCGGCAACGGCGCAGTACATCGCAGATGAACTGAACTGGCCGAATTACCAACACAGTGATTTGTTCCGTCCATACGCGGGAATTGAGTTCGGGGCATTCTTCCTTGCAGAAACTCCAAATCGGTTTGATAATGTGCAGGCCGCGTTGGCCGGTTATAACGCCGGACCCGGCGCTGGGGTGGTTGAATTGGCGGCAATGACCCTGACCAATTCATGACGGCCATTACGATTGATAGTACCCGCGGATATGTTCAACGCATCTACGGTTTCTACAGCATATACCGAGCGTTATACAGCACGACTTAGGCGGTAGAATCGAAAACGCACCCACGAGGGTGCGCTGAATATCTCTTCGATTGGTTAAGGATTAGGCTGCGCCGTCGGCTTGTTCGAGCATGTTGCGAACTTTGGCAACCAAGTCATGGTGCAGGATCGGCTTGGGCAGATAATCATTCGCACCCGCTTCGATGCCACGCATGATGCTTTCCGCATCGCCACGCGCTGAAAGAATGAGCACCGGTGTCGCATTGGTATCGGCCCGGTCACGAATGACACGGCATAGTTCAATACCGTCCATACCCGGCATCATTACGTCCAGGATAATCATATCCGGTGTGTTCTGATCGAGTACACCCAGCGCGGATCGTGCATCCTTGGCCTTAAGAACGCCAAAACCGCCGCGCTCCAGCATGATCCCAATCAGCGTCAGCGCGCCAATTTCGTCATCCACAACCAGAATGTGCTTCTTCATGCAACCCTCCGCAGAGTTCGAATTTTAGCAGTCTTGCGGCTGTTAACTAACTCAATAATTAAGATATGAACTAACAACAATAACGAATTAATTGTATCACAATGTCTTGTACCGATCAACAGAATACCATTGATCTTCACATATTAGCAATGCCTCATTATTGTACACATACTTTTTAAAATGCGGCACTACTAATTATCACTATACACTATTACCTTTAGGAAAGAGATAAAGGTAGGTGGGAGTGTTAGAACCTCTTTCACTTCCAAACCGATTCTAACATGCTATGACGTGGAGAACAAGCGAATTGAGTTGAGAATCAAATCTATGTATCCATGAATTCTGTTTTTCAGGTATTCATCTTTCTAAATGATTGCCAATCCGTTGAGAACCCATCCGAAAATTCAATTTCTAACCGCCAAGACGCCAAATTCGCCAAAGGGACAGAAAAATAGCACCGTCAGATGCCGAGAATGTTTAGAAATACGAGGCAAAAATCTATTTTAACAAATATTATATTCCGAAGTAACACATAAGTTCTGAGACAACACAACATTGCTATTGGTCACTCACGCATCGTCACAAGAAATATACTTCTCTCTATGCCCTACTACAGTTGATGATCTGAAACTTCGCTTTTGTGTTTTTCGTATATAAGTTGGGATAATTATGAGGAGATTATCCATATTTATGAGGAGAGCGCAATGCCGTCGGATACGACTATTCAAGTAGAACACATCTCAAAAACATTTGGTAATTTTCGCGCTGTAGATGATCTTTCATTCGAGGTCAGACGCGGCGAGATTTTCGCCATGCTGGGACCAAATGGCGCGGGCAAGTCAACGACGATGCGGATGATTCTGGACATCCTCAAGCCGGATACGGGCCGGATCGCTGTATTGGGCGCGCCACTGACTGACGCCACCAAAGACCGGATGGGTTATTTACCTGAAGAACGCGGATTATACCGGAGTGTGCGTGTTCTAGAGATGATGGTCTATCTTGCAAACCTAAAAGGGCTTTCAAACCACGATGCGCGCCAGCGCAGTCTTGCTATGCTGGAACGGTTGGGCATGAGCGACCAAGCCAAAAAGAAGGTCAGCGAACTGAGCAAAGGGATGCAGCAGAAAATTCAGTTTGCTGTCACTGTGCTGCATGAACCTGATGTGATTATTGTTGACGAACCGTTTTCCGGGCTTGATCCCGTGAATTCTTTGGTGCTCAAGGACCTACTGCTGGCGTTTAAGGCACGCGGCGGCACGATTGTGATGAGTACGCACCAAATGTTACAGGTTGAAGAAATGTGTGATCGATTGCTCATGATTGATCATGGTCAACAGAAGCTGTACGGCCCTGTGAACGACATCCGAAAACAATATGCGGTGCACGCCATCGTTGTTGAGGGGGAAGGGGACTGGAGCACACTGCCGGGTGTGGCACGGGTTGAACCGATTGAAAATGGACGCAAGGCGGCTTTGCTGCATCTCAAGCCGGAGGCCACGGCTGATAGTGTGCTGGGCGCGATAGCCACATCACCCGATACGCATATTGAGCGGTTTGAACTGGCTGTACCGAGTTTGAATGATATTTTCATTCGTGTGGTGGAAGGGCGGCAGTCATGAGAAAAACGTGGTTAGTCGCGCGGCGGGAATATCTTTACAATCTACGCCGTCCAGCGTTTCTGTTTGCTGTGTTCGGTGCGCCTCTTCTGACATTCGGAATTTGGTTCGTTTTATTTTCGCTCATTTCAAATAACGAAACCAACCTCGACCAAATCGGGAAGGTTGGCTATGTTGATCAATCCAGTGTGCTCGCCAATGCCGTGCCAGACAAGGAACATCCTGATCTATTTGTGGCCTACGCTGACGAAGCGGAGGCGAGGGCGGCGCTGGATGACAAAACAATTGGCGCATACTTTATACTGCCCAGCGATTATATGACATCCGGCAGTGTGAATATCACCAGTTACAGCGGCATTCCGGACGCCCTCAAAGAGGCGATAACCAATTTTCTGCTTGTTAACCTTAGCAGGGAAGTAACGGGCGAATTTCCGGTTGAGCGTATTCAGAAGCCTGTGGATATGACTATTCATGTTACGGATAGTGGACGCCTGACCGAAGACAATATTCCGGCGCTTATCTTTCTACTTTCATTTTTGCCTTTGTATTCTACATGTCGTCAAACGTGACCAGCGGATTTTTGATGAATGGCATCGTCGAAGAACGTACCAGCCGCATTATGGAAATTCTGGTCACCAGTGTGACGCCCTTGCAAATGCTGCTGGGTAAAATCCTTGGCCTCGGCGCGTTAGGGCTGACGCAACTGGTGGTGTGGGGCATTGCCGGGGCAGTGCTCATCGGTGCGGGGCAGACATTACCCTTCCTCAAGGGTGTCAGCTTTCCGCTGGATATGGCAGTCATATTTGTTGTGTTTTTCGTCCTGAGTTATTTCCTGCTTGCAAGTCTCATGGCCGGATTAGGGGCAGTTGCCGGGTCAGAACAGGAAAGCCGCCAGTATTCTACTGTCCTGTCGCTGGTCTTCGTGATTCCGATGATTATGATTACTACTTTCATTACAGACCCTAATTCGCCTCTCGCGGTGGCGCTTACCTTTATACCTGTCACTGCGCCGATGACGGTGTTGCTGCGTATGGGCTTTGGCAGTGTTCCGTTGTGGCAGATTATTTTGAGTCTGGTGATTTTGTTTGCCAGTAGTGTATTTGTGGTATGGGCATCGGCGCGAGTCTTTCGTTGGGCGCTGCTGCTATACGGAAAGCGGATTACGGTGCGTGAAATTTGGCGTGTCATTCGCTATTCGCCGGAGGGCGCGGTGTCACAGGCCCATGCTGCGGAGGGGGCGGAATCATGATCGGTCATATGTGGCAGGTTTTTGCTTACGAACTGCGCCGTAATCTGCGGCGCAGAGGTTTTTTGTTCACCACCTTTGGCATTCCTCTGATTGTCTTTGTCATTTATTTTGGCTACCGCGTGATTACGGAAATTAACAGCGGCAACAACCAAGAGCCAACCCCTTCTGCTACCGAACAGCAGTTGGCAGATGCTTTCAAGACCGTAGATAAGGCGGGGTATGTTGATCTTTCCGGATTGTTCCCTGATCCGGGTGATCTGGGCGAAAAACTCATCCGTATTGATAGCGAGGACACGGCACAGACGGTGCTGGCAGCCGGCGGAGTGGACGTCTATTTTGTCATTCAACCAGACTATGCCGAAACTGGTGATGTCACATTGGTCATGCCGCGCTTTAATTTGGGGCAGGCCAATGATGACCCTATCCAGCGGTTGGTCTTGAACCAGCTTGCCAAAGATATGGATGCGAATTTATTCAACCGACTTCTTGACCCTGCGATGTTCCGTGAGGTCAATCTGCAACGGGACGCGAGCGGGCAGAAGGCGACAAATACCGGTATTGATTCCGGTGTGGTTTATATTTTCGTCATTACGTTTATGTTGGCGGTGTTCACCACCAACGGCTACCTCATGCAGTCCGTAATCGAAGAGAAAGAAACCCGCCTCATTGAAATTCTGGTATCGTCAATTCGGCCTACATCGCTGCTGGCAGGCAAAATACTTGCGCTGGGTCTCCTAGGACTGATACAGGTGGTTGTATGGCTGGGGGCTATGTTCCTGCTGGCACGGATAGCGGCTGGCGATGCGCTGGCATCCCTTTCGTTCCTGGTAAATCTCTCGATATCACCCGGTCAGTTGGTGTTGTTCCTATTGTATTTTGTTCTAGGTTATTTGTCCTTCGCGGCGGCATTCGGCGCGGTGGGGGCGATCTCCAATTCTATGCAGGAGGGGCCGCAGCTAAGCGCCATATTTACCTTGCCAGCCATCGCGCCATATATGCTCATACCTGTGTTTGTCACACAGCCGGATGCTGCTTTGCCGGTGATTATGAGTTTGCTCCCCATCACTTCGCCGCTCGCCATGATTATTCGATCTTCGTTGACGACTATTCCGTTGTGGCAGCTCGGATTAAGTCTGGTGCTACTGGTAGCATTTGATGTCTTCATGATCTGGATGGCGGGGCGTATTTTCCGTTTCCAGTCGCTGCTGGCGGGGAAGGCTCCGAAGCTACGTGATTTGCCGCGTTTGGTGCGTGGATAGGGCTCGATATGCACGGGAGATTTATTCTAAAACCCGAACCCGGTGAGTATGCGCCGTATGCCATCATGTATATCGGGCTGCTGCCGGATGATGGTCTGGTACTGCGACACATAGAAAACAATTTAGCAGTCGTAAAGGCGCTTGTTGATTCGCTGCCAGAGGAACGTTTGACCACTCCGTTTGCGCCGGGGGAATGGACGATAAAGGAGATATTGGTTCACATCATTGATGATGAGCGGATATATGCCTACCGCGCATTACGATTTGCCCGCAACGATCAAACTGAACTGCCGGGGTTTGAACAGGATGACTACACTGCCCATTCCGGCGCGAACCAACGCAGCCTTTCCAGCATTCTGGAAGAATATGTGGCTGTTCGCCACGCCACTACAACGCTGTTTGCGAATTTGGACGATAACGCTTTACTCAGGGCGGGAGTCGCGAATGGTCACGTGATGAGTGTTCGTGCTGCGGCCTATCACATTGCGGGTCACGAATTGCATCACCTAAACAGCATTCGAGAAAATTATCTGACGAATGCGTAAACTTGTGCGCAGTTCATTGTTGCCCTAAAGACAAAGAGACTTCAGGAGTGAAGTCTCTTTGAGTCTAGTGACTGCTGAGAACAGGCAGGTTAATTGGCAGCCCACGTTATCATGTGGGGAAGGAATGAGGTACGCAGATAGGGATGGTAGGGCAGTACGCGCACTGAAAGCCCGCGTTCGCCGCTGGTCTCATAGGTAACCTTGGCGGCAAATTTGTATGTGCCGTTGTTTGAGTTATTGCTTGAGGTCATATCTACCGCTTCGGCATCTTCGCCGATGCTGCCGTCAGTGGTTAGTTTTCCGTAGTAAACCTGCACGCGGACATCGGAAGGTGTCAGCTGACCAAGGTCAATGTGGGCTGATACCTCAATCTGCGAACCCACTTTGACCTGCATCTGCGAGATTTTCACATCGCGGATATTGACCTGATCCCACACTTCATGAATTCTAGTGCGCCAGTTGGTGTAATTAACCCCCTCTTTCATGTTGTTGTCGGTCAGGGCCGCGACTGTTTTGAAGTTGGGTACATAGAATTTCTCGGTGTACTCCTGTACCATGCGCCGGGTATTGAAGTATGGGGCAAGTTTCTTCATCGAATTTTTGACCCGTGCAATCCATTCACGCGGCAAACCGTCCCGTCCGCGTGTGTAGTACAGGGGGATTATGTCCTGTTCAAGAAGATTGTAGAGTGCTTCACTTTCGACGTAATTCTGGTGTTCCCACTCGCTCTCCGGGTATTCTTCGCCGTTACCAATCGCCCACCCTAAATCGTTGTGGTAGGCTTCAGCCCACCAACCATCCAATATGCTGCAATTCAGCCCGCCGTTATAGATGACCTTCATGCCGCTGGTGCCGCTGGCTTCCTTCGGGCGCTGTGGGGTGTTCAGCCACACATCTACGCCCTGCACCATGTGACGGGCGATATTCATGTCATAATTTTCAAGGAAGACGACCCGGTGGCGGAAACCATCTTCACGGGCCAAGTTGACAATCTGGCGAATGAGGTCTTTGCCGCCTGTATCGTGCGGGTGTGCCTTACCCGCAAAAATGATTTGCACGGGTTGGTCGGGATTATTGAGCAATTTCTTGAGCCGTTCTGGATTGCGGAACAATAGGGTGGCCCGTTTATAGGTGGCAAAGCGCCGGGCAAAACCTAATGTCAGGGCATCCGGATTCAGCACTTCGTCAGCAGATTCAATTTCGCTGAGTGCGCCACCGCGGTGTTCCAACTGCTTGCGCAGGCGTGCGCGCGTGAAGCCCACCAGCCGTTCGCGCCGCCGTTCATGAGTCCGCCATAATTCCGCATCCGGAATGGTGTCCACCTTTGCCCACACGTCCTGGCGTTCTTCTTCGCTACGCCAGGCAGGGTCAAGATAGCGATCTAACAACGTCGCCATTTCACGGCTGACCCATGTTTGAACGTGGATGCCATTGGTTACTGAATCAACCGGGATTTCGTGTTCCGGCACGTTGGGATACAGCCATTGCCACATGTGGCGCGACACTTCGCCGTGCAGTTTGGCGACACCGTTTGAGCCGGATGACATATTTAATGCCATGACTGCCATCGAAAACAATTCGTATGTTCCCATGTTTTCGCGGCCAAGATCAAGGAATTCATCTCGCGAAAGGCCGAGACTACGATAGTAGTCGGTGAAATGTTCGTCAATGAGATCGTAACCAAAGCGTTCCAAACCAGCCGGAACGGGGGTGTGGGTTGTGAAAATATGGCTGGCTGCGGTGATCTGCTTCGCCTGATAGAAATTGAGGTTCTGTTCTTGCATTACCTGACGGGTGCGTTCAAGTGCCAGAAAAGCAGAATGACCTTCGTTCATGTGACAAATTGAAGGCCGCAGTCCCAGCGCCTCCAGCGCCCGAATGCCGCCGATACCCATAAGAATTTCCTGGCGGATGCGGGTACGCTTGTCACCGCCGTACAAACGATCCGTCAGATTGCGATCTTCCTGCCGACTGTTCTCCGGGACGTTGGTATCCAAAAGAAATAAGGGAACCCGGCCAACCTGTACTTTCCATATCTGCGCGAACAATTCGCGACCGGGCATGGGAACGGAAATCTTGATCGGGGTTCCATCGGCGTTCTTTTGCAGGGTAACGGGCAGCACCGAGTAATCATTGATCGGATATAGTTCCTGCTGGTAACCATCGGCATTCAGATATTGCTGGAAATAACCTTCTTGATACAACAGCCCAACCCCAATGAGGGGCAGACCCAGATCGCTGGCGCTCTTGAGATGATCTCCACTCAAAACGCCCAGACCACCGGAGTAATTCTGCAAGCATTCGGTAATGCCAAATTCCATCGAGAAATAGGCAATTGTGGCCTGCTTCAACCGCTTATAATGGGTTTGGTACCAAGTATTCTTGGCATTCATGTAAGCATCGAAAGATTCGGATACAGTTTGCAAGTGGGCCATAAATGCCGGGTCATCACAAACTCTTTGGAGTCTTTCTTGACTGATTTGCCCCAGCATCATAACCGGATTGTGCCCGGTGGCTTCCCAAAGTTCACGATCTAAACGACGAAACAGCGTAAATGTCTCATGATCCCATGCCCAGCGCATGTTTAGAGCCAGCTCCTGCAGCCGGCGGAGTTGTTCTGGTAGGTTGGGGATGACATTGATTCTGCTCACAGGCTTTACCATGTGGTGCGTCTCCTGTAACTAGCAAATTATTGCATATGATTAGCTATTATAACGGTGTTGTGCAGCCCTAGCATAATAAATTTATTTAAGATTACACATCCTTAACTTGTGTAGCCCTAACAATTAACCCTATAATTTGTAGGATAAACCGCACCTTTTTAGCCTCATTTGCCTATGGTACAATGCGAATTGGTGAAGTTTTTCTCAAACAGGAATATGTGCATTTGGAGGAGAATATGTCCATGCTCAAGAAGCAACCCCTCAAGAGCAAACCGATCTGTAAAGTTACATTCACGCTGCCAGAATCCGTTAAGGCAGAAACCGCGTTCCTAGTCGGTGATTTTAATAACTGGGACGAAAAAGCCACCCCGATGAAGAAGCAGAAGAAGAATGCTCAATTTTCGGTCACGCTCGAACTAGACAAGGAGCGTGAATACCAATTCCGATATTTGGTGAACGGTTCTGAGTGGCATAATGACTGGCATGCTGATAAATATGTTCCGAACCCATTCAGTGGTGACAATTCAGTCGTAACGACTTAGTTCAATCTCGCAATCATCAAATCAAAAGGGACATCGTAGATGTCCCTTTTGATTTGATTCAGACCGAACTAAGACTTCATCTAGTTTATTATTCACCTTGCGGTTGTGGACGCAGGGAAATGTAATCAAGCACGTTCCTGCCAACGCAGCGCCCCTGCCGTAAACCGTTTTCAATGGCACTGCGGTAATGAATACCGCCATACATTCGGGAAATTGCTGCTTCGTCGGCTGCCGCTTCAAACGACGTAAACGACCGTATGGCTAACCCATGTTTTTGGCCTGATCGGTCAGCAAATGCTACTGTTCCAAACATGCCACTTAGTACCTCGGCTGCTGCTCCCGACACCACTGAATGGCCTGACGGGTATTCAGGGAAGCCCGGTGATGCAATAAGCGGCTGCCATTTGGGGTCAATATACTCCTGAATGTAGGTTTCAGGGCGGAGTAAATTGACTTGATACTTGAGTGACCATGCCGAAATAAAGGCGTCCCCAACAGCTGTACCCAGTAACGCATACATCATGGCGGCTCTCTCTAACTTGAGTTCAAGAACATTTGTCAATTGGTTGGCGATCAAAATCCAGTGTCCAGCGGGCGTGCCGGTCTGACCGGGTGTATCAACCCAGAAGCGTGCAATATCTTTTTGCTCGTTACTCAGCTTGTCGCCAGTTGTTTTGACTTCCATTGCCTGAGCGTAGAAGGTGGAGTTTTTGTCTTCACTGAAGGGCATATTCGGACGCACGGCACAGGCATCGGCATAGTACAAGGCGAATGGTCTAATCTGTCCCCAGAAAGGTTCAACCGGGATCATATCTTTGCGCGTGAGAACCCAGTATGAAGGATCGCCTGTGAAAAGCTCCCACTGCATGCTGCGGGTTTCTGCAAAGTTGTCGGTTGCGACCCAGCCCAACATACTTTCGCCAACACTGTCACCGAATTCAACAGAATTTTCAAATACGGCTTTGCTCAGATTGGCTTGCCGTGTCTTCAGTTCGGCATCACGCAGATTCTTTACTGCTTTATGGGTGTCGGTGGCATCTTCCGGGAATAAGCCGTCGATAACCGTTGACATTGCCGCATTTGCGGAAGTAATCCAGTCGTACACTTTGCCATCTTCGGCATAGGGCATTTCGGGCATGTTGGTCAACTGCCCGCTCATCGAAATACCATCTTCTATGCCCGGTAGGACCGACTGGAAAGCGGTTATTCCAGCGTAGGCATACAGCCGCGCCGCACCGGGTGCAGAAACGCTTTCCGCTTCAACGCGGTCATAGAGCAATTGCATCCACTTGACCAGTATGGTGGGTTCTAGTTCTGCTGCCGGGACAGAAACTTTTCCATCTTGTGCGTAAGCTATCTTTTGGGAAGGCATAACAAAGCCTAAAATGCCTACTAGAGCCAGAATCCAAAAGGACCTTTTTGCCACGGTCATAATCACTCCTCCTATTCCCAATCAATATTTCATCTAACATTATAGATGAAATATAAGGCACAAATTGACAAGATTGTTACTTCTATGCAACGCTTGTCCTACTACAGGACGCCGACGTCAGCCGATTCGTTCCGCGCGACGTATAGTAAACGATAAGATCCCTTCAGTGAGAATGGATTGAAGCAGAGAGAATATGAGTAAGGCTACGCCAAAAAACACAGCGTAGGGAATGGTGGCCCACACTTCACTATAGAAGCCAGTGTGGAGGAACTTGAGACCCCAATCACCGAATGCCGCGTACCCGCCCATCAACAGCCATGCGTTCACATCCGGGACATTCAACAGACCGTTGATAAACTGCGTTGCGCCAATCGTTAACGCGAGTGCCAGCCCTATCCGCATACCCAGGAAAATAACCTGCGTCATCACGTTGTAGACACGCTGTTGAATATTCACTGCAATGAATAAACCAACAGCCGCGTCTAACCCGATTGAAGTCAAGGGGATTAGTAAAGCAGCCGTCATGAGGAAAGCCATCAGCAGCGCCCCGACAATTGGCGAGATTTCGGGCGTGATATTGATGACGAGCAGGTCAATATAGCGGCCTTGAAAGCCAGTGAGGTCATAGAGAATGCCGAGGATCAAGGCGATTCGTACCAGCAATACGAGGCCGAGCAACAGCCTCAACCGGTAGTAGATGGCCGCCCAGCGTGCCCGCAACACCAGCCCTGTTCCAACTTCGGTTGCCCGCAAGTTGTCCCATGCTAGACGGCGCTTTTGCTCGGTGACAGTATTGATGGTCATGACCATCGCCAAAAATTGCAGAACTAATTGGAGCACAAAAGTTGGCCAGAACAGAACTGCCATTGCGCTTTCGGTCAAGTTCTGTCCCGGCGAATTCTGCAAGAAGTTTGTGCCGACCAAATATCCGCCGACATACAACACCACAACTGCCAGCGCAAATCCGATAGCGCGTACATATTTGCCGCGCCGCCCGCCGATGGCGGTTTGCCCCAACTCGTAGCGGACGTGGGGATGCGAGGCCTGTGCCCATTCTGGTAACTGTATCGAAAATAAACGTTGTAACATTCAATTAACCTGTTTCGTCAACTAACATATTACCTATAGAATTTTCGAGTTCACTTAAAGCCGTCTGCCACGCGTCGGTTGCGATTTTGACATGCTGACCGTAGCGAATGTAATAAATATACACATCTGGAACCAGGTCGCCAAACGGCATTTTTAGCTGCTGCTGTACAGCCGCCGCATAGACGCCGACCTGCAAATAATAACGATGTGCGTGCGCTTCTACCAACTGGCGGTCTGTTTCGTCCCTATATCCTTTCACGTGACTGGTCTTATAATCTACCACAACCCAGCGGTTAAGATCGTCTTTATCCTGAAACAGTACATCCAGTACACCGTGAATAACCCGTTTTTCGGTGCGGTAGACAAACGGTAGTTCGCGATAGAACACATCGGTGTTTACGAGCCAGTCATACACTTCACTCTTGAGCATCATTTCGATAAGTTTATGTGCTTCTTGTACGGCGTACTTACGCTGGCGTTCATCCACCACCCCCAACTGCCACGCATAACTATCTAGAATGCGGTCATACTCTTGTTTGCCATCCGGGAAGCGCCACCAGCCCAGCACTTTGTGTACGATGTCTCCGATAATGCGCTGCGACACAGTGATGGGTTGGCGCATGCTGACTTGCTCAATGTGGCCGGGAGCGTCCTGCAAGATGCTGCGCCGAAATTTATGGCGGGCATTGCTGTCCCGTTCGATCAACGCGCTGCCTAAATCGGCGATCTGTGTAGCGGTTATGTGGCGGGCGAAGCTACTCCGTGTGATGTGCAAATCATCGAGCAGCAGAGGGGCATGTGAGGCGGGTAAGGGCTGCCCTTTACGTACCGTTTCATCATCCCAGCCCGTTCCGGTGTCTACACTCTGCAATTCAAAGTCGCCATCGTCGGGTACGTGCTCTGGTATACTCACCCGCAGCGTACCCGCTATGGCAGTGTCGAATAGATGGCTGCCGGGCATAAATTCACGGTTGTCAAAGTCGAGAGCCTGCCACAGCCAACCCAACCACGTTGTCTCTTTCCAACTATCGCCCCTGGAAGCGGGCATCTGACCGCTGCATATCAAATAATCCTGTGCGCGGGTGGCAGCCACATACAGCAGTCGTTTACGTTCGGCTTTTTCGCGCAGTTCAAGCAACCGTGCTTCCTGTTCATAAGCATAGCTGGTTTCGAGCTTGTCTGTTGTCGGGTCGTAGACTTTGCAGGTGATACCGTGCTCACCACCAGCTGCTACTGCTGCGCTGTTACGACTGACGCGCGACCAGCCAATATCTACTAAGCCTACTAGCGGGAATTCCAACCCTTTGCTAGCGTGAACGGTCATCAAGGTTACAGCGTCTTTGACATCTACTGTTGCTTCGCCTTCGCGCACTTCACGGGCGCTCAAATCCTGTAGATACTGGTTGAAGGCTCCTAGCGTCACTTGACCACTGGTTTCGGCCTTGTCCAGCAGCTTTTCCACATTACCGCGCCGCCGCGCGCCGTCCGGTAAGCCAGTCAACACGGCCAGATAACCAGTTTCATCCAGAGCCGCCCGCAACAGTTCGGCAATCGTGACGCGTCCTGCGAGTCTATGCAGCCTGTTTAAGCAGGTTCGGGCGAAGACTACAAGCGCCCGTTCACCTTCGGGAACAACTTCGGGCTGTGCTAAAGCATCCCACAATGGCAATCGCTCACTTGTCTCATTACGGAGCAGCCGCAAAGCCAACAGCGCGTCGTCGCTCAAGCCAAACATCGGGGAGCGTAAGGCAGTCGCCAGCGATAGATTATCCTGCGGGTTGTGCAGCGCGGTGAGGAGTGCCAGCACATCCCACACCTCCTGCCGGTTGTAATAGCCGCGTCCGGACACCGTGACGAAAGGCAAACCACACAGTTTGAAAACATCTTCGTACAGTGTGATGTTGCTCAATGATTGAAAGAGTAAGGCAATGTCCCCGTAACCAATGGGACGTACTTCACTGCGCTGCTTGTCGAATATGGGACGCTGCTCATGGTCTACGATGTGCTGCAAGCGCCGCGCCAGTTCATAGGCCTCCCAGCGCCGCCGCGAGTCTGAGTCGCTCTCGTCCCCCATCAAGCTCTTGTCTATCAATATCATTTCTATGGGATGTGCATCCGAAGGGGCTTTTTTTCGAGATGCCTGCATCTGCGCCCCGAATTCAACTTCATACTGCCGAACAGGGCTGCTCTGGTCGCGGCGCAGTACGCGCTCAAATATGCCATTGAAACCAGTGACTAGTGGGTCATGAGTGCGGTACGACGTCGAAAGGGCTACTTCGATTCCGTCTGATTCGATAATTTGCGCTTTGACGCTTTCAAATACGCTGACATCGGCTTTACGGAACATATAAATGGATTGCTTGGGATCGCCCACTACAAATAGGCTGCCTTGCTGCGCGATGTCGGCGATGGCACGCACAATCGCCCACTGCACCGGGTTGGTATCCTGAAATTCATCCACCATGACGTGCTTAAATTCATTGGCGCGGTAGCGTGCTTGTACCGCCGGGTGGTTAGTGAGTAATTGGTTCGTCAGCCGTTCCAGATCATCAAAATCGAGCAAACTGTCTGCTTGTTTCTGCTGCCGGTACATCGTTTGTGTTTGCTGGATGAGACTCACCCATAGGGGCAGCAGTTCTGCGGCTCGTTCATCCAGTGCGCCCGGTTGCTGTCCCATGCTGTCAAGGGCTGCATTGACCATCTCGCGGATGGTCTTCAATCGCTCTTTGGCGAGTGTCAGTTGTTCTTTTCCGCCCCAGTTTCCGGCTGCACCAGCGTTCACTTTGATGTTTGCCGTCAAGCGCTGCATGGCGTCTATGCAGGTTGGGACGCTGTCACTCTGGTCAATGGTTTCTAGCAGACTCCAGCAGCTTGACCACACATTCATTAACTTGTCGTCAGTGTCTTCGGGCCAACCGCCTTCCGGTATCCAGTCGGCACACAAGCGATACATTTCGTCTGTGCGTAGATTCGCAATGACTTGTCCGGCGTTGTGTTCCCACGCCGCCTGCCAGCGGGCGAAGAGATCATCGGGCAATGCTTCCAACGTTATGGCAATTAGGCTTTCCAGCGCGTGCCGTACGGCGTTGACTTCGTACTCGATCAACAATTCGGCTTCCGGATCGTCTTGCTGGGCCGCGTCTTGCAGGAAGCGCTCAATCACATCGTCTAGCAGCAGCTGGGCATCCACGTCGTCCAGTACTTCAAAGCCCGGATCAATCGCTGCCTCGGCAGCGTTCGCCCGCAAAATAGAGGCGCACAAGCCGTGTATGGTATCAATACGGGCGCTGTCCATAGCGGCAATGCGCTTTGACCACACGTCCCGGATTTCCGGCGAGTTGGCTGTGTTGTAGCGATCTTCCAATGCTCGGCGCACCCGGTCACGCATTTCTTGCGCGGCCTTCTTGGTAAAGGTGATGGCGACCAGCGCGTTCAGCGGCCAGTCCGGATGGGCGTCCAGCAGGCTCAGGAATCGCTCAACAAGCACGAATGTTTTGCCTGAACCCGCGCCCGCCACCACGATCATGTTGTGGTCATGGTCATGAATTGCAATCTTTTGTGCGTCCGATAGTTTGACCATGTTATTGTGCCTTCCGCCGCTTCATGATGCTGGCGCGGCACAAATGGCTGAATTCGCAGTAATGGGAGCAGACCGTGCTGCCCGGAAGGGCAGGCTGTGCCGGGAATTGTCCTGCCCGTCCATGCTGCAAGTGGGCACTCAAATGCGCCCGCGCCTGTGCGATTGCAGCCTGACCCTCGTCACTGTCGAGATGAATTTCGCCGCTGGTTTTCCCGTCGCGGAGATGCCAGAATACGCCCCCGACCACCTGCTTGGGCGCGTCAGAATCGGGGTTCTTGTCTAAGAGGGCTTGACCTGCTAGCAGGTAGAGCATCATCTGGAAATTCTTGCCCTGCTCCATTTCTTTCACGGGAATGCGCGTACTGCCCGTTTTGTAATCCACTACCACAACCCGGTCACCGATTCGATCCATGCGGTCAATGTAGCCGGTAACCCGCAAATGATTATCACCATCCAACGGCAGTGTTAGAACCTCGCGCTCACCACGATCAAACGCGGCTTCCTGCTGGTAGGGTTGGCGCGGAATATCATCAACGAATTTTTTGAATGGGGCATCTTCCGAGAAGTCGAGCCGCACAATCGCTTCCAACTTCCGGCGCAGGGTTTGCTGCTCCTGTGCCCACAACGGTGGCTGCTTGAATCCATGACGCTGAGGGGCGGTGGGCAGCAGTTCATCAGTTACGGCGTTTAACACCGCAACAGCCTGCTCTTGATGTTGCGGGGTGATGGTTAAGCCTAACTCTGCCAACCGCTGGTAGGTTTTTTCCAGCAGTTCGTGGTTCACTGTACCCAGTTGGCGGACATCCATGCCTTCTTTGGGTTCTTCCAGTTCCTCTAACTTGAGCAAACGCTTGGCGAAGAAGCGAAAACCGCACATGCCATAGTCGTTGAATTGACTGGCACTCCATACCCGTTTTTCGCCGAGTTCGCCAGCCACCCATTCCAGCAAATGAGGCTCATGCAGCCAACCGGAATACATGTCAAAGGTGCGCCCCGTCATGCGCTGCCGTTCTACGCTGCGCGCATGTACCACCCGCGCCCATCCCGCAGCGTCTGACTGCACGAGGCGGTTATACACGGCGGCGGGGATGTTCTCCGCCGTACCTAGGCTCAGTGCTTCCGCCACAGCCAGCATGGCTTCACTGTGATTGGACGTTTCTTCGGCGTGAATCGTGCTGCCGGGACGCAAGCGATTGTTAGCAATAATCTGATCTGAGTCGGCATAAACCTGTTTGATGGCCCGCCATAAGTGGCTTTCCGGCCACGGCGCGCCGTTCTGGACTGTGGGACGTGTGAGGGTCAGGGTTTCGCGCGCCTGACACAGCAATTCGTAGAATAGACCGTCATCCGCCGCCCGTTCGGCCTGCGTTTCGAGCAGGATCCCGGCCCGTGTCAGGGCTGCCCGTTCGCTGTCCAAATAAAGGGGATCTTCCGGGACAGGCAGCGGGAAAATACCTTCAGAAAGTCCCGGCAGCATAACATGTTTGTGTGGCAGTCCACGTGCATCAGTCACACTGGTGATGAGCACCCGCCCCGCGCGGTTGGGGCTGTGGCTAGTGGCTGCCCGTCCCACGCTGCTCTTTAAGTCGCGAAAAAGTGTCTGCCACGTGATCGTAGGTTCAGTTGCCAGATTAAGTGCCGTGAACAAGCGCTGGGTCGCCAGCATTCCGCGCAGCACAAGACTGAACGCCTGCCACGCAATCAAGTCACGAGCCACAATATCACGTCCTTCGACGGTGGCGCGCATTCCACTAAATATGTGCAGTGAGTATTGTTCGGGTGACTGGATGGTTTCATCGTCGTTCGGGTCAATTTCTGTGTCCGCCCCGATCAGGTCTTCTATCCACTGCACGTATTGCAGTTCGCTGGCTTCTGTTGGAGGCGTGACGGCCACGAAGAACAGGGCTAATGATTGTTCAAGGCGCTGTGCTTCGGTTAGGGAAATGAGTGCATCTTGTTCCTCGCCGTTCTCGTCCTTTGTTTTCTGCGCTGCCAGCCGGATACCGTCTAGCCAGTTTTCCCGCCCGCTTATAACCTGCTGGGTTTGGCTGATGCGATCCAGCAGATCAATCTCATCACTGCCTAGCCCATCCGTCTCAAAATAGGGCGAGCGCAGTACGTCTAATACATCCCGCCGCCGGAATTGATTGTCTGAAAGTTGGAGCAGGTTGAACAGCGCAATAATGGCCGGATTATTGGCCAGTGGTTCACCATAATGCAGTACTGCCGGAATACCATACTGTTGTATAGCGCTTGCAAGATGGCCGCCGTAGCGCCCCCAATCACGCACGGCAATCAAGATGTCATCCGGCACGCATCCATTCAGCAGCAGCCGCTTGACCCGCCGCATGACTGCTTCGGCTTCCTGCTTCGGCTCAGGAACTTCTATGAGTGCCAGACATGGTTCGCCGTTGGGGAGAGGACTCGTTGCTGAAAGGCTGTAACGATTTGCCAATTCTTGCAGTCCTGAATGCCTGTGCGGGCTTGGCGAGAGGGATAGTTCCTTTATGACCAACTCTGGAACCCGTCTTTTGAGGATGGTTTCGAGTTTGGCGCTTGCTTCGGTGAACCGCCTGCCTACGGTTGCCTCACGCCCTTTGATAATCGGCAGTGTAATGATCGTTTTTGATGCTCGCGTTGCCAGCAGCGCGATTAATTCCATTTGCAGCGGATTGAATTGGTCGAAACCATCCACCAAGAGCAGCTTAACGTGTCGCCCAATTTCATCATCTTTTGCGACCCGGTCAAGCGCCAGCCAACCTTCACCCTCGCGGTCTACGAGGCCGAAATCACGGAATGTGTCCTGATAAATGTTGTAGATAGTTGAGAGGTCGCGGTCTTTGGCGCTGCGGGCGGCGCGCGCAAAAGCATCCGGTTCGACGACATTCTGTTTCAATTCATAAATAAAGTCAGCAATAATCTGGGCAAACCCCGGCTTGTCGGCTATTTCGCCAAAGACTTCCAAGTCCCCTGTATCGCGCAGGTTAATCAACAACCGCCGAATCAAGCTCAAGCGGGCAGTGGCATCCAGTTCACGCTGCGGTTCGCTCACCATATCCAGGAGGCGTTGATAGAGGCTGTAGAAATTGAAGAAATTGATATTGAAGTAGACACTCTGCCCGCCGCCGTAGTCAACGAGGCGCTGGCGGAAGGCATCTTCCTGGCGGCTGCCGGGCAGCAGCACCCATGACTGCCCGAAAGGTACAGCCTGAACGGTGTCTACCAGTTGTTGAAGTGCATATTCCGTCTTGCCGGCTCCGACTGCTGCTAACACCAGTTCAGTGGTCATATGTGGTTATCCTATTCAAGGAGCAAACGGCGGGTGGCGGTAACCATCTCCTGAGGTATGCGGTCTGTTTTTGTAAGGTATTGCTTGGATAAATTCTGTACCAGTGAGTGCAAATGACTAATCGGCACGACAGGTTCTTTTTCGGCGATTTTTACCGCGCCTGGCCCCGCTGTAAAAACGATGATGCCGAATACGGGTACTTCCCCTAGTCCCTTTTTTGTGAGGTAATTACGAATGGCTTGAATATCATCTACCGCCTGTTTGGTTGGATTTATCGGAAAAGGTGCCCATTGATCATCTTTGCCCTGAATCATCCAGTGGGCAGACTCATTGGCGAGGTTGCCCGCAGTATCCAATATACGGAATACCAATGCACCGGGGGGGCCAAGCAGCACTGCATCAATGTATCCCAATCCCGGACGGTTAATGTTACGAATAAAAGAATAACGCCCGTCAAAACTATTACTTTGATTAAGTACATCGCCAGTCAGCAGCGCCAGATCATTTTCTTTGCGGCGGGTAAATGCCCGCAGCGACATTACTGCCGCTGCCACAACGCCCAAGCCACCAATAATAATTAGACCTTTTCCAACCAAATCATACAAAGCAAATAGTGGGTGGATTCGTGGAATGAGGAGGATAGTCGTCAACAAAAGACCAATCACAACCAGCAGCGCACCTACCGCCAACACAATAAAGGCCCATTGCAGAAGCTGCGTTGTGCGCCTGTTGAGCGCCCGCAGTGGTGCGATATTCTCTAACTGAGCAGTTGCCATAATTAGGGTATTTTCTTGGTTGCAGTCTTGGCACGCCGTGCTGCTAGAACTTCTTCGAGAATTTTCTGGAGTTCATTAAAGCGCGGCAGTGGCTTATACATCAGTTTGTCGGCGTCAGTCTTCTTCATGATTTCGTCATATTCATCCGCGCTCAGGCGGTATGCAGTGGCGAAGACAATAGCACTATTACCGAGTATTGGGCTGGCGCGCAGTTTTACAGCCACATCTGCACCCGTGATGTTGCCCGGAAGCCGGATATCCAGCAGAGCCAGTTCGGGCAGTTCACCTTTGAATTTGCCACTGTCTACATCTTCAACCCAGGCCACTGCCTCTTCACCATCCACAAAAGCGACGCCTTCAATTCCCCACATCTCGAACATCGCCAACAATACTTCGTAAATATCTGGTTCGTCCTCAACTACCATCCATGTAGACAATGTTGCGCTCCTTATCAACAGTCCAGAAAACCCACATGTTTTCATTATACCTATATTTTTCTAGCGCGTGGCGTACAAACTTGAAAGATTCCTTAAGCATAATTTTGGGCACGCGGTTATACTAAAGATAGTTTCGTATACTCATTATTACGGCAGGCGTAAATTGATCTGGTTAATTGCTGAAGACGAATCCGATATTCTGAACTTGCTCTCTATGGTAACGCAAGTTTGGGGACACACTCCTCTACCATTTGAAAGTGGTCAGAAAGTGTGGGATTGGTTGGATAAAGTAAATGAAGGCAAGGTGACGGATGACTTGCCAGAATTCGCCCTGATGGATATTCGCATGCCCGGTAAGCGCGGCAACGAGGTTGCTAACCGGATGCGTACGGTGGAACGCCTTAAGCACATCCCGATTGTGCTGATGACAGCTTTTTCTTTAAACGAGGATGATAAACGCGCCCTTCAAGTGGACGACGGTGTTGACCACATTATCAACAAGCCCCTGCCCACGTTTGAAGAATTGCGCGATCTACTCAATCATGTTATAGAACATAAACGTGCTAATATAAACCGGAGTTGAATACTCACAATGAGTGATCCCCAAGAATTAAGTGGTGCTATCCACCGGGTTGACCATTTAGGGAGCGCAACATCCCTGCTGTTCAGCCGACTCTTTAATGGGCTGCGGCGTGGAACAGGTTCCTCTTCCGGCAAACAACCAACCCCGCAGCAGCAGATGCGCCGCCAGCAGCAGCAAATCAAACGCCGTGATGTCGAAATTGAGCGCCTGAATGCCATCATCCATGCATTGGATGAAGGTATCATCATGCAAGATAATGAAGGGCGTGTGTTGATTGAAAACACTGCTGCCCGCAACCTGATCGGGACCCGCAAAGATTTCTGGTCGAGCGAACTCGGCAGTCTCTTTAACGCCTACAACGACGTGACCCGTGTCGATTCTGAACTGGCGCCCCTAGGTGAACCTGCGCGTATTCAGGTCAACAACATGATTATCGGGGCACAATTGGCCGCGGTAGCTGACTCGCAGGGGCGGCGCATTGGCACGATGATTGTGCTGCGCGATGTGACCCGCGACGCGCTGGGTGAACGGCTGAAAGATCAATTTATTACGGCCATCTCGCACGAACTACGAACGCCTATGGCGGTTATCAAGGGCATGAGTGATGTGCTGCTGGGACAGCCGCAAGACCGTCCCCCATCACGCAAGTTCCTCGAAACGATCAGCCGCAACGTGGACATTCTTGACCGCATGATCGTTGAAATGCTAGATTTGTCCGAGATGAGTGCCACTGCCTTCAGCGTGCGCCACGATCCACTCAATCTCGAAGAACTGGTCGCACAGGTGATCCGTGGCCTGCTGCCGGAAGTGCGCCGCGCCAAGCTCGATGTCAAGCAAATGATCAAAGACTCTGACCGACTAAACATCGTTGGCGACGATCAACGGCTGCGGTGGGCGCTCGGTCATCTGTTGCAGAACGCCATCCGCTATACCGAAGCAGGTGGACATATCATTGTCATTGTTGGCATGAATGGCGACAATCATGTGGCTATTCAAGTTGCCGATACTGGTGTCGGTATTTCAACCAAAGACATGCCGCACGTCTTTGAACGTTTTTATCGGGGTGAGCCTCGAACGCGCGCAGGCAAACTGCTCGACCCACGCGGCTTGGGGCAGGGGTTGTTCGTCGCACGGACGGTGAGCGAGGCCCACGGTGGTTATCTGACGGTACAAAGCGAGGTCGGGGAGGGCAGTGTCTTCACAATGGTCTTGCCCCTTGAACCTTCCCAACTCGAAGCGCCTGCCGAGATTGAGGAATAGTGTCTAACTGTTAGATAGAAAAGTCCCCCTCCAACTGAAGGGGGATTTGTTTGTCTGCCTAGTCGGGCGAGTGCAGCCCCACCTTATTCCCTTCTGTATCTTGAATGATGGCGATATAACCCGGATCGCCAATGTGCGTGCTCGGCATCAGCACCTTGCCGCCTGCCTTTTCCACACGGCTGATAACCGCGTCTAACTTGCCCGCCGCGTTTAAGTAAACAACCGTACCACTGCTGGACGGGGCGACTTCCGGGTTATAAATTATCGCACCACCTGCCCCCTCACGCGCCGACGAGAAAATTGCATGTTGTATGCCACCGAACAGTTCACGGTGCAGGGAAGCGTCGAGAATAGTGTCATAAAAGTGGGCGGCGCGGTCAAAGTCGGCGGCCGGGATTTCGAACCAATTCACTGCGTTGCTCATGCTGTTTGCTCCTGTTTTGATTACGATGATTTCAGCATAAAACAGGCTTGTGACACCATTATGGCAACAGTGAAAATGTGTTTTCCAAAATCCGAAAATTGGATTTATGGCGACTGTTGACGCGCCGTCCCGTAAGTATCGAGTGCCGCTTGCATTTCCTCAATGAGTTTGTCCCGCAGTGAAGCCGGTTCAAGCACCCGCACCCGTGCCCCCCATCCCAGCAAATATTGCAGCAGATCGCCTTCCTGCCGCACGCGGAACGTGACCACTAGCCCATCGGGTGAGTCTTCAAGGGCTACAGCATAGAATGACGGGTCTTCCCGCACCCAGCGGGCAATGGAAGGATGGAACAGCGCGCGCACCGATATGGTGCGGTCTGTATCCGGTGAGGCCAGTGGTACATAGCCGCTCGGACGGGTGAACGTCACGTTGAGCACCGTCAATTGATCAATGCGGTCAAGGCGAAAATGGCGCATGTCCTTCCGTAGATGGTCGAAGGCCGACACATACCATGCTTTGTCCAGATGCACCAAAGCATATGGGTCTGCCTCACGGGTGTTTTTGCGACCAGCGACATCTTCCCCCTGCCGCGTGTGGTAGGTCATTCGGATGGTGCGGTGTTGGAGGATAGCCCGCCGCAACTGCTGGATAATTTCCGGGCGTGTCGGATTTTCAATAGGGTTGAGGGCAATGAAACGCATACTGCGCTGCAAGTCACGCAGTTCGTCGCGCAGTCGCTGACTCAATACCGTTTGTATTTTGCTGGTGGCGCTGCGGGCGGCGGCTTGATATTGGGCGTCAAAGGATTGTTCCATATAGTCCGTGCCCAGCAGCAGGACAATTGCTTCGTCGGTAGTGAAGCTCAACGGTGGCAGAAAGTAGCCTTCGATGAGTGAGTAACCCTGTCCGGGTGAGGAGATCACCGGTACATTCGATTCAGCCAGCGCCAGCATATCGCGGTAGATGGTGCGTTTGCTCACTTCAAAGGTGGCAGCCAGATCTTCCGCCCGCTGCCAGCCTTTGGCCTGAAGTTCGAGCAGGATCGCGAGCAGGCGATCTGTACGGTTCATGTAGTCGTTTTCTCTCGCACTATTTGAAAATGAAGGGCACTACTGTTTCCAGATGACGAGTAACGTCACATTGATAACAACCACCACAGCGAAAGTGACAGCGAGCGTCGGTTGTGCGGCGGCAGCGAGGGCCAGCGCGGCAAGCGCATACATGGCGAGTTCGGCAGCTACACGTGGATTGCGTGTTAGCCTGCGACTGGAACGAGGAGCCAAGAAGATGCCCCATATGGTAGCGGCTAGTACCGGCAGTCCGATTCCTACTACAATCCTAATGACGGTCTCTGAACTGGCGTTGAAACCCCAATAAGCATACGCCGCTAACATGCCGAGTTCGAGCAAGAACGCTAGCGCGAGATTGACAGACTTGAGGATTTGCATGGTGACGTTGTCCACTCATCCGCTTCTAAGAGATTAGTGCCACACTTGAACCGCCGCACATCTGACAAATTTGCTATTTGCGTACAGAGTATACATCAGTCACAATCAATGTGTTCTGAATTCCGTTTGGGAAGTTCGAGGAAACCATGCGCCATACCGTTTTGTTTTATAACCCTGTCAGCACCAGCAAAGGTAAGCAGCGTTTGCCCCTTTCGTTGTTGGCTGTAGCGGCTGTCATTGCCGATGATTATGATGTCGAATTCATTGACGGCAATTTGATTGACGACCCTGCCACCCATATCATCGAACGGGCAAAGGCTACCAACGCAAAACTGCTGGCAGTAACGGTAATGCCCGGCCCACAGGTGCGGCAGGCAGTTCCGGTGTGCAAACAGGTGAAGGCAGCGCTGCCTGATCTGACCATTTTGTGGGGTGGCTATTTCCCCACGCAGCACTACGAAGTCATCCTCAACAGCGGTTACGTGGACTATGTCATACAGGGGCAGGGCGAAGCACCGTTCCGCCAGTTTGTAGATCGGTTGCATCACGGTGGCGCTCTGGAAGAAATTCTGTCGCTGGCCTATTTGAAGAATGGGACAATAGTTGTCAACCAGCGCGCCCCTTATGTTCCAATGGAAAACCTGCCGTGGTTTCCCTATGATCGTCTGGATGTCGGGCGCTATGTGGGACGCAACTATCTCGGTACACGGGTGCTGAACCACAACACCAGCTTTGGATGCCCGTTTGCCTGCAACTTTTGTGCGGTGGTGGCACTGGCAAACCGCCGTTGGCTGCCGGAAAGCGGCGAACGTGTCGCCCAAATTGTGACCCACTTGCAGGACAGGTGGCAGATCAACGGTCTCGAATTTCACGATATGGATTTCTTCGTGAAAGAAGACCGCACGGCTGACTTTGCGGAGCGTATCGCGGGCAAGGGCATTAGCTGGTGGGGGTTGGGACGTGTGGATACTCTTATGAGCTATAGTGACGATACGTGGGAGAAAATGAAACGCAGCGGCGCGAAGATGATTTTTATGGGCGCGGAAAGCGGTGATGACGAAACGCTGAAACGCATGAACAAAGGAGGCAAATCCAGCACTAGTGCTACGCTGGCGCTGGTCGAGCGGATGAAGCATTATGGCATTGTGCCGGAGCTGTCATTTGTGTTGGGCAATCCCCCTGATCCCCGCGCTGATATTGAGTCTACTATTACCTTTATCCGCAAGATTAAACAGATTAACCCTGCTACGGAGTTGGTGCTGTATATCTATACCCCCGTGCCGCAGGAAGGCAGCATCTTGCTGGACGAAGCCACCAAACTCGGCTTCCGTTTCCCCAACACGCTCGACGAGTGGGCCAGCCCGGAATGGGCCAAATTCTCCATGCGGCGCGACCCCAATACGCCGTGGTTCAAGGATAATACCCGCCGCCGCGTACGGAACTTCGAATCAGTAATCAACGCCTATTACCCGACTGTAACGGACTTGCGGCTGCAAGGACAGTGGCGTTCCGCGCTGCGTGCCCTGAGCGGCTGGCGCTACCGGTTGGAGTACTATGAATGGCCCTACGAACTAATGGCGTTGCAGCGGCTAATTCATTATCGCAGACCGGAAACAACCGGGTTCTAATGTATCGACAATCGGGACAATCCTTAATTGCAGCTCACTTTGCGCTGTGCTATACTGCCAATACTTGTTCCTTTTCTCACAAGCATATACGCGCAGAGGTTGCCGCGATGAAGACTGTATCACGTATTGTTGTTGCTGTATTGGGGTTATTGATGGCGGCCTGTGGCACCGTCGCTACACCCGTTTTTTCGGAGCAGGCGCAGGGTACACGCGAGGCGCTGGCCGTAACCGTTGAACATCTAACAGAGATTGCGCCGACGGCTACATTCACGCCGCTGCCCACGAGTACGCCCACCGATGTCCCAACCGCCACTTCAGTACCGCCAACACCCACAACGGAGCCGCCGACTGCCGTACCGGCGACCGCTACGCCCGCGCCAGTGGCTCAGGCTGAACCTTCCGGCGACCCTGTTAAAGGCAAAGAATATTTCGAGACGATGCGCACTGAAGTGAATTTTGCGTGCGCTACCTGCCACTATGTGGACAAAGAAGATCAACTCATTGGTCCCGGCTTGCTGAATGTCAGTGTTCGTGCCGAAACACGGGTTGCGGGCGAAACCGCCTACGAATATATTCACAACTCTATTGTAAATCCCAGTGCGTTTGTCGTACCGAACTTTCCCGATGGGTTGATGCCGCAGGTTTACAAAGATTTGTGGACGGAAGAACAGATTAATGACATCATCGCGTACTTGTTCACGCTCAAGTCGCAATGACCGAATAACTTGACCAAAATGAAAAAGGTTCGCAGTCATCAACGGATTGCGAACCTTTTTTGTTGTCTTACTGCCTTCGTTGGGAAGCGATGCGTACGGTTTCGCCTTCCAGATCGGCCTCGCCGGGCAGCAGAGGAAGTTCATAACCCACCGGCGCGGTCAGGGGCAGGGCAAAGTAGGTCGCCGTACCCACACCCGGTTTGCTCTTAATCTGGATGAGACCCGCGTGCGACTCGATAATTTGTTTTGCCACGCTCAATCCCTGTCCCATGCCCGGTACATGCAGCAGTTCTCCGGTCGCTGTGCGTGGTGTACCCCTAAAGTAGGGCGTGAACAGATGCGGCAGGTCATCCGGTGTGATGCCGACGCCGTTGTCGCGCACCCGCATCAGGGCACGGTTGCCGGATTCCCCATTTATTTCGACGGTCAGTTTGCCGCCGGGCAGCGTGTATTTGATAGCGTTATCTACAATATTGCCCACAGCCCATCGCAGCCGCCGTTCGTCGCCCAGAACAAACAGCCCTCGTTTCTCTATCAATATGTCCAATGTCAGATTCGCCGCGCTGGCGACCTGCCGCCATTCGTTGGCGATGCTCCATATGAAGGTATCCAGATATAACGGACGCTGCGGCTCGTGACTGTTTGGTGCATCCGGCATCGTGATTTCCCGCATCTCAACGATCAACTTTTGCAGAGCGGCGGCATGTAACGAAAGACTCCGGGCTACGTCGGCCAGCGGCGGTGTTTTGGTGGCATGCGCCAAACTGGACAGCGGTAGTTGTACTTCGTCTGCAATGCGCTGCATGAGCTTGTTCTGCAATTGTTCGCGCCGCACATCATAGGTGATGTCGCGTATAACGATGACCGTTCCTACACGCTGGTCAAGCAAGTTCATCAGTGCCGCCGCTTGCGCTGTTAGCAACCGTCCATCACGTTCGAGTCGCGCCGGGTCGCCCAACGCATACAGCCCGGGAGCCATTGAGCGCCCAAGTTTGCCATTCATGACACTCGCTAAATCCGGAAACAATGGCGTTTCTATCTGCGTGCCGAGCAAGCTGCGTGCCTGTTCGTTAATTACCACTGGTATTCCATCCTGGTCCTGTACTACGATGCCGTCTGGCATGGTTTCCAGAACCGAGAGCAAAAATTCCGCTTCCCGTCTCTGGCGGCGCAGCGATGTGCGTAAGGCGTCTTGCCGTTCTTGCACCGAGTCGGCATACAGGTCGAGTGCTTGACCGATTGCTCCAACCTCGTCGGTAGCTATCAGGCCGGTTCGGAGCGTCGAATTTCCTGTTGCCAAAGCGGTTGCCACATTGCTGATGTGTGCAGCCCGATTGACGACCAGTTTATTGACACCGAGAAACAGGGCGACAATGACTGTTCCGGCAATTGCCGCAAATACGAGCGCAGTGAGCTGCCGGTTAGACTGGGCAATGGCTGGAACGGAATCCGGGGCCACAGCAGAAATCACTCCTAAAGTCTGTGGTCCAAACTGGAATGGGAAGTAGGCCGCTTGAAATGCGCGGCCATCCAAAGTGAGGCTGCTCAGGGCAGCGCTGTCGGTCAGGCTGAGGACATGCTGGAAGGACTCTGGCGCGAGATTGAGGCTGCTCAATGTTGCCCCGGCTTCTGCTGGAAAGGTGGATTGCAGCACACTTCCGTCGTCGCCATACAACGACAACTCAGCAAATCCTTCCGCCTTGAGCTGCGTCAGGACGTGTCCCGCTTCCTGACCGATCATCACCAAGCCCACCAGTTTGTTATCTACGTTCACAGGGACGGCTGTATACAACAGCAAACCCTCTGGCGTCCGCAGTAAGTTTGTGGCCCCGATGTAGCCCTCATTAAATACCGCTTGCACGATAGGTTGCAGGTGGAAATCCGTATCGGTGCTTATGCTGTACGCACTGCCCTCGGCTTGTTGTATCCGCAGCAATCCGACCAGCTCAACGCCCTGTGCATCTGTTACAATTACGCTTTCGAGATCAGCCAACCGCGCCATACTCTGGAGAATTGGTTCGAGGTCATCAGCCGAGCGTGCTTGAATGGCGTTCGCAACACCCTGCGTGAAGGCAATACGCTGCGCTTCCATGCGTGTTTGCTCATACATTTGAGCGGTATGGGTGCGGATAGCATCGCTGGTTTGCAGGAGCAAGTTTGTTTGTGGCGGGGTGGCATTGGCACTCAAATTATTACCAATGGCATAGGCACCCACCATGCCAACCAGCAGTACAACCACAAACAACGGCGCAATCAAGCGCCAGCGCACCGAAATAAACCGTGGCTGTGATCCAGCAGCCGTCATAGTAACTCCTTACCCGCTTGTGTTATGTCCCCATTATAGGCTGTTTCCGGATTCGGAAAATTGGCATAAAGTCCTTTAGCACGGCACATATCCGCGCGCCTCAAATGTCAGTGGATCCACCGGAACATCGTCAATGCGGGTTTCATAATGCACGTGTGGCCCGCTGCTATGCCCGGTGCTGCCGCTGAAGGCGATAATCGTCCCCCGCGTTACAAAATCCCCCTTTTGGACATTGAAGGAAGTGTTGTGCGCGTAGTAGGTGATAAAACGCCCGCTTTTAATAATCACCAGATTACCGTAACCAAAGGTATTCCAGTCCGCCCAATCGACAAACCCGCTTTGCGTAGCCAGTACTGGATTCCCCAGCGGTGAGGCCAAATCTATACCGGGATGCGCGCTATGGAAACGCTGGGTCAGGAAACCTTCGACGGGTAGTCCTTGCGGCGCACATTCCGTATCCGGGGCGGGTGGCGCTGCGGGGGAAATGGTCGCTGCAAACGCCAGCACGGTTGCCACCAATTCACTGGTCGGGCTGGGTGGCAGCGTGGGCGTATCCGTAGGCACATCCGTACCCGGTAGTGGCGTTGGGCGCGGGGTACGGGTCGGCGGGATCGTTGCGGTTGGTTGGAATACCGGTATGAGTGTGGTCGTCGCTGGTGGAGTAGGCGGAACAGGCGCTGGTGTCGGCGAGACGAGGTTAAACTGCATATTCCCTGACCGTGGCAAATACGCACCGACGGGCGGTACATCTGCCCCTAAGACCTGTAGGGGAATTACACCATATGCGGGCTGCCCGTATTGCAGGTAATTGACAAGTGCCGGATCGACCTGCGCGAATGGCTCAGCCGGTGTCCAGATTGGCGTTGCCAGCGTGGGCTGTGGTGACAACGCCACAACCGACAGGGTTTGGTGCGTATCATCCGGCGCAGCGACAAAGTATACCAGCACGGCCACCAGCGCCATGAGGGGTAGGATGAGCAGCCAATTGCGAAGGCGTTTATAGCGTGATTCGGGCGACATAAAATTGATTGTACTGCAATCATGAAAAGCGCGCGGTAGCTCCCATGATCTGATCGTTAACATTGTGCTGTATAACTTTTAACAGGCGTTATCACAGCTTTAGCCTGCTGCCAACAGTTGTCTAATATGCTCCGGAAGTATGTAGATGGGAAAAGGACAACAATTTGGACATTGCACAGTTGACCGGTCGCGCCGATGTTCACATGCACACCTGCGCTAGTGACGGACTTCCAAACGCTAAGCAAGTTCTGGATTACGTTGCCCGCCGCGGACATCTGGACGTCATCGCCATTACGGATCATGACGTGCTAAAAGCCAGCCTGTGGGCGTATAACCACTGTGGGGAGTATCCCTTCGACATCATTCCCGGTGTAGAGGTAACGGCACATGCCCGCCATGTGCTGGGTTTGTGGGTCACACAGCCAATTCCCACCAAACTGTCTATTGCCGAAATGGTGTGCGCCATTCTTGCCCATCCCGGCGAAATGCTGATCAGTCCACTCAATGTATTGCGTTACCTCCAAAACCCTGCGGTGTTACTACAATTGGGATTGGATGGTGTCGAGGTCTTCAACGCGGGGACGATGACACCGGGAAATAATGTGTTGGCGCGGCGCATCACCCGATCCCTTCCGCTCCCGCTGGTTGGCAACAGCGATGCGCATACCTTGAGTGCCATCGGGCGTGGGCTTACACGCTTCTGTGGGACAACAGCGGATGATTTCCGCGCCGCACTACGCGCCGGGCAGGTTGCAGTGGAGGGTGTGCGATGGTCACTAACCGACTACTTGAGGCTTTCACTCAGTTCGATTCCCATAAGGCGGACAGCATATTCGGAGATGAATTCGCCAGTGACCCCCTCAGTGTCACTGGTGGATTAGCCCCCGTCAAGCGGGTAGCGCTATTCGCCGAATCGTTTCTGCCCAAAGTGGATGGCGTTTCCAAAACAGCTTATTTGACATTGCGTTACTTGCAAGAAACTGGGCGGGAAGTGCTCGTCTTTGCGCCGGATATTGCGCCAACCCAACTGGGCGCAAGCCGTATTGTGCCTATGCCGTCGTTGGGCTTCAACATCGCGCCCGAAACCCGCATCGCGCTCCCCAACTTCGCCATCAATCATTATTTGGACGATTTTCAGCCGGACTTAATTCATCTGTTCAATCCAGCATTGCTGTCATTAAGTGGTGTGTTGGCTGGTCGGCGTCGGCACATTCCGATTATCGCCAATTATCAAACTGATATTCCGGCCTACGCGCTGCATTATGGACTGGCTATATTGGCACGCCCCAGCCGCGCTTGGCTGCGCTTCATTCACAACGGCTGCCACCTCACGTTAGCGCCGTCCAACTATACGTTGACTCAGCTAAAAAAGTGGGGTTATAAACGTCTGCGCCGCTGGGGTAGGGGCGTAAATGGCAACCGCTTCAATCCGGCGAAATGTACTTCTGAGTGGCGAAACCGCCTACTCAATGGCCGCGACCCCAACTCGCTCATTTGCATTTATGCCGGTCGTCTGGCGAATGAAAAACGGGTAGATTTACTGGCAGAGGTAGCTCGCACACCGGGTGTCGCTTTAACCATTATTGGCGATGGCGCGCGCCGTGAAGAGCTTGAACGCCAATTTGCCGGAACCCAAACCCACTTTACGGGCTATTTATATGGCGAGGATCTAGCCCGTGCCTATGCCAGCGCCGATGTTTTCATGTTCACCGGCCCCAGCGAAACATTCGGTCAGGTCGTGCAGGAAGCGATGGCGTCCGGTCTGCCAGCGGTGGTTATCAATCAAGGTGGTGTGGTTGATCTGGTAGAAGATGGCAAAACAGGCTATATTTGCGCTGCCAATCCACAGGCATTTGCCGCCGCCGCACGGGAACTACGAGATCATCCGGAGCTGCGCTTGTCTATGGGTTATAATGCCCGCCGCTTTGCCGAAAAACGCCCGTGGAGCATTGTAATGGGTGAATTGGAAACGCATTATCGCGAAGCCGTGAAACTCAGCCAGCGTGCGGCGCGTGTGAAATTTGCTGGACGCTTTGCGTTACCCATTCGCATCTAAGTGGTCATAAATTTAGGTGCGATTCGGATGGGTAGAGGTTGAGCGCTGAAAGCGGGTTGCTTTAGATAATCTTTATTGGATTGAGCCGAAATAAATGACTGACGATCCTGCTCATTTGAAAACACTTGCCCTCATCGCTCACGACGGCAAAAAAGATGATATGGTGGCTTTTGCGCTTGCCAACCGATCAGTACTTGAACGCTATGAATTAGTGGCGACACGCACCACTGGACATCTATTGGAAGAAAAAGTTGGGCTGGTCATTCGCAAAATGCTCTCCGGCCCCTTGGGCGGTGATGCCCAAATCGCGGCGCAGGTCGCCGAAGGCAAAATTGAGGCGGTATTCTTTTTTGTTGATCCCCTCAGTGCCCAGCCGCATGACCCCGATATTCAAGGGTTGCTTCGCATTTGCAATGTGCATAATGTACCGCTGGCAACGAACGCCGCCACCGCTAAATACATCATCTCCACCCACGCCCTGTAATACTATGGAGCCGGGCAGGGGTGTTCAAAAACGTAGGTCGGTTTCCATCTCGCGCGCCGGGTAGACCTGCACATAATATTCTTTGCCCAACAGTTCTTCAATCATGGTGCGCGGGAACATATCCGGCGTAATCGGGTACTGGGTGCGGTGGGCGGCGATAGCCGCCATTTTCTGCGGGATAAAATCAATGACCTCTATGCAGGTCGTAGCCGCTGATGCCAGTTCAAAGTCAGAGTTCTCCTCCGCGTAAGTTGCATATTGTGATGTGCTGCCACGTCCGGCAAACCCGGTTGGTTCACCCGGCGAAAGTACCAAACAGCTTACGCTCTCCATCGCCACGACAGATGCATTACGCGGTCGGTTAAAGGCCAAACCTTCCTCGCCGAAGAAATCGCCGGGACCCAATTCATTCAATTTGCTAAATTCTCCCTCGTCGTTTTCACGCATCACCTCTGCGCGACCGGAGAGGATAAGATACAGACTTGTGGCAGGCTCACCTTGTTCGATCATGTAGAATCCCGCCGGATACCATGCCACTTTGATATGATCGCTGGTGTAACCCAACGCTTTTGACTCGTCCGCAAACAGCATTAGTGCGTGGGCAAACTCTGCCGTGCCGTGAAACCGCGCGTCACGGTGAGCCAGCCAATGGGAGAGCTGGTCGAGCAGCAGGCGGTGGTTGCGCGGAAAATAGCTGTGATACAAACTGGTGGCTGCGTGCGGCGCTAGACCTTCGGCAATTTGTTCCGGGAAGTGCGCCACGTCAGCAGCCAACCGAAAAGCCTCGTCCGTCGCTACACTAATCGCAATATGATCGGGATGACCATATGCGCCGTCGTCGCCAAAAGTAATCACGGTATCGGGGCGAAATTTACGAATATTGTGGGTCACGTCGCGCACAAGACTGTGATGAAACCCATCTGACAACGTGCCGTCGCCATATCCCAGACACACCACATCCTCAACCCCAAGCTGCCCGCAGGCCCGTTTGAGTTCTTCCGCCCGCACTTTCCCTAGCGTCCGCCGTGTTGCCATCCGCGCATCGCGAATCTGTCCTGCATCGCCGGGCGTGGCCGACACCACACGCACGGTAGCTCCGGCGGCGGCGTATTTGGCAAACGTGCCGCCAGAACAAAATGTTTCGTCATCGGGATGTGCAAATACCCCTAATATCCGTCGTTGGTGTTTATCCACTCCCGCTGCCATCTATAGCCACCTACACTTTCATGAATGATAAGTTGTAGTCGCGAATAGCATCTCGCAGCATGTCCGCACCCGTCACTGTCACACCCGGGGAGGTGACCACTGCCAAATCCGCTGGAAGGCGATCATTCAAATCCCGCCCGGTGGCTTCTTGCGCCAGCGAAAGGGCCGCTGCTGCACATGCAATGGCATAACGCGGTTGCGTCCCATCCAATTTGTTATCGGTAAATGTATAACTGTTATACATGCGCTGTGTTAGCCGCTGGGCTTGGAACAAAGTCGCTAATTGTTTGTTCTGTGCCTTTTTCATTTTTCGGCAAGCGTTCGCTGATGAAGTCTTCTGCTGTCTTTCCGGCAAACATGGCTGAAAGATAATCGTCACGGAGCAGCCAGGGGTCCACGTTGTGCGGTGTAATCAAGTCTTCGTAAACCTTATCCAGATCGCTTGCGGCGTTATCTAGTGCCCGTCGCAGTGCGCCCTTCCATGTTGTGTCTTTACCCACCTCCGATGTGCCTGTAAACCACTGGGTCAAGCCCGGTTGGTCACCCCAACTGCTGCGCTCTACGATTTCCACAGTCCCAATCGGTTTGATGTTCAAATACATTTGGTCGAGACTCATTAATTCATAACCTGCGTCTTCGGCTTCATGATGGACGAGCCAATACAGGAATTGTTCTTCGCCTGCGTAATGGTGACCAAAGGTCTCGCCTGCTGTAGCCAGCAGCATCAAATGACCGGTATGTCGCCGTGCGGGTGAGAGTGCATTGCGTGACCAATGTCCCGCGCCGCCCAACGTATGAATTTTGAACGAGAGGTCGGTTGATAAATCATCATGACGTGCAAATACGACTATACTCTTACCCTCTGGCAACTCAACCTTGTAAGGTCCGCCACCGCCGTTGTGTGGTAAACCTTGCAACTGTTTGCTCGTCAATAAGGTATAGCCAATTCCAGCTTCGACCAAAAACTGGAGCGTTTCCGTATCTACTGCCATTTCCGGCAGCCAGAAGCCCAGTGGTTTGCGCCCGAAATGATGCTCAAAGGCCGCAATTCCCCACTGTATTTGCGTTCGTTTATCGCGTTTACGTGAAAGTGGCAGGATGACGTGATTGTGTGCTGTCACCAGCGCATTACCCGCCGGGTTTTGCTGCTCGTAGGCTTTTTTGTCAGCTGAGACAATTAAATCGTAAGTTTCTCTAGCATTCAGCTCTAACCATTTCATCAAGCCTTCGCTCATACTAAAGCTGATATGCTCGAAGTTGCCGGCAACCGCATTTGGATGGTATGACGTTTGATTGATACGGTCATTCCAATTTTTGTACGGCGCAGCCTCCAGCTCCTCACCAATCTCGTAGGTCAGTGGATTGCCGCGGGGTGGTTGGCTGAAGTGACCGTACACACAAAGTGCGGTACGTTCTATTTTTGACACGGTAAAACTCCTCGTGGCTAATGGCGGTTATGTTTTGGCGATTAGCTGCGGTAGCAGGAGTTCGATGACGGATATGACAACGGAAACCGCTGCCTGCTAATCTACAATGTTGGATAACAATCGCTTGAAAGTCCCATTTTGCTCTTAAGTGCTTTCAGTCCGGATCATTGTTCATTGCATATCACATTCAATTACTTCAGAACTACATTACCAACGTTTATCGAGAGGAATGGGTATTTCCCGTCCTCTCCGTAAATCACTTTTTCTTATAGCCGATGTATGTGCCACTAGGAACTGTTTTATTGGTATAGGCTGCAAAATCTTCCAACCGTAAATCTGTTCCCAGCACAGAACTGTGACCAATGTTGTAACCAGCCAGTATGTGGGTATTCTTGCCAGAACGCGGAAGTGATTCCTAACTCACCGACATCTCTTATACGCTACACGGGCATTGTGGCCGACTACCACAATCTTGTCTGGATGCGACGTTCCACCACAGCGCCTGCTTCAATGTACGTGTCGGTTAGAACAATGGGACTCTCGCACCGCCGGTGGGTCCCACATACACCCCGGCGACAGGATCGAATTTTCAACAATTGCACCTTCGGAAACCACCGAGCCGTCGGTGATTAAACTATTTTGACGGTGGCGCCTGACTGAATGTGTACCGGCGGGCGTTCTTCACTCAGTGTGTGGATAACCCATGTGCGGTCATTGAGATTCGACGACGGCGGTGAACCGATCAAATCCATATGCGCTTCCCAATAGGCGTCAATTGTGCCGACATCAATCCAGTATCCGCCATATGGATAGGCGAATACGCGCATATTTTCGACGACCATTCGCGGAATAATGTCCTTACCAAAGTCGTGATTCGACCCCTTTCGCTTCTGGTCTTCGTTTAACATCTGTTCCATCACCGAGTAGTTAAAGATGTAGACGCCCATGCTGGCGAGGTTGCTCGGTGGATTGGCCGGTTTCTCTACGAATTCCCGCACGCGGTAATCATCGTCTACATCCAAAATGCCATAACGACTGGCTTCGTCCATTGGCACACAGATCGTACAGATAGTGGCATCGGCTTTCTTATCACGGTGGAACTGGAGCAGTACATCATAATCCATTTCGTAGATGTGGTCACCGGAAAGGATAAGCACATAATCGGGCGACCACGCCAGACGAAAACTCAGAATTTTGAGTGACGGCGTCGGCAGTTCCGGCGTACCAATCGGTATCCTCATGTCCCTTGTAAGGCTGCAAATCTGCACGCCGCCCGTAAACGAGCGGGCCAAGTCCCACGGGCGTCCACGCCCGATATAGTCATTCAAGCTGTGCGGACGGTACTGCGTCAGTATAAGCACATCAAAAATATTCGAGTTGACACAATTGCTCAAAGTAAAATCAATAATTCGATATTTTCCCGCGAATGGTACAACAGGTTTGGCACGTTTGGCGGTCAGTATTAACAGTCGCGTACCTTCGCCACCTGCAAGAATAATTGCTTTAATCTTCACGGTGTAACTTACCTCCTACGTTTATTGATTGCAGTGCGATAAAGGTCTACATACTACTGGGCACTCTTGTCCCAGCTAAAGTCTGCATCGCCCGGCGCTGCACATTTTCTTCGCTGGACGTTCTTGTGCGTGTCAATTGCCCAGCGCAGCATTCCGAACCGCGTCCGGTGTCTCCCAGTTGAACACGAAACCTGTCCCCCAATCGCCGGGGCCGTTATCGTAATTGGAAACGGTATCTGCCAACCCGCCTGTTTCGCGCACCACAGGCAGTGCGCCGTAGCGCATTGCGATCATCTGACCAATGCCGCACGGCTCAAAGTGGCTGGGCATCAGGAACATATCACATCCGGCATAAATACGCTGGGCGAGGGCCGCGTTATACCCCTGATAAATTTTCGCCCGCCACGAAAAGTCTTTTCCCAACCGCCAGAATTGGTAATCCAGATCAGCATCACCCGAACCCAGCAGAATGAACTGCACCTCAGTATCAACTAACAGTCGCCTCAATGCGGGCAGCGCCAGATCAAAGCCCTTCTGCGAGACGAGTCGGCTGACTACCCCAATGACGGGAATGTCATCGCGCACTTCCAGTCCTGAATCTTCTTGTAGTTGACGTTTGTTCGGTGGACGGTTTGTCGCCACATTTTCCACATTGAAATTTGAAACCAGCAGCTTGTCGGTTTCAGGATTCCATACATTGAGATCAAGTCCGTTCAAGATGCCCACTGTATCCGCCGAGCGCGCCCGTACCAGATCATCCAACCCATAACCCATGTATGGATACTGTATCTCAATCGCGTAGCGCGGACTGACAGTAGAAACCATATCCGAGTAGGCAATTGCCATTGCCAGCAAATTATCTGTAAGCTGCCGTTTAACCAGATCAGGATGGTGACGTCCCGGAATGCCCAACTCCCACATCCAACCGCCGACATGCTCACCCTGATACGCCATGTTGTGAATGCTCAAAATAGAAGCTACTTGGGCCCAGTTCGGGTCAGATTTGCTCACGTCGAGTAGGAATGGTATCAACCCGGTGTGCCAGTCATTGACGTGAAATACGTCCGGAAACCAGTCTTCGCGCTGACGCAGCTCCCATGCCACCGCCATCGCCACCTGGCTAAAAAACACAAAGCGGGGTACATCCCCCGCCCAGTCGCCGTATACCGACGACTCATTGCCAAAGAACGGCCAGCCTTGAACAAGATAGACTGGCACACCATCTTGTACCGCCGAATAAACATGCACATCCGTGACCCCGTTTGTGCGCGCAAACTCGAAATGAAATAACGGTACGATATGATATTTTATGTCGTTTATGAAACCGTAGTGTGGAATGATGACACGGGCATCAACACCCAGTTGGCGCAGCGCGGCGGGCAGTGAACCAACCACATCGGCCATACCGCCGACCTTGGCAAATGGAGCCGCTTCAGCACTGACAAACAATACCCTCATGTTCAACAGGTTTCCCCCATACTTGCGGCATTTCAATTATGCCATGATTTACAAATTCCTGATACTTCCATAACGACATTACTCAGCTGGCAAACCAGCGGTAATCTATGTCCGGGAACAATTTATCCAGTTCGTAATAAGACTCCGCCAGCTCGCGGTTCGGTTTGCCTGCATCCAGCGAGTCTGCCAGTTTATTGAAACGTTCGAGATGCTGGCTGAAACGCTGAATGGCATATTCTCGCGCTTGCTCTGTCGTCACCAAAAACGGCCAATCCGAGCTTTGCAGCAGCAGCAGTTCGCGTGCTGCTTGGTTCAAAACCAATCGCTGGTCGTCGCTGACGCCTGGGTATCGTGCAGCTAGATTTTCCATTCGCACTTCGCACTCGTGTATCGGCTGCCACATCCAGTGCGTTTCATGGTTGTCCCATGTGAAGTGTGTTCCGTTGCTCCCCCACGAACTTTCCGGGATGTGCAGCACCTCGCGTGGCGGATGGTTATCGAGATAGCTGCTGGCTGTAGTCAGTTCAATATCGCGGTTGGCTGCTAAATGCCGCAAAACCTTGCCCAGCCATTCAACTCCTTCGTACCACCAATGTCCAAATAATTCAGTGTCATAATTTGAAGCGATCAGCCCATACTCGCCTGTTTGCTTGTAATAGTCGCGGAGTAAATCGCCCACCATATGGGCAAAGTGTTCGGCATGTTGGTCTATCTTGTAGGCCGCCCAATCCGGATGGTATTGATCTTTTTCCGCCAGATCGAGTTTGGTTCCTGTTACCCGCCAATACTGCAAACCACTCGTCCATGCTTTCTTGTGGAATTCACGGTAATCAACGTCACCGGGATAACCCCATTCCGCGCTCCACACTTGCATGCCCGTCTGGTTATTGCGGCCAATAACCGCTACCCCGGAATGTTCGCCCGCGCCCATGCCCGCCACCGTGTCACTGACATAGTATGATTGGAAGGTGGTCGCCGGGTGTTCTGGCATGAGTAACTTCGGACTGGAAGGAATGAGATAGCGCCGTTTGAGATAGCCATATGGCCCAATGACCTCACCGGCTGCCACACCCACCGGCTGCCCGCCCGTGATCGTATGCGTTTCACTGAAGAACAACTTGATTCCATGTTGTCGTAAGAAAGTTTCTATTCCGGGGCGTGTCCGTCCGTCTTCCGTCACATAGGCGGGGCGGTAGGCACATTCCGGCAGCCAGATGGAGGTAGGCTTCCGCCCGAACAAACGCTCATAACTCTTGACGGCTGTTGTGAGTTGGGCATTGATCGAACTATCGCGTCCCAGCAGTGGCAGGTAGGCATGTGTCGCGGCGCAGGTAATGATCTCGATCAGTCCTTCATCCTGCAATCGGCGGAAAGCGCCAATCAGATCACGATTGAAGCGGTGGTGAAAGGCGCTTTGGATGTTTTTGAAATGCTTCTCATACTGCTGTGCCAGCCAGTGTAAATGAGGATCAGCACTTTCTCCCGCTGCGAAAAACTCGACGTCCCGTTGGGCTGCTGCGATCTTTTCATCTAAATACTGGTCAAGATGTTTCAGCACATCGGCATCTATCAGTTGTTCCGCCAATACTGGCGTGATGCCAATCGTCAATCGGAAAAATATCCCTTGCTCTTTCAAGTCATAGAGTGTCTTCAGCAGTGGAATATAGGTGTCAACCGCCGCCTCATGCAGCCATTCTTCGCCGTGCGGCCAGCGTCCAGCCAAACGTGCATATGGCAGATGAGTATGCAGAACAAAGGTGAATGCGCCGTAAACTGGCAAGGAAGCAAACTCCAAAATAACAATTAATTTCCGTTGGGGATTGTAGCGACTAGCCACAGGATGGGCAAATCAAGTTATGACGGTGTCGATATGACATTAAGCACTTGCCACATCAATCAAGATAAGGGAACGAGTTGTGTTTCCTGTCCCTGACTAATACAATTACCCCATCGTTTATTGATATATTGCTTGCATGATGAAACCGCTTCTGTCTCCACCAAATGTCCTCCGGGAGTATTATGCTGAAACATTAATCCAGAGCATTAATGTCTGGGGAAATGTATGTGACCGTGATCTAAATGTTCTTGTCTGGAATCCGACAGCTGAACGCACCAGCGGCTATTCCCGTGAGGAAGTTATCGGGCACTCTGAGGTGTGGAATTGGCTCTATCCAGATGTTGACATGTGCACCTATATCAAGAACATGGCGTCCCGCGTATTGGTCGAAGACGGCATTATTCATGAGCTTGAGACGCAGATCACATGTAAAGACTACTCGCTCAAGACAATTGCATGGTATTCCGTACCCTTAATTGACGGTGATGATTGTATTCAGGGGTTTATTACCTTTGGCTACAATGTAACTGACCGCAAAATTGCTGAACGTGCCTTACAAAATGCCCATAATGAACTACACATCCTCTATGAAATTGCTGCACTCACGAGCGAGGTGAAAGATCTCAGTCTCATCTTTGAACGCGCGCTCGACCACATTCTGGCGGCTATTCGCAGCACCGGTGGTGTGATTTACCTCGGTGATGATCATTCTGACAATATGAGCATCAGCATGATACGGGGCGTCGAAAACGATCAGCTTCCTGATGAGGCGCACATTCGCCATGCTTTTAAGGTCGGTCAGCCTCTTTTCTCAGAGCACGGAGACACGGCTGACCAGTCACAACAATATCTGAGCATTCCGATGCGTGCTAAGGGACAGGTCTATGGCGTCATCAGCCTGCTGGTAAACCGGCGCACAGAGATTACTTCAGATGAAATTGCTCTGCTCACATCAATCGCAGATCAGATAGGCATTGCTGTCGAAAACACGCGGCTGTACGAGCAGTCGAAACAGCTTGCCGTCTCGGAAGATCGGCGGCGGTTGGCCCGCGACTTGCACGACTCGGTCACACAGTCACTATACTGCCTGACGCTTTTTGCCGAAGCCGGACAGCGGCTCATGCGTATGGGCGACCATGAGCGCGTGGAGAAGTATTTGGAACGTTTGGGGAAAACCGCACAGGATGCACTGCGGGAAATGCGCCTTCTGCTCTACGAACTGAGGCCATTGGCGTTCCATTCTGGCGAGCTGATTGAAGCGATTCAGCAGCGGCTGGACGCGGTTGAACGGCGTGCCGGACTGAGCGCCCATCTCATCACCACACCACTGCCAGCGCTGGCACCCCGGCTGGAAGAAGGAATCTACCACATTGTGCTAGAGGCCCTCAATAATGCTTTGAAACATTCCCACTCTTCGGTTGTAAGTGTTGATCTGTCTCATGAAGGTGAGACAATCACCCTCAATGTCAACGATCACGGCGTTGGCTTCTCAACAATTGAGGCGCAGTCGGCGGGCGGAATGGGCTTGAGCAACATGCGCGAACGGGCTGAGGAATTGGGGGGCACACTGTCTATCAAGTCTTCACCCCGCGAAGGAACACAAGTGTGTGCTAAATTGCCAACGGGACTGTGAGATACAGCATAATGACTCCCATTCGCATTTTTATCGCTGACGACCATCCCATTGTACGGGAAGGCTTGCATGCCCTGATTAGCACTGAGCCGACGATGTCGATTGTCGGTGAAGCAGCGAATGGCGAAGAAGCCGTGCGCCGCGTGCGTGAATTGAAACCGGATGTCATACTCATGGATCTGATTATGGGTGAAATGGGTGGGATTGAGGCCATCGAGCGTATCAAGCTCGAAAATCCCAGTGCCCGAATCCTCGCGCTGACCAGCTTCACGGCGGACGATGTCGTTTTTCCGGCGATCAAGGCTGGGGCACTTGGCTATCTGCTCAAGGACTCCGCACCCCAAGAACTCCTACAGGCGATTAATAATGTCTATCAGGGGGTCCCATCGCTGGCACCCTCTATCGCGCTGAAGCTCTTCCAGGAATTGCACCATCCTGAGGTCACGGTAGGCGAAACAAACGAGACACTCACCGAGCGAGAGGTACTTATCCTAAAACATGTCGCGCAGGGCTTGACCAATCAGGAGATTGCTTCGCTGCTGGTCATCAGCGAACGCACGGTACGCAATCATGTCGGCAGCATCCTCAGCAAGCTCCATCTGGCGAACCGCACACAGGCAGCGTTATATGCACTGCGCGAAGGTATCGCCCGCCTCGATGAAACTGCCAAACCCGTACCTCCGGAATCCTAGACCAGTATCCACAACCCGCTAACGTCCTCTTGGGCAACCGCGCAGCACATTAACTAAATGGATAGCGGGCGTAAGTCATTTGACTTACGTGTTTAAGTCAATTGACTTAATTTCTCACCCCCAAGTCTCATCGCGCTATAATCCTATTTCGGTAAGAGTTCCTCCTTGAAAGGAAACCCATAATGAAAAAGTTAACCCTGCTGGTGCTCTGTTTGTTCTTTTCGGCGATCTTTACAACCGTTGCACAGGACGGCCCCAAGATTGCCTATTTTAATCCGATTGGCAACAACACCTACACGGCGGCAGCCGGCGATGGCATCACAAGCATCGTTGAAGCCGCAGGTGGGACGGTCCAAGTCTTTGATGCTGGTTTTAACCCGGAAGAACAGTTAAACCAGATTCAGGACGCCATCACGTCCGGCGGTTTTGATGCGTTCATCATTTACCCGGTGGATGGGGTAGGTGTAACGGTCGGTGTGGACGCAGCGGCTGAAGCCGGTATTCCGGTCATCGCGCTGGATGCCACCATCAATCCTGACCGCCACACGCTCGTGCCTTACAAGAACATTGCCGGACAGATCGCCCGTACTGGCATTGGCGACGGAACCGCATTGGGTAACGCCATTGTCATGGCTTGCGAAGGCGTTGATCCTTGCGAAGTGGCCTTCCTCATTGGCTTCCAGGGCTTCCCGCTCGACCTTGACCGTCTGGAAACCATCAACGGCATAATTGCCAGCCACCCCAATATCAAAATGGTTGCAGTGCAGGAAGCGCAGTACCTTGAAGACAAGGGATTTGAAGTCGCTACCGATCTGCTCCAGTCAAACCCCGGCATTGATGTATTCGCATCAGTTGGCGATCAAAGCATCATCGGTGCCGAACAGGCCGTTCAGGATGCCGGTCTCGAAGGACAGGTCAAGCTGATCGGTAATGGTGCCAGCGCGGATGGTTACAAAGCTGTGGCCGAGGGCCGCTGGTTCGCCACCGTCGCTAACATTCCATATACCAACGGACAGATTGCCGCGCAGATGGCGCTGCAGGCCATTGACGGCACACTGATTATCCGCTCGGTGGATATGTATGACCAGTCACCGCCAATTCCTTCCAGCGGACCGGTTATCACGACAGAATCGGCGTCTGAATTCACACCGCAGTGGTAACTGTCGGAGACTCTGAAGTTAAGCAGCCCTGTCCGAAAACGTCTGCTGTGACCAATGTGTACAGCAGAACAACCCGGACAGCCGGTAGGGGCGCAGCGTACCGCGCCCCTACTTCGAAAACTTTGTTTTTCTATTGTTCCCCGTGTTCTTTGCAAATCGCTCATGTATATGTCGATCCACTAACACCCGATGAACGCTGAAACCTTTCTCGAGGCGCGTAATATTTCTAAACGCTTCTATGCAGTCCAGGCGTTGGAAAATGTCAGCGTGATGGTGAAGCGGGGTGAAATTCACGCGCTTGTTGGCGAAAATGGCGCAGGGAAATCCACACTTGGCAAGATCATCAGCGGCATCATCCGCCCGGACTCCGGTCAATTGTTAGTCGGTGGTCGTGCCGTTTCGTTCAGCGCTCCGCGTGACGCTCTGGTTAACAGTATCACCACGATCTCACAGGAAATCTCACTTTCTGGCAAGCAAACAGTTCTACAGAATATCTTGCTTGGGCAGGAAGTGTCACGTGCTGGCATCCTGAACTTTGGGGCCATGCAGGCACGCTTCGAAGAAGTGCGGGCGCTTTCCGGTTTCAATATTGATCCAAATCGGCGTGTGGACAGTCTGCGTATGGCCGACCAAAAAAAGGTTGAGGTCATGCAGGCCATCGCTCGCAACGCACGGCTCATCATTATGGACGAGCCGACAGCCATGCTTTCGGACGAAGAAACAAGCACGTTTCTCAAGATTGTGCGCCAGCTCAAAAGTATGGGGCTGACCATTATTTATGTGTCCCACTTCCTGCGCGAAGTGCTGGATCTGGCTGATACTGTAACCGTCATGCGGAACGGTCAGGTGGTACGCACCGCCCCTACCAAAGATGAAACACTGGATAGTCTGGTAACGGCAATGCTCGGCAAAACAATGGCGCAGATGTATCCGCCAAAGCATCCACCACCGTCGGATAATCCAATCGTTTTCAAAGTAGAGCGGCTCTCCAGCGCCGTCTTCGACAACATCAATCTGGAAATTCGCGCAGGCGAAATCGTCGGTTTGGCTGGCCTTGTCGGCAGTGGTCGTTCGCGGCTAGCGCGCACGCTTTTTGGCGCTGAAGCTGTAACGGGTGGCTCGGTCACCGTGCACGGCAAACCGGTCGCCCTGCGTTCGGTAGGAGAAGCTATACGTAACGGTATTTACATGCTGCCGGAAAGCCGCAAGGAACAGGGTCTCCTGCTCAAGCAGAGTGTCCAACTCAACATGACCCTGCCGCATCTGAGCGACGTGACGGGCATTGGCGGAGTCATTAACACGCGCGCCGAACTGGGGCGCATTGCTGGGATGATCAAATCATTGGACATCCGCACCGGCTCAGCTGCGACGCGCCTCAACAATCTGTCCGGCGGGAACCAGCAAAAAGTGCTCTTCGGCAAATGGCTGTTCAAACGTCCTCACATCCTCATCATTGATGAACCTACACGCGGTATTGATGTGGGCGCGAAACAGGCTATCTACAACCTAATCGCCACGCTGGCGCAGGAAGGCATGGCCATTTTAATGGTATCCTCCGAAATTGAAGAAATTTTGGGTCTCTCTCATCGTGTGTTGGTTATGCGGCTAGGGCGCATTGTTGCCGAGCTGCCTTCATCAGGTCAGGACATGACCGAAACCAACATCATGAGCGCAGCCTTTGGTACCGGGCAAGCTGCCCGGCAGGATGGGTAGTTTGCCATGAATCTGTTCAAACGAACGTCGCCACAGCCTCGCAAATGGTCCACCTTCTTGTTGGACTACGGTGTGCTCATCGCCTTTATCGCATTATTTATGTTCCTGTCGATCCGGGCAGAGGCTTTTCTGACCGTCCGCAACCAGCTCAACATTCTCGATCAAGCGCACCAAATCGGCCTCATGGCGCTCGCCGCGACAGTGGTCATCATTGCGGGTGGCTTTGACCTGTCGATGGGTGCAATCTTCGCCATATCGGGCGTGGTGGCCGCCTTCGTCGCCCGCGACCTCGGCCAGATTGAAAGCTTCGCCGCCATTGCCCCCCAGCTTGGCTGGATTGTCGGCATCGTCGTCGGCACACTGTTCGGCTTGCTGAACGGCATTCTCGTCACCGTACTGCACATCAACACCTTCGTGGCGACACTTGCTTCCGGCATCGTCATTCGAGGAATTGCGCTCATTATTACGCAGGCCGAACAAATCCGCGTGAGCGATGATGTATTTCAGTCACTGGCGCGCGGCGGCATCGGCGATATTCGCAATACCATCATTTACTGGCTGGGCCTCGCAGTGATCCTAACATTCTTGCTCACCCGTACCCGCTACGGGCGCTATGTGTTCGCCTCTGGTGATAACCCGGAAGCGGCGCGGCTTTCTGGTATCAACGTTAATCTCGTTCGCACCATCGCCTTTGGCATCAGCGGGTTTGCCGCGGGGCTGTCGGGCGTCATTTCAGCCTCGCGCTTCCTCAAAGCCCAAAATGACATGGGACAGGGATTAGAGCTGATCGCCATCGCCTCGGTCGTCATCGGCGGCACCAGCATCATGGGCGGTGAAGGCGCAATCTGGCGCACCGTGCTGGGCGTGTTGTTCCTCCGCCTCATCGAAAACGGCTTTAACCTCATTAACGTCGACACCTACTATCAGGATGTCTTCCAGGGGTTGATTATTTTATTTGCGGTCGCGCTGGATGCCATGCGCCACAGAAGACAATAAGGACATCATTTATGATTAGACTCACTGTACTGTATAACCTACCACCCGGCACCGACGAGGATGAATTCCTGCGCTGGCGCTTGGGCGAGCACCAGGCCTCCAATGAGTCGGGTGCGGGTGTTCTACGCACTGACTTTGGTTTGATAAGCGAACGTTGGACGCCGGAAGGTGTTGTCAAAGACACGCCCTTCCGCTTCATGACCGTCGTTGACTATCCCGACCGGGAATCGTTTGAAAAAGGCTTTCTTTCCGCCCAATCCATTGCCAAACTGAACGAAGACCGCAAACGAATTACCGACACACAATTTCTTATCAGCGAGATTCTGGCCTCATCCGAGGAGGAGGTATAAGCATGGGTTATCGCATCGCCGTTGATATTGGCGGCACCTTTACCGATTTTGTCCTCGCCGACACGGACTCGCGCACTACAACAACCGGCAAGGTTCTGACTACCCCCGGTAATGCGGCACAGGGCGTCATGACCGGCCTGCAGCAGATGGTGAGCGATCCGTCCTCGGTGGATTTCTTTGTCCACGGCACAACCGTTGGCCTGAACGCCTTCCTCGAACGCAAAGGGGCACGTGTTCTACTCATCATGACCGCCGGCGTGCGCGATGCCTACTCTATCGCCCGTGGTGACCGCAAGACACTATATCAGGTGCAGTACCGCAAACCGGAACGGTTGGTACCGCGCCGCGATGTACTAGAGGTGCGTGAACGCCTGCGTTATGATGGCTCGGTTCTCGAACCGCTCCATGAAGAAGACTTCGAACCGATCATTCAAAAGATCTGCGCCGAAGGCATCCAGTCAGTTGCCATCTGCTTCATTCACGCTTATGTCAACCCTGCGCACGAACTGCGTGCCCGCGAAATCCTGAATGCGGCGCTGGGCAAGGATGTATCGGTCACTCTGTCGCACGAAGTCTCGCGCGAATGGCGTGAATATGAACGTGCTTCGTCCGCTGTTATGAACGCTTACATCGCCCCCATCGTCGAACGTTACCTCTCCAGTTTGGAGCAGGAACTGGCGAACTTCGGCACAGACGCGCCGGTTCATGTTATGCAGTCTAGCGGCGGCGTTATCCGCGCCAAAACCGCTCGCGAAATACCGGTACAAACACTGCTTTCCGGCCCGGTCGGCGGCGCTATCGGCGGTGTTGCACTCTCCAAAGCAACCGGACGTCCCAACCTGCTCTGTGTTGACATGGGCGGTACATCCTTCGACATGAGTCTGATTATTGACGGTAAACCCGGTGTCTCTAATGAAACAGAACAACAAGGACTACCCTTACTGCTGCCGCTGGTCGAAATCCATACCATTGGCGCGGGCGGCGGTTCGCTCGGCTGGCTGGAAGCAGGCGCGTTACGCGTTGGCCCGCAGTCGGCGGGCGCTGTTCCCGGCCCTGCCTGCTATGGGCGCGGTGGCACACAACCAACCGTTACCGACGCTAATCTGTTCCTCGGTCGCATCGGCACTGACGCCCGCCTGGGAGGCTGGATGCAGCTCGACTATGATGCTGCCGAGAAAGCCATTCACTCGGTTGCCTCGCAGCTTAACTTGAGTGATGTTGATCTGGCGGAAGGAATGCTCTCGATCATCAACGCCAAGATGGCCGACGCTATCCGCACCATCACCATTCAGGTCGGCATCGATCCGCGTGATATTTCGATGGTGGCCTTCGGTGGCGCTGGTTCGATGCACGCTGTCTGGTTGGCACGTGAACTGGGCATCAAGGAAGTGATCGCCCCGTGGAGCCCCGGCACTTTCTCGGCATGGGGCATGCTTCAGACCGACATTCGCCGCGACCTGACCAGCAACTTCTTCCACCGCGCGGTTGATACCACGCCGGAAATGATCAGCGAAATCTTTGACCGCCTTGTTACCGAAGGTCAGGCGCTCATCCGCGAAGAAGAAGTGCCGGACGAAGATATTTACTTCGCCATGTCGGCTGACATCCGCTACATCGGGCAGGAATACGTAGTCACCATTCCCATCAACCGCCCCTTCGATATTGCCACCATTGATGCCGACTTCCACGCGGCTTACAAGGTGCGCTACGGACATTCCACACCCGGTGCGCCGCTTGAGTTCGTCAATCTGCGCCTGACAGCCTTTGGCCGTCTCGAAAGTGAAGTCATGGGCTTCCAGCCGCGCACCGACGGCGCGAACCCAGTCAAAGGCACGCGCGACGTATACTTTGACGGTGTGAAGATGAGCACCACCATCCTCGACCGCGACGCCATGCCCATTGACACCTACTACGAAGGTCCGTTGGTGGTGGATGAATCCAGCGCGACCACCGTCGTTCCGCAGGGTTACAGCGTCCATGTCGATCCGTTGGGCAACCTGATTATTACGAGGAAAGACTGATGAGCACCAAAATAGATCCCGTCACGACAGAGATTATCCGTAACGCCTTCATCTCCATCGCCCAGGATATGAACGCTACGCTTATCCGCAGTGCCTATTCGCCTATCATCTATGAAGGCAAAGACTGCTCGGTAGCACTGCTAGACAATCACGGCAACGTACTGGGGCAGTCGCTTGGCTTGCCGCTGTTCCTTGGTAACTTGCAGGTGTGCGTCCAGCTCACTGCCGAGCTCTATGGCTGGGACTATTTCCGTCCCGGTGATGTCTTCTACATGAATGACTCGTATATGACTGGCACCCACCTCAACGATGCCACCGTTTTTGCCCCCATCTACTGGAAAGAACAATTGGTGGGCTTCTCTGCCTCCCGCGCCCACTGGCTGGATGTCGGCGGTAAAGATGCGGGCGGTCCGATGGACTCGTCAGATATTTATCAGGAAGGGATGCGCTGGCCGCCAACGCGCATCTACGAAAACAATAAACCGCGCGAAGACATCATTGAAGTTCTGCGCCGCAATGGCCGCTTCGGTTTCCTGCTGGTTGGCGATATGAACGCACAGGTTGCCGCCGGACGCACGGGCGAGACGCGCTATCGTGGCATTCTGGATCGTTTCGGTTACGACACAGTCATGGCCGCCCGTGACGAAATCTTCCGCCAGTCCGAAGTGTTGGAACGCGAAGCCGTCAGCGCCATACCCGACGGTGTCTATCAGGCGGAAGGCTTTGTTGACAACGACGGACTCGGCAGTCCACCCATCCCCGTCAAAATGAAAGTCACAGTCGCCGGTGAACAGATGACCATTGACCTAACAGGGTCGTCGCCGCAAACGCGCGGCCCCGTCAACTGCGGCTTCGCACAGACCATCTCCGCCGCCCGTGTAGCGTTTAAGTTACTGGTCAATCCGCTGCGTCCTGTTGACGGCGGCACGTTCAAGACCTTGACCATCGAAGCGCCCGAAGGATCTATCTTCCGTGCTCAGGAACCAGCGGCCTGTCAGTGGTACTTCACACCGCTCGGTCTGCTCATTGACCTCTTCGTCACCGCCCTCGCACCGGCCATGCCGGACAAAGCCGCATCTGCTCATTACGGCGATTCTATGGTGATTTTTATTGGTGGCGTGGACCCACGAAACAAATTACCGTTCCTTGCTGTTGAGCCTACACCCGGCGGGTGGGGCGGCTACAAGAACGGCGATGGTCAAGACGCGCTCATCAACAACGTTAACGGCGCGTTCAAAGATCTGCCTGTCGAAGTCTACGAAAGTAAATTTCCGGTCATGCTCAAGAACTATGGCATTCGCGCCGACTCTGGCGGCCCCGGCGAATTTCGCGGTGGCTGCGGCCTTTACCGCGAATACAGTGTCGAAGCGGATGCCTATACATCGCTGTGGTTTGACCGCTCGGTGACGCCCGCCTGGGGACTGTTCGGCGGCAAATCCGGTGTGGGCCCTGACGTGGCGCTTTATACGCCCGACGGCAAGGAAGCTCATATCCTCAAAGTGAACGCCAAACCCATTCCCAATGGCACCGTCATACGTACCCATACAGGTGGTGGCGGCGGATATGGCGATCCGTTCAAGCGTGATCCCGCCCGTGTGCGGGCCGATGTGCTCGATGGCTACGTCACAGTACAGGGCGCAAAGGAACAGTATGGCGTGGTCATCAAAGATGATATGAGCGTGGACGAAGCCACCACTGCCAAACTGCGAGCCAAAGAATGAGTGGCTGAAAAGTCATGTGAATAACGTCAGTTATGGAGATAGTGTATCGTTTTCGGTTGAATTAGCTTGGGCCCCATCAAGCTCAGGCGCAAACTAAATATCGCCGTTGAATTTCAACCGACTTTGGTACACTACCCAATTTTCTCCAGTCACCCACTATTATACAAGCCTAAACTTCTTCGCATAAACCTCTTTGTTCTCAGTGTCGAATGATGATATTCATATTTTTCTTTCGGTACCCTGCCATTCATCGCTTACAGATGCACCGCCGCGGTCGTAAGCCCTAGTAATTGGGGGGCGGGTTTTGGCGCAGCAAGCAGCGAATTCATGTATACTTTTCACATTTAACACAAAAGATGTAATGTAGAGGCGCTCAATGGAAACAAGCCCTTTGCTATGGGTTTTTGCCATTATGACACTCATCGGTGTGGTGTATTTCTTGATCACAATTCTGACGGGCAGCGATGTATTAGGTACTGTTGACCTGCCCGGTTTTGAACGTTGGCGATGGTTTCGGCTTCACTATACTGGCGGTTTTCTTGGCGGGATTTGGGTCTATCGGCCTGATGGGGTCGCTGTCTGGTTGGGGCCTGGGCGCTGAACTCTGGTGGCGGCGCTCATCTTCGGCGTGGTGCTTGGGCGTTTGGCGTTGGGGCTGCTGCGTTGGGTCTTCCGGCAGCAGTCAGGCAAGATCATCAGCCGTGAGGCGGAGTTGATAGGAGCCGGTGGCGAAGGTCACGATTGATGTGCCGGAGGGCAAGACAGGCGAAGTCATAATCGAAGGCAAGTTCGTCCAACGCTACCCAGTTAAGGAAACCAGTGGCGCAGCACTTCGACGGGGCGACCAAGTGGAAGTGGTTGATATTAATGGTGGCATTTTATACGTCAAAAAGAAGCGTTCATAGATAAAGGGGGTATGAAATGGAGTTTGGCCTAATTATCGTCATCATCGTCGTAGTAGTGCTGTTTTTGGGTCTGCTGGCTCTGGTCAGAAGTGTTTACCACCGCGTCCCGCCAAGCGAGGTCCTGGTTGTATACGGACGTGGCGACTCACGGATGGTTACGAACGGGGGTGTGTTTGTCATCCCGCTGTTGGAAACCTACAAAAAGCTCGACATTACCATCATGACCATCAAGCAAGAGCGCGACGAGGTGTACACTGTCAGCGGTGTGCCGATCAAGCTGGACTGGGTGGCGCAGGTACAAATCGACTCCGAGGAGGCGGCGCTGCGAACGGCGGCACGAGCTTTCTTGGACAAAAAACGGGATGACGTCCAGAAAATCATCACCGAAACGTTGAGCGCCAACTTCCGGGCGATTGTCGGTCAGCTTTCGGTGGAGGCTATTCACCGTGACCGAGATGAGTTTGTGCAAAAGGTACAGGACTTGGCGCGGGATGACGTTGCGGCGATGGGTATCAAAGTCATCTCAATGGATATCGAGGAAATCACCGACGATCAAGGCTACCTGAATGCGATGGCTGCCCCACAAATTGCCGCCGTCAAGCGGGATGCGACCATTGCCCAGGCCGATGCCGAACGCGAAGCACGGGTACGAGCGGCGACGGCGACCCGTGAAGCCGAGCAAGCCGAACTGGATGCCCAACGTGAAATTTTGGCGCAGCGGGAAGCACTTTCCATCCGCGAGGTCGAGGTGCAAAAGCGCGTGGGTTTGGCAAATGCCACTTCTGAGCAGGAAGTGCAAAAGTTGCGGGCGCTGGCGGTCGAGCAGCAGCAGGAAGCCGAAGTGCTGGTGCCAGCCCGTGCCAAGCGACAGTCGATTGAAATTGAAGCCGAAGCCGAACGCAGACGGATCATCATTAACGCCGAAGCCCAGGCCGACTCGACTCGTAAGCGCGCCGAAGCCGAAGCCCAGGCCACTGAGCAGCGTGGTCGTGCTGAAGCTGTAGCGTATCAGGCCATGAAAGAAGCCGAAGCACAGGGTTCAAAGGCTGAGGCGGAAGCGATTCAAGCGATGAAAGTTGCTGAGGCTGAGGGTAATCGGGCACAATTGTTGGCGGAGGCGGAAGGTCGACGTGAGTTAGCGGCTGCCAGCGCTGCCGAGGACTCGATCACCCTGCGCCAATTCCTTATCGAGCAAATTACAAACGCCGACATCGCCAAGACCGAAGCCATGGCGAAGGCACTGGCGGGGTTGGGCGGCAACGTCCGCGTGGTGCAAATTGGAAGCACTGGGAATGGCAACGGCAATACCTTTATGGATATGCTGATGAATATCCCGGAGGTGGCGGAGACCTTCCGCACCAAAGTCGAAGCCCTCAGCGGTGAAGATTTCCAGGCCACCTTAACCCGACTGGCGATGTTATTTGAGACGCTGCGAAATGTCGAGGGTACTAGAACCAGCCAAAATGGTAACGATATTGCCGAGACGAAGCCAGACAGCACTGAGTAAAGTTGTATCTAACCTGTGTTACCTGTATTAGATGTATTAGACAAGTTTTCATCTAACCCCTCATCCTAACCCTTCTCCTCCGAGATCAAGGGAGAAGGGTTTCAATACATTAGCAACGGCGCAGTCCCGTCTGCTATCGCTCACTCTGCCGCGCCGATCACTTCCTGCGCCTCGTCCAGCATGGCCGCGATGTGATCGCGTTCTACGGCAGCCCAATCTCCGTCATATCTACGACCTCGAACCCATTGAAGAAGTCTGTTTGCGCTTTCACCTGCATCTCACCATCGCCCCTGCGGACACACAGATCTACATCAATGGCTGGCATGTTGTTGGCACAGCCCAATCCGGAAAACCGCTCCTGTCGGATGTCACCGACTTTGTTACTTTGTAAGGCAATGTTCTGTTGCTCTAACTCGCCCGCAAAGGCGACTTACCCGGCCTCACCTTGCAACCCGTTCCCTGCGAGGGTCAACCGCTCTAGTCTCGCAAATTTTGCACTAAACCAAATTCCAACCGTCTTAACAATCTTTATCCCTCAAAATAGTTAGTGAAATTGTCCCCAAAGAGTGGACAAATGGTCACCCTTTTTGTCCCGTTTTGTGCTACGCTGTTCAATAGTGTTTCGCTGTTGGCTTTGACCACTCACCATGAACCATCGTCGATCAACCCGACTCTCCGTATTTTCTCTGCGTCTCAGCGGTTCAAATGGCTTTGCCTTTCCTCGGTACTCAGCACTCAGTACTCGGTACTTCTGCACAGCGGCGGCATTGAGCGAGCCAGCCGCTGCACTGGCGTCAATGCAGCGCTTCGCTCCCCTGTTTCCGCCCGCCAATTTTGTCAATTCAGCGGTACTATGGGAACTTCCCGCCTGTCATTGCCGCGGCAAGTTATCACCCACTTGGCATTTTCTATCCGTGCTTTCAGTCTCCGTGATTCAGTTGCCATCTCGCCTCAGCACGTGGAATACGCTGGGTGCATTTCACTTTGGTACAATGCGGTTTGGACACTACACATGATGGCACCACATACCTCAGCCTGCTTCAGCAGGTTTTATTCCGATAGCCAGACGGTTGATCGTTTGACTACTGGCTGGTTTGCACTAATCGAGGACCTGAAACGAATCCGCCTAATCAATCGCTTTCGGTAGGGGACTTTCTCATGTCGTTTTGATGACACAGATCCTCATGTCGCTTAACAAGCGTGTCGTCCCATTTTTCCCTCTTCAAGAAGGTTAGTTGCGTTATAATCCCCTCATGACTAACTTGAACCCCATTTCACTTGATCACGACTGGCGTTACTTCCCGATGGAAGTGATGGACGAAGCCTACGGCGCATCCGAACTCGACGAGTCCTCATGGGGTGTCCTTCCTGACCTCGCGGATTACCCCCGCGACGTAATCGCGTTCTACGGCAGCCTCAACCTCCACCATACCTTCGATCTCGAACCCATTGAAGAAATCTGTTTGCGCTTTCACCTGCATCTCACCATCGCCCCCGCTGGCACACAGGTCTACATCAATGGCTGGCATGTTGGCACAGCCCAATCCGGAAAACCGCTCCTGTCGGATGTCACCGATTTTGTTACGTTGGAAGGCAATGTTCTGTTGCTCAAACTCGCCCGCAAAGGCGACTTACGCGGCCTCACCTTGCACCCTGTTCCCTGTGAGGATCAACCGCTCTAGTCTCGCAAATTCTGCACTAAACCAAATTCCAACCACCCACCAACCGTCTTAACAATCTTTTTCCCTCAAAATGGTTAGTGAAATTGTCCCCAAAGAGTGGACAAATGGTCACTCTTTTTGTCCCGTTTTGTGCTATGCTGTACAGTATTGTTTCCATGTTTGCTGTTAGCTCCTAACCATGTCATATCACGTATCTATCATTTCACTGCGTCCTCTTGGCGTCCTTTGCATCTTGGCGGTTGAAGGGTTATGTATTTGCGGTTTGCGGTAACTGGCGGCTCCTTCCTGCCTTCCCGCAGTTCATTGGCGAAATTGACGACGCGGCAGTCATGACCGAGCCAACCGCTGCACTGGCGTCAATGCAGCGCTTCGTTCCCCTGTTTCCGCCCGCCAAATTTGTCAATTCAGCGGTACTATGGGAACTTCCCGCCCGTCATTGCAGCGGCAAATTATCACCCCCTTGGCATTTTCTATCCGTGCTTTCGGTCTCCGTGCTTCAGTTGCCGTCTCGCCTCACTACGCGGAATTCGCCACCCTTATTGACGCTCATATACCCTTCAGTTACAATAACTTTCGTCACAAATCGGTAATTGAGAACTTGTCATATGCGGTATTATCTCGAATCAATGGGCTGCCAGATGAACACGGCAGACAGCCAGCTTCTAGCTTCGGAATTGGAAAAACTCGGTTATCGCGCCGCTGCCCAACCTGAAGATGCGGATATTCTGGTCATCAATACGTGTGTCGTGCGCCAACAGGCCGAAGACAAAGCCTACAATCGCTTATCTGTATTTAACCACCTCAAACAGCAAAACCCTGAACGCATCATTGGTGTGATGGGCTGTATGGTCGGCGTGCAGGATTCACTGCGCCTGCGTAAGCGTGTTCCCTTTGTCGATGTGTTTATGTCGCCCAGCGACCCGCATCCGATGGTTGAGTTCCTCCACAGCCGCGCCGGTGAAGCTGAAGTCCGTGAAATTGAAACCAACGTCCGCCAGCAGCGCGATGCCCTGCAAGACGGCGACATTCTACTGCCAGAACATGAACAGGGCAGCCTCATCAGTGCCCATGTGCCGGTGGTCTATGGCTGCTCACATGCCTGTTCGTTTTGCATCATCCCCCGCCGCCGTGGGGTAGAACGCAGCCGCAGCGTCGGCGAGATTGTCGCCCATGTCCGCAGCCTCGCGCTTCAGGGAGTGAAAGAAATCACATTGCTCGGTCAAATTGTTGACCGTTACGGCAAAGATATTCCCGATGGCCCGGATTTGGCGGATTTACTGCGCATCGTCCATAAAGTCACAGAAGATACGGATTTACAACGCATCCGTTTCCTCACCAGCCATCCCAACTGGATGACCGACAAAATTCTGGATACTGTTGCCGAACTGCCCCACCTTATGCCGGTTATCGAAGTGCCGGTGCAGGCTGGTGATGACCTGGTTCTAGAAAACATGAAGCGTGGCTACACGGTTGAACAGTACCGCAAGCTCATCGCCAACATCCGTTCACGCATTCCCGATGTCGCCATTCATACCGATATTATTGTCGGCTTCCCCGGTGAAACGGCTGAACAATTCCAGCGTACGGCAGATTTGCTGGCTGAACTCAAAGTTGATAAGGTTCACTTAGCACGCTATTCACCGCGCCCGCACACTGTCAGCGCCCGCTCAATGGATGATGATGTACCTGCCGAAGAAAAACGCCGCCGCCACGAACTTATAGATGAACAGCAGGCCGGTATTCTGGCTGAAATCAATAGCCGTCATCTGGGTCAAACGCTCCCTGTGTTGGTTGAAGAACTCCACAGAGGCAAATGGCGAGGTCGCACGCCGCAGAATAAACTGGTTTTCTTCGAGGATTCGCGCGACTGGAAAGGGAAGATCGCAGATGTTGAAATCGTGTGGACTGGCCCGTGGAGTATGCAGGGGCGTTTGTCTGATGCTGACGTGACTTCACAGACTACCGACGCCTTTCCAGTTCCGATTTTATCAGGCAATACGACACTTGCGCCTTTTGCGCTAAAATCATGATTGTGGCGCAGGACATTTCTACCGTATACTCAATATGGACAGATTACCGTGTTTGATTTTACGCGCCTGTGAACATTCAACAGGCGGCCTTTTTCATTGATCCAAGGAGCGCGCAGAATGCCACCTGAGAAAAGCGGCTACTATTATCCCAATAAATTCGCCCGCATCTTCATCGATGCGATGGAAGAGGTCATGGGCAAAAATGGCCTGAATGCGGTTTTGCATCTCGCCAAACTTGACGAACTAATTGGTAACTATCCGCCTGATAATTTGGAAAAAGTCTTCGACTTTGCCGACTTTACTGCTCTGTGCGTGGCGCTGGAAGATATGTACGGGCCTCGTGGTGGACGCGGGTTGGCGCTGCGCGTTGGCCGCACCTTGTTTGCCGATGCGCTGCGCGGGTTCGGTGCGTTGGCAGGTGTAGGCGACCTCGCCTTCAAAGTGCTGCCGTTAAGCGCCAAGCTGAAGGTGGGTGTGCCCGCAATGGCGAACATCTTTAGCCAGTTCAGTGACCAGATCAGCAACGTGCGCGAAGAAGGGGATGATCGTATCATCTATACGTTGGAACGCTGCCCCATGTGCTGGGGACGCAAGTCCGATAAAGCCGTGTGTTTCGTCGGGCAAGGGCTGCTGCAAGAGGGCTTGCGCTGGGTATCCGGCGGACGCGAGTTCAAGGTCGATCTCTCGACCTGTATCGCCAAAGGTGATGACATCGGCCGCTACATCATCTACAAAGAGCCGATTGAGTAATGTTCAGCAGTCTAAAAGCAAAGGCGGGCCAAGTACCCGCCTTTATTTATTGTCCATCTGGTTTTGAACTGCTAACTAGCGACATCTGGTAACTCAACTACCGCTTATTCGGCAGGATAATTGCCCGCACCACTCCATCCACGTAAGTTGATGCGGTCTCAAATCCTTGCGCTGTTTCGTCTAATGTAAATTGATGTGTCGCCAGCCGGTCGATATCAACTTGTCCAGCGGTTGCCAGTGCAATCGCTGTCGGATAAGTGTGTTTCATGCGTCGTGAGAAAACCATCTTAAGCTCTTTGCGCCGCATGGCAGATGAACCTAAGCGTAGATCATCATGCGCCGGGATGCCCACAATGACCACACGCCCGCCGTACCGTGTCATGTCCATACATTGGTTGGCCGTTTCCTCCACCCATGCCGCTTCAATTGCTACGTCAACACCGCGACCATTGGTGACCTGCATGACCCGCTCGACCGGGTCAACCTCCCGAATATCAATCACTTGATCCGCGCCATACGTTTCCGCCAGTGCCAGCCGCCACGGATGCTTATCAGTAGCAAAAATATGCCGTGCTCCAGAAAGGCGCGCCATTCGGATGAGCAGCAGACCGATAGCGCCACAGCCTAGCACCGCCACGTCCTCCCCCAGCTTGACCTCCGCCAGTTCATTACCATGTATCGCAATCCCTAACGGTTCCAGCATCGCCGCGCCGATATCACTGATGCTGTCCGGTATCGGTACGCAGCAGCGGGCCGGGTGAATCATCCGTTCCCGCATCGCCCCGTTATAGGGAAACGTACCCATGAATTCTAACTGGAGGCACAGATGAACCTCGCCAGCCAGACAGCGTTCACACTGGTAACATGGCGTTGCCGGATCTATCGCGACCCGCTGCCCAACCTTTACATTCGTGACACCTTCTCCAACGGCCAGCACTGTACCTGCGGCTTCATGCCCCAGCGTGAAAGGGTGGTCAGGGACTAGCCCGCCCACATTCCCGAATACATAGCTATGTAGATCACTTCCGCAAATACCGACTGCGCTGACCTCGAGTAATACTTGTCCCGGCCCCGGTTCGGAGTCGCTGACTTCTTCAATGCGAATGTCGCGCGAACCGTAAAAGAACGAACTTTTCATGTTGATCTCATCTCTTAATTGAGTTCCGAGCCGCCATCCACGTTATAGGTCTGTCCGGTAATATAATCACCGTCCGCTGAACACAGGAAGGCTGTCATCGCGGCGATTTCTTCGACAGTTCCCGCCCGTTTGAGGGGGATTTTAGCAACACGGTTTTTGTACCATGTACCGCGTGGCAGTCCGTGGGCTTCTGTTTGCACCCGGTCTAGCTCATCCCACATGGCGGTTGGAATGACGCTGGGGCATATCGCATTGACATTAATGTTATAGGGTGCCAGCGCCATTGCTGCTCCCTGCGTAATGGTGATGGTGGCCGCCTTTGAAACCGAGTAGTGGATAGCATCAGCCCGACCCCGCCGCCCGGCGATGGACGAAATGTTGATGATCTTGCCATAGCTGCGTTCGGCTTGCCCTTTTTGTTTCACCTCGTCTGGAATTTGTGCCACCATCTGCCGCGCCACCGTCTGCAAACAGAAAAACAACCCGCGCTGATTGACCCGCTGTAGCTCATCCCATTGCTCAGGTGTCAATTCAAAAAAGGACGCTTTGTGCGAAACACCAGCATTATTGACCAGCATGTCTATGTGCCCGAATCGTGCCGCCACATCTTTCACCATCTGCTGCACCCGTTCCACATCGCCAATGTCAATTTGATAGGCCATTGCTTCCGCGCCAAAACTGGCACAATGGTCAGCTGCAGGCTGTACCGTGTTCGGGTTGATCTCGGCTACAACGATATGTGCCCCCTCGCGCGCCAGCCGTTCGGCAATGGCATAGCCAATACCCTGTCCCGCGCCAGTCACGATGGCAACTTTATCTTTAAGCCCGGTGGCAATATCGTTCATGATCAAACCTGTTCTTAGTAATGAGGTTGTGGCGATTCATTACCACAATCAAAAATAACGTTCACCCCGCCGCGCACTGATAATCTCGGTGTTCATGCCTACCCAGTGCAGCGAACCGTTATAACGCCCGTGTTCAATCTTCACACAGCGATCCATGACCACATAAAGCCCCGCTTCTTCAGCGATGCGCGCTGCTTCCAAGTTGACCACCCGCAGTTGCAACCACAGTGTCTTCGCGCCGATTTGCACCGCCTGCCGCGCAATCTCTTCACAGTCCTCCGGTTTGCGGAACACATCCACCATATCCACCGGTTCAGGAATACTCAGTAAATCTGGATAGGCTTTCTGACCGAATATTTCGGTTGCCATCGGGTTGACGGGAATGACTTTGTAGCCTTCATAGTTTAGATACGACCCCACAAAATAGCTGGGACGTTCTGACTTGGGTGAAAGTCCAACGATGGCAATTGTCTTTGTAGTGCTCAAGACCGTGCGGATAACGGCAGGGCTTTGATACTTGGCCTGCTGTTCTTCCGTCAAAACACTGTTCAGGCTGACGTCGCCTGCAAGGCTTGATCCAGATCCCATAATATGTCCTCTGTTGTTTCTAAACCGATTGACAACCGAATCATGCCGCCGCCCACGCCCGCTGCTTCCAACTCGGCATCCGAAAGCTGTTGATGGGTGGTGGAGGCAGGATGAATGACGAGACTTCGGGCATCCCCGATATTGGCGAGGTGCGAAAAGAGCTGTAATGACTCAATGAATTGCTTACCGGCTAAACGCGGGTTGCTGGCCTTAATCCCAAACGTGAAAACTGCTCCCGGACCCTTCGGCGTGTACTTCTGTGCCAGCGCATGGAATTCACTGTTAGGCAAACCGGCATAGGCCACCCATTCTACTTTAGGATGGCCGTTTAGGAATGTAGCTACCGCCTGCGCGTTTTGCACATGCCGTTCCATCCGTACCGACAGCGTTTCTAACCCTTGAATCAGTAGGAAGGCATTGAAGGGCGAGAGTGCCGCGCCGGTATCTCGCAGCGTAACCGCCCGTGTCTTCATCAAAAATCCGTAATGCCCGAAAGTCTCATAAAACCGCAGATCATGGTAAGCCGGGTCCGGCGCGGCGATGGTGGGAAACGTGCTGAAATCAAACTTGCCGGAGTCAACTACTACCCCGGCAATCGAACTGCCGTGCCCACCAATAAACTTGGTGGCCGAATGCACCACGATGTCCGCCCCCCAATCAATCGGACGGCACAGGTATGGAGTGGCAAATGTGCTGTCAATAATCAACGGGATGTTGTGTGCGTGCGCTAATTTGGCAAGCGGCTCAATATCGAGGATACTGCCCTGTGGATTGCCGATGGTTTCGCCGTAAAGCGCGCGCGTTTTAGGCGTGATAGCCTTTTCCCAATTTCCGATACTCGTCGGATCAACGAAATGCGCTTTTAACCCCAGCTTTTTGAACGTGTGTGTAAATTGGGTCATCGTCCCGCCGTATAAGTGAGACGAGGATACAATCTCATCACCCGGTTCCAGCAGCGTCATCATCACCGCGAACTGCGCCGCCATGCCGCTGGCTGTAGCCACCGCGCCGGTCGCATTTTCTAGTGAGGCGATACGTTCCTCAAAGACCGCGTTGGTGGGGTTATTGATCCGTGTGTAGATATTGCCATACTGCTTCAATTCAAAAAGCTGCGCCGCTTTATCCGTATCTTCAAACACATAAGAGGTAGTTTGGTAAATCGGTACAGCGCGCGCTCCAGTTATGCCGTCCGGGATATGTCCGGCGTGCAGCATCTTCGTTTCAAAACCGAATTTACGTTTCTTTTGCGTCATGAAGGCTCAGTCCTATTCACTTATTTTCGGCTAGAGGCGGTTTGGGCGGAATAATACACAGGAATGTAAACGGCTCGTCAGTCAAATTTTCAAATTGATGTTTTTCCATTCCCGGTATGTAGACCACATCGCCAACGCCCACTTCTTCAAATTGTTCACCCAACATAACGCGCGCCTTTCCCTGCATAATCATAACGCCGTGATCGTGTTGGTGCTGGTCAAGGCTGGAAAAGCCGTGCGGCGGTATGGTGAAGTAGCGCACTTCAAAATTGTTGGCGCCGTCCTGCTTACCGATCAAAACCTGTTTTGTGGCGTTGTTGCTCACATAGCTCTCAACTTTAACTGATTCCCATTCCCAACCTTCTGCTTTATCAATTTTGTGATGTATCACACCCATAATATGGCCTCCAATTCTGTTTAGTGAGTGGAGTATATCCCAGTCTTAAAAACACGCACAAATGTGATGGTTATGCACATTTGCGCGGAACGCATTATAATCTGCCCACTATATTGTCATGTTGCGGGGTAAATGTAAATGAGTTCTACAATGAAGGCGGCTATTTATGCGGGGCCCGGTGACATCCGTGTCGAAGATTACCCGATGCCTGATCCTCCGGGTGCGGGCGAACTACTGGTCAAAGTGCAGGCCTGTGGCGTCTGTGGCAGCGATGTGACCGATTGGTACATGGCTCCCCGTGCACCGTTGGTGTGGGGGCATGAACCTGCGGGCGATGTGATTGCGGTAGGTGAAGGGGTGACCAGTTTTGCCGTGGGTGATCGTGTTGCCATCCATCACCATGTGCCGTGTATGGTGTGCGACTTTTGTATGCACGGCCATTTCACCCAATGTCCGACCTTCAAGAAAACCCGGTTATTCCCGGCAGGTATGGCGGAATATGTGCGGATTCCGGCAGAAATTGTCGAGCGAGATATTCTCAGAATTCCTGACGGGATGCCATATGAAGTTGCCGCCTTAACCGAACCAATTGCCTGCTGTGTGCGGGCGCTGGATCGGGCGGACATCCGGCAGGGCGACAATGTGCTAGTGGTGGGGGCTGGTTTCAACGGTGTAGTGATGGCGATGCTCGCACCACACTGGGGCGTGAACAAAGTCGCGCTGTTGGATCGCCTGCCTATCCGCATGGATCGCGTGCGGAGTTTTGGTATGACCATTTTCAACGTGGATGACGCCGATATGAAACAACAGGTGGCGGCTTGGGCAGACGGACGTGGCCCGCACGCGGTGCTCGTCACGGCCTCTAACCAGGCGGCGCTGAACATGGCGTTTGATCTGGTTGCGCCGGGCGGGACAGTTCTCATTTACGCGCCAACTAAACCGGAAGACCTGTGGCCGGTGAGTACCAACCGTATCTTGTTTCAAGAGATAAATGTTAAAGGTACATATTCAGCTGGACCGTATGACACACGCCGGACGATGGCGCTGCTCAAAGATGGTTTAATTGATACAGATAAGTTAATTACACACCGTTTTCCGATTGCGGAAGCCGATAAGGCTTGGCATCTGACCAAAGCAGCAGGTGACTCATTGAAAGTGATGGTTGAATTCTCATGACAAAAATGATGCGAGGAGTATATTTTTTAGAACCCGGTAAATTGGAATTACGAGAAGTGCCAATCCCCGAACCGGGGCCGGGCGAAGTCGTCATCAAAGTTGAATCCGCGACTACCTGCGGCACAGATTTGAAAGCCTACCGGCGTGGGCATAAATTATTCAAGCCCCCCATGCCTTTCGGTCATGAGTATGCCGGCTACATCAGCGCAGTAGGGGCGGGGGTGACCCGTTTCAAGGTGGGTGATGCCGTCATGGGCATCAACTCCGCCCCCTGCAACGAATGTTACTACTGCAAGCGGGGCAAGCAGCAGCTTTGCATTCACCTTGATGGACGTTTCAACTTCGGCACATACGCCGACTATGTGCGCGTGCCGGATTACATTACGGCCCAGAATTTGCATCACAAACCTGCTCATCTGCCTTTTACCGAAGCCTCATTCCTTGAGCCGCTCTCGTGCGCGGTGCTGTGTGCCCAGTACACCGATGTGCAGTTGGGCGATACGGTAGCGATTATCGGTGTTGGCGCGCAGGGCCTGATGCAAATTCAGTTGATGAAGGCTATGGGTGCATCAAACGTTATTGCCATCGGGCGGGCGAAAGGGCGGTTGGAGCGTGCCAAGCAAGTCGGCGCAGATGACATCTTCAGCAGTTTGGATGGCGACGCGGTGGCTCATGTCCACGAATTGACCAACGGCTATGGGGCGGATGTGGTGATCGAAGCGGCAGGAACACCGGAAACATGGTCGCAAGCCATGATGATGGCTCGCAAAGGCGGCACAGTGGTGCAGTTCAGCGGCCTGCCCGGTGGCACACAGGTCAGCTTTGATGCTACCCACCTGCATTACGGCGAGATCACCATGAAAGGTGTATTCCACGCAACGCCACGCACCGTGGAGTTGGCCGCCCAGATGCTCGCCACCGGCACGGTCAGCGTCAAACCAATTCTTGATGGAGAAATCCCATTGTCGCAAGTTGAAGACGGGTTATTGCGAATGCAGCGCAGCGAGGTTATCAAATTGGCGGTTGTGCCGTCTATGTCGTGATGAGGGTTGAGAGGATGTAAGTGGAATTGCAATGTTGGGTTGCTATACTATGCAAAACTGCTATTCTTGGGGGCAATTGCGCAGTTACATTTGCATCATGAAGCCTAAATTTTCAGTTGAAAGAGGATACAGTGGAGCAAGTACTTCAAGCAATCCAAACCAAATATAATATTTCAAGAGACGATGCTCAAAAAGTATTGAACACACTTGTCGAGGTTGAAAAGAACAAACAAGCCGGTGCGGCAGGGGGCGGTGTTCCCGGCATGCGCGGCGCTGGTGATCCTCGCGGCCTCGGCAGCAGTGTGATGGGACTGCTCGGCGGTCTGCTGAGCGACAGCGCACAACAGGGTGGCAACAAACCGGGTATGGCCGACGATGTCATGGGTTTGCTGGGCGGTCTCATGGGCGGTGGTGGTCAGCAGGGTGGCAACCAACCGGGCATGGCGGATGATGTCATGGGTTTGGTGGGCGGCTTGCTCGGCGGCGGTGGACAGCAGGGCGGTAATCAACCGGGCATGGCGGATGATGTCATGGGCTTAGTGGGCAGCTTGCTCGGCGGCGGTGGACAGCAGGGCGGTAATCAACCGGGCATGGCGGATGATGTCATGGGCTTAGTGGGCAGCTTGCTCGGTGGTGGCAGTGGGCAGGGCAGTCAAAGCAGTGGCATGAGCGGCTTAATCGGTAATTTACTCGGTGGCAATCACAATATGGGCTCAGGCGGTAGCAATTTGGGCGTTGTGCTTGACCTGCTGACACAGGGCGGCAGCAATACCCACCAGCCGAACGATCTGAGCGGCATTTTGGGTGGGTTACTGGGCGGTGGTCAACAAGGCGCTAATCAAACCGGCATGACAGATGACATTATGGGCTTGGTCGGCAGCTTGCTCGGTGGCGGTCAACAAGGCGGTCAGCCGAGTGGTGATATGTTCGGTAATCAGCAGCAGCCCCCACAGCAGCTTCCTACACACCAACCTACAAAACCTCCGGCGGGGAATATGCAGCAAGCCTTCGGCAACCTTGTAGCAGGCAATAAGAAGAAAGAAGGCGGTAAGAATACCAGCGGTGGTTTCCAGAAGAAAAAGAAATAGTACATTTCTTTCTTCTACGGATTGCAAGTGAACTCCCCGCATAGGGGAGTTTTTCTTGGTGGCAGTCACTGCGCGAGCGCGTTAGAGTTGACCTGCTATTTGAGCGATGCTGACGGAGTACCTTATTATGATGCAAGTGGCAGCGGTTGATCTTGGCAATGAATCCGGGCGGGTGATGCATATCAATTTTGACGGGCAGCGAATCGCCAGTGCCGAGGTCTATCGCTTCCCCAATAATCCCGTGACAGCAAATGGCACGATCTTTTGGGATGTACTGCGCCTGTGGCACGAAATTGAAATTGGATTGACCAAAGCACTGGAGCAACCATTGGCAGGCATTGCTGTGGACTCATTTGGCGTCGATTTTGGACTGCTGGACGGCGGCGGTCAGTTGATCAGCAATCCGGTGCATATGCGAGATGGGCGCACAGCAGGCACGATGGAATGGGTGCTGGAGCGTATTCCTAAGGCAACCCTATTTGAGCGCAGCGGTGGCATTGGTTTTTATGTGATTAATTCCCTTTATCAACTGGTGGCGATTGCTCATCACGCGCCGTGGCAGCTTGAGGCGGCTCGTACATTTCTGACCATGCCCAATCTCATGAACTACTGGTTGACGGGCGAAAAAGTCTCGGAATTTACGCACACCACCACCACCCAATGTTATAACCCTCTCGCGGGTGAGTGGGATTGGCCGACACTTGAAACACTTGGTATCCCGACCGCGATGTTTCCGCCCGTTGTTCAGCCGGGCGTGAAAATCGGCGTATACAACCATGTTCCAGTATTCGCAGTAGCCAGCCACGACACAGGCAGTGCGGTGGTGGCGGTTCCAACCGCGACGGCTAACTATGCCTATATCAGCAGCGGGACATGGAGCCTATTCGGGCTGGAAACACGCCAGCCGTTGACCAGTCGCGCCGCGATGGAGGCGAACCTAACCAGCGAGGGCGGGGCGTATGGTACGTATCGACCGCTGAAGATGGTGATGGGAATGTGGCTTATTCAGCAGTGCCGTGCGCAGTGGGCGCAGCAGGGTGTCAACACGGATTACGATTGGCTGCTGGCGCAAGCGGAGAGTGAAAGCGCTTTTCGTTCGCTGATTGACCCCGACGACACCGTGTTTTTCCCGCCGGGGGATATGGTCGGGCGCATCCGTTCGTTCTGTCAGCAAAGCGGGCAAGTGGTACCGGAAAGTGTGGGACAGGTCATGCGCTGCGCGCTGGAAAGTTTGGCGCTCAAGTACCGCTTTGTGCTGGAACAACTGCTCAACGTGAGCGGACAGGCGGTGGAGGTTATCCACATCGTAGGCGGTGGTTCGCAAAATCCGGTGCTTTGCCAGATGACAGCCGATGCAACCGGACGTCCAGTTTTGGCCGGGCCGGTGGAGGCAACAGCATTAGGCAATGGGCTGGTACAGCTTATCGCGCTGGGGGAGATAAAAGATATCGCCGAAGCGCGGCGGGTGATACGAGCCAGTTTTCCTCCTGTGCTGTACGAGTCGAAGTCTACCGCCAGTTGGGACGAGGCGTATTCACGCTTCCGAAGATTGATGACGACCCAATAGAAATGTTGGTTGGTCAATTGAATTTAATTATTGTTGAAAGGCAATGATCATGGAGTTGTGCGCACCGGAAAGCGTTGGGCTTTCCAGCGAACGTTTAGAACGATTGGCGACGTTCATGAATGATCTCGTAGCGGGCAATCGCGTCCCCGGTATCATGACGTTAATTCAGCGGCGCGATAAGGTTGTTCATCTGGGCAAGTTTGGTTTGATGGACATCGAAGCGGGCAGATCGATGGAAGAAGATGGCATCTTCCGCATTTACTCGATGACCAAACCCATCGTCAGTGTTGCGGCTATGATGCTGTTTGAAGAAGGGCGTTTGAGCCTGACCGACCCCGTTTCCAAATTCATTCCAGCCTTTGCCAAAACGAAGGTCTGTACCGGAACGAACGCGCTGGGATTGACACTTACGGAACAGCAGCCTCAGATGAATATCCACCATCTGCTGACACATACTTCCGGCCTGAGTTACGGATCATTTTTTGATACGCCGGTGGATGAACTATACCGGCAGGCCGGACAAGGACCGATTCGCCGAGATCGTCCCTTGCAAGAATTAATGGATATTCTGGCTGGGCTGCCCTTAGTGTTTCAGCCGGGGACGTGTTGGCGTTACAGCATGTCGACGGATGTGCTGGGTTACGTGGTGCAGGTGGTGGCGGATATGCCTTTGGCCGACTTCCTGAAAGAGCGGATCTTCAAGCCGCTGGGCATGGTTGATACGGACTTTATGGTGCCAGCGGGTCAGGTAAGCCGGTTGGCGCAGATTTATGGCTCTAACGCGCTTTACGATCCGCAGCCTATCCCGCCAGCAATGGTGATGGGAATTGCGGATGTGACCACGCCCACTACAGGGCCATCGGGCGGCGGGGGGCTGGTTTCGACGCTGGCAGATTACCTCCAATTTTGCAGATGTTTGCTCAAACAGGGCATTTATGACGGGGGACGCCTGCTGAGCCGCAAAACAATGGAATTGATGACCGCTAATCATATTCCCGACTCGATGATGCCGATTTACATGGGACTTGAACAGCGCGACCACGGGTTCGGGCTGGGTTTCCGTGTGACGACGCATCTGGGGCAGGCGCGGAAGTTAAGCTCTGTGGGTGAGTTCGGTTGGGGCGGTGCGGCCAACACCTTCTTCCTGATCGACCCGGCTGAAGAACTGATATTGCTGATGATGACCCAATATCTGCCAACCGCACCATACACAGTGAACGAAATATTCCGCAATCTAGCCTATCAAGCAATTATTGATTGAGGGTGGCACTTCTTTTAGCGCAAAGTGCGGATTATGCCAATTTGCCGCTGCACTGGCAGGCGGGAACACGGGAACGAACCGCTGAAATGACGGAATCTGCGGGCGGGACGCTCGGCTGTTGCCGCTGCAATGTCGCTAGTGCAGCGGTTGGCTCACTCAGTGCTGCCGCAGTGCAGAAGTACCGAGTAATGAGTGCTGAGTACCGAGGAAAGGCAAAGCCATTTGAACCGCTGAGACGCAGAGAAAATACGGAGAGTTGGGTTGATCGATGATGGTTCATGGTGAGAGGTCAAAGCCAACAGCGAAACACTATTGAACAGCGTATCACAAAACGGGGCAAAAAGGGTGACCATTTGGTCGCTTTTTGGAGGCAATTTTATTAACCATTTTGAGGGAAAAAGATTGTTAAGAAGGTTAATGGCAGGTCAGAAAATGGTTTGTTCGTAGCTATGCGTGGTTTGAAACGTCACGCTACGCTGGTGGTGCTAACGTGGCTGGCAGCGGGATTTGGCCTGCTGTGGCTGGCGGGGTGGGTGACGGCTGTTCCGGTCACGCCTGTCGATTTAGCCGTTTCGACATGGGTTCAGCAGCACTTTAGCGCCTTTGGACGTGTCTTAGAATTCGTCTGCATTTTCGGCTTCTTCCCGGCTTCGCAGCTTCTCTCGCTGGGAATCGCGCTGGTGCTCTGGCTGTTCAGTCTGCGCCGTGCGGCGGTGGTCTGCCTATTCACACTGTCCAGTGGTCTCATCAGTTCTTCTATTAAAATGCTCGTAGACCGTCCACGTCCGGCGGATGATCTGGTAACCATTGTTCGCCATCTGGATGATGCCAGTTTTCCCAGCGGGCATGTAACGATGTACACGGTGATCTTTGGCTACTTGCTATTTGTGTTGGTCGTAAATAAACGGTTGCCTCTTGTGCTGCGGATGGTAGGCATGATCCTCAGCCTGTTCATGCTGCTGACAGTAGGCATTTCACGGATGTACTTGGGCGCACACTGGGTCACCGATGTGATGGGTGGGCATTTGATTGGACTGAGTGTTTTGTCGCTGTTGATCGCGATATACGGCAGCCAGCAAATTCTCCCGCGATTTATCGACTAAGAGAATCTCCATACCCATTTAATCAACAACCGCATTTTCAACAAGGCGAATGCGCTGCGTGTCACAATCAATTTCAGCCGTCGCGCCGTAAGGCAGCACCATCATTGGGTCGGTATGGCCGAAATCCATATTGGTGATGATGGGCAGCGCTGCAAGCCCTTCTTCCTCCACAAGGACATGTTGCAAGGCTTGATCGTATTCAACAAAACGCTCAGGCGAGACGGGACCGCCGGGCCGGCCCATGAGCAGGCCTGACAGGTGTTTGAGTAAACCCAGCGCCGCGAAACTACGCAGCATGTACGATACCTGCGTGGGCGTTGGCGCTTCCTCCGAGGTTTCAATAAACAGAATGGCGTTGCGAAAGTCTTCGGCTGGCGGGAAATAGTCTGTCCCCCGCAGCCAATCCATGACTTCCACACAACCCCCAATCAGGTGGCCCCTGTGCACGCCTTCACCCTGTAACCAGCGCCATCCTGCCGACGGGTTGAGCTGCCGTTTACGCAGTTGATTTGTGGGGTCTTCCCAGTCGAGCATCTCCACCGTCCAGCCACCAGTATTGGGTTGGATCTCACCGATGGGCGCAGAGTCGAACAGGGTGCGGCGGACGGAGTCAACCATGTAGGGGAACATGCCAGTGTTTTCCGCAAAGCCCGCCATGAAGGATGGGCCATAGAACGAGCCAAGCCCGGCTTTCCAGCAGGCGAAGTGGGAAACAGTGGTATCCGAAAAGCCCATGAATATTTTGGGATTGGAACGGATGACGTTCAGGTCAAGGTAAGGCAGCACACGAATCGACTCTTCACCGCCGATCATGGAAATGATGGCCTTTATGGACGGATCGGCGAAGGCTTCCATGAAATCATCGGCGCGCGCCTGTGGGTTGCGCCAGATCCAGTCGGGGTCGCGCAGGGCGTGGCGGGTTTCCACCACGTTGACTCCGAACGCTTCTTGCAGCTGGCGCTTGCCCGCTTCATAACGATGCGGAAACAAGCCTGCACCACCCCACGATAGGGTAATGGCGGCAACGGTATCACCTGGATTGATTTTGGCAGGTTTGAGCATCGACCATGTCCTCCTGCCTCAATAATAACCAGAATGCGATTGGTGTCAAGATGGGTCAGAGAGGGTCTTTTGAAATCAACCGCGAATATTGAGAATTTGACTGCCCCCACTGGACTGACTCAACTCAAAGCGCGGGTTTGCGCGTGTGCCAGTCGGTAGCTTGTTCGTAAGCATAGGCGGCGTAGAGCAAAGTGGATTCGCCCGAGTACCGCGTGATGATTTGTAGGCCGATGGGCAAACCACTGCGGGTGAAGCCGCATGGGACAGAGATAGCAGGATTGCCGGTCATGTTAAACGGCGCGGTGAACCACGACAGGCGCGTGCGGGCAGTGTCCAGCTCGGCGGCGTCGTCGAGGCGCGGGGCGACGACGGGCGTGGTGGGAGTGAGCAGGACGTGCAGGTTGTCCGGTTTGTCTGGGTCCCTTTGAAATAGGTCGTAAAATTGTAGGAACAGCAGTCTTTGTGCGCGGCGGGCGAGGGCGTAATCCACGCCGGTATACTGCTGCCCCAGCCGCAGACGCGCCAGCACATCTGCGCCGAACTGTTCCGGTTGCTGCTCCAGCCGCTCGCGGTGGAAGGCGGCGGCATCGGCTGACACAATGACTTTGCTGGTTTCCACGGTCTCACGCAAGAAGTTGAGGTTCACTGGCACGATCTTCGCGCCGAGCCCCGCGAACACACCGATGGCGGCGTCAAACGCGGCGATAATTTCCGGGTCAGCTTCGCGGAAAAAATCATCGGCAGGCACACCGATGCGCAAGCTTTGGAGCGGTTCGGTGGGGTTCATGGTCAATTCACGGAGCCTGTAACCGTTGGTCAGGTGCATATATAATACCGCCACATCTTCCACTGTGCGTGCCATCGGCCCGGTGTGGTCGAGCGACCAACTGAGGGTTACGACACCGTCGAGGTTGACGGCGGGAATGGTGGGCTTGAGGCCAACGATGCCGCACAAGGCTGCTGGAATGCGGATCGAGCCGCGTGTGTCGCTGCCGAGCGCACCCATGCACAGGTCAGCCGACAGCGCCGCGCCATTGCCACCGGACGAACCGCCGGGGGAACGGTTGCTATCCCACGGGTTGCGGCAGGTGCCGAAGTGCGGGTTGTCGTTGATGACGCCGAAAGCGTATTCGTGCATATTGGTCTTGCCGAGGAAGGTCGCACCGGCTTTGCGCAGCGTGGCGACGACAGCACAATCGGCGGTTTCTACAGCGGTGGAATAGGCTTTCGCTCCGGCAGTGGTGACCGTTCCTTTGAGCGCGAACAAATCTTTGACGGCAAGTGGGATGCCGTGCAGGATGTCAAGGTAATTGCCGTTCCTAAAGTTCGCTTCCGCCTGTTTCGCCTGTTCCAACGCGGCCTCAGCCGTCACGGTGATGAAGCTGTTGAGCTGAGGGTCAAGGCGGCCAATGCGGTCAAGAAATGCATGCGTGAGTTCCACCGGGGAGAGTTCGCCGGAGGACATGAGCTTGGCGGCTTGGCTAATGGTGAGGCTGGTGAGTTCGGTCATGGGTCGTTCCAAGAAATAAAAAGGACACAATGAATGTGTCCCAAAGATACCCAATAAGGTATTACTTCACCACGCCAGCAGACCCGGCTCCTCCAGCACGGTGCGTAGGTCCTGAATGAAGTTGGCGGCCTGCGCCCCATCCACCACGCGGTGGTCGGCGGAGAGCGTGACGGTCATGAAGGAGCGCAGCCCCGGCTGGTCGTCCGCATCCGGCACGAACTGGCGGAAGCTGCGGCCTACGGCGAGGATGGCGACCTGCGGCGGGTTGATGATGGCCGTGAAACGATCCACACCGAACATACCGAGGTTGCTGACGGTGAACGTGCCATCCACCATGTCGTTGACCTTGAGTGTGTTGGCACGGGCACGGGTCGCCAGATCATCCACCGCCGTTTGAATATCGCGCATCGACTGGCGTTCAGCGTGCTGGACAACCGGCACGATCAACCCGCCTTCCAGCGCCACCGCCACGCCGATGTTAGCCGTCGGCCACAGGGCGATGTCTTCGCCATCCAGTGTGGCATTCAGGTACGGGTGGCGCATGAGCACGCTGGCGCAGGCCTTGACCACAATCGTCGTGACCGAGAGTTTTTCGTTACGCGCCTTGAGCTTCTGCCGCAGCGCATCAATAGCCGTTGTTTCGATCTGTGCATCAAAGAAAATATGCGGCGCGGTCTGGAAGCTCTTTTGCAGCCGCGTGGCAATGGTTTTCCGCATCCCCTCCATTTTGACGAAGCGCGGCGCGTCGGAGGGAATAAATTCTCCCGTGATATTATCCCCCCCTCTCTGTATACGGAGAGGGGGTTGGGGGGTGAGGTTCTGAGTCGCCGCCTGCACATCTGCGGCCTGAATGCGGCCACGCGGGCCGGAGCCGGGAACGGTGTGCAGATCAACGTGTTGCTGCTCGGCGATATGACGGGCGGCAGGGGTGGCGCGCACTTTGCCCGCAGGCTGGGCGAGGGCGCTTTCCACGTCGCGGCGGGTGATGCGGTTGTTCGGGCCGCTGCCCTTGACCTGTGTGAGATCAAGATTAGCCGCGTCGGCCACCCGCTGGGCAAGGGGTGTGGCAGCAACAGATGATGCCGTAGTCGGTTGGGAGGCAGGTACTGCCCCTCCAGTTTTCTCCCCCTCTCTATGCAATGGAGAGGGGGCAGGGGGGTGAGGATTTGTATGAAAATCAGCGGGGCGTTCCTCACCGGGGCGCAGTAGGTAGGCGATAATTTCGGTCACTGGCACGGTTGCGCCCGCCGGATAGAGCGGGTTGATGAACGTGCCGGATTCCGGCGCTTCCACCTCCATGTTCACCTTGTCGGTGGTCACTTCGCAGATCGGATCGCCGGCCCGCACGGTGTCGCCGTCCTGCTTGAGCCCCTGAACAATATCGGCTGTCTCCAGCGTAAATCCGAACTTGGGGAGAATGATTGGAATGGGCCGTTGGAGTGTCTTACCTCATGCAGGTTTGTTATGTGGGGGCTTGGCGTTGAGCGCGAAGCCTCCCGTGTGACAAGCCCTCTGCTTCCCCTCCCTGTGTACGGGGAGGGGGCAGGGGTGGGGTTTCATCTAATATTCGTTTTTCGCCAGCTTACGCGCTTCGGCGATAATGTTTTCGACCTGCGGCACGGTAGCGCGTTCCAGTTCGCGGTTGTAGGGGATGGGAATATCTAGCCCCGCCAGACGGCGAATCGGCGCTTCCAGATAATCAAAAGCCTCGCTGGAGGCGATGCGTGCCACCACTTCACCGCCGAAGCCGCCCATCTCTACCGCTTCGTGTACCACCAGCGCCCGACCTGTTTTCTTGACCGACTCAATGATCGGCGCGTCGTCCAGCGGCTTGAGCGTGCGCGGGTCGACCACTTCCAGTTCGATGCCTTCTTTTGCCAGTTCATCGGCGGCTTGCAGCGCACGGCTGACCATCACCGAAGTGGCGACGACGGTCACATGCTTCCCTTCGCGGGCGATGTTGGTCTGTCCGAGCGGCACACGGTACATGTCTTCCGGCACATCGCCTTTAGTTTTGTACAGCAGCTTGTGTTCGATGAAGATCACCGGATTGTCGTCGTCAATTGCGGCCAGCAGCAGCCCCTTAGCGTCGTAGGCATTGCTGGGCATGACCACTTTCAAACCCGGTACATGCACGAACCAGTTTTCTAAACTTTCGCTGTGCTGCGCCGCTGCGCCCGTGCCGGAACCGCCCGGCGTCCGCAGCACCATCGGCACGCTGGCCTTGCCGCCGAACATGAAGCGCACTTTGGCCGCTTGCAAAACCAGTTGCTCCATCGTCAGTGTCACGAAGTCCATGAACTGGATTTCGCCTACCGGACGCATGCCCGTCAGCGCCGCACCCACACAGGCTCCGGCGATGCCCGCTTCCGAAATAGGCGTATCAATGATGCGCTGCTCGCCAAATTCTTGTATCAATCCGGCGCTGACGCCGAACGCGCCGCCATAAATGCCAATGTCTTCGCCGATGAGGAACACGCGCGGGTCACTCGCCATCGACTGGCGCAGCCCTTCGCGCAGGGCTTCGGCATAGGTTATTTCACGCATATACACCTTCTAGAATGCTACTCACGTCCGGCGCGGGGCTGGCCTCGCTGAATTCAACCGAACGGTCAATGATGCCCATCGCGCTGTCGCGCATCGCGCTGGCCTGTTCTTCGCTGAGCAAGCCGACGGTAACCAGCAGCGCCGAGTAGCGGGTTATGGCGTCGCGGTTGTCCATCCAGTCGTTGACTTCTTCGCGCGTGCGGTAAGCCTGCCGGTCGCTCTTGGAGTGACCTTTGTAACGGTACGTTTTGGATTCGATCAGGCTTGGCCCTTCGCCGCGCCGCGCCCGTTCCGCTGCTTCATGTACCGCGAGGTACACGGCCAGCGGGTCGTTACCATCCACTGTGACACCCGGTACGCCGTAGCTGCTGGCGCGTGTACTGATTTCTTCAATGTTAAAAGCCCGCACCATCGGCATGGACATGGCGTACTGGTTATTCTCGCAGAGATAAACAATAGGCAGCTTCCAGATGGAAGCCATATTCAGCGACTCGTGGAATGCGCCTTCGTTGGCCGCGCCGTCGCCGAAGATCACCATGCATACCTGATCGGTTTGCCGCATCTTGATGCTCAGGCCGACGCCCACCGCAATCGGTACACCGCCCGCTACGATTCCATTCGCGCCGAGGTTGTTAGCCTCGACGTCCGCGATGTGCATGCTGCCGCCGCGCCCGCGGCAGAAGCCGGTTTCCTTGCCCATGAACTCGGCCATCATGCGGTTGGGGTCAGAACCCCACGCCAGACAGTGACCGTGTCCTCGATGGTGATTAAGCAGGTAGTCGCCATCTTTGAGTGCGTTGGATGCGCCGACAGCCGTGCCTTCCTGCCCGATGGAAAGGTGCATCGTACCGTGCACTTTGCCTAGCCCGTAAAGCTGTTCGGCGCGTTCTTCAAAGGCGCGGATCGTGTGCATATCTTGCAGCATCTGCTTGAGCACTTCCGGGCCAAGTTCTTCAATCACCGCATGGTAGCGCTGAATGGCTTCCGGCGGAATTTGAGTAGTAGGGGACATAAGTTGATGCGTCCTTGTGGGCAGGTTGTGGCCTGTCCCGATAACAAATTACGATGTCTTCAGCGGTGGTGGCCCGAACGGCAGCTTGCTAAAGAAGCTGTTGAAGTCGAAGTCGACCGCCGCATTGCGTGTAATGATACGGTGCAGTTCGTGCAGCAGTGGCAGGCTGTTGGCGGGTATGTCGCCCCGTTGGATCATGGCCTGAATGGCGGGCATGATGGCGATCACGGCGTCCACGCCTTCAATCGTTTCGCCCGGCATCTCTTCTACGGCGTCGCTGTAGGACATGCCCAGACCGAGCAACCGGCCCATGCGCGAGTTGCGCCCGCCCTGTGTGGTGACGTACAAATCGCCTGCGCCGGGCAGACTGAACACGGTTTCCATGCCGCCGCCCAATTTTTGAACCAGCACTGCTGTTTCGGCTAAACCTTGCGCGAAGACCGCAGCCGCATAGTTGTGCATCTTGGCGCTGGCGATGTCTTCGCCCTGACGCTCGACGATGCCTGCCGCCAGCCCGACTGCCAACGCATACGGATTCTTGAGCGCCACACAAACCTCGACACCCACCATGTCGCTCGATGTCCAGATGTGGTAGTAGTCTGTCATGAACAGGCTGCGGAGATTATCAAGAATTTCAGGATGGCGTGAGACAAATACTACACTGGTCTGGCGTCGGGCAGCGAGTTCACCCGCGATAGATGGGCCACCGATGGCGGCATAATGCACCTGATCGCGGATGCTAGCGGACAGGTGGTCGTGCAAGACGTCCGGCAGCAGTTGCAGGTTGCCGTCCTGTGTGCTTTCCATACCTTTGGTGACCATAATGATGATCTGGCCGGGCTTCAGGTGCGGGCCGATAGCTTCGGCTGCCCAGTGCACACCCTGCGAGTTCACGCCCAACCCGACAATCTCCGCGCCTTCGAGGGCGGTTGCGATTTCGGTGTGTGAATACACTTTGACATCCGGATGCAGGGGGCGGCGCAGACGGGGGTGAAAGTGTTTCTCGCGGCAGCTTTGGATAATTTCTTCGTCTAAATGTGTCCCAACCAGCCGCACCTCATTGCCGTTGTCGGCAGCCGGAAAGGTGAGTGCCGATCCCATTACACCCGCGCCGACGATTGTTATGCGTGCCATTTTTGTGCCTTAACAAATAATAGGTGCTGCTTAAATAAATATTTCACAAATGTGAGATCACTTCACATAATAGCAGATTGTAAGTTACCCGAAAGTCCCTGTCAAGCTAAGTGGACGATGTGAATAACTTGACAGGTGCTCTAAAACGCAATATAGTCGTCACATAATTGCATTGTTTGCACGTTTGTGAAAAATTGTCTTTTTGGAACTAAGCATTCCTTGTAAACTTTTGGAGGCCGGGCTTTATGGCCGATAGTGTTGCGACCCCGTACAGCAGCGCCACTGTCGAAAAGCGCCAGCGCCGCGGATTTTTTTCATCTGAAAATCCCTGGTTTTGGTTGACTCCTGCTTTGCTTTTCCTGCTGGTATACAGCATTTTCCCACTCATCTATAACATTTGGTTGAGTTTGAATGAGTTCAAAACCCGCCAGAAGGTGTTTGAATTCGTTGGGTTGCAAAATTGGACGGAAGTCCTGACCAACGATCCGCGCTTCGTCAATGCTGTTGGTATTACCATCCAATATGTGGTGTTCGCGCTTCTCATTCAAATTACATTAGGCATGTTGATTGCGCTTCTGCTCGATGCGAAACCATTTGGCGCAGGCTTGATGCAAGCCCTCATCATATTGCCGATGGTTACAGCACCGACCGTCGCTTCGATGTTGTTCCGGTTGCTGACGCACCCCACCTTTGGTTTCATCTCCAATATGCTCTACAACCTGGGGCTGCTATCGCGTGAAGAACCATTGATAGGCGGTACGGGGAAATACGCCTTGATCGGGGTGTTGCTCGTTGAAGTCTGGCAGTGGACTCCTTTCTTCGTGCTCATCATTCTGGCGGGCCTCAAAGGGTTGCCCAACGAAGTTATGGAAGCAGCCGAAGTGGATGGGGCGAACTGGTGGCAGCGTCTCCTACGAGTCAAGATACCCATGCTACGCGGCGTACTCACGGTGGCGATTTTGTTCCGCCTTGTCGATCTCTACAAGATTGTGGACTATGTCTTTATTCTGACGGCGGGTGGTCCCGGTGGGAAAACCGAGACCCTCAGTTACTACGGATATACCTTTTTCACCAAAGCCAATTGGGGTATGGCCGCCACGCTAGGCCTGATTGTTATGCTGGTGGCATGGTTTACTGCCTTTGCTTATATCCGTGTTTTCAAAGTGAAATGGTAAGCCGCAAGGAGGCAGCCACATGGCAAGTGTGACCAGTGCCCCCCGCACTGACTGGCAGCAAGTCCAAAAAGGGGTGCATCGCCGCCAGACCATTAACCGTATTATCTTGACAATCATCACTGCGGCCATCATTCTGGTGTTTGTGTATCCGGTCTATTTCTGGATGAGCGCATCCATCCGCCCCACCCGCGAAATTTTCTCCTTACCGCCGCCCTTCCTGATCTACGAACCCACAGGTGCCTACTGGAGCGTGGTCGTTTTGGGGCGGCCCTACCTTGAAGTGCTGCGGGAAATCGCAGGTGCAAATTCTGGCACGGGCGGTGCGGGTACGGCAGGGTATTATGTTGTGCCGTTCCTGCAAACCAGCATCATCGTCGGCTTGTGCAGTACGGCGTTGGTCATGGTGTTTGCAACGCCCACCGCCTATGCTCTGTCGCGCTTCCAGCCGCGGGGCAAACAAAATGTCATATTCTTTATTCTCTCCACCCGCTTCATGCCGGCTGTAACGGCTGTGCTGCCGCTGTTCCTGATCTACAAAGATTTGAAGTGGATTGATACCTATCATGGATTGATACTGGCACATACTGTCATCAACTTGCCGATTGCTGTCTTGCTCTTGAAGAGTTTCTTTGATGACGTGCCCACCGAACTAGATGACGCCGCTATGGTAGATGGTTGTACTCGTTGGGGCGCATTCTTCCGCATCATTATTCGTTACGTTGCCCCGGGTATGGCGGCTGCTTCGGTGTTGGTACTGGTTTTTTCGTGGAATGAGTTCTTATTTACGTTGTACCTGACCCGTTCCGAAATCCGCACCATCCCGGTGGCGATGTCAACGTTTGACTCGTCTTCTGGCGGTACGGAATGGGGCTTCTTGGCGGCGGCAGGTTCGGCAGCCATGATACCCGTATTCATATTCATTTTATTTGTGCAGCGCCATTTGGTGCGCGGCCTGACGATGGGCGCGATTAAGGGCTAGGTTTAGCTTCTCTCGGCTGGGTATCCCGCCGTGATACAGCACTCGTATTAGTTATTTTCATAAGGAAGCGTGGGACATGAACGAAAAAGATCGCAAACAAAGACTTTATGTAGCGCAGCAGGGTGAAAAAGTACGTCGTGGTCAGATAAGCCGCCGTGAATTCCTACGCCGTGCAGCAGTCGCCGGTTTTGGTCTGAGCGCTGCTGGACTCATGCGGATGGAACGCGTGGCTGCTTCACCGGCCAAAGCCATCAAGTTCGCAGCTGACTATTCCGAGGATCAAATTAAGTGGTTGACGGATGTGGGTGGACGGTTTAGCGGTACAGTTATTAAACTGTCCTCTGAGTCGACAGCTCCCAGCCAGATTACCAGCGGTTTGATTGCCGACAACTTCACCAAACACACCGGCATCGAAGTACAGTGGGAACAGACACCGCTTGATCAGGTATTGGCGAAGATCACACAGGACACCGCCACCGAATCGGCTTCCAATGATATTTACTACCTTGACCAGTCGTGGCTGGGACGCTTCGTCAACGACATCGTGGACACTCGCGCCACCTACATTAATGACTCGGGCAGTGACCTGAATATGCCGGATTATGATTTCGGTGACTTCATTCCTGAATTGGTTCCCGCTATTTCTGAATATCAGGGCACGCTGGTAGGTGTACCGTTCGATATTCCGATTTTCATCATGGCCTACCGAACCGACGTGTTCGAGAAGCTCAGCCTGAAGCCGCCGACCACCATGCAGGAATACATGGATGTGGTCAAGGCTATTTCAGATGCCAAGTTGACCAACGAAGACGGTTCACCGATTTACGGTTATGCCGGTCAGTGGAAGTCCGGACACTATGCGCTCCAGTGCGACTGGACTGCGTGGCTGTGGGGCAACGGTGGTTCGCACACGGGCAAAGACGGCGCGGTAGTCATCAATGACGAAGCCGGTATTGCTGGCGCGAATTACATGATCGAACTCGGCAAGTATGCTGATCCCGGTTCAACTGCCTACGACTGGTCGGGGCAGGGTGACGCCGTCGGCGGTGGTTCGGCTGGTATCGTCATCAACTGGGGCGAATTCTTCCCCGGTTGGGACAATCCGGACAACTCTAAGGTCGCTGGCCTGATGGAACCCGCTGATCTGCCGAAGGAAGTTAACCTCCGCAGCCGTGACGATTGCAGCTTCGACGAAGTTCCCGGCATCGGCCATCAGGGTGGCTCGTGCTTGGCGCTGTCCAAGTACAGCACCAATCAGGACGCCGCGTGGGTCTTCCTGCAATGGGCGACCAGCAAAGAGACAATGGCGTTGGCCGCTGCCCAGAGCAACACCCCGGTACGCCAGTCAACGTTTGACGATCCGCGCATTTTGGACAAGGCCAAGCCAGTTGCTGGCACAACCCGTCACTTCCCGGCCATCCTCAAGGCTATCAAGGAACGCATGGGTACCGAGCCGCACTTCCCGGCGTGGGCCGACATCTCCAGCACCGGCGCAGTCATCCCCACCGAACTGGGTCTCATGACCACCGGCGCACAGGATGCCAAGACCACCGTCGACAACATTGCCAAAGCTATTGCTGACGGCATTGCCGAAGGCTAATTCAAGTAAATCCTTCTTAACACAGGGGCGGGTTTTGCCCGCCTCTGTCACATAAAAATATTTAAGTTAAACTATTTTTCATTGTTTGTGACAAAAATTAGTTTTAGAAAAAGGATTGTTGCGCCGTGGCAAAAGACCTTGTTATTGGCGTCGATAGCAGCACCACTGCTGTAAAAGCCATCGTCTGGGATAAACGTGGCAAACTGGTGGCGCAAAGCCGTGCCAGTTTCGATATGATTTCGCCGCATCCCAACTATTATGAACAACGGGCTGAAGATTGGTGGACTTCGCTCTGTGAGGTGCTGCGGAATGTGACCGCGCAGGTGGGAACAGACCGTATTGCCGCTATTTGCATCACCCACCAGCGCGAAACGTTTGTCCCGGTTGATGAAAACTGCGCGCCCATCCGCAATGCCATTTTGTGGGTGGATGACCGTGCCCACTTGCAAGTGAAAGACTTGGATAAACGCATCGGCAATGACAAAATTCAAGACATCACCGGCAAAGGCCCATCCACTAAACAATCGCTCCCCAAGCTCCTGTGGTTGCAGCAGCATGAACCGGATGTACTCAAGCGGGCTTTCAAAGTCGTGGATGTCCACGCTTTCTTGGTCTATCGTTTGAGCGGAAAGTGGGTTACGGCTACACCTTGCGCCGACCCAATGGGACTGCTCGACATGCGGCGCGGCGACTGGGCAACCGACCTCATGCGCCTGCTAGACATCAACCCCGAACAATTTGTGCCCATTATGCCCCCCGGTTCGGTCGTGGCCGAAGTGAGTGAGGCGGCTGCTAAAGCTACGGGCTTAACGGTTGGGACGCCTATCATCGGTGGCGCTGGCGACGGCCAGAGCGCCGGGCTGGGCGCGAACATCACTGCACCCGGCAAAGCTTATCTCAATCTTGGTACAGCCATGGTGTCCGGCGCACATGCCGAAAATTATGTCGCCAGCAAATATTTCCGCACCCTGTGTTCGCCGCTGGCAGGTGCATTTGTGGCTGAAGAAGTGCTGGGCGGCGGCACATTTACCGTCAGTTGGTTCGTTGAACAATTCGGGCCCGATGTGGGCAATCTCAAGCTGCCCCTCTCGCCAGAGGAACTCCTCGAAGTTGCCGCCAGCAAACTGCCCCCCGGCTCACTCGGACTTATGCTCGTGCCCTACTGGAATGGCGTCATGCCGCCTTACTGGGACCCGGGTGCCACAGGCATCACCGTTGGCTGGACGGGCGCGCATCGTCGTGAACACTTCTACCGTGCCATTCTGGAAGGCATCGCTTACGAACACAGGCTGGCGATGGATGGCGTAGCCAAAGCTACAGGCCACCCGCTGGATGAATTTATCCTGATGGGGGGCGGGTCGCGCAGCGCCCTCTGGTGTCAAATTGTGGCCGATGTCACCGCTACTAAAGTATCCCGTGCCAGTACGACGGAAGCGACCAACCTCGGCGCGGGCATCTTGGCTGCTGCTGCTGCGGGTTGGTATGGCAGCGTGCGGGATGCCGCTGCCGCCATGACTGCCACCGAGCGCAGCTTTGAACCGTCGGAAAAAACCCATAAGATTTATGACCGTTTGTACAACGATGTGTATGTCGGTTTGTTCCCGGCGCTGCAAGGGTACATTGATCGCCTGACTGAACTCACATATCACCAACAGGAGGATTAACCAACTATGCGTATTGCACTCGGCTGTGACGAAGCGGGGCTTCCGCTCATGGATGTCCTGCGTGCACACTTGGCATCCAAAGGAATTGAAGTATCTGATTTCGGCGTTCACAGCACGGACCCGGTGGACTATCCCGATATTGCCGTGGAAGCCTCTGAAGCAGTGGCCTCCGGCGACTGTGAGCGTGGGATTCTGGTGTGCGGCACGGGTATTGGCATGAGCATCACCGCTAACAAAGTACCCGGCGTGCGCGCTGCCCTGTGCCATGACACCTATTCCGCCGAACGGGCGCGCAAAAGCAATGATGCACAGGTCATTACGATGGGGGCGCGTGTCATCGGGTCGGAACTGGCCAAGGCCATCATTGATGTCTGGTTGGAGTCGGAATTTGCCGGTGGTCGTTCCGCTCCCAAAGTCGACAAAATGAATGCCGTGGACGAACGCTATCGCCAGCATTTAGCTGGTTCTGACAAAGGCTAACACGGTAATGGGCTAGCAGCACACATGGGCATAAGACCCTATTCATGACCATTTGAATTTGGCCTACGAAGAATTAAGAGTAGAATGTAGCGTTATTGCGTAAAGTATTTTATTGAATATGCCACACGAATCGGGGTGCGATGTATTCCGAAGACCGCGAAGATCTGCTCACACGGATTGCCTCACTCTATTACGAGCACGACTACAGTCAGCAGCAAATTGCTGATATGCTTCAGAAAACGCGCTCCAATGTTTCCCGTTTGCTGAAGGAAGCCAAGCAAAAAGGCTTGGTTGAAATCCGAATCCACAAACGTATTCCCACCGCTCCGGCCCTTGAGCACGAATTTCAAGAACATTTTGGCCTCATTCAGGCCATGATCGTTGACCAGCCGAATCTGGACTATAACGAACGACTGGCCGCCGCCGGGCAGTTGGCTGCGTGGTATCTGGAAGACAACCTGCGCCCAAACATGGTATTGGGAATCGCATGGGGAACGGGTGTGGCGGCTGCGGTCAACGCACTCGCCATCCATCCTGTTCTGCATATCGAAGTGGTGCAGATGTTGGGCAGCGTAGGCAATGTGGTTTCAGAAATTGATGGTCCTGATCTAGCACGGCGGCTCGCGAGTAAGCTAGGTGGGCAGTATTTTTACATGCACGCCCCGCTGTTCGTGGACAGCCGCGCTACCCGCGATACCTTCATGGAGCAGGCCACTATTCGTCATACCATCGAGCGGGCGCGCAAAGCGCAGGCCGCCTTATTGGGCATCGGCACGACCGAGCCAGAAGCGTCTAGCTTTTTACGCGCCGGACATCTGACGCCTCCTCAGTTAGCGGAATTGCGTGCACAGGGTGCTGTCGGGGAAACGGCCGGCAAACACTTCAGCATTAGTGGTGGCGCCGATTTCGATATTAACGAGCGAGTGGTTGCGGTTAGCCTGGATGACGTCAAGCGAATCCCACATGTCATCGCTGTGGCCTGCGGCTTGCCCAAAACCCATTCCATACTCGGCGCGCTGCGCGGTGGTTATATCAAGGCCCTGGCGACTGATGCGGTGACCGCGCAGGCTGTGCTGGCTGCGGACAAACTCGTATAAGTTATTACCGCATCATCGGCGAAACATAATGCCACAGTGGTGCGAATCCGCTCCACTGTAGATTCCGTGCACCGTCGGTGATGTTGTCGTAACACAGGTCGGGCTGCACCTCAGATTGATAGCTGACGTCTCTGAAGTGCAATGTTCTGACCGGAAGATCAATCGAGATATGCTGCTGGTCGGGTGCAAGCTGCAAATTGGCCAGCATGAACGGGTAGCGCAGTGTGGCCATTTCTGCCCGTGTGTAAAAGCTGATCCCGCACGGCTTGCCGAAAAGCTCCAGTATCCACCCCAATGACATTGGCTGTTCAAACATCATGTAAACAGGCCCGACCGCCGCGCCGTTGATGCTGCGGTACATGGCGGCTTCGGCGTCGGGTTGCAGTTGAACAATGATGCTCTTGTCCTGTATCTCACTGTCCGAATAAGACGCGAGTTGGGTTTGTGCATCTCGCCACATCGTTTTTCCGGGGCTTACACCCAATATGCATGGCTGGTCGTCACACCACGCCAGTTCAGTGACGCGGCTGTCATCGGGAAGCGTGTACATTTGGCCGAAACGCATGGCGGCAATGGCAAATAGTAGCCATGTTCCCACAAGTACCAACGCGTATCCGGACAGCGTCTTCAGCATTGTCCTTATTTACCCCTCAAACTGCGCCAGCGCGGCATAGGTGTCCTTAAGCGCCGGATACAAACCGCGGAAGGCCGGATACAGCCGTTCGTAATCGGCTGCTGCCGCTGCGTCGGGCTGGATAGTTTCTTCACGTCGTACCATCGCGGCACAGGCGGTTGGCACATCCGCGTATGCGCCCGCACCCACCGCCGCTAAAATCGCTGCGCCAAATGCGCTGCTTTCGCCGGTATTGACCGTGTACAGCGGAATGCCCATGATGTCTGTTGTGAGTTGCTTCCACACCGGGCTGTTTACCAGACCGCCTGCCACCACTGCTTCTGCCGGATTGACGCCCAGTGAACGCAGCAGTTCCAGTTGGTCACGCATCCCGAAGGCCACGCCTTCCATCGTCGAGCGGATCATGTGCGGCAGGCCGTGACGTAGCGTGAAGCCCACAAACGCCCCTCGTGCGAACGGGTCGGGGTGTGGGTTGCGCTCGCCCGTCAGATACGGCGCGAACAGCAAACCTTGTGCGCCGCGCGGCACGGATTCGGCGTGCCGGTTGAGTTCGTCGTAGCTCATGCCGGGAGCCAGCTCGTCGTGCAGCCAGCGCAGACCGCCCGCTGCGCTCAACATGACCCCCATGTGGAACCATGTATTAGGTATCGGCCCGCAGAACGTGTGCAGCCGTCCGTCCGGTTCGGGCGCGTATTGGCTGTTGGCAGCGTAAGCCACGCCCGATGTACCCACTGTCAAGCTGGCTTGATTCATAGAGACGATGCCATTGCCGACTCCGCTGGCCGGTTGGTCACCAGCGCCACCCACAATGGGCGTGCCGACCTTCAAGCCCGTAGCGGCTGCCCCTTCTTCGCTGACGTGTGCCGAAACATCCGGCGATTCGCACAACTCTGGCAGCCATTCGCGTGGCACATTGAAGGCTTCCAGCATCTCCTCTGACCACGTGCGCTTGCCGATGTCCATCAATCCGAAACCCGAACCATCCGCCACGTCCGCCACGAACGCCCCGCTCAAGCGATAACGGATGTAATCTTTCGGCAGCAGCACATGGGCAATCTGCTTATAGACATCCGGTTCATTCTGATGCACCCACAGGATTTTGGGGGCGGTAAACCCTGCCAGCAGGATGCTGCCGATCAATTGGTACAGCCGTTTCGCGCCAATTTTTTCAGTCACTTCGGCGCACTGCGCGATGCTTCGCTGGTCGTTCCACAAGATAGCTGGGCGCACCGGTTTGCCATTTTTGTCGAGTGAAGTCAGGCCGTGCATTTGCCCCGTCAGACCCACCGCCGCAACGTTATCCGCGCCCACTTCAGCCACCGCTTCCCTCAGCGACTTGCTGGCCGCCTGCCACCAATTTTCCGGGTCTTGTTCCGACCACAGTGGGCGTGGTGTAGACAGTTCATGTGGGTTGCCCTTTACCGTGATGACGTTGCCCTGTTCGTCAATCACCAATGCTTTCGAAGCGGTGGTACTGCAATCAACACCAATGAAATATTTGCTCATATCGTGAAGGTCCTTTGTCATGAATGATGTAATTGATTATTGTGGGTAGAGTGTAGCAGGTGGGGCATGGGGTGACAAACCGTCAAACGGAGTTCACCCTGCCTTTGAAATGACGCGGATTTGTATGAAAGTTGGATACAGTTCTCCCGTGATTGCTAGTCTGCGGTTTTGCCTTTACTGACCTGACAGTTCCCGACCGCATTCTGAATGCGAAAACGGAACATTCTTGTGGGCTATTTTAGCCCCTCTCCCTTGAAATCGGGGGAGAGGGGTTGGGGTGAGGGGGTAAACAGATACAACTTTGCAATCAAGGCGGTTCTATATATGTGCCGTAAGGACGGCATTTTGCCGTCCGTTGGAGAGTTATCCCAAAATACTAATAGTCCCCATTCAGCGACATGGGCTAAGGCTAGAAAATTCGAACAGTTTACACTTGACAAATAAGGACTTTTGTTCTATTATGCATAAGCTGGTGGTCACATCGTACGTGATAAACTTTCAATTGCGTACAAAATGAAGAAATTTTGTAGGGACGCCATTTTTGGCGTCCGTGTTCAGGGCCTTCACCCGTCACTTACTTTGCATCCATCATGCGTAATAGAATGAACACACCTCAAGTTCTCACACCCCACTGCCGCCGATCTCAGGCTCAAAATCAGCGGCAGCAGACCCCTCTGCTGCCGCTGCCAATCAAGGTTGATGTTGCTCGGACGCAAACGCAGTAAGCGACTTTGATTATTGACCCCCGATTACCGCTTCAATTGCTGGCCTTTGCATATCGTCCGGCACAGGCAGCCCGAATAACCGGAGCACGGTTGGTGCAATTTGCATCAGATGTAATCCGTCCAACTTCCGCCCGCCCAAATCGCGCTTGGGATCATGATAGATGAACACCCCGTGCTGGGCATGGTTGGCATCATCCGGGCCGGTATCATTCTCAAAAACATGAATGGCGTTCCACCCTACCGTGCCAATCGAACGCCACGCCAGATCACCGAAATACACCAGCACATCCGGCACAACCCCTTTGATCTTGTGATAAACCGCTTCAGGAGTGAAACATCGTGTTCCAATTGACTGTCCGTTTTCATCCCCCAACCCTTCTAGTCTGCTCATTAGTTCCGCCCGTAAACGTTCAAAATCGGCCGCTTCCACAACGCCCTGTGGTTCGCGCCCCTTCAAGTTGATGAACAAGCGCCCATAATAGCCACCGTCACCCCATGCGCGTGTTTTGCTCCAGTCCACCTTGAGGTCTTCAAACCGGACTGCTCCCTTTGTTGTATCAGGCGGTTCTTCCAACACCAGATAACCCTCGCGTACCAACCACTCATTGATGCAAATACCACCGTCCATTTTGCGTGCGCCGTGGTCAGAAACCACCAGCACCACCGTGTTCTCGTCAAAACGCTGCATCAGTGTGCCGATTTCGCGGTCAATCAGGTGATAATACTGTCGGATAGCGTCCTTGTAGGGGGAGTTGGGATTATGCTTGCGGTGGCTGCTGTCCATATCGCTCCACAAACCGTGATGGATGCGATCTACGCCGATCTCCACCATCATGAAGAAGTCCCAATCACGGTTATCCAAAAGACGCCGCGCTACTTCAAACCGTTTGCGCGTCATGTCGTTGATCTGTTCGAGCAGCCACCCTTGTCGTCTGTACGAAAACCTTTGACATCAGTTTGGTAGCCATCCACCCAGCCCTCAATATTATGTTTCAGTGAAGTCGGGTAGGTGTACTCGCCCTCAGTTGAGGGAGTAAGAAAACAACTTACCATGTCGCCCTTAATGGCCGTAGGAGGGTAGGTTCCCGGCACGCCGAGTATGATGCTCTGTTTTTCATGCTTCGAAAGAATGTCCCACAAGCGTGCTTCGTGGATTGCGCTGGAATTGGCTACCGAAAGCCCGTTATAACTGTGGTCTTTGCGGTTGCGGAAACCATAGACACCCAGTGTGCCGGGGTCTTTGCCGGATACCATGCACGACCACGCCGGAACGGTGATCGCCGGGATGACACTCTCTAGTTTGCCGTAAAGGCCGCGCTGGCGCAGCATCTTAAGGTTGGGCAGTTCATCCGCCCAGTGTTCAAACAATAGCTCCGGCGCGGCGCAGTCGAGGCCGATGACAGCTACCCGTCGTTTGCCGTTTGGGCGCAGCCGCCTAAAGAGGGACTGCAAGCTCAATTTTGCGCCTCTACACGCTGCATGAACCGTTCTTTATCAACTACCACCCGCGTATGTGTACCATCGCCGATCAGTTGCTCACCTACCCACGCCTGAACGGTTAAACTGACTTGTCGCCCTTCAACTGCCGTAACCTCCGCCCGAATTCGAACTGTCTTTCCAAGTCCTGTCGCTGCCAGATGGCGGATATTAACGAGTGTGCCGACGCTGGTTTCGCTGCTGTCCAGTTGATCTTTGATGGCATCTACCGAAGTAGCCTCCATGTAGGCAATCATGATGGGCGTCGCAAAAACCAGCACATCGCCACTGCCCACTTCAATGGCGCTCATTTTGTTGGTGACAACGATTTCGCGCTTTGCACTCGCGCCGATAGTGATTGTTTGCATCAAATCCTCCCATGAAAAAGCGACCCGCAGGCCGCTTTTGATTGTACTGAAAATAGGGGTTCTGTTGTTAGTCCCGGCCGCGCATCCGTGGGTCGAGCGCATCCCGTAACCCGTCTCCGAGGAAGTTGAAGGCGAACATGATGAGGAACAGGGCAACAGCCGGGAAGATGGCCTGATTCGGATAACTGGTGATACCGCGCGCTCCTTCCGCGATCATCCCGCCCCAACTGGGTCGCGGAGCATTAACCCCCAGACCAATGAAACTGAGGAACGCCTCATAGGAAATGTAGGTGGGGATCGTCAGAGTTTCCGCTACGATCAGCGGGCCGAGGATATTGGGCAGAATGTGCCCGAACATGATCTTTGGTGTATTGGCGCCGATGGCATGGGCGGCCTGAATGTATTCCTGTTCGCGGATAGACAAGACCTGCCCGCGTACCAGCCGTGCCATTTGCATCCATGAGGTGAGGCCAATGCCGATGAAGATTAACAGCACGCCGCCCGTTGCTTGGTCAAGTTGACCGAGTGTGTAGGTAAACGTACCGGGTTCGGGGTTCGAAAAACTGGTACGGAAAAAAGTCATCAACAAAATAATGAGTAATAAGGTGGGGAACGCGTACATAATATCGACCAAACGCATCAGTAGATTATCTGCCACCCCGCCAAAGTAGCCCGCAAGTAATCCAACTAATAAACCAACTAGAATACTTACGGTGGGCCCGACAAATGCTACCAGTAGAGACACCTGCGCGCCGTGAATAATACGACTCCACAGATCGCGTCCTAGTGCGTCTGCTCCCAGCATATATTTGTCGCTGATGTTGACATAGCCACCATCATCTTTTGGAATCATGCTGGGGAAAATCTGCGTGACCCAACGGGGTACAGCGCCGTTATCTGCCAGTGTCTGGCGATCATAGGGGTAGGGGGCGAGCTGTGCCGCGAACAACGCCATAAAGATATTCAGCAGAATGATAACCCCGCCAATTACAGCAGCGCGGTTACGGCGCAGGCGACGCCACGACTCCATCCAAAGGCTCTCACCTTTTTGGAGTTCTTTGATGTTGGCAATGTTCCCAGATGCGGTTTGTTGTACTGCTGCCATTAGTTACCCCTAATTAATCAAAGCGAATACGTGGGTCAAGCCACGCATAGGCGATGTCTACCACTAAGTTCATGACGACCAGCATAAACGCATACAAAAGAATAGTGCCCATGATGACCGGGTAGTCGCGCCCGGTAATACTAGTCACAAAATAGCGACCCAGTCCCGGAATACCGAAGATGGTTTCCACTACAAAAGTACCGGTAACCAACGCCGCGAACAACGGGCCCAAAATCGTGATAACCGGAATGAGGCTATTTTTCAGGGCGTGAAGTACGATAACCACACGCTCTGGCAATCCTTTGGCACGGGCGGTGCGGATATAATCCTCGCCAAGAACTTGCAGCAAGCTGGCACGGGTCAAGCGAGCGATAATTGCTGAATTGACAAACCCCAATGCCAACGATGGCAAAATCATGTTTTGAATATTGCCCCAACCCGTGACAGGAAGTATTTTGAGCTGTACCCCAAAGAAATATTGGAGGAGTGGAGCGGTGATAATAACTGGTACAGAAACGCCCAGTAGCGCAGTCCCCATGCCCAGATAATCATAAAAACTGTTGCGTTTAAGTGCGCTGAGGACACCTAACGGCATACCCAATGCCATTGCAATGACAAGTGCCGCCACACCAAGCTGAAATGATATGGGTAGATTTTCACGGAATATATCATTCACTGACCGGCTGCGGGACTTATATGTAGGGCCAAAATTGATCCACTTGAGAGCCTGGTTTTCTCCAAACATTGCAGGCAGGGGTATTGTGATCAAATAGTCTTCGGCGGTATTAAATTTCTTTTTATTTTCTTTGATTGTTGGAAGAGCAATATCACCGACATATGACATGTATTGTTCTAATAACGTAGCATCAAGATTATATTTTTCGTTGAGAATGGCGAGCGTGGCTGCTGGAAGGGGCTTTTCACGTGAAAACGGGCCGCCGGGTACAGAACGCATCAAAACAAATGTGACGATTGAAATAATAAATAGAACTACCAGCATCCATAATAAACGACGAGCGATATATTTTGCCATAAATCACACCTGCTAGCGATAAACGTACCAACTTGAACGTAATTCTTCATTACGGATAAAGGGGCAAGATACTTCTTGCCCCTTTATTGTCTTATTCAGAAAGACTGCTTAGCTCTTGTCCCACAGGAAGTAGGCTTCGTTACCGGTAACCGACTTGGCCTGCTCAACATTGGGCTTGACCAGATAGTTACGGGTATACCAGTAGATGGGAGCAATACCTGCATCATCCGCACTAAAAATTTGTTCGGCCTGTGCATACAATTCAGTACGCTTGGCAACGTCTGTTTCAAGACGGGCTTCTTGGATCAACTTGTCGAATTCAGGATTGTTATAACCAGGATCATTCTGCGACGATGTCGATTCAAATACGTCGTCGAAGTTACTGGCATCAGAGTAGTCCTGGCACCAGCCTGCACGGTAGATCATGGGTGCATCTTCGCTCAACTTGCTGAAATAGCCGGTGGACTCAACAGCGCTCAGCTGAACATCCAGTCCCAGTGTATCTTTCCACATTTGCTGAATGGCCTGAGCGATAGCTGCGTGGCCGGCGTTGTCGTTATAGGTGAAGGTCAACTGCGGGATTTCGCCACCCATGTCGGCCTTCGCCAATTCCAATTCAGCCTTTGCCAATTCGGTGTCATATTTCACGCCGAGGTCAGGATACTGTTCCAGTGTGGGGGCAGCCGTCAGACCGGGGCGGGCAAACCACTGAGCCGGAATTTGACCACCTTTGGTGACGTTGTCAACAATTGACTGACGATCAATGGCGAAGGACAGGGCACGGCGCAGGTGGACGTTGTCCGACGGCGCGGTGGTGTTGTCAAATCCGATGTAATAGGTGCAAGGGTTGCTTCCGGTATTGTATTCAGTGCTCAACACCGGATCACTCTTGACCTGTTCCAACGATTCAAGCGGTACATCGGCTGCATCAAGATTACCGGCCTGATATTCTGCGAACGCTTGGGCCGGATCAAGGAAGCGCAGGACGACTTCGTCGAGCTTAGGCTGCGGTATATCTGCGCTGCCGGGCCAGTAGGGATTCTTAATCAGTACAATGCTTTCGTCATGGTTCCATTCCTTGAGAGCGAATGGGCCATTCGAAGCAATGTTTTCGGGTTCGGTCCAGGCATCGCCTGCTTCATCAATTGCCCACGATGGTACTGCACGGGCTACCCACAGACCATAAATGCTGGGGGCAAAGGAAAAAGCATCAGGTGAGGTGATTTCAACCGTGTTGTCATCCGTTGCTTTGACCATAACATCGTCTGCAGAACCAGTACCAGCATTGTATTCGGCTGCGCCAACGACATACGGTAACAATATGTATGAGTAAGGAGATGCGGTTTCCGGGTTTAGGGCACGAAGAATACCATAAACAACATCTTGGGCCGTCACCATACGGACATTGCCAGCATCGTCTTTAATTTCCTCAACGGCGCCAGAGTCAGCGTTGTAGCGAACCCACGGCACATTGTCCATTAGCTTGAAAGTAAACGTCTTGCCGTCTTCTGATACGTCGTATCCGGTTGCTAAACCCAAACCGGGTTCAGCCGTCAGGACGTTCTGGTTTGTCAAACCAACAAATATTTGATTAACAACTTCAATTGATGAACTGGCTTCAGAAAGACCCGGGTCAATCGTTTCAAGATCACCACCGACCATATGCAAACTGCTGTTCAGGACTTTGACATCCTGAGCGTGGACGAGGCCGACAGCGGTCAGGGCGACCACCAACAGCGCAAGTCCGACAACGCGTACAAACTTGTTCATTAAATTATCCCTCCACAAATATCTAAAATGAAGCAGGCATGCCTGCTTGACAACCCTATCTGGTTTGCGAGCTTAAATTAACATATGAAGTCTTAATAAGCAAGAGAGTTGTGCATAATAAACAGCGCGCAATTGTTGTAGATGTTCAATATGCCCATATCTATGGGTTGTACTTGCAAATCGGCAAAATGGTTCAAATTCTTTCGATATGTTAAAGTGGCTATAATGTTCGCGCGAGAACGCCTGAGTTGAGATAAAATAGCAAACCTTGGGTCAATACATTATGAAAGGGGTATGCAAAACAACCGATAATGTACTTGTGCTTATCATATTTTGCAGAAGTTAAGTAGATAATTGAGGAGCAATGCGATGAAGAAAGTTTTACTAGTTTGTCTACTGCTTTTACTGGCCGTCAATATTGTCCATGCGCAGGATGTTACTCTGACAATTGAAAGCTGGCGTAATGATGACCTGACTATCTGGTCGGACGAAATCATCCCCGCCTTCGAAGCCGCTAACCCGGGCATCAAAGTTGTATTTGCCCCAACCGCCCCCACCGAATATGATGCAGCTCTCAACGCTAAGTTGGAAGGTGGTACTGCCGGTGACCTGATTACTTGCCGTCCCTTTGACCGTTCACTGGCATTGTTCCAAGAAGGGAATCTGGCTTCCCTCAATGACCTGCCGGGTATGGAAAACTTCGGCGATGTTGCCAAGAGTGCGTGGATCACTGACGATGGTTCAGATGTGTTTTGCGTGCCAATGGCCTCGGTAATTCATGGTTTCATCTACAATGCCGATATTTTTGATGAACTAGGTTTACAAGTTCCGACGACTGAGTCTGAATTTATGGCAGTTCTACAAGCCATCAAGGACGATGGTCAATACGCCCCGCTGGTGATGGGCACCGCTGATCAATGGGAATCCGCAACGATGGGTTTCCAGAACATCGGTCCGAACTACTGGAAGGGTGAGGAAGGTCGCTTGGGCTTGATTGCTGGAACTGCCAAATATAATGAGGGCGGCTTCTTACAGGCATGGGAAGAACTGGCAAAGTGGAAGGATTATCTCCCCGCCGGTTACGAAGCACAGAAATATCCCGATTCACAAAATATGTTCGCGTTGGGTCAGGGTGCTATTTACCCCGCCGGTTCATGGGACATCACAACATTTAATACCCAAGCTGATTTCAAGATGGGCGCTTTCAAACCCCCGGTGCCGGATGGTGCAACCGACTGCTATATCAGCGATCATACGGACATCGCAATGGGTATGAATGCTGCCAGCCCGAATGCAGAAGCAGCCAAGACATTCTTGGCATGGATGGCGACCTCGGAATTTGCCACTCTGTATGCCAACGCACTTCCCGGTTTCTTCCCGCTGGCGAACGTAGAAGTCCAGTTGGAAGATCCACTTGCTCAGGAATTTATTAGCTGGCGCAGCGAGTGTAAGTCCACTATTCGCTCGGCATATCAAATTCTTTCTCGTGGCGAACCGAACAATGAACTTGAACTGTGGGCAGTCAGCGCCAAATTGCTGAATGGCGACTATACAGCGCAGGAAGCTGCGGACGTAATTCAGAGCGGTCTTGAGAAGTGGTATGAACCGCAGATGAAGTAATTGTGACTGTAAAATTCAAATTGATGTGATGTTTAGGGGCGTATAACACGCCCCTACCGTTTTGTGGTGCAATCACATTTGTACGGTAAACTACAGACAATTAATAAATAGCAATTAGTTGATGTAATAAATAATGCCCAATAATAAAAAGAAATCTTTCCCTTTCCATATTGTGGTATTTTTGGCCCCGGCCGTAATCATTTATACAGTATTTATGATTTATCCCCTGATTGATTCGTTGCGGTTAAGTTTGTACAGCCAAGCAATTGACCCTGCCACTAATCAAAATGTTGAGACATTTGTGGGTTTGCAGAATTATCAGAAACTGTTGACCGATGAATTGTTGTCTCCTCGATTGTGGGGAGCGATCAAAAACAACTTTGTGTTTTTTGCGATTCACATGTTTGTGCAAAATCCGCTTGGATTATTGCTTGCCACACTGCTCAGTTCACGCTTTATCAGGGGACGTTCTGTATATCGAACGCTTATCTTCACACCGACGGTGCTTTCCGTAACGTTGATCGGGTTTATATGGCGGCTCATTTTGAGTCCATTGTGGGGCAAAGAACTTCTCAAGCCATTTGGACTTACCCCCCAGCCGCTTCTCGGTCAGTCGGAGACCGCATTGGTTGTGTTGTCATTGGTGTCGGTGTGGCAATGGGTCGGCGTGCCGATGATGTTATTTTTGGCCGCGCTGATAAGTATCCCTGATGAATTGGTTGAGGCGGCACGGGTAGATGGTGCGAACGCGATTAATGTATTCTGGGGCATTAAATTACCGCTGATTTTGCCGACCGTTGGTATCGTTGCTGTCCTTACTTTCGTGGGTAATTTTAACGCATTCGATCTGATATATACGACGCAGACGGCGCTGGCTGGACCTGATTATTCGACTGATCTTTTGGGAACACTGTTTTACCGGACGTTTTTTGGTTTTCAACTACAGCAAGGCAACCCGAGTATGGGGGCTACTGTAGCAGGGGTAATGTTCATCATTATTCTAATCGGCGTCTTGATTTATTTGTTTGGTTATCAACGCCGATTATTGCAGATCGAATTTTAGGGGGTGTTGATGTTACACACAAGAAATCTTCGACCTGCTTCATGGTTGCAAATGTTATCGGCGCACGGTGTACTGTTGCTGTATACTGCTCTCGCACTGTTCCCAATTGTGCTAATCGTCATAAATTCCGTTAAAGACCGTAAAGCGATCTTTAGGACTCCCTACGCTCTGCCGGATGCTTCCAATTTCAATCCTGTGGGATATGAAACGGTATTTCAACGGGCGCAGTTTCCAAATTATTTCTTAAATAGCTTGCTCGTCACAGTTGGCGCACTGATCTTGATCTTTATAGCGGGTACGATGGCGGCTCATGCCTTGGCTGAATATCGGTTTCGTGGCAACGCTTTCATGGGACTGTACCTGGCGGTTGGTATCATGATTCCGATTCGATTAGGGACAGTCAGTATCTTGCGCTTAATGGTAAATAGCCGCCTCATTGATACACCCTTGATTGGTCTCGTGCTCATTTATACGGCTATGGGATTGCCGCTGGCAGTATTTGTCATCTCTCAATTTATGCGCCAAATTCCCCGCGACCTGAAGGACGCTGCACGAGTGGATGGGGCAAGTGAATACCGTATCTATTGGATGATTCTGCCACTTATCCGACCAGCTATAGGTACGGTATTGGTATTCAACATGATTCCAATCTGGAACGATCTGTGGTTCCCGCTAATTATTGCGTCTCAAGAGCAATATAAGACCGTGACGTTAGGCGCACAGGCATTTCTTGGGCAATACGTGAACGATTGGAATGCGGTGTTGGCATCGCTCACATTGGCTGCAATTCCCGTAGTAATTCTGTACATTATCTTTTCACGCCAGTTGATTCAGGGGTTGACTTCTGGAGCAGTGAAATAAGAGCACGAGAATAAGGATAAGACTATGCTCCGAGTTGGTTTAGTAGGCAGCGGCCTTATGGGGGCGACCCATGCAGATGCTTGGCGTCGAACTTCAGCACATTTAGCAGGTGTGTATTCGATTGATACAGATGGGGCAAAACGTCTTGCAAATCAACATCAGGTAGGAGTTTATGAGTCGCTACCTGCGCTGCTCAATGATGTAGACGTGGTGGATGTTTGTACACCGACGCATTTGCATCATGATATTGCCTTACAGGCCGCTGCTGCGGGCAAACATGTGGTATGTGAAAAGCCGTTAGCACGGACAATGGAACAGGCACGGGCAATGATCGCGGCATGTGAAGAGGCAAATGTTCAGTTGTTGGTGGCACATGTAGTGCGCTTCTTTCCAGAATATGCGCTCGCAAAAGCAGTGGTTGAGAGAGGAGACATCGGGCAAGTGGCTGTCATTCGCTTGACCCGTTGCAGCTCGCTGCCCACATGGGCAACCGACAATTGGTTGTCTGATCCGGTGCGGTCAGGTGGCATGCTGCTCGACTTGATGATTCACGATTTTGATTATGCCCGTTGGGTAGCAGGGGATGTAGAAAGTGTTTATGTGCGTCATGTGCGGGGACATAATCCTCAGAAGGTCGAAGATTACGGAATTGCTATCTTGCGCCACACGAGTGGGACAATTAGCAATATTGAAGGAGGCTGGGCTTACCCCAAGGGTATGTTCCGCACGGCACTAGAAATCGCCGGGGATGCCGGATTGATCGAACACCCGGCGGGAAGTTCTGTGCCGCTGGCAATTTACCGGAAAGACGAGGGGGATGCACACGTTGCCCCCATGCCGTCGAGTCCACTGGCCGAAGATCCTTATACAACTGAAATCAAGCATTTTTACGACGTTATTGAGAATGGTACAGTGCCACGGGTAACGGCATACGATGGTTTGGCAGCTTTGCGAATTGCATTAGCAGCCGTGAAATCGGCAGCTAGTGGACGATCCGTTAATGTGGCGGAGGTGGGCTGATGCGTATCGGAATTTTGAGCTTCGCTCATCTGCATGCCGAAAGTTATCTGGCGGTGCTACAGACTATTTCTTCGGTTGAGGTGATTGGGATTGCTGATGAAAACCGCGAACGTGGTCAGCATTTTGCTTCGATGTTTGGCGTACAGCTTTTTGAATCCTATGCGGCGCTTTTGGCAGAAAAGCCTGATGCGATAATTGTGTGTTCTGAAAACGCACGGCATTTGCCACTGGTGCAAATGGCAGCGGAGGCTGGCGCTCATGTATTATGTGAGAAGCCACTGGCGACAACTATTGAAGATGCGCGTGCCATTGTGGATGTATGCAAACGGGCACGGGTGCAGCTTATGACTGCTTTCCCGATGCGCTTTGGTTCTCCGGCGATTGAAATCAAGAAGCTGGTTGACAAAGGGGGCTTGGGAACAATTTATGGTTGCAATGCCACCAATCAGGGCTCACTGCCAGAAGCGCATCAGGCAGAGAATTTGCCATTCCTGAAACGTGACTGGTTTGTAGACAAGGTATTGGCTGGTGGTGGCGCTATGGCAGATCATATCGTGCATTTGGCTGATTTATTGCGTTGGTATCTACAAGCAGAAGTGACAGAAGTATTTGCAACTAGCAACCAGATATTGCACGGAAATCGAGTGAAAGTAGAGACAGGTGCGCTGGTCATGCTGACTTTTGCCAACGGAACGTTCGCCAGCATTGACTGTAGTTGGAGTAAGCCTGCGTACTATCCAACTTGGGGCGGCCTTAAGCTCGAGCTTGTTGGTGAAAAAGGGCTGGCAACGATGGATGCCTTCAAGCAGGTGATGAGCGTTTACAGCCACAAGGCTGGACGACCCCACTGGGCTTACTGGGGGTCAAATGCCGATAGGGGAATGGTACTGGAATTTATTGCAGCCGTAGATGAACGTCGCACACCCGCAATTACAGGTGAGGATGGACTGAAGGCAGTTGAAATTGTGGTGGCAGCGTATGAGTCAGCAGAGTGCGGGCAGCCGATCACACTCGCTCATTGATTTGTTGCTTCATGCGCAAGCTTGACTACGTCTGCCGCGCAGCCCCATGAAAGCGTGAAGCCTAAGCCACCATGTCCATAGTTATGGATCACTGTGGCATGCTGGACTGTTTCATACTCCAAACGGACTGCATGCCGTCCCGGGCGCAGACCAACCGTTTCCCCAATAATAGCAGCAGTGTTAAGACTGGGGTCAATTTTCGTGCAAAGCTGCAAAATGTGATTACGGTCTTCAATACTGACATCCAGACTCCAGTTGTTGGGCTGAGAAACACCACCTAGAACACAACCATCACGGCGCGGCAGGATATAAGTAAAAGTGGAGTCGTCCATGTAAGCATTATGAATATGCGGGGCATCCACTTTGACTGTTTGACCGCGTAGAGGAATGACGGATGGGTCATTGGCAACGTGGCGTGCATAAACGCCCGTACAGTTCACAATCAATGGATAGTCATCAGCCAAATCAGCCAATTCATTAATGGCACGCTGTTCGATGTGGCCCCCTCCATCTGTGAAGCGTTTGACGAGATAGGCTAAATAGAGTGGCGTTTCAACGATGGGAATCTCCATCCAGTAACCATCGCGAAATTCCGGCGGTAGTTCGTTGGGTTCAGCGCGACGGAATGATGTGATTTGGTCTTTGAACCACGGGTCAGCTACCGTATATGGAAACACCTCTAACATAGTGAACAACGAAACGCCGCAGTAATCGCCCTGTGCCAGTCGCATATATTCTTCGAGCGAGGCGAATGACCAACGATGTCGGTCAGGATGTTGAGCCAGTTCCCCTCCATACCAATAGGCACCGGCCGCTGCTGAAGTGAGCTTGGGCGGCAAGTCGCGCGTGATGATTTGCACATCAACGCCACTTTCTTGCAACCGTATTGCGGATGTCAAACCGATAACGCCGCAGCCGACTACAACAACTGCATGTGCCATGAGACTCTCCTTGTGTGTGGTTTGGATTATAGCGTGCTATTTCATGCCTGTGGTAGCGATGCCTGTCGTGATGTACTTCTGGAGGAAGGCGAAGACAACGGTAACCGGTAGAACTGTTAGCACTGTCATTGCCAGTACCATATCCCATTGAGTGTTGAACTCGCCTTGGAAGGAATTCAAGCCAACTTGCAATGTGAAAAGCTCTTTGCGGTTGAGGACAATGAGCGGCCAGAGGAAGTCATTCCAACGCCACATGACGGAGAATATCGCTAACACGGCTAGTGCAGGGCCAGCCAACGGCAGGACGATTTGCCAATAAATTCGCCACTCACTTGCGCCATCAATGCGTGCTGAATCGAGTAGTTCATCTGGGATAGTGAGCATGTACTGGCGCAGCAGAAATACACCGGTTGGTGTCGCGGCGGCAGGTACAATCACTCCGAGTAGATTATTTGTCCACCCAACCTGACTGATAACCAGAAACACAGGTATGAGAATGACCGATAACGGCACCATAAGTGTGCTGATGATAATGATGAGGATAGCGTTGCGACCGTGAAATTGATATTTGCTGAGGCCAAAGGCCGCCATGCTGTTGACCAACAGCGTCAATATAGTCGCTACGACCGTGACGACTAAGCTATTCTTGAGATAGGTCCAGAAGTCAAATTTGGTGACGCCCCGTGTGTAATTATCTAACCCGAAATACAAGGACTCGGCTGGTTGGCGTTGGTTGATATTGACTTTGATGATTTCATTAGGTGTAGTTGGGTCAACCATGCGCGCTTCAATCCCTACTCGCGACACCTGCGCCAAACGGCGTGTCGTGCCATCTTCAAATGTTACATCGTAGAGATCAAGTGCTTGATCGTAGCCGGATACAATAGCTGTTTCCTGCCGGTACGGGAGCAAACTAGGGGGAAAACGAACCAACTGCTGCTGCGGCTTGAAGGAAGACAGCACTAGCCAAATGAGCGGGCCAGCCATCATGATTGTACCCATTGACAGATACAAGTAAGTGATCACGTCACTTCTTGTAAAGTGGTATTTGCCCCGTGTGCGGGTTAGGAAATCGAAGACTACGCGCATCGCTCACACATTTTCTTCTGTGCGCCGACCCAGACGTAACTGTGTGAGTGTGAGCAGCATGAGGACGGCCGCCAGCACCACAGAGGCAGCAGCCGCTAACCCGGCTTGACGGCTGGGACTGGTAAAACCTGTGTTATAAATGTACTGCACGACATAAGTGGTTGCAGTACCGGGACCACCACCGGTCAGTGCAAAGGCTTGATCGAAGACTTGTACCGCTCGGATGAGTGAAAGCACCAGCACGACGAGCAAGGTCGGCATGAGCAACGGAAAGGTTATGTAACGGAAGGTCCGCCGATTGTCTGCCCCGTCGATCTGGGCGGCTTCATAGTAGTCCGTGGGTATTGCTTGTAACCCTGCTAACAGGATGAGGGTATAAAATCCCATTTGTGCCCATATGCTGACGACGATTACCCAGAAACGTGACCAATCGGGATTCAAGAGAAAAGGAATTGTATCCGCCCCGAGCACTGTAAGCAGAGCATTTAGTAGACCGTCTCGCTGCAAAATCCATTTCCAGATTAGAGCAACCACGACAGGCGACAACAGCACTGGATAAAAGAAAATGCTGCGGAAGAACCCACGTGCCCGAATACGCTGATTGAGAGCGACTGCCGTTGCCAGAGAAACCAGTACAATACCGCCGACCTGGAAAACGACAAATGTGCCCGTGTTCCACACCGCGCGCCAAAAGATATCTTCCTTACAAGTGATGGGGTTTAGGAAATCTTCGCAGGTGAATAGGGCTTGTAGGTTTGCCGTACCGACAAACGGGCGGTCCTGTGGTTGAAGGTTTGTGCTACCAGTGAACGCATAGTAGAAATTGAGCAGCATGGGAAGCAGGATGAAAATGCCGAATATCAATAAGTTAGGCAGGACGAAAAACCATGCCATGCGCCGCATTCCGACTCGGCGTTGAATGGGAACGACCACTAAATCAATGAGGTGCATCAACCAATGTAAAGCGCGCGACAACACGTTGGGTTCGCGTCGTGGATACGATATTGGTTTGCTGATGGGTACGCTGGTCATCTACGCTTCCTACGATGAGTTGCCGTAATAACAAAAGACGCAGTGAATCGCATAATAACTTACAATTCGGTGCGTCCTAAGCATGGCAAACTTAACTGCTTTGGGTGGCTTTGATAGCGTCATCCACATCTTGCTGGATGGCTTTGATGGCGTCATCTAGCGTGATTTCGCCCACAATGACCTGACTGAGGCGGGTGTCAATGGGACGGTTATACGTAAAGGCATATTGGCTATATTGCAATTGATAAGCTTGCGGGCTGATCTTGGGGATTTCAGCCGAAAGTTGGTTGAGGACTTCAGCGTTTGCCTCATAATTGAGTCCCTTGGCCGCCAGACCCAAATGACCGGGGAGGAAGGAAGACTTGACTGAGAATTCACCCAGCACATCTTCCTGCGTTAAGTAATCCATGAGTTTAGCAACTTCCTTTGGATGCTGTGTGCCAGCAAAGCTCACCAGTAGTGAACCACCGGGGCTGCCGGTGCTGCCCCCCGGTCCACTGGGATTTGGGACGGCTGACCAATCAAAGGTATCGCCAATGCCTGTCGCTAGTCCACCTACTGCGAAACTACCGCTGTATAGAAATACGGCCTGTGCGTTGATAAATTCATCACGTGCGAGTTTAGGGCCATCGGGCAAGTTTGCCCAAATGGTAGGATCACTTAATCCTTCAGTATTCCAGCTGATGAGCTTTTGGGCAGCGGTACGGAAGCCGGGAGAATCCACTGCAAAGTTACCATCCTTATCGAACCATTCCCCGCCTTCTGAAATCGAAAAGCCCCAGAAGCGGTGGCCCCGTGGTTCAAAGGCAATGGAATAAGATGTTCCGGTAGCATCGGCTACTTGTTTGGCTGCTGCTGCCCAATCATCCCACGTGGCGGCATCATTCTCGTCACTGGGGACTTCTACGCCAGCTTGTTCAAATAATGTGCGGTTGACAAAGGGAGCCGTGATGGTGAACTGAAGTGGGAAACCGTAGATGCCCGTATCGTTGTCATCAGCACGCATTGAATTGAGAATGGCTTCACTAAAGTTGGTTTGCCAATAATTGACATCGCTCACTAAAGGTGTCAGGTCAAGGTATTTGCCAATGAAAAGGGCAACATTGTTCACACGCGCTAAATCGGGCGGGCTGCCTGCTTCAACCTGCGCCTGAATAGTGGAATGGTAGACGTTAGGATCGCTGTAACCAATATCGTCTATGATGACCTTTATGCCGGGATTGGTCGATTCAAAGTTGTCTAGCGCGGCCCGCAGCGCTTCACCCTCAGTGCCATCGTTGTACCATGTGATGCGTAGTTCAACCGCATCCTGACCATAAACAGCGGTGACGCTCAGTAAGAGCAGCCCGAGCATACCAAGCAGGCTAAATCGTTTCATAAATGTTCTCCTCGACATAGGGGATTCAAGAATGTATCTGATAGGCTGTACTCGTGGTTGCCTATGCTTAAAGAAACGCCAATTATCGCGTAGGGTTACGGCTTTGGCAAACCAGCAGGAGTTAAGAGTCTGATAACGTCCTGTTGTGAAACGTTAAATAATTCGTGTTTAGCCTTCGCGCCGATAGGGTTTGAGTAAGGCTGCTGGATAGGATGCGTTACGCCCGGTAACTGCCAAGACGGTTATTGTCATCACATAAGGCAGTGCCAACAATACCTCATATGGAAGTTGAACCCCTTCGGCCTGTAAACGTAATTGTAGGGCTTGCAACCCCCCGAAAAGCAGCGCACCCCCTAGCACTTTGAACGCGGACCAATTGCCGAAGATCACGATCGCAATGGCAACCCAGCCACGTCCATTGATGATTCCGTGCGTAAAAGCACCGTTGATGGCGAGTGAAAGAAACGCGCCACCAATGCCCATGAAGATGCCTCCAAGTATTAGTGCGGCGTAACGCATCCGGTAGACATTGATGCCGGCCATGTCGGCAGCTTCAGGGTTTTCACCAATGGCGCGCAGCCGCAGCCCGAAAGTGGTTCGGCTTAACAGCCACCACACGAATGGCACACAAAGCAAGGCGACATATGTCAGTCCATATTGGCTGAAAACGGGTTCAAGTGCGGTACCAGTAAGGATTGATAATTGTGGAAACTTCTCAGCAAGCGATGGTGGTGTGGTTGCCCCACTGTAGAATTCGCGGAATAAGAACAAGGCCAGTCCATTTGAGAATAACGTGATACCTAGACCCGCAACATGTTGGTTAAGACCAAGCGTGACCGAAAGCAGCCCCATAGCGAGGCTGAGAATTATGCCAGTGAGCATAGCGCCCAATAAGCCAATTATGAGCGAACCGGTCACTTGAGCTGTGACAAAACCGGTGAACGCTGAAAGCAGCATCGTTCCTTCAATTCCGAGATTTAGTACGCCGCTGCGCTCGACTATGGTTTCGCCGAGAGCTGCATACAGAATTGGCGTACCGATGCGTAGGGTTGCACCCAAAAGTGTAAGGATAAAGTCCATCAACGCACTCTCCGAATGCGATAGCGATTGAGCAACAGTACCGCTAGCGTTGTCAACAGCAGCACTGCCTGAATAACATCACCTAAGTAGACCGGCACGTCCAATTCGCGATTGGCAGATAACGTACCGCGATTGATGAGGGCGATGAACAGGCCTGCCAAAGCGACTCCGGGCGCAGTAAGACTACCGAGCGTAGCAACAATGATGCCAGTGTAACCGTAACCGGGTGAGATAGCCTCGATTAGGTAGTGATGTATACCTGCCACTTCGCAAACGCCGGCTAGGCCTGCCACTCCGCCGCTAATGAGTGCGGCTGTAAGCATCACGCGGTCAACAGGTACGCCCATGAAACGGGCAGCATCTTTGCCCAGCCCGGCAGCGCGCAGTTCTAGGCCGAAACGAGTGCGTTTAAATATCCACCAGAGGGCAATGACAGCAATGACTGCAACTATGATACCGAGGTGAACACGCGAACGCGGAATAAGAATAGGAAACTGGGCACTTTCGGCAATTGTGGGGGACTGCGGCCATCCGGTTACCGGATCGCGCCAAGGGCCATTTAGCAAAGCGCTGACGAGAAATAACATAACCGAATTCAGGAGAAGAGTGGTAACAACTTCATCAATACCAAGCTTTACCTTGAGCACGGCAGACGGCAGAGCCCATAGCGCACCCGCGATAAATCCGGCCAGAAGCATAAGTGGAATGGCAAAAACAGGTGATAGCCCCTGAACGAATGTGCCGACCCACGCAGCCGCTATCGCCCCAGCATATAATTGCCCTTCTGCGCCGATGTTGTAATAACCGCTTGCAAAAGCAAATGCCACCGAAGCGCCCGTGAGTAGAAGCGGCGTTGCCATTACCAAAATATCACCGCGTGCCGAGTTTTTGGTTAATGGATTAATTAGTAGTTCAAATACGGCATCGAGTGGGTTTGCGCCCGCGAATATGATCAGGATGCTGACCAGCGCAAAGGTGAGTGCGATGGCAATAAATGGCATCAATGCGCGAAGCCAAAGAGGGGCTGGCGCGCGTTCAAGTTTAAGACCGAGCATACGGCAATGCCTCTACAACGAATTATCTAGACACGGTTTCGACAGTTGATCCGGCCATCAAGAGGCTAATGCGGTCGAGATCAACTTCATCAGCGCGGTACTCTCCTACGAGCTGTCCTGCAAACATCACTAACACACGGTCACTGAGCAACAGAGTCTCATCGAGATCTTCTGAGACGAGAAGAACACCCGCGCCGCGTTCTTTTTGTTCCAATAACTTCTGGTGTACATATTCAGTTGCGCCAATATCCAGTCCCCTTGTCGGTTGTGCGGCGATGACCACATGCGGTTCGCGCGAGAGTGTACGGGCGAGTATAACTTTTTGGATATTGCCGCCAGAAAGCGTACGTACGCGATCTCCGGGTTTAGCTTTTATCTGAAAATCAGCAATTAGCCATTTTGCCATCTCGTCAATTTGTCTGCGTTTGAGGTGACCGGTTTGCGTGAAATTGCCAATTTGCTCGAGTGCCAGATTTTCGGCAACAGTCAGATTGCCGACTACGCCTTTGAGGCGGTCTTCAGGAATTCGCGCGACCCTTAGGTGGTCAAGCGCGCGGGGATCACCGAAGGCAGCGGGTTTGCCTTTAACACGGACTTCACCTGAGGCAGGTCGAATCAACCCACTTAGTATGGCGACCAACTCGCTTTGACCGTTACCTGCTACGCCCGCGATGCCGACGACTTCATTCGCGTGAACCTGAAACGAGACGTCACGGAGGGCGGGTAAACCACGGTTGTCATTTACCGTAAGATGACTAACTTCCAACGCTACCAATTGTTCGGCTTGATGGACCGTCTTACGGGTGACATTTACTACACTGCGGCCCATCATCAGGCGCGCTAGCGCCTGCGGATTGGTCTGTGATGTCGTTTCTTGACCGACCACTTTGCCGAGGCGCAAAACGGTCACACGTTGGCTGATTGCCATGACTTCTTCTAGTTTGTGGGTGATGATTATGACAGATAGGTTTTGTCTTTGCAGCGCACGCAATGTGTCAAACAGGGCTTCTGCGTCACGTGGCGTGAGAACCGCAGTGGGTTCATCAAGGATGAGTACGCGGCAATTGCGGTAAAGTGCCTTTAGTATCTCCACACGCTGCTGCTGTCCAACGGATAAATTTCGCACCACTGCGGTTGGATCAACGTCGAAACCATATTTCCGGGCGGTATTCGATACAAGGTGTTTTATGTCATCACGGTTTATGAGGCGGCTGTCTTCAAAGCCCAAGACGACATTTTCAGCAACCGTAAATGTTGGAACCAATGAAAAATGTTGTGAGACAAAGCCAATGCCATGCCTAATGGCATCAACCGGGGACTTGAATACAGATTTCTGTCTATTCACAATGATCTCGCCCTCGTCAGGCTGATACAAGCCATAGAGGATCTTCATCAATGTGCTTTTGCCCGCTCCGTTTTCGCCGAGCAGCGCGTGAATTTCGTTTGGTTCAATGACCAAGTCGATATGATCATTTGCAGTTAGATCACCAAAGCGTTTAGTGACGCTCCGCATCTCAAGAACCGGCATTATCCTTCACCACTTAATAAAGAGAGGGGTGCAGTTTACAACTGCACCCCATGACAATAAAGCAGATTCAATTCCCTAATTTATGCACCCGGTGAAGTTGATTCTGGTACAACTGCGCCCGATGGTGTTTCTTCATCTATGTTCACACGGAACAAGCCGTCAATAATCTCTTGCTGGCGGGACATGACAGTATCGAGAATTTCTTTGTCAATCTTGGTCTCGAAATCATGCAGTGGTGCTAGTGAAGCGCCGCCTTTGCCCATCATAGAGAAGTCTTTCAAGTCCTGCGCGGTGTATGCTCCGGCAGCAACGGTCTTGATGACATATTCGATGGTTGGTGACATGTTCCAAACTGGCCCGCTGACAACCGTGTCAGGCGCGAGTTCACTTTGATCGCTCATGCTCCCAAATGCCAGAAGACCCTTTTCCTGTGCAGCTTCTATCACGCCGAAACGTTCAGCAAACAAAATATCTGCCCCGGCATCAACTTGTGCCAGCGCGGCTTCTTTTGCAGCGGCGGGATCGAACCAGCTATTGAGGAAAGTGACCAGTACCTGAGCTTCAGGATTGGCTTCCTGGGCGCCTTCAACAAAGGCATTAATGATTCGATTGACTTCTGGAACTGGATACCCACCAACCACACCAATCTTGCCCGACTTGCTTAAGCTGCCGGCCAGCAGGCCACTGAGGTAGGCAGGTTCATGAATCCAATTGTCAAATACTGAAAGATTGGGTTCTGAGGGCCCAAGTCCAGAACCAAATACAAAGGCAATTTCGGGGTAATCTTTGGCGACCTTGCGGACGGCTTCTTCGTTACCAAATGCATCACCGAAGATGACTGCCGGTTGCGTATCTTCAGCCACTTCACGTAAGACAATTTCCATGTCACCAGAGTAGCCGATATCATCTTGCCAAGTGTATTCAATGAGGCCATCTTCGGCAGCTTTGTTCAGTGCCGCATGGATAACCCCATCCCACGGTTCTTCGATAGGGGTGGCAAATGCGGCAAAAACCTTGACTTTGTCTTGCGCTACCGCAGGACCGAATACCGTCAATAATAGGGCCAATATAGTAATTACAACCAAACGATTTATTTTTGACATGAGTGTTCCTCCACAAAAGTGTGCGCTATACTCTGGTGCATTAGTTTATACGTAATAAATATTTCACGCATTGCCCAATTTGCGTGAGGTTAGTGTAACGTGCTTTGGTCACTTTAACCAACTTCGACTAGGGGAATTTTCATGTACAATCTCATGCTTCGTAACTGCCGCCTATATGGAAAAGATGATTTAGTCGATATTGGGATCCAAGGCGACAAAATTACTGTTATCCAAAACGAAATTGTGGGATCTTCAGAGCGTGAGATTGACTGCAAGGGGAAGCTGGTGACCCCACCTTTTGTAGAACCACACATTCACCTCGATTCAGTTCTGGCTGCGGGGCAGCCGCGCTTTAATGCCGGCGGTACGTTGTTTGAGGGTATCCAGATTTGGGGTGAGCGCAAACAATCTCTTACCCACGAGGATGTTCAGAAACGAGCACTTGAAGCCCTCAAACTCATGGCAGGGCATGGAGTGTTGTACGTTCGCACCCATGTGGATGTCACTGAACCAAACCTGATTGCACTCAATGCTCTGCTCGAACTGCGTGAACAGGTACGCGACTGGACAACCTTACAAATAGTGGCATTTCCGCAAGATGGGATTTATTCGCGTGAGGAAAATGAAGGTCTTCTCGAAGAGGCTCTACGGCGCGGTGCGGATGTCGTAGGCGGAATTCCTCATTATGAACTGACCCGCGAGGATGGGGTGCGTTCTGTGCAGCGTGTGTTTGATCTCGCGGAACAATATGATCGTTTGATCGATATTCATTGTGATGAAGTGGATGACGACCAGTCGCGGTTTGTCGAGGTTATGGTAGCCGAAGCCATTAAACGTGGAGGCGGTGAACGGGTGGCCGCCAGCCATACCACCGCTTTTGGTTCGTATAACGACTCATATGCTTTCAAATTGATGGGCTTTCTACGGCGCACCAATTTCAACTTCATTGCGAATCCATTGATCAATATAACATTGCAGGGGCGGCAAGATACTTATCCAAAGCGGCGCGGCCTAACCCGCATCAAAGAGCTGTGGCAAAACGGGACAAATGTCACTGTTGGGCAAGACTGCATCTACGATCCTTGGTACATCCTCGGCACGGGTAGCTTGCTCGGTGTAGCACATATGACTGTGCATGTGGCGCAAATGACCGGATTAAAGGAAATTGACGCCTGTTTTGAGATGATTACGCAGAACGGCGCAAAGGCATTGCAGATTGCCGATTATGGACTGGCTGTTGGGAATCCTGCCAATATCGTCGTGCTGGATGTAGAGGATGCTTTTAGCGCCATCCGCTATCAAGTTACACCACGTTATGTGATCTCGCAGGGCAAACTGATCGCCGAGACGGTTCCGGCAGTGCAGACCAGCTATGTCAGTTGACAGCGGGCGGGGGGTGACATTTGTAATCAATTGTTGTTATTGCCTGAAATCGTGTGAGTCGATTTGTGCACATTTGCAGTTTTCAGAGTCATACTATGCAGTACACTTATGCGGGTTGTGATGAAGAAATAAGCTATGCCGGGTACTAAACTCGTTCGACAATTATTTTCTTCCCTGCTAGATAACGCTCCTTTGCTGGTGGCACTTTTAGCCGCCATTCTGGTGGCGTCTGTTTTGTTGCTTGCGTTAAATGCGGACCCCGTGCAAGCCTTTTCTTCCATGGCGCAAGGCGCATTCGGAAGTGAAAATTCCTTTGCTGAAACTTTAGTCAAAGCCATTCCGGTGCTGTTTGTCGGAATCGGCATTAGCGTTGCATTTCGGGGTGGTGTTGTCAACATCGGTGGCGAAGGGCAGATGATTGCCGGGGCACTGGTTGGTGTGAGTGTAACACTGGCTATTGGCAACAGCGTTCCCGGATTTGTGAACGCCGGACTATCATTGGTCGGAGGTTTTTTAGGTGGAGCGCTATACGCGGGCATAGCCGGTTTCCTAAAAGCCTATTTCGGGGTCAACGAAATTCTGAGCACCATCATGCTCAATCAAGTGGCTGTTCAGACCATGAATTTTCTGCTTAACGGTGTGCTCCTTGATCCTACCGAAGCGGGTGCCAATCATATTCCTAAGAAGCCATATGAAAATTATGCGGGAATGCGCTTGAGCAAGGTATGAATGGAAGCCAGATAGATCATGCCCGTACTCAAGGTCGTATTAACTTCATAATCCTTGCTCAAGCGACGGTAGTTGTTCAACCAAGCAAAGGTGCGTTCCACCACCCACCGTCTGGGCAACACCGCAAACCCTTTCTGCGCCGGGGGAATCGCGACAATTGCGAGGATGAGCTTGAGAAAGTATAAACACCACGCGACGAGTTGTCCGCGATAACCGCCATCTGCCCAGACCAGTACGAGCCGCAGGCGCACCATCGCTGGCAGTGCCTCTAGCAGGAAGCGGGCACCGTCGCGATCCTGAAGACTGGCACTGTGGATCAGCACTTTCAGCAGGTGTCCCAACGTATCGACCACAATATGCCGTTTGCGTCCTTTGACTTTTTTGCCGGCATCGTAACCACGTTCGTTACCCGCCCGCGTCGTTTTGACGCTCTGGCTATCGACAATCCCGGCGCTTGGGTAGGGACAGCGACCTTGACGACGACGTTCTAGCCACACCAGCGCCAAGTTCACTCGCTCCCATGTCCCATCCAAACACCATTTACGGTAATGATAGTAGACGCTCTGATAATGGGGAAACTCCCCCGGCAAGTTCTGCCACTGGCTTCCGGTTTTAGCGATGTACAGCATCCCATTGACCGCTTGGCGCATGTCAATTTCCACAGGACGCCCCGCCCCCTGCTTCCTCAGTGGCAGCAGCTCCCGAATCGTTTCCCACTGCTTATCGCTCAAATCGCTGGTGTAGACCTTGATTCTGTGACACACTTGATTTCTTCCTGTTTGGTAGTTGGTTTGGTTCGCACCTCCATTCTACCGAACAGGAATTTTCATATGGCTTCTAAGACTGCCAAAATTGTTCAAGACGCGCAATTGGCGCGGTTGTCACTTCCGCTGCCGGACGCCATATACGGAGCATTTCAGTCGTTGGGATTTACGGGAAATCAGGAAATATTTGCGCGAACCCGTCTGCATTATGGCTTGGTTATTGCGGTATTTCTGGCCGTCATTATTTACGTTTTGCTGTGGCGGACGACTATTGGCTATCGCATCCGTGCGGTAGGTCAAAATGAGCGAGCTTCCCGTTACGCAGGAATTAACGTGCGCCGTCAAATAATTCTGTCCATGTTCTTAGCGGGGGGATGTGCCGGGTTAGCCGGTGTGGTACAGGTATTAGGCTTGCAGTATCGTTTGCAGACCGACGGTTCAGCAGCAGGTTTTACTGCCAATGCGGGGTTCAATGGGATTGTGGCGGCGTTGTTCGGCGGCCTCAATCCGTTGGGGGCAATTCCCGCGTCAGTTTTGTTTGGTGGGCTTCTGGTTGGCGCGCAGAAAATGCAACGTGATTTGGGTGTACCGGCTGCACTCATTACGGCTATTAATGGCACGATTGTGGTGTTCGTTGTAAGCAGTCAATTGTTTAGCCAGCGCCGCGCCCGCCGCCGGGCTAATTTGACTCCACCGTCTCCTATGCCAATTACTGAAGTTGCGCCGGTTCAACCAATGGAGCAGCAAGCATGATTAGCCAGCTTTTTACAGCGAGCGTATTTGCTGCGGCCATGCGGTTGGCGACACCTTATATTTTTGCCGGCATTGGTGAAATGTTTGGGCAGCGCAGTGGTGTTCTCAATCTGGGTGTCGATGGCATCATGTTAATGGGCGCATTTTTTGGGTTTTATGCGGTGCTGGCTACTGGTAGTTTGGTGATTGGAATTCTCGCTGCCTTGCTCGTTGGTTTGTTGATGGGACTGGCGATGGCCTTTATCAGTGTTACGCTGAAGGCCGAACAGGGAATAAGCGGGATTGGGGTCTATTTGTTTGGGTTGGGAATGAGCGAACTGCTGTTTCAAAAGCTCATCGGCACACCGAAGTCGGTGGCGGGGTTTCCCGATCTATTTATTCCGGTTCTTTCTGATATTCCCGTTCTAGGTGAAATTTTCTTTCGCCATAACTTGCTGGTTTATGTGGCATTTGCGTTGGTACCGATTTCCGCGTACATCCTTAATCGTACACCCTTTGGATTAATGATTCGTGCTGCCGGACAGAATCCGCAAGCGGCAGACGCGATGGGTGTGAATGTTGTTCGTGTCCGGTACATAACAGTCATTATCGGCGGGGTGCTGGCAGGTCTGGCAGGCGCATCGCTTTCAATAGCTCTATTGAAAGTCTTTCAACAGAATTTGACAAATGGCATGGGATTTATCGCCGTCGCACTGGTGTATTTTGGGCGATGGCGACCCTATGGGGTACTTGCGGGGGCGCTTCTTTTCAGTTTTGTGAATGCGCTCCAACTACAAATTGGCGCCGTCGGGCTGGAAATCCCGACGGAATTCGCGGTGATGATGCCCTATGTCATCACTATCATCGCGCTGGTATTTGCTTCCAAGCGGACGGAAAAGCCCACTGCGCTGACCAAGCCGTTTGAAAGAGGTGAATCGTGATTTCATTATGTGTACAAGGGGAGATCAACATGAAGAAGCCGTTTCGTTTCTCGCTGCTGCTGGTCGCACTTCTGGTATTGATGAGTGTGGCAACACTGGTCAAGGCACAGGATGATGTTTTCCGTGTTGCCGTGGTGGCACCCAGCGCCAAGAATGATTTGGCGTTTAGTCAGAGTATGTACGACGCGTTGTTAAAGATTCAGACCGAAATGGGCGAAGATAAATTCCAATTTGACTTCCAGGAAGGCACTTTTGTCGTTGACGATGCCGCAGTTGCTATGCGTGACTGGGCGTCTTCTGGAAATTACAATTTGATAATCGCTCATGGTTCGCAATACGGGTCTGTAATTGAACAGCTTGCGCCGTAATTCCCTGAAGTTTCATTTGCATGGGGCACAGATGTAAATACTTTTGGGCTGCCAAACGTATTTGCGTACACTGCCGCAGCCGAGCAGGGGGGATTTGTTAATGGTGCGCTGGCTGCATTTGCTTCAAGCTCGGGCGTGATCGGCGTAGTTGGACCGATTGAAGTGGGCGATGCCAAAGCTTACGTTGACGGATTTGTGGCGGGCGCAAAGGCTGCCAAACCCGATATTACGGTCAATGTAACCTATATCGGTTCGTTCAGTGATGTTCCAGGCGCGACGGAAGCAGCGAAGGCGCATATTGCTAACAAGGCTGATGTGTTGACTGGTTCGGCTCAAATGGTTGTGGGTGCTATTGCGGTTGCTCAGGAGAGCGGCGCAAAGTGGTTCGGTACGCAGGCTAGCCAATCAGAACTTGCTGGTGACGCCGGGGTGTTGTTCCAGGTTTACCACTGGGAAGTGGTGCTGGCTGACATGATCGAATCTATTAAGCGTGGCACATTAGGTGGCGAAGCCTATACATTGACATTGGCAAATGGTGGCTTGCAGATGGAAGAGTAGTACGTCTTGTAGGCTGGAGGGGGAACTTCCCCCTCCTTTTGATTGGAATTGATGGTCATGACAAATCTTCTCCCAACCGGGCACCGCAAAATTGAACATCTGGCAATGAATGGAATTGTAAAACGGTTTCCGGGTGTTCTGGCTGTCAACCGGGTGGATTTTGAAGTCGCATCCGGGGAAATTCACGCTTTGCTGGGTGAGAATGGGGCTGGAAAGAGCACTTTGATGAAGATGCTCTATGGTTTGTATCAACCAGATGCCGGGCGGATTGAACTGAATGAGTCTGAGGTCAAAATCCGATCACCCCAAGATGCCATTCAGCAAGGCATTGGCATGATTCATCAGCATTTCATGCTCGTACCATCGCTAACAGTGGCAGAAAATGTGGCACTGGGCATGAAGTCTTCACGCGGCTGGCGACTAGATCTGGATAGAGTATCCCAGCGCATCCGTGAACTTTCTGAACGCTACAACTTGAAAGTCTCACCGGAGGCGCCGATCTGGCAACTGGCAGTGGGTGAGCAGCAACGGGTCGAAATTCTGCGGGCGCTGTATCGGGGTGCTGCACTGCTCATACTAGATGAACCGACTGCAGTGCTTACCCCACAAGAAGTTGATGATCTGTTTGTCATACTACGAAAGATGGCAAGTGATGGTCATGCATTGATTTTCATTTCGCATAAGTTGCATGAGGTGTTGGCAATCAGCCAGCAAGTGACTGTGCTGCGGGATGGCCAGCGGGTGGATACTATTCGAACGGCTGAAGCCAGCAAGCCCCGATTGGCTGAAATGATGGTAGGTCGTCCGGTTGTACTGGAATATCAAAGACCTTCGCCGCAAGTAGGCAATGAGCGTCTCATCTTAGCAGGGGTAAGCGCACTTAGTGATCGCGGTGATGTCGGTTTGCGAGACGTATCTTTCTCGGTGCACGCTGGAGAAATTGTTGGCGTGGCGGGTGTTTCGGGCAATGGACAACACGAACTGGCACAGGTGATTGCAGGACTGCGTGCGGCATCATCAGGTTCAATTACTGTTGATGGGCGTATGGTGACGGGACAGTCACCAGCTGTTATGCAGGCTTTGGGTGTTTCTTACATTCCTGAGGAACGGATGGTGGATGGTGTTATCAAAGATTTCACTGTCGCCGAAAATCTGATTCTGGAGGATCATGGGCGCAAGCCCTTCGCCCGTTCGGGCATATTTATGGATTTCCGGGCCGTTACTGAGGCGTGCAAACGCGCCATACGGGATTACGAAATCAAAACGCCGAGTACTGAGATACCCATCAAGAATCTGTCAGGCGGTAATATTCAAAAGTTGGTGCTAGCACGAGAACTTTCACGAAAGCCCCAAGTATTGATTGCAGCTCAGCCGACACGCGGTGTTGATATTGGCGCAACAGAATATATCCACCACCGTTTGCTCGACGAACGGGCACGTGGCACGGCCGTCCTGTTGTTGTCAGAGGATCTGGATGAGATAAGAGCACTGTCGGACCGGATTGTCGTCATGTACGAAGGACGAATAGTCGGCATCGTGCCGGGAAATGTTAATCTGCGGCAGTTAGGGGCAATGATGGCCGGTACAACGCTGGAAGAAGCAAGTGCGGTACAATAGCGGTAAGCTAGTCAAATGAGATAAGTACCACAGGTCGCCAGAGTGGGCGGCGATGGGCATACATCCCCTCGAAAAGTGCCTGTTGGTCTTCCTTCAGTGTCGGGTTAGATGAGGATAGACCATGATGAAACTCTGGAATCATTATTATACTCCAACCACAATTGATGAAGTTCAGACTTTGCTGGCGCAGTATCAGGGACGGGCACGGATTGTTGCCGGTGGCACTGATTTGTTAGTAGATGCCCGAGCCGATGAACATCATACTCCGTTTGAGGCCCTTGTAGATATTACTCGTATTCGTGATCTCGCGCGTATTCATGAAGACGAAGGCTATTTGCACATCGGTGCAGGTGTTACGCACACCCAAATTGTGAAATCAACTAGCTTGGTGGAACGAGCCACCTGTTTGGTAGAAAGCTGCGGCGTAGTGGGGGGGCCACAAGTCCGCAATGTTGGCACACTGGGTGGCAACGTTGCTCATGCGCTGCCAGCAGCCGATGGTACGACATCGCTGGTGGCGTTGGCTGCCGAAGTTGAAGTTGTACATAGCGGACAGCGCAAGTGGCTGCCGCTTCAAGAGTTGTTCGTTGGACCGGGACAGTCCCTGCTCGAACAAGGAAGAGACTTGCTCTTGGGTTTCCGTTTTGAGCCGTGTAGGGAGCGGGAAGCGTCAGCGTTCAAACGCATTATGCGCCCGCAAGGGGTGGCACTGCCAATACTGGGGTGTGCTGTGTGGGTGCGTCTTGATACCACACGGTCAACTTTTGAAGCGGTGCGCGTGTGCATTGCGCCGGTTGCCCCGACACCGCACCGAGTTGCAGAAGTTGAAACGGCTATTATGGGGATGACTGCAACGAGTGACACTATTGAAAGCATGGCGGAACTGGCACAAAAGGTATTAAACCCTCGAACGAGTAAATATCGCGCGACAGCGGCATACCGGTTTGAAGTGATCGGCGTTTTGCTGCGACGCACCTTAACACTAGCTGTTGAGCGCGCCCGTACCGGTAAAGCAGTTCCAGAAGGTGTTGGAGTGTAACCATGACTTTATTGACCATTACTGTAAACGGGGAACAGGTTGAATACGATACACTTGAGTCGCGGACACTAGCCCAATTTCTCCGATATGATCTGGGATTGACGGGTACGAAGATCGGTTGTGAAGAAGCCGAGTGCGGTATTTGTACCGTGCTGGTGGATGGCGTGCCAGTCGACTCATGTATCTATCCAGCCCTTAAAGCGGAGGGGCGTACCATTTTAACCATTGAAGGGCTGGCACATGGCGAGGAGCTGCATCCCCTTCAATCGAGCTTTATCCGGCATGGTGCGGTGCAATGCGGCTTTTGTACACCCGGTCTGATTATGACTTCAGCGGCGCTCCTGGAGGAGAATGCTGAACCGAGTGAACACGATATCAAAGTTGCGCTTAAAGACACATACTGCCGCTGCACGGGATATACCAGTGTTATTCAAGCGATACAGTCAGCCGCACGGCAAAAGCGCGGGCTTGAACCGCTGTCAGTAAATGATCCGGTTGTTGACGAACCGATGGAGGTTATTAGCCGGTCTGTGCCACCGCAGGAAGTGCGAGAAAAAGTGGTCGGAACGGCCAAGTATACTGACGATTATGTATTTCCTGAAATGTTATTTGCACGTACGCTGCGGTCACCTCTACCTCATGCACGCATATTGAGTGTTGATATTGAAAAGGCGAAGGCATTGCCCGGTGTGAAGGCCGTGCTAACACACAAAGATGTGCCAGGCGAAAATCTGCACGGATTGGTTTACCGTGATTGGCCGGTGCTGTGCCATGACGTGGTGCGCTATGTGGGTGATGCTGTGGCGATCGTGGCGGCTGAGAGCGCGGAGATTGCTGACGAGGCACTCGCTCTAATCAAAGTGGAGTATGAGCCACTGCCTGTCGTGGCAGATCCAAAGTACGCTCATACAGCTGAAGCACCCATTTTGCATCCCAATCATCCGACAGGCAACTTGCTCAAACATATTAAGGTCCGGCATGGGGATATTGAGCAGGGATTTGCGGAAGCGGATGTTATTGTCGAACGTGAATATCGCACGCCGACCACGGAGCACGCCTTCCTTGAGCCGGAGTGCGCAATCGGCGTGCCAGCGGGTTTTGATGAACATGACAAATTGACGGTGTATGTTGGCTCCCAAATCCCCTATCAAGATCGTAATCAGATTGCGCTGGCGATGGGACTGCCGGAAGAAAATGTGCGGGTTATTGGCACATTGATTGGGGGTGGTTTTGGGGGCAAGGAAGATATTGCCGGACAGATTCATGTCGCGATGCTGGCAATAGTTACGGGAAAGCCCGTCAAGATGCTGTACTCGCGGCAGGAGTCTCTCATTTTTCACCCGAAACGTCATGCAACCATCATACGTATCAAAACGGGTGCAAAGAAGGACGGCAAGCTAACAGCCGTGCAAGCCGAGCTGTACGGTGATGGCGGGGCATATGCTTCGCTTTCGGACAAGGTGATGACACGCGCCACCACCCATGCTACCGGTCCCTATGATATTCCCAATGCGAAAATTGACTGTTTTGCGATGTACACCAACAACGTGCCGTCGGGGGCGTTCCGGGGCTTTGGGGTAACACAGTCTGCCTTTGCTGTGGAACAGAATATGGATTTGCTTGCGGAACAACTGGGTATTGATCCGGTTGAGATGCGGCTCATTAATGCTCAAAAGGTGGGTGTTACAACCGCTACAGGTCAACTGCTTCACGAATCAGTCGGACTCATTGAGACCATTGAAGACGTGAAAGGCGATATGCAAGCGAGCGGAAATGGACATGGTTTCCGCTGGGCGTGGCGTGAAGGACATAAGGCATACGGATGGGGGATTGCCTGCGCATACAAGAACACGGGGTTGGGCGGCGGCGCACCGGATAAATCAGAAGCTGAGATTGAAGCCTATGAGGACGGCACACTCGAAGTACGCACTGCGGCAGCCGATATGGGACAGGGGATTGCTCACGTCGTAGCGCAGATTGCTGCTGAAGAGATGCAACTGGGATATGAGCAGGTGAAAGTGCTGTTGTGTGACACTGACCTAACACCGAATGGCGGCCCGACAACTGCTTCGCGTCAAACCTTCGTAACGGGCAATGCGGCGCGTGGGGCAGCGATTGCACTGCGAGAAGCGATCACCCGTTCAGCGGCAGAAATGATGGATGTACCACCTGAGAATATCCGTTATGAAGAAGGATTGCTGCGGCATAATGGGGACTCAGTGGAGTTAAAGAATGTGGTCAAATGGATGAAGGCCAATGGTCTGTCGCCACGAACTAAACATGAATACTGGGCCCCGAAGACTCAGCCTCTGGGAACGGGTGGAAAGATGCATGTGGCATTTAGTTATGCCACACAAGCGGCGCTAGTGGAAGTGGATACGGAGACGGGTGAAGTCGATGTGCTGAAGATACTTTCCAGTACTGATATTGGGCGCGCAATTAACCCTCTGATGCTCCAAGGGCAGATTGAAGGTGGGATTATTATGGCGATGGGGAATTGCCTGACGGAGTCATTTATCGTTGAAGATGGGGTGCCGTGGACACGATTACTTTCGCGCTATAAAATGCCTAGTATCAAACAGATGCCGGAAATCACTTCACATCTGGTTGAGGCCCGGTCATCGGATGGGCCATATGGGGCAAAAGGAGTGGGTGAAATCCCGTCCATAAATACCACTCCTGCGATATGCAATGCAATCTATAACGCGACGGGCGTGCGGATTTACTCCATACCGGTAGATCAAGATGCGCTTCTGCTTGCGCTGCGTGCTGGACGGAAGGAAATTCACACAGCCTGGCACGATGTGAAGTAGGAAGCAACCTTTATTTTCCTAGCCTGCCAATCGCCATAATCAGGCGGGCTAGCAGAGCCGTTCGGGGCACGATGCTGCTCTTTAGAATGTATTCATCAGGGCTGTGATCAAGGCCGCCCACTGGTCCCAGCCCATCCAAAACGGGAACGCCTTCGTCCGCTGCGAAGGCGGCATCGGCTGCTCCACCCGTGCTAGCGCCTTTAACCTCAAAGCCTAATTCCGTGGCAAGTCGCTGAGTGAGCACTTCCAGTGCTTCAATAGCAGGGGTGCGGGGCATGGGCGGGTGAACATCTTCATACTCTACTTTGAAGGTCACACCCGGTATGGGTGACTGTTCGAACAGGTGTAGAATTTTCTCTGTCACGCCATCCAGTTTTTCATAATCGTAAGCGCGGGCTTCAAATTTGATTTGGGCATAGTCCGGTACAACATTTCGTAAACGTCCTCCATTGATGACGCCGACATTGACCGACACACCGGTAGAATAATCTGTCAATACATCAAGTTCTATAATACGACGGGCAAGGGCGACAATGGCGCTGGCGCCTTTTTCAGGCTCGACGCCGGAATGAGCGGCTTTCCCAAAGGCTTCGGCAGTAAAAGATCGAACACCTTTGCGTGCGGTGACAATATCGCCATTGGCGCGAGCGGCTTCAAGGGTAAGCACAGCGTCATTGCCGAAGCTGGCGCTGCGGATGAGTGGAATTGAGTAGCGCTCATCAATTTCCTCATCAGAGACGATTAAGAAACTAATCTGACCATAGTTGTGGAAGCCAATGGCATCTAATGCCTCGACCGCGTATATACCTGTGAGTAAGCCTGCTTTCATATCACAGGTGCCGGGGCCATGAATAACATCATTGGCAATGGTCACGGGGCGTTCGGCGGCCGTCCCGCGCGGGAAAACGGTGTCACTATGTCCCAGTAACATTACACGCCCACTACCAGTACCAACCCGTGTTGCCAACAAATTGTCCCCCGCTTGCTGCTGGGGATGGCGTTGGACGACAAAGCCCAGCTTCAGCAAGCGCGATTCGAGCCAATCCACGACGTTGTTGACATCATCGCGGTCATAGGAGTAGGAATCTGTACCGGATAGTTCGGTTAATTCGTTTATGTATGAATCAAGTCGCGAGTCGAGGAAGTTGATAATTGCATCGCTCATGAGGTTGAATTTGGTGCTTTCTAACGTGAATGTGTTCCAATACGCAGTCTCCTTGAGACTGTACTTGATTCAAAAGGGTTTAGCAACGCTAAACCCTGATTTGATTACAGACATAAAGATAAAGTGCGTTAGTCGTTTGCCACAAATACAGACTTCAACTCGCTGTAATGTTCAAGAGCTGCCATGCCTTGTTCGCGTCCGATGCCACTTTGTTTCATGCCGCCGAAGGGTGCTTCGATGTGGACACTGCTGCTGCTGTTGATGGAGAGCATCCCGGTTTCAACGGCACGGGCAACCCGCAGTGCCCGCCCGATGTCGCGCGTCCACAACGAACCTGAGAGGCCGTAGGGTGTGTCGTTTGCGAGACGGATGGCTTCTTCTTCCGAATTGAAGGGCATAATGCCGACCACAGGGCCGAAGACTTCTTCTTTCATAATCCGCATGTCGGCTTTGACATCCACATAGACGGCGGGTGTGAGGTAGTTGCCTTTGGATAATGCTCCGTTGGGGGGTTCACCGCCACACAGACGGCGAGCGCCTTCGCTGTCGCCAATGTGAATGTAATTCAAGACAGTGTCACGGTGCTGGGGGGTAATCAACGGCCCCATTTCGGTGCTTTCGTCAGCGGGGCTGCCAACCTTCATGGTTTTGGTACGGTTGACGAAACGCTCTACGAATTCATCGTAAATGGGGCGTTCGACCAAGATGCGGCTGCGGGAACAGCAGTCCTGTCCGGCATTGTCATAGACGGCAAACAGGGAGGACTCAATGCAAGTATCCAACCGAGCATCAGCAAATACGATATTGGCGGACTTGCCGCCCAGTTCGAGCGATACCCGCTTGATGCCGTCAGCCGCCTGTTTCATGACACCCATGCCAATTTCGGTGGAACCGGTGAATGAAATCTTACGCACAAGGGGATGCATAACGAGCGCATTGCCGGCTACGTTGCCAGAACCGGTGACGACATTAACGACCCCTTCCGGCAGACCGGCTTCCAGTACCAGATCAGCTAGGGCGAGTGCGCTTAGTGGTGTGGCGCTGGCGGGTTTGATAACCACCGTGTTGCCCATCGCCAAAGCGGGCGCAACTTTCCAGCCAGTGATGACCAGTGGGAAGTTCCATGGAATGACTAAGGCACAGACACCGAATGGTTCGCGGAAGGTCATGTGTGTGCCATTGGCATTTACCGGGATTGTCTGTCCGTGAATTTTGTTGACCGCACCAGCATAGTATTCAAAAGTATTGGCCACGGCACCGATTTCACCGCGGGCGGCGCTGATGGGCTTTCCACCGTTCTGCGATTCAATCTGTGCCAGCATTTCGGATTTTTCGCGGATGAGATTGGCGATGCGCTGTAAGATTTGCCCGCGTTCGCGTGTGCGGATTTGTTTCCAAGCACCGCTGTAGGCTGCGTGAGCAGTTTGAACAGCAGTGTCCACATCGGAAGCAGTGGCTTGTGCGACCTGCGTGATAATTTCGCGGGTTGCGGGGTTGTAAGCAGGAGCTGTCCGTCCATCGGCACTAGCGATACGCTTACCTCCGATGGACAGACCTTCAAATGTATTTATGTTAGACATGATAGGTTCTTTCCTAATGTTCGAGGAAAAGTTAGATGGGCTTTATGGTTACTAGCGGCCCTTCATTTGTCAAGTCAGTGTTGGGCAATTCTGTGGCATTCTGGGAGGGTATCCAACGCGGGAGCAAAAGCGGGCCAAAGATCAACGTAACGATGAACATAAAGCCCATACCTTTAATGATTACTGATGAGGCATTTTCCCAGAACAGATCACCCACTGCACCCACGCCAACGGACATAAATACGATGAAGAACCGAGGTGATATTTGAGCAATGCGCCAAAGGAACAGGCAATATGCAGCAATTACGATATAGATCAGAATGCCGCCCAGTGTGCCAAAATCGGCTATTCCGCTGGTCAGGGGCACACCGATGGTGTCGTTGTACTGAAGACCTTGCGGTATGTAGTGATCACCAATGGCCGTTCGCTCAGAAAAAACACCAGCTGGTCGCAAGAATTCGGGAAAACCCTGTAATAATCCACGGTACATGCCCTCACCATTTAGTGGGGAGACGCCTAAATCCTGAAGGTATAACAATGTGGCCGGGTATTCGAGACCAGCGGTTCGATATTGTACATCCAACCCAAATGAAGTGGCGTTGGCTTCTTCTAGTAATCCGGAATCTAATTGACTTACGGATAAAAGATTATCCAAGACAGAGTTCGTAAGCCCGCGCCCACTTAAATATTTGACGACTGTTCCGAGTATAAAAACGCATATGACTAACACTACTCCACCGGCAGAATCCAATGGATGCGATGTGGCTGGAGGGTTATCCAACAAAGCCCTGCTTGAACAATCAACAGAACCATATATGTTCTTGAACGCAGACCTATTGTTGTAATAATTAAAATTCCCAAACACAAGAGGCCAATAAGATGCCCTATTCGTGTTTGATTTTTGATGGCGACCGAGACATTAATAATGACTGCAAGTGTCAGAAAGTAATATATGGCAGATGAAAGCCATTGATCGAGACTGCTATCTATACCGCGAAAATATCCCCCTACAAATTGATATTTGAGAGACAGGTAATAAATAATCCCTATACTTAACGTAGTGGAGATGACACTACTTACGATTCGCCATTCAAAATCTTCGTAACGAATGGTGATATTGCGAATTTTCTCCGCAAATATTACAAACACGATCAAGTAATAAACAAACAAGCCGACAGTTGCAAGTAGGGCAGCGGTATTGAAATAACTGAGGCTGCCAAAGTTACTGCTGTAGCGTGCTTCTCCAGCAATTCTTGCGCCCAAATTACCCCACGTGTAATAGAGTATCCAACCAGGGCCGATTACCGCTGCACTCATCGGGCTAAGCAATAGATCCCATTCATACAAAGAGTAAGATGCCCTCAATAAGATTGAAACCATAATGGCACTGCAAATTGCAAGGAGTAAGTCGGGGGATGGATCCAATAGCATGAAGGCCAAGAAGGTAACAATTGTTGCGATCGTCAAAAAATACCAAGCAAGAGGCGAGATGCGATTGGTTGGAGTAGATTGAGTTGTGGGTAAGAGCTTATTGAAACCAGTCGAAGTATTTTGAAAGTGGGTCATGGAAGTTGGTTTCCGTCAACTATTTCGAATACGAACTAAGCGCAGATTTGATCCCTGCCACCATCATACTATAAGTGTGGGAACCAATTTTCTGACGTGCCAGGTCTCCCATATGAGGCCACTTAGAATAATTTTCATAAGCTTCGCGGAGGGTAGCAGCAAGCGACGGTTTGTTGTCAAGCGGTACTATCCAGCCAGTTTCGCCGGGAATGACTAAATCTTCTGAGCAACCGACTGTATCTGAGACTATAGCCGGCCGTCCACATGCAAATGCTTCGTTCACAACGAGGCCCCAGGTTTCAGTGGGGTCTGAAATAAGACATAGAATTTCACCTATGACATATGCCGTGGGCATTTGTAATTGGTTGAAAAAACCAAGTAGGTGCACGTGGGAGGCATTTGCGTTAATTATGTGCTGCTCAAGTTCGGATTTGAGGTTTCCCTCGCCGATATAAACTAACTGAGCTCGTTGTTCTAAACCCGCCTCCAGATATGCTTGGAAAAGTTCAAGGGGGCGTTTTTTGTTAATTATCTTGCCACAAAATAGGAAGGTGGGCATGGTTGGATTGAGGCCAAAGCGTTGACAAATTTCCTCACGTTTGACAATCTGACTGTCAAACTCCATTTGAAAACGGTTATTGTCAATGCTATAGGGAACTTGAAACAGACGATCATGTGCTACCTGCATATCTTGATAAAAGTGGTAATTACGTTTACCAATATACAAACATGCGGTACTGCGACGTAACAACCAACCTAGAAGCGCATTGCGCCAACCGGGCTTCTGTGTCGCCTTGAAACTCAAGGGCGTTGTTTCGCTTAACACCACTACAGGTAATCCCAATAATATGCGGACTAGCCATAGTAACCATACGGTTTCCGCGAACCAACCGACTAACAAGAGCGGTGTGCGAAGCTCCTTGAATGACCAACGAATTAATCGAGGAAATGTTTTTAGTTGTTCTAGCAGTGTATAGTCCGCGCGGTTTCGTAGTAGAAATTCATAGGGGTAGCCATGCAGTAAATCTATGTCCCACTGAATATCCAGGCCAAAATCTGTGTCAAAGCCTTTGTGTAGTGATGTTCCGGGTTGATAATATAGAACCTCGATATCAAGGTTGTTTTTGTCTAATTCGCGCCAAAAAGGTGCGTGATATTGAACAGGGTGGCTAGCGAAAATTCTTAGGTCAGTCATTGGAATTATTCTGCTCCGGTTTTATGCCTTCGACACAAATACCAGCCCCATTCAGTACTCTTTCTGCTAGTTCAATGTTTTCGATGTCCTCAATGCGGCTATCATGAAATGCCATATCTTGAACATCTATAAACCCGGCTTCGATGAAATGGTGCATGAGTGATGCTTTATCGTACATCCATTTATGTGAGTGAAAATCGAATGTCGTTGAGTACCAGCGATAAAGCATATTCCCGGAGGGCGCGTGTGGGCTGCGAAGAAGTAGACGTCGATTGAGACGATCAGCCGGGAGCAGGTGCGCCACTTCGTCAGGAGAGTTTGGTAGCGCCTCCTGGGAGACATATTCATCTACAATTGCGCGAACATCCGGGACGACGACGCGCAATACTCCGCCTGCCTGTAAGACACGGAAGCTTTCTCGTAATAGGTTCTGCGCTTCGTCCAGGTAAAGATGTTCGAGCGTATGAGAGGTGTAAACGGCTGAAATAGAATTCGTTGGAAATGGCAGCGGTTTACGAAGATCGTGTATCAAAATATCCGGATTCCAAGGGATGGACAGTTGAGCTGACGGTACGACATGTAAGTATCGGGACAAGCGCGTTAATAAGGGATATTTTGCAAAACGCGCGTTCCATGAGCCGTCAACATTGATCCAGTCCGTTGGAGTGTTAAGTCCACATCCCAAGTGAATTCGTTTGTTCGCGAAGGTTTGATTAGTCATTTTCGGGTAGCCGGTTGTTTGTTCAAATCAGGTGCCTGGTAGATCAAAATGCTTCAAAAATTGCCGCACCACTGGTACATACGTGTAATCTTCTTTTAGACAGCGGGCGCGAGCGGCATCTGCCATGTGTCGGCGTGCTTCGTCGCGCGATGGTGCAAGCCAGTAGGCGAGCTTTTCGCGCAGTTCGGGAATATCGCTAAAAAAGACTGCTTCGACATCTTCTTTGAAAAATTGTTCGTGCTGGGCGCTGCGTTGGGCCAGCATGATGGCGTTTCCACAAGCGGGGATTTGAAAAGTGCGACTTTTGTGTTGATCGCCTTTTTGAATAGCGGGATCAGGGCTATCAGGATCGTGATTGAGCCAATGGAGGGCAATTTTGGAACAAGCATAAATGATAGGTATCTCTTGTTCGAAAATGGGACGACCCTGCCAGTAGGGTAGGATGGGAGATGTAGGCGGCAAGCGATCCCATAAGCCCCCCCACAATCTGAAAGAGTAGGGGAACTGGCCGCTGACGAGCGTCGTTAGTTCTTGCGTACGACGTGTTTCGTTTGTACCTACGAAAGTGATGTCTGTCCCGTAAAACTCAAGCGATTTTTTATCAGCCTCAACCGGAAAATGCGCTAATGGGTCGTAACCGAAGCGAACAACTGCGACTTCTTTTGCACCGGCTTCTTTGAATTCGGCTTCATGCCATTGTCGGGTGGTGGCGATGAGGTCAAATAACGTAATATTTTCTTCAAAACGACTGCCGGGGCGATTTTTCCACGGCGGATCATGATAAAAGCACATGATTGGTACGTGTTGCTGGCGAATTACCGCGAGGGTTTCTGGCCGGCAGTAATCGGCATTGGTGATATAGACCAGATCAGGCTTGAAACTGTTGAATGCATCTATAACTTGACGATTCCACTCAGCTTCGACGACGGGAAGGAGAAGGCGACGGGCTACACGCCCGATTGTGCCTGTCCATTCCGGCCACAACCGCGTGTCGTTCACCCAGCGGACAATAGCGCCACACTGTTCAAAGGCGCGAGAGATGTAGAGACTATTCGCGCCGGGCCAGTACTGACCTGTAAATAAGATGCGAACCCCTGATGTTTTAGCAACCATGTAAATGTCTGTCCGATCAAATATTATCGAAAAAGCGCCAATACCGTTTGAAGCAGTATCTTAATGTCGTTCACAAATGTATGCTGTTTGCTATAGACGAGATCAATTGCCAGTTTAGCGGGCATTATGGTTCGAATGTAGTGGTTTTCCCAATCGGAACCTGTTAACAGGGTTTGTTCATGACGATAGACAACTGATGCAGGACTGGTTATGCCGGGACGAACCTTTAGTACCTCACGCTGTTCGCTGGAATACAATTGGACATAACGTGGGTCTTCAGGACGCGGGCCGACGAGGCTCATTTCCCCTTTCAGGACATTAAACAACTGAGGCAACTCATCGAGCTTGGTGCGGCGCAACCAGCGACCAATGGGTGTTATGCGTTTGTCTTGCGCACCTGTGATGGCCGGGCCGATATTGTGAGCATCCATGACCATTGAGCGGAATTTATACACCTTAAAAAGTTTACCGTCTTTGCCCACTCTTTCGGCTCGAAAAAATATCGTTCCCGGCGATGACCATCTAATGAACAGGGCAATTACTATCATCAGCGGAGATAATATCACTATGGCAAGTGCGCTCACTAAAACGTCCATCATGCGCTTGGTCATGAGTACTAGCGCCGGAAGGCTTCAAGCACATCAATGACGGCGGCGATTACATCGTCTACATCTTTGTTGGTCAGGCGGGGATGCAAGGGGAGGGAAATGGTTCGTTGATATTCGTTGTATGCGATTGGAAATGAGTCGGGCTTCCAAGCGTATTTGTCACGATAGTAGGGGTGGAGGTGAACGGGAATGAAATGTACGCTTGTGCCAATATTGCGCGTTTTTAGTTCTTCAATAAACCGGGTGCGGTCAATGGTCAACTGATCAAGATTGAGACGGAGAACGTACAGGTGCCAAGCATGGCTTACATCCGGGCGTTCAACAGGAAGTTGTAGGGCACTGACGGTTGAGAATGCCTGTTGATAACGAGCAACAACTTCGCGGCGACGCTTTTGCATTTGCTCCAAACGGGTGAGTTGTACCAGTCCCATTGCGGCTTGAATATCGGTCATGTTGTATTTGAAGCCAGCCTCGACAACTTCGTAATACCACGAACCGCCGGCATCATAGCGTTTCCACGCATCGCGGTTCATGCCATGCAGGCTGAATAATCGGGCGCGTTCGACCCACTCAGACTTTCCGGTCAACATTCCGCCTTCGCCCGTGGTGAGATTTTTGGTGGCGTAAAAACTGAAGGCGGTTAAATCACCGATGGTTCCGACGGTTTGACCCCTATATGATGCAGGCAAGGCGTGGGCGGCATCTTCAACTATGTATAGGTTGTGCTGGCGAGCCAAGTCTAGTATTGGCTGCATATCAACAGGGTGACCGGCAAAATGAACAGGCAGGATAGCTTTAGTGCGCGGGGTGATAGCCGTGGCAACTTTCACAGGATCAAGGGTGAGGGTGTCGGGATCAACATCCACTAAAACGGGACGGGCAGAAACGTGTTCGATGACGTTGACCGACGAACAGAAGGTCATGGTTGTAGTGATGACTTCATCACCTGCACCAATGCCTAAGGCGGCTAAAGCTACATGAAGACCGCCAGTGCAGGAATTCAGGGCGAGGGCATTATCAAGACCAATATAATGAGCAAAGGCTTGCTCGAATTGCTTGGTCTTTGGTCCGGAAGTAATCCAGCCGGTACGCAGCGTGTCTACAACGGCGGCGATTTCGTCTTCGGTCAGGTCGGGTGGTGAGAAAGGCAAGAATTGGGAACGAGCCGTATAGGTCTGAACATCCGACACTGTGTTTTTTATCATTGAGGATTTTTCCGTATCACACTGTGATTGCAGTACTCATACCATCTTCGATTGTACAGCTATTTGTAAAAGCGCGTGACTATAACGGTGTCAAGATTATGACGAATAGACGCACCTACTGTAGTGACTAGCTAGGTCGAATAAACGAGTTTGCCAGCTACAAATGTTTTGACAACCTGTAGATCCCTATTCAGTAAGACAATGTCGGCATCGTAGCCGGGACGGAGATGCCCCTTACTTTCAGCAAGGTGCATCGCGGCAGCAGGGACAGCAGTTGCCATTTGAATGACACGATTTAGGGGAAGGTCTGTCCAACTTACGATGTTGCGTACAGCTTGATCCATGGTCAGCGTGCTTCCAGCGAGACTGCCATTGGCGATGCGGGCAATACCCTGCTGTACAGTTACCGTTTGTCCACCGAGATCGTATGTTCCATCGGAAAGGCCGGTGGCTTCCATTGAGTCGGTAATGAGCATGACACGCTCGTGACCTTTGGCGCGGAGGAGGACGCGGATAGCACCGGGGTGGACATGAATGCCGTCGGCAATCAACTGCGCGTAAACTCGATCATCAGTGAGAACAGCGCCGAGCGCGCCCGGTTCACGGTGATGCAAGCCGATCATGCCGTTAAAGGTGTGGGTGACTTGATGGACGCCAGAATCGAAGGCTCGGATAGATTGGTCATAGGTGGCGCCGCTATGACCGAGCGCGAATTCGACCTGATGGGGACGTAACGCTGAAATCATTTCGAGTGCGCCGTCAATTTCAGGGGCAACGGTCATGAGCTTCAACATGCCCGTTTCGAGCCAGCGCTGGTACTCGGCAGGGTCGGGCAGGCGGAAGTAGTCAGGAGGCTGTGCGCCCTTGTAGTTGAGGTTTAGGTAAGGGCCTTCGACGTGTGCGCCTAAAATTTGCGCTCCGTTTGTGGGCTGGGGAAGGTCGGATAAATTATCGAGGGCAGATTGGACGGCGGCTGCGGGCATGGTCATGGTGGTGGGATAGAAGCTGGTGACACCGTGGCGGGCAAAGTATTCAGCCATGCCGTAGATGGCATCGGGGGTGGCGTGCATGGTGTCGTGACCGGCTGCGCCATGCACGTGAACATCAATAAAGCCGGGGATGATGTAGCAATTAGAGGCATCAACATCCTGTGTCTGTTCCGTGATGGTGGTGTTAGTTGGTGAGATGGAATCAATTTTGGTGTCACGGATGGTGAGGGTCTGACCGGGTAAGGTTTCGTGGGGGGTGATGATGATGCCGTTCACAATACGAGTGAGCATGAGGGGATGATCTCCTAATAAAGCGAGCCTATTGATAAGCGTACATCGGGTGAGCGTGTTGGACAAATGGGATGGTCAGCTCAGGCAAACGCCATTCAACCTCATTCGCGGTAGAATTTGGGCAGTTGATGAGGGAATTGAGAAAGACCTGAAAGGAAATGATGATGCAACTGGGATTTGTGAGCGCGATTTTGCCTGATTTGTCGCTTGAAGAGGTTTTTAAGTTTGCCTCTGAAAACAGGTTCGAGTGCGTGGAGTTGATGTGTTGGCCGGCAGGCAAGGCTGAACGACGTTATGCGGGTGTGACGCATGTGGATGTACACGATTTTACGAAAGCTGACGCGAACAGCGTGTTAGCTTTAGCCCAGAAGTATAAGGTAGGGATTTCGGGGCTGGGTTATTACCCGAACCCGCTGACGCCGGATAAAGCTGAGCGCGAAACTTATGTTGAGCATATCAAGAAAGTGATTGCGGCATCGGCGCTTCTTGGCGTGAACGTGATGAATACATTTATTGGACGTGATCCGGCGAGGGCGATAGACGACCAGTGGGACGAGTTTGAGACGGTATGGAAGCCACTGATCGGGTTTGCGGAGGAGCAGGGCGTAAGGGTGGGGATCGAGAACTGCCCGATGCTCTTTAGTTTAGATGAGTGGCCGGGTGGGAAGAATCTGGCGATCTCACCGGAGGTGTGGAGACGGATGTTTGCGACGATTCCCAGCAAGAACTTTGGGTTGAACCTCGACCCTTCGCATTTGATCTGGCAGCAGATTGACTACGTGCGGTGTATTTATGAGTTCAAAGACCGGTTGGTTCATATGCACGCCAAGGATGAGAAGGTCATGGCCGACGATTTGTATAACAAGGGCATAATGGGGTTGGGTTGGCATATCCCCAAACTGCCGGGACTGGGTGATGTGAACTGGGGTAAGTTTTTCTCGGCGCTGACGGATGTGGGCTACCGAGGACCAGTGTGCATCGAGGTGGAAGACCGGGCTTATGAAGACTCTTTAGAAAGCCGGAAACGAGCGGTGCGACAGAGTGGACGATATTTAGAGCCGTTCATGCGATAGGATTAACCGCCATCCCGCAGGGAGGCTTCGCACAGACGCGGAGGACGCCAAGATAAGACAGCGATATTTGTTACAATTTGTTACAGATATTGCACAAAATGCGGCAATTTCGGCAAATGCAGCATAACATTTTGTGCAATTTGTGAATTTTAATGTCTGGACTGTGGTTATGTCGGCGATGTCGTCGTCGTCGGAGGCGACATAACGGAATTTGTCGGAAAAGTCATAAAAATCGTCAATGTCTGACAATACTTATTCGACATTTGTGACGTTTTGCCGAGGCTGATTGCAATTGTTACAATAGTCCTTTGTTGTAGATGTTGCAAACCTCACCCCCAACCCCTCTCCAATGCATTGGAGAGGGGCTTTCTTGACCCACTAGTCCAATTATGAGTATAGCAATTTGGGGTGCTAACAATTGTTTGAATAAATGGTATTTTAGCACATAAATTCTTATAAGTCAATTTGGTTTTGGTTCGAAAATTCAAACTAATAGATAGCGGAAAACCAGTCCATAGAATCGGGGCGGGAGGATATACGCGCTTACGCGCTAATCCTCCCCTACATCAAGCATATGGATTTGAATCATTGCTTCATGAGAAGTGATTAATGAAAGGCGTAGTTGTTCACCCAATCCGATACGGCTTGTTGGGCTGTGCCGCTGTTATTCAGCAGTGAAGTTATTCAATATAAATTTCTCGCCACAATGTAACACGCGATAGTTGAGTTGGGCGGAATCGGCTTGACTTATGAACTGGGACACGTCGGCGGTGTTGAAGGTGAACATGTCATAGTGATTAGGGATGACGAGGCGGGGCTTGATTTGCTGGGCGAGGGTGATGGCATCGGCGATGTTCATGTTGGGGGCGGTGCCGGGGACATAGCCACCGTTGATGGGCAAGAGGGCAACATCAATATCATATTTTTGAAGGCGTTCGGCGAGGCCAGCGTAGGCCAATGTATCGCAGGCGTGATAGAGGGTAACGCCGTCCATTTGAAAGACGAAGCCGAGGAAAGGATAGCCTGTGGGTTCGGTGTAATCAAAGTCGGGATGGGCAGAGGGGATGCTGTGAACCGTCATGGCGCCGACGGTGAAGGTTTCGTCGCCGCGGGTGGGCATGAGGCGTTCGGCGGGAAGACCGAGCGTGACGGCATGATCGACTACAGCAGCGGGCAGAATGAGTTTGGCCTGCGGCGAGGCAGCAAACAAGGCAGGCAGTGTGCCGGGGTCAAGGTGGTCAGAGTGTTTGTGGCTGGAGAATACCCAGTGGGCATTGGTGATTTCAGCAGGTTGAAACGGCGATTGTGTGATGCGGATATGAGGCTTGGTGGTGTTAGCATATTTGGCAGCGAGGTATTCGGAGAGGTAGAGGTCAATATAGAAGAGAATGGAGGCTGTTTTGATGGCATAGCCGCTTTGGCCGAGCCACCAGAGCGCGAGCTGACCGTACGAAGGCTGGGTCGAATTAATATCATACAGTAAGAGTTGACTGCTTTGTGTTGGTTTAATCATGAGTTAGACCTATGTATATTCAACTACAACCGTACCACTTTTTCAGGCGGAGTTGCCAAAGATTGATGCGATTTTACGGCGTATCATCGTAAAAATTTCAAACCATTTCCCAAATTAAAGAGTAAGACCACTATTACAAACCATTTTTGGCAGCAGCTTGAGGAATTTGTTACATTTTGTAAGCCATTGCGCTTTGAAATTGTTCAGTGTTATGAAAGAGGGCGGATATGCGACGTTTTCGGTTAACTTTACTTTTGATGATTGTATTGGCACTGCTGCTTTCGGTAGCGGCGGTCAGCGCGCAGGATAATATTCTGCGTATTGTTTTAAGTCAGGATATGCGGACGTCTGACCCGCATGTCGCTTATGAAACGGAAACCTGGCCGATGGCTTCGCTGTTTTATGTGGGGCTCATCAAGTTGCAGGACGCGGGCACACCTATTCCGGCACTGGCCGAGTCGTGGACGGTGAGCGATGACGGTACGGTGTATACCTTTGCTGAAAGAGGGTTTGAAGTTTTCTAACGGACGTGACTTAACTGCCGAAGACGGAATACAGCTTCGAGCGTTTGCTCAGTCCAGAACAGGCCGCTCCTACAGCATTCATGTTTGACTCGATTGTTGGCGCGAAAGACCGGTTGGCCGGAAATGCCACAGAAGTCAGCGGCATCAAGGTGCTTGATCCACTTACAATCGAATTCACCACTGAAGTAGCGGTGTGGTCGTTGATGCAGCGGTTTGCGCTGCCGCCAGCATTCATTGTGGCGAAGGAAGGTGTGGAAGCGGCTGGCGACGAATTTGGCCGGCAACCGCTGGGCGCAGGACCGTTTGTGCTGGATAGCTGGGAAAGCGGCGTGCGCGTGACTGGCAGCCGTAATCCGAATTACTTTGCTGAGGGACAGCCTTCGTTTGACGGTTTCCAGCTTGACCTCGGAGTTGAGGCTTCAGTCGGTATTCTGCGTATGGAAAATGGGGAAGCGGATGTGGCGCTGGAATTTGTTCCCAACGCGGACTATCCCCGTCTGGCAGCAGACCCTGTGCTTTCGACCCGACTGTTGAAGTCCGAGGGTTTCCCGAACACGGGCTATGTCATCATGAACAACAATAAAGAGCCGTTCAGCAATTTGAAGGTGCGGCAGGCGCTGAATATGGCGCTTGATCGTGACCGTTTAGTGCAAATCCTGAACGGACGTGCTGTGCCGATTGGCGGTTTCCTGCCCGCTAGTGTGGTGGGACATAATCCGGATGTGGTAGCCCCTGCGTATAATCCCGATGGCGCAAAGACGCTGCTGGCAGAAGCGGGTTATCCCGATGGCTTCTCGACGACAATTTTGACCAACACATTCCCGAATGACGTGGCACTGGCGCAGGCGATCGTGGCAGACCTAGCAGCGATTGGTGTACAAGTTGAGATGACTTCGATTGACAATGCCCAATTTTTGGATGTGCTGGTATCGAAGCCCGATTCACTTGACCTAGTGATGACCAACTGGTACATGGACTATCAAGATCCGTCGGACAACTGGGAGCCGCTGCTGCAATGTGGTGGGTCATACAACTGGGCCCAGTACTGCAATGAAGAGCTGGACGCTGCGTTTGAAGTGGCGAACGCTGTGCCGCTGGGTGAGGCACGCTGGGCAGCATTTGCAGACTTTGAGGCGCAGGTAGCCGAACAAATCCCCAATTTGCCATTGGTACAAGCAGTTGACTACTACTTCACCAGTGAACGGTTGGACATTCAAACCGATCCAGCAGTGCTGCTGCGGTTTGCTGAGGCGAAGTTGAAGTAAACCTTTTCAAGAACAGCGTTGGTTGGCGTTTGCCGGAGGATAAACCCTCCGGCAAGTTGCATAAAGCCCCGTAAACGAGACTGGAAGAATTGAAATGTGGGGTCGGTAGATGCTTGCAACGGGGGTTCAAAACCCGGTCTAGCACAATTCTAAACTTGTTTACCGGTTGTATAAATGCATGGTATCGTTTGCCAATAAGATGACGACATTGGTTGGGCAGGGAGGTATGCCTCCCTGTTAAATGTGCGGTGTAATTTTGCACAAGTTGGATGTGGGTTGTGACAGCATATTTTTTGCGACGATTGGTGGGTGCGGTTGGCGTTATTTTCGGTGTGGCGACCATCACGTTTGTGATGGTTTTTTTGATGCCGGGAGATGCGGCGCGCATGTACGCCGGGCCGCGGGCGCCCGAAGAAACAGTGCAACGCATCCGGGTGTTGTGGGGATTGGATCAACCGCTCCCGGTGCAGTATGTACGATATTTGGGGCGTGCAATTCAATTGGATTTCGGCGAGTCAACGCGCGATAAGCGGCCAGTGCTGCGAGCCGTGATTGAGCGCCTGCCTGCGACGGTTCAACTGGCTGTGGCGGGATTATTTGTGGAACTGCTGATTGGTGTTCCGCTGGGCATTCTGGCGGCGACGAGACCGGGGTCATGGGTTGACCAACTGGCGACGGTGCTGGCGTTGATTGGTATCTCGTTGCCGCAGTTCGCATTGGGACTGGTTGCGCTTTATATGTTCGGGTTTGTGATTCCCATATTCCCGCTGGGCGGATTCGGGACGCCACTGCATCTGGTGCTTCCAGCAATCGTGCTGGGTCTAGGCGGTACGGCGTTTTATTCACGTGTGCTGAGGAACAGTATTCTGGAAGTCATGGGGGAAGATTATGTCCGCACGGCACGCGCCAAAGGACTTTCGCCAAAGATGGTCATGATTCGTCATGTGTTGCGAAATGCTCTTATGCCGGTGGTGACACTGGCGGGACTTGATCTGGCGTTACTGCTGGGCGGTGTGGTGGTTATTGAAGCGGTCTTCGGGTGGCCGGGCATTGGACTGCAAGCATGGACGGCGATCCGTAACCAAGATACGCCTATGATTATGGGGACGGTATTGTTCGCCTCGATTGCAGTGGTATTCCTCAATTTGTTTGTAGATATGTTGTACATCGCGCTTGATCCCCGCGTGCGGCTGACGGCTGAAGGCTAACATGACACAACTCACTGAAGCAAAGCCGAACAATGGTTTCTGGGCACAGCTACGACGCCTTCCGCGAGCATGGATAGGTGCGGGACTTGTGGCAGTCGTGGCGCTGGCCGCTGTTTTGGCACCGCTCATTTCACCGGCAGACCCCCTCAAACAATTTCGTGAAGGGCTGACACAGACGGGAACCCCACTGCCGCCCGGTGGACAGTTCCCATTGGGAACCGATCATCTGGGGCGGGACATTATGAGCCGTACCTTGTACGGGGCACAGATTTCACTCACGGTCAGTTTTGTGGCAAATATGACCGCAGCGGCATTCGGGACACTGGTTGGATTACTGGCGGGATATTATGGCGGCGTAATTGATACGCTGCTCATGCGGCTGACCGATGTGCTGCTGGCGTTTCCGGCGATTCTACTGGCGCTGGGATTGGGTTCCGTGCTGAGGCCAAGTGTGACGACGGTTCTCATTATATTGACGTTTATTACGTGGCCGGCGCTGGCACGGTTGGTACGCAGTCAGGTGCTAGTGGTGCGCGAGCGGGCGTTTGTGGAGAGTGCGCGCTGCGTAGGGGCGCGGGACTGGTATATCATCATTCGTCATATTCTGCCGCAGGTGATCACTGTGACGGTGGTATGGGCGACACTGAGTTTTGCGAATGCGGTGCTTATAGAATCGTCATTGAGTTTTCTGGGTGTGGGCGTGCCGCTGCCAACGGCTAGCTGGGGAAATATGATCGCGGAGGGGCAGAGCCGCTACCGTATTGCACCGTGGATGATTCTGGTGCCGACGGTGGCGATCCTTATTACCACGCTGGGTTTTAACTTGTTGGGCGACGCGGTGCGGGACGCGCTCGACCCGCGCACATCGCAGCGGATGTAGGGAACAGTTGCCAGTTACCAGATGTCAGTTGTCAGTTTAAGACAAAGGCAGTTGAACCACAGCGAGCCACTCTATTTTGAAAAAGAGTTTTTGAGGAATGAGAAATGACACATCCAATTAAAGAAGGTTACATACCGTTCAAGGGGTATCAGACATGGTACCGCATCGTGGGGGAGAAGGAAGAGCCGGGAAAGCTGCCGCTGCTGACGTTGCACGGCGGGCCGGGTGCATGCCATGATTATCTGGAGTCGCTGGATGCGATGGCGGACAGCGGACGGCGGGTGATTTATTACGATCAACTGGGGTGCGGGAACTCACACATTGACGTGTCGAAGCCGGAAATGTGGACGGTTGATTTGTATGTGGAAGAAGTGGATGTGGTGCGACAGGCGCTGGGTCTGGAGCGCATCCATTTGATCGGACAGTCGTGGGGTGGGATGCTGGCGATGGAGTACATGATCCGGCAGCCGAAAGGCGTTGCCAGTGTGACGATTGCCAGTTCGCCGGCCAGTATGATCCAATGGGTGGAAGAGGCGAATAAGCTGCGTAAACAACTGCCGCCTGAGGTGGAAGCGACATTACTCAAACACGAGGCGGCGGGGACAACAACCAGTGAAGAATATCTGGCAGCGATGCAGGTATTTTATGACCGTCATGTTTGTAGAGTGGTGCCGAACCCGGAGTATGTGCAGCGCAGTTTTGCCAAGCTGGGACAGTATCCAGAAGTGTATAACACGATGAACGGGCCGAGTGAATTTCATGTGATCGGGACGTTGAAGAACTGGAATGTCATTCCGCAGTTGGGCAAGATTAACGCGCCAACGCTGGTGACATCCGGCAAATACGATGAGGCGACACCTGTGATTGCGGAGACGGTTCACAAGGGCATACCGGGTTCGGAGTGGGTGCTATTTGAGAACAGTTCGCACACGGCGCACGCGGAAGAAGCAGAGCGGTATATGCAGGTGTTGGGGAAATTTATAAGCCGGCATGAGTAAAGGATTGAAAATCGGAGACGCGGAGGAAGGGGAAAGAAGATTATGTCTACTTACACGCTGAAGAAAGAGCAAAAGACGGTTTCGTTTGATGCGAAAAATGCGCCTGTGTTAGAGATTGACAGCGGCGATACGGTGACATTTGAGACGGGCGACGCGGCATATGAACGCCTTTCCAAAGGTGAAAGCGTTGAAGTGATCGGACTGGAGAATTTCAACGCTGTGACCGGACCGGTGGTGGTGCGGGGCGCGCAACCGGGTGATGCGCTCAAGATTGAGATTGTTGATGTTCAGGTGCGGCGGGCGTGGTCGGTGTGGCTGCCGGACTTCGGCGGGTTGGGGAAGCAAACAAAAGCAATACGGGTGATGGAAACACCGCTCAAGGACGGGCGGGCTTTTATCAACGATAAGTTGAGCGTGCCAATCAAGACAATGATTGGCTGCATCGGGGTCGCGCCGGCAGAGGGAACCGGTTCTACATTTGTGCCGGCTTATCCATTCGGCGGGAACATGGACCTGCGCGAGATGTCGCCGGGAACGACGCTATATTTGCCGGTATTTGTGGCGGGTGGTTTGCTTTCGCTGGGAGATTTGCACGCGGCGATGGGCACGGCTGAACCGACGTGGGTGAGTTTGGAAGCGGCAGGCAGCGCCACGCTGAAGATCAGCCTTGAAAAGGGAATGAAGCTGACTTATCCGCGCCTGCGGGTGGGAAGCAATACTATTTGTGTCGGGATGGGCGAGACACTTGAAAAAGCGCATCAGGTGGCGATTGACCAAGCATATGATTTGCTCGTCAACGAAAAAGGACTTGAACCGTTTGATGCATATGCTTATGTGAGCGCGTGTGTGGATATGCGACTGGGTGGGCCAGCAACGGGCATTGTTCTTGCGGTCGTGCCTGATTTCTAAACCATTGTGTTGTTGTAAATTTGAGACACGGTTATCATTTTACCGCAGGCTGGGTTACAGCCTGCGGTTTTCATTCCTGTCTATTAAGCGAGAAACAATATGGCGAGCGACAAAATACGCGGGATGCTCACGCTGGACGAGCTGCGGGAGAAGATTGAAAGTGGAGAAGTCGAAACAGTTGTCGCTGTATTCAGCGATTTGTATGGGAGATTTTTCGGGAAGCGGATAACCGGGGAATTCTTCCTAGAACACACTGCCGAGTCCGGGATGCACGCCTCGTGATTACCTGCTGACGGTAGACATGCCGATGGAACCTGTACCGGGATACAGCTATGCCAGTTGGGAACGGGGATACGGCGATTTCCATTGTGTGATGGACTTGAAAACGCTGCGGATGGCTACATGGCTGGAAAAGTCAGCACTGGTGGTGTGTGATGTTTATGATGAGAAGGCACACGACCTCGTAAAGGTCGCGCCGAGAAGTATCCTAAAACGGCAGGTAGAAGAAGCTAGTAGGCTGGGATACCGGGCGTTTGGGGCATCTGAACTTGAATATTTTATTTTTGACGAAACGTATAAGACGGCGCGTGAAAAACATTATGCTGGTTTAAATCATTTTGGGGCTTACATTGAGGATTATCATATTCTACAGGGTACGCGAGAAGAGGTGCTAAACGCGGCAGCACGGAAGCATCTTGCGAGCAGCGGGATCCCGGTGGAATTTAGTAAGGGGGAGTGGGGGCCGGGGCAGCACGAACTCAATATCCGGTATGCAGATGCGCTGACGATGGCTGACCGCCACAGCATTTACAAGCAGTGCTTCAAAGACCTTGCCCACAGCTTGGGGTTGTCTGTAAGTTTTATGGCGAAGGTGGATGAAAATTACGCGGGTTCCAGCAGTCACATTCATTTGAGCCTGTGGGATTCGAAAGGTGAGGAGAATATCTTCGCGGGTGACCGGCGGTTGGGGCCAGTGGAAGGTTCGGATGCGTTCCGGTGGTTTTTGGGTGGGTGGATTGCCCACACCAAAGAATTAATGCCGTTTTATGCGCCGACGATCAACTCGTATAAACGTTACCAGTCGGGTTCGTGGGCACCGACAAGTCTGGCATGGAGTTTTGATAATCGAACGGCGGGATTCCGGGTGGTGGGGCATGGTAAATCACTGCGGATTGAGTCGCGGATACCGGGAGCGGACGTGAATCCATATCTAGCCTATGCAGCGGCGCTGGCATCGGGACTGGACGGCATCCGCAACAAGATTGAGCCACCGTCGATTTTTGAGGGCGATGTGTATACGGCGAAGGATTTGCCGCAAGTTCCACACACGCTGCGGGATGCGATAGGGGCGATGGAGCGCAGTGCGTTCGCGCGGGAAGCGTTTGGTGAGGATGTTGTTGAGCATTACCTACATTTTTATAAGACTGAACAGGCAGCCTATGATAAAGCGGTGACGACTTGGGAACGTGCGCGGTACTTCGAGCAGATATAAGATACAGAATTTGAACCACAGAGACACAGAGGAAGAGGAGAGGAAAACAAAATGCGGTTGAAGGACAAAGTAGCTCTCATCACTGGAGCGAGCAGCGGCATTGGACGCGAGACTGCGCTTCTGTTTGCGGCTGAAGGGGCAAGTATAGTCGTCGTCGATTTGAACGATGCGGACGGCGCAAAAGTGGTGGCTGATATTGGCGCGGCGGGTGGCAAGGCGGTGTATGTGCATGCTGATGTTTCTAAAGCGGCAGACTGCGAAAAGATGGTCAAGGTTGCAGAGGAGACATTCGGCAAGTTGAATATCATGTTCAATAATGCGGGGATTTCGCACAAGGACGATGATAACGCCATGACGACTGAGGAATCCGTATGGGACTTGACGATGGCGATCAACGTCAAAGGGGTGTTCCTCGGTTGTAAATATGGTATTCCGGCGCTGCTGCGGGCGGGCGGTGGTTCGATCATTAACACCGCTTCGTTTGTGGCTATTCTGGGAGCGGCGACTCCGCAACTGGCATACACGGCCAGTAAAGGCGCAGTGCTTTCGATGACGCGGGAGCTGGCGATGATTCACGCCCGACAAAATATCCGTGTGAATGCGTTATGTCCCGGCCCGCTGCGGACGGAACTGCTGATGAAGTATCTGGATACGGATGCCAAGAAGCAGCGGCGGTTGGTACATATTCCGATGGGACGCTTTGGTGAAGCGAAGGAAATCGCTTACGGCGCGCTGTATCTGGCATCGGATGAATCGTCATTTGTGACCGGTACGGAATTTATGGTGGACGGCGGCATCACCGCGGCTTATGTGACACCAGAATAGAATTTCATCGACATTTTTCAGACTCAAAGCCGCTGCTTACTAAATGAGACAGCGGCTTTTTTGTAGTATCTGCAAGCACGAAAGTGAGCATAGGTGTATAACTTGATGTGGTAAGCACATGTGTAAGGAAGCTACATGAGTCTAAAGGATTTAACTGTACTTGTTACGGGTGGTACAGGTTCGTTGGGGAACGCGGTTATTCGACGTATTATGACGGGGGAGATGGGACGCCCGCGCAAAGTCATCGTGTTTTCACGCGATGAATTAAAACAGCACGAGATGCGGCTGCGGTGGTATCAGGACAGCCGGGTCATTGAAGATTTGCGGGAGTTTTCGGCAAAAGATGTGCTGGAATTCAGGATCGGGGATGTGCGGTTGTATGACACACTGATGCCATCATTGACACAGGCGGATGTGGTTGTTAATACGGCGGCTCTGAAACAAGTGCCACAGTGTGAGTATTTCCCGTTTGAGGCGGTACGTACCAATATTGAAGGGCCGTATAATCTGGTGAGGGGCATACGGGAACATCGGCTACCGGTTCAGAAGGTGGTCACGATTTCGACGGATAAGGCGTGCAAGCCAGTGAACGTGATGGGCATGACCAAAGCGTTACAGGAACGGGTTATTCTTTCTGCTAACTTAGAGTGCAAAGACACAAGTTTCATGGCCGTGAGGTATGGCAACGTGGTCGCCAGCCGAGGATCGGTAGTACCCGTGTTTCAGAAGCAGATTGAACAAGGCGGGCCAGTAACCATTACCTCGACAGAAATGACGCGGTTCTTACTGACACTCGATCAAGCGGTGGATACGGTATTCGAGGCCCTACGGGAAGGAGTACGAGGGGAGACATTAATCCCTCAAGTGCCGAGTGCGCGGGTGGCAGATAATGCCCAAGCGATGATTGCTGGACGTTCCATCGAAGTTGAAATGATTGGTATTCGCCCGGGTGAGAAAATACATGAAATATTGATCAGCGAGGAAGAATGCCATCGGACTACAGAACGCAATGGTTACTATGTTATTCATAGTATCTTGCCGGAACTCGCGTCCGATCAAATTAAAGCAACACGCAAAAATGAATACAGCAGTGCAGAGAATTTGCTGTCTGCTGACGGTGTGCGACAGTTATTGATAGAGCAAGGGTTTGTGCGTGAAGTGCCGAATTAAACGAGCGGTAGAAAAAGTGGGCGTGGAGGCTTCGCACAAGGGTTTCCTGCTGCAACATACAGTGTTTTTGCATCTAAGACCACCGATATATGACAATCACCACACGTAAAACATGCCGGGTTTGCGGGTCAGATGACCTCGCCATTTTGATTGATTACGGGCTGATCCCACTAGCGGGCGGGTTTTTGCTTCCGGAAGAAAAAGAGCAGAATGTATCTTATCCTTTAAGGCTGGCAAGATGTAATCAATGTACTTTGATGCAGGTGATGGATACGCTGCCGCCGGATGATATCTTCCGTAAGTATTCATATGCTTCCAGTACAACCAAGACCCTTATCAATCACTTTCAACAGATGGCACTGGACATTGTGCAGGCGGCAGATGCTGAGGGCAAGCTGGTGGTGGAATTTGGGTGCAATGACGGGGTGCTGCTGCGACCATTGAGGGATGCAGGTGCGAAAGTGGTAGGGGTTGATCCTTCGGACGTGGCGCTGCGGGCGAGCCGGACAGATGGCTGGTCGCTGGTGAATGATTACTTTAATGAAGGTACTGCCCAGCAGGTGAAAGATCAATATGGCGCGGCGCAGGTTATTACGGCGAACAACACGTTCGCGCATACGGATGACTTGCATACGATCATGCGCGGGGTGGATTGTTTACTGGCCGACACTGGGTTGTTTATCTTTGAAGTGCATTATCAGGGCGATCTTATACAACTGGTTCAGTATGATACGGTGTACCATGAACACACATGCTACTACTCGCTGCGCTCACTGCAAGTTCTGTTGGAGCAATATCAATTCGACATCGTAGATGTGATGCGGATTTCTATTCACTCTGGTTCGATACGGGTGACGGCGGCACGTAACGCATCTGGTAGAGCTGCTACTCCGTTTGTGGGGGGGATGCTAGCCGACGAAACAGGATGGGATATAGCGCGATTTGTGCAGCAGGTGAATGTACGGCGTGATACCCTGCGAAGGCTCGTTTATGATTTGCGCGGGGCGGGCAAGCGGGTGATGGCCTATGGCGCGGCGGGGCGGGTAACCGTGCTCCTGAATTTTTGCCAGTTGGGAACTGATCTGGTTGAGGCAGTAGTGGATATGTCGCCGCTGCGGTACGGGCGGCTGGTGCCGGGAGTGCTTACGCCGATTATTCCCGTAGATGAGTTTCATCATGATCTGCCGGACTACGCCATTATGACCGCGTGGAATTATGAACAAGAGATTGTGGGCAAGGAACAATCGTTTCTGGCCAGCGGAGGGTATTTTATTATTCCACTGCCGGATGTGCGAATTGTGGGGGCGGTGTAGATTACGGTGGAGTATTTCGATGAGAGGGCTGTGGTGATTGTCGGTTATCCGGGGCGGCTGGCGCGGGGGTTCGCAATGATTTGGCCTGAGGCACAACGTGTAGGTCGTAAGCACTTTGATATTACGAATAAATCGGCCACTCTTGAAGCTATGGAACAGTTGCAACCGAAAATTGTGGTGAACTGCGCGGCAATGACAGATGTGGTGCGTTGCGAACGTGAACCGGATATGGCTTGGGCAGTGAATGTACGAGGTGTGCGGAATTTAGCGGAGGCGTGCAGACGCGTAGGTGCATTTTTCGTTCACTTTAGCAGTGATTATGCACTATGTCCGGTGAATGAATATGCGTGGACGAAACGGGCCAGTGAATCCTTAGCTGATTTGACTATTCGCGCAAAGATTTATGATGAGACGCACTGGGCGTGGATGGCGCTGAGGGCGGGACAATCCATCAAGATGTTGACGACGGAGTTTCTGAATCCAATTACTACTACGGGTGCGGCAATTATCACAGAAGTGTTGCTGCGGCAGCAGTGGCGAGGCGTGGTGGAAGTTGGGACGAAAGACCGGCTAACTTTCTGGCAGGTCGGTTGTACCTGGGCAGAGGTGTTAGGCTTGGATGTGAAATTGGTTGATGCTGTGGAGCGGATTGAATCAGCGGTGGAGCGTCCGGCGGAGATGTTTCTACCCCCCCAATCGCTTGAAGCGGCTGGAATACATGTTCCTTCGCTGGCGGAAGATGCTCAACGGCATCTTGAGTTGAAGTCAAAGGTTGTAATATGACTCCGCCAATTTTGAAAGCATACACCGGTGACGGTCAAAATCTCCCTAAAGTTAGTGTGGTGATGGCGGCATATAATCGTGCGGAGTTCATGCGCGAGTCGGCAATGATGATTTTGAACCAGACTTTGCAGAATATCGAACTCATCATTAGCGATGACCATTCTACAGATAGTACGCCGGAGGTGGTGGATGAACTGGCAAAAAGTGATGCACGGGTTCGTTATCATCGTCCAGCGGTCAAAGGTGGGATCAACACTGTGCTCAATGAGGGGATTGGGCTGACGCGTGGCGAATACATACAGATTTGCCACGACCACGATATTTACCTGCCAACGATGCTAGAGAAAATGTCCGGAATTATGGATCGCCATTCGACAGTGGCGTTTGTACATCCGGGCAGGCAAGGCTGTGATTATTTGGGGAATCCGTTGGCGCAGGCCTATTTCGTGTTCGATTATCCAGAGGTGAGCGAAGGTGATGTGTGGCGGCGGCGGATGCTGCGTCAGCACGCCAGTTTGGTGACGGGGTTGAGCATGATCCGGCGGGCAGCACTGGAGCAGGTAGGATTGTTTGATACGGAGTTCGGGGCTTGCAGCGATATTGATATGTGGCTGCGGCTGTGCGCGATTGGGGACGTGGGATATGTGCGGGAACTGCTGCTGATGGTACGGGGTCGGGAGCCGGGGCATCCCTACGGAGGCATCAACTGGGAGATTGTTGACCAAGTGATACGGGCGCATCGCAAACACCTGCCGCTTACCTACCATGGGCTGGCTTATGGCTATTGGAAGGCGCGCCGAGAAGTGGGAGCGGATATGATGCTGCTAATGGATTTTCTCAACAGTTTCCGCCACAAACGATGGAAAGATGTGGAGAATGGGCGCACGTATTTGAGGGAGCATGGTGTGTTTTTGTCACGTATAGCAGGGTGGGTGCTGTGAGTATTCGCAACGCAGTGGCACTTTCGCTCAATTATCGGCGTAGGCGCTTGGACGGGTGGGCACGACGACTATTGGGGCGCACGCCTTCCCCTGATCTTGAGACTTATTTCTTGATGCGGCAAGATAATCAAACGGCTGATGCGAAGTATCAAGCCGGTAAGTTCTGGCAAGGTATTAATAACGAGTTTGAAGATTTCCTGTGGGCGGGAGCACTTACCAATCTACGGAATGAATATTTCAACCGTCGTTTTGCCGGTCCAGAACCGGCTAGTCGACAGGTATGGCGGGCGCTGCTGTGGCTGTATTATCAGCACCTACAAACCATAGATACAGACGGATTCTTAAAAACGGCTGTTGAACCGTCAGCCGGTGGAACGAGCGACCAAGAAATTATTGATGGCCGCCCGATGAGTCTGGATTTTCTGCAAAGCGTAGAAGAAGTGTATCGCATACGCGAAGCATGGGCGCTGGCAGGCGAGACCGGGTCACCGTCGGTGATTGTTGAATTGGGTGGCGGATACGGGCGACTGGCGTATGTGTGCCGGAAGATGTTACCGGAATGTACGTATGTCATTCTTGATTTGCCGGAGGCCCTGATTTGTGCCAACAGTTGGCTGAACCGTGTGCTGCCGGGTGAGTGTGTTGCATATGCGGATGCGCGCAGAAGAACAACTCTCGATAGGGAACAACTACAATCTGGTAAAGTGTGGTTGCTGGGAGCACACCAGATTGAGGCGATTGCTTCAAAATCAATTGATGCGTTCGTAAACATTTACAGTTTTGCAGAAATGCCACGACAGGCAATTGATAATTATTTTGCTCAGATTGACCGCATCACACAAGGTAGTCTGTACAGCAAGCAACGGAAGCTGGAAGACAACCGTATTGATGGGGTCAAGGTTTCTTCTGATATTTACCCTATTCCACAACATTGGCGACTGCTATTTCATAGGACAAGCAGCTTGTACGAAGCATTTTTTGAAGCAGGCTACGGTACTGCCTGAAAGGAAACTGAACTGCGAACTCCAGGTAATTATTGAGAAGGGTGGACGGACGAGGCATGCCTCGTCCCTACAAATCCCACATGATCTCTTACGAAGCAATAATACCGTTATTTTACTCTGGGCACAGTATGTCAAAAAACAATAATTATCTAATATGATTCATCGTGTATTTGCCGGTGTTGGGATTTCCACCATCACAATTATTTTCAATCTGGCGGCGCAGCTCGTCGCTGTACCGATATTTCTGACGCATTGGGGACAAGAGATATACGGTGAGTGGCTGACGCTGACCAGTTTGGTGGCTGGTATCTCCATTTTGAATCTCGGTGTTCAGACTTATGTCGGCAACATTTTGATTGCCCATTACGAACGCAAGGAAATTGAGCGGGGTACGCTCATTTTACATGCTGCGTTACGCCTATATCTGACATTATGCGGTTTGGCGGTGGCGGTAACATTTGGGTTAGTGCTATTCCCATCACTACTGGAATGGCTAAATATCCATACGATTAAGGGATTTGATGCGCGGACAATCGTATTGGTGCAAGGTGCGATTGCCAGTTATGCCATTTTGGGTGGCTTGCTGCTTGGCTTGCTGCGGGTGACACGACAAGTTCCACGCCAGTTGACGTATGGACTGGTGGAACGGGTGATTATTATCGGTGCTCCGGTGATTGTTGTGCTGCTGGGGGGACAGCCGGTGGTGGCAAGCTTAGCGGTTGGTGCTTTGATAGCTATTGTCGCTTCTGTTGCGGTACGAGATGTTTGGCGGCGTACCCCCTTCCGGTTGGGAATATCGGGCGCGAGTTGGCGCGACGCACGCGCTTTACTCAAACCCAGCGTGGTATTTCTTGCCGTGACGCTGGCGGCGCAACTGCTTTCCAACGGTATGATTCTCATTATTTCAACGGGGATTGGGGCGGCGGCGGTAACGCTGTATAGTACAACCCTGATGCTGACGAATTTCGTGCGGATTATTGTCAACCAGAGCCTGAATGTGTTATGGCCGGAGGTGACGGCGGCAGCGGCTACAGCGGAAGCTGGGCGTTTGATGCGCTGGCACCGGTTGATTGTCAAGCTGGTGAGTGGGCTGAGCTTGATTATTGCCGCGGGATTGATGGTACTTGGCAGTGAAGTACTGGCTGTGTGGACACGGGGCAAGGTTCCAGTCGATCCCCTATTGAATATTCTGCTCACTTTGTATTTATTGATCGAAGCTCCATCCCTTGTTAGCGGGATGTTTGGTCTAGCCACAAATCATCAAGGTGATATGTTCCGGGCTGATCTAGGAACTGCAATCGTTGCAGTGGTGATTGCTATCCTTTTGGTACCCACTATAGGGCTGCGGGGCGTTGGTGTGGGTTTGGTCATAGCACAAGTTGTGAATACGATGTGGGTTATGCGGATGTCGTGCGAGTGGACAGGGGATACGTGGCCAGTGCTGCTGGAACAGTGGCTGATACGGGGGCTGCCGGCCTTTATCTCAACTGCCGTCTTTGTGGCGGGGATCTCAGTGTTGCAGCTATCAATTGTTGGACAACTGGCGGGGCTGGGTGTGGCGATTGTGGTGTGTGTTGGGTTGGGGTGGACGATCTGGCTAAATGCGGAAGAGCGACAGACGTTTCTGAATATTATAAGAAGCGTATCCAATCGAATTTCTGTAAATAGAGTAGACCGGACTGTTAGCTAATGTGTGGAATCGCAGGGATTATTTCCTCAAATGCCGATAGCAACATTGCTGAAGATATTGAGTCAATGATTGGAGCTTTACATCATCGTGGCCCAGACGGAAACGGCAGGTGGAAGGGCAGGGTCGGCGGTCATCAATTGGCATTTGGGCACACACGGTTAACCATTCTCGATCTGACAACCAATGCCCAACAACCAATGATTGACCCCGTTAGTGGATGCGTCCTTGTTTACAACGGTGAAATTTATAACTTCCATGATGTACGTGACGAGCTGAGAGGAAATGATCAGCGACCATTCAATTCAACAGGCGACACTGAGGTACTGTTACGCTCATACACACAATTTGGAATAAATTGTGTCAAAAAACTGAGGGGCATGTTTGCATTTTGCGTTTTTGATCCACGTTCGAATCGCCTTGTTATCGCACGGGATCATTTGGGCATCAAACCACTATATTATTCATATGATGGACAGGGGCACTTTGCGTTTGCTAGTGAGGTACGGGCACTTCTTAGACTACCGTGGATAGGGCGTCAACTTGATTTGATGGGACTAATGGGCTATCTGGCATACGGATCAGTACAGGGATCTTGCACGTTGGTTTCTGGTGTTCATGCCCTGTTACCGGGGCACATGCTGACGGTAGACTTATCTGAGGAGAGGCTGGCAATTGGAGAACCGACGCCTTATTGGGCGCTTTCGCCGTTTCCAGTGAACGACGGTATTTCATACCCCGACGCCGTAGCGCAATTTCGTGAAACTTTGAGTACATCAGTCCGGCAACATCTGGTTAGTGACGTTCCAGTGGGAGCGTTCCTATCCGGCGGAATTGATTCAAGTGCTGTGGTGGCACTGATGGCGCAAGCAGCGCGGGGACAACTACACACGCTTACGGTTGCGTTTGACGAATCAGAATATGATGAATCCAGTGTCGCGCGAGCTGTGGCACAACGCCTGGGAACTCAACATAGCGAGGTTCGTGTGACTGGTGGTGATTTTTTGTCAGCGGTTCCACTTTGGCTTGGGAGCTTTGATCAACCCAGCGTTGATGGGGCTAATACATGGATTATTAGTCAGGCATGTAAGCGAGCAGGAATCAAAGTAGCAGTTTCCGGGTTGGGGGCTGATGAGTTATTGGGGGGCTATTCGCTATTTTATCGTGCGAAACTGGCGCGCAAGTGGGGGAACCGTATCAAGTGGATTCCGGCGTTTGCCCGGCGGAGAATGGCTGATGCAATGCGGTTGTTGGGGGGGCAGTCTATCGCATTGCTCAAAGCCGCGGATTGGTTTGGAAGTGATTGTTCAAATCTAACAACTTATTTGCTTTTACGTCGCCTATTTTTAGACCACATGTGCCGCAATTTGTTGGATAACCGGGTCACAAATATCTTGAACGAGTTGGCGTTGCCCAACCAATTTCGGGATACGCTTTCTTCGAAAATTGAAAATGGTGTCGCAGAGACTGAAATAAGCTTGTTCGAAACGAAGACTTATCTTGTCAACACCTTACTACGGGACAGCGACCAAATGGGTATGGCACATTCTGTTGAAATACGTGTGCCATTTATAGATTGGAGGCTGGCGGAAATGGTTTTTTCGCTGCCAGAATCTATTCGCACCGGCACAGGAGGGACAAAATCGCTCCTTCGAGATGCAACAAAGGATTACTTTAAGCCAGAATGGTTTGATCGCCCCAAAATGGGGTTTGTCATTCCGTTTGACAAATGGCTCAGGAGCGAATTGAAGAATGTTGCTGAACGCGAACTAGCACGGTTGGACGGTCTGCCGTTTCGGCCCAATGCTGTCCGGCAACTCTGGAAGGACTATTTGGATGGTGCACAGCATATCCGAAGTGGCCGGATTTTGGCACTGCTTACATTGGCACATTGGATGGGCCAAAATGGGGTGGAGTATAGATCGTGAAGATGCTTATTGTAGCCCCACAGCTCGGTTTTACGCCAAATGGCGAAATTGTACCGGGCGGTCTACTGAATTTTGGCCGTTGTGTGGCGCGGGCAGTGGCATCTTTCCCGGGTATGAAGAAACTGGGGGTGTGGTGTCAAGTAGATATGGCCGGGTCTGAGGCTTATATTGAACGAATGCTACGAGTTTATGCCGACGACCATGTGGAACTTGATATTCGGTGCTTTGGTGGCTCGCAAACCAAGTTAACCGTAGCGGTTAGCCAGGCTTCAATTACGAGGACTTATGACCATGTGATGTATTTGCTGGTTAATCAGTCAGTGCTGGCAAATTTGCCGTTTCACTTGCCTTATAGTGTGTGGGAGATCGGGCGGGAGTTATTCGAGCCTGTTTCGCGCTGGAAATATGAAGCGCTTAATCATGCCAATCATTTACTGAGCATCTCAAAAAATACTAGCGACCAAGCTGTCCGCAATAATCCGGGTTTGCGTCCGGCGCAGATTGTACATTTGTGTGTTGAACCGCCATTGTATGAGAGAGAATTGGAAGCTGACCCCGTTACACAACAACCGTTCAACCCAGCCGAGCGCGATCCCGCTGTCCTTATTTTAGGGAATTTACATCGCGAATATTTGTATAAAGGGCACGCCGAATTAATTCAAGGATGGACGGAGGTACACAAAGCTTGTCCACAGGCCGAGTTGTGGATAGGAGGGGATGGGGATGGTCGTTCTGTTTTGGAAGGGTTAGTGAAGCAACTTCCTTTCGATGTAGGCCAACAAATTAAATTTCTGGGTAGATTAAGTGATTCGGAAGTTCAGAAGTATTTTTCGAGGTGTCGGGTTTTTGCCATGCCAAGTCGTGGTGAAGGATTTGGGTTGGTTTTTGTTGAAGCCGCGCGTTATGGTGTTCCGTGTATTGGCGGCAAATATGACAGCGCAAAAGAGATTGTCTTGCATGGTGAAACGGGATTGCTGACGGAACAGACGCCTCACGATGTTGCCTCGGCTTGTGTGCAGTTATTGAGCGATGATGTGATGGCAAAGTGCATGGGTGAAGCGGGCCGTGCTCGTTACCTAAACAATTTCCGCTATCACCATTTTCGAGAACGATTGTTACATGCAATGGAACTCGATCAATGAGACTGTTAGTCGTCATTCCGTATTATAAACCTGCTACAGTATATGGCGGCCCTACTCACAGTGTATCTGCATTATGTGAGGGGCTGGCAAAATCCGGTGTGCAGGTCACCGTTATGACCACTAACGCAAATGGGCCGATGCGACTAGACACACCACTACGTCAACCGCAACAGGTGGAGGGTGTCGAGGTTATTTACTATCCGCTAGGTACACCTTCGTTGGGGACACTCTTTTATTCACCAGAACTTATTCGCGCGGCTAGGAAAAAAATTCCGGATTACGATCTTATTGGCTTAGAGGTAATGTGGACTTCATTAGCGTATCCGTTGAGCCGAGCTTGCCAGCGGCAGAAAATCCCTTACGTCATATCTTTGAGGGGACAGCTCATGCCGTGGGCATTACGCAAAAGCCGATTGAAGAAGTCCATTTATTGGCAGGTAGTTGGCGCACACTATGTTAACGGTGCGTCTGCCCTGCATTGTACTGATCCCGTGGAGGTCAGCACTGCTTCCCAGTTGAGATTGCGTCCACCTGTATTTGTTGTACCCAACAGCTTGAACCCGGCACGATTTGATACTATGCCAGCGCGGGGCCATTACCGGCGCGTGTTTGGAATTGCCGATGAGGCAAAAGTATTGTTATTTTTGGGGCGCTTATTGCCGCTAAAGCGTCCCGATATTGCGATAGGAGCATTAGCTAAGATACGACAACAGCTTGGTGATGTGCATTTGATCCTGGCCGGGCCGGATGAAGGGGGCATGGGAGTGAACTAAAAGAGCAAGCCGATCATCTGGGATGTGGTGATTATGTTCATATGACAGGGGTATTGAAATCGCACGAGGTATTGCAAGTATTAGCCGATACTGATTTATTGATGATGCCAACAGAAATTCAAGAAAATTTCGGTATGGCGGCGGCAGAAGCTATGGCTGCGGGTTTACCAATTCTCGTTTCCGAAGGAATTTCGGTTGGTTTTTGGGCGGAGTAGAAATACGGTGCTGGATTGATTCTGCCGTGTGATACTGAAGCGTTTGCACAAGCAGCTATCAAATTATTGGCTGATCCATCGAAAAGGAAAGTGATGAGTCAGCAAGGCGAAAGTTAGTGCGGGAACGTTTTGATTTTGCGGTGACAACCAAACAAATGATTAAACAGTATGAAAGCATTGTGAAGACCGGTTACCCGCTGGCTGAAAGCGTTGATTGAAAGACTGGACTATACGTGAAGATTTTGGTGGTTACATTGTTGTATGTTCCGGATGGCGGCCCAAGTGCCCCGTTATTTGGCATGTTATGCCAACAACTTGCACGGATGGGACACGAAGTTACCGTAATCGCAACTGTACCGCATTATCCTACAGGTAGAGTTGATAATAAAAATGGAAAAAAGGGCTGGATACAACACAGCTTTGAAGATGGGGTGAATGTCGTACGCATTAGAAAGCCGTCCGGCAACCGTAATAATTTTGTTCATCGCTTGTTTCAATATTTTGTTTATCAATTAGGCGCAACCATAGCTGGGTTACGATGTGAATATGATGCTGTCCTCATTACAAATCCGGCGCTTGAAGTTTTTATTGCGTTTGTGTTCTTGGTGTTTTTGGTGGTGCAAGCCCTCAGTTTTTTGGTAGCAGACGTTTATCCTCAAGTCGGTATACAACTGGGGATCTTCCGAAACCGTTTCGTCATAGGGGTAGTTGACGCGATTGAACGATTTTGCCTGCATCATTCCCGGCTAGTATGGATTTTCTCGGACTCTTTTCGCATGGAACTAAAGCGGATGGGAGTACCCGATGACAAGATGGTGCTTGTGCACAGTTGGGTTGATACAGAATTTATCCGCATTTTGCCTCGCACCAACAGTTTTTCCGAAGCATTCCAACTGAACGAAAAGTTCGTGGTATTATACGCTGGGAACATTGGTCTGTCGCAAGATTGGGAAAGTGTATTGACCGCAGCGCATGAACTGAGTGAACGGGATGACATCTTGTTTGTCTTGGTTGGTGATGGGAGCGGAAAGGCGGCATTGCAAACCCGTGTAGGTGAACAAAATCTCCGCAATCTGCGATTTATCGAATTTCAACCACACGAACGGATTCCTGAAGTTTTGGCAACAGCAGATGTCAGTATTGCGACGTTACAGTCCGGTATGGCGGCGGGATCAATTCCATCCAAGATATTTTCTTATTTGGCGAGTGGTCGACCCGTAATAGGAATTCTTGATGAAGACAGTGATGCGTGCCGACTTATTCATCATTCAGGTGGGGGAGTATGTGTCGCTCCTGCAAATTCCAAACTTTTTGCAAAGTACATACTCGATTTGAAAGAGTCGCAAAATCGCCGTGATGCGATGGGCAGGGCCGGGCGGAGCTATGTCGAGAACAATCATTCTGTGACATATGTGGCTAAAAGAGTGGAAGAAATGTTATTGCAGGTGCGAAATCTACCGAGGGACGTAGTTGATGTCTGATTCGTTGCCGACACGTTGCGTGGCGTGTGGAAATTCCGAAATCAAAACTTTGACAACGCTAGCAACTGGCCGACAAATGGTTCGATGTGATACCTGTCACTTAGTATTCGTTGTTCCAATTTGGTCAGGCGACATTGCTCGAAATGTATTTGCAGATTACCACGGTTGGCCGGAAGGTATTACCGGTGGTTCACCCAACCGTGATCCGGGTCTGGAATTTATTGCCGGGTTTCTTGCTAAAAACCCAACAACCGGCGGACAGTTACTCGATATTGGTTGTGCAAAGGGTGATTTTTTTGATGTCATGCGTAAGCGAGGCGGTCAATGGAAATTATATGGTGTTGAACCCGATCCCAAATGGAAAGATCATGATTACAATGGCGCAATTGTGTCCAATAAGCCATTGGGAGAAAGTGAATTCGATTCCCGGTCAATTTGATGTCGTGACTGTGCTTGACGCGTTGTATTATTTTCCTGATCCCGAACAGCAATTTATGGAAATTGGACGAATCGTAAAGGCTGGTGGGATGTTTGTATTCGATGTTCCCGGTCAGGCTTATTTGCGATTGCGCGGCTTACTCGGAGCGATTGCCGGCATGAGACGGACCCGCACCTTTGCCGCTTATCCATTCTATTATTCGGATCAGGCATTACGACTGTTCTTAGATCGGGCGGGGTTTGTCATTGAAAAAAGATTGGTGGATCGTGGCGCCCGGCATCAGTCGATGCTAAGAAACGGGATGTTATTCTATACTGAGATGATAAAGTATTTATCATCGGTATTGCCGCGTTTATTTTCTTTTTCTCCTAAAGTGGTTTACGTGGCGCGGCGAAAGTAAATTGCGGATTGATAATTGAAATGTACTATAAGATGAGGAAAAGCGTTGATGCCGAATAGACCCGGCCAATTTGATCTGAATGAAGAAATTGAATATTACTCGTCCGATAGTCTTAGCCCGGTATCGGCGGACCAGATAGCATTTCTGGCGAAAGACATGCAGCTCTGGGTTCCGCAACCGGAACATGAATTTGAAGGCAAAGATGTGCTTGATTTGGGTGCCGGTAAAGGTGCGGTTGGAATACTAATTGGCCAACATTTTCAGCCGAGAAAAATTGTCAGCGTGGAGTTGGTTTTTCAACGATTGTCTACTGCTAAGCAATGGTCTGCTCAAATGCATCATTATCAATTGGTGGTAGGGAACATATTCACTTTGCCCTTTGCTGATTGTAGTTTTGACTGTGTGGTGGCAAATAGTGTGCTCCATCACTTGCCGAATCTTCACCTAGCGACCCGCGAAATACAACGGGTGCTGCGCCCCGGTGGAAAATATATTGGTCGAGAGCCTAATTTCAACAACCCGCTGGTACGATTGGGAGTATTTCGCTTACAGAACACATTCTTCTTTTCCGGCAGTCACTCCAACAATGAATATCCGTTACGCGCTCAAGAAATAATTGCGGCCTTCAAGCAGGCAGGCTGTGATTGTCATATGGAGTATTTTTGGAGGCGACTACCGGGTTTACATCATCCGATACTTTCCGTCGCCATGTCAGTACAGGCTCAACGGACGTGAATGCCGACATATTTGCCGAATGGCTACGCCTCCAATATCACACTGTCGTTCGCACTGAGAATAGCTATTGGTACGACAGCGGTCCGCGAGTCTACCAAGCGTTTCCATACCACTGGCTTATTAGCCCTGACGAAAAAGAGGTCAATGGTTTCCTTACTGAACATAAGGCAATAGGTTTACGCTATTCCACGCCACTTGAGAGTGCCGTTGGGGCCCACAGCTATCACGCGATTTATGATGGTACGGAATATCATCTCGAATTACTGGGTAAGTCTGCACGCAAGAATATCCGTAGGGGACTGAAAAACTGTCGTGTAGAACCGGTAACATTTGAGCTGTTAGCCGATGAGGGATGGAACCTACAGCTCGATACCCTTGACCGCCAGGGTCGCGAGTTACGTTTGACCAAATCTACTTGGGAACGAAGAATGTTAGCGGCACGTGATTTACCTGGTTTTGAAGCGTGGGGCGCTTTTGTGGGAAATCATTTGGGTGCTTCGGTAATCACGTTCACTATGGATGATTGGTTATATATGCTTTATCAGCAGTGTCGTCGAGAATATCTACCACAGCATGTCAATAATGCCCTAAGCTTTGTAGTTACACAAACTATGATTGAACGCAAACCGCAAGTTGCTATCTTGTATGGTCTCCATTCTTTGGACGCGCCACCCAGCGTTGATGAATTTAAGTTTCGCATGGGATATCGTGCTAAAGCAGTACGCCAGCGAGTAGCATTTCATCCGACCTTAAGCCCCCTTTTTAATAGAGCATCTCATCTTGCGCTTAAACATGCCAGACGATGGATGCCTAATAACCCCACCCTCGCAAAAATGGAAGGGATGATACGTTTCTATTTGCAAGGGAAACAGCCGCTGGATGAACAACCATATCCACCATCACTATCAAGTAGTGATGGTGATCTATATTATGAGAGCAAAAACTGAGAAATCATAGTGGGACGCTCATCAACTGAGCGTCCTATGTTTTAGTTGTTGAAGATGCTGGGGAGACTAAGCTGAGCGCAGGTCTCTGGGGGGAGCGTTCCATCTTGACACAAATTACTCAACTCCGCGGCAAACAGAGGATCACTTAGTTCCAGTGTGCAAATCACTGCACCGACGCCGGATGGACATACAAGTCGGGGTACAACTGTATTGTAGTATTGAAGATTTTCCGGAATAAGGTTGCTAAAGTCTGTGGAAAGGGTCTGCATCTCGTCAAACGACAATAATCGAGGTTTTGCAGAACCGCAGTTTTTTGTAACCAGAGGTGTGTTTTTGTTGCCACCTTCTGGTATTGGGGCCAAACATAGTAACGTTTCAAATCCCGGCGGAAGAATGATTTCATCCGGTGTGTCAGGGAAAATTACGCCAAGTCCTGATAAGACGACTACCTGCAAAATATTCCCAGGTGGAAGCAATCGCAGGAGAATGGTTGATCCGAACCGAATATGTGCTCCGTCCACTGTAACATCAACAAGAGTATCTTTCGGCCCTTGAATATAAAGTAGTGACGGAACGGCATTTTTACATCGCGGCTCTTCGAATTTTGTTGTGAGAAAGAAAGACTGCATGGGTGTATAGCTTTCAGCGGTGATGGTGGGCAAGTTGCTCAAATCCAAGCCTTGCACCAGTGACGCAGTCTTAATCCATGCGACGACATTTTCGTCAAATGTTTCCTTATGGGGGGCGTATATTCGGAGCCATTGGGCATCAACGGATATGCCGTCGGCCTGCAATGTGGTTCCTTTGGGAACACTGCCAAATGGCTGTGAAGGCACATTGAAACCTGTTGGAACATTATATAGGTCTGCTCCGTTTGCACCCACAATGATGTCAATAGCCTTTTCTGGAAGGATGAGCGCGTCTTCAGGTGTAACAGCATTCGTGATTGTTGTTTCCCCAAAGGCCATCATCACCGCGCCTTTGCCTGGAAAGGCACGCGGTAAACTGGCCTGAATGTTCATTACAGCAATGCCAAAGTTGTTTTCTGCGGGATCGTAGTCTTCAGTATGAATGCTGGTAAAATTCTCCAAACTCAAGCGATCTGCGATCTTCGAGAAGTTCTTCACAGCAGTTTCATCAATATTAGCTGATACGTTAGGATGCCCGTAGCAAAGGCTTCCTGCTTCCAAATTGGCACAGTTGGTTCCAACTTGCTGGAAAGCTGTTTGAATAAAACGAACACAAGTTGAATCAGCAGCAGTTGTAACCACAGTTTGTGCATGGAGCGGAACATAGATTGTGAGTAGCAGCAAACATATCACTAGTGGAACAAAATAACGGACTCGCATTATGCCCGTCTCCTCAAAAATATAACAAAATTGCAATGAATGTATTCTACTATACTCTCGGAAATAGGGGAAATAATGTAATCCAGACATATATTTCAAAGAGACAGATGCCCCTACGGGATCAATTTCCAAATTTGGGCTGCGCAAAATAGAAATCGCTATAAACGTTTTCAATCACAAAAAACGCTATCTCCAATTTCGTAATATAATGACTTAGGGTATCGAATTTACAAATTTTATGTATTGAGAATCCGGGAAGTTTTGGGGAGCTTATTCGTTAATGGAACTTGTTCAGTATCTACGTTTGCTTAAGAAGTGGTGGTGGCTCATCATCATTATGGTATTTATCGGCGGTGGTATCAGTTTTATTATCAATACCGGGCGGCCACCGGTTTATCAAGCGCAGACCACTATTGCTATCGGACGCTTTATTGAATCACCAAATCCTGATAGTTCGCAAATACGAACGGGCATTGAATTGGCGCAAACATATGCCCAATTAGTGAAAACTTACGACGTGTTGCAAGGCACGATTGATGTGCTCAATTTGTCCTTGAACGTTGATCAACTCGAACGCTTGATTGCTGTACGTATATTGACCGGTACGTCGTTACTGGTGGTACAGGTTACGTACACTGATCCGGTGTTAGTGGCCGATATTGCGAACGGGTTGGCAGACCAACTTGTCAGACAAAGTCCTTCCAACCTGACTGCCGAAGAAGAAGCACAAATAGCATTTGCAAATACCCAAATTGAGGCGTTGAATACGCAAATACGCGATTCGCGATTGCAGTTGGAGTTGGTTGATTCCCAACTGAAATTGGCAACCGACCAAAGTTTGATTGACCGGCTGACTGATCAGCGGAATTCGATTGTGGGACAGATCAATGAAGCGACGGCAACACTCGCTAATTTTTCAAATACGATTGTGACGCTACAACAGCGGACTAATTCAATTGATATTGTTGAACAGGCACGTATTCCAACTAACCCAAGTGGCAGCAGTGTTTTGAACTCTACCTTGTTGGGAGGAATTGTCGGCGTGTTTTTGGCAGTGGCAATAGCATTGTCAATCGAGTACCTAGATGAGACGATTCGAACCACTGAAGAAGCCGCTCAATTCTTGAAGCTCCCTGTATTAAGTGGAATTGTCCGTTTTGGGAAAAGACGCGATCCTTATTCTGAACGGCTGGTAACACAGCAAACATCTATGTCACCAGTAGCTGAATCATACCGTACACTGCGAACTAATTTGTTGTATCAAGGCGGGAATGGGCGCAAAGCGATTTATCTTGTTACCAGTCCGGGACCGGGCGAGGGGAAAAGTGTAACTGTATCGAATCTTGCTGTGACCATGGCTCAAGCGGGATTGCAAGTGCTCCTGATTGATGGTGATTTGCGCCGTCCCCGACTCCATGAAGTTTTTGGGTTGAAGAATGAGATTGGGCTTACTACTCTGTTGGGGGCCGAACCGATTAATTCTGATCGTCCTGATCGAGCTGCTGCGTCACTACCCTACAATTTACTAGATTGTTTGCAGTTTACGGCATTGCCCAAGTTGTGGGTTATAACGAGCGGCTTTATTCCGGCTAATCCAACTGAAATACTGAGTTCAGTGTTGCTTCAGCGGTGGATTGACACGTTTCGCTCCTCTTCTGACATTGATGTAGTGTTGATCGATACGCCACCCTGTTTGTTAGCGGCGGATAGTGCAGTGCTGGCGGCCACGGCTAAGGCGGAAATTGTGTTGGTGGTGGACTGCGGGCGGACGCGACGGGGAGCAGCAGCGCGTGCCAAACAACAGTTCGAAAGTCTGGGAATAGGTATCAAAGGCATTGTTGTCAACCGTGTAAATCCGCGTGATGAAAACCACAGCTATGGTTATTACTATGGCTATGGTTATGGTTATGCACCAGTTGTCGAAGATGACAAAGCTAATAATGGTGGCCGGAGTTGGCGACGTTTTCTCGGTGGTTCCTAACCAATGGCAACAGCTATTTATAGCACTGAGATCGTCTAGAAGTACTACGGCTAAGCTGTTATTAACTTCGGTAAACTAGACAAAAGTCCATGTTGTGAGTGAGCCTGATTATTTTTCAAACCGACTATGACATTATCAAAACGTCATCAACGCACGATGGAATGGGCAGGAGTTGACATTGTAACAGTGTGTGCGGCCTATACGATGATTTTCGCCGCACGTACAGTGATCACCCCTCTTGACTATATTAACAGCTTCCCATATATCGTTTGGGCTGCTTTTTTTATGGTGATGGTGTCTTACTTGTTTGGGGTGTATAAACGGATTTGGTCACGCACAAGTGGACACGGCATCACTGTTATTATTAAGTCCGTAGTGGTAAGCACGATCTGTATTGTCTTGTATTGTTTGGCCTCTCAACCTCGTCCACTACCAATTAGTATTCCGTTGTTAGGGAACATTCTGGCATTGGCCGGTTTTACGGCAGTTCGTTATCGGTCACGCCTTGCGAGTGGATTTGCGTGGCGTTGGAAAGCAATTTGGGACCGTGAATTTCCTAGACCTCAGACACGGGTGCTTATTATTGGGGCAGGCGAGTCAGGACAGGCACTGACATGGCGGTTGAAACATCGAAACCCGGGTAGTCCATATGAGATTATCGGCTTTATTGATGATGACCCCGAGAAACAAAAAATGTTTGTGGAAGGTTCCCCTGTATTGGGCACCCGTGAAGATATTGTGGCGATGTCAAATCTACATAAAGTGGACTTGATCGTCGTAGCTATTCATAACATTTCGGGACAAGATTTTCGGACCATATTGAGTTTGTGCGAACAGACCAGTGCGGTAGTAAAAGTTGCTCCAGACCTCTTTGCGATGGTCAACGCAACAACAAATGCTCCCTCACTGCGGGATGTTCGACCCGAGGATTTGATCGGACGGAGTACTATAAGTCGCCGTAATGAAATGGTTAAAGACGAACTCACAAATAAGGTGGTGTGTGTTACTGGTGCCGCCGGTTCCATCGGCTCAGAATTAAGTCGTCAGATAATGGCATATTGTCCTTCTAAAGTTATTTTGATTGATAACAATGAAAGTGGTTTGCATGATCTAGTGACGGAACTTACGACAGCTTATCCGCGATCTGTCTTGGTCCCTATTTTGGCCGACATAACGATTGTTGACCTATTGGAAACAGTATTTGATAGACATCGGCCTGAAATTGTGTTTCATGCCGCTGCATATAAACACGTACCGATGTTGGAAAGCCATCCGCACGAGGCGCTGCGGGTAAATATTCGCGGGACGAAGTGTGTGGCAGAATTGTCCTATCGTTACCATGTTGAACGATTCGTATTGATTTCCACCGATAAGGCTGTAAAGCCTGCTAGTATTATGGGTGCCAGTAAGCGCGTGTGCGAATTAATTTTGCATAGACTTTCGCAGCAGCACGACTGCACGACATTATTTACAGCAGTTCGTTTTGGCAATGTATTAGGCAGCCGTGGAAGTGTCGTTCCGACTTTCAATCAACAAATAGATAATGGGGGTCCCGTAACAGTTACCCATCCTGATATGACACGTTATTTCATGAGCATATCAGAAGCTGTTAATCTCATAATTCATTCAGCAGGTTTGACCGAAGGTGATGATATCTTTATGTTGCGAATGGGAGAAGTCGTGCGGATTGTCGAATTGGCTGAACGTATGATTCGGATGAGAGGGCTGCGTCCTTACAAAGATATTGAAATCAAATTCACGGGAATCAGGCCGGGAGAAAAAATGCATGAGGAATTATTTGATAGTCGAGAGAAATCTATTCCTACAGCGCATCCCCATATCGTTCGTATTCAAAGTTGGGAGCAAGATTCCGTGATGGCGGGTTTTGGTGAGCAGCTTGATAGGTTTTTAAGCAATCCACCATTGTCTCCACCGGATATTATGTCCGCTCTCAGCCAACTCAGCCACGTTAGTTCCGGCGAAGCCTTAACAGCCTAAGTGTATTAACTTTTTGAAAGTAGCATGCTATGAATTTGTCCGATGATACCGGGATAGTACCACCTGTACCATCTTCGCCCGCACCTCTGCCTGTTCCACACCGCCGCCGTAAGAAAAGCCGTGTGCCGAAATGGATACGGAACATCCGCAAACTCATCACGCAACGGATAAAGTGGCGAACCGCGATCCTTGTTTCGCTTACGGTGATTGCTGTTGTAGTCGTATCGGGATTGGTTTTGGTGGCAGATGCTTTTAACCGAGTTCAGTCGTCCCTCACGAGTCTTGACCGGGTTGTGCAGACCGTTCGGAATAAACCCGGAACTGGGTTAACTTTGACGGACTTTAACCGGTTACAGGCGAGCGTTGTGGATTTATCTAACACCCTAGGGGCAGCGAAACGTCAAATAGGGTTTCTGACGCCATTTTCGTCGTTCAATGCCGACATTCCAGTGACACTGGCTTCCATTAACAGTGCATACAATTTGTCGTTAGCAGCCAATGAAATGTTGAAGGGGCTACAACCGACAATCTTTTTTCTAGTAGCTGGTAACGATGACGGCAGTGTGGTCAGTCAGGCGGCATCGGGCGACCGCGTTGTCGAGTTAATGAACATTGGGCGTGGTCAAGTGTTTGCAGCAAAGGATTACCTTGATGCTGCTGCCAAGGACTTAGCGGAATTGGATGTCACCCAGTTATCTGCTGCATCCATTTTGAACATTAATAACCTGAATAATTACCGCATCCAACTTTTGCAAATCAATGAGTTTCTATCTATTGCCCCTGATCTGTTGACAGGGATACTGGGGCTTTCTGGAGAGCAGAATTATCTTGTACTTTCGCAAAATAGTGATGAACTGCGCCCATCTGGTGGGTATATCAGTACGTTTGGATGGCTGTCTGTGCGGGATGGCCGGGTAACTGACTACAGCTACAGTCCGACTACGGCAACTAGCCCAAACCCGCCACCAGCCTCATTAGCTGGACAAGTACCATTGCCTAATTGGTGGATACGATACGGGCAGCCCATATATGCTGCCTGGGACGGCAGTTGGTACGCGGATTTTCCTTCTACCGCAAATATGGCTGCATGGTTTTATGACAATGGAAATAACCCCAAGTCTCCAGTTGATGGGGTGATTGCTATCGATATTGTTGGATTTGAGTACATTCTCAAAGCTCTAGGCAGCGTCGCGCTGCCAGAATACGACCGTGTTGTTACGCCAGAGAATTTCCGCGAAGCCATTTATGATATTCGGGCAAGTAGTGTCACGACTGCTGGCGGCGATGCACAACATAAACAATTTTTAGCGGCGTTATATCAGCAGATTTTTGCCCAGTGGGAAGTGTCAAATTCTGATTCGACCATTCGCGAACAACTTATTGGAACGGTGCTGCAAGCTTTACAAGAAAAGCACATCATGTTGTATTTTTCTGATGATCAACTTAACCAAGCGGCCAAACTGCTTGGGTGGGCCGGTGAACAAGTTCCTGTAGAAAATAATGACTACCTGATGGTTGCTGATGCCAATTTGGGCAATAAATCGAACCGGTCGATTATTCGCGATTTGACCTATGACGTGGATATTCAGATGGATGGTTCTGCAAATAGCAGGCTAACTGTGGCCTATGATTATTCAGCTAGAATTGCTGCTGACGACCCAGCAGTAAATCCACAAGTTCACGGGCCACTCAATTATGATAATTTGCTGCAGGTATTTGTCCCACCTACTGCACAACTTGCGTCGACCAGTGATTTACAATCAGCACCGGTTGTGGTGGATAACAATAAGAATACAATATGGGTTTCACAGTTCACAGTAGATTACGACACAAGTAAACGAATACAGTACCTGTATGAGACACCGCACGTTGTGGAAAATATTGGCACATATCATCGGTATCGGTTATTGATACAAAAACAACCGGGAACGATAGGCGATATTGTCAATGTGCAGGTGATGTTGCCGGCTCCGGCATCCATACTTAATGTAACCCCGACGGAGTCAGCTCGATACAGCCTTGACCGCCCCGTATTGGAGTTTCGCTTGAGCATGACCACTGACCACTTGATTGAGATTGCTTATACGGGCTAGGGTCGTTACTCAGGATGTGATCTCATGTTAGTGTTTCTGGTTGCTTTTCTCGGCATCGGCTTGTGTCTGCTATGTGGGGTATTTCAAACGCGGTATCAACGCCTGCAGAGGGCGGCGCGCGGGCTAATGATAACCTACGTAACCATAGGTGTGATGTTCGCTGCTGGGGAGTCTTATTTCCGTTTTGTGTTTGCGGAATCGGATGGGCTGCCGACGTTGGCTTCGCAAAACTGGCTCGCGCGTTATTGGCAGAAGAATACTCTAGGATATCGTGATCCAGATTGGCAGTCTAGTGAACTTGTGGAACGCAAGACGATATTAATCATTGGCGATTCTTTTGCAGCCGGGTGGGGGTTGGAATCGGTTGATGATCGCTTTGGAAACGTTCTTGGAAGCAAACTAGGTGATCGCTATGCGGTTATCAACATGGGAAAACCGGGCGCAAGTACCACTGAAGAAATTGATAGTTTGCAGGAATCGTTCGTTCCAAACCCTGACGTCGTCATATTGCAATATTATTTGAATGACATTGAGAATGCAGCACTCAGTATCGGGCTAGATCCCGGACTGGATCCTTCGCGGGGTATGCCGCCGTGGGCAAGTGAATCATATCTCGGAAATTTCATTTACTGGCGGTTAGTTGCCCGATTTCGACCTGAACAACAAGGTACACAACCGTATTGGAATTGGCTTTACTCCATGTATGATAATGCGACAGTGTGGGATATCCACCGCCAGCAATTGGAGAGCTTTGTTGATGTGGTTGAGAACAAGGGGGCCTTGCTAATAGTGGTGATTTTTCCGAATATGCTCGACCCTGTGAGTAGTATTCCGTATGTCGACCGTGTTGCACAAGCACTGGCCGCGCGGGGGTATGACGATGCTCATGTGCTGAAGTTGTTTGATGTTGCGGAAGCGATGCCGCTTCAAGAGCGCGTTGTTTCTGGCCGCGATGCACACGCCAGTGCGAGTTTTAACCGTGCGGTTGGGGAAATGCTCAATCTCAAGCTTAACGAATTAATGAATTTGCGCTCAGCCAACTGAATTGGATTGACGTGCGAAGCGCATTAATCCGATTATTGTCTTGGCATCAACAATATTGCCTTGTTCAATCATTGTTAGTGCCTGTGACAGTGTTACACGATCAACTTGAATGAATTCATCTTCATCACCCGGCAGACGGCTTTCAACAAGCTCCGTGGCTAAGAAGAGATGAATGTACTCGGTCGTATAGCCGGGGGCGACAAAAAAACCACCTAGCGATTCTAGTTTGCCGGGTTTGTAGCCAGTTTCTTCTTGAAGCTCACGCACTGCGCAAACATCTGGCGGTTCACCTACTTTGAGCGTACCGGCAGGTATTTCACTCAAAATTCTTTCAGACGCGATACGGTATTGGCGCACCAGCAGTATGTTCTGCTGATCGTCTACCGCGACCAGTGCGGTAGCACCGGGATGGCGTACCACTTCGCGCTTTTGTTGTTTGCCATCGGGCAATTCAACATCAACAAGATCAAGATTAAATATGCGGCCAGTGTAAATGCGCTCGGTCTTGAGTGTCTTTTCGTCCATAGTACCCCTCAATCAAAAAAGGGTGGCTTCCACCACCCTCTTATCATAAACACTTAATCTTAGCCGGCAGGAATGACTAACTGCTGATTAATAAAGATACGGTCAATATCGGATATTCCATTGGCATTCGCAATGGATACTACCGGAACACCAGTTTGTATTGAAATTGCAAATAATGTATCGCCCTGTTGGACCACGTAGGTCGATCCTGATGTCACCGGACCGCCGACTGGAAGGGGCGTTGCGAGATTGCCAGCGGCAGGAATGCTTGTGGCTGGAGGAAACGCGCCGGTTGTACCGCATCCCGGAATTGTAAGTTTTTGCCCTACCGAAATGACATTGGGGTTGGTAATGCCGCTTGCCCTAGCAATGGCATCTACAGTGACGCCGTAAACGAGCGAAATTCGGTACAGGTTACGGTCTTCTACGCGCACTTCGTGTACACAATCGGCTCCTGAAACAACGGGAACTGTGGTTGTGTCTAAAGGTTGTGCTGTTGGCGTGGCTGTAGGGAAGCCGAATAAAGCGATGGCCGTTTGTGTAACGTAGGCGGCCTGTGTAGCAGTTGCTCCACCGACAATAAAGGTTGCTGTAATTTCTAATGGATCCAGTACAGGGTTTTGCTGCTCGGGCTGAACGAGAAAACCCGTATCATTGGGCGCACTTCCGTCGGCAGTAGGGATGACGGCTCCAGATAAATTGGGGTCGGCAGTTGGGAACTGTTGAATTAATTCGTTAGGGTCAGTGGTGGCAGTAACTACAACGATTTGTTCCTGGGGAATATCGGTTGGGAATGGTGTAAATGTCGGGCCACTTTGTGCGACTGAAAGGGCATCAGGATTAGTACCTGCTGATTGAAAACAACCACTCAATGCCAGCAGGAGCGCAGCACACCCTATTAATTTGTACCGCAGAGTTCTATGAATGTGCATCGTTGCTGCCCTCCTCAGAAGGGTACGGATATTAGACTTAAGGAATATAGTCAGTCTACCATCACGCTGGCTTCCGAGCAAGCAAAAATGCGTATCTCGTTCTAAAACGCAACAGCATCGAGATGGGATTCGAGCGTTGGGACGGCTGGCAATTTGACTGTAACTTTGGTGAAGTCGCTAAGGTCACTCTCAACCAGCATTTTGCCGCCGTGCAAGTCAACTGAACGATTTACGATTGCCAAACCAAGTCCAGAACCCTGTTGCTCAAAAACTTGCCGACCAAATTGCATAAACGCACCTAATCGTTTAACTTCTTCTTGTGACATGCCGCGCCCTCGATCGAGGACCGTCAAAACGTAGAAGTCTTTGTCCATCACGCCTGTAATATCGACTGCTGAACCTACGGACGAGAATTTAAAGGCATTGTCAACTAACTCTTCGACTACCTTTTTGAGATTGTCGTCCATTATGCTGATGACAGCTTCGTCACTGATAGACATATTAATGTCTGCTTCACGATGATAATATTGGGCTTTTTCGTATATACAATCCTCAATGATGGATTGCGGATTAGCCGTTGTAAATTGGCGCAGCAATTCGATGCGTTTTGGGTCGGTTCTTAAGACTTCGAGCTGTGCATAAATGACATAATTCTCTGTCAAACGGTATAGTCGCTGTGCCGCGGCATGAATATAACGTGCCATTTCGGCTGTCTTGTCAGGTTCAAGTGTTTCGCTATCCATTATCAAAATATCAGCAAAACCGATGATACCGGTTAGTGGCGTACGCAGTTCATGCGGGAGAGCCAAAATGATATTTTCACGCAGTTCATCGAGTTTGGCGTCTGAATAATCGTTGCGCTTTTGATACAGTTCTAGCCGCCGGGTGACACTACTAATTAATTCCTCGACTGTAAATGGTTTGGTAAGGTAGTCATCAGCGCCGGCATCCATTCCGAACCGCATCTCACTTTTATCAGCTTTGGCAGTCAAGAATATGAATGGGATGGTAATACCTGCGCCGTCCGGCCGTAGTTCAGCAAGTACCTGATACCCGTCCATTTGGGGCATCATGATGTCGCAAATGATCAAATCTGGATGGAATTCGCGGGCTAGTTTGACACCTTCGACCCCATCGCTTGCGCCTTTGACCTCGTAATCATGGTAGATCAGGGTTTCCATGATGTCCTTACGAAGTGCTTCGGCATCTTCGATCACCAAAATTTTTATTGCCATGAGCCGTCCCTGAATCAGAATTTCACTCGCGTTAGAATAGTTTTGGGCCTATTACATTGAGACAATTTCACCCATTTAAATTATAAAGGGGGAGGCTGGCAGCGATACTTGAGATTTTGGAGTGATTGATCCGGATGGAGTAGGACAACGTGAAACACTAGAGTGTCATTTGAGTGGCACTCTAGTGCTAACGCTATTTTATTGTCTGCGAAGCGATTAGTAAGAGAATGACCACGCCTGCAAGAATTCGATAGTAGCCGAAGGCAACAAATGTGTTGTGGGCTACAAAGTTCAACAGCCAACGGATGGAAATCCAAGCAACTATACCTGAAACAACTGCACCCACTGCTAAATTGACAAGATCGCCGCTTTGTAATTGATCGAGGCTTTTGACTAGATCATACAATGTAGCCAAACCAAGAACCGGTATGGCCAAGTAAAACGAAAACTCAGTGGCAACTGAGCGGCTAAGACCCGCAAACATCCCGCCAACGATGGTAGAACCAGAACGGGATACGCCGGGAATGAGGGCAGTGATCTGCGCGAGGCCAACCCACAGCGCCTGACGCGGCGTAATATCGGCCAATGTGCTGGTTTTAGCGGCGGGTTTTACGCGTTCGGTAATCAAAAAGATGATGCCGCCGACAATCAATGAGATAGCAACTACTACTGGACTAAACAATAGTTCTTTGATTTTGCTGCTAAATATGAAGCCAATGGCAGCAGCCGGAACAAACGCGATAGCGAGGTTTGCCCAAAATTTTCGGGCGGATGCCTTATCGCCCACAGCTTTAAGTTGATCTATAAGTGTGTTGCGGAAGTAAATGATTACGGCAATCACAGCGCCGAATTGAATGAAAATTTCAAAGGTTCCACCAGCGGTTCCCTGAAAATTCAAAAGCGCGGAAGCAACGATCAAGTGTCCGGTTGAGGAGATAGGTAAGAATTCAGTCAGACCTTCGACAATTCCTAACAAAATTACCTGGATGAATTCTGGCATGTTCTAACGGCATCCGTGTGAGTATGGGTAAAAACTGTATTGTACCTCAGGCAAGACCTAATAGGAGGAGTGGAGTTAATAGGTGGACCCGTTATATGCTAATCTACCATGTTTCTTCACATAAAATGGACTGAGGTGTTCATTTGAATTCTTATTTGGCTCTTTTTCGCACACATCCGGCTTTTCGATGGCTGTGGCTGGCTCAAGTCATTAGCCTGTTTGGTGATTGGTTCAATACAGTTGCGTTGTTGGGGTTAGTCGCACAATTCACAGATCAATCTGGTTTAGCTGCCAGCGGACTCTTAATCGCTCGTTCGCTGCCTCCATTTATTGTGAGTCCCATAGCTGGAGTTCTAGTTGATCGATTCGACCGTAAGAAGTTATTGATCTGGAGTGATGTACTGCGGGCCTGCATTGGCGTTGCGCTTTTTTTTGCCAATTCACCGGAAAGATTGTGGATTATTTATGCAGCGACGGTATTGCAGTTTTCAATTTCGGCAATATTTGAACCGTCTCGTTCGGCGCTCGTACCACGTCTGGTATCGGCAGAAAATTTGGTTCAAGCGAATGCTTTGAGCAACATCACGTGGTCAGTCATGCTCGCCGTAGGGGCATTGATCGGTGGGGTGGTGACAGCGGTTTTCGGTACGAGCGCGGCGTTATTGGTGGACGCAGCAAGTTTTGTGCTTTCTGCATTTTGCATTAGCCGCATTCGGATGACCAAAGTTCATGCTGCAACAGATGAGACTTCAGTCAAAGATGGCGGGGGATTCCGGGATGGACTGCGATATGTACGAAATAACCCGCAGATTGGTGCGGTGCTGCTGGTCAAGTTCGGGTTAAGCATCGGCAGTGTTGATACGATTATGAATGCATACGCTACAACGCGCTACGTGATTGGCGAAAATGGATCTGGTTCGCTGGGGTTGTTATTTGGGGCATTCGGGATAGGTTCGATACTTGGCCCGTTGCTAATGAACCGTTTTACGGATAAGAGTGTGGCGTCGCTTCAACGCCTCCTTGTTTGGAGTTTTGCCTGTGTTAGCGTTGGCTGGTTCTTAATTGGTCTATCTGGAAGTTTGGAATTCTTGATGTTGGCGGTGATGGTAAGGGCTATGGGAGGTTCGGCTACATGGACATACAGTTCAACGTTGATCCAAATTCAAACGAATGATCGCTTTATGGGCCGAGTCTTTTCGCTTGACTGGCTGGCATTCTATCTGGCTATTACAGTGAGCATATTCCTTATTGGAGCATTTCTCGATATGCTCGGGAATGAAGCGGTCTCGCACATTACGTTCGTAATTGCGGCACTGAGCCTGCTGCCTCTGGGTTTCTGGGTGTTTGCCGTGCGATGGCTAGAAAGACGGCGAGCCATTGTAACTCCAGCTTAAAAAGGACTAGTTGGCTTTTCAATCCAAATTTGGTAAGCATGACGTATTGTGTAACCAGTCAGGATCTAGTCGATTAGATGATGGGTAAGAGGATGACTAAATTGCGACAACATGCTGTGGTGATTGGGGGCAGCATGACCGGACTGTTGGCTGCCCGTGTGCTGGCCGACTCATTTGAGCGTGTTACCATCGTTGAAAGAGACATATTACCTACGGGCGCTGAGGTGAGAAACGGTGTGCCGCAGGCCCGGCATCTGCATATCCTTTTGGCACGGGGTATGGAGATTTTGGAGGAACTGTTTCCGGGCTTCGGCAAAGAGTTAGAAGCAAGCGGGTCACCGGAACTCCATTGGGGCAAGAACACTATCGCGCGGTTTGTGACTGGTTGGACACCAATATTTGAGAGCAGTGTTCGCACTCGTGCGATAAGCCAGGCATTGCTAGAGTGGTTAGTGCGCGGACGGTTATTAATAAACCCTGCTATTTCTATTCTTGAACACACAGTGGTGGATAGTGTAATTACCACCGAAGACAATCTACGGGTTATAGGCGTCAACATAAACAAAATAGGTATGCCTGAAAATACCGAAATTATGAAGGCTGATCTGGTAGTTGATGCCAGTGGGCGCGGTTCGCGGGCGGGAGAATGGTTAAGCGCGCTGGGCTATGGGGATGTACAAGTTACGGAGATCAACTCGTTTCTGGGTTATGCGACTCGTTGGTACAAACGTCCGGTGAATTTTCCGGAAAGTTTCAAGTCCATTACGATTGGGGCGCATCCACCAGAAAATTTGCGAGGTGGTGTCATTATGGAACTGGAAAATGGGCAGTGGGTTGTGACGATGGCGGGGTCAAACAAAGATTATCCGCCTACTGATGAGGATGGGTTTCTAGAGTTTGCCCGCAGCCTGATGACCAGTGAGATTTATGATGCGATCAAAAGCGCTGAGCCGATTTCAGGTATTTATGGTTATCGCCGTACTGAAAACCGTTTCAGGCATTTTGAATGGTTCGAACGGTGGCCCGAGCAATTTATTGTGGTGGGCGATGCAGCATGCGCCTTCAACCCAGTATACGGTCAGGGCATGACGACCGGAGCGCTGGAAGCTATTGCTCTACGTGATGTACTCAAAGCATTTAGCAGCGACAGTCCCAGAATGGCTCAGCATTTTCAGCGACGATTGGCTAAGTTGATTGCCATACCGTGGTTAATGGCTACAGGCGAAGATTTGCGCTATCCCGGCACAGTTGGTGGCAACGTGACTTGGCGCGACCGTTTAGTGCAGAAATACATCGAAAATGTCATTGAGATTATGCCGCAAAATACAGCAGCGACGGAGGTATTCTTTCAGGTCATGAACCTGCTGAAGTCACCGACTGCGTTGTTTCAGCCGTTTATCATTGGCGTCATATTAAAGCATATAACTGTCGGGCGGAGGCGTGAGCCGGAGATTCGATTCCCTATCCACTAACAGGGAAATCCCCATTTAGCGTCGTAATCAGGCAGGCAATGATGTTATTGCCTGCCTGCAAGTCGCTCATCAAAATCCGTTGGTGGGTAACGCCACTGGTTGTTGTGTGGTACTGCTCAATTCAATGTGCTTGCCCTGGTCGGATGAGACATGGAAACTTTCCATAATATCAAGGACGTGATACGCAAGTTCGCCACTGGCACGGTGCTTGCGGCCCGTGCGAAGGGCATGGGCCATATCGGCTACCCCTATGCCGCGTCCTACGTCATCTCGGTGTGTCAGGCTTACGTCGCGCCAATCTTTTTCATCCCAACGGCGAACCTGCACTTTGCCGCCGAATATATTGGGGTCAGGGACACTGATTGACCCTTCTGTGCCATAGACTTCGATGAGAGGTAAATGATGTCCCCATGTATCGAAGCTGGTGATTATTGTGCCAACAGCGCCTGACGCAAAATCCATAAGACCAGTTATATGCGTGGGTACTTCAACCTTTATTATTTCACCAAAGCGGTCTTTGCTGGTTACGGTACGTTCGGCAAACGTTTTTTGAGTAGAACCAGTCACCCGCCTGACAGGTCCCATCAAGTTAATCAGCGCGGTTAGATAATAGGGCCCCATGTCAAACATGGGGCCGCCACCGGGCTTGTACTAAAATTCGGGGTTGGGGTGCCATGATTCGTGTCCGTGATTGCACATGAACGCAACGGCTGAAACTGGACGACCAATTGTGCCGTCATCAATAATCTTTCGCGCAGTCTGCTGACCGCCACCCAAAAATGTATCAGGTGCGCAACCGATCTGTAAATTCTTTTGGCGGGCGAGCGCCAGCACTTGCTCACCATCGGAACGGCGGAGGGCAAGCGGCTTTTCGACATAAGCGTGTTTGCCAGCGTTCAGGATATCCATATTGACTGCCACATGGGCCTGAGGAACGGTCAAATTGACTACAATTTCAATGGATGGGTCACTTAATAACTCTGAGACTGAACAGGCTTTGCTAATGCTGTATTCAGCAGCTCTTCCCTGTGCGCGGGCAATATCGATATCAGCAACGGCGGTAACATCAAGAATGTCAAAGGCACGACACCCTTTAATGTATTGGGGGAAAATATTACCACACCCTATTATGCCGACTTTTGCGCTATTTTCCATGAGCATAGCCCTTGTTGACAAGGTAAGTGTAACTTTTTGAAACCGCTTCCAGCATTTCAGTGGCGCACCGATCAAGTTCGACGATTAACCACTCTGCGGATGACGCAGATATTATACTCGTCCAATCCATAATACCTTCGCCTACGGCTACCATTGGTTGACTTTCGTCGGCTGAACCATCCTTGATGTGCAGGAGGGAAACACGCTGACCTAGCTCACGAACAATTGCTGCCGGGTCATGCCCACCAGTTTTCACCCAGTAGGTATCTACTTCAAAATGCACTGTTGGGGCGAGATGTTCCAGCATGGTTTTGTAAGCCGGACGACCATCAACCTGCTGGCGAAATTCCCACCAATGATTGTGGTAATGAAGCGTCAGGTTATTTTGACGGGCAATTTCATTTGCTTCGTTTAATTTGTCGCATACTTCGATAATTCCGTCTTTGCTGGCGAATTTTTCCGGCGGGAAGTAGGCGCAAACGAGATGCTGGCATTGCAAAATGCCGGCGCTGTCTAGGACTTGGTTCTTGTCCTCCCCAAGAGGCAACGGACTGTGCATGCTGGAGACCTGAAGACCAAGATCCGCAAAAAGGGCGGCAGCGGCATTTACCGTTGTTCCGGTAAATCCGGCGGTTTCTACCCCGGCATAACCAATGGCTGCAACCTTGCGAATTACGCCTTCGAAGTCGTTTGCCAAAGATTCACGAAGTGAATATAGCTGAATTGAAATTGGACTGGACACTTTTCACCTGATTTGTTGATAAATTGCAAGGATTGTACTCCTTCGAATACGATGGCTAATTGTAACTTTGAGGTTAGAGCCGGTCAAACGTGGCCCCTAACCAATCCCAGTGGTCACAGGTCGCCTGAACTCGCACTAAGAAGTGGGCTCGGCGGTGGCGGTGCGCAGGCTGAGCGCGTTGCGGCAGGGTGGGGGTGGTGATAGAATGCAAATAGATGTGAACTGACTTATTGCGCCGAGGTGCGCCGGGTAACATAATGCGTTATATCAGATTTTTGTTCATTATTATTGGTTTGTTCCTGAGTGGATGCAATCTTTCGTCCCAGCCACCCACAAGTGAACCATTGGAAGTTCCCACTACCGATGCGGGAGGCCGCCCAGTTGTGACGATTACATCTCCGGAAAACGGTGATGAAGTTGTGGTGGGATCACAAATATTTGTGACAGCGCGGGCCACTGATGCAGTAGGTGTAACGCGAGTGCAATTGTTAGCTAACAGTCAAATCGTAAAAACAGTTTCGTCGGAATCGCCATCAGGGCAGCGCAGTGCTGAGTTTTTGCTCGATTACACCCCACGACAGGCGGGTCAGGTCGACTTACAGGTAGTGGCATATCGCAATGCAATTGCCAGTGATCCAGCACAGGTGAGCATCACAGTTAAATCAGTACAGGCTCTGGCTACAGCGACTTTGGTGCCCATTGATAACGCACCTGTAATTGATCCAAACGACCCAACTTGCCGTGTTTTAACGACGACCGGCTTGAATCTTCGGAATGGGCCGGGAACTAATTATGATCGTTTGACAGTGCTTTCGGCTGGTACGCAAGCGCCAATCATCGGACGATTGGGCGACAATACGTGGTGGCAAATTCGCTATGGGATAACGACCGGATGGGTAAGCGCACAATATACATCGGTTTATGGTCAGTGCGGGGCCGTGCCCGTGATTGCGCCACCGCCTACACCCACGACGACGGCCAGCACACCAACGCCAACAGCTACCGCCACGCCCACCCCTACCGCTACACCCTCCATTACGGTGACGCCCGGAAAACCCGATCTTGTCATTTCGAGCATTGCGGGGCCGACCAGCACGACGGTTGCGGCGAGTCCTGTGACTTATTCTGTTACGATTACGAACACTGGCAGCGGGCCAAGTGGGAATTTTGTGAATAAGGTTACTCTGCCAAACGGCACCCAAGGCGACCTTGGGGCTGTGTCGAATTTGAATGCTGGCGAAAGCATTATTTTAAATATCGACATTACCTTTACGGCTCCGGGACCTTACACGTTGCAGGCACTGGTTGATAGTGCGAATCAGGTGGTTGAGGTGAGCGAGGTCAACAACACCGGCAGTCTGCCTATTAGCGTGTCGTAAATACTCCTGATGAGTTGTTACATTGAAGGTCTAACCAAACGGGATATATAAGTTCGCCGTAATCAAGGAGATAGTCGGAAATCGATTATCTCCTTGCTTTTATGGCTTATACTTCTCGCTCGAATTGACGTAGAAATAAACCAACTATAGAATGCAGTTATGGCAACACGATTATTGATTATCCACCGACAACTGGCTTTCGCGGTCACCATCAAGCAGGCGCTGGAACAAACTGGCGGATTTGCGGTACACCCGTTTACCAAAGCAGAGGCTGCATTTGATTTTTTGCGTGACCATCCGCAAGATATTGCGTTGGTAGATTTTAAGCTCCCCGGGCGTTCTGGTCCTAAGATTGTGCAACAGTTGCGTGTGTTGCAGAAGGATATTTCGGTTGTTGTCACGCCGAAGTTGAATGATGCTGAAGTACGCAACCTAGCCGTACAAGGTGTGATTGATTCACCTTTTGCGGCCCGTGACCTTATTCCAGTTTTGATGAACGCATTGGATGTCGTACTGCCGGAAAATGTGCTTGATGATTTGCCGGAAGAATCTATTAATCCGATGAGTGCTCAGATGACCACCCAGAATTTGGGTGATGACAAACGTATTCGACGTAAACAGCTGGGCACAACCCAAAATTTAGGGAATGACCGGGATAGTGGAGTACAAAATCTTCCGGAAACGAACATTCTTCCGCCGCAACCACATGAAGAAAAACCGAACGATGACAAGGAGGAAGTTGAACTGCCATCCTCCCCATTTTACGAAGCTGATAAACCGCAGACCCGCAAGCTACCACCACTTCCCAAGCTCGCTGAGAAACCATTTGTGGAGGCTGCACCACCCCCACCAGAAACGCGCGCAGAGCCCGCCGGAATGCGAATATTGCCTGATGAGTTTCCAGAATTCCCGGGTGGTGTTCAGGATTTTCGGACTCGTCAATTGCCGGATGAGCCAAGCACACCTCCACGCAAAGAAACCCGTCAGTTACCCAATATTCCTCCTGTTTCCAGCAATAAGCAGGATTTACAAACGCGGCAGTTGACCAATGAGCCAATTGAAAAGCCGCGCAAACAGACACGAAAATTACCGACCATTCCTCAGTCCCCGGCAGATGAGGATGATTTCCTGCAAGAGCGCCAGTTAAATGCTAAAAGTGGAACTGGCTCTGATATTGGACAAACGCGGGACTTGGGAACACGCGAACTTGACCCCGGGAGCACCCGCGATCTAGGGCGTGGAAATGAAGAACCCTCATCCCCACCGGAATTTTCATCCTTAGATAGTGTTCTACAGAGCTTCGGTTTTGAGCCGCCGCCGGATGAACAAGATACACCGGCAGTGCCCACAAAAGACTCTGATGCACTGCGCCAATTTTTGGCTACCACGGGAAATACGGATACGGCTAATTCATTTGATGACGTTTTGGGGTCAATTGATCCCAGTAATTTCGACATACCCAAGCAGCAGCGCCAAGTGGACTTTGAAGGCCTTGTCAAGTCCATGAAGAGTAGTGAACCGGAACGTCGTTTGCCAGATCGTCAACAACAGCTTATGGATTTTATCCTGACGAGTGGCATGGATTCGATCCTGCGTGAAATTGAGAAGACCAAAACGGGGTTAATGCCGAAGGTTACACTGAGCGAAATTGATGACATCAATGTACCCCCGCCTGTTCTGCCGGAAGAACCTGCAGAGAGCAGTAGTTTTCAAAAATTGGCACAGGAAGAGCCTCCTATGCCAACGCTGGAAGAAAATGGTACGGTTAGTGATTTGCTGGTTGGTATATCCGATAGTAATTTCCGGGATGTACTCGAATTACTGAAGGATTATGATGATCCTGAACCAGCCAAACAGAAAGCAAAAACACCTGTCATACTACCGAGGGTTGAAGAAACCGATTTTTCGCAAGATTTTGCAACTGGCCGTGACGAGGGTGAGGTCGATGCGGTACTCCCTCCAACAAACGAACGGTCCGAGCGTAGTTTTGACTTTGATTTTGAGTCGGAATTTGAGAGTGAAGCTACAGTAGCGCAAGTGGTTCTGAATGCAACTGAAGAGCGGAGCTCCACGCCGGGCGATTTTTCTCTTGACCAACTTTTGACTGATATAAATGACCGACTAAACGCCCATAAACTCCGCATCCGCCCCTTGCCGTCGTGGGATATGGATACTACGGCATTTCAGGCTGTGGTAAATGAACCGCCGCCCGAACAAAAGCAATCTAGCCCCAAGTCATATATCGAAGAACCTGGATTTTTGCCGGAAGACTTTTCTACTGGTGAAATCGTACCGCCTGAATTGCCGCCACTTGAAGCGGAGGTTAGTGAGGTGTGGACGACCCGTGCTTCCGAAGCCACCCTTGAGGAAATTGATGCTTCCCCATGGGATGGGGAAACCATGCTCGAACCGGGCTTTGTGGATGAAACAATCGCCTCCAGTCCAGTGACGGCTGATGTAGACATCGGCGGGATCATTGAAGGTGCGAGCGAAGACATTGCACAAGAGGCAGAAGAAGCGGAATACGTAGAGGAGAACATTACGTGGGATGCGACGCAAAGTGCACCCGATCTGGCAGAAACGGAAACCACAGCTGAAATAGAGTTCTGGGATGATGAGGCTGCGAGCATTGGACAATCGGACGATGTTGCCGCCCCAGTCTTTATTGATGAAGACATTCCTTATGAAGAGGGAGTTTCAACTGACGAGCTTGCGGGAATTGATGAAAGCCCAACAGCGGAGAACGAGTATGTCCCGACTGATAGTTGGGATGATGTTGAAGGTTCGGTTGTAGAAGAATTTGAAGCTGAATCTGAGCCTGCGATGCAATCTGAAGAGGCATATCTCGCCCAAATGGCGCTTAATCTGACGCAAGTGTCACTTGAGCTGAGTGCGGAAGGGACGATTCTCACCCGTGATAATGAAGTCATCGCCCTTGCAGGACATTTGGCGAATGAAGATGTTCTTGAACTCCGCGATCTAATTCATAACGATTGGGGTACGGGCGGGCAAGGTTCGCGACTGCGCTTTATTAACCTGCCGAGCAGTGGCAAAGATTACATGCTGTATTCGACGGCAACCGATAGTGAACTGACGTTATCAATGATTTTCGCAGGAACAACGCCTTTGCGGATCATTCGCCAACAGGGACAGCGACTTTCGAAGGCTCTTGTCTCTGGCCCAGAACAGCAGACACCAGAACCACCACCGGTTGTGGAAACCAAAGTACAATCACAACCAACCGAGACTCCTGCGGCTAATCTTGAGTTGCATAGTTTTGTGTGGCTGGTACGTGATCCTAACCGTGCACTCAACCGTTCCCTGACACAATCAATCAGTGCCGGACTTTCCACGCAACTTCGGGAATTACAGTGGAAAGTGAATGAATTACAGGTTCGCGAAGATTATGTCTATTTGCTGGCAGAAGTGCCTGATGATAAGTCCTCGAATACGCTTATCCGCGAATTGAAACAGCGTTCAGCAGAAATTGCTTTCCAGCAAGATAACAGTCTAACGCCGCAGATGTTGTGGGCTGATAGCTATCTCATTTTGTCACCGGGGCGGGAGATGCTGCCCGAAGAAATCCAGGAATTTATTGATTTTCAGCGTATGATGTAATGTAGCTAAATTGATCGATCCTGCCGATGTTTATTAGCGCTAATCTTCAGAAGAAAAGCGGGGCATGGGACGGTCACTGATGTCGTCCAATAACCCACCATGTCCCATTTCCACCAAATGAGCGCGTGTCAAGCGTTCGCCAGCCAGCAGTCGGGGCAAAATCCAATCTATAACGTTGGTTTTTAATGATTTGATGCAGCCGGGCGCACCAATAACCGGTGTGTCGCCGCGGTAGCCTAGCATGAGCAAACTGCCGGGGTCTACAGGAACACCAAAATGGGTGACGCTACCCCCTGCCGCTTCCAGCGCCGACGGCACAATATCGTGACGATCAATGATGGCGGAAACTCCCGCGATAATGATGAGTTCGCACCCCAGTGATTGCTGAGATTTTATGCTCGCAGCGATGTCATCGGTTGCATGTGCGACACAATCCATCTGATCGAGTGAACTACCTAGATTTGATACCCGGGTCTGCACAGGTTGCTGAAAATCCTCGATTAGCTTGTTGTGAGCATGCGCTGGACCGCTGAGAATAAGCCCAACAGAGCGTGAGTGCAAGGTACGCACGGCTAGGATTGGCGCGTTTTCCCGTGCCGTAATTTCGATGTCCATGACGCGGGACAGCGGAACGGCAAAGGGGATAATTTTGACGAGAGCCACCAAGTCGCCGGGATGTACCAGCGTATGTTCACGTAGGGTAGCAATCGTAATACCTTCGTCTATGTTGTTCAATTGGCGAAGGGCCGAAACGTTGAGGCGGAGCGGCCCAAAATGCTCAGCCAGTAAGTTTGCCCGTCCCACACCCGGTGTTTTGACTTGAATACCTGTTCCTGCTAGCGCCATCCCGACGCGATGCGCGGCTTCATCTTCGTGCAGATCAGTCGCGTCTAGTGCGGCAACCGTGACTTCAGAAAAGTTGTGGTCGCGAAGAATTTCTACATCTGCTGAAACAAGGCGGTGACCTTTGCTGAATAGTTTTGAGCCTTCTCTATCAAGGAGCTTGTGAGCAAGGATGTGTCCGACGGCGGCTTCAACGGGCAGTGGGCCGAATTTCATGATAGCGCCTGTGCTGCCGGTTGGGGTTTCATGACTTGATTGCGAACCGAAATGACCTGCGCCATTATGCTAAGGGCGATTTCTTCCGGGTTTTGAGCATCAATATCAACGCCTATAGGTGTTGATATACGACCGATCAAATCATCCGACATGCCAGCGGATTTGAGGCGTTCAGTACGGGCGATGTGAGTTTTGCGGCTGCTGAGTACGCCGATATAAGGCGCGGGGCTAGGCAAAGCTGTTAGGAGGGCTTTATCGTCAATTTTGGGGTCATGGGTCAAGACTGCCACGAACGTATTTCTATCCAATCCCAACTGCGGCAGTGCTTTGTCGGGATAACTATTGAGAATCGAATCGGCATACGGAAAACGATCCGCAGTCGCAAAGACGCCACGCGGGTCTACAATGGAAACGCGAAAGCCCATGTGATGGGCAAATGTTTGTAAGGGTTGGGCAATGTGGACTCCACCAATAATAATGAGGTGTGGGCGTGGCGCGAAGATGTCCACCATCAACTTGTGACCGGATACCTCGGCAAGTTGCGGGCGAAGAACATTTTGAGCAGCGGCTAACGCCTCTTTGAGATCTGCACCGAGTGTGTTGTACTGTACGCCACCATCCTTGTCGAGTAAGATTTTGCGACCCAGTGTATCTGCTTCCAGGCTTATGAGGGTGGTTTCCTGTTGATCACGGCGGACATAGTCAGCGGCTGTTCGCCACCACCCCTCATCCAACGGCTCTACGTAAATGCTGATTTTTCCCCCGCAGGTCAGGCCGACCTCCCACGCATCATCATCGCTGACACCATAATTCAGCAGGCGCGGATTGTTTTCTGATAAGCACTCAAGCGCCTGTTCAATTACAGCGGTTTCTACGCAGCCGCCACTAACAGAACCCACCATTGCCATCTCGCTGGTGACAGCCATTTTTGAGCCGGGGCGACGCGGGGCTGACCCCCATGTATCAACTACCGTTGCGAGGGCAATAGAGCGCTTTTCTCGCAGCCATTGGTCTACAGTTTGTAATATGTCTAGCATGTGATGTTACCTAAATCATTTTCATCAAAACATTCATGTGATCTACTTTATCTACGCGCAGGACTTGGAAACGGACTCATACTGAGGGAGCGTATTTTGCCACGCTGCCAGTCCACTCGGGCCAGTTCACGCACGATTGTTTCGAGATTGGCAAGATTTTGGACGGGCAAGAAATCATCTACGTAGGGCAAGATGGCCTGTGCGCCGCGTGTAAGGGGTTCGTACTGCGGCGCGGCGAGCAGCGGATTTAGCCAGATCAGGCGGTGGCAACTGCGCTGCAAGCGGGCCATTTCTTTCTTCAGTAAATCCGGATCGCCGCGATCCCATCCATCAGTAATGAGCATGACGATTGCACCCCGACTCAGTACGCGGCGTGACCAACGGTAATTGAACTCACGCAAGGCTTCGCCGGTCTTCGTACCACCGCCCCAATCATTGACTTTATGCCCGACTTCGCGCAGTGCTAAATCCACCGATTTGTGGCGAATAGGATGCGTGATCTGTGTTAGAGACGTACTATAAACGAAAGACTCTACTTGATAGATACTGTTGGCAAGGGTGTGGGCAAAGTGGAGCAGTATGCGTGCGTAACGTTCCATGCTGCCGCTAATATCACATATGAGGACGAGTGGACGGGGCTTCATAACCCGCTTGCGAGTGGGTTGTTCAATCGGTTCGCCCGCGTAACGCATGTTGCGGCGAAAGGAGCGCCGGACATCGAGTACTGCCCCTCTGCCGGGTTGGTAACGACGGGTACGGCGCAGGCCAAGCGTGCGCTGGAGTTGGGCGATACTGGCTTTGGCAGCATCGAGTTCCTCACCTGTCATTTGAGCGAAGTCTTTGTGACGCAGCGCGGCCTGATTGCTGTAGGTGGGTACGATGACCAACATGGTCTGATCAAGGGCAGGCTTGCCCGTGTCATCACCTTCATCGGGACTGCTGCCGGCGGGCGGCAAAAAGCGGGAGCGAGGCTTGTAACGCTGCTCGCCCATTGATTGCACGGCAAATGAGGGGCCGCCTTCAGGTGGCACACGCCAAAATTCGTGAAAAGCTTCATCGAACAGGGGGAGATCACGGCGATGGGTGACGATGGTGCTTCGCAGTGCATGATAGACATCGGTACGATGTGCCAACCCGATGAATTGAAGAGCTTGGGCAGCGACCAACATACGCTCTGGATTTACGTCCAAGCCCAACCCTTTGCACAACCGTCCAAACAGCAGGAGATTGTGCAGCAGGTGGCCGCCCTCGTATACATAGGCGTCATCAAGCAAAGTTGGTGGTTGATGTGATCCTGATGACATTGCTTGGTCCTCAGGCAAGTTCGGCCTGTACACGAGCGCGTTCGAAGATCGCGTTGAGTGTTTCGGGCGTCAATGTTTTGATGTCATCCTGATATTTGAGGATGACACCTAATGTCTCTGTCACCACCTCGGGAGACAATTCCTGCTGGTCAAGGGCAATAATCGCTGATGTCCAATCGAGCGTTTCAGCTACGCCAGGTGCTTTGAATAATTCCATGCGGCGCACCTCTTGCACAAAGGAGGTGATTTGTTTGGCGAGCAGGGGGGCAACTTCAGGCGCTTTGGCATGGACGATGGCGAGTTCTTTGTGAAATTCCGGATAATCAATCCAGTAATACAAACAACGGCGCTTGAGGGCGTCGTGAACTTCGCGCGTGCGGTTGCTGGTAACAATGACCACCGGCGGAACCGAGGCACGGACGGTGCCAAGTTCGGGGATGGTTACTTGAAAATCCGACAGAATTTCGAGCAGGAACGCCTCGAATTCTTCGTCGGCACGGTCGATTTCATCAATCAAGAGAACGGGTGGTTGACCGGTGTGGGTGGCTTCTACTGCCCGCAGCAAGGGACGAGCCAGCAAAAATTGGCGGGAGAATAATTCGGTTTGCATTTCGGCCCGATTTGCGCTAGAGGCTTCCAGCAGGCGCAAGTGAAGCATTTGGGCGGCGTAGTTCCATTCGTAGAGGGCGGTGTTCGAGTCGAGCCCTTCGTAGCATTGAAGACGGATCAGCTCCGTGTTGAGTAGACGGCTCAGCACCTTCGCGATTTCAGTTTTGCCGACACCTGCTTCGCCCTCTAGAAAAAGCGGTTTGTTGAGTTTCAGCGCCAAATAGATGGCAGTCGTCAAGCCACGCTCGGCAATATAGTTTTGTGCTGTGAGTGCTTCGTATAGTGAGTCAAGCGAAGTGAACATGATTATATATTGGAGTGAAAATGCCGGAGCAACCTGCTTGAGGCTCCGGCATAGGCTAATAGACGGCCATCTAGCTTATTGCCTGCCGGACGGCACGTTTGAGATAAACTCCCGCCATGGCGTGGCGGTAGTCTGACGGGAAGCTGACATCACCCGTCACATAATCTTGAATATCCTTCATGACGGCACTGGCGGCTGCATCAAGAGCAGCGCTATCTAACGATGAACCCGCTAGGGCGGCTTCCGCGCTCGGTGAGCGCACGGCTTTGACTGTCGCTCCACCAACGGCGACCCTTGCGCTCTGGCAGGTACTGCCGTTCATTTGAAGAACGACGCAAACGCCGACAACGGCGTAGCGCGAGGCCGGATGGGACAGCTTGGCATAGGCTGATTTGGAAGTGCCTTGATTAGCGATTTCGACGGCTGTGACCAATTCGTTGGATTGCAAATCAGTCGTGAACAGATCCACGAAAAAGTCCGCTGCCTTGACTGTGCGAGCGCCACTTGCTCCCTGAATATGGATGGTTGCATCGTATGCGGTCAGCACGGTGGGCGGATCGGATGCGGGATCAGCATGGGCGATGTTACCCCCAATAGTGCCGAAGTTGCGAACGGCTGGATCGCCTATGTGATCGGCGGCCTGTGCCAATGCACTGGCGTAGCCCTTTACGGTGGATGAGCCAGACACTTCGGCGTGGGTTGAGAGCGCACCAATTTTTAGCGTGCCGTTAGCGGATATGCTCTTCAGTGCGGCGATACGTCCGATGTCAACGAGCAGGGCAGGCTCATTCAAGCGGAGTTTCAGTGCTGGAATGAGGCTGTGGCCGCCTGCAAGCAGTTTGGCGCCATCGTTCTGAGAAAGTAGATCAATTGCTTCGGCAGGAGTGGATGCCCGTACGTATTCAAAATTTGCTGGCCACATGGTTATGCTCCTCCACCATTTTGTGATTCGTTGATGGCTTTCCACACCCGGTAGGGCGTCATCGGCATGTCTATTGTTTCAACTCCTAATGGGCTGAGGGCGTCAAGTACCGCATTGACCACGGCAGGCGTCGAAGCAATTGTGCCGGTTTCGCCTGCGCCTTTCACACCCAATGGATTGACCGGAGAAGGGGTTTCGGTGCGATCCAACTCAAAGCGCGGGAAGAAATCAGCGCGGGGGATGGCATAATCCATCATCGTACCGGACAACAACTGTCCGTTTTCATCATAGATTGCGCCTTCCCACAGGGCCTGTGCTACGCCCTGAACGATGCCGCCGTGTACCTGCCCTTCGACGATCATCGGGTTAATGACTTTACCGACATCATCAATGGCGATATAGCGTTTGATCTGAACATGGCCCGTTTCGGCATCCACTTCGACTACGCAGACGTGCGTGCCGAAGGGGAAGGTGCAGTTAGGCGGATCGTAGTAGGCTGTGTCGTCGAGGAAGGGTTCCATGCCGGGTGGCAGGTTGTAGGCCAACGCAGCAGCGCCAGCAACTTCCTGAATGGTCTTGCTCTGATCCGGCGAACCTTTGACAAAGAGCTTACCGTTTTCGTAGACGATATCTTCGACAGCGGCTTCTAGCAGATGAGCGGCCAAAGCACGCGCCTTTTCTTTGACACGCTGAAGGCTCTTGTAAACTGCTACAGTGCCGACAGCAGTGCTCCGGCTTCCGTAAGTGCCATAGCCGAAGGGCGTACCGAGGGTGTCACTGTGCTGGACAATAACATCATCTACACTGATGCCCAGTTCTTCGGCGGTAACTTGCGCGACGCTGGTTTCATGACCCTGACCGTGGGACTGGGAACCTGTTGTGACGACAACTTTGCCGGTTAGGTGAACGCGAACGTTGGCGCTTTCCCACAAGCCAGCGCCCCAGCCTTCGCCGGGGAGGCCAATCCACGCCGAGGGAGCGACGCCACAAATTTCGACATAGCTGGAGAAGCCGATGCCGAGGTAACGTCCCTGCTGGCGCGCCTGCGCCTGTTCTGCGCGGAAGGCCTTGTAGTCCAGAATGTCGAGGGCACGCTGCATACCCTTCTGGTAGTCACCGCTGTCATATTTTAGACCGCGTAGGATGACCGGATCGTAGGGGAACTCATTGGAAGGGATGAAGTTCTTGCGTCGTACATCAACCACATCCATCTTGAGTTCTTTGGCGACGAGGTCTGCGACGCGCTCGATGACGAACGTGGCTTCGGGACGGCCTGCGCCACGATAGGCATCAACCATGCCGGTATTGGTGTAGACACCGTGTACTTTGCAGTAGATGTTTGCGACTTTATAAGTACCGGAGAGCATGCGACCATACAGCGTGGTGGGGATACCGGGGGCGATGGTGGACAGGATGCCACCGAGGTTGGCGTAGGTTTCTACTTTGAGGGCGGTAATTGTGCCATCACGCTTGGCACCAATTTCAATATCGGTGATGTGGTCACGCCCGTGGGTGGTGGCGATATAGTTCTCGCTGCGAGTCTCCATCCACTTGATGGGAGCGTGCAATTTGCGGGCAAGCGCCGCGACCAAGCAGTATTCGGGGTACAAGAAAATCTTGGAGCCGAATCCACCACCGACCTGCGGTGCGATGACGCGCATCTTGGTTTCGGGAATGCCGAAGACAAAGGCTGTCATGAGCAGACGCATGACGTGTGGCGCTTGTGAGGTCATCCAGACCGTGAATTCCCCGGTGGCATCAAGATACTGCGCGATAGCTCCACGCGGTTCCATCGGCGTGGGAATGAGGCGCTGATTGATGAGGTGATGCTTGATGACGACATCAGCCTGCTTGAGCGCCTGATCGACGGCGCTTTCTTCCCCAACCGACCAGTCCATGCAAATGTTGTTGGGGGCATTTTCATGGAGCTGTGGCGCTCCCGGTTCTGTGGCCTTTTTCGCGTCCACGACCACGGGCAGGGGCTCCCAATCTACTTGAATGTGGGCGAGGGCGTCTTCGGCAACATAGCGATTTTGAGCAACAACGACAGCCACGCCCGCACCGGTGAAGGTCACCCGATCAATTTCCAGCACGCGCGGGGTGTTGGGATGATTTTCCACACCACCCGCCTGCCACGCGCAGGGCAGCGGATTCACATCGGCGAAATCTTTGCCGGTGAATACGCCTACAACACCGGGCAGGGCTGCTGCGGCGCTGGTGTCAATGCTTTTAATACGCGCATGAGCGTAGGGGCTGCGTAGAACGGCGGCGTGAAGCATACCGGGTAGGCGAACATCGTCTAAATATCGGGCCTCACCCGTGATGAGGCGGGGGTCTTCACGGCGCTTAATGCTTGAACCAATCAATCCAGCCATGATTAACCTCCCATCTTTTCAGCCGCGTTCTGGACGGCTGCTACGATGTTCTGGTAACCGGTGCAACGGCACATGTTGCCTTCGAGGCCGTGTTCGCGGATTTCCGCTTCTGAGGGATGGGGATGATCTTTGAGGAAAGCGGTAGTCGCCATAATCATGCCGGGGGTGCAGTAGCCACATTGTAGGCCGTGTTTTTCCCAGAAACTTTCTTGCATGGGGTGGAGGCCGCCATTACCCAACCCTTCGATGGTGGTGATTTCAGCACCATCGGCCTGAACGGCCAACATGGTACATGATTTGAGCGCTTTACCATTAAGGTGGATGGTACAGGCTCCACACTGACTGGTGTCACAACCAATTTTGGTGCCGGTCAGTCCCAATTCTTCGCGGAGGAAATGCACTAATAACATTCTTGGCTCGACATCGCGGGTGTGAGTCGTGCCGTTTACGGTAATCGAAACGTTCAAAACACTACCTCCTAATAAAAGCCGATTTTTTAAGAATAGTTACTCGTTGGGTAGATGGGGTTTAGCAGACTCCTTTCGCACTTTCTATTGTGAAGCGCGGAGTATAGCACTGGGATGAGAAAAATCACACGATTTCTAAAAGTGACATGATCAGGGGTTCAGGATGGGGATGTTCGTAGCGAAGTGGGTTGTATTATTACGATTTGTTAACGAATATGGCAGAAATGGCATCCCAAAGGGAGGCTTTGCGCGCAATTTCGGCAATTTCAATTGGCATTTTTATGCTGAACGGTTTTTGCAGCGGCGGAGCAGGGGGCTGCTGTCAGCCACCAGGATGGCAAGGTGATAGGGTATGTTAACTGGATGAAACGTGATAAAGCCGTAAGGGACTGCCTCTACAGCAATCGCGCAGCCGGTAGCGAATAGCAAGAGAGGAGATCCGACAGATCCCCTCAACTAGATTGATTATGTGAGGCACGCGGACCTCACTGTTGGCACAATATCTATAGGCTCTCCATATCCCGCCAGTTATCACCCACATTGGCGTTCGCCCGGAGGGGGGCATCCAGCTTGTAGGCATCTTCCATCACCCGCACCACCAAATCACGTGTCTCAGGGATTTCTTTCTCAGGGACTTCCAACACCAATTCGTCGTGCACTTGTAGAATCATTTGCCCGTTCATCTTCTTGCGTTGCAGTTCGCCGTACACTTCGATCATGGCCTTCTTCATAATATCGGCAGCGCTGCCCTGAATCGGCATATTGATGGCGACGCGCTCCTCACCTTGCACCGCCACCTGATTGCTGCGACTGTCCGCCGTCCGCAGGATTGGGAATTCCCGCCGCCGCCCAAACAGCGTTTTAATCGGCCCTTTGCGTGCGGCCTGTTTGGTTTCTTCCAGATAGCGCTCCACACCGGGCAGCCGGTCAAAATAGGTCTTGATGAATGCCCGTGCTTCTGCCAGTGTTAGGTCACTATCGCGTGCCAGCCGGAACGCGCCCATACCGTAGATCAATCCGAAGTTCACGCGCTTGGCAAACCCACGCTGCTCTTTTGTGACTTGATCCAATGCGATGCCATAAACCGCTGCCGCCGTCGCTGCATGAATATCCTGTCCCTGCGCGAAGGCTTCCAACAGTGTCTTATCCTGACTGATGTGCGCCAGAATCCGCAGTTCCACCTGACTGTAATCCACTGAAAGCAGCTTCATGCCCGGTGATGCCACAAACGCCCGCCGCACCTCGCGCCCCAATTCGGTGCGGATAGGGATATTCTGCAAATTCGGGTTGCTGCTGCTCAAGCGTCCCGTAGCAGCACCGGCCTGATTGTAACTGGTATGCACCCGCCCGGTATGCGAGTTAATCAGCTCCGGCAGCGCATCAACGTATGTACCTTTGAGCTTAGTCACTTCGCGGTATTCCAGTATCTTGTCCACCACGGGGTGCTGCCCACGCAGGCTGTCCAGCACTGCCGCGTCGGTTGAATAACCATGCGTGGTCTTGCGAATGCCTTCTACCGAAAGTCCCAGTTTGCCAAACAATACGTCATTTAACTGCTTGGGACTGTTGATATTAAATTCGCCATAACCACTGCTTTCATAAATGTTCCGTTCCAGATCAGCCAGCATCACGCCCAACTTCTCGCTGAGGTCGGCTAAATAGGGTCTATCGAGTACCACGCCCGCCCGTTCAATCGCCGCGATAATCGGCACCAGCGGCATCTCCAGTGTTTCATAGAGGGGGATCAGTTCCAGTTCTTCCAGCTTGGGACGCAGGAAGTCCACCAGCCGGTACGTAATAGCTGCGTCCGCTGCTGCGTAGGGGGCAGCCCGCTCAATCGCCACGCTATCCATCGTGATTTGCTTTTTGCCTGTGCCGATCAACTCGCTGATCTCGGTCATCTGCACATCGAGCTCCTGCCGCGCTAAATTCTTCAGCCCCAAGAATTTACTGTTCGGGTCACGCAGGAATTCGGCGATCATTGTGTCAAACGTTACGGGCTGCACATCGACCCCATTGCGCTGCATCATCACCAGATCGTATCCGGCGTTGTGTCCGTATTTGCCTATGGCTGGATTGGTCAACGCTGGTCGCAGCGCGTCCATGACGGTCTTAAGCGGTAACTGCTGACCTGACTGGTGCCCCACCGGAATGTAATAGCCCTGCTCTCCATTCACCGCCAGCGATATGCCCACCAACTCCGCCGCCATCTGGTCAGTGCCCGTCGTTTCGGTATCCCATCCAATGCCTGTCGCCGTTTCCAGCACATCTACCAGCGCCTTTAATCCGGCCTCGTCCTGCACAATGACTGTCTCCACCACAGGTGCATTGGGCTCGGCTTTTACAGGCGCATCACTCACACCGCCCATATCAAACAGGGTTAGTTGTTCACCAACTTTGGGCAGTCTGTCACGCAGTGCGCGAAATTCCAGTGCGCTGAACAATTCGTCTACTTTGCGCGCGTCGTAGTCGTGCGCCACACACGCCTCTAAGTCCAATGTGATCGGCACATCCTTCTTAATGGTCGCCAGCGTCTTGCTCAAAAAAGCCGAGTCTTTTCCATCTATCAATTTCTTTTGGTTAGCACCTTTGATCTCGTCAATATGGGCGTACAGATTGTCAACGGTTTCATATTCTTGCAACAGTTTGGTGGCTGTCTTGTCACCTATCCCCTTGACGCCGGGAATGTTATCCGACGTATCCCCAACCAACCCCTTCCACTCCACCAACTGCCACGGTTCCAGTCCGTATTCTTCGCGGAACGCTGCCACATCAAATACCACATCGGCTTCGCCCCGGCGCGGTAGTTGCACCGTGATGTGCTCGGTCAGCAGTTGCAGGATGTCGCGATCCCCCGTCACAATACGGACATTGACCCCTTTTGCCTCCGCTTGCGGCGCTATCGTCCCGATCACATCGTCTGCTTCGTACCCATCCATCGCCAGTCGGGGCATATTGAATGCTTCTACCAACTGTTCGATGCGTTCAATTTGTGTGCGCAGTTCGCCCGGCATCTTTTCGCGCGTGCCTTTGTATTCGCTGTACAACGTTTCGCGCCCGCTTAATCCTCTATCAAAACTGACGGCGATATAGGCTGGCTTTTCTTTCTGGAGAATATCCAGAAGGGTTCGCGCAAAGCCATAGACCGCGTTGGTCGGCTCACCCGCCCGCGTACTAAAACTGGCGACGGGCAGCGCAAAAAACTGGCGGTAGGCCAGTGCATAACCGTCAATAACATAAAACATGGGATTTGCAGCCATGTGTTAACCTCATATCGTGAATTGAACATTTGGGCTAATTGTAGACGTTTTATAGGGGATCGGCAATCGGAAGATGAACGCAGCGTTTACGCAGACTGCAAAAGCGGGGGTTTGGCGCACCAAACCCCCTATGAGATTAGTTCACTCCTGCTGCTTGCAGCGCCGTCCATACCCGTTCCGGTGTGAACGGTATGCGGTTGATCTGTACACCTGTTGCATTGTAGATTGCGTTCCTCAATGCCGGTGCGACGCCATCCTTGGGGATTTCCGCCACCGCCTTCGCACCGAACGGGCCGCTGGGTTCCATGGTCTGCACCAGCACCACTTCCAGTTCTGGCATCTCATCTGCCCGGTAAATCTTGTACGGACCGAGGCTGGGGTTCAGCATCCGCCCATCGGCATCATACACCATTTCTTCGCAGTGCCCGTAGCCCAACGCCTGCACCATGCCGCCTTCCACCTGCCCGCTGGCGGTGATCGGGTTGATGGCTACACCGCAGTCAACGGCCATCATCAATTTCTTGACCGTCACCTGTCCGGTCTGAATATCCACTTCAATTTCAGCAAACTGCCCTGCGAAGGGGGGTGGCGACTCCGGCGAGACGAATGAGGCTGTCGCCATAATTTGCCGCTGGTCTTGCGTGTGCAGCGAATGGAGTGCAATCGCCCCCAATGACAATGCCCGTCCGTCGGGTGCAACTGCCTGCCGGTTCCGAAGATCAACATTGCTCCAGTCATCCAACTTCAGCATCAACCCTGCACGCTCCTTGATCTGTTCGCGCACCTGTTCCGCAGCCCGCTTCACTGCCGTGCCGGAAATATAGGTCGTGCTGGAGGCATATGCGCCCGTATCAAAGGGGGTCATATCCGTATCACTGGAATAGATGATGATGTCTTCCAGTGGCACGCCCAACACTTCGGCTGCCATCTGCGCCAGCACTGTGTCTGACCCTGTCCCTAAATCAGTCGCGCCCACCAGCACATTGAACGAGCCATCATCGTTGATCTTGATGCTGGCACCCCCCATATCCATGCCGGGGATGGCCGTGCCGTGCATGCACATCGCAAACCCAATGCCGCGCCGAATGTACGGCCTTTCCGGATCAAGCTTCCACGATGGGTCATCGCGCCGGTGCCAGCCAATGGCCTGCATCCCTTGCAGTACACACTGTTCCAAACCGCTGGACTTGATGATCGGAATGACAGTCACTTCCGCCTCGCCCTCGCCGAGATGGGGCGCAATATCCAGCGGATCGCCCACCTGCACCCAGTTCATGCGCTTGAATTCCATAATATCCATGCCAAGCGCCACCGCAATATCTTCCATATGGGCTTCCAGCGCGAACAGGGCCTGCGGTGCGCCATATCCCCGGTACGCGCCCGGAACAGGGATATTGGTATACACCACCTTGCACTCAAACTTCTTATTCGGACAGTTATACGAACTCAATCCGCGGAGGCCAGTCACGGTCTGCACCGTTAAGCCGTGCGTGGCATATGCGCCCGTGTTGCCGACAACCGTCATCAACTGCGCGACCAGTTTGCCGTTTGTGTCAACGCCGGTCTTGTAGGTGATGGTCTGCGGATGGCGCGTCCGGCTCGACATGAATTCCTGCTGCCGTGTCAGTTCCAATCGCACCGGTCTGCCGGTGGCAATCACCAGATGCCCCACAATATCCTCGATCAGCATTTCCTGCTTCGCGCCGAAGCCACCGCCAATACGCGGCTTGATAACTCGTATACGCTTAATGGGCAGTCCCAGCAATGGTGCGACCATCCGCCGCGCATGGAATGGAACCTGTGTTGAAGAGCGCAGCACCAGCCGCTCGTCTGAATCCCAATACCCAATACAAATGTGCGGTTCGATGGGCACTTGCTGCACCTGATGAACATAAAATTGCTGTTCAAAAATCTGATCGGCTTCGGCAAATCCTTGCTCGACATCGCCCACCTGTGCGTGGATGAAATGCGAAATATTGTGCTGCGGGTCGTATGCACCCTCCATATCCGGCTCATCATGGATGATCGGTGCACCCTCTTGAATGGCCTCATTCTCATCAAAGACTGCGGGCAATGCTTCATAGGTTACTTTGATGAGCTTAACGGCTGCATAGGCGATTTCCGGTGTCTCTGCTGCCACTGCCGCCACACGGTCACCCACATGGCGCACTTTGTTGTCAAAACTCACCTGATCGTGCGGTTTGGGATTGGGCCATGTCTGTCCGCCGGAGGCATAACGCACGCGCGGCACATTCTGGTAATGCAGAACGGCGTGAACACCGGGCAGGTTACGCGCCTCGCTGTCGTCAATGTGGGTGATACGCGCGTGGGCATGTGGACTGGTCAGCAGTGCCGCGTACAGCATGCCGCGCAATTCCACATCATCCACAAATGCCGGATTGCCCTTTACCAGCTTCAAAGCATCTACCTTGATCTCCGGCTTGCCCACCACCTTCGTTTCCGGGACTTCGTCTGACACAATAAACTTCGGCAGGCGTCGCGTCCGCAGCATACTTCCGTCGTCGCCACTCCGGAAATCATCGCCTCCCCTGTCGCCATAATCAAACAAATCCCCGCCCGGCAGGGTGATAGGCGTCAGCACATTCGGCACGATCTCCGATGGTTCTTCGCCTCGCATCACCGCCGCCGCTTCCAGAATCGCCAAAACCGGCTTCAAGTAACCCGTTTCGCGGTCAAGAATGCCTGAAATGGCATCCCGAACTTCTTGCTCGGTCGGGTTTGGATTCTTTTCCAGCAGCGCTTTGGCCGCCAGAATCATGGCAGGCGTTGAATACCCGGATTGAATCGCGCCTGTCCGCACAAAGGCATCTTGTATCGGGTGAATGTTCGTGCCACGTGAAAGCCCCTCTACCGTTTCGATGAGGTGTCCGTCAGCCTGTGCCGCCAGCATGGCGTCGGCGCTTACCAGCTTGCCATCCAGCAAAATGGCTGCTGCGCCCGTTTCTCCGCTGTCACTGCCGTAGCGTACGCTGAAGTATCCTTCGCGGCGCAACACCCGCATCAATGTTTCATGTGGTTGGCATTCGAAGGACTGCGCTTTGTCGTTAATTGTAAGTTGTATCTGCATAGTCGTTATCCAATCTCACTCAACACCCGTTGGCTCAACACCTGCGCCATCTGCTTGCGGTATGCGCTTGACCCCCGAAAATCTCCGGGTGGCTCAAGAGCGTCGATTTCCCTAGGCTCCACCAGCACCGGAGTACGTGCTACGCCCGCCAGTGCCAACAGTGTTCGCCCGCTAGCATCCTGCCGCCCGACCGCTGCCACAATCGGCTTATCCGCCGGAGTCCGTGAGACATGTGCGCTGGCCGTTTTTCCATCGTTCGCTACTGTAATCGAAGTCAATATGCCGCCATTTAGTAGCGACTCTTTCTCCGCTAGAAATTCACTTAATGATACGTCGCTTACTCCCGTTACAGTAAGAATAGTGAGATGGGCTTCCAGCACTAACAACGTAGCCACTAATCGGCTCTCCGGGTCGCTGTTCATCACAATCGCGCCAATTGTCTGCATATTGCGGAATGTACTGGAGGATTCGGCATGCGTCGCTTCTTTGGTAAAATCACATATGATCCCATCATCCACCATCGTTTGCAGTCGCGTCATAGCACCAATTTTTAATCCTCCGGCATGGGCTTCAACCTTGTCCAGCCCAACTGCTTGTAAGTCAATTACTGCTTCCACCGTCTCCTCAAGCTGTGTATCCGGCAGCAGTTGACTTGCCAGAACCATGGTTTTGTTTTTTGTCCCTATCAGTAATTGGAGCGCTTCGTCAATTGTCTTTGGTCGAAAATATTGTGAAATCAATTTTTACCTCCCTGACCAGTGATCTAGAGTTTACATCCTGTGCTTTATTTTCGCTTGTGAAGTTCATTAAAGAGGAATTGCTCCAGAGCGCACTTTCGATGAATGCGGTGGGAGATTCCTCACCAGAAGCCTTTGAGATTGTGATTGAAATGTTCCTGGTCAAAAAATCATACCGAGCACTTGATGCAGTTCTACTGTTGCCGCCATCACTTGCAGAATAACAGCACTGTTGTCTTATCAACGGAATAACATTGTTCGAATTCCGAGAGTGTGTGCCTCACTAGATGTTGACTTCAGGTTTTCATTTTCGGGATACCAGTATCACTTGAGCAAAAGGGCTAAAAGAGAGTGAGGCGTTGCTTCAGGTCAAGTTGTAAAAAGGCATATGTACAGACTGAACATCTCATTGAGTCGATATCGAAATGGTGGTACATATCCTATACTCTAAATCTGGCATCGTTGGTATGCCTTTGTGATAAACACATTTCTTCACTTTGGCTTTCCCAATCGTATTTCACCACCACCGTAAACTATGCTATACTCGCAATATTGGGCTAACTTACTTCACACGCAAAAAATTGGCATAGCATGAAACACTTCATCACCCTGTCTGATTGGTCAACCAAAGAATTGTGGGGGTTGATTGATCTCGCTGTACACTTGAAATTTGAATGGAAATCCGGTGGGAACCGTCCAGTTATGCACGGCAAAGTGCTGGCGATGGTTTTTGAGAAACCATCATTACGGACGCGCGTATCATTCGAGGTTGCGATGAAGCAACTTGGTGGGGATGCGATGCGTTTGGGGCCGGATGAAATTGGTTTGGGAAAACGCGAAAGCATTGCTGACGTGTCGCGAGTGCTTTCAGTATATGCACAGGGTATCATGGCGCGTGTGTTTGATCACCAACATGTGGTTGATCTGGCAAAGTGGGCGGATGTTCCAGTGATCAACGGTCTCAGTGACGATCACCATCCGTGCCAAGCGATGGGTGATATGCTGACAATATACGAACACTTCGGTCATTTGGAACGGCTCAAGCTGGCTTACGTAGGTGATGGAAATAACGTAGCTTCGTCGCTGGTGCTTGCCGCAGCACACTTTGGTATGGAATTTGCGATTGCTGCGCCGGATGGACACAATCTTTCTGAAGATTCACTTGAGGCAGCCGCACCGATAGCTGAACGCAATGGCGGAAAAATCGAAGTATATAACGATCCCAATAAGGCAGTCGAAGGGGCTGACATCGTCTATACAGATACCTGGGTAAGTATGGGGCAGGAAAAAGAGACTGCGAAACGGCTTGAGACACTTCAACCGTATCAAGTGAATGATGCGCTTTTGCAGCGCGCCAATAAATACGCAATTGTGATGCATTGCTTACCGGCACACCGAGGACAGGAAATTACGGACGAAGTCGCCGATGGAGCGCAATCCGTTATTTTTCCACAAGCGGAGAATCGGCTGCATATGCAGAAGGCGATACTCGTCGAATTAATGGGTTAGTTCATTAGGTATAGGAAAGTCTTATGCCCGGAAATCGTGAAGCCTACGAACAAGCAATGAATGCCGGCAATAATGCGGCATGGGACAAAGAGTGGCCGCTGGCTGTCTCGGCCTACGGTCAAGCTATTCAAGAATTCCCCGATGACCATGAAGCCCACATTAATCTGGGTTTGGCACTTCTAGAAGTTGGACGGTTGGAAGACGCACTGCGGGTTTACACACGGGCGCACCAACTTAGTCCAGATGATCCTATTCCGTTGGAAAAAAGTGCCGATATTTTGGAAAAGGTTGGGCGGCTCAAGGAGGCGGCACAGCAGTATATCAATGTGGCAGAAATATATTTAGGTCAACGTGATCTGGATAAAGCCATTTACAACTGGGAACAGGCTACCCGGCTGACCCCGGGCATGGTGGCGATTCTTGCCAAATTGGCACAGGCCTATGAACGATTGGGCCAAAAGGCGAGGGCCATTCGTGCATATCTGGAATTGGCTCAAACCTTCCAACGATTAGGTGAGAATGGCAAGGCACTGCAAGCAGCTCAAAGGGCTTTTAAACTTGACCCTAAGAACGTCACTACCTTGAATGCCATGCGGGCGTTGGAAAGTGGTGCAGATATTATTCTCCCGGTAGGCGACAAAGGTAGCGGCCCATCTCCCCAAGTTACCAGTCCCAGCACTATGAGGGTTCAACCCGTCGTTGAGGCTGATCCACTAGGCCCGATGGGTGAAACGATGGCTGAGTCGCTGCAAATTCTGGCGTCATTCGTGATGGAAGGTGGCGCGTTAGATGCTTCCGGGGCTGATGCATTACAAGCTTTGGAATTACAGCGGCAGGGTATAAATGACGAGGCCATACAAGCCTATCAACGAGCTGCGTCGCGCCTTAATCATCCGGCTTTGAAGATGAACCTTGGTGGTTTATTGGTACTCAATGAGCGATATGATGAAGCGGTCAAGCAGTTGGGCGAAGCCGCGATGCACCCACAGTTGGCGGGTGGAGCATTCCATGCACTCGGAAAAGCCTATTTGGGTCTGAACAAACATAAGCAAGCTATCAATTATTTGCTACAAGCGGCACAGTCGGTGGATACGCTGACCGCTATGGCCGGCGAAAGTGATATGCAAATTGCGGCCGTATATGAACAGCTGCTAGAAGTTTTGCAGAACCGCCCTGCGGAAACGTTAGCGGCTATCAATAGTCGTTTTGCAACCCTCTTAAGCGGCAAAGAGTGGAAACAGCGGGTAGGTGAAACTCGCCGACAGCTAGAAGACACCCTTCGCAACCAAGGCGAACAGGGTGTGGTGGACATTTTGGTGGCGAATCGCAGTAATGAATTGACTGAGGCCGTGGCACGTATTGATCGTTTTATGCGGCAGGGGCTGTTCATACTGGCAATTGATGAGGCACACCGCGCGGTCGAATTTTCACCATTTTATCTGCCGGTACATGTGCGTATGGCAGAAATCATGATGCGCGAAGGACGTGTGCGACAGGCTATTAATAAATATAATGTCATTGCCAAGACATATCTGGTACGCGGCGAAAATGATCGCGCGGCTTCAATTCTGAGTGAAGTACTCGAAATGGCGCCGCTGGATATTTCAGTGCGGGAGAGTTTGATCGAACTCCTTGAAAGTGAAGAACGTTGGGACGAGGCGCTCGATCAGTATGTTGACTTAGCCGATACTTATCACCAGCTCGGCAACTTTGAGATGTCGCGCGATATATTCTCCGCGGCGGAACGACTGGCGAATCGGGTGGGGTCGTTGCCGGACAAGATCGTGCGTATCAAACACCGGATGGCAGATATTGACCAAATGCGCCTAGATATTCGTAAGGCGCAGAAGACATATGAAGAAATCATCCAGCTTTCGCCAGATGATGAACGGGCACACCGTATGTTGGTGGATATCCATTATCGGCAAGCCAGTCCCATTGAGGCCATTAAGACCTTGGACGCTTTGCTAAAGATTTATGTAAAGAGCAAGCAACCGAACCGAATTACGCAACTTTTGGAAGAAATGGTAACGACTTACCCCAACGACACCGGGTTGCGATCTCGGTTAGCGGCAATTTATACGCAGCTCAAGCGCAAAAGTGATGCTATTAAGCAACTGGATGCACTGGGCGAGCTTCAATTAGAGGCCGGTCTGCATCAAGAAGCTGTGAGTACAATTCGACAGATTGTGGCACTCAATCCTGATGGAGTGGAAGATTATAAGAAGTTGTTGGTGCAGTTGGGCGGATAACGATGGAGTTTGTGTGGGCTATTGATAATCTGACATGGAAGGCGCTGCTCGACATATTTCTTGTCGGGTTGTTGTTTTATGGCGCCAGCTTTTTTTTCAGAGGCACACAATCCATGGCCCTCTTGCGAGGGCTTTTGTTACTCCTAGTCAGTATGTTAGTGCTTTCGAGCGTGTTGAATTTACTGGCGCTCCGATGGCTGCTGCAAAATGTATTGGTGGTCTTAGGGCTGGCGGTTCCAGTTATTTTCCAGCCTGAGATTCGCCGGGCGTTGGAGAGGTTGGGGCGTGGTGGGTTGTTTCTGAATAGAGTGACACCCGAGCATTTGCGTACCCATATCATTGATGAAATTTGTTTGGCCGCTGAAAAGCTTTCTGAGCGGCGTCACGGTGCATTAATCGTGTTACAGCGCCAAAGTAATCTTTCGGAGTATATCCGCACCGGAATTCCAGTAAACGGTGATGTTAGTTCCCAACTTCTGCTCACTATCTTTTGGCCGAAGACCGAACTACATGATGGCGCAGCAGTGGTTGATACTACAGGAAAATTGGCTTCTGCCGCATCTGTGTTACCGCTTACCGCCAGCCGCAATTTGCCGGATCCAAAGTTGGGAACCCGCCACCGGGCCGCATTGGGCATTAGTGAGGTAAGTGATGCGCTATGTGTAGTGGTTTCGGAAGAGACAGGGAGGATTTCAATTACCAATGGCGGGCGGATTATTTCGAAATTGGAACCCAAACGACTGAACACCATCTTACATGCGTTATATGGTGACGAGGAAAAACCGGTCAACACACCACTAAGCCAACTACTAGGACGCAGTCAACAACTTATAACCTCGCTGCGCGAACGTCGGTAACGCGCATGATGCTCCAATCAATCCGCAACAACCGAGCTTTTCTGGATAATCTACTGTGGTTTGCCGGTTCAATGTTTATGGCATTTTTGGTGTGGATGTTTGCGAATTTTCAGTCTGATCCGGTACAACAACGACGCTTTGCTGACATCCCTATACGATTGGTATCTAGTGAGCACATGCTGGTTATTTCTCCTGCTGTTAGCCTCAGACGGGCAAGTGTAGTCATACGCGCCCCAAGTTCGATACTCGATTTGATTTCGAGCGGAGAAATAACAGTGGAAGGCGATTTAGAAGGGCTGACTTCGGGTGAACATATAATTGAACTCCAAGCTGAATTGCCACGCCAACAAACCGTTGTTGCGGATATTTCACCACGGTTGCTGCGGGTAAGCCTCGAAGAAGCTAGCAGTAAGCAAGTACCTTTGAGGGCGGTGGTAACAGGAGAACCGCCTGCCGGTTATGCAAGGGAAACTCCAACATTTGACCTGAATCTCAACCAGATACTGGTGAATGGCCCGGCCTCACGCGTGCAAGATGTTGTTGCTGCTCAGGGCGAGCTTGATTTAAGCGAACAGCGCAACCCGCTGGAAACTGATTTGCGTTTGATGGCAGTGGACGCGAACGGCGAGGTGGTAAATGATGTGACTCTTGACCCTGCGGTAGTGCATACACGGGTTGAGATCCGGCGGCGCGATGATGTGCGAGAAGTGAGTGTGCGTCCGAACCTAGAAGGGACACCACCAGATGGATATGTGCTCAACACCATCAGTTACGAGCCGCAAGTTGTACTGGTGAGCGGCACGCCAAGTCAACTTCAATTACTTCCTGAGACATTATCAACTCAGCCGATAAATTTGACAGACCGGAAAAATAGTTTTGACGTTTCGGTTGCGGTAGTGCTGCCAGATGCTGACTTGCTGTTACTTTCCGAACAGAATATATCGGTTTCTGTCGAAATCAATCCCGTCACGATCAGCAGGCAATTCGATGAGATACCTATCGAAGTGCTGGGTTTGACAGCGAATGCAACCGCTGAATTATCACCCAGTACAGTCTCAGTATTGGTGTCCGGGCCGCAAGCGGAACTGGATACTTTGAAAGCTAGAGATGTGCGGGTGGCGTTAGATTTAAACGGATTATTAGCGGGTAATTATACGCTCACACCGAGTGTTTCATTGGGGCAGGGACAGATTACGGTGGACTCGGTATCACTATTGCCTGCGGAAGTGGATGTACAAATTATTGATGATACTGCACCAACATCTGGGCCTACTGAAATTCCTGAGTGAAGTTTGTGCCTACGAATATCAGTAATGCTCTGATATTATTATTGTCAGAATATTGTGTTCATTACCTCCGCGAGCCTACGGAACCACAACAACGTTAATCCAATTCATAGTTTTGGCAGATGAGCAAATCACCCTCAAGCGAGTAGGGGCTCGTGTAATTTGTAATGTAACCCTGAGACAAAGGATGTGAATTATGGCGCGCAAACCATTGGTCGCGCTCGTTGGTCGTCCCAACGTAGGTAAGAGTACTCTTTTTAATCGGCTCGTTGGGGAGCGCCTAGCGGTTACAGACCCTATACCGGGTACAACACGAGATCGAATACAGGCAGAGGCTGAATGGCGCGGTCTCATGTTTGATGTCGTCGATACTGGCGGGATTGAAGTGTACCAGCCAAAGGGAACACGTGATAGTTCACCGTTGGCTGAGGGCAGCATTGAATTTGTGCCACAGATTAAGGCGCAAGCCTTACTGGCGGTTGAGGAAGCAGATTTGATTATTCTGCTGGTAGATGCTGTTCATGGTATTACGGCGGCAGATGAAGAGATTGTACAAATTCTGCGGCGCAATGAAGGCAAACCGATCATGGTGGCTGCCAATAAGGCCGACAATCGCAACCGCAGCGATGATGCCATTGAGTTTTATGGATTGGGGTTGGGGGAGGTTTATCCTATCAGCGCCTATCATGGTACTGGTGTCGGCGACATGTTGGATGTGGTCGTGGAAACGCTTAAACAACTGCCGGATGATGATGGTGAAGAAGATGATGACATATTGCGGATCGCAATTGTCGGACGTCCTAATGTGGGAAAGAGCAGTCTTCTTAATTTGCTGCTGGGCGCAGAACGGGTAATTGTAAGTCCGCATGCCGGTACGACACGCGATGCAATAGATACTGAGATTAAGTGGCACGGTGAACCTATTCGTTTGATCGATACGGCCGGTATTCGTAAACGCGGTAAGATCGAACCGGGGGTTGAAAAGCACAGCGTACTACGAACGATGCGGGCATTGGAACGATCTGATGTTGCGCTGCTCTTAATTGATGCTGTTGACGGCATTACAGAACAAGACCAGCATATTGCCGGCTACGTGATGGAAGCCTATAAAAGTGTCATCTTAATTGTCAACAAGTGGGATGCTATCGAAAAAGACGAATATACTATGAACCGTTTCATGGAGGATATTCGGACTAAATTTGATTTTCTGCCCGATCCACCAATTTTGTTCATCAGTGCGCTGACCGGACAACGAGTGCATCAGGTACTAGAGGAAGCGGATCGAGTTTGGCAGTCGCGTTTCCAGCGCATTCCAACATCAGATCTAAATAAGCTACTGCGGGCGAGTGTTCAAAAGCATCCGCCGCCTACTCGTGGCACCAAACGTTTGAAATTGTTGTACTTGACACAAGTGGCAGTCAATCCGCCTGTATTCTTGTTTCATGTCAACGATACGCGGTTGGTTCATTTTACGTACAAGCGGTATCTGGAAAATCAAATTCGGGCAGAATACCCGTTTGAAGGGACTCCCATTCGCCTGAGTTTCCGTCCGCGCGACGGGATGCTAGATCGAGAAAAGAATTAACCGGGGTTTAGGCCAAGAAGTTCATATGCGTAGGCCGGCTTTTTGCGACCGCGCATTTTGATTTCGCCCAGTGGGTTAGCTTGCACAGCGGTACCAAGCCGTTCTACCACCTCTGATTCCACCCAGATTTTACCGGGCGGGGCGAGTTCTTGTAGGCGTTTGGCAGTATTGACGACATCACCAATTGCGGTGTAGTTGACCGCGCGATCAGTCCCTATGAACCCGACCACAGCCTCGCCTATATTGACTCCGATACTATAGGACAGATCATCGCCACGGCGATTCCGCATTTCTTCACCGGCTTTCATGAGGGCGATGGCTGCGTCGGCAGCGCGGTGAATGTGGTCTGACTGCTCATTTGGGGCATTGAAAATCGCCATCAGACCATCGCCAAAGAATTTGTCGAGTGTGCCGTTCCACGCGAGTATGATTTCCGCCGCCAGACTGAGGTAGTCGTTGAGCATTTCAACAACTTTTTCAGGCGGAGCATTTTCGCTCCATGATGTGTAGCCGCGAATATCTGCGAAGAGCACGCTGATTTCTTGGCGCACGCCGCCCAATTTGAGTTGGGATGGGTCAGATAACACTTGGTTTACCACCGATGGCGGTACAAATCGCTCAAACGTGCCACGCAGCTCCTGTTGTTCTTTTTCTTTTGTTTCGCGTAGAGCCGCGAAATTACGAGCGTTTTCAATGGCAATGGCAGCGTAGTCCGTCAACGTACTTAGCAACGCCGCATCATGCTTGGCGAAGATATGGGAATCGGGTGAGAGATTGCTGACCCCTAGGACCCCCATCACCTGATTGCGTAGGGTCATTGGAGCGTAAGCCATTGCATACGTTTTGACACCCTGCTGTTCCAATTGTTCCGGCTTCAGCAGAATGGGTTTGCCTTGCTTTATAACTTGAACGGCAAATTCGTCCTGGGGTTCAAAGTCCGCAGGGCGGGCGCGACCGGTATTCAGTCGTTTGTGGGCGCGGCACATAAGCCGATTATCTTCCAGCAAATAGATGTAGCTTTCTTCGGCCTGAGTCACTAGTGCAGCAGCATCCACGATGCGAGGCAGCAGCTCATTCATGTTGGTCAGTTCAGTTACGCTTTTGCCAACTGTATACAGTACATCCAATTCTTTGAGACGAACCTGCAGGTCCCGGTTGGCTTGCAGCAAGCGTTCTGTCAATGCTTCTTTTTCGCGTCGCAGTCGTACTTCGGTCAAACTGCGATCTATAGCAAGCGTCATTTCTTCGACGGTGTAGGGTTTTTTTACGTAATCGCGAACGCCTAAGCGATAAACTTCGACAGCTATTTCTTCTGAACCGTGAAATGTCATGAGGATGACGGGAATATCAGCCTGCGCTGCTGCGAGGTTTTCTAGCACTTCAATACCGTTCATTTTGGGCATTTGTAGGTCGAGTAGGATCAGGTCTGGACGTTCACTCAGGGCGACTTCTAGCCCTTCCTGACCATCCCGCCCGATCAAGGGAACGTAACCGTTAGGCTGAATAACATATTCAACTAGAAAGTCACGGTTTTCACGACCATCGTCTACAATGAGAATACGTTCACCAGCCACAATGTCCCTCGTTGCTCTTGCTCGTTTAATGCCTAAAACACAGAAGACTATGTATCAGTATAGTACATACACGCAAATCGCACACTTAAAGTAGTTTTCCGATGAGCACTTGGCATAAAACACCTACGACCGTAGATGATGAAATAATGAGACCTATCAAAGTGCTGCCTAGGTAGGATTGTCACCCCCTATTGGCAAGCGTTATAATGATATTCTGTTATACGTTTGCAACCAATGGGAAATCATTTTGGACACTGTTAATAATCAAGCCAATACCCCGGTAAATGGCGCGGCAACCGACGATGAGGTAGTGCAGGCTCGCCCACAACTTCATATACGCGGTTTCGGACGCGAAATAATCGAAACAATTGTCCTAATTGCCGCAATCTATGCTCTAGTCAATTTGGCGACGGTGCGTTTTATCGTTGAAGGCCCAAGTATGCAACCCACATTTGTTACAGGGCAAGTACTGATGGTCAGCCGTGTAAACTATTTGTTTGCGGACCCGCAGCGCGGTGAGGTTGTGGTGTTCAATGCACCAAATGTTCCAGCCGATGAACCACCGTATATCAAGCGTGTGATTGGGCTTCCGGGAGAAACTATTGAGATACGCGACCAGCAAGTTTACGTAAATGGGCAGAAGCTATATGAGCCGTATATTAATGAACCCTGCCAGCCGAGCCGTTGCGCGGATAATACTTGGGAGCTAGGGGCGGATGAGTATTTTGTGATGGGCGATAACCGTAATCACAGCCAAGACTCGCGCGCATTTAATCAGGTAAAGCGTGAACGAATCATAGGAGAGGCGTTGGTGCGCTATTGGCCGCCGCCAGATTGGGGACTGTTGAACCGGGTACGATTCCCTGAAAATCCATTTTCTGAAAACTGATTGCTTTAAGCGGCATGATATCATCCCAACAAGACACTAAACGCCCGCGCTTGCGGCGCAGTGGACGGCTGCGGGAATATGCAAATCTGCTGTTCTTTTTGATAGCGGTTTACACGCTGTTGGAAATGGCTATCCCCCGCTCTGTGGTGCAGCAGATTAGCATGTTCCCTACTCTCATGGAAGGACAGCGCTTGCTCATTAGCCGGGTTAGTTTTCTGTTTGGTGAGCCTCAGCGTGGAAACATTGTGGTTTTTGAGGCGCCCGGTGCATTGCCCGCCGATCCACCTCTAATCAAACGATTGATTGGGCTACCGGGAGAAACTTTGGAATTTCGCGACCAGACAGTATATGTTGATGGTCAGCAACTATTGGAACCCTATTTGAATGAAGCTTGTACTATCATCAATTGTGGAGACGATTTGTGGAAACTGGAAGCCGATGAGTACTTTTTGATGGGTGATAACCGCAACCATAGCCGAGATTCGCGTGTGTTTGGTCCTGTTACTCGCGAACATCTCGTAGGGCGGGCGATAGTCCGATGGTGGCCACCTGCAGCCTGGGGTGTTTTGAATTATACTTATGATGAGGTACAGTAACCCCATTCATTTTTCGTGGAGATTTCAATCTTACAAAAAGGTCCACAGTTTTTTGACAATTGACCGAAAATGAAACGTACAAGGCTGTGTCATGTGTGAAAGATGGACCTCTCATGAATGGCTATGGTCTGGAAGGTGGGTAACATGTCTGAATTGTCTGCTTATTCCTGTCCAAATTGTCAGATTGGCGTATGCCGTCCTGAAAAGACTATGTATTTGAGCCTCTATGATGGGATGCTGGTGAGTGTGCCAGATATGCCTGTGTGGGTGTGTGATATTTGCCAGTATCAGGAATATGATCCTGAGGTTATTTTGCGTTTAGAGGTGTTGTTGGGTGGGCAAGATAATTCATCAGAGGCCCAACGCGGAGCGCATAAAATCTCGCCCATTGATTCTCTTGAAACAACTGCTGCCCGGAGGATTAAACCGTGAGTGTTGACCTGCGTAGTTACGTTTTCCTTGATAGTTTACAGCCACAACATGCTGCGTTTTTAGGTACGGTTGCGCGTGGTTTCTTGCCTCTTCCAAATGATGCGTCGTTATGGATTGAAATTTCGCCCGGTATCGAAATCAATCGGATTACTGATGTTGCTTTGAAAGCTACGAGTGTACGTCCGGGTATGCAAATCGTTGAACGCCTCTACGGGTTGCTGGAAGTGCATTCTAGTAGTCAGGCTGAAACACGCGCGGCAGGTGAGGCAATATTGGAGGCCTTGGGTGTTCGGGAAGATGACCGCCTTAAGCCGCGTGTCATTTCGAGCCAGATTATTCGCAATATTGACGCTCATCAAACTCAACTTATCAACCGCTTACGTCACGGTCAAATGATCTTAGCCGGGCAGACGTTATACGTGCTAGAAGTTGAACCTGCGGGTTACGCGGCGCTGGCAGCTAATGAAGCTGAAAAGGCCGCAGAAATCAATATACTTGAGGTGCAAGCTTTTGGCAGCTTTGGGCGTGTCTATTTAGGTGGCGATGAGCGGGACATTATGGCTGGCTACGGGGCGGCCCTGGCGGCGATAGAAGGGGTAACCGGGCGCGAACCAAACATTCCCGGACGTAAAGAATAATGTTCATTGCGGAAGTTATAGGGTCTGTGATCGCAACGCGGAAAACTGAATCATTGGATGGCGCGCGACTTCGCGTTGTACAGAAAGTTTCGCCCGCGGGCATGAAGACCGATAATTATGTGATAGCCGTAGATGTGATAGGTGCCAACGAAGGCGAATATGTATTGGTGGCAACGGGCAGCACTGCGAGACAAACGGATATTACTGATGAGCGCCCAGTAGACGCAGTCATCATGGCAATCGTGGATACGTGGCAGACTGAGGGACAGGTTCAATACTTAAAAAATGACGTGGGTGTTGCTTCCTAATGGCGAGGTAATGAAATAACAATGGGCAACGGGCGTATTCTGGTGGTTGAGGATAATCGTGATAATATGACACTGATTGCCGATATGCTGGATGCGCTCAATTATGAGGTTTTATACGCCCATGATGGATGGCACGGTGTTGATACAGCGGTTGAGCAACAACCTGATCTCATTTTGATGGATTTGTCGCTACCAATCATGGATGGTTGGACGGCTACAAGAACATTGAAAGCCAATACTTCTGCCAAACACATACCGATTATTGCCCTCACCGCGCATGCCATGAGCGGCGATCGAGAGCGGGCAATTAGCGCCGGATGTGATGAATATGTTGCCAAGCCCATAGACCTCGTAGAGTTGAATACAAAAATCCTTAAACTGCTGGCTGCAAGGACATCCTCGTGAAAATTCTGGTAGCGGAAGATAATCCTAATGCGCGGCAACTCGTACATGATATTTTGGACAGCATGGGGCATGAGACTATTCTCACGGTAGATGGGCCGAGCGCTGTTGCGGCTACGCAAGCAAACATTCCTGATCTTGTCATTCTGGACGTAAATATGCCCGGTATGTCAGGCTTTGAGGTATGTGAAGTTATCAAATCTGATCCGAAACTACTGCATATCCCTGTCATGTTGTTGACTGCTCAAACTGATGTGGACAGCCGCGTTACAGGATTAGGTTTGGGGGCGGATGATTTTCTTGGAAAACCATTTAGCCCACGTGAATTGGCCGCACGGGTCGAAGCGCGGTTACGTGTTAAAACTGAGGCAGACAGTCTGCGGAAAACTCAGGAATTGGTACGCCAGACATTCGAACGATTTGTTTCTCCCAGCGTAGTTGAAAAGTTACTAGAAGATCCAACTCATATCAAACTTGGCGGTAAACTTCAAGAAGTCACCGTTCTGTTCAGCGATTTGGAAGGATTTACCAGTGTTTCTGAGCGGACGGATCCGGAAAAGTTGCTGGGGATACTCAATCAATATCACGAATTGGTAGTTGGCATTATTCAGGCTGAAGGCGGAACGGTCGATAAGTTCATCGGAGACGGGGTGATGGCATTATATAACACGCCGCTGCTCCAACCGGATCATGCGATTCGGGCGCTGCGAACGGCATTAAGGATTCGCGATGAACTCGTCGGTTTTTCTGAACAGTTTGAGCCAGCATTTCAGATGAAGATCAATTTTGGTATACATAGCGGAATGGCTGTCGTAGGTAATGTGGGCGCGCCACATATTATGGATTTTACTGCTGTTGGTGACACGGTGAATCTGGCATCGCGGTTGCAGGCGCTAGGGTCCGGTGGTCAAATATTATTCAGTCAGGCGGTTCATGACCAACTACGGGACACTGTGAGGGCGAATCCCATCGGGACCAAGAATCTTAAAGGACGCTCCGAATCAGTTATGGTTTACGAAGCATTGAAGTTTCTAGCGTGAGAATAGACGGATAAATTAATGGGTGATTTACCAGCGACAGGAACGCTATTGGGTAGTAGCGAGGATGATATTACAGGTACAACATGGTTATTGGGACATGACCTCAAGAGTCCCATTGCTGTAGTGATTGGAACCCTTGAAATGCTAATAGGGCTTCATGAAGATGACGACGATATGGCGGATACAGTGCGCTTGCTTCGAGGCGCTTTAGTCGCAGCTAAGCGCGAATACAACATGATATCGGATATGCTAGATTTGGCACGATTTGAACTGAATCAGTATGAATTGGATTTGCAGCCAACTAACTTGGGCGGTTTATTGCGCGAGAGCCTCGAAGAAGAGGCTTATGGCCTTGAGGTGAAGAAACTGCAAGTTGAGATTAATATTGAGAATCAATCACAGTTAGAATGTTCAGTTGATGTTGAACTATTCCGTCGCGTATTTAGTGCATTGGTCGATAATGTCATCAAATTCACTGTTCGAGATGATAAGCTGCAAATAAAAGCATATCGAGACGGTCAGCGGGTGTGTGTAAAGTTTATTGATGACGGACGGACAATAGTACCGGAATACGAAAGGGATATATTCCGGCGTGCACCTCAATGGGAAAACCGGCAGGCCGGCAGCCGTTCCAGTGTGGGTATGGGGCTGCCGTTTGTTAACATGGTTGTTCAAGCCCATGGGGGTGAATTTTCTGCTAAGAGTGATCAAACGACAGGCTTGACATATTTCACGATTACGATTCCAGCGTTGGATACATAAACATATAACGGAAAATAATAATGAGCGATCAACAGCCTCTGGATGATTCTCAGATCAATAGCATTGTTAATAATGTTATGAGAGAACTGGCAGAACCCAATTTTGCCGCGCCAACGCCCGCTAAGGCGATGCGTTCTATAGGCTTTCAGCCCGGAAATGGTAATGGTCTTTATCCTGACCCTGACCGCGCGGTTGCGGCGGCACATGCAGCTTATGAGCAGCTGTCCGAGATGCCGTTAGAAGTTCGAAAGCACATGATTGCGGCCATGCGAGCAACAGCACGTGAGTATGCTGAGGTATTGGCGCAGTTTGCCTATGAAGAAACAGACATGGGTAGGGCCGAAGACAAAGTGCAGAAGAATTTACTCACTGCAAATAAAACGCCCGGCCCAGAGTATCTCGAACCGCATGTATGGACGGGCGACGATGGTTTGACGTTGACCGAGTACGCCCCATATGGCGTGATTGGTTCCATTACACCAACGACTAACCCTACCAGCACGATTATAAATAACAGCATTAGTATGGTAAGTGCCGGAAACGCTGCGGTATTTAATGCACATCCAAATGCCAAGCAATGCAGTGCCTATACAATACAGCTTCTCAACCAAGCTATTCAAAGTGCTGGCGGCCCGCCTGATTTGCTGACTTGTGTAGCCGAACCAACAATTGAGTCGGCGCAGGCGCTGATGGGGCATAAACAGGTGCGGTTGCTGGTGGTGACCGGTGGCATTGGTGTAGTACGGCAGGCAATGAAAAGTGGCAAGCGAGCGGTATGTGCCGGGCCGGGTAATCCGCCAGTCGTAGTCGATGAGACAGCAGATATTGAGCAGGCAGGGAGAGATGTTGTACGCGGCGGGAGTTTTGACAACAATCTGGTTTGCACCACTGAAAAAACTTGCATGGTTGTAGAGAGTGTTCTGGATGATTTTGTGGAGGCGATGACGCGCCATGGCGGATATCTCATTACGTCATGGCAATTACGACGGTTGATGAAATCAATATTTGATGAGGATCGTGGGCCGGGCAAGCCGGGCGTCATGAACAAGGCGTTTATTGGACAGAATGCCAGTGTGTTGTTGAAAGAAATCGGAATTAATGTCGGGAGTGAAGTGCGCCAAGTGGTGGCAGTGGTCGAACCCGATCACCAATTGGTGTGGTCAGAACAGATGATGCCAATTATGCCAGTCGTGCCGATGCCGAATGTGAATGCAGCTATTGATCTGGCTGTCGAATCTGAGCATGGCTTTCGGCATACGGCGATGATGCACAGCAAAAACATAGATAACTTAAGCAACATGGCGCGGGCTATGGATTGCTCGATTTTCGTGAAGAACGCGCCGTGCCTAGCCGGGTTAGGGTGGGGCGGTGAAGGGTATACATCATTCACAATTGCCAGTCCAACGGGCGAGGGGATGACAACCTGTCGGAGCTTTAGCCGTCTGCGACGGTGTACGCTGAAAGACAGCTTCCGAATCGTTTGAACTCATTATGAAAATTACGCGACTCGAAACCCTGTTTGTTAAGCCACGTTGGTTATTCCTCAAGGTTCACACCGATGAAGGGATTGTGGGGTTAGGCGAGCCGATTGTTGAAGGGCGGGCACAAACGGTCGCGACTGCTGTACATGAAATTGGGCGATACTTGATCGGCCAAGATCCACGGCGGATTGAACATCACTGGCAAGCCATCTATCGAGGACAATTTTACCGAGGCGGGGCGGTGTTATGCAGTGCCTTGTCGGGTATTGAGCAAGCTTTGTGGGATATTATGGGCAAATGGCTGGGACAGCCCATATATCAACTGTTGGGTGGTGCGACACGCGACAAAATCCGCATGTATGGCTGGGTACATGGTGGATCGTTTGGTGAGTATGTTGAAAGTGCCAAAGTCAGTGCGGCGGCAGGATTTACAGCCTTGAAAGTAGGACTTTTGGGCGCTGTGAATATAGTTGACACCAAAGCGGTAGTTGAAGCTAACGTACAACATTTTGCCGGCTTGCGAACTACGGTGGGATCACAGGTGGATATTGGTATAGATTTTCACGGGCGAGTCAGCCCAGCTATGGCTGTACGCTTGGCAAAGGCACTTGAGCCTTATTATCCAATGTTTATTGAAGAACCAGTGCTCCCGGAAAATGTTGATACGATGGTTACCGTGGCCCGTAGTACCAGTATTCCGATCGCAACGGGCGAGCGGTTATTCACCAAATGGGGTTTTCGAGAGATACTGGAAAAACAAGCCGCCGTCATTTTGCAGCCGGATATATCACATGCAGGTGGGATTTTAGAGTGCAAGAAAATCGCGGCGATGGCAGAGTGTTATTATGGCGCGATTGCTCCACACTGTCCACTAGGGCCAATTGCGTTGGCAGCTTGTTTGCAATTAGATGCCTGTATTCCCAATTTCCTTGCACAGGAGCATGTGACAACCGGGCAGGGGTATCTCAAAGAACCTTTCGAAATTGTGGACGGGTATATTGCGCTGCCCACCAAGCCGGGGTTGGGGATTGAATTGGATGATGAGGCATTATCGGACAAGTTATTTGATGGTACATGGGAGACGCCGCAACTGCGTCATTCTGATGGATCAGTAGCAGATTGGTAATGGCACAAATGGGCTTAAAACATGGCTGCAAAGTCTAAGACGAAGGCAGCTCCAACAAGTTCCGTCATCGAACCAGCCTTAGCGCTGCTTGAATTCAGCAGCGTTGCAGCGGGTATGCAAGCCGGTGATGTCATGGTTAAACGCGCCACATTGCGATATGTGCAGGCTGGAACGGTGCAACCGGGGCGGTTCTTGGTGTTGATTGGTGGTGAGGTCGCCGAAGTCGAAGAGGCCTTAAAGGCCGGGCGGGAGACTGCGCCCGATGCGTTGAATGACGATGTGTTTTTGCCAGCCGTCCATGAAGACGTTGTGCGTGCGTTAGGTGGTGGGCGCTCAACGATTGCTGCTGATGCATTAGGGATAGTGGAGACGAGCAGTGTTCCAGCGGCGATACTGGCAGCTGATAAGGGTGTGAAGAACGCCCAAGTTACCTTGCTAGAGGTGCGCCTCGCTGATGGACTACACGGCAAGGGATTAGTGTTTTTTAGCGGTATCGTATCAGACGTTGAGGCGGCAGTTGAAATAGCATGTGCGGCATTACAGACATCGCAATTGGTACGACAGGTTGTGATTTCACAGCTTCATGATGAGATGGCGAAAATTATCCATACTAACACCCGCTTTGGTGCGAATTTGGGGTGGGAGTAAATGTTGTCGGTGGTTATGAAATGACAGAACAAGAACTTCGTGAGCAGATTTGCTTGATCGGACAGTTGATGCACCGCGGTCACTATATTGATGGTAAAGCGGGCAATATTAGTGCACGACTGGATCAGAAACGCATATTGATTACGCCAAGCGGACTGGCAAAAGGTTTTATGAGTCCTGAGCAACTGCTTATTGTTGATTTGGAAGGGACGCCGATTGAGGGGGCGTCGAATCAAACTTCGATGCGTCCTTCCACAGAGCTTAGGATGCATCTTGAATGTTACCGACAACGACCGGACGTTGGTGGTGTTGTGCATGCACACCCTGTAACGGCCATCGCCCTTACTATTGCAGGCTTGAATTTTACAGAATGCTTGATTCCTGAATCGGTTGTATTACTTGGTGCTGTTCCTATTCTTGCATATGCTACGCCGGGAAGCGACGAGAATCTCGAAGTGGTTGGCAAAGCGATTCAGGATAATGACGTATTAATGCTGTCACATCACGGATCGTTGACCGTTGCCAAAACTGTCTGGGACGCATATCTATTGTTGGAGACACTGGAGCATGATGCGTGTATTATCAGCAAAGTGCAGGAATTAGGCGGTGTGAAAGTAATACTTGATTCGAGTCATATCGAAAAGCTACTTGCTGTTCGGGAACGATTGGGGTTGTTAAAATTCGGCGACCGGGAGATTTTCCTAAAAACTAAAGTTAATTGAAGGGACGTAATCAGTATTGTGCCTTGACGGGGCAGGGTGGCATTGGTAAACTGTCGCGTGTAAGGTCCCATCGTCTAGCGGCCTAGGATGTCACCCTTTCAAGGTGAAGACACGGGTTCGAGTCCCGTTGGGACTACCTGATTACCATCTACTTGAAACAGTTGGTTAGCGTAAAGCCCTGCTCTCAGTATCAAGAATTGATCTGCCCAAGGCTTTAGTCTAAAATCCACAATCTGTTTTGTTCCTAGATCATACGTGATGTACTCAAATAGGTGGCGTGCCATGCCCTGTTTGTCTTCATCGCTGGCGACCTCCCACATTTTTCTCATCGTGTCTACCGCCTGAACACACATAGAAAGTTGAACGGCAAGTTCTTCGGTGGTAGTTGTTCGTGTTTGCCACGAGATGATTTCGCGTTCGTTGAATTCAACGCGCCGTTGGTATTCTTCACGGTTTATTCTTCCGTCTCCATAAAGATCAATAGCGGCTTGTATGCGACGGCGGCAGAGGGAGATTTCTTCTTGGCGTTTGGTCTCAAAGTCTTTTTCGTCCTCTGCTTTTGGATTCAATTGTGTGGCAAGGCGTATCAGTTCATCAAAGGATTCGGGTTTTACTTCCAGTAACTGGATGAGTTTGACGAAATCGGCTTCGTAGATTTCACGGGTGACCATCGTTTTGCCGCTTCCACACGGCACGCCCGGCTTATGTCGATAGTAACGTCCCATTTTGCCTGAGAGCAAACTTCTAAGTTTTGAATTGTCATGCTTTCTTGCCAGTTCTTCGCAGTTGGCGCAATAGGTGATGCCTGCTAGGGGATAAGCGCGTGCCTTTCGATTGACACCAGCGGTAGGATGTTTCCCGGTTGAGCGTAATTGTCGTGAGCGTGCGACAAGCGCTAGTAAAGCAACATCAAATACTGCACGTTCAGGATTCAGTTTAGGGATGATTGTATCAGGCAAATAATCTGACGGGTGACGATCACGAGCTTTCTTCGCGCTCACATACCCGCCGTATTCAGCAAAATTAGACACACAACGGCGAACATCTTCTCGCTCAAGAGGAGAAGGATTACCATCACGGTCACGAAATGCCCAACCCTCACTTTGAAGCCTTTCGAGTATCTTCCCACGCTGCACTTGTTCGGCGTAAAGTGTGAAATTCGTTTCGCACAGTCGTAGTAACCGCGCCACAACGCACCTTCGACAGGAGGTAAATCACCTACTTTTCCAGCAACCCAATTGCCGTCAGGCAAAAGCCAAGCTCCCTCGTCACTCGGCTCAAGAAGTCCAGTATCTTTATTTCGTTTCGTACCAAATGGAGGCAAGCCCACGGTAATGCCTTTTGCTTTCCGATGAGCAATATCAGCCTTCCAACGCTCGGAAACATCAAGGGCGTACCACTCATCAAAAATTGCCGACAGTTGGGCAAACATGCGACCATAGGGAGTAGAGAAGTCAATTTGCCTGCGCGGGTCGGCAAGCACCAGCTTAATATCGTGCTGTTCTACAAAATCCAATAAATCACCAATTCGCCAGCCTTTGCGGTGCAACCGTGCAAGATCATTGGCAACCAGTGCCACTATATCAGGGTCATTTAGACGAGCTTTAAGTGCCAACCACTCAGGACGATTTTTCTCATGCATTCCCGACTTGTGGCCTTCCGTATCCTGATACCACTCAGCTTTCCAACCGTTTGCATCACAGATGGCTTGAATATGGGTGCGCTGGCGTTCAGGACTAATCTGATCGAGGCTATTATCCGCTTCACTTTCCTCACTGTCTTTATTCATCCACGATTTGCGAATATAACAAAGTGCTGTATTACGTTGAATTCCGGGAACTGATTTTTTGTGGGTCATTTTGGACTCCTTAACTTGGATTTATGTTCATTATTTTTTGGTATTAGCTCCTAATGACCTTTGTTCGCATAAGTCGTAAGGCGTTGTGCCATGAATGTCAGAAAGGACGTTAGACCTCCTATTACCTCTGGATTGACGAACGCTGGATCGTGTTGACCTAGTTTTGTACATGCTCGGTGGGCTAATTCAGCGATCACGGTTGGACTCGGCGGTACATACACAATCTGCTGCCGGATATGGCCTACCTTATGTTTAATTTGATTTGATTCATGCATGTCTCCGTGTCTATTATTCGTCCCTACCATACAAACGAAAATCGGCAACCGCTGGAATAGCAATTGCCGATCTGGATGGCTAAAATACCTATAGCCTTCCGTGCTGCTAGTACCAGTGCGGTTGGTCAGCCCTCAGAAGGCGCGTCAACGCTCTCTGGGGGCGCAATGTGTGATTACAAACTCATATTATGGGATTAAGGGTACGCTGTCAAACTTTTCTTTGCATAATATCGGGCAGTGCCTTTAGAGTGGTACTTGGGTGGAATGAATAGCAGATTCTTGGTCTGATAAAGTAGTCGTGCATAACGGAACGTGCGTGGGCGAGTAAGGGCTAACCGAAATAGTATTCGTCCAGTCTGTTCGAGGCGGTTTCTATAGAGATGCAGGGGATAGGTGAGTCGCTTTGTTTGTGCCCAAGCAACCAAACGATTTAGCTCTGCCTTGCGGTTAATAGTGTGATACACGAACCAAAATTCGCAAAAATCTCGTAGCAAGTTGTGTTTGTGAAACTCATATGCACTCATAACACTATGAGTCTAACAAATCTGCATACTATGAGTCAACAACTAGAAAAAAGCATGAGTCGCACAAGATTAATTTTACGACTTAATCGTAATCAATAGGCGAAATTATCCGCTTGCCATTTTCATGCCGTCAAAAATAACACTGTCGGAACTTACCCTAAATTCATTTGTCTGTAGAACTAATATACAATCTTATGTAGCGGGGTAGATATTTTTCTCTGAATTAGGGCAAAATTATCATAGACCTACTGGATAATATCTTTGATAGGAACAGCTTGACCATCAATGCCATTAAATAGTTGAACCAAATACTTAACAAATTCGCCTTGCATATCGTCAATTAACAAGACTCCCTGTAAAGTCGAGGTTCCGTCCGAACTATGAATAGTTACTGCCCAAGCGACTCGCTGTTCATCTAGGATTACAAGGGTGCTTTCCGGCAAAACTACAACTGAGGATTTAAGCGAAGCCTTAGCATTGGCATACTTCTTATTTCTAGTATTCAGGATTTTTCGACAATGTTCAATAAATGGAGATTCCTCACTCATGTTCATGTTGCTGGTACTTATAAAGTCTGAAGCAGGTTGATTAGGGATTTGTACAACTCTTTTAAAAAAGAGGTTCTTATCTATAGCTCTGTTTAAGGCTGCATAGTAACCCGTTCGTTCTTTTCCTTTAGGTGCAGACAAATGATAGGGTCTAGGTAAATAATCCAAAATGTAGATTGATTCTTCTGCTGCATCGATTAGCGTAGTCATCCGTTTATATACCGTTCTATCCGATGATGATTGACCTGTCAGGTACTCAATGCTCATACCTACGCGGCGAACGATGTCCTCTTGGAGTGTTTCAATTCGATTAATTGAGCGCTTTTGACCAATAATGAACACTGCAAGTGCAACAATCATGAAACTGATTGACAGATAGACCACTTTTGTCGGAGTATCAAATAGCGGGGAAGTTATATTGCTTAGAAAAGGGCTAAGAAACACGCCAACAATTAGTGCGAGAAGATAATTATCGGATTTGCCCAGTTTTTCGATTAGTTGCCCAGACCACCTTCTCATATGCAATACCTATCAATAATCAGAACCCTAATTTCAGTAATTTTCGTTTCACATCATACCAGAATAAACAAGAATTGGGGGACACCCGAAAGTAGTCCCCCCCATAAAGATAGAATAGTTAATCTATTGACAACGCTGAAAACGTCAGCGCCAATACTCCTACTAGCGATACGGCAGCAATTACCAAGGCTATATCTGTGTCCTTAACGTTTGTGAGTTTTACTGCCACATTTACAACCGTTGCACACACTATCCATCACAAAAGTGCAAGACTTAGTTTCTTTTTCATTTTGCTCAAAGTACACCTCAGAAATACAAAATAGCCGTCTAGCGAGTTACTTGCGGCAACTAGAGCGATTCTTAAATTGTCTAAAGTACGGGTAGTGCCAAGAAAATTAAGACAGTGTGATTATCTCATAACCGGTCAAATAACACATCGAATAATCTACTTAATCTTACAAAACTCCTAATTCTCGGCGCTGGAGTAAGTGAGTCCATAATCGCACGAGTTTAAGTTGATGACTATTTGTTTCTCCAAAGAACTACTATCTCATGCCGTAAATTTGATGATCTGCATTGACGCACTTTTGATACCTACACTGTGCACTCAAAATTGATTTCAACTACAATATAAAAGTAATGTCTTCCTTCTCTATTTAAGTTGAGTTTAGGGACGGGAATGGTTAATGCAGACTAAAAAAGTTTCGCGTCAAAGCATAATCGGTCAGCAAGGTGCAAACCTGATTGAGCGGATTGTGTTGCAGATGAAGAATGTGTGGCGACCTCTACTCATCTTCGATGTTGGTGTTGATGGAGAGATTGAAATTTGCGACCCCAATACTGGGGCAGCGACAAATGCGATTTTAAGAGTTCAAGCTAAGGCTACAACTTTGCCGTTTCAGGCTGAAACAGACCGGACCTTCGAGTTCATATGTGATGAGCGTGATCTAGAGTATTGGTTGAATGGCAATACCACAATAATACTCGTAGTGTGCCGCCCTTCAACTGACGAAGCATATTGGGTATCTGTAAATGACTATTTCTCAGATCAAGCTGTGCGAAAAACACGCAAAGTAGTCTTTGATAAAACACGCGATTGCTTTGACGCTGGCTGCGCTCCGGCGCTTTCTAACCTAGCCTTGCCAAAGGATAAAGGACTCTACTTAGCACCGCTTTCAGTGAATGAAACCTTATATTCAAATCTTCTCAAGGTAACGTCATTCGCACCGAAAATATGGATTGCCTCAACTGAATATCGTAAGCCGGGTGAAGTGTGGACTGAATTCAAGTCTAGAAGCGTCAAAGTTGGTGCTGAGTGGATGCTTAAAAACAAGCAAATCATTTCATTCTACGATCTTGAACAATCGCCGTTTAGCGCAATCTGCGATATGGGTTCTATAGAATCCTTTGACGCAAGTGAGTGGGCATTCTCCGATGATCTAGATAGGAAGAATGAATTTATCCGCTTATTAAAGTTAGCTCTTGGGGAACGCAATCGATTGCTTGGATTGCGCTACGATAAAGATCGTGAGTATTATTACTTTCCAGCGCCTAATAATCTGCGAACAAGAAAAATATCCTATATGAGTTTGAAGCGAAAAGTTCCCCGCGAGGTTTTTAAGGCATATCGAAAGAAGAATAGCCCGAAAGATGTATCATATTGTCGCCATTCAGCTTTCAGAGGAAAGTTCATACGTCTACAGGACACTTGGTATCTTGAACTAACGCCCACGTACCACTTTACTTGGGATGGGAGCATAAAAGACAAATTTGGCGCTGAACGTCTCAAAGGTATCAAGCGCTTGGAACGCAACCCCGCAGTCATCGGTCAATTGTTGATGTGGGCGAATTATCTGGGTACGTCTACTACGTTCACGAAAGATATGTTTGATTCAAGGTATCCGTTTTTAAGTTTTGGTCATCTAGAGACAGTCGAAATCAGCGGTGGCATTCCCGATGACACTTGGTACAACTCCGAAGAGGGTAATCAACATAAATCTTTGACAAGCCAAGACAATCAACTTTCATTGTTGGGATTATGAGAACCACACTACTTTCAGAACCAGAACTCGAATTTGGCACAGGGAAACATATTGATATTAAGTTTGGCTTGATGAATTATGCACCGCTTGATTTTGATTTGCCGCTCTCCCCTAAGCAGATAAAATTGGGAATTATCGGCATACCTGAAACCATCGAAGGCATTGTAAATTGGTTGGACAAGATTCGTCTAGGAGTTACAGCCAAAGAGAGTAAACGTCCGAGCCTTTTCCCTCGTTTTCCGGGCTATGGTGAAGGTCAGACTCTCACTGCCAACTTCTTAATAGATAAGCAACTTCAACGTCCAATCTCCCCAAGAACGTTGGAGGCGTTTTGTAGAAAACCTCGAAGCCCCGAAGTCATAAAAGAGATTGCTCAATTGTATCTGGACGAGGTTGAATACTTAGCACAGAAGACAACCGCAGATGTAATCATTTGTGGTTATTCACCTAGTTTGGTCGAGTACATAGATCGGATTGACCAAGCGGACATTACTCAAGAAAATGACTCTATTGATGAAGATGGCGACAAGCCCTATCGTTCCACATTTCAGCTTCGAGATTATCTCAAGGCTCAAGCTATGCGATTTCATAAACCTACACAGGTGATCCGTCCAGCAACCTATGGAGTAAAGTTAAAGCGAAAACGACGCGATGGTGTAGTTGTTACTAAGCAATTACAAGATGAAGCCACCCGCGCTTGGAATTTATATACTGCACTGTATTACAAAGCGGGGGGAACGCCTTGGCGATTGATCCGTGATTCGACTCAATTGTCTGCGTGTTATGTTGGGGTGAGTTTTTTCAAAACACTCGATGAAACTAAACTCCTAACAAGTACGGCGCAGGTCTTTAATGAACTCGGTGAAGGCATTATTTTGCGCGGTGGTGCAGCTACAATACATAAAGATGATAGACAAATTCATTTGTCTGCTGAAGACGCTTATAATCTGCTTAGGAACGCTCTAGAAATTTACCGCCGTGAACACAAGACATTTCCAGCACGGGTTGTAATTCACAAAACCTCAATTCATAACCAAGATGAAATTGATGGATTTGAAAAGGCGTTACAGACATTCTCGATTGAGCCTGAGCAAGCCGATTTCCTGAGCATAACTGACTCCAATACCCGTCTATTCCGTCCCAACCGCTATCCCCCTTTGCGTGGCACTTTCCTTGAAACAGGCGGTAGTGAATACATTCTTTATACAAAGGGGAGCGTTGATTTCTTTTCCACCTATCCCGGTTTATATGTTCCGGTGCCACTGGCTTTTCGGTGTGACAGGCACGCTGAAACCCCCTTATTTCTTGCCAAAGAAATTCTGGCTCTTACAAAGATGAATTGGAACAACACTCAGTTTGACGGCGGAGAACCGATTACACTTCGCGCAGCACAGGAAGTAGGCAGTATTCTAAAATACCTTGATGAGAGTACTGCATATGAGCCATACTATCGGTTCTATATGTAATTCGGAACAGTGACGGCTCGCGAAAATTTGGTTTTGCTATAGAAGTGGAGGAAAGCGAAACGCCTAACTGATAGCGTTTGCAAGTTTAAGAAAACAATTAGTGCCGGATTGTGGTAACATTTCTGCTTTAGAGAGCGTTATTCGTATTGTCCTACATTAAAATGATCTCCATTTTCGGCATGTAGTATTTAGGTTAGTCAATAATAACCGATTTTTATCTGAGGCAGTGTCTTAACTTGCTTCTTACTTTGGTCGCCAATTCTTGTTAGACGCATATAGTTTCATAAATATTACGGGTTAAGAATTGTAATTGTTGATAAATATTATACTATAGTTGTTTGCAAAAAAGTTTGAGGAGGATTTATAGATGAAGATACTGTGTAATGGACAAAGCGGTCTCAACAAGCGACTTTTTCTTGAGAAAGTAAAGTTGTTAGCGGAGAAAAATGGCAAGACGATAGAATTGCTTAGTGTTTCAGACTTAATGCACGCTCACGACGTGACGATACGAAGGGATCGAAGAGTTCTTGATGACGAGCCGGGTAAGCTGCGTGAAATAAGACGAGCAGCATTTAGACAAGCAATCGACATAAGTAATAACTATTCTAATGTTCTACTTGAAACGCTTCTCACAACTCGATGGAGGCGCGGACTTGATTTTGCGTTTGAGGTCGAGCAAATATACGATTTTGAACCAGACATGTATATTACACTAATCGACAACGTGGACACCATAAAACATGAAATGGTACAAGATCAAGATACCCCATTCATTTCGTTGAAGGATATAATGGTTTGGCGCGAGGAAGAGATTAGGATCGCGCAACTTCTGGCAAAAAGCCAAGAACTAATTCATAAGAAAGCAATACCACATTATGTCATCGCGGTGGAACATAAACCAGAAGTCATCTATGATCTCATATTTGAGCAAGCCAAAAAAAAAGTCTATCCAAGTTTCCCAATTACAGCAATAAGAGATCAACCGGAATTACAAAAAAAGACGCGAGAGTTCCGTGATTTTTTAGGTGAGCATTTCGTGGTATTTGATGCAGAGACTATCTCTGAGAAACGCCTACATTACAAATTATTAGATACGCTAAAGCAGACATACCCCACAGAGTATATAGAACTCGACAAAGCAGGCAGGCAACAGCGAATCAGCATTTACGAGATATTGGATATTATTCACGACATAGATGGTCAAATTATTGCGCGAGACTTTTCTTTAATTGATCAAGCCGATATGGTAATTGCGTTAATATTGGCTAATCCATCAGGAGGGAGAGTGCCCTCGTCAGGCACCGATCAAGAGGTTGCATACGCTCATCAAAATGGCAAGGAGGTATATGTCGTTGAAATGGCAGATCCAGGGCCTTTCTTTAAGAACCTTGTTACCAAATCCTTCCCAACCTTTGATAGCTTGAAACTACATCTTAAAGAGAAAGGATATGTCCCATGAGCGTCAATATAGCTAAGTGTTAGGATTCTCTCTTGAACTGTTTTGCAAGATTCAAGCCTTGTCCCTGATAGGACGAACCTATCCTAGAACCATAAAGCTTGTCGGGAGTTTCAGTCAATTTATGGTAAACGAGTCTAGCTACTTCTTGACCATCCTCAATCAAGAATGGCGCTTCATGCGCTCTCACTTCAAGAACGGCATATGTTCCTTGAATATCTTCTCCAAACCCCGGATCAAAGAAGCCTGCATAATGAACTCTAAATTCACCCAAAGTCTGATCTAATGAAACCATCTCGGCGGCTAAATTATTAGGAATACGCACTCTCTCTTTTGAAGTCAAAATATAGAAATCACCGGGGTTAAGAATAATACTGCCATTTCGGGAGGAGTTTATAGGTTGCCAATAAGTCTCAATTGGGTAGTGATTTACTAATCTTAGATCAATCGCCTGACCTTTACTTATTGCTTTGTATCCGATAATTTCATTGCTGGCTCGACTTGGGATTCTTGCTGTTAATCTGAGACCTTCGCCAATTAACGCCGTTAACGGGTCTTCAGACTCAGAATAGACTAACGGCTCTCCCAATCGCCGTAACACTGTATCGTTGACTTGTGAGTCGGATCTTCCTGATACCCGTTCTAATCGTAACTGCGTTAACCGCGCGTCAGCAGCGACTTTAACGTCAAAACTTCTCGGCACAATTTCTGCAAAAAGCTCTCCGTTGTAACCTTTTGGCAATTCATCAAATCTTGTACCCTTGTCAGAAATTACTCTAACAAAAATATCTAAGCGACCAGTGGTGCTTTTAGGGTTTGTTCTCCCGATAATATTTGGTGGCAAGCACAATACCTCTTGAAGTGGGATAATATAGACGGAACCCCGCTGCAGTATATTAGCTGATGTTATGTCAATTGTTTCTATTAATAACTCACTAGACTTAATCTTGTCCAGCACAGATAGATTTTTCCCGGGTAAAAAACTTGCCTTAACGCAGTAGGCAGTACTGCTTAGTCTCAAATCGATACTTGCAGGCTGAATTTGATCTTCCGTAATTGGACTTTGAGTTGAATAAATAACTTGATTACCCACAAGATTTCTTAGGGCCTGCGATGGCAAAACGCCCGATGAGCTTCCATTGATACTTAGCATATATTCTTCAAAAAACGGCAAAACGGGCTGAACTTGGCTCATGTATGCAACCCTATTTCTAGTTATTCGCTACTCTATGAAATAATTCCTGAACCCGCTTTGCGCGCTCCATGATACCTAATTTATGGTACTCAGAAAAACAGTCGAGACTACAAAATACGCCATCAATCAGCCTACCTGTACCATACTTGAATTTCTCTTCCAAACTCTTACCACATTGAGGACATATCTGAAGTGCAGCTAATTCACTTAGGTTTTTTTCTTCGGTTGGCATTTCAGTCCCTCTTCTTTGGTAATATCCCTTTAATCATTATATCAGTATCCAAAATTGGTTGCATCCGCAAATAGGCGCCATGCAATTCAATTTGGAAACAAAAGGAGCAGGTTTAGGGTGCAACTTGTTTCCATCCACACTTATTGATCCATCGACTTAGGTTCGCTTCGGTTGTGAAGTACCGTTTTGCGATAAACTTTTGCGTTGATCCAATGGCAAGCAACGCTTCAATTTCAGGTTTAAATTGATTGAGTTTGCTTTTCCCTACTCCTTTTGGTCGTCCAAGTTTTATTCCTGCTTTCTTTCGTACCGCAAGTGCTTCTTTCGTTCGTTGGCTTATTAGATCACGTTCTATCTCGGCTGCTATTGAAAATGCCATTGCAACGATTTTGGACTGAATAGAATTATCCAGTCGCCAATTGCCTTTTACAGCATAGATATTGATTTGCTTCTGGCTGGCAATCGAAAGGATTTCCATACGCTCAAGCATTGAGCGTCCTAAACGGGATAACTCACTCACGATGAGATTGTCACCATTTTGAAGTTGGGCTAACACATTAGCAAGTTCTCGTTTACGCCAAGACACGCGACCTGATACCGTTTCACCCACCCATTCAACCTGTCCCAAGTGTTTTTCATTCGCAAGTTGCAAAATATCATATTTGTTTCTCTCAAGGTCTTGTTCGGCAGTTGAGACTCGGAGATACGCGATAGTTTGAGGCTTTTGCATAAATTAACTGAAAACCCTGTGGAATGTAACAGGTCTTGCCATAATAACAGCGTCTTTCAGTCAAGGAAAGTAGTAGTTAAAACGAACATTTTGAGTTAATTGAGTTAGATTTTTGTATAGCAGCTCGGCCATGTTTGTATATCGTACAAGCGCCACTTTCGGAATGATGAAAACATAAACTGATAACCGCGACGACGCAATCTTACGTAATTCCAACACTTAACAAATAAAATTCTGAGAATGTTCGCAAGTTGTTTCAGGAACTGAAAATGCACTCCAACGACACAAACAAGCCGTATCATCTCGAAATCTACATGCCAAACAGTGCTGATGATGTCTGGGGAGTTTTTACTTCGGACACTCCCTTTATGTCGATCAGTGCGGGAGACATTATCAATCCTGGTACATGGGATGGGGGCGCAATTCCTGGAACTACAGTACTCCGTGCAATTAACGTTGAACATATCATCTGGAACTCACAACATGGCATAAAACACAAGATATGTGTTTTTACTGAGGAAATCGAAGACACGAAAAATATCAGGCTAAGTCACAACAAAGTAGCAACACATTAGTAAATGAAAGAAGGGGTAGCATTACTCCTTCATTAACACTTACATACCACCGTAGCACACAGATGTCTACACTAAACAATCGGTCCCTAGTCGCAATACTTTTCCTCTGCGGCGAAAATTGGACATGACACACTTCAACTGATAGGTGCTGTGACTACAGGGCTCACATTTTTGATTCGAGTTGGTGATCGTATGTCAGTTGGTGACGCATACATTGTCAACTGTTGCATGTAGGTCAGTTTTTGGCTCTACATACAAGAAAAGTTTCATTCCTATGAGATCACTGTCTGTGGAACTTGACCCTAACAGGGCTTGTCCTGCGAAAGACTTCAACGTTTGACCATTAGAAACGATTCGAATGTTAGTAGTGCTGTTTAATGTAAATTTTGAGGTGTCAGGATGATCGTACTGTTCATAGACCGTTTCATCGCAAGATGAGGATGTATTGCGGCATATCGAGTATTCAATTTCGCTGCCATCTTTGCTCCAACCAACTAAAATCTTGAAATCACGCCCGTTTTCAAGAAAGAAAATAAGTCCCGTACCAGCGAATGCATTTCCGCTAGCCGATTGCAAAGTTAAATCAAATGCAATCTCACTAATTGGCTGCCCCTCTTGAACCACTAACATCTCAGCACTTACAGTATCAAGTAAACGATCTTTAGGAGCATCCAAGTGCAATTGTTCATTTTGTACGTAAATAAAACTTTGGAACTCTCTGTCCAAATACCATCTACTAGCATCTATATCATTACCTTCAAAACTGTCACACCATGTTGCAATTGCAGTAGCAGTAGGGGTATCAGTTGGTGTGAAAGTGGCAGTTGGAGTATTGGTTATCTCAAAAGCAATTTCCGGTGAAAAACTTGGGGAAATCAATCGTTGTAGTCCAAATGGTGATGAACCACCAAATAAGAACTTACCATTGGCAGAGATTGTGTAATTGCCTGCTGGTACACCCCCAAATTCGTACCTCCCATCCAAGCCGGTGATAGCCTTGTGGTCTACTCCGCTTGAGTCAGTCAAGATTAACGTCAAACCGACTAACGGGGAACCATTGTTTACAATTGATCCTGAGATTTTAGCTGGGACAGAAAGAAATACAGCCAACGAACCTAACGCTATTACCAACCAAATTACCATTGCGGCCACCCACGTCATAGCACTTTTCCTGTAACGCCAAACAACAGCTACTGCGACAATTGCCACAATGAAAAAGGCTAAAGTTAGTAGTTTCTGTAAAGGATCAGGATTTGAAATGATCCCAAATATTGCGAGCAGATTTGCAATTAAGCCGATACTCGAAGATACTGTTTTAAGTAGTTGTTTTACTTCGGAGCGGTCATTGGTGATATTTGCCGACACAATCCTACCCTTTCGCTAAGTTGAGGGTGTAATGCCTTTTCTAATTATCATACAGGCGTATATGGGTGTCAAACCTTCTGGAATGACACCCAACGAAATTCATTCCCACAGTCGAGCGCGAATTTTCTTTACTTGAATTACAGCGAGACCGATCAGGTTTAGACCAAAAAGCATACAGACCAAAAGTGGATCTACGGGTGACGGGCTAAATACAAAACCCGCCGCTAAAACAGTCATTGTAGCGCCCCAGATAAAAGCGATGTCCATCCCTCTAGCAAACCCAGCATTCCTCTCATTCATATTTCACCTCTCTAAAACAGAACACTCTCAGTCCATACGCCAAAGAGTGTTCTAGTGAACAGAAATTTGTGACACGATTTAATTATATAGTAATATATTACTATGTCAAATTATGAGATATGTGAGTCTCTGTTGTGGCAAGTATTAACAGCACATCTTCGTTCGCATAATCTCTGTTTTGCGACTCATTTTCGTGGGCTTTTAGCCTCAACGTCAATTCTCAAACTGCTATAACAAAGACTGTAGCCTCAAGCGGATAGTTCAACATACCCTCTTTTCTCAGCAAAGAGGATGTAAAACGCATATTTTCTATGGGTCTGAATTTAGCTCTCATTCTCCGCATCATCGGGTTCTGGGATTCTGAAATACGCCGTTAGCACTTCACTTACGGTTATACGATAGAAGTTTTCTTGCCCATCACCAATTGCACTAGCAAGATAGTCCATTTCGGCATCTGTGAGCGTTTTGATTTGCTCAGTTAGATCAGGGCGGCACAAGGCCAAACTCTCGCGGGTTATCCAGTTGATGGGTACAGCCTCATCTTCTAGTCCGAGTTGTTGACGAATGGGGTGCGCTTCATCAGTTTTGATGAAGTCTCGGAACCACTCTACTAACAATTCCCCGCGCTCCCCTTCTGACAGTTCATCCCACTGGGGATGATAATCACGCATGATGTTTTCAACAGTGGGTTTGCGTTCAGGCGGCGGTTGGCGTTCAGGTGGTTGGCGTTCAATGCTCATGAAAGAGTTGTGGACAGTGGGTATTTTTTGTGTTCGTGAATAGGCCGAGTACTTTTATTACTACGAACTCGTCCAATATCGCCAGCCTGTCCAGCAATTTGGACAAGACGAGATACCTGTCGGCCACCGTGAAAAACCATGATTGAAGTGAAGATATAGGGGGTATTTCTGAGGCTAATGTGCATACAAAAGTATGACAGGTTGACAGCCTCAGTGCAAGGGGTAGATAGCCTCAAAACTCAGTGGTAATTTCAAGCTGCTTTTACTACTCTCCCACCCTCTGCGCTAAGTCGCTCTTTTACCCACATTCGGATAAGTGTTCCTGTCCCCACTCCAAAGTCTTCGGCCTGTTTGCGTATCACGGCAAGATCATCATGCTCAAATCGAATAGGCAATGTTTCCATGACACGAGGTTTCTTGTATACGTACACCGGCTTTGCCCTTTGCCAATAATCAGACACTCTATGGGTATCCCAAAAATCGGCTTCCTCTTGGATGGTCTTAAACTCTGGCATTTTCTTTTTTGTGTGTTTATTTGTCATGCGGCGTCACCCCCTTCGTTTAATTCTTGCTGGTAATCACGCCGTTCCTGCCTGTTGGCGGGTCGTGCAGAGACGACATAATAACGGCTCTCTGGTTTTGGATGTAGGATAATTGCCAGCACTCGCTCTTGTTCGGTCATACCAAACACGAGTAGCCTATTGCCATAAGTCTGGCGTACCGCGTGGTCGTTAGTGAAAATCTGCTCCGCCTCTAGTCTCGTAACGTCATGTTTAGCAATATGAGCTACATTCCATTCAAGTAGCAAATAGGCTCAAACAACACGCGGCTTATCGCTTTGCGTCGTTTATGACCACATATGCCACAGTCGCTACTACGGCGATCATTCCAATAAGTGTGATAATTAGTCCAAGATTTATCATTAAGTCACCCCCGTTTCATTATTTGATACGCCAGCCAATAGGTCGACGCAAAGGCAACCACTCCAACAATTCCTGCACCCACATCAAAGCGGGAATTGAGAATTTGCCCCACAACTAACGCAGCGAGAACTAAGTTCCCAACTTCCATGATCTTTTCCGCTATGCGTGCGCGTTCGTCGCCACTCAGTTTTCTTGCCACACCCCTATCTTAACATGCCCGTCAATCATGGTTTCTTATGCCTCTGTCAGAAAATCAGCATCGTTTACATAGCCATTTGGCGAATAGTCAAAGATGATTTACAGTTGATTTCAAGCAAGTGTTGTCATAACACAAAGCCGCCCAACTCAGGAGCCTCATGTCGGAGGAGAAGCACTGGCTCACCGTGGCGGAGGCGGCAAAACAGTCTGGCTCGTCGATTAGAACCATTCAACGCTGGCTAGAGGATGGAAAGATCGAAGGTTGGAAACCGGGTCGGGACTGGTTCACTACCTTAGACGCGGTGACGGAGTATAAGCGAAAGGTGAAAATGGGAAGACCAAAAAAGAAAAGTAAGTGATTGAAAAAGTTGGCGTCATGACGTATACTTTTTAGCAGCTTCCAGCTGCTTTTTGTTATCTCCTATCCCCTCTACTGCCCTCTCCATTGTTGTTCTGGCTGGATGCTCCCTTCTCGTCTTGCGGCTTTAGCTGTGAAAGAAAGGAGGTGTCGCATGTTCGTAGACAGCGGCGGCAGCGGTACCTGATCGCGCCACTAAGCATCGGCGGGCGATGGCCTTGTCGCCCGCTCCTTGCTCACCATTCCCAACGCAGAATGTAATTCTCAAACAAACGCGGACGCTTGGTGTGCCATGTCACTTGCAGACGACCATCCGGCAGTTCTTGGAAAGCTTGAGCGTTTATAGGTGTCATCTTAGAAGCATTCCGTTCAATGAGGGTGACCTGTTTCGGAAAACGCTGCTTAGGGAACACGACACTCATGCTCAAAGAGCGTGTCACATGGTCAATCTCAATCTGGAAATCCTCGACTGCTTTGGTAAAACCACGTCGGATTGTCCGATCAATCCGAAACTCGTCAACGTCCTTATGATTTTTTGTTTCACGCAGCGAAATCAAAATGCGGTAGCGGTGTCCTTCCCGATACTTGTCAACGGCCACCCCGGGTGAACATTGGTAATCAGCAAAAATGTCGCCATCACCCCACGCTTGGTCTTGGTAAGCAATGATATTATCCTGAAGAAAGCGTACTTGTTCACGTTTATGGAAGATGGCTTTTTCCCCGCGAATATCCAATAATTCCAATTGGGTATCATATTCCAAAACTTCATACATCCCCTCGTGCGTTTTAAGCGACAACACTTTCCGTGCCAGCCGCCACAACACACCCAGCATATCCACCCAATCAGAGCCTAAGAGGGCTACCACCACTCGCACCCAGCGCCCTGACGAAGGAAAAGGCAATTCAGGAACATCCATATGAAATTAGCATAGCATATCCAACAACCATATTTATTGTAGCGGAGAGGTTGGGTGCTGCCCGAACAAGAAGCCCGCGACAAAGGCTTCAAGAAGGGGACTTTCCCCACTAATTGGCTGTCCGTCCGCGGCGACTTCTTGTGCTCGGACACCAGTTAAATTACCGGAGTTATCGCGCAGCATTTCAAAGACTTTCATCTGTACGGCATGTTCTTGCAGCTTAAGATTGGCAATCGTCAGCACTTCTATGCGCTGCGGGTCTTGGGATGGCGATTGAAGGGGTTTATCTCCTGATTGGGTACTCATCCACGCTTCGCTCATAAAGAACAATTGGCGCAGTGAACCAATGTGGCTGCGCTGGGACATGGCATAACCAGCTACCTGCATTTGCAGCAGGCGGAGTTCGTGCGAAGGGGCTAGGTCTACCAATTGTAAGCTCATGACATCATGTTGACCCTCGGCGATCAAGGTTGGCACATGCTGACCGTTTTGCATGAGTCTTTCAATAGCCTATTGCTCAACTTGGTCCCATGAAATGCGAAACGATTCCGTTTCCGAATTGGATAGTTGTAGATGTTCGGGTGTCATGGTCGGTGCGGTAATGTTTCCAGCTTACACTATCGCCCTTATTCGGGGAAATAGTCATCATCCAATAGATTACCAAGGTCTTCTAACTCAGTGTAGGGTAGGCTGCTAGCGAGTTACCTCACAGGCACTTTTCCAACAGCCCCCCACCGAACCGTGCTTGCGCCTTTCAGCGCACACGGCTCTCCAGAACTCCAGTACGATCATTGGGTAAAGCACGCCCTGAATGAATGGCAAGATGGCATGTCCGACAAACCACGAGTGTTTTCCGGTGCATCGCAATCATCCGCTTGATCCATTCCGGTTTTTCTTTTCGACCCGCCCAGCGGTTTTTCAAGTCTGAGAGTTTGCGAATATGATGAACTTCACACTCTCCCTGACCACCACATAACTCACAGGTGTTGGCTTGCAGACGTTGGACAAGATCAGAGTGCATCTGCCACTCGACATATTTGTGATCCATGATGGCTTGAGCATTCGGTTTGACCACAGTCAGTGGAACAGCGCCCCACCAGATGGTCTGAGTTCCCTTTGCTGCGGGGATGTCCACTTGTAGAGTACGATACGTATGCCCGTTTATTTGCCTTGTGCCGTGATACTTCTGGTAAACCTTGGCAACACTCATCTTTAGTTTTTGAGCAAGCGTTTTCGTCAGCGACACTTCCATCACGTAACGGAGTTTGTTGAACTGTCCCCGATCCGTTGCATACTGGTAGTATTCGACCAATCCCCGATAGCGTTGCTGGTAGCGCAGAATGATGTCTGCATCTGACAAGTACACCATTGGAGAATATTGAACAGGCTTACCTTTCTTTTGGTAAACTTGACAATGTTGGTCAACCAACCCATAGGGAACGCCGAGTCGAACTTGCCCGTTCAAGCTTCGCTTCATGCCTTGCACCCGACGGTCATAACTCCGTTTCCTGTCGTTATGGTAGATGCTCACGGCATAACCTAAGAAGTGGGCATATTCGCTGCGTCCATGAGTAATGAGGGTTTTGTCCTCACTCAAATGCAGATGGAGTGTGTCTTTGATAAACTCCCCCAGTTGTCGCTTGATCGTCAATGCTTCCGCTTTTGTTCCGACGAAACCGATGAGGAAATCATCCGCATAACGCACATAGTACAAACGACGATATTGGGGATCATTGACCAGCAATGAAGGCAATTTGCCCCGTTGCTGTTTGAGCTGTTGCACTTGTTCCCAATCTTGTTTCACCTGCGCCACTCTGATGCGATAGTCTAAGGCAGCATAGGCAGGGTTGTCGGCTTTCCGTTTTCCGTGTGTGTATTGAGGGATGAGCACATCTTCCACAAATGTATCTAGTTCATGGAGATAGATGTTTGCCAACAACGGGCTGAGTACCCCGCCTTGGGGCGTGCCACTGTACGTCCGATGATATTGCCAGTCTTCCATCACTCCCGCTTGTAATGCCAAGCGGATGAGGTTCAGGAGGCGTCCATCATGGATGTCTCGTGCGAGGATTTTCAGGAGGATGTCGTGGTCAATATTGTCAAAGCAGCCTCGTATGTCTCCCTCGATAAGCCACACCGTTCCCCGAAATTGTTGTTTGAGTTGTGTTAGGGCGGTATGACACCCTCGTCCGGGTCGAAACCCATGCGATGCGTTCCGAAAACGCGGCTCGTAATAGGCTTCCAATAGTTGGTGCAGTACCTCTTGGACGAGTTTGTCGCTAAAGGTGGGAAGACCAAGAGGTCTTTTGCCGCCTTTGGGCTTCGGGAGGTATATGCGACGTACCGGTTGAAACCGATAGCGTTCTTGTCGCAATTGGTCAATGATGTGATGGATGCGTTTCAAACTCATCCCGTCGACCGTTTCGGTGGTCGTGCCCGGGGTTAGCGCACCCGCATTTCGGTAGAGCTTATGATAGGCAGACAAAAAGAGGTCTTCGTTGTAAAGACTACGATACACCCGTGTCAGTGGTAGGCGTTTTTCACCCAATTTCCGTAGTGCTTGTTGAATTTGGTAGGCTTTCTGCATTCGCATCCCTGTTCAAATCGCTTCAAGCTAAGTTCCTGCCGCCCTTCGCCCTGTGATTGGCTTTCCCAATCCCTGTAGGTAGTCGTAACTCCACCAACTACTATGGCGGCTCCGTTACCGTAGGACTCGCGTCCCGTAGGCAATCTCGCAGTACGATCATGAGAAACGTGTAGGATGAGGTAGGATGCCGTTTCATGGCTTTATGAGGCTTCATTAGCCCCTGTTGCTCGGAGGAGGTGTTCACAACGCGCACTGACCTCGTTGTTGCTCCGAGCGCCTGACGGTAACCGTCGTGTCAGGAGTGGACGGGTCACTAACTCGCCATTGGGCTTCAAGCAATCCAGCTTTATCCGTGTCATCCAAATCTTGGGAAGCGACCTCTGTTTGACGGTTTCACAGGTCTCCCCTTTTCCGACATGCTATGGTCCCAATTTAGTTTCCCTCCTTGGTTAGTCGGCTAACTTCACAGGTCTATTCCTCAACCTGCGGCATCTAGGATGCTATTTCCCACGTCGCCATGCGACGCACTAAAGCTCCGTCCTCGTCAGTCAGATCGGCCAGCATTTCATACAGCTTACTGCGCGATGAGCGCGCGGGATGCGGGCTGACCATAATCTCAGCATGGCGCTCATTTATCCGGGTCAGGGCTTGTTCACGGGTTAATCTCTCCTGTGCATCAAAAGGCGGAGGTGTCGTTTCATACCAAAACCACTCATCTTGTAACCAGCGTTCACGAAACTCATGAAAACCTAGTCCCCAAAAGGTGATGTGAACCGCCTGTTGGGACGCCATTCGCTTAGTAGTGACAAACAGGAATTCACCGAAGACATTGCTGCTGACTTCTGTTTTCAAAATGTCGGTCATCGGATTTTCTAAAATGGAGAGTAAGTGTTTGTGACTTATCCGTTCAAACAACCGCTCATGCTCAGTAAAGCCATAGGGTTCGTTCTCGAATGATTGTTGTGGCTGTAATTCAGGCGACATAGTTGAGCCTAGCAGGGAGCTTAATTGTCTGTCAACTCCACGGGACAACTGGAATACCTCAAACTGCTTCTACCGCTTTTTCGCGTCCACTAAGTTTATCGTAGTCCCTACACACTTACCTATTTGCCTTGTAGCCTTGAACCCCCGGGGCTTATTAATTTTCAGCTTTTTCTATACTTCAAGGTGCTCTTTCATGAGGCGATGAATAGACTCATCATAAGCAGTCCCTACCCGCTGTACATTTCAATTTGCGGTTCTAATTCCTCACTCGTGATTGGGTTATGAATAGTGTTGGGCTTATGTTTGCTTAAGCGGCCTGTTTCAGTTGTAAAAACTCCTTCACAAAGTCCGTTGGGTGAATGGCGTGTATTCCCTGATAATCAGGTACGGATAGGACATGTTTCTTGTCCATACTTACGATGTAGTCCGCGCTGGCTTCAACAGCACACGCAAAGAGTTTGTCGTCATCCGGGTCTGGTGAAATCTTGATGTCAGTAGTATCGGCTACCGAGATTGCGGCTTCTCGCAGCTCGTTTACTAAATCTGCTTGTTGCTCCGCTGACAGAGGAAAATAGTGCTGCACTGTAGGATACTGCATGACGCGAACTAAATCACTCAAAATTGGCTCAGAAATGGCAACCTCAATCTCGCCTCTGCGCCATGCCTGTAATGTTTGGGACGGAGCATATCGTGAAATAGCTATTCCGCTTACGAGTACATTTACATCCGGCACTATTCGGAGGGTGTAATCCATAGATTAGCGATGTTTTTCGCGCCTTACGGCCTCTACGGCCTCGTCGATAGCTGCTTGTAATTCAGCCGGGTCAACTTGCGCGGTATTAGCCCGAATTTCATCAACAAACTCAAAAAATCTTGCCTTTGCCGCATCCCTGCGCCGCTTCATATCTTCATACTCTCGTACAGACACAATAACCGCACGGGGTTCACCTGACTTCTCAACAATAATCGCTTCCTTCCGGTAAAATACGCGGTCAAAGACACTCCCCGGTTCGCTTCGGAATTTCATCATAGGTATGGTTGTTGTCATAATTGTAACAATTGTAATACATAAATTATTAATTATCAATAAAATATTCCCATGAAGCCTCGAAACAGGTTCACGGGAATAGAATCGAACGTCTATCCGCGCCGTTCAGCATGATGGTGCTTTTCAAGTTCACCCAATGACTTAGGTTCAAAGTACAGGTCGCGCTCTATGGGTAGTCCCAGACCGCCTCGCACACCTGACAACTCGGACAGCGAAAAGTAACCGTACTCAATTTCCAAACCAATGACCAGACCGAAGAACAAATAATCAACTTTCTCCTTCTCCGTATCCATATAACCATCAACATCGACCGGTGAGCCTTCCGAGGCGTACCATGTCCAGCCGCCATCCGGTGTAAAGAATTTGACTACAGCAAGTGCCTCTTTCCCCCGTTCTTCGTTGCTGTACAACGCTGGTAATTTGGCACGACTGTCGTCATCCAATAACGGTGTTGTAGCATTCATCCTTCAGTTCTCCTTTCCCAAGAATGGGAATAAAAGAGCCGCGCTAGAGCGGCTCAGGCGTGTAATGTTGGGCTGTGGATTTCAATGTGCTTGGGTGTGAAACAGCCCTCTCATCTTCTCACGGCGAATCCATGAATGCACCTAGTAGTTGCAAAGCCCCTATCCCGATTTGCTACAATGACCTATCAGCACCTTGCCAACCACTTTTCCGCGCAACCACACGCGCTCACCTCACTCGTGGGAACGTGTCGTTGTCCGTATCGTTTAGTTTATTTTTTGGAGGAAAGTGGATATGGCAAGGAGCAAACCAATCAAGAAGCAGCCGGTGGCGTTGCCCAAACAGTCAAAGGCGCGGCTGCCACAAGCCCGGACTATTGAGGCCAAACTCAAAGCAGCTAACCTGATGACCGGCCTCAAGGCGCGGGGCAAGAATGCCCAACGCAACCAGATGTTGTCGGAATTCGCCCGCCTGTTGAGTTCGCGTCCGACTGGAACCCGGCACATCAATCGTCTGGTGGTAGACTGGACGCGGGTTGTCGAAAGTCGCTTGGGTGTTGGGGGTGATTTGCCCGTTGAGAAGGATGGTAAGTCACTGTTTGAGCATGTTGTCACAGCTTTCCTGCCACCGGAAGTGACACTTTCGGCGGTGGCCGCTTACAACGCGCTGTACGGTAGTTAGCCACAAGAATAGGGTGAGGTTGACCTTTGACAGGTTGCCTCACCCTCATTTTAGGTATCTAGCGCCGCTAATGCCTGCACACGCGGATCACCAGCATCCAACTGTGGTTCCCTATCCTCTGCTCCGTAAGGTGGCGACTGAATCATCACCCGATTGCGTCCGGTAGCTTCAGCATAAATGAGCACCTTGATGCTCTCCGCTGCATTCGGCTGGTTGTTAATCCAGTGGGCAATCACTCGATCACGCTCACTCTCGCCCAGCGCAAAGCCATTAAAGCGGCTGCGTTCGCCTATATTTTTCCGGCGTGGCATATTACCTACTTTCTGGACTTGGTCTCTAGGGCTTGCAGAAAGCGTCCATAACGATAACAACCTTCACAGTTGGCTTCCCACGGTTCAACTTTGCTGGTCTCGCGTGTGACTTGTTGAACATGCGGCCACTCGGCGAACAACAAATCTGCCACATAACTACAGCCACCGCCTGTTACGAGAATAAGCTCTACTGCATCTCCCCCACCCCATAGCGTTCGGATACGGGCGGCAATCACCTGCGCTAGTTCTACACTCCACTGCTGGATGTGCTCGGTCAACGCCTCACGCCGTCCACTCAGCAAAAAACAACCCTTTCGCAGCACCTCATCCGCTTCGTGAACATCAATATCCACTCCTTGTGACGCGGCATAGGTTCTTACCAATTTGTGAATGTTGCTTAGCGCGTGTGGAATGCTATCGGTTCCCCGTTTGACCACCTTCATGTTGGATAACTGCACAAAGTCGGTGGTATAGGTTCCCACATCCACTATCCCCACCTCACGCTCAAACAGATCGCTATCTGTCACCTGTCCGCGCGGGTCAAGGCAAAAGAGTGCCGCCGTGCCGAAACCTTCGGGCACGACCCGAATATACTCATATGGCACACGATAATGGTACTCAATTCCAGCGCGTGTGACGGTATACTCTCCAGCAATCATCTCCTTCTGTTTGTCTTTGTCCCAATAAGCGGCGGGTGGCAGCGACACGACCGGACTGACAACCACATTCTCGGTGAAGGCCGAGGCCAAGGCCGCTGCAAAGAGAATTTGGTAATACTCGGTCGTGATACGTGAGCGATGGGCAATCATGACCGGCATCAGGCCATGCGTCAGAACCGTCTCCCCTATCGCCCATCGTTTATCATGGTAGCCAATCACAAAATCATGATTGCTGGCTAACCCCACTGCCTCAAATCCGGCGGTGGTGTCGTCCTCAACCGCGATAACCGACGGAAATGAAAACCGTCGCTTTCCTGCTCGGACTTTGGTAAATCCGTTGCCTAAATCAATCGAAATCAACCGTGAACTTGCCATGCTTATACTCCTTTTACGTTATTGCGTATTCAATGCGTAATGAATGCGTATTCGTGGACAAAATTGAACTGAGTGAGGGTAATTTCTGTGGTCGAATACGTATTGAATGGGTACTCAATGCGTATTCAGATTAGGATTGTAAGGTGCTGGATGGTACATGGTAGCATGGCGGTGGCATGAAGATATTCGCCAGCTTTAAGACATCTACGCGGCGAGCTTGAGGTCAAATTTCTTGCGGTAGAACTGATCAAAACTTAAGAGGCGCGGAATACTAAGGTATTTCATAACAATGACGTTCAGGCAGTCAACAAAGCTTGTGTTCTTGTTCTCCTGAGTGCGAAAGATGCTCAGAGCTTTCAAAAACAAGTCTTCTGAAACGTAAAGCTGTGGTATTTTTCTCACAGCATCCAAAAAATCACAGGCAACCGCTTGCCCGCTACGATGACTGAGGACGGTCGCGGTTTCAGCAACCACAAAGTTGTGTGTGACAAGCCGTTGGTTAGATTTTTGTGCCTGTTCAAAAAGCATGGTGGCACGTTGATGATGTGGATCGGTTTCAAGTGCCCACCCTACAAATGCGTCACTGTCAATCAGGAGATCGTAAACGGGATGGATGGCATTCATTTGGACGCAAGTGGCATGTTTCCTCTCCATGCGCCATTTTCTCCATAAAGAACTTCATCTACCGATTGAGGAACAGATTGGTCCTTGCCTATAGCCTTGATGTCATTAAGTGCTTCATACATGGCTTTTAACTGGAGTTGTTCTTCGCCGCTCAGTCCTTGGTCAAGTAGCTCCTGAGCCAGTTTAGAGACAGACTTTTTCTGCCGTCTAGAAGCTGTTTTCAACCGATGTTGTAATGTTTCTGGAAGATAAAACGTGGCGCGTAACATATGATGTAATAATAATATGCCGAAAGGAACATTGTCAACAGATGCGTCCCCAATGCTACACTGTGAGGGCGGTAGGCCGCGTCGCGTTCTTCTTCATACTATTGGACACCAAGGGGAGCGTTTGTCGTGGAGTTGGTGCAACATGGCACAATCCAAACAAGATGAACCAACCGTCTTGTTGTCTTCAGGTCTGTGGGGTTGGGCTAAACCTACCTATACGCGGACTGCCTCCAAATGGCAGTCCGTTGTATGTCAGACTGTTTCAATTAGGGGGCGGCGGGTCGTCTCCCCGGCAATCTGCCATACTGGTGCAGCCAGCACGGTTTCGAGTGTTAAGTCTGAAGCCAATGCAAACCAATAACGCCGCCTGCCGTTCACGTCCTCCGTGGCTTTCTTGAGGTTCAAAAGGCGCTTCTCCCCTATGGCAATAGTTAATACCCGCAGACTTTTGGTTTGGAAGCGTTTCTCGTATCCACCCGTTTCATAATAGGCCGTGTAAGCCCGTATTTTGCTCTTAAAACGGTCTGTCGTCTCCGTTCCGCGATCTACCTCTATAAAGAAGTGGGCGCGTCCTAGAGGCGTTTCTATGACGAAATAGCTATCGGGGACAATCGGGTAATTGTGCGCCTTGCCGGATGGAACACGAACCGCCACCCGATCATAACTGGCCTTGAGGTCGCTCTCGGATTTCCAGATCACGAGGCGGTATCCTTCCTGCTGGGCTGCATGGGTTACGGCAATGCGAAAGTCATTGATGGCAATCGTGTGTTCCAGAAAATCGGTTTTGAGGTCTTTGCTGCTGTTGTACCAATGGAGTTCGTCGTAACCCAATTCGGAACGCAAGAGTTCTGCGCCTTTTCTGTCCAGTACGTAAAATGTTGGGCTGCGTCCAGCCACGACGGGCAAGAACAATCGCTCCAAAAATCCATGATGATACAGCCGAATAAGCCGCCTTTGCGCTGCTTTTGATGCGCCAAAAAAGAGGGCTTGAATTTGATCTTGCCGCAGCACGCGATACAGGTGAACCGCTTCAATGACCTGTTTGTCTCGTTCGGTCAACTGCATAGGGGTGGGTTTGCGCGGGCGCTGGTCGCGCCGCTGTCGAATGTCACCCATGAGTTTCATACCCCTTCATCATAACGGATTGGCAAATCTTGTAAATCGCGCTACCGTCTAAGGCGGTACACCTCTGCCGCGGACTTCTGACAAGTCCCATGCCTCAAGGAGGTGATGAATATGACAGGCTTAACATTACAGATCGTTCTAAACGCAGAAACAGTTTTCGGGGTGGTCTACACTCTGGTGCTGTTAGCGATAGGATTTATCGCAGGCCGACGCCTGTAAATTCCCGCTTCCCTCGAAGTGAATGGCTTCGGGGGTCTGCGCGGAGGTGCTACCACCCACAGCATAGCATATGCATACCCCTATGGGATTATGGACTGGGTTCATAAAACCCTTCTTCGCCATCATCACCGCCCGCCCGCCGTTTGCGGGGATAACGCGCCTTGAGCCAATTCAACACGTCTTGACGCGATTTAGGCGTGTATTGTTGAACAGAGTGCTGACGGATATGCTCTGCCCGTTGGTTCGCCGCTTCCATATCTTTTGTTTCGGTTTTTGGAAGGGGTGGCTCGGTCATGACGCCAAAAGCTGCTTGGGTCTGGTCAAGATAACGCATGAACACCGCAGCGTTATACTTATCCAAGTGGGTCAAGTCCTCCGCTTCAAACTGCGGCTGCATGTACGGTTCCAAGACTTTCGCATCGTCCAGCCCGCATTGAAAAGCCATCACCGCGCCCACATTATTCACCACAGCTGACAGGGTATTTCCGGCCAGTTGATGCAGGTATTGATTGGCAACGATCAAGGCTAACCCATATTTGCGCGCCTCCGAAAACATAGTCGGTAGCGAGGTCGTCACAAAATGCTGCACCTCATCGATGTAGAGGTAATAAGGACGGGTGGCAATTGCGCCACTCATGGCGGCCATCTGAAGCTGCGAGATCAGAATAGCTCCCAACAACCGCTGCTCCTGTGGCGGCAGGCGGGTTTCATCGGCTTGCAGCGACATCAGGATGATTTTGTTTTGGTTCATGAACGTAGACAGTGGCAGTGGGTCGGGATGACACAGCATTGGGTAGACGACATTGTTGCCATAAAAATCACTGATGCGATGCACCACCGGACTGCTCAATTGATCTTGTTGTCCCACCGATTTCGTGTCATACGCTTCCCAGAATTCCTCAGCCGCCGGACTATCCAGTGTTTCTAGCAAGCGGTTACAATAATTAGGGTCTTTGAACAGACGCGGGACATCGCGCAAGGTAGGAGTTTCTTCATGCCACAGGGTAGACAAGGCTGCCCGCAGGGTGGGAGCAACCGTCACGGTGTCGTCAAAACTGCCAAATTTTTCCAGTATCGCCATGACCTGAGCGACGGCGCCGCGTTCCCCTAGTCCCTTCGGTACAGCCAACAGATTGAGGGGTGGCGGAAATGCTTCATTGGCCAGATCAAGCACGATCACATCCGGCTCACGCTCTAGGGGGATACTCCAGCGCAGCACATCCCGCACCAGCGTTCCGTGGGGGTCAACTACCGACACCCCTCTCCCCGCTTGAATATCCTGATGAATGAGCCGATGTAGAAGGTTGCTCTTGCCCGTGCCAGTCTTGCCGATGATTGCCATATGTGTCGCACGGTCAACCTGCGGCATATAGACCGGCTCATCCCGCCCAGCATAACGGTTGCTGCCCAAACATACACCGTCTCGTTTGCCACGCATGATCGCCGGTAATTGGGTTTGTTTGCCATGTATCCACGTAATGTCTGAAGCGGTAAAGTTTTTGTTGGGCACATGCCACAGGGCGGCCAACTCAGCCGGTTCAAGGATGAATAACAATTCCTGCCATAACTGGCTTCGGTTGGTCAGCCACGCTTCAAGCACTCCCAAGGTATCGGTCTGTTGGCTGCCAGAGGCATCCGCTACCGCGATGGGTTTCTCCCACTCAGGTAGGTACAAATCAACCGCATTAAAACGCGCTTTGGCAAACTGAAAGACGTGAGTGGCCGCCGATAAGAGAACGCCCACCCGCTCCTGTGTCGGGGCATCGATCTGAATGGTCAGCAGGGCGTGATACAGAGGGTTTTGCAGCTTCACCCGCATCTCCCGCATCAGGTCATCTGCATAAGCCGCAGTTCGGTCAGTTCCCGTCGCCTTTCGCGCCATCGCGTCTATCGCCCCACCCAGACTGAGAAAGTCAGCAGTGCCCACATCGGAGGTGGTAATCAGCCGTTCGCCTTGCTTTTGGGCATCACGGGCAAAGCCGGTCACGGCCAACGTGTAGAGGAGCGTTTCACCGTCCTCTAAATCGCTAGCCGCTTGCGTCAGGTTCACCAGTGGATCGACATCCTTTAACTCCCTCGCCCGCACCAGTGGCGCTGGAAAAATGGGAACCAACGGCTTGGCCTTAACCACAAAACGATGAAACGGCTCAGTAAAGGTTTTCGCTTGATACAGTGCCGTTTGCACATCTGCTTCAGGGTAGATGGCGCGTATGGTGCGAACCACAAACGCCTCATTGTAGTCACTTCGCAAATCAAGCAACTGCCAGCTGATCGCGTCGCGTTCGGCAATGATTTGAAAGGTCATACTGCCGAAGTTGGTCAGCAGTTGCGACATAAATTGCTCAGCTTTGGAACTATCCCACGGGATGCTTTTGGGCAGATGGAGGCGATAAACCGGCACGGATGACCGGTTGAGGGGTGCGATACTGTAGACTGGCACGGCAGGTGGCGCGTCGTGCTTCGAGCGCAGCACTAAGCCCACCACCACACACCCCATGCCAAGCAGCACAAGTGGGTTCAAAGCCGGATTGCACCATCCGAAAAAGAACAGTACCAGTCCACATCCAATAAAGAATTTGTAGCGGAAATCAAGCAACGCTGGCGATAACGCGGGACGGGGTGACGGCGTCGGACTGATGATGAGTTGCGGTTCAAGTACATCGGGTGTATAGGGCTGCTGGCTCTGATTGGCCCGGCGGGCTTGGTCGGCGCGCGCCGCCCCGATTTGCCCTGCCTGAAAGACTATTCGGAAGATCGTTACAAAAATGCTGACAGCCTCATTGATCGCAACATCCAGCCATCCCATCGCGACCTCCTTACACTCCTCTAGTATTCAGATTGTCACTCTTACTACTATATGTGAAATTTCTAATTTTCGCCAATCGACTGACCACGCATAAAATGGCCGTGCCACGTTTCGCCGCCCCGTCGAGCCGCAGGCCGACTGCCCAGACCGAGCGAGCGGGTGGTCCCGGTACGCCGGGATCAGCCGCCGCGCCCGCCCCAACCGCTAGCGGTTGGGGTTTACCACCGACCACGACAACCAGATGGGGACGCTGGCAGTCGCTTTCCGAGTGGTCGGTGGACGGCGGGGTGGGCAGTCGGGCTTTCCGCAGCCTGCGAGGAAAGGCCGACGGGGCATGGTTGGGGAAGTTGGGAGGGTACAACGGCTGCGGCGCTCATTTGACCGAGAGTACGGTCAAATGCGAACGGCAGACGGGTACTCTCCCCGACCCAACCATATGCTTTTTGGCTTTCACACGGGTTTACACGAACGCAGCTAGATGTACTTGTCGATAAGTACATCTTTTGGACACCCTAAAACAGAGGTGATTTTTTACTCGACATGCTAAACCACCCCTCTATAAGGGCTGCCGGATTTCAGAACTGCGAACCCTCCCCTTCCTTCCCTTCGCTCCTTCTCCCCTTCAGCTTTCCATAGACGCGCTTCGCGCGATTTTCTACATATCAATCGGCACGAAAACTGCTGCGTCTGAGGTGTCTTATACCTGTATCCCTACAGGCTTAGATGAGGTCAGCCTCATCAACAGTTGGCTTCGGGTGTCAGTGTGCTTCGGTCAGTCAGGCCAGCGCCCATTCGCCGTGCTGGTGGCGTTCCACTACATCAAACGATATAGCACTCTTACAGTGCAACTCTGATTGAGGCGGGTCAAGTAGAAGATCGCACCGTGATAGCAAGATTGATTTCATGGTGTCGTGGTACCACGGCATCGTGGTGTCACTGATTGAGGGCTTTTAAGACTTGATCGAGGATACTTTTTTCACCGTTCAGTTTGTAATCTTCAATTAAGAAATTAACCCCCGTTCGCGCAATTTCATTTTCACTGGTTTTGATGCCACGATTGCGATAAGCAAAAACGACTTCAGCTACAGCCTTTTTCTCATCCGGTGTAAAGCGATGTGTAGCCGCTTCCTTTCCGAACTGCTTCACGGCAGTTCGGATGGTCTGAATCATGCTGTCATGGTTGCGTGGTGGCTTGATACCGTGGTGGCGTGGTGTCACGGTATCATGGTGTCGTGATACCGTCTCTGGTAACACAGTAGGTGGAATTTCCAACGTCCGCGAAGTAACGGGAAGCTTTTTTGTCGCTGAGGGAATGAGCGTTCTGGATGTTTTTGGAACGGGTTTAGGGACAGAAGACGGAACGTTGTTAGGCGCTTGGTTCAGTTTGAGTAAATCGCCGTAAATACCCATTATAGTTTTTCGACAGTTAAATCACCCCATGCAGCACTTACGGTATCTTTGTCGACCTGCGTGCTGTTATTGACGGCTGCCCGGATCAGAGCTTCATTAGCTACTTTAACAATAAGACGGGGAACACCCTGCGTAATGCGAAAAACCTCTATAAGCGCGTCGTTATCAAATGGCAACCGTTTACCACCCGCGATTGTCCAACGAAACTGCATCATCTCCTTCGTTTGCTCGAAACTCAGAGGGTCTAATTTTGCCAAATTGAGACGGCTCAATAAAGAAGGCAAGCGGGCGAGTTTCGGTTGAAAATCCATTTGAGCAAATAGCACCATCTGGATCAAAAACTCAGTATCGGTACTGAAATTAAAAAAGTGTTGAATCAATACCAGCATATCCTTACTCATATTTTGTGCTTCATCGACCAACAAAACAGGGGAGACACCTGCGATCTTTTGTTCAATCAAAAATTGTTGGAAGTTTTTGAGCGACTTTTCGTAGGATCGTTCAGTTTTGACGCCAAACTCATCCATGATGAAGCGCAAAAATGCGTTTGTCGATTTCAAGTTAGGGGAAGGGGCAAAGACAATTTTATAGCGTTCGTCACTCGACAATTCTTCGATAATCCGTTTGGCGAGGGTCGTTTTGCCGGTTCCAATATCAGCCAGCAAGTAAATGGGGCCAGCACTTTGCGTAATGTGATATAGAATTTTCTCCTTAGCAGCTTGATGCTGGTCGGAATACCATAAGAAACGAGGATCAGGAGTAATACGAAAAGGGAGTTCAGAGAGGTCAAAATACTTAGCGTACATACTTGACTGTCTCAAATTGGCGCAACTCTGTCAAGAAGTTAGTTGAAGTTCCACCAAGACTTGAGCCAATTCTGTCATTTTCATCGTTCAAATCAGACCAATATCAATCTAGGGGTCTATAAGCCACTTTGACTGGTGATGAATATATCGGTGGGTCTTTTATCTCATTTGCCGCCACAATGCGTGAAAACGGCATTATAGAGCTTCACACGGGCCTTGTGGCAGTGGGCGGGGAAGCGTCATAACAAGCTAGCTGCCAATTCCTTTACAGCCTGCCTGAAACTAATATTGCGCCAGTACATCCAGAAATCAATCACCGTGTAACCTTTGTTGCAGTGGGTGGCAAAGCAGCGCCAGAAGTTACGCTCCCGGTGGACGCTGAAGCTCATATGATGGTCGTCGTGGAAGGGACACAACCCACGACCATCTCTGTTGATTTCCATGAATTGGCTCACAAAGTCGTAGACACTGATGCGGCTCTTGATTTGCTCTGACACCTCACCACCGGAAATCGTGAGGGTTTTGCCCTCAAAAGGTGGGGGATAGGGGATAGGCTGGGGTTCAGGAGACAGACTCAATACCAGCTCGACAAATGATCTTGGAACTCGTTCAGGACGGGCGAGAATGCGGATTTGCTCACGGATAGTAGGCGCAATCGGTTCGCCACTCAAGTCAACGAAATGGTAGCGGTGATTGGCTTTACGATGGACACCTAATGGTAGACGTACCAGTGAGCCGGGACCGGTTCGCAAGCGATCTTGCTTGGGATAGATTTCAACGGTGGGTAAGTCTTGCTCATATAAAAGCTGCCGCGCAAAGCGCCGGGCTTCCTGACCGGCTAGCGGTTCAGGTAGAAACAACCACAAATGTCCGCCGCGCAGTGACGGTTCCAGATAGTTGGGGACATGTTCATCCTTCAATTCCTGAGCCATATTCCGCAACCTATGCCATTCCGTATCGGTGTCGGCATCTAAGCACACCCATTTAGCTTCGCTGGTTGTGTTGAGCGCGTATGCTCCTAAAGTGACAGTGCCAGCGATATGCTGTTGAAGGATATCCATGTTCACGGCTTCGGGTATGGCTGAGTAACTACCATCCCGGTTTTGGCGGGCGAAGCGGTCAATGCGCGATAGGAAGGTCTGGGCGTAGGGACTAAGTTCACGACGATTTAGTTCAGCATTTGGAAGACGTTCGAGGCTCATGTCCCATCATTGTACGAACGTCCGCCTATCACGATCAAGAAAATATGCGCCAAAGAATTCACTGATAGGCTGGTTGAAATTGGACGGGGGATAAGCCCCCGCCCGTTGGTTGGCCTACAGCAGTGATTTTTGAGTGTAGAACGGGTCAAGTGTCCGATAGAGCTTGTTAGCGACTTCCATGACCCCCTGCGAGACACCCATCACCGCCAACATACGCGGAAACAGGGGATGCCCGTCGTCCGCTGTTGGAAATTGGGGTGGCAGGCTGATGGACGAATGCTCGTGTATAGCAAGAATGTAACTATCCACGAGACTGACCCCATTCAAGTAATGGTCAGCCACATACTCTAGAAATGTTCTGATGACTTTGCTCGCTTGGGGCGACAAACTGAAATAGCCCGCTTCTGAAAACCAGTCGATCAACTCTGCTTTTGAACGCACATCATCCCGCAAAAAGGGATTGAGCAATAACTGCGTGCTGGACATATGACTTTCCTCCTGAATAATCTCTGCAAAATTGCAGAATTCTCACCGACCCATTCACCGGGTAATGAATAGGGCGGTGGACAGGAGAGTTGTTAAAGTTCACGGCTAATCTTCAAACCATTCCCAACCAAGATCGTAACAAAACCAACTCCCAAAGTCACTACGGATGAGAACTCTTGTACGGTGATGAAGATGTTGGTAATAGTTTGTTTTTACTTACGGGCGTAGGGCAATCGTCAGGTTAAGAAATACTAAAGTCACTTGTGGGCAAAATAAAAATACGATATTTTGGAAAATAAATACCACTTCATCACACTCTTTTTCATCTTTGTTCTTGTAGCTAGTGAGAAACCATCATGCCCCAGACTTTTGCTCAAGATGTCGTTATTGACGGTAGCGCAGATGCCAAACAACTGCGCGTACAGGGTCACACCACTCAGACAAACCCATTGGAAACATGGGAGGATAGCGCAGGCAACACTCTCGCACAGGTTACGGGTGATGGGCGCTTACAAGTGGGGGATGACGTCGGCTTATCCTCACCTGATGCACTGATTGAAGCTCATCGTCATGAAGACTCGACTACCAAACCCAAGCGTGGTTTCCACGCGCTCGGGCGTATCAGCGGCACCCTGAACAGTGTGGTTCAATGGATGGTAGCCGAACTGGAACTGCGGGGTTCCGGGGTGATAAGCGCCGTTCATAGCGCGTTACGTGTCAAAGCCACCAACTTGAATACTGGAACGCCGGCTACCGGAGCTGAGTTGCGGGTGTGGAGGTCGAAATCGTCAACGATGCCACTGCAAGTGCGGGTCCCCTGCCAAAAGCCACTGGCATACAGGTGGGCATCACCACCGCCACTGGCAAGCAAATCACTGATGGGGCAGGGATACGAATAAAGCATACTCTGGGACAACAGAGCGATATACCCAATTTGTATAGCATTTTTATGGAAGGTTTAGGTCCAACCCATTTTGATGATTACCTCGAATTCAAATATCCACCGGCGCGGACCGGATTGCCAACTGGTCAGACAATTCCACAGCCGCCGACAACAACACCTCCCACGCCCGGTCTTGTCCGGTTATATACCCGAAACGACCAACTGTATGCTGCCAACCAATTCGGCGAGATGCCCTTAGGTGGGCGCGTCCTTCTGAAGGAAGATGTACTTAAACAAACAATCATTGGGATATTGATCTAACAACCTTACCTGATGGTCAATCCTGTGAGCATCTTGAACTGATCGTGCTGGTGCGAACCAATACTGCCACAACCTCGCAATGGGTCAACTTGCTATTCAATAACGACACAACATTGACGAATTATCGGTCAAGTATCATCTACAATTCTGGAAATACTTCATTGGCTTTGGTATCGCTTAACCAGGCATATGCTGTTCCAGTGTCAGCAGCGAACTCACCGGCTAACTCTTGGATTTACCCGTATTTTTATCCCTTTTTATCGTCAGACGTTGTACCGACATTTAAGCCAATTTACAAGTGCTTGGCTAATAGATGATACTACCACCGGTTTTGTTTCGCTGAGGGGCACGCACTTGTGGACAAGCACGGCAGCGATCAATCGTATTCAAATACGGGCCGATAATCATCCGACTAACCTACTGGTTACAAATTCGCGACTGCAAATTATTGGTTACAAGTACTAGTTAACGTGGAGACAAGATAATGAACATTATCCTTCAGGGCGATACTTTCGCCTTAAACATGACGACAGAAGAAGAAGACGAAACAAAAATCGAACAATTGTTTTCGGGGATTATCCCCTTAACCCCTGAAATTCAATCCGCCATCAACGCCAAATACGGCACTCTGGCTGAACGCCAGGCACGGAAGTCGAAATACGACAAACCGGAGAATAAGGCGGATAAATTGCTTGACCGTATCGCCGAACTTGAGGCCAAAGTCAACGCATTAGAAAAAAAATAGTCCACATGTGAATTCTAGTGCGATCTATTTTGGTTACAGAACATCCGCTTCAACATTGCACAATGGGGAAGGTAAATAAACCTGATGTCAAGATTCAAAGTTGCATGGGACACCAACGGTAATCTGGCGCGAACTTCATATTTTTATTGGTCGTCGCCAGTGTGGGAAGATATCAAGGCTAGCCTTCTGGGCAATGTCAATGATTCAGCCATCAATTGGTTTTCCTCTTACATTACATCAGGTTATGAGAGTGGGGGACTTGGTGCATGGGTAGTAACCACCTCTGGAACGACCTTGCGCGTCTATTATTCATCTGATATTCGTGCGGCAAGTGTTACTTGGACACTTCAAGCAACCTTCACCATGAGTGATAGTTCAGTCGTCTCTTCTGCCCGGATTGCGACAAGTAAGACCCAATCCGGCTTCGCCATTGTAGCTTGGAAAGACCGGACAGGAACGCTGATTAGTAGAACTACAGATGGATCAACATGGAGCACAGCCGTACAAGTTGGTTCGTCCATTACAGACCTCGCTGCTAATGATAATGCGCCTATTGGTTTGGCTGTGGATGGGGTCAAACAATTGGTGACCGCTCCTGATGGAGCAGGTGCCTATTTTGTTTATTTGGCCACAACAACCTCGGCAACATTCACAAAAATTACCGGAACCGGATCAGCATCTTCAGCGCGCCCGTTCCCAGTCTTGGCTGTTGATCCAAGCGGAAATGCCTATGCTCGCACGCTGCCTGTTAATAGTGACTGGTTGGTCACCTTTGATTCTGGGGAATATAGTAATTATTCTGTCATACCCGCTGGAGGTGTAGGAAACTGGGGAAACCCAGGGAATGGCGCGCGTTGGCAGTATCCTGGAGATCCAACGAATGGAACGGTAAAAGTATGTGTATATTTAGGAGCGCCTTATACAGCTTCCGCAGGAGCTGCAACCCTTTCTTTTAATTGGAAAGCCAGTTGGACATGGAACGGAACACCTGATTCTGGTCCTCTTGTAAGGGTAGCTTATCAGTTTCGAGATGCCCAAAGTCCTAATTGTGACCTTGGGGATATGGTTCCCTCAGAGCCGTTTGATTTCAGGCCAGTAGATAGGGAAGACCTGAATGGCGTTTGGCAAACGGCAACCTATAACAATTTCGCGCTCTTTAATATGGAAAAGTGCAGCGTTTTCCTGACCTTTTTTCTCACCTCAAAGATTGCTACAGCTAGCCTCATAATCGACAATATTCACCTTAATATTTCGTCGACACTATATCGCATTAGCAATTATGATAGCAATCCTACATGGACGAATATCACCCCCTCGGGTAATTATGAGCCATCCACACCCTACGCTTTAGTAGTGGATCCGGCAAATTCTAGTCGAATAGCGATGCTTGCAGGCAGTGGAGCCAGTCAAAAGTTATTTACAAGCAGTAACCAGGGAAGCGCATGGGTAGATAAGGGAACGGCAACCTACCGCGGGTTACAATGTTACAAGAACGAACTATGCTTATTTGGAAATAATATCTCCCTCTCACGTGACTTAGGCGATAGCTTTGAAAACAAGAACGGGAATTGGTCAAGTGTATTTGGGGGAATGGGAACAGTCCTTGGAATTATTGATCCCGCAATTGAACTTATCTCAGACCCCAGCAGTAACGGACTGGCAATATGCCCGGCAAACTATGTCGCTCTTGGTACACCTGTATCTCTCGTCGGCAGACCTGTCAGCCTTCAGACCGCCGAAAAGTACGAGGAAGTTACGGATCTCACCGTTCAAACACCAGCTGGCCCACTCGCTTTTACCCGCTCATACCGTCAGGCTAAGCTCGCTGACGTTAATTTTCAGTTCATGGGATTAGGCTGGAAGCACAATCATCTCATCACTTTGACTGAAGATTTGGGAGTCACGCCCAACACCATTTGGATCAGCTTCACCAATGGTGGTGAAACGCTCTTTTTGAAAAAGTCAACCAACTATTATGAAGCAGACCGAGGATCGGTATCGTTCATTGATGTCGATCCGGCCAGTGATTATGATCCGGTTACCGAAACATCTCGCTACAAGCTGACCACATCGGATAAATCATTATTTCTATTCGATGCCAATAAAAAGCTCCGTCGCCGCCGGTGGCCGAACGGGGAGTACTGGGAAGACACCTATTCTGGCAATAAACTTTCTGAGGTAGTCGATGATGCCTATGTGTTGGATGGCAGCAATCTCAAACGGAAGTTAATCTTCACTTATTATCCAACCAGCGATCAGCAGTTATATCGTGTAACTGACCACCTGGGACGATACATTGAGTTCACTTATGTCCCAGAGAAGAACAATGGCACACTGGTGTCGGGTGGAAAATCGCTTCTCGCCACAGTCCGTGATGTCCGTGGTCAGGTGTGGACTTACGATGCCTACGGTCAGAATGGAGGTGAAGCAGATTCCAATCTGCTCAATTACCTGACCAAGCATCTATCACCACCAGTTGACACTACCGGCGATGGCACCACTGACGGCACCATCAAGATCAAAGATGTCACGTACACCTTTGCTAATGGTCGTATCACCGACATAACTGAACAACTGGGTATTCAAGGCGCATCTTCACCATTGATGCAGGTGGCACTGGCCTTCAAACCCAACCAACAAAACGTCACCACGGAAACGGTAGCAGGCAAAACCATCACCCACCACTTTTCGGGCGGCATTTACAATGGCGCAGAACTGCCCGGTAATAATGGTAAGTACGGATTGCAAGATGTGAATGATTTCTTCCGTCCATCGATTCAGAAGGATGCCAACGGCAATACTTCCAAATTGGATTGGAGTGGTCGGGGTAAATCGTTGACCAAAGTCACAGATCCTCTGAACAACGAAACAAATTTTGACTATAATACCAATGACACCCTAAACTTCAGTGTCGACAGTGAAGGGCGTAAAACACAATACGACTATACGGACTCTAACCCCAACAATTCCCGGTTGCCTACACGCATCAAGGTATTTGACAAAGCCCCTAACCAGACCACCGTGTTACGCTGGCAGGAATTCACTTATGACAGCAAAGGACGCGTACTAACAGAAAAAGTCATCGATCCTGCAAATGGCACCACGATCCTGCAACAAACTACCCGTGAGTATTACACCACAGGTGACGGCAATGGTCTGCTCAAGAAAGTTACCCAGTCGGACATCGGCGGCAGTAATAACACCACCACCGAGTATACCTATGACACCGCCGGACGTGTCACACAGGTCAAGCAGACCACTACCTTTGGGGACTGCTGCGGAACAATCACGCAATATGATGCTGCCGGGAATGTGACCCAAACCACCAATATCCGTGATTGGACAGCCTTAAGCGATGCTATCAAGAATCCCGTCACGACTTACGCTTATGACGAGATGGGACGGCGGACCAAAACCACCACCAACGTCGGCACGAGCTTTGCCCAAACATCACTCACTTTCTACGACTCGCTGGATCGGGTCGTCCGTACCATTGGCAATTACACTAATCAGAGTGGCGGGTCAGCAGAAAGTCCCGGATCATGGGTGTGGAGCAGTACCAACAACCGTTGGGAGAAAGCCATCGGAAATACCACGGCCATTTCGCATGGAACAGACAACAACCAGAACATCATCAGTGATACCCAGTACAATGCACGCGGCATGGTGCGTTTTCAACAGGACACATTGGGTAATGTCACACTTTATGGTTATGATGATGCCGGACGGCTCATCAAGACCGTCCAGAGCGCCAGCGTGCCAGGATACAACAACGATTACATCAACACCAATCCGGATCCCACTCTAGGAAGCTACACGCCGGGCGGCGCCCAGGATAAGGACATCATCAGCACCCAGAGTTATGACGCGGCTGGCAACCTGGTTAAGACGGTGTCGCCGCTGGGCAATCTGGTCGCCAACCCGACCACCACTGACCAGATTGGGTATGTCACATTCACAGCCTATGATGCGCTCAACCGTCCGGTCAAGGTCATTCGTAATGCCAGCCAGCCTGCTTACAATCTGACAACTGACCCCGGACTGGTCAGCTATACGCCATCCACTGACCCTGACAAGGACATGATCGAAACCACCGAGTACGACGCAATGGGGCGCGTCATTCGCACGCAGCGGCTCATGGAAAATCGGGTGACCACAATGTGGGATACCACCCTGTACGGGTATGACCCGCTGGGGCGGCAAGTGAAGGTCGTTCGCAGCGCCAGCCAACCCACCTATAACATAACCGCCGACCCGCCACTTGCGGCTTATACCCCCGGCACCAACCCCGATCAGGACATCATCACCAAAACGGCTTACGACACCAATGGGCGGGTGCTGACGACGGAAGATGTCATGGGAGCCATCACCCGCATGGTGTATGACGGGCTAGGACGGCAGATGCGAACGGTTGCCAATTTCAAGGTGCAAGGCACGTCTGACCCCAAAAACTGGGTATATGAAAGCGGAGTGTGGAAACAGAGTGCGGGTGGCACGGCTATACAGCATGGTGCGAAAGATGACGAAAACATTATCACCAGCACCACCTACGACGCTAATGGGCGGGTGCTGTCATCGCAAGATGTGTTAGGCCGCGTCAACCGCAATGTGTACGATGTGTTGGGACGCATCAAGTACACCATTGCCAACTACGTGCAGCAGGGCACGAGCCAACCGGAAGCATGGGTGTGGAGTATAGGTAACAGCCGCTGGGAAAATGGGGCAGGCGTTGCCATCAGCTTTGGGACGGACAACGACCAGAATGTCATCAGTGAAACCGTGTATGACAATCAGGGACGGGTATCGCAAACCAATGACAAACGGCACAATGCGTCGCTCTCTGTCTATGACGCTGTTGGGCGGCGGGTGAAGTCCATCACCAATTATGTGCAGCAGGGAACCAGTGACCCGGCTAATTGGGTATGGGACACCGGCGCATGGCGGCAGGTAGCAGGCGGCACGGCAATTGATTTTGGCACCGATAAAGATCAGAACCGCATTTCCACCACCACCTATGACCGTGCCGGGCGAGTGACCGCCACCCGCGATGCGGCTGGCTTGGACACCCGGTTCTTCTACGATGCGCTGGGGCGGCGCATCAAGTCTGTCACCAACTATGTCGTGCAAGGAGCGAGTCTACCCGAAAATTGGCTGTGGAGTACGACTAACAACCGTTGGGAAAATGGCGCAGGTGTTGCCATTGACCACAACGGCGTCAACTACAAAAGCGACCAGAATCTCATCAGCACCAGCGACTACAACCGCGCCGGGCAGGTGACAGCCAGCCGTGATGCGCGTGGGACGCAGACTACCTTCACTTATGACAAGAGCGGACGCCGCCTGACGGTGATGCAGGCAGCCGGGACGTGGCTGGCGACCAGCAGCTACACCTGCTACGACAAGGCCGGGCGGGTGCTGCGGAGCATAACCACCTACGTGCCGCTGTTTGACGCCAGCAACCAAGCGCTGCTGCCCGACACCAAAACAGTCAGTGGGTGGGCGTTTATCCCGCCCGATCACGGCAGCGACAATGACGCCAACCTCATCACCGAATTCACCTACGATCTGGCGTCGCGCCGCATCAGTGTCACCAACCCGGCGGGCGATGTGGTGCAGACCAGCTATTACCGCGACGGACAGGTGGAGGGGATGCAGGAAAATGGTGTAGCGGTGCTGGGCGTGACAAGCAGCGTGTTGAGCAAGTATCGTTACGACGGCTTGCGGCGGCGTTTCCGCGTAGTGCAGGGCTATGTGGCACAGGGGACAAGCGACCCGCAGAACTGGGTGGGAAAGCCCAAGCTGGAAACAGGCGGCGGGCGGCACAGCCATTGTTCACGGTACGAACAACGACCAGAACATCATCGTCGATGTGACCTATGATAAAGGTGGGCGGGTGCTGAACCAGCGCGAACCGCGTGGCAACATCACCACTTACCAACCGGACAAATTGGACAGGCGCAAGCTGCTAACCAATCCCATTTCCCAACAGTGGCAGACGCAATATCAAGACCTGAGCGGCGGCAAAACGCGCACCGTCCTGAAGTACCCCGGCCTGACGACAGGGAACATATGATGTCACCCGCGACTTTGACCGACTGGGGCGGCTGCTGTCGATTGACTATGCTCAACCGACTACTACCCCAAAGTGACCTTCAGCTATGACAACGCCGGCAACCGCAGCCTGATGAGCGAAAACAATGGCACGAGCGACATCCGCAAAACCAATTACGCCTATGATGAAGTCCACCGCCTCGCCAGTGTGGGTTTTGACAACGACGGCAACGGCACAGTGGATGAAACCGTCAGTTATGAATATGACAACGGCGGGCTGCGAACCAAACTGACCCTGCCCGGCAGCCTGAGCGTGACCTACAGCTACGACAGCAAAGGGCAACTCATCAGCCTGACCGATTGGGACAGCCAGCCGAGCAGCATGGGTTATGATCGCGCCGGACGCCACACGCGCACCGACAGGCCGAACTTCATCAGCGAATACCGCCACGACGCGGGCGGACGGCTGAAGCAACTGCTGCATCGCAAGGGGATCCAAACGCTGGCGCAGTACGATTTCAGCGTAGACGGACGCGGCAACCGGACACAGACCACCGAACGGCTGCTGCGCGGGGGCGGCGGGACGACCAGCATCCTCTCGACGGACGCCGCCGTGACCTACAAAGGCACCTGGACGACCAACGGCGCGTTCCGTGAAAGCACGCAGTTTGAAGCGGGGTTGTCGTTGGTGTTCTTCGGCTCACAGAATGTGACGCTGCGGATGGGGACTGGCCCCGACCACAGCAGCTACGACGTGTATATTGGCAACCCGTTGTACGGCGCGAGTTTGTGGCAGTCGTTTGATGGTTATGCCGCCAGCGCCAATGAAGTGGCTATCGTCATCCCCGTAACCAGTGACGGCCCGCTCCTCCTCGAAATCCGCAACCGCCCCGAGCGCAACATTGCCAACACCACAGGCTACAAGGTGCGCTTCAAGTCGCTCACTGTGGATGGCGTTTATGACTACCAGACTATCAAGTATATGTACGACACGGTGGCACGCATCAAGAATGCCAAATACTTTACGGGGATAGATACGGCAAGTTCTCCATTTAGGCAGTACGACTATACCTTTGATCGGGCGGGCAACAGGACGCAACAGGTCGTTACGATTGGTGCAACACCCACGACCACGAACTATACGTATAATAATGCCAACCAACTGACGGGCGATGGCACCTACACCTTCCAGTACGACGCCAACGGCAACCTCGTCACCCAGAAGCAGGGTACGACCACCATTGATACCTATACGTGGGATCGGGCGAACCGACTGCTCGGATTGGTAACGCCAACCACCAATACTGTCTATGAGTATGACGGAGAAGGTCATCGTAACTTACAACTCATTTCACCGCTTGGACTCGGTCAGCCCACCACCATACGCTACTTACTGGACTTGCAACCGGGGTTAGAAGTGGTCTTAGCCTCTACGATAAGTGGCACACCAGTATCAGTGGAACGCTATGTCCACGGGCCACGCGGCATCCATGCCAGCCAGAAAGGTGGATGGGGTTGGGCTATACAAGATGGTTTGAGCAGTGTGCGGCAGAGCATTGATAGTGGAGGTGTTGTAAAAGGCAGCCGTAACTATGGCCCATACTTCGATGAGTTTGGCGCACTGGGGATATTCTTCGGGATGCCGTTCGCTGTGACAGGCGAGCCAACCGATGGTAACGGGTTGGTGAACTTGCGGAAGCGGTATATGAACCCGACCATTGGACAGTTCATAAGCCTAGACCCATTAGAGATGCCAAATCAATATGCATATGTGAGCGGCAATCCGATTAATTCTATAGACCCAACAGGCATGTTTGACTGGGATACATTTACAATTGAACAAGGAGACACTCTAAGCTGCATTGCTGCCGAAGGTGGGGTGACATTAGAATACTTTTCACTTTTTGTCGCAAGTGTTCAAGCTTTGAACAACGCACCGTACCTAGGGCAATCTATCTTGAATCCGTCCTCATTAATACTGAATAACTATTGTAGTGCGCTAAACTCACCTTACAAACACGTATATGATCGAAAGGTAGTGGGGTCTGTTAATCTTCAGAATCAGTGTTTGGCTATATTTGCTCAGCCTGTCGTTGATCCTGATAAAATTTGTGCGGGACTCCAAATATTGATCCCGGACACAATTGCTAATATACAAAACATAATTGCTACTGGAAAACAGAATAAACATAAGTATTGCTGCCCGCAGTTTGGTAGTTGTGAGACCAATCAAGTATCTCAATCACCAGTTCCTCAAACAATTCCCGTAACGGGGACGCGCTTGGCGGTTGATGCTACATCTAATCTGGCACTCGCTTCTCTAGGACAAATTAAAAAATATGATAATCTCGGAATAAGTTTCGAGTGGTATCAATCAAAGGATAAAAACAAAGCCGGTTGGTTTGCAAATGTTACTTTCACTGTAAATCCAATTTACATTGGTGGTGCTGGAATCGCTACGGGGAACCTTGAAGGCACTTTTGTGTCTTGGCCCACAAAGGGAGACTTTGGAGCATCACAGTCTTGGTCCACTAGCTACTGGTTGTTTACTTACGAACAATCCCAATCAATCGCAGGGGACTATACTACTTATTTCGGCGTGGGGGCGACGTTAGATGCCGTTAAAATGTTACCCTTAATAACAAGGTCAGAGACTGTTAGCGCATCACTATATTTAGGTGATGGACAATATGGTGGTAGTCCTGGAGAAGCCTTAGTTAACGCTATTCGATTATTAAGCGAACCAACCAATTTCGAGAAATTCAAATACCTTCTCGATATAGTCAATGGCTATGAACTAACGACCCCATGAATATTATCGGGTAAGGCTGTTTGAACTGCTAAATGCATGTCAGGTCTGCTGGCAGACGCGTAGGCTAAGGGGGAATCAATGAAGAAAAACAGGAATCTACTATTGGCTTCTGTTCTAATTTTTCTTGTCCTAGTAATTGTATTTTCACTTACCACTAAACCTGTGAATGAAAGATCATTATCTACTGTATCGCCTGAATTCGCAGGTGAAAGTCCTACAGACAGCTCGTTAGCTACAGTAAATTCCGAAAGAACCGCAATTGCAGTCTTTACGCAAAACCCTACGTTGGCTTTGTCATCCACGCCCTTTTATGCTGAAATAATATACAATGAAATAATTAGAAATCTGACTGAAATTCCATATCCTCCTCGTTCGTATTACATAACGTCAGTGCCTACTATTTCGGCGCTTGCAACGAAGTCACCTAGTAATGATGCTATGCTGACATCGCAAGCCTCAAACGTAAATGATGTATCCTGCATTACAGTAATTTCGACGTGGGCATTAGGTGATCAATCACGCGCATTAATTAATATGCTCCAAAAGGAAGAAAACATCAATTCGACAGTCAATGTTGTTTCACTGGGAGTCGAAGGACTAGACAAAGATTGCAGGATACCGTTTCAAGCCGTTCAAAGTCGAATCCAAGTTTCTATCGTATTGTCTGATGTTGACAATAACTTCACTACCTTAGAAATCCTAATGAAAATCACAGGATTCTTGGTGCGAAAGTGGAATTCGATACAATATATATCTAAGCGGGCAGATATATTGATATATATAAGTGGCGCTGAGGGAGCCAAAACATTTGCAACAAACTATGATGCAATGCTAAACGCTGTTACCGAAAACCTAAGTGATGAAGCTCTATTAAACGTGTTCGAGAAAATTAAGTGAGGGTGGAACAACTCCAACGCGATATGTTTAGCGGAGAACTGGTGGGCAACCTGATGTGAGAACTACTACACTGTCCAGCGCGACTTTGACCGCTTGGGACGGCTGCTGACGATTGATTACGGCGTGGGGGCGGCAAGTGTCACCCCCAAAGTGACCTTCAGCTACGACAACGCCGGCAACCGCAGCCTGATGAGCGAGAACAACGGCACGAGCGACATCCGCAAAACCAACTACGCCTATGATGACCTGCACCGCCTCGCCAGTGTGGGTTTTGACAACGATGGCAACGGCACAGTGGATGAAACCGTCAGTTATGAATATGACAACGGCGGGCTGCGAACCAAACTGACCCTGCCCGGCAGCCTGCTGGAAAGTTCAAATAATTCAACTCATTCAGACTATCGTGCTAGACTAGCTCCATGCCCCTGCTGCACGAAATCCCACGTCAACACCATATGTTCACAGGAGAACTGGTGGACAACCGGACACGGGAGCAGAAACAACGGGATAACGAGTTTGATATTTCCTGCCAACTGTTGATGTTCTTGTAGCCACATCGCGCAGATTGGCGTCAGTGCGACACCGTGTATCTTGGTCGCTAACCTTTCCCTTATTTGTTCTTCATATTTATGATCTGATGCACCCGTTGCGGAGAAATACCAAACTCACGAGCAAGATCAGATAGTTTTTCTCCTGCTGCGTGGCGTAGTCGAATTCGTTCATCTCGTGTATGTGTGATAGTATACTTGAGGCCAGCGGCAGTTAGTAACCAGTCGATGATTTGAGTAAGTGGTAATCGGGTGATGTCGAGTCCCGTTGGGACTACTGGTTTACACTACACTTGAAGATGCTATAAGAGCAATCTTAGCCCGCCTCTACGCGGGTTTTGTGATTCCAGATAAGCCCGTGACAAAGAAACATGTGTCAAAAGCGCAACGTAATCAAGAGATGTTGGCACGATATGAGGCGGGGGAACCCTTGTCAGAATTTGCCCGTCATCTCGGTATCTCACCACAACGAGTGTTTCAGATCGTTCGTGGTAACAATCACTAATCTATGGAAATGCTAATACCAGCGTAAGTTCAGGTCGGCACCTATATGGAAATTAGACCAATGGCATCTTTACCGCATAATGCTACTTGCCATCCGCCGGTAGGTGTGCCGCTCACCTCGGAGTACAAGTGAAAATGCATGGATATTTTCTGGCACTGGCATGCCAGAAAGTCCGGCTTCATCCAGACGGACAGCATCCGCGCCAATCTGATTAGCTTCTAGCGCTAGGGGGGTCATTACTCCCACAGATGCTCCTTCGATAGAATCTGTTATGAACAGCCATGCAAGACCCTTTTGTTGCTAAATTGTATCCACCAATTGCGTTGTCTGTTCGCGTAGCCAACATTGTTTGCATCTAATTGCCATTTAGACCTTCTGTGCTGTCCGCATAGCTTCAGATATCTCCCATGCATTCAGGCGCTGTCCGGTTACAGTTGACGCATTGACTCTAGCCAGAAAAACGAACGCCGGAGTAAGAAGCATAGGGTCTATCCAACGCTGCTGCATTGCCTCTGAATAATTTGTGGCGGACATAGGCGTGTTGATAGGCGCTCCCGGCGTGATTGTATTCACAGCAATGTTATATGGCTCTCCTTCCATCGCCAATACTTTCATCAGTCCCTCTTGCCCATGCTTGGCAGGGCAGTAAGCGGTTTCCTTTACAAAACCCTTTATTCCGGAGCCTGATGAGAGATATACGATGCTGCCATCACGTGCCTCCACCATCAGCGGCCATACAGCTTTGGAAAGCAGAAATGCAGCTTGTAGGATAATGTCGAGTTCTTTCGCCAATCCTCGAAACGAACGTCTAACATGGAACGTTCCCGTAGTAACGCGGCGTTATGGACCAGCACGCGGGAACCCCATAATGATCAATCGCCTGTTGCACCGCCACTTGGGTGGCCTTTTCATCTGCAAGATCCACGACTATAGGCAGACAATCAGCACCGGTCCTCGTCAATTCGTCGGCTAATTGCTGAAGTTTATCAACTTGCACATCCATAAGCGCCACACGCATGCCGGCTTCGACATAAGCCCGTGCAATAGCGCGCCCCAACCCTCGGCGGCTCCGGTCAATATCGCGAATGCACCCCGTGTTTCTGCCATGCTTACACCAGCTTCTGGATAAACGTCCTGAACCGCTCCAGCCCCTCCTCAAAATCCGGTGAGGCTTTGGTCAGTGCCCCACGGATGAACCCTTCACCGGCCCCCCCGCCAATCGTCCCCGGCTGGAACACCAACCGCGCTTCTTCCCGCGCCCGCTTGACGAACTCAGCACTCGTCAATCCGGATGGGCGGATGTCGATAAAAACGTAATACGCGCCCTGTGGTTTGCTGTAGGGGATACCGATTTCATCCAGCATGTTCATCCACAGGTGACGACGGCGGTCATATTCCTTCAGCACATCCTTGAACCAGTCACGCGGCTGAGTCAGTGCCGCCACCCCGCCGTACTGCGTCACCACATTGGCGCAGATCATCATGGCGTGGTGGAAGGGCAGCATCGCCTCAATCACGTCAGCCGGTGCCGCGATATACCCTAACCGCAGCCCGGTCATGGCGAAGCTCTTTGAGAAGCTGTTCATGGTGATGGTGCGTTCCCGCATGCCCGGCAGGGATGCCATGCTGGTGTGTTTGTTATCATCAAAAATGTAGTATTCGTAGATTTCGTCCGACACGATCATCAGATCGTGCTTCTGTGCCAGCGCGCCAATCTCGCGCAGCTTGGCCTCCGTCAGCACAGTGCCGGTGGGGTTGTTGGGCGACACGATCACCAGTGCCTTGGTGCGCGGGGTGATGGCCGCTTCCAGATCAGCCACATCAATCGTGAAGTTGGTTTCAGGCCGCGTTGCCACCGGGATGAGCTGCCCGCCCAGAATGAGGGTGTCGCGCGTGTATTCGTCGTAATGCGGCGAGGGCGTCAGCGCGTTATCACCGGGGTCGAGCAGGGTCATCAGCGTGACCATCAACGCTTCCTGTGCGCCGGAAGTAACAATGATTTCGGTATCCGGGTCGTAGTCGAGGCCGTTTTCGGTCTTCAGCTTGTTAGCGATGGCTTTCCGCAGTTCGGGAATGCCCGTCCACGCGGTGTACTGCGCCCGCGCCCCGCTGATGGCCTTCTGCATAGCGTCGAACACCGCTTGAGGGGGCGGGAAGTCCGGTGTGCCGCTGCCCAGGTTAATCAGCCCTGGTATCGGGATGGAGGTTTGCTTGCCCAGCGAACCCAGTAGCCCCTTGGCACGGTTAGAAAGATGTTTGTTGAGGTTAATGGTCATGATGTGTTATTTCCAGATGTTTAGCTGGGACGATTTGTCCCCTACGACTAGAGAGGGCATGTAGACACCATGCCCCTACGAGACACCTTATTTCTTTACTGACAGCCGACAGCCGATAGCTAAAGACCCACCCAGCGCCGCTCTTTTGACGACAACCGGATAGCGTCCATCGCCTGCTGGCACTTCAGCCCGTCAGCGAAGGTTGCCCCCCACTGCACGCTGCGCCCTTCACGGATAGCAGCAGTTGCTTCCTGAATCAACGACACGAATGAGACATTCCAGATGCCCTTGCCAATACCTGGCAGACTGGCATTCGGGTCTGTCTCACTAATATCTGCGAAATCCTCACCCGCCTTCGCCAGCCACAGCTTTTCTTCACCGTCCGAAAGCTTGATGGTGCCTTCACTGCCGAAAATCTGGATGTGGTTACCAATGTTATGGCGTGCTGCACCGCTCATGAACACCTGCACCACCGCGCCACTTTGCATCTCGGCAGTGAAGGTCGAGCAGTCGTCGGCTGTTGCCACCCACGGCTCACCACTGTTCTTGTCGGTTCGGTTAGCGACCATCGTCATAATCTGCCCGCTGATCGCACCGATGTCCCCTAGCCAGAAGCGCAGCAGATCGAGCTGGTGCGAACCGTTTGCGCCCAATCGCCCACCGCCCATTTCGACCTTGCCCAGCCAGCTGTCCGCCGCCTGTGCCGCCGGGTTGCCCCAGCTTCCGTTTATATTCATGATATTCACGTGCCGCACCCGCCCGATCACTCCATCGGCGATCAAATGGTGGATTTTGCGACGGTTGGGGTTGAAGCGCAGCTCATGCCCGATCATATGCACCCGTCCCAACGCTTCGGCCTTCTCCAGCATCGCCCGCGATTCGTCTGCATTCATCGCCATCGGCTTTTCGCAGATCACGTGCGCCCCGGCTTCTAGCGCCGCCAGCGCCATCGGTGCATGGTACACCGTCGGCGTGGCAATGCCCACCAAATCGACCTGATTTTCCTTCAGCATGACCTGCCAGTCATCGTACGCGTGCGGGATATTGAAGCGCTCTGCCACCGCTTTGGCACTCTCCATTCGCGCGCTGGAAATCGCCATCAACTCCACATCTGGGATATTCGCTAGCGCTGGCAAATAGGCTTCTTTGGCGAAACTCGCCCCGATCACTGCTGCTCGTATGGTCATAATTCATTACTCTGCTTATATACTCTCGGACTTATTGAAAAGCGCGTTTTGTAGGGGCATGGCGTTGAGCACGAAGCCTCTTGTGGACATGCCCTCTGAAGCTTTCTCTCATCTGTGTAAGCCCTATACGCTTCACTCTGACATTACAAAGTTTGAAAACTCGAACCATCAAAAACGAACTTCTGTGCTACAATAATCTCATCGCACCTCAACATCAAAACGGTTAATCTCTTATGCCCTTACCCATCCCCTCCGCGTCTTTCTCTATGTCCTCTGCGGTTAAACGCACTTGCCTTTGCATTTCCCGCGCCACGCTCCCGTGTTCCCGCTGCATTAGCACAAATTGCAATAGCGGCAGTAATGACCGAGCCAACCGCTGTACACTGCGACAACATCCGAGCTTCCCGTATGGCAGTTGCGTCATTTCAGCGGCCCCAGCCGAGCTTCCCGTCCGTCATTGCAGCGGCTAATTGACACAACTTGCAACCCTTATAACTCACTAATAAAACCCGACTTAAATCTATTCCCTCTTATCTGGCGACTGGAAACTGGTAACTACTCAAGCCCCCGCTCCTTGATCGCCTCGCCCACCGCCCGCATCCCGGCCAGCGTGGCCTCGGAGTAATTGCGTGAAATCAGGATGCCGCTCGCGCCGCCTTCATAAGCTGCATGTACGCCTTCCTTAATCTCCTGCGGGGTGATCTCTTTGCTCTTACCACCGTCGCCCACACCCACGCCGATGCCCGAATAGACCTTCTTGCCTGTGTCCGCCACCAGGTTGGCTGTCCACTGCTTGACGTACTCCGGCTTGAAGCCTGCCATCGCTGCTTCGGCTCGCGGTGCAATAAATTCGTTCAGGTTGAGGACAGTCGCCAGCGCGTTGTACGCCCCGTCTGGTGTGGCATCCGCCAGCACACCCTTGTGCCAGCTTTCCACAAAATTGGCGAAGCGCGCCCCGGCCGGCGTGTGGTACAGCACGGGCTTGAACCAGTCAGCATAGGGCGCGTATTCGGTCTGGTCGTACTGGGCTTTGGCATAGGGGTTATAGGTGTTGATCACCTGCCACACACCGAAACCCACTTCCTTTTTGGGGTCAAAGAAGCGGATAAGTCCTGCCACTTCTTTATACATGTCCTGATGTGCGTCCAGCCACATCTTCTCCCACATCAGCACTTCCGGGTTCAGCAGCAGGTGGCGCAGCAGCGTTACAAACACACCGTCACGCGGGCGTTCACCTTTGCGCACACCCTGCAGGAACAGGTCGATTTTCTGGTAGCCCGCCATAGCCCGCTGCACATCAATCCCCCGCGCTCGTGCTTCCGCCTTGAAGTAATCATCAAAGCCTGTTGAACCGTCGGCGCGGAAGATGTCCATCAGCGGGCTGTGCCGTTCGATACCCCACAGCATCCCCGTCAGGTCGTGGTTACTGAACCAGTCGCTGAGGACCGACCGCCACCATGCCCGGTACTGCGGGTTCAGCAGCGACGGACGGCTGGCCGTTTTGCCCCAGTGATCACGGTCAAGGAAGTGCGCAAAGCCGGGCTGCCAGATGGAGCGAATGCCGGAACTGGAGGTTTCGCAGTAATACGGATACACCTGCATACCGCGTTTTTTGGCTGCCGGTATCACATCCCGAAACGTGTCAAACCCTTTGTAGAGTTTGTCCGGCGCTTTGAACTGCTTGTGGAACGTTCCTTCATAGAAGGCCGGGTCAGGTTCATAAAACGCCCCGCCCTGCAAATTGTCCTTTTCCGCCACGCCGTGGTCGGGGAAGCCGTAAACCGCCCGCCCCGCGTTGCCGTAACTCCACGACAGCGCCGAAATCAGCAGGGCATTCACCCCCGCTGTTGCCTGCAAAATGTCGAGCACTTTTTCAACACCTTCATCAATGAAACTGATGGCGCCAATCTGAACGCCGACCCATGTTTTTGCCATAATGCCCTTCTGACCGTCCGTAATTGTTATATTGAAACGGACGGGATGTGTATCCCGTCTCTACATCAAAATGATAAATCGTAGGGGACGACCTGTGTGTCGTCCCGGTTCTTTGGTTTATTTCGCGTCACGCCCGCGCAAACGCGGGTCAAGAAAATCGCGCAGCCAGTCCCCCAGAATGTTCAGTGACAGCACGGTTAGCATAATCGCCAGACCGGGGAAGAACGCGGGCCACCACTTACCCGCTAAAATCTGGTCGCGGCTTTCATTCAGGATGCCACCCCATGTGGGCACAGTCGGCGGCACACCCAGCCCCAGAAACGAAAGCGACGCTTCCGCCAGAATGGCACTGGCGACGTTGAACGATGCAATGACGATCAGCGGAGCCAGCACATTGGGCAAAATCGCCCGTAGCATAATCCGCCGGTCGCTCGCCCCCATCGCACGAGGTGCTTCCACATACTCTTTTTCCAGCTGATAAATTGTCTGCCCACGCGCAATACGGGCATATGTCACCCACTGACCGATGCCCAGCACTGGTATCAGATTCCATACGCCGGGGCCGAGCACTACCAGTACCATGATCGCCAGCAGAATAAACGGGAATGCTAATTGAATATCCGCCAGCCGCATGATGAAGTCATCTACCCGGCCACCACGATACCCCGCGATGATACCCAGCGATGTGCCCATGATACCGCCGACCATCACGGCCATAACACCAACGGCCAGCGAAATCTGTGCGCCGTAAATAATACGCGACCACAAATCTCGCCCCAGACCGTCCGTGCCGAGGATATAGTCGATCTTTCCTTCGGCATTAGGTTTCATCGGTTCCATCAGACGTTCAATTAGGCTCTGCCGGTTAGGATCTTTGGGGGCAATCTGTCCCGCGAACAACGCCATAAAGACCACTACGCCCAGAATAAAAAACCCGAGCAGCGGCCATTTGGCCTTCAATAAACTGCGGCGTGCGCGTCTCCACTCCGAAACTTCCGGCGTGAGCAAATTGACCACTGGTGCAGGACTGCTTTGTACGATTGTTGTCATGCTTTTACCTCAACCGAATCCGTGGGTCTAGCTGAGCGTAAAGAATGTCAATAAATAAGTTTAGGCTGATGAACATGACTGAAAAGACCACCACCGCTGCCTGCACCACCGGGATGTCACGCTGGGTGATGGCGTTTGTCACCAACCGCCCAACCCCCGGCCATGAAAACACCGTTTCGGTAACGACCACACCGCTCAGCAGAAATCCAAACTCAAGCCCCAGCATCGTCACAATCGGGATCAGCGCATTGCGGAAGGCATGTTTCATAATCACGATACGTTCCGACAGCCCTTTGGAGCGGGCGGTAGTCACATAATCCTGCGACAGTACTTCCAGCATGGACGAACGCACCAGGCGGGCATTACGTGACAGTGAAAACAAACCGATGGTCACTGCGGGCATAATAAGGTAACTGACCGCCTTGGGAATGTTGCTCAATCCCTCCGCCCAGTTCCCCTGAAAGATGGGATCAAGCACCGCCACATGCCCGGAAATCGGTAATATTTTGAGTTGTAATCCAACGAATAAAATCAACATGATACCCAGCCAGAAACTGGGCATGGATTGTCCGAGCATCGCCACCAGCATGATGCTGCCATCGGTGACCGTACCGCGCCGGATAGCCGCGATAATACCAATAGGGATTGCGATGATGGTAGAAATCAACATCGCGAACAGAGTCAGTTCCAGCGTGGCCGGTAACCGCTCCATCACCAGATCAACGGCTGGTTTGCGCGAACGGATCGAAAGACCCAGATCACCGCGCGCCAACCCGCTCAGGAAGTTCAGATACTGTGTCGGCAGTGGTTTATCAAACCCCAGCTTGATGCGAGTCGCTTCAATTTCTTCTGCACTGGCGCGTTCGCTGACGTACAGGTATGTGGGATCACCTGCCAGGTGCAGCGTCAGAAACGAGAGCAATGTCACCCCTATGATGACAATGATCGATTGCAGTATCCGCCGTGTAATATATTGACCCATGAATTGCTTCCAAAATGAGGGGCAAGGTGTGTACCTCGCCCTGCTTGTCGATCCTTGTGAGGAGTGACCTGCTGGCCACTCCCGTCAAACATCAATTATTTCCCGTAACTTATTTCAGCTTCGCGTTGTAGATGATGACCTGCTCATCACGACGTGCCTGCCAATCGACCCGGTTGCTCACTGCATAGAAGTCAGGCTGGAAATACAGCAGCAGCCAGGGCGGGTCATTGTAGAACACTTCGAGCATCTGGTTAATTACTTCGCGTTCGGCTTCTGCTTCACGGATGTCACCCAGGCTGTTCCAGAGTTTGAACCACTCTTCGTTCTGCCAGTTGGTGTAGTTGGTACCAGCATCCGGAGCTGAAAGGTCAGCCATGTCATACAGAGCATTCCAGGTACCGCCACCGGTGCCCAGGAAGAACAACGGGCCAACTTCTTTCGGACCTACCAACTGACGGTAGTCTGCCCATTCGCGGATATCGACAGTAGTCTTGACGCCTACATCAGTCAGGTACTGGCCGATGGCCTGTACGACATTGGCATCATTCAGATAACGGCCACGGGGGCCCATCAAAACGGTTTCAAAACGCACACCATCGGGGCCGGCCGGGTAACCAGCGGCGTCCAGGAGTTCGCCGGCCTTCACCGGATCATAAGGATAGGGTGACAGGTTGGGGTTGTCATTCGGCTTGTTGACCATGCTGGAAGCACGTTCGCATTCGGTGCCAAGCAGGGTTGTACAGATGGTGGGGACGTCAATGGCGTACTGGAGAGCAACGCGCACTTCCGTCTTCTGCAGGGCTTCGTAACCCGGGGCGTCTTTGAAGTTTTCACCGAACTGGAAACCGACGTACATACGGCGGGTACCGGCTACAGCCTGTACTGCCGCGCTGCCAGAACCGTTAACAGCTTCGACCTGATCCGGGGGCACGTTGGTGATGACATCAACATTGCCGGCCAGCAGTTCAGCTACGCGGGTTGAGGCTTCAGGAATGGCACGCCACACGATAGTCTGGAAACCAGCTTCACGCACGGTGTAACCGTCAACTTTTTCAATGGTGACGTGATCATCAGGAACCCACTCAACGAAGCGGTACGGGCCGGAACCAATGGCCTTCTGAGCAGCTTCTTCGAGGGTCATCGCTGAGTATGAGTCTTTGCAGTGAATATACACTTCAGACAGCAGACCCAGGCCGATTGACTGATAACGATCGGTGAGGATGGTTACATTCAGTTCGTCGTCCACGCGGACACCCTGGTAACCGACTGCAGGCAGCACGAAACCAGCCGTGTTGCCGGTGTAGGCATTAGCGGGGTCGGCGGCGCGTTCAAAAGTGTAGGCCACATCTTCGGCTGTCAGTGCTTCACCATCATCGCAGGTCAGTCCTTCATTCAGGGTGAAGGTCCATTCCTTGCCATCATCGGAAACTTTGTAGGCGCTTGCCAGATAGGGCTTCAGTGAACCATCTTCAGCAATTTCAAACAATGTACCATACAGATGACCGAAGATATTCGCTTCAGCACGCGAATTCACGCTGGCGGGGTCCAGTTGACCAATGTCAACAGTCTGGCCAACGACCAGGGTGTTTTCGTCCGGTGACTGGGCGTTCACCATTAGTGGCACTGCCACCAACAGGAATGCCATAACGAGCATTAACTTAGCAGCTTTCGACATGTGTTATGAACTCCTTCTTAAGATGCGATTTCTTGCACAGGGGGTTAATAAAGATAGACTCTTTCGCCAATAGCGTACTCCTTTCCAACGGTCATCGATTATGGTTACGAACGCCAAAATTGGATGGCAGGATGCTGGAAATAGTTACACTACGTGCCTCACGACTAGAGAGTGCACAAGCTTGCACCATCGCCAGTGACATCACATGGTCACGACCACTGCATTGCAGCGGTTTGCCATCAAGTATGGAATTCAGAAAGGCGTCTAACAGACCAGCCGTTTCAGTGATCCATTGTTCATGGGGCGGCAGTCCAACCGGACTCAGGTTTGTTTCGGAGTGGCGGGCATAAAACAGATCGCCAAACTGGTGCTGCTGGCTGATGACGCCGTCGGTACAGTCGGTGCGCCACTCGAAGCGCGGTTCCGCCCAACCGCTCTGCCATGTTCCTTGATAATTGACGATCATACCTTTATCAAAATTGAAGATGGCTGCCACGTTAGCATCACTCTCGTACATACTCCACGAGGGATTCCAAGTCTTGGCCTGCACTAACACTGGCTCCTGACCATAGACATAACGCATCAGGTCAAAGTGATGAATGGATTGCTCCCAGAGCATGGGTTGATCCATCGTCAGAGGGTATTTATTCAAATCTGGCCGGTTGCCGTCACGGTAACGCTCGAGGAAAACGCAAATTCCGCCTTGCCCACCGTTTCTTCCCGCAGCAAGCGCATTGTCGTCTGTGTCACACCCAAATAGCGGAAGTTCAATCCGACCATCAACGGCACATGGGCAGTTTCGGCGATGCTTACAAGATGGGCAGCTTCGCTCACATCCAACGCCAAGGGCTTTTCGATCAGCATGGGAATACCGCGTTCGGCTGCTGCCTTGATCTGGCTATCGCGACCTATGGGTGGGTTTGCCAGTACCAGCGCGCCCACGTCCGATATCGCTGCAAGCGCTTCTTCTGCCGAGGCATAAACGGGCCGTTCACCGTAATGCTCTTTCATTCGTTCGTGAGCCGAGGGATTGGGATCAGCGTAGGCCACAATCTCGCAGCGCGAGGAGCGTGTCAATACTTCCGCCCAATGGCGTCCACGTACACCTAAGCCTGCTAGCACTACACGGACTTTGCTCACGTCATGGCCTCCATGTTCTGGCGAGCAGCAATCACCTGCCGGATAGCCTTTTCAAACGAGGTCCAATTGTCAAAACCAGTTTCTTCATGCAGGCGTTGGTTGGATAGCCATCCTCGCCGCTTGGCAGAAGCTGTGTTCGACTCCGCATGTTCGAGAATGTTGAGGCTGACATGAGGTAGTACCGACTGAATAGCCTGTGCCATCTGCAGCGTGGTTAGGCGTTCTCCGGAAGTCAAGTTGTAGAGGGAGTGATTAAGTTTTGGCCGAGACAATAATTGATGCAAGGCATGTCCCAAATCTGGTGCAAACGTCCAGTCGCGTGCCACAGTGTCTTGGCTGGCGGTGAGCACGCCAGTGGTTTGGGCTTCATTCAACAGCGTGTTTACCGTGCTGGTTCGTGGGCGCGACGAACGTGACTGTTCATTAGGTCCATAGATATTACCGAGGCGCACGGTAAGCACATTATCCGCGTATTCTTCATGAAGTGTTTGAATAAGAGTTTCGGTGGTTTGTTTGGCCACTGCGTAAGTGCCGCGCGGAATGGTGGGAGTGTCTTCTGTAAGTTCACCAGTTGAAACACTGAACACGGCGCTGGAACTGACAAATATGGCACGTTGCACTTCGTGCTGTCGTACCCAATCTAACGCGACCAGCGTTGGTTCAAGATTGGCGCGCAGGTTGTCTTCAGGTGTTTGGTTTAAATCTTCGGGGAAGGCGGTGACTGCTGCACCATGCAATATGGCATCAGCCTTGATGGAATGAATGGCCGTGATTTCAGCGTCGTGTACTTCAATCTCATTAGGCCAGCGGGTTATCCAATCGGCCATTAAAGACGCGTCAAATGCGCGATCAAGCGCAACAACATGGTAGCCGTAATCCAGCAGTACGGGGATGATATTGCTACAGACAAAACCACCCGCACCGGTCACGAGAATACGTTGAATTCTGGTCATCGCATGATCTCGTCGTGGTCTTCCCAACCTTCGGCAATCAGTTCACCGGAGGCGGCAACGTGCTTTTGGATGAGCGAGATAGCTTGATCCTCATCTCCCTTTTCGATGGCATCAATGATAGGTAGGTGATTGTAGGCAATTTGCTTGAGATCACTGTTGCGACGGTTTAGCAGCGCCATCACCTGACGAACTCGCATCGAGACGACGTTCCAGCTGTTCATGAGCAAATGGTGCCCGCTAACCTCTATCAAGGTGTCGTGAAACAAACGGTCAATATTATTGACAGCTTTGATGTCACCCGTTTCGGCTGCAGCCAGCATAGCAGTGAAACACTGGCGTAATTGTTCAATCAGATATTGATCGTGCTGGCAATAATGCGCCGGATGGCGAAGGTTTCCAGCACACTACGAAGACTATAAAGTTCTTCAATATCCGTTCGGGTCAGGCGTTTCACCGTTGTGCCGGTATAGGGGATCGTCTCTACCAGACCTTCACTGCTCAAGATTTGTAAGGCTTCCCGCAGCGGCGCACGACTGACGCCGAGACTGGCAGCTAACTCAGTTTCAACGAGGTCTTGACCGGGTTTGAGTTCACCGCTGATGATGGCATCGCGCAGCGCATCCAATACCCGTTCGCGCAGAGGGCGATTTTCAATTTGATGGAGGAGGGGAGATGGGTTTTTCATATTTCTTGACAAGAACTTTTGGTACTTCTATAATCTGTGTCATCTGTCGATTGTCGACAATCGACACGCAATGGACGGATTATAGAAACCACTTCGCTATGTGTCAAGGAATCCGCAAAAATGGCCCTTGCAACCAATGAATCCCAATTAGTTGAAATTGCTGTAACAGGCAATATAAGTCCGCCAACCCTCCGTTATCCCGGTTACACATTGAATGACAAAGGCGTAGGGCAGGTGCTACCCGGCATGTCGGGAGTGGTCTACAATGCGCGCGTGGGCGATCCAGCTTTTGGCTGGGCGGGCGACCATGTCGAACCGGGCGTTTCCATCGCGAACCCGGACAACGCTGCCGAGTTTGCGCTGCATTACCTGACGTGCATGGGTAACAAAGCGGTGGTGACCAGCGGCCTGGGCAAAGGCGCAGAAGGCATTGTGACGGGGGAACACGCAAGATTACTGGTGGACTTCTCGCCGGATGTACACGACCTGCTGTGTGTAGGTGACTCGATCCAAATTATCGCTTGTGGACGTGGTTTAGAGCTAAGTGATTACCCACAAATTACCCTGAAAAAGTGCAGTCCACAACTTATTAACCACATTCCATTTGAAGTTATCAGTGATGCCAAAATACGTGTCCCAGTAACAACTGTGCTGCCGCCGCGCATTATGGGTTCGGGTGCGGAACTCAACTCAGAATATGTCGATCAGGATTTGATGTCTGGTGACCGATCCTTGATGGCGGAACTAGGGATTGACCAGATGCGGCTGGGTGATCTGGTGGTTATCCCGGATGCCGATCACCGTTTTGGGCGAACCTACCGCAAGGGGGCTGTAACGATTGCGCTGTGCATTCACGGTGACTCGGTAATGATTGGGCATGGGCCGGGCATATTGACATTGATGACTTGCCCTGAACCGTGCATTGAATGGGTCATTGATCCCAATGCGAATATTGCCAATTATCTCAACATTCGGGAGGCGGCATGAACGTCCGCAGTAATGTAGATCGGCTGGTTTCGGTTTCGGTGATGGGGCAGATCGCCTCGCCCGGTTTCCCGGGCCTGCCCGCCGAACCATATCGATTGGACGCCAATGGCAAGCCATTTTTGCTGCCGACTTATGGGGGTATTGTATACAACGTCTCTGTTGGTGATTCAGCTTTTGGATGGCTTGCGGACACAATACATCCCGGCGTCAGCATTTCGCTGAAAGATGATGTAGGCAATCGCGGCCTGAACCTGTTCGCCTGTGTGGGCAACGCAGCGATGGTCATGACCGGAGATGCGAAAGGCACAAAAGGCGTGGTCACCGGCAAATCCGGGCGCTTCTCGGAACAAGTTATCATCCATTTTGATAAAGAAGCGCGCAAGAAAATGGCAATAGGCGACAAGATCAACATTCGCTCAATTGGCGTAGGGATGGAACTGGCAGATCATCCTGATATTAAGCTCAAAAGCTGTTCGCCGGATTTCCTCGACAATCTGGAAGTCACGACAGGTTCTGATGGTAAGTTACATGTACCGGTAGTAGGTATTGTTCCCGCACATCTGCTGGGTTCGGGCGCAGGGCTCACCAGCGAAGGCGGTTCCCTACATATCCAATCTGCTGACAAAGACGCGATTGAAGAAGCCCATCTGGATAACTTGAAGTTAGGTGATGTGGTGGCACTCATGGATTATGACAGCAGTTGGAATCACGGGTATCTGCGGGGTGCTGTCGGCATCGGGGTAATCGGTCAGGGTGACAGCCCACGCGCCGGTCACGGCCCCGGTATTACACTGTTGATGACCTCGCCGCAGACGGGTATCAATCCGATTGTCACGGCCGGTGTGAATCTGAAAAGTGTATTTAGTTTGGCAGATTAATCCTCAACCCCCAGCCCATTCTCTGTGAAGCGGAGAGGGGGAGTCAATGTAGACCTTTAAGGTATCGGCTGAACAGGATGGAGCAAGCATGAACGCAAGTTATATCAAGCATATGGCATTTGCCGTGAAAGACGCAAAGGCGGCGTTAAAGACCTATCAAGATCTGCTGGGTGCAGGGCTGGATGCGAAAATCGAAGATTACCCCAAGTCACGCAACCGTGTCGCCCTGTTCTGGGTGGGGGATGTCGAGTATCAGTTGTGCCAATCGCTAGACGAAGGCGGGCGCTTCGACAAGTGGATTAAGGAACGTGGTTACGAAGGGCTGCACCATATTTGTTATGCCGTCCCAGACATCGACCAGGCACTGGCCGATGCGCAGGCCAAAGGCGCTACGCTGAAGGAATGTGCGGCCTGCAAAGTCAAGGGCAGTCATGTCCACCCTGAAGGCTGGGTGGCCTTCCTCGATCAGGAAGCGGGTGGCATCGAACTGGAACTCATGCAGGTTTACACCCCAGAACAGCTCGAAGAGTATAAAAAAGTCAAAGGGATCTAGGTCATGCCGATTACACTGGTACGGGTTCCTGTTGATGAGTTAGACAAGTTCTGTGTCAGCGTCTTCCGTGCGCTGGGAGCGGCGGAGGATGAAGCGCGACGCTGCACACGGGGGTTGATGGAGAGCGAACTGCACTGTCTACCCGGTCAGGGACAGGGTGTACGGCGGCTGCCAGTGTACCGCGAACGAATCAGTAATGGCTGGATTATCCCCGGTGCACCTTATGAAATTGTAAAAGAAAGCCCGGCGCTGGCACTCGTTGATGGACATAACGGGCTTGGTTCGGTAGTGGCGCAGAAGTCGATGGAGTTAGCGGTCACCAAAGCCAAGATCAGCGGTATCGGTACAGTCATCGTCCGCAACAGCACGCACTTCGGTTCGGCTGCGGTGCCAGCGCGCTTAGCCTTAGCGCAGGACTGCATTGGTATAGCTATGACCAACGCCGGGCCGGAGATGGCTCCATGGGGTGCAGCCAGTGGTGTGGTCGGAACCAATCCGTGGGGCATTGTTGCGCCGACCGGGGGAGACTTTCCGGTGGTGCTGGACATTGCCCTGACGACAGCGGGCAAAGGCATGATGCGCTGGTACGAACGTGAAGGCCGCAAGATGCCGCTGGATTGGGCGCTGACCCCAGAAGGCTATGAAACTGACGACCCCAGCGCGGCCATGCAGGGCTTTCTACTGGGTATCGGGCAGCATAAAGGATACGGCTTATCCATGATGACTGACGTGATTACGGGAGTTATCAGCGGGGGCGGTTTTGGCCTCGCACCGTATTCTAACCCGGCCAAGCAAGATGTGGCGCATACGTTCATCGCAATTGATATTGAGTGGTTCATGCCGGTGAGTGAGTTCAAAGCGCGGATGGATGAATTTATAAGGCAAATTAAGTCGGCAAAACTGCGTCCCAGCTTTACGGAAATTCTCGTCCCCGGAGAACTGGATTACAGGCGTGAGGTGGAGTACCGGCGTGACGGAGCACAACTGGATGCCATGATCTTTGACGAACTGGCGCAACTGGCTAAGGAACTTAATATTGATTTCCCCTTTAAGCGCGAGATGGTAGCCTGATGGGCGCGCCGCAAACGCTGACCCGGCCGCTGGCGGAGCGGGTGGCCGGTCTACCGGAAGTGGTAGAACATACCGATAGCCCGGCTATCCCACAGGCGGTTATTGATGCCGCCGTGCAAGCATTGGCAGACGGTAAAACACATTACACGGACCGCCCTGGTATCCTCGGGCTGCGCAAATGGGTAACAGAATACTTGCAACAACGCTTCAATGTTGCCTTGACCCCCAATGATGTTACCATCACCTGTGGGGCCACTGAAGCGCGCTTTGTGACCATCAAGCGCCTGGTAAAGGCCGGAGAAAAAATCTTATGTCCCGGTGATGCGATCACTATCGCTGGGGCAGCACATTTGGTGGGAACGATGATTGTGCGGCAGGCTAATGATCCGGCTGGTATAAGACTTTTGTACATCACTCCTCATGACTCGTTTGATATGCTCCATCCTTTTCTTGAACTGGCGACACAATATGGCTGGTGGATCGCTTATGATCTGGCGGATGCACCAAGTGATCTCACTTTCCATCCGGCGCAGAACTTAGCATTAGCTTCAAAGGTAGTCAGCATGGGTAGCTTATCCCACATCATGCCTGGCTGGCGGGTAGGCTGGATGGCTGGCTCAGAGATGGCCGATAAGCTGCGGGCTTATAAGCAGAGCATGACCATCTGCACTACCAGTGTGTCCCAATGGGCAGGAATGGGTGTGGTGGACAAATGACCCTGTTGAACCCTAATATTCCAGAATCGGTGCGGGCGGTGGCTGCCGATGGAACACAACTACGTTACGCATTGATGGAACTTTCAGCGCAATATAAGGACGCAATTGCGCTAGGGCGTGGTGACCCGGATCTGGCAACCCCACCGCACATTATTTCAGCTGTGCAGGATGCTATTCGCCAGCAGCGAACTGCCCTTACACCTGTGGCCGGGATGACTGAGTTACGGCAGGCACTGGCCAAGAAGTTTCAGCTGGAAAACGGATTGTCAGTGGAAGCTGACAACATAATGCTGACAACCGGCGGGCAGGAAGGTTTGTTCCTGCTGATGCAAACCCTACTCGACCCCGGCGACGAAGTTCTGGTGCCTGATCCGCGTTACACCTCATATGATGAGGCGATTGAGAGCGCGGGTGCGAAAATGGTCATGATTCCGACTGACCATGATGATGCTTTCAACCTGCGTCCGGAAGCGGTGGAAGCCGCGATTACCCCGAAGACTAAAGCACTACTGATCGTAACGCCCAGCAACCCGACGGGCGGTATTGTAACCGAAGAACGACTGCGCGAAATTGCTAAGATCGCTATCCAACATAATCTGATCGTTATTTCGGATGAGATTTACGAGAAGTTTGTATATGACGGTTGGAAACACTTCAGCATCGGCTCCCTGCCGGGCATGGAAGAACGGACGATTACCCTTAACGGTTTCTCGAAAACGTATGCGATGACAGGCTTTCGCTGTGGATTCGTGGCCGCGCCAAAAAACTTTGTGCAGGCGATGACAAAAGTCAAGGCAGTGACGACAGGCCCGGTAGCGACGATCTCGCAGTGGGCGGGGCTGGCGGCGCTGACGGGTTCGCAGGAGCCAATCCGCGAATTCCACCGTATCTACAGTGAGCGACGGCAGGTGATGATGGACGGACTACTCGATATGGGATTGAGTTTCAGTGAGCCGCGTGGGGCGTTCTTCTTATGGACAGATTGTTCATCAGTAGGCATGCATTCGACTGAACTCTCTTATCTCCTGCTTAAGGAAGCACAGGTATTGATCTTCCCCGGTACTGGCTTTGGCGAAAATTGGGGTGGTTATTTACGCATCAGCATTTTACAGACCACCGATTTGCTGAAGGAAGCACTGGTACGAATGCGGCCAGTGTTAGAAAAATACCGAGCGATTAGCGGTTAGTTATCAAATGCTAACACTCATTGCAGACTGTGCATAATTCCCGCTGCACTGTGCTGCGGGAAGCACGGGAGCAGCCGCTGCAATGACACCTATTGCGGGCGGGAAGCCCGGCTGTTTCCGCTACGCGCAGCGGTTGGCTCGGTCATTGCTGCCGCTACTGCAATTTGTGCATGACACAGCGGGAACAGGGGAGCGTGGCGGGGACAATGCAATAAGAATGTGCATTGAACCGCCAAGACGCAGAGGACATAGGGAATTTAGTCGCCTTTCAAATAGGATGGGACACAAGTATCGTAGCACAAAAGTTCGCTATTTGTAGTTAGAGTTTTCAAACTTTGAAGCCCGCTCCAAATACTAAGGAGGGGGAACAAAATCAGTGCGTGGGAAAAGACGATTAAATCATTGAGAAAAGTACAAAGGATTATTCATGGCTGATTTGAAGGTTGGCAATGTAGTGGCAGCACCGGGTACACGAGTGCGTGGTGTAATCCCGGTGACAAACCTGCCGGGCGGGCGGACACTGGATATTCCGATTATTGTGATTAACGGCAAGAAACCGGGCCCGTGTGTGTGGGTGGATGCGGTCATTCACGGCGACGAGCCGGAAGGGACATTGTGCTGCCACATGGTCGATGCCGAACTTGACCCGGCTAAGATGAGCGGGAGTGTGGTGCTGGTGCCGGTTCTAAACGTACCGGCGTTTGAGGCAGCGCAGCGTGGCAATCCCTTGGATACATTTAGCTACGACCTGAACCGCATCTATCCCGGCAAGGCCGACGGCTATCTGACTGAACGGCTGGCACATATCCACAGCGTCTGGCTGCGGGACGTAGCTACCTACGAAATTTCGATCCACTCTGGTGGAGCGCACTCCTATTTATCCGAAACCATCTTCGCCACTACTGATGATAAGGCGATTGAATTGGCGAAGGCAATGGGCAAAGGCTGGGGCTTAATCCTCAAGAGCTTCCTGCCCAAAGGCAGCCCACCCGCTGTCATGTTTGAAGCGGGAAAACAGGGCATTACGGTAGAGTTGGGTGGGCGTCCGGCTACTTCGCCACAGGATTTCCATCGCTGCGGGCGGGTGTTGGCGGACGGTGTGTTGAATGTGCTGCGTTACTATAACGTGATTACGGGTAAACCAACCTCAGCCAAGAAGTGGTTGACTGGCGTGCAACATGCACTGCTGGCTCCGGTGAGCGGCATGTTTGTGGCTGAGCCGACGCTGGAGTTCCAGAAGCGCATGAAGAAGGGCGATCTGCTGGCTAAAATTGTGGATGTCTACGGCGATGTGCTGGCTGAAGTGCGCACGCCTGTGGACGGCATGATCTTCGGCCTGCGGGCGCTGCCGAATGTGCAAACGGGGGATTGGTGCTGCTTCTACGCCGAAATACAGGGCGATTTGTAGGGAAAAGAATTGAATCACCAAGATACAAAGGGTACAGAGTCCATTGGTGCGGTAAAGTTGCTGCAGGAACTGGTGCGCATTCCATCGCCTAACCTGCCGGGCGATACGCAGGCGATTGCTGCCTACATCGCGGAAGTGATGCGTGGTGCAGGCAGCGATGTGAAAGTCCTCGCGCCAGAAAATAAACTGGAAGCCCAGAGTGTGATCGCTGTGTTGGGCAGCGGCGAACCAGTAGTCATGCTGCACGCACACATCGACACTGTACCGATTGCTGCCAACGAGGCGCAAAAGTGGAGTGTTAATCCCTATGACGCTGTTATCAAAGATGGCCGCTTGTATGGCAAAGGCAGTGTAGATGACAAAGCACCGCTGGCGGCGATGATGTGGATAATGACGCAATTGACCCCTACCGTTGAAATGAGTGGCACGCTGGTGCTGGTGGCAGCGGCCGAGGAAGAAACGGGTGGGCGGCTGGGAACGAAGTGGCTGGCGGATAACGGCCACCTGCCTATTTGCGACTTTATCGTCGTCGGCGAACAAACACACAATCATGTCGCCACCGCTCACAAAGGAGTGATGCGGGCGACGGTGCGGGCAACTGGTCGTTCAGTTCATGCCACAAACCCCGACAGAGGCGTGAACGCCATCACTGCGATGGCGCGGGCGGTGCTGGCGCTGGAAAAATATCATCAAGAATTAGCGACGCGCCCGCATCCGATTGTCGGTGTGCCGACTTGCAACGTGGGCGTGATTCAGGGCGGCAGCACGGCCAATGCTGTGCCGGACAGCTGCGTGGTCTATCTGGACAGGCGCATGGTTCCTGGCGAGGACCCGACAGCCGTTCAGGCCGAGATGCAGGCGGTGATCGCCGGGGTAGAGGGCGGCGCGGCTGAATTGAGCATCGGAGATTTTCAAACTTCAAACTGGTTTGAGTCAACCGCGGTCTCACCACTGGCGAAAACCTTTCTGACGTGTGTGCAGTCCGAACTTAATGAGAATCCGGGGCCGATTGGTTATTTGCCGGGGAGCGATGCCAAGCATCTGACTGGTGTGACACGCGGCGAGATGATTATCTTCGGGCCGGGCAGTTATGAAGTTGCACATGCTTATGATGAATATGTGGATTTGAATGAATTCCAAAGTACGGTGAACATATTGCGGGATTTTGTGGGACGGGTGATGTTGTCAATCACCACCCCTTAACGTCCGCCCCATTTCATGGGTAATTCAGCCGCGTGACAATGCGCGAATGAAGGATTTTCATTGAATATGACTATAGTGGATAACGATTGTGCAATTTGAAACCCTTATTACAAACGGCGATGTAGTAACCGAGAGTGGCATTGAAGCGCTGGATGTGGCGGTCAGCGAGGGCAAAATCGCGGCGCTGCTTCCGCGTGGTACGTCAGTGGAAGTGCGTGAGGTGATCGACGCGGCAGGCGCGCTGGTCATCCCCGGTGCGATTGATATTCACTTCCACTGCCGTGCGCCTGTTACCCTGCACGCGGCGACTTCGCCACCGAAACGTGGCTGGCGCAGCCGGTGGAGTCACCACCATTTTTGAAATGCCCATTTCCAAGCCATGCTGTGCGACAGGTGAGATTTTCCGGTCGCGTAAGGCGCTGGGTGAGGTGGACGCCTATGTCAACTTCGCGCTGTACGGCGCACCCGGTTTGCTGGATCGCAACGAAATCCGGGCGATGGTAGACGAAGGCGCAATCGGGTTCAAAATATTTATGACGGGCGCGCCAGCCGGACGCAACGATGAGTTTGAGGGGTTGTGCCTGCCAGAAGTGCCGGAGTTGTACCAAGCTATGAAACTGGTGGCGGAAACGCCTGGTTTGTGCGGTGCATGCTGAAATAACCAGCTGCTGAATTGGCACACCGCGTAGCCAGGCCGCCGACCGCATGATATTGCTTCACACGGCGAGTCGCGCCCACCACATGTCGAAGCGCTGGCAGTGGCGACATTGATGAGCCTGAACCAGACGGCAAAGATGAAGCTGCACATCGCCCATTTGTCGTCGAAAGAGACGTTGGATGTCTACCGTGCCTTCAAGCGGCGCTTGCCAGTGCCGAAACCTGCCCGCATTACTTGTTTTTCACCGAAGCCGACATGGAACGGGTAGGCCCATACGCCAAAATCAACCCGCCGCTGCGCAAACAGGAAGATGTGGACGCGCTGTGGGGCGGCCTTGCCGATGGCAGCCTGATGGCCGTCACGACAGATCATTCGCCGTTCACGGTGGAAGAAAAAGAACGGGCGCGCACCGACATCTGGCGCACGCCGCCGGGTGCGCCCGGTGTGGAAGAACTAGTGCTAGGCATGATGGACGCGGCGCTCAACGGGCGGTTAAGTATTGAGAAGGCAGTGCAACTCATCAGCAGCAACGGCGCGAAACGTTTCGGCATTTACCCGCAAAAAGGTGTGATCGCGGCGGGAGCGGACGCCGATATCGTAATCTATGACCCGCGCGAAAGCACTACGATCCAGCAGGATATGCTGTTCAGCCAGGCCAAAGCCTGCGACAAACTCTACGAAGGCATGACCTTCAGGGGCAAGGTGTGCCGCACACTGGTGAACGGGCGCACCGTGTTTGTAGACGGACAGGTGGTGGGCGAACGCGGCTGGGGCAAGTTCGTGCGGCCCGAGGCGGGACGGGTGCAAGAGGTTTGAACCACGAAGACACCAAGAATTTGAACCGCAGAGACGCAGAGGACGCGGAGAGAAGACAAAGAAGTGTAACCGCCAAGATCGCCAAGGTTTCTTAGTACGTGTGCATAGTGAGCGAAGACAATGGGATATGCTGGACACTACATATTCAAGAATGTTGTTATCCCCACAGAAAATATTCAGTTGTCGCTTGATGCGATAAACGCCCTGTATGAGCCGGCATTGATGGAAAAACAGGCGCTTGGTGGGCGGCACGATTTTAGAACTGGCACAATGGTCGAGCGTTGGTATGCGGGGGTTGAAACGCCACCGAATCGAAAACATAAAACACTATTAGAGGCACTTGATGCGTGGGCTTTCAGAAGCCAAACAACGAATAATGGCATTGAAATTATTGAGTATCTTTTCCCAACTTTGGGTCAAGAAGACCTACTGTTTGACGCAATAGCACCATTTGTTCAACAAGGTGCAGTTATTCGGGGTTTCGGGGAAGGCGGCGCTGCGTGGGAAATCCATTTTACGTCAAAAGGATCAATCAT